>NZ_FNNI01000009.1 GCF_900106955.1 Aidingimonas halophila | reverse complement strand
TCCAGGCCGGCCAGCAGGTGGTGCTGGAAGCCGGCGACGAACTCACCCTCAACGCCGGGGGCAGCTTCCTCAAGGTCGACGGCGGCGGCATCACCCTCGGAGGCCCCAGCGTCAAGGTCAATGCCGGCGGCAGCCCCGGCTCGGGCACCGGGCAGAGCGCCCGGCTTCCTCTGACTCCCGGAGACGCCGAGCCGAAACCGCCGTTCAAGCCGGTCAAGGCACCTCAACATGCCGCCTTGTTGCAACAACGAGCACTGTGCCCGATCTGCGAGCAGCAGGGTCAAGGGGCATCATCATGAGGCGTTGGCCATGGTGGCAAGGCCTCGAAGGCGGCGATTGGCGATGGCCGGCCGAGCAGCGAGTGTTGCTGCTGCTCGATGGCGTGCGTGTCGAGTCGCTATCACGTCGGCTCTACGAGTGGAGCGAGGGAGAATTGGCCGCTGACATGCTGTATGCCGGTACCCCCTGGGCCGAGGTCAGCGAACTATCGCCCTGGCTGGTGGGACTGGAAGGCCCGGAAGACCCTATACTCCGAGCCTTCCTGGCAGAAGGCCTGGAAGCTGAATGGGGGTATCTGATCCTTGGCCGAGCGGAGCGGGGCGAGGTCACCGATCATCTACGTAACCTGATCCAGGTCGAGCATCCTGCCGGCATTCCCATGCTGCTGCGTCTTGCCGATCCGGCCGTGATGGCTGCGCTGTTGGTGTCTGACAGTACGCCTGGGCAGGTGCCCTGGGGGCCGATCGACGCCATCCTGACGCCGGATGCCATCGCCGAGGAGTGGCACTATCATGCACCACGTGAAACCGATGAGTCACCCTGTCATTTGCCGCATGCGTATCGCCTTTCAGAGCCGCAACACAGGCGCCTTCAAGACTGCGACCGTCGCCGAGACGTGGGTCAACTGATGGCGTTCGTCGATCGACACTGTGGCGGCTGGCTGACGGCAACGGATCGTGGCCAGCGCTACGCGCAGCTAGCCGGCATCGTGCAGGAGGCGTGTGAGCTCGGGTTCACCGCGCCGCGGGAATGGGCCTTGTTCTGTACCCTGATGCAGCGTCTCGGTATCACCTCCTGGCAGCAGAGCGAGGGACGGGAAGCGTGGACGAAGCTATTGCGCGATCCAGGCCAGGGCAGCGGCATGGCACGTCTCGAGGCGGCCCTGGCTGTGGCCCCGACATCACGGACTGACGTTACGACATAGGGAGAATGTCACATGGCTGCGTTCGAGCGCTCCGCCGACGATCGCAACGATGCCTCGTTGGCGGCGTATGAAATGTCGAGCCGTGGCAGCGAGGAAGGGGCGACCTGTCCACTACTGGGTGGCAAGGTGCAGTTGCTGCCCTTGCGCTACGGCCTGGTCGAGGAACTCGAACCGGGAGTGGCGATGCCCTATTCGCTGACGGCGCGGCCACTGGGCATCCGGCTGCTGCGTAATGGGTATCTCTATGTCCTCGATGGTGAAACCCTCCAGCTCGATGAGTACGAGTTTCGCGATTTCGGCGACACCATCTCCGGCGGCAAACTCGAGTACGAGACCGACCGCACGCTCTACGTGTGTTTCTCCGAGGTGCAGTGGACCGCAACCAAGCGCGCCCAGGTGACCGAGAGCGAAGCGGATCGGGATGCCTTCATGCAAGCGGTCGATCTCTCCGCCGCTAATCCCGTCAGCGGTGGCGGTCGGCACCTGATCACCACGGCCCAGGCCGAGGCGTGGGTGGCGGAGTTCGCCGAGGATGCTCAGCTCGACGTACCGGAAGAAGGCTACGAACACGAGGCCCGGCCCTATCGCTGGGAGAATGAGCCCTACTATCACAAGACGCGGCTGGGCAAGCTGCTCAAGCAGCACGGCGTGGAGGATCGCGACGAGGCGTTGTGCCTGGTCGTGCGCGATGACATCGGCGTGATGCGCGACCTGGCCCAGTTCCAGGATGAGGTCGTGGGCTGGGTGGAAGACTGGGCCACGGAAAACGAGGGCCGTACCGAGCGGGATTACCTGCTGGCCTGTTATATCGAGTCGCTGTCCCAACTGAAGGACGCCTCGCTGGAAGACCTGCGCCAGGTGTCGGAGGACCCGGCCATCCAGACCATGTGGGACGAGATTGCCGCGATGAAGGAACCCCGTCAGGGCGAGGTTCGCCAAGCGTTGCTCGAATTCCTCAATCGGGACAGCAACACCGGGGAGTTGCCTCAACCATACGATCCGGACTTGCCTAATGAGCTCAAGGCGCGCCTGCGAGCGATACGCGGCGAGGCGAACCGCAGCAATGCCCATGACATCGCCGATCGTTTGCAGGGAGAGGTACGGCGCTACTACGTCGAGGAGAGCCTGAACGAGAGCCTGGGGCGGGATTTCGTGGAGCGGCATGATGATGCTCTGCTTTCCATGAAACAGCAGCACAACGAGCGGCTCAGGGCCCTGCTGGAAGGCAGCAGAATCGGTGAGCGGGGCATCAACGAGTTGATCGACCGCGAACGCCTGGACACCTTTCTCGACGAGCAGCGCCCGCGGCTGCAGTGCTGGAATGCCACGCTCGATGCTCTGTCCGACGATCGCGCCGACATGCTGTGCAACAACCGCTTCCACACCGCCGCCTGGTACTTCGATGCGCAGAACGCGGATCAGGTCCACGAGGGTTTCAAGGCCCAATACGGATGCCTGAAGGATATCTGCCGCAGCGACGAGGCGTCCGGGCGGGTCGCCGACTGGCTGGAGGACGCCCCGCACTACGATCGGCCGTTGTTCCATACCCTGCCGCTCGCCGCTCAGAGTGATTTCATCGGCCAGTTCTCGACGATTGCCAATGCCGGTTACGGGGCCGTGCTCAAGGTCGCGGATCTGTGGAATAAACTCCACTCGATCGAGTCCGGGCGATTGCCGGCAATAGACGAGCTGCCCGACGATACCCAGGTCATCGCCGAGAGCGCTCATCAGCCTCTGGCGCCCGCGATCTCGCGGGGCATCGCCCAGGTCATGGACGAGTTCCACCAGAGTATCAACCGTGACACGGTGCCCGACCTGGAGGAGTTGTTCCGGCGTCTTCCCAGGGCGCTACCTGCCAGGATCCTTGACGCCGCCCATCGCACGGGCGCCAGCTTCGTCGTGGCGTCGCGCGAAGAGCTGGCGAGTTTCCGGCGCACCATGCAGCGTGTCCTGGCGCTGCGGGAAGAGCTCAGCACAATCCGCAAGCGGCGTAATACGGTCAAGGCGACCGCCGGGCACCGCTCTCCCGAAGCGCAGTCCCTGCTCGCGGAGTTCAAACGTGTTCGCCAGGAACTGCAGACGGTGCATGAGCCGGCACTCGCACGCGCACTAAGCCCCATCGAAGAGCTTCCCGAAGATAGCGTTCGCCTTGCTGGCGCGGCACCCGGACGCGCCGGCTTGACGCTGGTGTTGCCGGCGGCCCAGCAGGCCGAGGTGGGCGGATTGATCCGCAACATTCGACAAGGGGTTGCGGCGGCACCCAAGGCGAATCTGGTCGGAGATGGGTTGGGGCTATTGGTGTTTGCTGCTCAACTTTCGTCGTTGTGCAGCTCTGTAAAGATGTTGGTGGAAAGTTATATTGATGGAAAAGAGCTTGATTGGTCTCCTGTTTTAACTGGTTTTGTCACGACAGGAAGTGCTGGGTTACTTGCCGCTCAGGGGATTATGGATACAGCTTTAAGCAGTAGGGTGAATGCTCTAGCGAATGCTCTCGATACAGCCGCTGTCCAGAAGGTGGCAACTTCTCTCGGAAAACTTCATATGTTTTTGGGAGGATTGGCTTACTTGTTTGGATTTGGCGCCTCGTACTCAAGCCTTTCTATCCGATATGACACATGGCAGGAGGCTGTTCGTAGCGGTGACCAAAGTGCTCAGAGTGCCGCCACGGCGAGCATGGTAGGCGCCGGCGGCATGCTAAGCGCCAACGCCTATGGGCTGGCCAACACCCTCCATACAGGCTTTTCGGTGGCGTTCCGTGGCGTCGAGTGGGCCGCTGCCGGGGCCCGCCTGGGATCGGTATTCTGGCGTTTCAACCTCGCCGGGGCGTTGTTCAGCGTGCTCGAGTTGGGCGGGAGCTGGCTCTATAACCATTACAGCATCAGCCGTCATGATGCCTGGCTGCTCTCCACCCCCTGGAGCCTGGAATCGGATCAAGCCCGTGATGAGTCACTCGAGGCGTATCAGTCACGGTTACGGACCATTGCGCAAGCGCCAAGAATCAACGTCAGTGTCGAGGAATTCGATGGTTGGTGGGAAAGCTGGACGCAAGGGCCGAAATCGGCCGATTTTAGGCTCTCCCTGCCCTCTGTTAGCCTTCTGGATCTCTCGGCACCTTTTGGCGGAAAAGCCCCTGTACGTCTCTTTCTTGGAGCCTACCAGGTACGACCCGAACAACGCGGGCGGGATTACCGGCCCGCACACTGGGTAACCGCCACCGACCAGATCACAGGCAAACTGCGCATCAATGATGAGGCGCCGCTCATGCTTGCCCTTCCAAGACCCGAACCGTTGGCTTCGATATCGGGTCGCAGAACCGACAATGTCATCGCCATTCGACTGGAAGAGCTGGATGAGAACGGCCAGTATCGAGCCCGTGATTATCATATCCGTATTTCTGCTTCGGGCGGTGAGGGAGATTACAGCCCGTCAGAACTCACCATTCGAGGTGAGCAAGCGCCCTGGCAACGCATTGATCCACTACATTTCACTTGATCCAAGGCACATTACTATGTCCGCCAAGGAAAACCAGACATCACGCCCCGATATGGCCCAACCCCATCGAGCCGGTGATATCGAGTCATTTCCAGGCGGCAAGGTCAGCTACCTGTCCCCTGTTCCCTTGCCCACGGGGGCGGCCCCCGTTGACTTCAATCATGCCATCGGCGAGGTCAACGATGCCTATCTGGACTTCGGGGGGAGCCTGCCCACCCCTTTTACTTGGCAGTTTACATTAGGAATCCCTTTTATCGGTTTTTTGATGATGGCTTTTCTTATCCCTGTGTTGGGGGGAGGGGGGATGTGGGCTATTAGCAAGAAGGTCGAGCTTTTCTATGTGGGGTTTAATGGGCTTTTTAATGAAGCATTTGGCTTGGCTATAGGAACATGCGCCTTTGCTCTTTGTTTAGCATTAGCCATTAAAATCCAGTTTTACTTTAAATTTCGTAATGATGTCCCCACCCGTTTCCATCGCCAGCGCCGCGAGGTGGCCTTCGCGCCGGGCGGGGGCAAGCCGCCGATCATCGTGCCCTGGGAGAGTGTGACGGCCTGGGTAACCCAAGCTCAGGGCGCGACCCAGTACGGCGTTCAGCGCCAGTATGGTCTGGGGCTCGGTTTCATCGACCCCGAGACGGGGCAGCAGCATTATCTCGAACTGCCACAGCCCGGCCTGCCGCTGGCGATGGGGCTCTGGGAGTCGGTGCGGGCCTACATGGAATACGAGGTGCATACCCGCGAGGAGATTCAGGATCCGAACGGCCTGCATCGCCCTGGCGACCCACCCTACGAAGGCGTGCATACCTTCCATAACGCCCGCCGTCGACTGCATCGTCGCCATCGCGACGGCGAGATCGGCCTGTTCAAGGTCACGATGTGGTACCTGTGGCACATCCTCGACCTGTGGACGATCCCCTTCCATCTCGCCGAATGGGAGATCCGTGCCATCCAGAAGGCCGGGCGCCGGACCCTGCCGGCCAGCCTCGAGGAGTGGTCACAGCCGATTCCCAGGGAGCAGAGGGCCCGGCCCAGCGAGGAACTCGAGCGACTCTCGGCGGAGGTCAGGCAGCGCCATGCTCAGCAGCCCAACCGGCCCATCACCGCCATCTTCGCCGAGGTCTACGCCGAGGAAGCGACGTTCTCGGCCTGATCGGCTCAGCAGTAGGCGCCTGGAACAGCACCGTGCCAGGTTACCCCAACGCCCGCTTCAAGAAGAGATCCTGGTCGGTATCGTACGTTTGGAGCAGTTTTCAGGCTAGATTCGGCGTAGTCAGAGAGTGGCGCCGAAAATCGATGCCAGATCAATACGGGTTTCCGACGCGCTCAGGTCAAGCAGGCGTTCGAGAGAATCGAGATGAGTCTGCACGTGAGATCGTGCCTGATCGGGCTCGCCGTGATGCAACAGCTCGACCAATATCGCATGATCGTCTCCCAGATAGCATGACGCCATACCTGAGCGTTTGTACAAGGCGATCACGATCGAGGTCCGCAGGATGAGATCCGTCAACATGACGCCAAGGATACGGTTCGGTGCATGGTCGGCGAGATAGTGATGAATGGCGAGCGACTGTTCGATACGACGCGGCTCATCGCCTTGTTCGTGGGCGTGTTGCTCGGCTTGCACCAGAGTATCGAGCGCGTCGAGCTGCACGGTATCGAGGTGGCCGCACAGCAGCGACGCCACCTCACCTTCGATCAATCGACGGGCAGCAAAGATCTCACGTGTCTCGGCAACATCCGGGGCGGCGACCCGTGCCACCTGGTTGGGTTGTTGAACGATGACATGATCGGACGCCAGACGAGTCAGAGCCTTGCGTATCACCGACCGACTCACACCGAAAACCTCACCGAGCGTGACTTCCGGCAAACGGGTATTGGGCGGTAACCGCTGGGTCAGTACGGCATGCCGGATACGCTCGACGATGTACTGGTCATTGATCCGAACGCTGGAGTCGACATTCAAATTTTCCTGCCACCGCTGAGTCATTCCGAAGCCTCTTTGTGGCGACCATGTCATGCTCTTATTGTATACAAAAATCATCGCAAGAGTCGACCGTCGCTGTCAGCGACGAATGCCACACCCTTTGAGAATGACCTGACACAAAAAGTCCGTAATGTCCTGATAATCACTATCGTCCAAGGCTTCCCTGTCAGTGATGGCCACGACTTGCGCCTCGAAGTCGGCATAGTGCTGCGTTGCTGACCAGATAAGGAAAATCAGCCATACCGGATCAATCGGATCCATTTGCCCGCGTTCCGCCCACTGGCGGAAGACACGAGCGCGCTCCTCGACCCAGTCGCGTAACTCGCCGTGAAGGTACTCCTGAAGGAATGGGGCACCACCCAGTATTTCCGCAGCGAACAGCCGCGATCCCTGAGGATGGGTCTGGGTCAACTGCATCTTGCTGCGAATGAATGCCTCGATCACCTCGGCCGGGTCGTCCTCGACGCGAATATCGTCGAGCATGGCATTCCAGCGCTCCATCATGCGTTCCAACAGGGCGACGTAGAGACGCCGTTTGCTGCCGACATAATACAGTACGTTGGACTTGGGTAGCCCAGCGGCTTCGGCAATCGCTTGAACGCTGGCTCCACGATATCCGTGACGTGCGAACACCTGTTCCGCCGCTTCAAGAATCGCCTTTTCATTGCGTGTGCGGGCGCGCGTGCTTTCGGGCATATTCATTGATGTCATTCACTCAAGCCCCGATGAGGAAAGCCCCAAGCTTGCCGCAGCCTCATTCTAGGTGCAATGACCCATTGAAAGAGAAAATTCACTACCGATTCCCTTGCACTTGGCACGACTTTGAGCCACGCTTATCCATAGTTGACCATTTGGTCAGAAAGTAACGCTTGGCTACTGACAACAAACCTGACACACCGGACTGAGCGATGATCGATTTCTATCTCAATGGGCAGCGGCAGCAATGTGCCGATATCCCCCCTGACACAAGCATTCTCGAACTGCTACGCACCCACCTCGGTCACACAGGTACCAAGGAGGGGTGTGCTTCAGGCGATTGCGGTGCCTGCACCGTGGCCATCGGCGAACCCGATGCGCAGGGTCAATTGATCTATCACAATGCCAATAGCTGTATCACCCCGGCACATCAACTCCATGGTTGTCACCTCGTAACCGTCGAAGGACTATCTCGAGGGGACGCACTACATCCTGCGCAGTCGGCAATGGTCGAGTGTCATGGCAGCCAGTGCGGTTTCTGTACCCCGGGAATCGTCATGTCACTATTCACGCTGTTCGAACAACAGCGACACACGCCGTCTCCCCTGACGCAGGAACGTCTGGAAGAAGCGTTAGGGGGCAATCTCTGCCGTTGTACGGGCTATAGACCGATTCGTGATGCCGCACTGACGATGGGCCGGCAGCCCGACACACACCCTCTCTGGGCCGATGACCCTGGCCTGGCCGACAATGTCACCGAACTTCGGCACGCACCGACAGAAGTCACCTCGTCCACCGGGCATTTCGCTGCCCCGAACGACCTCGCTGGTCTCCGTGAACTCAAGCAGCAGCGTCCCAACGCACGTCTGGTCGCGGGCGCCACCGACCTGTGGTTGGAGACGACGCAGCAACTCAACCCCCTGAAAGATCTTGTCGACGTGCGTCACGTGGCGGAACTCAATGCCATCGAGGAGACGACGGATGGTTGGTGGATCGGCGCGGCCGTGACGTTTTCACGGCTGGATCCCCTGCTCGCCAGTCATTACCCGGCATTCCACCACTTGATGCATCGTTTCGCTTCTTCCCAGATTCGTAACCGGGCCACGATGGGGGGCAATATCGCCAACGCCTCACCGATCGGCGACACTCCGCCCGTGCTGCTGGCATTGGATGCGCAAGTGCGCCTCGATGGCCCAGGTGGGGAACGCACACTGCCGTTATCCGACTTCTTCCTTGATTACAAGAAAACGGCACTGGCCGCTGACGAATTCATTCGGGATATCTATCTACCGAGGCCCTCCGCGGATCACAACCTCAAGGTCTGGAAGCTGTCCAAACGGCGTGAAGACGACATTTCCGCTGTACTTGGGGCTTTCGCCTGGCGACTGGACAATGGCCGCCTCCGCGACGTCCGGCTGGCATTCGGCGGCATGGCGGCGATTCCGCGTCGCGCCTATAAAGCCGAAATCGCCCTGGAAGGCCAGGCGGTCACGGAGTCCGCCTTTTCAGCGGCACGCATCGCGCTGGATGAAGAATTCTCCCCCATGAGTGATGTCCGCGGTTCCAGCGACTATCGACGCCTCGCTGCGGGTAATCTACTGGAACGCCTGCGTCTGATGATCACTTCCGAATCAACATCCAGCCCTGACAACACCGGAGCGGAGGTAGCCCTCGATGCGTACGCTCACTGATTTATCCAAGACCCTCGGCACCGATCTCGATAGCGATGCCGTCACGGCGCGCCAGGAACAAGAGGGGCGCAACAAAGGGGATGGCCCCCTGGCGCGTGTCACGGAGCCAGGGAAACCTCATGGCACTGGCGATACAGCCCGTGCCCATGAAAGCGCCATTAAACATGTGACTGGACGTGCCACCTATATCGACGACATGGCCACGGCCGGTAACTCGCTCCATGTCGCTCTGGGATTGTCCCCCGTCGCTCATGGCAGGCTGACACGCATGAACCTGGATAACGTCAGGGCGGCCCCCGGCGTCACAGACGTCATCACCATCATCGATGTCCCCGGCCATACGGATATCGGTCCGGTCTTTCCGGGAGATCCGATCCTGGTCGACGACGAGATCAGCTATGTCGGTCAGGCACTTTTCGCCGTGGCCGCCGAGAGTTACAAGGCTGCACGTCTAGCCGTCAAGGACGCCGTCATCGAGATCGATGAACAACCTGCCAATCTCGATCCGGTGGCAGCCACTGAACGGGGAGAATTCGTGCGTCCCACGCATACCCAGCAAAGCGGTGACTGGCAGCAGGCACTCGAGACCGCGCCCCATATGCTGGAAAGCGAGCAGTTCGTGGGCGGACAGGAGCACTTCTATCTGGAAGGGCAGGCTTGCGTGGTCGAACCGACAGAAGATGAAGGCGTGGTGGTACACACATCCAACCAGCACCCCAGCGAAACACAAAAGCTGATCGCCGAGGTCCTGGGCATCCCCTTCCATGCCGTCACTGTCGAAACGCGGCGCATGGGTGGCGGCTTCGGCGGCAAGGAGACACAGGCCTCGCCCTGGGCCTGTATTGCTGCCATCATCGCCCGTCGTACAGGGCGTACGACAAGGGTCCGCCTCCCTCGTGCCGAGGATATGCGCGCGACCGGGAAGCGTCATCCGTTCCACAACCGCTACCGTCTCGGTTTCGATGATCAGGGGGTGATCACCGGTGGCGATATCACTGTCATCGGGGACTGCGGCTACTCACCCGATCTGTCGGAAGCCGTCGTCGACCGAGCCATGTTCCATGCCGATAACGCCTACTCGTTGGGCCAGGCCCGAGTCACGGGGCATCGGGCTCGGACGAATACGGCATCGAATACCGCATTTCGCGGTTTCGGTGGTCCACAAGGCATGATGATCATCGAAGCAGCGATGGACGATATTGCGCGCCATGTCGGCGAAGACCCTCTGACGGTTCGCAAACGCAATCTCTACCGCCCCGGCCGGGACATGACCCATTACGGACAACAGGTCGAACAGTTGACACTCCTGAACGACATTGTGAGTCAACTGGAAACGAGCAGCGACTACTGGTCGCGGCGTCAGACCATCACGGACTACAACGCGCGTAGCCGGGTGATCAAGAAAGGTCTGTCGCTGACACCGGTGAAGTTTGGCATCTCCTTCACGGCCAAGCATTTGAATCAGGCCGGCGCCCTGCTGCATGTCTATACCGATGGCAGTGTGATGATCAATCACGGCGGCACCGAAATGGGACAAGGTCTGCATACCAAGGTCTGTCAGGTGGCCGCCCGAGAACTCGGCCTGGATCTCGAACAGGTTCGCATCACGGCAACGCGAACCGACAAGGTGCCAAATACCTCGCCCACCGCCGCCTCCAGCGGAGCCGATCTCAACGGCCAGGCCGCGCGTGACGCCGCCAGCCAGATTCGCGAGCGCCTGTTCGATTTCGCTGCCGACCATTTCTGCCAGGATCAAGGGGGTCTCGACCGAGAGAGCATGCGCCTGGAAAACGGGCATCTCGTCGCCGGCAGCGGTGAATCAATACGCCACATCCCTTGGGGGGAACTGGTCCAAGCGGCTTATCTCGGCCGTGTGTCCTTATCAGCCAAAGGGTTCTATTCGACACCTCTGATTCATTACGACCGTGACACGGGCAAAGGCCGCCCTTTTTATTACTTCGCCCACGGTGCCGCTGTCGCAGAGGTCAGTGTCGATACCCTGTCCGGCGAATACCAGGTGGACCGGGTCGATATCCTGCATGATGTCGGCGATTCCCTGAACCCTGCGATCGATATCGGCCAAATCGAGGGCGGTTTCATCCAGGGCATGGGCTGGCTGACCAGCGAAGAACTCAAATGGAACGACAGCGGCCGACTGGTTTCGGACGGCCCGGCGACCTACAAGATTCCGGCATTCGGCGACTTGCCTCCCGTATTCAATGTCGAATTGATGCAAGGCCATCCCAACTCCCAGGCCAGCATCTATCGCTCCAAGGCCGTGGGAGAACCACCATTCATGCTCGGGATATCGGTCTGGTCGGCGTTACGCGATGCACTCGCCAGCCTCACCGACGACCGCGAATGCCCACGTCTGGATACGCCGGCAACCCCCGAACGGGTGCTGATGGCCATCGAGGCCATCAAGACACAGCGCAGCGATACCCAACGGAATGTTTCGCACCATGAACCGGCCTGATGTCGAATCCATGAGCTGGCACGAGGCACTGCATGCATTGCAGTGCCGTGGCCAACCGCACGCCCTGGCCAGCATCGTCGGTACCGCCGGCTCCACGCCGAGGGAGCCCGGAGCCAAGATGGTGATCACGGCCGATGACGTTCATGACACCCTGGGCGGCGGGACATTCGAATATCAGGTCATCGCCCAGGCGCGGGAAGCCATCGCCAGTGATGATACTGGCCCTCACCTCGAAGCCTTCCCGCTGGGTGGGCGCAGCGGTCAATGCTGTGGTGGCTATGTCCACGTATTGATCGAGGTGTTTTCCGGCGCCGAGGCGACCATCGCCTTGTTCGGTGCCGGGCATGTCGGACAGGCTCTCATCCCGGCCCTCGCCCCGCTACCCTGGCGTATCCTGTGGCTGGACTCACGGCCCGATGCCTTTCCAGCCAAGGCCGCCAATCAGCCACGTCTCGAATGTCGGGGGATCGACGACCCCACCGACTCGTCAGTGGCCACCTCGGTGGTCGGATCACTCCCCTCCGGCATCCATGCACTGGTCATGACACACGATCATGGTCAGGATCGCGCCTTGATCGATGCGCTTCTCCGACACGGTGACTGCGCCTCCATCGGTTTGATCGGCTCGGACAGCAAATGGGCCAGTTTCAAGCGCCGTCTGCGTGATGGCGGCCATAGCGAGGAGGCGCTCGAGCGGGTGCGGTGCCCAATCGGCATTGCCGGTGCCAAGGGCAAGCGACCCTACGAAATCGCTCTGGCCGTCGCCGCTGAACTATTGACGTTGACATCGGAGGCCACCGGCCAACCCCCCGATCGACGCGGTATCGCTCCGGACACATTACGCGACATCTTTTCGCCCTCTTCCACCGACAACCAGTAAAGGTAAGCGGCATGAACAATCATCGCATCCTGCGAGGACCGTTGGTGAGCTTCCTCAATGATCCCGGCGAGGGAGATGCTCCCGACGCCGGCAGTCTGCTCCATCGCGAGGACGGCGCCATCTGGATCGAAGACGGCCGGATTCGAGCCGTCGGCGACTATCAGACACTGGTCCCCAGCCTGCCCAATGATATCGGTGTCGTCGATTATACCGACAAGCTGATGATGCCTGGTTTTATTGATAGTCACGTCCATTACGTGCAACTCGATATCATGGCCTCCTACGGCCGCCAGCTGCTCGACTGGCTCAACGACTATACGTTCCCTGAGGAGTGCCGTTTTGCCGAACGCGTTCACGCCGAGAACGTCGCCGAAGCGTTTCTGGACGAGCAACTGCGTGTCGGTACCACCACCGCCCAAGTCTTCTGTACCTCTCACCCGGTCTCAGTGGATACCTTCTTTGCCGCTGCCAAGCGACGCGGACTTCGCATGCTGGCCGGCAAGGTGCTCATGGACCGCCATGCGCCGGACGGCTTGACCGACACGGCGGAAGGCGGCATTCGCGACAGTGAGCGCCTGATCAGCGATTGGCATGGCAAGGACCGCCTCGGTTATACGCTGACACCTCGCTTCGCACCCACGTCGACGCCCGCACAACTCGATGCCACCGGCGGCATTCTGCGCAATGCCCCCGATCTCCATCTGCAGACCCATCTGTCAGAGAATCAGGGCGAAATAGCCTGGGTCGCCGAACTGTTTCCTGACTGCAAGGATTACCTCGGTGTCTATGAACGTTACGGTCTCGTCGGTCCCCGCAGCACCTTTGCCCATGGCATTCACTTGACGCAACCCATGCGTAACCGTCTGGCGGCGGCAGGTGCCAATATCGCTTTCTGTCCGACCTCCAACCTCTTCCTGGGGAGCGGCCTGTTCGACCGACTGGCATGTCGCGATGCCGGGTTGAACACCAGTCTGGCAAGCGATGTCGGCGGTGGCACCGACCTGTCGGGACTGGCGACACTCAAGGCCGCTTATCAAGTCGGTCAGTTGCTGGATCAGCCAATGACGGCCTGGCAGGGTTTCTATCGACTGACACTCGGCAATGCAAGAGCCCTGCACCTGGACAGCCATATCGGTAGCCTGCGTGAGGGCAGCGACGCCGATATCGTCGTTCTCGATCCTTACGCCACCCCATTGCTGTCACGTCGTATCGAACGGACCCGCAACCTGGGAGAGCGCCTGTTTGCCCTGATGATGCTGGGTGACGACCGTACGGTCCACGCCACTTGGGCCAACGGCACTTGCGTTCATCAACGCACTCTCGAATAACGATCATCTCTTGCCTCGCGCTGTTTTGGGTGGCTCGCATGCCACCCTTTTTTTATGCTGGCACGACCGACATGCCTGAAAGGATCACAAGATGCTATGGATCAGTGAAAACGCCAGTGCCATTACTGCCATCGGCAGTATCCTGACCTTCATCGTCTGGTTGGCGTATATGCACCTTCTCTACAAGAGCTATTCCCGCCAACGCCGTCCGCGGATCATTATCAATCGAGGTCGAGGCATGGATATCGACTCCTTGTGCCTGATCAGCAACATGAGTGTGGAGTCGATCTTCGTCCAACACATCGTCGCCGTCCTGGAGACCGCCGACGGGAATAAGTCCCTGGATATCATCGACTACAAGCAATCGGTCGAGGATGGCGAACGCTACCACAGTCATCAAGGCCCTTTGGAATCGGGAGGCTATCTACATGTCGACACCTTCCGGAAAATACTGAAACGTGTCGCTCAGCAGCACGGCGAAGCGCTGGAGAACATGCATGGAAACGGAGCATCCAGGATCGAGGCATTGGACATCCGTGTCATTGCCATCTATGGATCGGAAGACAGCCCCGTCGGTGCCAGTCGCCGCTTTCTAGTGAACCATGACGGCAACGATTACAGTATCACCCCAGCGGCACTGCAAACGCAGCGTTTGACCGATCGCCGCTCACGGCGACAGATCCAGCGCTGGATGCAGCAACTCGAGATGTAGTCATCTTCAGGCACCTTCAGCGTGCCGATGAATGACCGAATACCCGGCGAATCACCGACCATAGCGATTTGCCGGTCCACATGCCCAGCACATACACCGCGACAATCAACAACGCCAGCGGTAGCGACAAACTCCAGGCGAGGAAATTGATATCGACCACACGTATGTTCTGGATGAACAGCACTATCACGATCAACGCGATCATCAGCTTCAGTGCCAGTATGAAACGCTCCACGATCCCCTCCCTGCATCGTTTTCCCCAATGTAGCGGTCACTCGACAAGGCGTTACAGACAACGACAATCTCGAGATGCTGCGAGTTCCTCTTAGGCGTTTTCAGCGACAACGAGGTCGCAACCAGCATGCCCGATGGCCATCTTCACTTCCACACTGAATTCGAGTCAGGCACTCGAAGGAAAAGGAGGATTGCCGTCATGACCCAACAGCACGCCAACACGCCGAACGCCGATGGTGTCATCCCGATGCCAGGCACCGAAGCCATCGTCGAGGATTATGTCAATCATCAATGCCCCTCGGTGGACCAGAGCGACCGCAGAGTACCGATCAACCTTCGCCAGTCCGGCCCCACACCGGTGGAGATGCTCATCTCGACCCGTGTTCGCAAGTCACCGTACTGGCACCTGTCTCATCAGGCCGGCTGCTGGCGCGCCACGGTCTACAATCGTGTCTATCATCCACGTGGCTACGTACGCCCGGAGGATGGCGGCAGCATGGTCGAATATGAGTCACTCGTTCATGACGTCACGCTCTGGAATGTTGCCGTCGAGCGTCAGATTCAGGTCAAGGGCCCTGATGCCCTGGCTTTCGTCGACTATGTCATCACCCGCAACGCGTCGGCGATCAAACCAATGCATGGCAAATACGTCATCCTTTGCAACGAAGATGGCGGCATCATCAACGACCCCGTGCTACTGCGTGTCGGCGAGGATGAGTTCTGGTTCTCGATATCCGACAGCGATCTCGAGCTGTGGTTGCGAGGCGTCAACCTGGGGATGGGCTTCAACGTCAGTATCGGAGAAATCGATGTGGCACCGGTACAGATTCAAGGCCCGAAATCCGAGGCCTTGATGGTCGACCTGATCGGCGACGATGTCCGCCATATTCCGTATTACGGCCTCATGGAAGCAAAGGTCGGAGGACGTGACGTCATCATCTCGCAAACCGGGTTCACCGGCGAGAAGGGGTACGAAATCTACCTCATGAACGCCACCCAGAATCCCGATGACATGTGGAATGCCGTGCTGGAAGCCGGCGAAAAACACAACCTGCGTGTCATCGCTCCGGCTCACCATCGTCGTATTGCCGCCGGTATCCTGTCATGGGGCCAGGATATGGATCAGGAGACCCTCCCGTTCCAGTGCAATCTGGGCTATCAGATTCCCCGACAGAAGGAATCCGATTACGTCGGCCGCGCGGCGCTGGAACGGGTGCGTAGCGAAATCGACCAGGGCCGTTATCCGTTCCGCAATATCCTCGTCGGCATGGTACTGGGCGGTCGCCCGATAGATGACTATGCACCGGACTTCTGGTTGATTTCCGGCAGTGATGCAGGCAACCCGATCGGTTATGTCACCTCCCCCTGGTATTCGCCGGAACTGCAGACCAATATTGCCATGGGCTATGTCCCGGTGGAGTACAAAGACCTCGGCACGACACTCAAGGTATGGCTACCGGAACAGTACGCCGATACGCCGGGAGCACCAGTGGACGCCACGATCGTCGATATGCCTTTCCGTGCATCGGTCAATCCCAATGCGCGTGAAGTCGCCAAATCCAGGGGGTTGGATGCTTCAAGTTGACCATACCGAAGCCACGCCGGCCGATCATGGTATCCCCTCAGTCACGGCGCCTGTCGAACAGCGGATACAAGCGCTTGCGCAAGACTGGTCATTGGAAGTGACGCCGGGGACGGCACCGTCCCTGCTGAACTCGGACGAACAGGCAGCCGTGAAGCGTCAGGTCTATGTCACGCATCTGCCAGGGCAGCCATTCGCCGACGTCATCGCGACTGCACAGCGGCTGAAGCAGAGTGGACACGATCCCATTCCGCATCTGGTCGCGCGCAGCATCCCCGACCGAGAGACGCTGCGTAGTGGCCTCGAACGGTTGACGAATGAGGCCGGGGTGAGTGCCGTGCTGCTGATTGCCGGAAGCATGGCGACACCGCTCGGCCCCTACCCCGACACCTTGGCGTTACTCGACGACATTTCCCTGTCCAGGCATGGCATCCATCGACTGGCGATTGCCGGCCACCCCGAGGGTCACTTTCAGGCTGACGAGGATGCCCTCGACCTCGCCCTGCGCAGCAAACTGGATTATGCCGAACGCGAGGGGCTTCAGGCATGGGTAGTCACGCAATTTCTGTTCGACGCTCAACCTCTGATCGACTGGAAGGCACATTTGCGCCAGCGCGGTATCGATGTCCCCATTCGCGTCGGGCTTCCCGGCCCCGCGACCCTGACGACATTATGGAAATATGCCATGTCTTGCGGCATCGGCCCATCCATGTGGGCGCTCCAGCGCCAGGGGGGAAGATTGTTCAAACTCGCCAAGGCCCGTCCACCGGTCGAACAGGTCCTGGGGCTCGCCGAACAGCATGATCCGGCACTCTCCCTGCACTTCTATCCCTTCGGCGGGATCGACAAGACGCTAGCCTGGGGGCAGGCCATCGAAAGCGGCCATTTCCAGCTCGATGCTCAACAACAAGAGATACACGTCCTCACTTGAGTCATCCGGATGACATCAGAAATGCGTATTGTCCGGCCGGGCCAGGTTGTTCACCTTGGTCCGGCCCATCAAGCGCAGCAACCGGTTACGGCAATAGCGCAAGACGGGATACAACCATCGAGCCCGCCTCGGCGAGCGAAATATCCAATAATTGAGGCGATTGAACATGCCGGAACGGCTACTCATCAATGCCAGGGCATGAATCGCGTCATCGCCGTAATACAGACGGTCATCGAGTTTCAGTACCATGCCCTGGTCGATATCGAGCCCCGCCCGGGTGATCTCCTCCATGATATCGCTCGCCTGGCGGGCATCGACGAGCCGTATTTCGCCGACCGAGTCACGCAGCCGGAGCAGGCGACAATACTGATCGCAGAAAGGACATTGCGTGTCATAGACCAGTACCGCTTCCTGCATTTCAGACCTCAGGTCCAATTGGCCACGACATCGTCGAGTTCAGCAAGCAATTCATTGCGACGCGATTCACTCATGAACCCGACATTCAATGCATTACGCGCAAGCTGCACAAAGGTCTCACGGGACCATTCGAATGCCTGATGGCAAGCGAGATAATTGTCCAGCACGCCACCCCCGAAATAAGCCGGATCATCGGAATTGAGCGTCAACACCAGTCCCGCGTTCAACAATGTCGGTAGCGGGTGATCGCGCATGTCTTCAACGACCTTGAGTCGGACATTGGACAACGGACATACGGTCAGGGGGATACGACGCTCCCGCAGGATCTCGACGAGTTCCGCGTCCTCCAGGCAACGGACGCCATGATCGATACGGCAGACATCCAGCGCATCCAATGCCTCACGTACATAGCTGGCCGGTCCTTCTTCCCCGGCATGAGCGATACGCGGAATCCCGAGTTCCTTGGCCCGTTCGAAGACGGCCTTGAATTTACCCGGGGGATTGCCGGATTCGGCACTGTCCAGACCGACGGCATCGATCATCTGCCAATACGGCGACGCACTTTCCAGCACATCCATGGCTTCGTCAGCGGGACAATCGCGTAGAAAACTCAGTATGAGCGCAGTGGAAAGCCCCAGTTCACGCTCGGCATCACGCATGGCCCGCATCAATCCATCGACCTGGATCGACAGCTCGACACCCCGTTGTAGATGAGCCTGAGGATCGAAGGATAATTCGACATGCCTGACGCCTTCCCCCTGCGCCCGGTGAAAATAATCCATCGCCAGGTCATAGAAATCCTCGGCCGTGCACAACACCCCCATACCTTGATAATAGAGATCCAGGAACGACTGCAAATTATCGAACTCATAAGCGGCCCGAACGGCATCGACCGACGGATACGGCAACTCGATACCGTTTCGCTTGGCCAGCGCGAACATCAGTTCCGGTTCCAGCGATCCCTCGATATGAAGATGCAGCTCCGCTTTGGGGAGGCGGGTCAAAAACTCTTGCATGGTTCACTCCCGTCATGATGATTGCCTCATCGTGAGCCAGCCTGACCGATTGATCAAGCATCCAGCCGGTCAACGAATTCAACACATCACTACCGCACGATGCGACAGCTCATGAATAACTAGCGAACCGCTTCACCCAGGGGTGGTTCCACGACGCCCCCGTCACTGAGGATGACCGCGCGATCGATCCCCGGAGGATCGACGTCACCACCTTCGAGCTGATGAACCAGAAACAGTACACTGCGTCCTTGTAACCATGGGTCCAGACGAGTCGAGATCCGCGATGCCAGCTCACCATCCAGTCCGGAAAAGAGCTCATCGAATATCACCACCTCAGGTTCGGCCAGGAGAACGCGCGCCAACGTCAGCCGGCGCGCCTGGCCACCGGAGAGCTGCGCCCCGCCTTCCCCGACCATGGTCGCCAACCCATGCGGCAATTGTCGGACCCACGCATCCAGCTCGACCATGGCGAGGACATGCCATAATGCCCCCTCATCCGCCTCATGATCAGCGATCTGCAGGTTGGCAGCGATGCTGTCATGGAACAGTTCCACCTGTTGGGTCAGATAGCCCAGGCGACCATGCCAGTCATCCAATACGATTTCGGACACCTCGATACCGCCAATGACCACATGCCCGACCTGCGGCTCGACGAGACGCGCCATCAGTTGCGCCACACTGGATTTTCCCGCTCCCGAGGGCCCCACCAGCGCCACGCGCTCTCCCGGCGCCAAGCGTAGATCCAGATTCGATAGCGCCGGACGTGGTGCCCCGGGATAGTGCAGTGTCACGTTTTCCAGACGAACCTCGGGCGGATGCCCCTGTGCATACCGAACCGCATTCGATGTCGAAATCCGGCTACGTGACTGACGCAATGCATTGAGGCGTCGTGCCGCTGACCGTGTCGCACCGAAATGGGTCAACGCCATCGGTAACATGGCCAACGCTTCGCTCATGGCAAGCACCGCCAACGGTAGCATGACCATGACCGGCGCGGATATCGATTGCTCTTGATAGGCCCATGACGCCAGGTACAGTACCGCCAGCGCCGTCATGCCGACGGCAACCGACACCATCGCATTACCGAATGCCACCATACCGGCCAGACGTCGTTGATCCCGATACAAGCATTGTTCCGACCTGGCGATCGTCTGATGATGGGATGCCAACGAACCATACGCCGACAACGCCGCCAGCCCCTGAAGGTGATCGATGGTATGCGAGCGCAGCGTCTCCTGCGTGGTAACCCGGCGCTGACTGGCCGCCATTCCCCACCAGGCCTGACCAGCGATCAGCCATAACCAGGTCCCTCCAAGCAACAAGGCAATGGTCGCCCCGACCCAGGGGACAAAAATCGATGCCACACCGCTGACCAGGATTATGGCCAGCAATGTCACGGCAGGCGGAGCCAGTAGGCGCAGATAGAGACTGTCCAATGTATCGATATCGGCCGTGAGGCGATTCAGCCACTCACTGGCCCGACGTCGGGACAGGGTATGGGCATCGAGTTTCACCAGTACGGCAAACATGCCGGCTCGCAGGTCGGCCAGAAGCCGCAGCACGGTATCGTGGTTATAGAGGCGCTCCAGATACCTTGATACCGTACGAGTGACGGCGAAAAAGCGGATGCCGCCGCCCGGCACATACACATCCAGGGTCATCGCGCCGCCTGCCGCCAACAGCATGCCTGCCACCGCCGTGGCCGTGATGAACCAGCCCGACAGTGCCAACAAGGCGGCACCCGAACCGACGGTCAACACCATCAGCAGTGCCCCTGTCATCAGCCGGGAACGTCGCCGCCGCAACAGCTTCAACCAGGGGCGGAACTCATTGGTCATGAGCGAACCTCATCGATCCTGCCTTGATCGAGAATCAGAGTCCGATCCGCCATCGCCATCAATGCAGGATGGTGGGTCGCGATCACGACCGTTCTGCCGCCTTGCGCCAATATACGAATCGACTCGATAACGCCAGCTTCCGTGTCATGATCGAGACTCGCCGTCGGTTCATCGAGCAACACCAGCCTCGCCTTCGAAAGGAATACTCGCGCCAGCGCCAGGCGTTGCGCTTGACCGCCCGACAGGCCAACGCCCCGTTCCCCCAGCGGGGTATCCAATCCTGAAGGCAACGTCGCCAGGAAACGGCCCAACCCTGCTGAAGTGAGCGCATCGATCATTGCCTCCTCCGAAGCGTCCGGCGACACCACGTTCAGGTTGTCCGCCAACGTTCCCTGAATCAGCCAGGGTCGCTGGTCCATCCAGGCAACCCCTTCCAACGGCGGCATTTGCAGATGACCGCTATGGGGTTCGATAAAGCCGGCCAGCAACTGCAGCAGCGTTGACTTCCCGGCGCCCGACGGCCCTGCCAGAGCGACGGTTTCGCCCCGGTAAAACGTGACCGATAGCGGTCCCAGAACGCGATCCCGGCCACCATGAAACACCGTGACCTCTGTCAGTTGAATGATGGCACTGGCCGAACCGCCAACATCCTCTGCCGCGGCCGGCGATGACGATGAGCTGACTCGTTGCCCGTCCGCCGTTTCCATGGCAAGCAGCCTGACCAGACCTTCGGCCGCCCCCAGCGCCGCTGCGCGATCATGATAATGCTGGGATAATGTTCGTAGCGGCTGAAAGAACTCGGGCGCCAGCAGCAGAATCGTCAATCCGGAAAACAGGGTCAATGACGGCGACGGACCGTAGTCGATATATCCCAACAGCCCGAAACCGACATAAATCGCGACGACCGCAATCGCAACGGCAGCGAAGAACTCGAGGACAGCCGATGAAAGAAACGCCAGGCGCAAGGTTTTCATGCTCAGTCGTCGATAATGATCTGCAGCGTCATACACCTCGTCGGTTGCTTGCACGCCACGTGCAAACAACTGCAGGGTGGTGATCCCCCGCACCCGGTCGATGAAGTGGCCGGCGAGCCTGGCGACGGCTGCAAACTGGTCGCGATTGAGACGCTCCGCCCCCATACCGACCAGCGCCATGAATAATGGAATCATGGGCGCCGACAGCAGCAGAAAAAGCGCCGCCAACCAATCCAGCCACACCACCACGGCCAGAATCAGCAGTGGCTGCCAGATCGCCAGCCATTGCTGGGGAAGAAACCGGGCAATATAACCATCCAGTGCCTCGACCTGATCGACCAGTTGATTGCCCAATCCAGCGGAGTGATACCCCGACAGTCGAACCGGCCCCAAGCGTTCCAGATGATTCAACACCTCGTCCCGAGCCCGTTGGCGAATGTTCAGGCTGGCCTCCTGCCCTGCCGCTTCCTGGCTCCATAACAGCAGCGAACGCAACAACACCGCGCCGGCCAATCCTGCGAACACAGGAAGCAGCGAATCCGGCGAGGTACCCGCTACGACCAACTGGCTGATCAGCCAGGCCAGGCCGACCATCTGCAATACCGTCAAGGCACTGGCGACGCCCCCCAACAGTACGCTGCCGATCAACCAATGACGCTGCTGTTTCGCCAGCCGGCCCAACCAGTGACGGGGCGACATGGCTGCCGCCCCCGTATCGGTATCGCTCATGCGTCAGTGATAGCCCTCACCGACGCGAACCTTGCCGCGGAACACCCAGTAAGTCCACGCGGTATAGACCAGCACGATAGGAATGACGAACAGCACCCCGATCAACAGGAAGAGTTGAGACTCAGGCGCTGAAGCGGCATCCCAGATCGTGTGATCGGGCGGAACGATGACGGGCCATTTGCTGACGACCAGTCCCAGATACGTGAACAGGAAAATTCCGAGCGTCGAGAGAAACGGCAGTGCTTCATGGCGCCGCCTGAGCGACCATATCAGCAGAGTCATGCAAGCCAACGCCAGCATGGGCAGCACCCAGATCCAGCGGAGGTGACCAAACCAGCGTTCCCAGACGGCCGGATCAATGAACGGCGTCCAGAAGCTGATGATCAGAAAGATCACCAGGACGGCCGCAAGCAGGCGCGGCGTCACACGATAGGCCCATTGCTGGATGTGGCCTTCCGACTTGAGGATCAGCCAGGTCGATCCCAGCAGGGAGTAACCGATCATCATGCCGATGCCCGTCAATACGGTAAACGGTGTCAACCAGTCCAGAGGGCCACCCACATAAGCAAACCCTTCGGTTTCGAAGCCCTGTATGTAGGTACCGACGACCGCTCCCTGAGCAAATGTTGCCACCGCCGACCCCCAACAGAAGGCGCGATTCCACCAATGGCGCGAACGATGGGACTTGAAACGGAACTCGAAAGCGATGCCCCGAAAAATGAGCCCCGCCAGCATCAGGAACACACCGATATAGAGTGCCGGTAGAAACACCGAATAGACCAGAGGGAAAGCCCCCAGCAATCCGGCCCCCCCCAGCACCAGCCAGGTTTCGTTACCGTCCCACACCGGCGCCACCGAATTCATCATCACATCGCGCGCCTGCTCATCAGGCGCAAAGGGGAAGAGGATGCCCAAGCCCAGGTCGAAACCATCCATCAGGACGTACATCATGACGCCGAACGCGATGATCACCGCCCAGATCAGTGAAAGATCGATCAGTTCCATGTATCAGCCCTCCACCTTGGCCGTATCATCATCGAAGGGAACATGTGCTGCCGACCAGGGACGTTTGGGACGTTCCACCTCATCGACCTCGTCTTCTTCATCCTGGATCGTCATACCGTTACGCACGACTTTGGTCAGGTAATACATGCCGGCGTAGAAGACCACGGCATATACGGCGATATAACCGATCAGAGTGAACAACGCCATTCCGCCTGTCAGCGACGGTGTCAGGCCCTCGGCATGCGTCATCATGCCCTGCACAAGCCAGGGCGCGCGGCCCGACTCGGTCACGAACCAGCCAGCCAGCACAGCGATGAATGGCGAGACGCTCATCACTCGCAATAACTGCAGATAGCCACGATGTTGATACACCCGACCGCCCCGGCGCAGCCAGAGCCCAGCCAGTGCCACAGCAATCATCAGGAAACCAAGCCCGACCATCACCCTGAACGACCAGAACACGAACCAGACCGGAGGCTGCTCGTCGGGAGCCGCCTCGGTAATTCCCGGCACTTCGCCGTCGAGATGATGCGTGAGGATCAGACTCGCCACATTGGGGATACCCAATTCGACGAGGTTTTCCTGCGCCTCCTGGTCGGGCCAGGCAAACAGCAGCAACGGCACGCCCGACCGGGTTTCCCAGTTGCCTTCCATGGCCGCCACCTTGGTGGGCTGATGCTCCAACGTATTCAGCCCGTGGAAATCGCCGACCAGCGCCTGAGCGGGTGTCAGGAACAACAGCAGCCACAAGCACATCGACAACGCCCGCTTATTGGCATCGACGTCACGCTTGATCAGCAGGTACCAGGCACTGACCCCGGCAACGACGAACCCACCGGTAATGAACGACGCCAGCACCATGTGAGAGAATCGGTACGGGAAGGAAGGATTGAAGATCGCCTCACCCCAGGACGTCACTCGAAACATGCCGTCTGCCAACTCGACGCCTGCCGGCGTCTGCATCCAACTGTTGGCGGAAAGAATCCAGAAAGACGATATAAAGGTGCCCAATGCGACCATGACCGAAGCAAACAAGTGAACGCCTTGGGGCACTTTACCGCGACCGAACAGCAATACCCCAAGAAAAGCCGCTTCGAGGAAGAATGCCGTCACCACCTCATAACTGAGCATCGGTCCGAGGAAGTTCGAGGCTGCCTGGGAAAAATTGCTCCAATTGGTACCGAATTGGAAGGACATGACGATGCCCGACACCACCCCCATGCCGAAAACGACGGCGAACACCTTGGTCCAGAAAATGGCTAGACGCTCCCAGGCGGGCGTTCCGGTCCCATAAAAGAGTCCATTGAGTAGCGCGATATAGGATGCGAGGCCGATGGTAAACACCGGAAAGATCGCGTGAAACGACACGACGAACGCAAACTGAAGTCGCGACAATAGCAGCGGATCCAGCTCCATGATTCCTCCCCTACGACTTCCGGAAACCGGTTATCACCGTCACCTGATTCATCCGGTGTCTTGGTATCATCAGTATTCCACCGGACAGACAGGTATCACCACGAGGGTAGCTCATGGCACGGCATTAACCATGGATAACCACTCACGTTAGAGGCATGACTACCTACGAAAGTGGTACCTCTCCATGCTACTGCGATGCTCAACCCGGCAGAAGGGGATTTCTTGCGCTATCGTGTGGCTTGTTGACGCACGTCAAACCAAGACATGCTCATTGAACAGGATTAAATGATGGCGTGACGTATCTTGGCAGAAAGCCATTCTGAAACCATCACTGTCGCGAAGATCAACAAGAAGATGACCGCCACACGATCCCATGCGAGTGTGTTGATGGAGGCATTGAGTTGCAGACCGATGCCTCCCGCACCGACCAGACCGAGAACAGTCGCTTCGCGGATATTGATATCCCAACGATATACGCTGATACCGGCAAACGCCGGCAAGATCTGCGGCAATACTCCATAGCTCATGATCTGCAACCGACCGGCCCCCGTCGCCGAAACCGCCTCGACAGGCGTGGGATGAATCTCTTCGATCGCCTCATACAGCAATTTGCCGATGAACCCGACCGAACGTAGCGCGATGGCCAGAATACCCGCCAGCGTCCCCGGCCCAAGAATCAGCACCAGCAGCAAAGCCCAGATCAATGAGTTGATGGAGCGTGAAGTGACGATCGCCAGCAACGCTATGGGTCGTAATACAGGATGCGGCGAGGTATTACGAGCTGCCAGAAATGCCAGGGGAAATGCCACCATGATGCCCAATGCCGTCCCCAGGGTGGCAATATTCACGGTATCCCAAAGCGGAAGCCACAGTTCACTAGCATAGGCCCATTCCGGAGGCACCATTCGCGAGATGAGATCGCTCCCCTGGCGTCCAGCATCGGCGACGAATGACCAATTGGTGTTACCGGCAATCAGCTGGCTGCATAACAGGAAAAGCACCGTTCCCGATAGCCAGATCAGCCATATCAACCACTGAGTACCCGTAGTACGTCGTCGCCAGACAGGACGCTGGTGAGCGACGGATTTCGACAAAGGCATGCAGGCTCTCCGGATTCACTGAAGGTAACGACGTGCATGGCTCGAGGCATATTCCGTCGCCATGACGATGGCAATGATGACAAGCAGAATGGCGGCAGCCGATTCGTACTCATAGCGGTCGATCGCCGTATTGAGAGTGGCACCGATGCCACCGGCACCGACGATGCCGATCACGGCGGATTCACGAAAGTTGATATCCAGCCGGTAAAGCGACAGCCCCAATAGCCGGGGTGTCACCTGAGGCTGCACGGCATGATTCATCACCTGCCACCACCCTGCCCCGGTAGCACGCACCGCCTCCACCTGGCGCCAATCGATGGCCTCGATATCTTCGGCAAGCAACTTGGCCAGAAAACCGATCGTGGCGAAGGCAAGCGTCACGACACCGGCCAAGGGACCGAAGCCGAACATAGCCACGAACAGGATGGCGATGATCACCTCCTGGAAAGTCCGCGACAAGGCGATGACACCACGGCAGAGTCCATAAACCGGCCAGGGCGCAATATTGCGTGCCGCTCCCAGACCGAACGGTACGGAAAGCAGAATACCCAGCACCGTGGACACCACGGTCATGGTCAGGCTTTCCAGTATCCCGCCGACAATATCGTCGCGACGAGAGACGAAATCCGGTTGGAAGAAAGCCGAGATGAAGGCGGCACCTCGCCCCAACCCTTCCATGACACGGGACCAATCCACCTGGATACTGGCGAAGGCCAGCACCAGATAAACCACCAGCCCGATCCACAACGCCCACCGCCAACGAGGATCGCGGATCAGTGGCGGCCGGCGCCAGGTGCTCACCGCCATCCTGGAGTCGCTGTCTTGGGACACCGTCATGACATCCCCCCGTGCACCGCCATGGGAGTTGCTGGTGACACACCTCCTTCATCGGCGTCATCCGCGGGCTCCGGTTCTGTGCTCCACTCTTCTTCGCCGTAGATCGTGGTCAACACCGAAGGGGTCAGCGTATCCGGTCGGCCATCGAAGACGATTCGACCATCGCGCAACCCGACGATGCGATCGGCAAAACGTTCGGCCAGCGCCACATCATGGATATTGATGATCGCTGCCAGCCCTCGCTCGACACACAACTCACGGATGAGGCGCATGATCTGCCGCGATGTCCGGGGGTCGAGGCTGGCCGTCGGTTCGTCGACCAGCAGCAGTGAGGGCGACTGCAGCAACGCCCGCGCAATACCGACGCGCTGGCGTTGCCCTCCGGACAACGCATCGGCCCGTTTATCCATGGCATGAGGCATACCGACTCGATCCAGCATATGGAGTGCCGTTTCGATATCGGCGGATGGATAACGGCGCAGGAAACTCCGCCAGAACCCCACATACCCCAGACGACCTGACAGCACGTTCTCCATCACTGTCAGACGATCGACCAGGGCATACTCCTGGAAGATCATCGCCATCGACCGGCGCGCCCGACGTAACTCGGCCCCATGCAGTCGAGTCAACGCCACGCCTTCGAGCCGAATCTCTCCCTGGGTGGGTTCGACCAGACGATTGACGCACCGGATCAATGTGCTCTTCCCGGCCCCGGATGGCCCTATCAGGGCCATTACCTGTCCACGGGGAAGTGCCAAGTCAATATCGATCAGAGCCGGTTCATCGCGTCCATATCGCTTCTGTACCCCTTCAAGCCGAAGCATAGCGGTATCGCTCATGACGACGACTCCCCTTCAGCCACAATCGTAAGAGACATCATTCGCCTCATCGATCGTACGGATGACATCCCAGTGTTCTTCATAGGTGATCGGGATAAACTTGGCTTCGCCGGAATTCTTGAACTCCTCTGCCAAGGCACTGCCTTCCCACTCGAACGTCTCGAAGGCTTCCCTGACGTCTTCGGCCACATCCGGATCCAGGTTATAGACATGGCCGTAACCGGTCGTGGGGAACGTATCCGAGGTATAGATACTGCGGTAATCGTCCTCGCCGATCACATCACGCGAGATCATGCGCTTGAGAACGGAATTAGCGATGGCGGCAGCCTCGTAGTCGCCATTGACCACGCCCATGATCGAGTTGTCATGCTTGCCCGAAAACTCGGTGTCGAAATCCTCACCGGCCTCCAGGTCGAACTCCGATTGGAGAAGTGCCGAAGGCGCCTTGAATCCGGAGTTGGATGATTCCGACGTGAAGGCCAGCGTACGCCCTTCGAGGTCGTCGGGAGACTCGATGTCGCTATCCGGCTGAGTGATTATCTCCATCTCGTAGCCGAAACTGTCATCCTCCCGGGCCATCATGGTGAAAGGGACGAAGCCCGCACAATTGACAGCCAACGGATTGGATCCGGTATTGAAGCCCGCAACATGCAAACGTCCCGCCCGCATGGCTTCGACCTGAGCCGCGTTGGATTGAACGGGGAAAAATTCGACGTCTTTTCCGGTCACCTCTTCCATGTGCTCCAGGAAGCCAGCCCAGACATCGGCATACACAGCGGGATCCTCGACCGGCGTGTAGGCAAACACCAGCGTGTCGGGATCGACCCATTCCGATTCGTCTGCCGGCAGATCGGCCACCAGGTCACCGTTCTCATCCTGATAGCGTGACGACAGATCGTCAGCGGCACTCACCGAAGCCGCCATCAGCATGAATCCAGCCACGGCCGTGCTCAGTAACGTCGGGGCGAAAGTCCGGAATGAAGCGAGCGCACCGGTTCTAGAGGCCATACCGACGCCGGCTGCGGTCCGTTGTCCTGCGTAAGTCACTTGTACTGTCATGTCATCGAGCCTTTACAGGTGATTGAAAAACCACCACTGACCCTAGGCGATGCTCATGACAGTCATGCGACGCTTTGATGTCTCCTTCATGTCAGTTCAACGACACACCGATGACATGTCTGGACACGACATGTCATCCGCTTGCCGATAACACCGTGGTTACCAAATAGCCGGTATAGAGAATGAACAGCAGCAGCAGCAATCCCCCTTCCAGCCGATTGATTCGCCCCGGGCATCCACGCCAACCCATCGCGAAAACAGCCAGCAACACGGTCATCACCATCATCACGATCCAGTCGCGCCTTAGTACTTCAGCACCGGCATCGATGGGATGAATGACACCGGCCAGCCCCACGACCCCCAACGTGTTGAACAGATTTGAACCGACCACATTGCCCAACACCAGATCATGTTCCCGACGACGCAACGCGCTGATCGATGAAGCGAGTTCGGGCAACGAGGTCCCTACAGCAACGACCGTCAAGCCGATGATCAGATCGCTGACCCCGAAGCGCTGGGCAACGGCTACTGCTCCCCATACCAATAGCCGGGAACTGAGGATCAGCAATACCAATCCGACGACCGTCCATATCAGTCCCCGTGACAGGGACATGGGGCGGACAGCAATGCTCTCCTCGGTCTCGCTGGCAAGCACATCATCTCCAGCGGTACGCGCGCGCCATATGCTGATAGCCACGAAACCACCCAATACTGCCAGTAGCACGACCGATTCCCACTTCCCGATATAGCCGTCGTGAAGTTGCCAGGCAGCCAGCAGGGTGACACCGCCAAGCAAGGGTATTTCCTGACGCAGGACCTGGGAGTGAACCGCCAGCGGCGACAATAATGCCACCAGACCGAGAATCAGACCGATGTTGGCGATATTCGACCCATAGGCGTTACCCAGGGCCAGGCCAGGACTGCCCTGCCATGCGGCCAGGGCCGAGACCATCAGTTCCGGAGCCGACGTCCCGAAACCAATCACCAGCACACCGATCAATAATGGTGATAGCCCTAGATGCCCAGACGTCGACGCCGCCCCGTCCACGAAACGTTCGGCACTCCAGACAAGAACAGCGAGCCCAGCGACGATTGCCAGTAGTGGCCATAGCATCGTTGATTGTCTCCTCGATGATTTGCTGACGCTTCCATGCGGACATTCATATACGAATGTTTGTATGTTGCGCGACAGGCGGCATAATGGCACCAAGCATGGTGATTCACCAGTCATGACGTCAGTGGAGTGTCTATTTGATCAACCAGCGAGCGTCAGGTGACGGATACACGCCATTCATACCGGAATCCCCCGAAGCGAACCTCTCCCGGCGACGCTTGCGGGCGTGTCATGAATGTGATCTGTTGACGGCGCTTCCCCCACTGCATGCCGGGGAAAAAGCGGATTGTCCGCGTTGCGGCCATACGCTTGCCACGCGCCATTTTCGCCCCGCTCAGCGCAGCATGGCACTGGCCATCGCCTCACTGCTGGCATTGATGATGGCCACCTCGTTCACATTCGTCAGTTTCGAATCCCGCGGTATCGGTAATCGCATAGAACTGACACAGACTGCGACAACGCTGCTCAACTTTCACGAACCCTTGGTAGCGATTGGCGTCGCTCTGACCGTCATCGTGCTCCCGGCCGTTTATCTATGTGGGGTCATCTGGCTGCAATTCGGGCTGTTGCGTCAGAATCCGCTCCCTTTCAGCCGAGGCATCGCCCGCTCATTGACTCATCTCCACCCCTGGATGATGGCTGACGTCTTCATCATCGGTGCACTCGTCAGCCTTTTCAAAGTGGCTGGCATGGCGCATGTTGAGTTGGGTGTTTCTTTTTGGGCCTTCTGCGCTTTTGCCTTGCTGTTACTGGCGACCACGCAATCGTTCGATGCCGACTGGATGTGGTTTTCACTCGCAGGAGAGCCATTGGCTCCCGAAGGGAGCCAGGTCGGGCAAACCGCTGCTCCACAAGGACTGGTCGGTTGTGCGACCTGCGGCCTGGTCAACCGGCTGGATGAAACGACGCGGCATACGCATTGCCGACGCTGTGGCGAACGACTTCATGCTCGACTTCCGCATAGTCTACAGCGAACCTGGTCATTACTCATCGCTGCTGCCATTCTCTATATTCCTGCCAATATCTATCCGATCATGACCACCACATCGCTGGGCCGTAGCGACCCCTCGACAATCATCGGGGGAGTCGTCACGCTGTGGCAATCGGGCTCCTGGCCGATTGCGATGATCATTTTCTTCGCCAGCGTACTGGTACCGGTCGGCAAATTGCTCGCTCTGGCTTGGTTATGCATCGCCATCCGACATAGCGATAGCTTGAAGAACAGCATTCGCACCCGGCTGTATCGAATCACCGAGTTCATCGGCCGCTGGTCGATGGTCGACGTCTTCGTTGTCGCTCTACTCGTGGCATTGATACGTGCGGGTGATCTCATGTCGATCACGCCGGGACATGCGGCACTGGCCTTTGGCACCGTTGTGGTACTCACTATGCTGGCCGCCATGACCTTCGACCCGCGCCTGATCTGGGATGCTCCCAACGCGACCATGGAACGTGGCAGTCAAGGAAGTCGCTCATGACCGAAGACAACACGCCCTCCTCCGATTCTCAACGGGCCGTCAAACGCCGTCAGTCTCGGCTTTCGCCGATCTGGATCGTTCCGCTGGTCGCGGCACTGATCGGACTATGGCTCGTTTACGACAATATTGCCGGACGCGGGCCCCAGGTGACGCTCATCATGGACAATGCCGAAGGGATCGAAGCCGGCAACACATTGATCAAGAGCCGTAACGTCGAAGTCGGGCGTGTAGAAGACGTCCGCCTCTCCGAGAATATGGATCATACGATCATCACCGCTCGCATGAACCCGGATGCCGAACGCACGCTGGTCGAAGACAGTCAGTTCTGGGTCGTCAAGCCGCGTATCGACCGTGAAGGCATCAGCGGCCTGGGCACCGTCCTGTCCGGTGCCTATATACAACTGCAACCTGGCAGCAGCGACATCCCGCGAGATCGCTTCGAAGTACGAGATCAGCCTCCCGTCGCGTCCAGTGATACCGAAGGACTGCGACTCAACCTCGATAGCCAACTCGGTAACTCCCTCCGTGTCGGCGATCCTGTCACCTATCAGGGATACACGGTTGGACGTGTCGAGGAAACGGAATTCGATGCAGAGGCCCGAGAAATGCGCCATCGACTCTTCATCGAGAGCCCCTACGATGTGCTGGTCACCAGCAGCACCCGTTTCTGGTCGGCCAGTGGCGTCGACCTGCGTCTCGACTCCGAGGGGGTACGGGTCAATGTCGAATCTCTGGAATCCTTGCTGGGAGGCGGTGTCACATTCGGCATTCCCGAGGATCTCCCCACAGGACAACCCGTTGAGGAGAATACCACCTTCACTCTCTACGCCGATGAAGATAGCGCGCGCCAGGGGACATTCAACCGTTATCTGGAGTATGTAATGCTGGTCGATGGCAGCGTACGGGGATTGTCACGGGGCGCTCCCGTCGAATATCGGGGCGTTCGCGTCGGCACCGTCGCCAGCGTACCCTGGAATTTCACCTCACCGCAGCCGGACTCCCGCTCCCAATTCTCCATTCCGGTGCTGATCCGTATCGAGCCTCAACGCCTGGGGGAGGATGAACGTGATCGCGGACTCCAGGAATGGAACGAAGAATTCAAGCAAATGTTCGATATGGGCCTGAGAGCATCGCTGAAATCAGGCAATCTGCTGACTGGTGCTCGCTATGTCGATCTCAACTTCCAACGTGACCTGGAAGGCGAATACGAACCGGAGACCTTTGAAGATGTTACCGTCTTCCCGACGACATCGTCAGGGTTCGCCCAGATCGAACAGCAGGTGTCGGACTTGCTGGAAAAACTCAATTCACTGGAAGTCGAACCGGTACTTCATCGCATCGACAGTAGCCTGGCGGCTTCGGAAAACACGCTTGAGGAAGTCCAGCAGACCAGCGAATCGCTACGTGAACTCCTTGACAGCCAGGAAACCAGAAACATGCCTGGCAACGTCAATGCAACTCTCGCGGAGATACAGCGCACACTGGATGGTTTCTCACCGGAATCTGCCGCCTATCAGGATCTGACCCAAACAATGGAACAACTCAACAGGTTAATGAGAGATCTGCAACCCACGGTACGCACCCTGCGTGAACAGCCCAATGCACTGATTTTCGATCGCCGGGAAGGTGACGATCCAGAACCTCGTGCACCGAGAGAGTAAGGGACATTGCATATGGTGTCATTGACGCATTTTGGCCAACAGTATCCGCATCTCGACACGAGTGGCAGATACCTCCGGATGACGCGCCATATCATCATGATGGCGGGATGGCTGATATTGACAGGCTGTGTCGGTACGCCAACCCCCAGTGAGCGCTATACGCTGCCTGGCCCCGAACATGTCGAGACCGCCGGTGCCGACACGGATCAGGTCCTGTTGATCGACTCCCTGACTCTCGCCGGCTATCTCGACAGCGACGGCATTGTGCTACAACTCGACGAGCTCCGCCTGAACGAAGCAAGACAACATCGATGGGCCGAACGCCTTGATCGACAGCTCGAACGTGGATTGCGCCAGCGCCTGGCGACGACGCTGGAAGACACACGGATAACGATGGATGCTGACGATACACGCGCCAGCGATACCGTGACCCATTTGCGTATCACCATCGACCGGTTCCAGGGAGATCATCGTGGCTACGCGATTGCCAGTGGTCAGTGGCAACTGCATGATGAAGATGACCGCCTGGTCATGGCCCGATCTTTTGATGAACGCACGGAACTTACCAGCGACGGCTATGCTGCTCTGGTGCGAGCGCTCGGCCAGAGCTGGGATCGCGTGGGGAAGGCAATCGCGACCGCCGTAAGGGAAATGCGATAACTCGTCAAATCGAGATCACGTCATACGTGTACGCAGCCTCGATACCGCCTGGCTGTGAAGCTGGCAGACCCGTGACTCGCTGACCCCCAGAACGGCCCCGATTTCCTTGAGGTTGAGTTCTTCCTGGTAATACAGCCCCAGCAGCAACTTTTCACGTTCGGGCAATGCCTCGATCGCCTCGATCAACTGCTGCCGCTGTTCTCCATCGATCAGAGCGGCAAATGGCGATGGCGGGCCTTTGTCGCCTGAACTGGGCTCTCCTCCGTCACTGACAAGTTCCTCGAACGGTAATAACTGCCCACCATTGGCATCCCCCAGCAACTGCTGGTAGTCCTCCAGGGACAGCCCCATGTCATCAGCAATTTCACGCTCATCCGGCGCACGTCCAAAGGATTGTTCGAGACGGCGGATCGCTTCGTCGATGCTGCGCGCATGGCGTCGAACACTGCGTGGCACCCAATCCCGACTACGTAATTCATCGATCATGGCTCCGCGAATGCGTTGACTGGCATAGGTCGTGAACGCTGCTCCCTGCCCTGAATCATAGCGGTTCAAGCAGTCCAGCAACCCCACCATGCCCGCTTGAATGAGGTCATCGAGTTCAACACTTGCCGGCAATTTGACCTGCAGTGCCAACGCCTGACGACGAACAATCGGCAGGTACTGCTCCAGCAGGGCTTCCTGATCGATCTTACCTTGTGCCGTATACATCTCTCTCGCCTTGGCCCCTGGCGGCGTGCCGGGTCGTGAACATCGGGGTCATAACACCCATGCTGCATTATTACTGGCAACTTGCCCCCTGCAAGCGGGGAATACGCGACTTCAACAGGGTTTTTTTGCCGATTTGCTGCTCATGGGTGGCAACCTCGGTCAAGTTATCGCTAGGCTAGTTCTGATCCCTCTCATGGAGCGAGCCATGAACGCCGAAGCCCCATTTCACCAGCAGATCACCTCCGCACAGCCACTGCGTAATCGCTATCTTCTCATGCGTCATGGTCATAGCCAGGCCAACGCCGACCATCTTATCGTCAGCGATCCCGAAGAAGGTCGCATCTCATCCGGTCTATCGTCCTTGGGGGTGACGCAGCTCGACGACCTCATGGCGACCTGGTCCTGGCCACTGCCCGAGCGCATCCTGCATTCGGATTTCCTGCGTACTGCCCAGACGGCATCGTCACTGGCTCACCACTTTGCGCTTCCCGTTGCCGCCGACTCCCGCTTGCGCGAACGTCATTTCGGTGAACTGGAAGGCGCGCCGGATCATTTCTACGAGTCGGTCTGGGCCTATGATCAACAGGATCCACTGCATCAAGAATTCGGAGTGGAAAGTCTCATCAGCGTGGCCAATCGAATGATGGCCGTGATCGACGACTTGGAACGGAAACATGATGATGCCGTACTAATGGTGGTGAGTCATGGCGATCCATTGCATATCCTGCTCACTTACCTGGAACACAGACCACTCGGCGAACACCGTCGTCGCCGTACGCTGGAACCCGCCAGTGTCACACTGCTGCACGGTTAACGATACTCGGCAATGACCTGCAGGCCTTGCACGGTCAAAGCACGTTGATCCGAGGGTAATCTGAACTGGAACCACAACGGCGTAGAGGCCGGAACACCGGCTAGCGCCTGACTTTTACCGCGGGAGGAAGATAACGGTATACATTTGGCTCGATGGCAGATCCAGGCTTCTACTCGGGCCTTCGCCGGTACATCGAAGCGCCAGCGTACCGTCTGCAGGCGGCTATCTTCCCCGACCGATGAAGGGGGGGACATACGCTCGGAGGTCGTGTCGCGGCCCTCGATGGCGACCCGTACGCTGGCAGGCTCAGCAACCCAACTACCCGCCGTGCCGGCCAGTATCGCCGCAGGCCAGGCGAGCAACAAGAGCAGAGTCAATACGCGCCAACAATGTCTGTCTCCCTGGCAATCAGTGCCCCATGCAGCTATCACAGTGCCTCGCGTGTTCATGGTTTAAAGAGAATCAGCAGCTCGATCCCCAGGAAGGATTCAGCGGCATCGCGCAGATTGTTCAGCAGTCCACGGGGCGAAGAGAAACCGGGGTGCAGCACCAACAACCGTTTCGGCCCATGGTTGGCATATACCTGCTTGAGGGTACGATAGGCCAGCCGAAAACCATCCGGCCCCTCCTCCACCCATAACGCCCAACGGGGTTGCTGTTGAGCAAGCACCGGCAGATGCCGGCTCTCGGCAGCGAGCGGCACGATTCGCCACGCGGCCGGGTTGCCTATCCAACGATGACCGTCCTCGTGCCACGTCTGCAGCACCTCGCTGACACGTCGGGATTGAGCGGCAGACGTAGTCGGCATCCCCACCACCATCAATGTCGTCGGTGATGGTGCCGTGGCTGTATTGGACTGGCTCGACGCCATCGTCTGATCGGGCTTCTCATTGGCCCAACGACGCAGCCCGGCAGCCTGGTCCCCGCGAGCTCCCTGTGCATTCGCTGTCTCGTCCATCATCACCCGTAGCTGCTCTCACCGGAACGTTCGACCGACGCGGGGCGATCGACCGCCCCCTTTTCATACTGGACTTGTCGTCGCGATGCCCCAAGCTCACTCAACGCATCCTGAGCGACGAAGGCTTGCAACAGGGCTTCCAGAAGCCGTCTCGCACGACGTTGGCGTTGACCGTTCAACAGGTTCAACAATTTAGCGCGAGTATCCATCGCCCACATCTCGCCATCCTGCTCGAGTCGTACTGCCGTGGACGCCAGGCCACTGGCCAAAGACAGCTTGAGAGCGGCATCACTGTCGCCCAGACCGGCATCGGCCAGGCCCTGCCAGGCCTGACGTGTCAGAGCCGGCAGTTCGGCATGAACCATCTGCCGTTCCAGCAGTACCGACACTTCCATCGCCTGGGGAGACACCAGCCAGAACCGGCGTCCCATCTCACGACCGCTGTCAGCATCGGTCAATGTGCCGAACCAGGCTTGTAACGGCAACGCCGAGGCCGTGGTATGGCTGCCGGATTGTCCCGGCGATACGTCCAGTGCCGACAAGGCAACTGACACGCGTCGCCCACGACACCTTATCGTCACTACCTCAGCGGGGGACGCCAGTGTCACCAACGAGGCCAGCGATACTCGCTCTCCCCCATGAGTGACCTTGGTATTGTGCTGCGCCGCTGCAATCCAGGGCAGCTGCCAGGCCGCCAGCCACTCCATGACAGGTACTGTAGGACAGCGTGAAAAGACATGTGATGACACGCCCAACTCACGTGACGCCCAATCGAGACGCTCCTCACCAGAGGCCGGTAGCCGATGACGCAACCAATTGAGCGCAGTCGGCAGACCGTTACCACCCACCATCTGGACAGGCATCGCCCAGTCGCTTCCGGCATGCTGTACCGGCCCCCATAGCAACATCAAGCCCGCACTACGCTTCCCGACGTCTCGAGCCAGCGGCAATACTCGACTCTCGAGTGACTGCCAGGCATCGGGCTGGCGCGACCTGGGCAGATGGCAAAGAGACCAGGCCGCCTCCACGTGCATGAACCCGGGTACTTCACGCCGCAACGATTCGAACGCCGAGGCCAGGCCACGCCCCTGCCCCAATAGGCCACGCGATAATTGCTGGAGTTGAATGCCACGTGCGCTCAGTTGAGCCGTATCCGGCGTATAGGGAGAATCGCAGGCAGCGGCCAACGCCTCGTCGATGAGCGAGTGGCGCTCGGCTGGAGACAGATCTTCAGGCACCTGCTGGCCATGTGATACATAGTGCAATACCAAGCCATGACGTATCACGCTATCGAGCACGGGCCCCAACCGAGCCGCCTCATCTTGTTTGGTGAGGATACAGTGCTGCAACGTGCTACCGGCGTTGTCTGCGGCCTGTCTATAGGTCGACACGACGTCATCCAGGGTTTCTCCCTGGCTGGCCGCACTGAGAACCAGCATCAATCGGACCGGGCGAGACTGTGCCAGCGCGGAGATCTGCTGCACCAGTCGTTGATCGCGCTGACTCATGCCCACGGTATCGATGATGATGAGTCGTTTTGCATCGAGACGTGTCAATTGCGATGCCAGATCCGCTTCGCTGTCCAGCGCATGAATGTCGATCCCCAAAAGATCGGCGTAAATGCGCAACTGATCGTGAGCGCCGATCCGATAACCATCGGTCGTGACCAACGCGACCCCGTCACTGCCATGCTGCATGACATAACGGGCCGCCAGTTTGGCCGTTGTGGTGGTCTTTCCGACACCAGTCGGTCCGACGAGAGCGATAACTCCCGCTTCGTCCAGCAACGAGGCCTCGTCATCCGGTGTCTGTAGACTGGACATCAACTGATGCGTCAGCCAAGTGTTCACTCTGGGATCGTCCGGTGACAGAACCGTCAGTTCATCCGGCAGCATGGCAACGATATCGTCGCCCAACGTCATGCTGAACCCGGCACTGACCAACCGCTGACGAAGATGTGTCGACACCGCGGTTCCCGAGTCGGACGCGGGCGTTCGTCGACTCAGCATCTCTCGCATATCCTGCATTTCGCCCAACAATTGGCGACTCAGCGCCGCAAAATCCTCATGCCCCACCGGTGACGTTTCCGATGTGTCAGAGGTCGGGTGTGGGGCCTCGCGGCTATCGGAGCCGGATTGGGTCAAAGCGGGAGATACAGGCGTTGACGGCGACCGTGCCGACACCTCTTGCGGGGACTCTGTCATTCGACCGTGATCGTCTTCAGCCAGTGCCAGAATTTCGACACCGTCATCGCTCCGACGATTGGAAAGGATCAGTGCATCATCACCGAGCGAGGCACGGACTTCCCGCATCGCCTCGCGACTATTGACGCCAACGAAACGCCGAACACTCATTCACGACCTCCCACCAGACTGGTGACTCGAAGGGTTCTATCATCAGGAATTTCGGCCTGGGACATGACCACGAGGTGCCGCAACCGACGACGCAGGAAGCGTGACAGCAACGGACGTAACGCATGCTGAACGACCAGTACTGGCGGTTCTCCCGCGTTCTCCTGGCTCTCGAGCGCGGTTTCTGTCTGTGACATGAGATTCTCGGCCAGGCCGGGCTCGAGAGCACCGCCGTTGTTCATGGCCTGCATCAACACCTGTTCGAGCTGCGCATCGAGCCCCATCACATGCAATTCGCCACTGGCCGGGAACCACTGCTGGGTGATGGCGCGTCCTAGTGCAATACGGACCTGTGCCGTCAACTCATTGGGATCGGTCGTCTGCGAGGTATACTCAGCCAGCGTATCCAGGATCGTCCGCATGTCGCGTATCGATACGTCTTCATCAAGCAGATTCTGGAGGATACGTTGCAACACGGTCAGGGAGATCGCCTTCGGCACGACCTCTTCAACCAACGACTTGTGATCTTCTCCCAGCTTGTCGAGCAATTGCTGTACCTCGGAACGGCCCAGCATTTCACTGGCATAACGGTGCAGCAGGTGGTTGAGATGCGTCGCCACCACGGTACTGGCATCAACGACGGTATATCCATAGACCTGAGCATGTTCGCGCTGACTGCTATCGATCCAGACTGCCGGCAGACCGAATGCGGGATCCTCGGTGGGTGTTCCATCGACATGACCGGATACCTGCCCCGGATCAATCGCCAACCATTTGCCCGGATAGGCCTCAGCCTGACCGACTTCTACCCCCTTCAACGAGATCGAGTAATTATTGGGTCCCAATTCGAGGTTGTCGCGGATATGGACCACCGGTGGCAGGAAGCCGACTTCCTGAGCAAATTTCTTGCGCACGCTCTTGATACGTGACAGCAACTCCCCTTCCTGACGATGATCGACCAGCGGGATCAACCGATGGCCGACTTCCAGTCCTAACGTGTCCACCAATTGAACATCATCCCAACTCGCCTCCGGCGCTTCCGGTGCCGGTGGTGGCTCGGCTTGCTGGGCAGTTTCGACGAGCTTGCGCTCCTGACGACGCATAATGAACCAGGCCAGCCCACCCAGTAGCACGGTAAACGTCAAGAAAACGAAGTTGGGCATACCTGGCACCAGGCCCAACAATCCCATGACAGCCGCGGCCAGTACCAGGACTTGGGGGTTGACGAACAACTGGCTCAGCATCTGTTGGCCGACGTCCTGATCGGTCGTGACACGTGATACCGTGACGCCCGCCGCGGTGGAGATCACCAGAGCCGGAATCTGTGCCACCAACCCATCACCGATCGTCAACAGCGTATAGGTTCGTGCCGCATCGCTGAAACTCAAGTCATGCTGTAACATCCCGATCAACAACCCGCCGATGACGTTGACGATCATGATCACCAGTCCGGCAACCGCATCACCACGCACAAATTTGCTGGCACCATCCATCGAGCCGTAGAAATCCGCTTCCTGAGCCACATCGGAGCGGCGTTGACGTGCTTCCTCTTCTCCAATCAGTCCGGCATTGAGATCGGCGTCGATGGCCATCTGCTTGCCGGGCATCGCATCCAGCATGAACCGCGCGCCCACCTCGGCAATACGGCCCGCTCCCTTGGTGATAACCATGAAGTTGATGATCACCAGTATCATGAAAACCACTAGCCCGACAGCGAAATTACCACCTACCAGAAAGGTGCCGAAGGCTTCGATCACCTTGCCCGCGGCATCGCCGCCTTGATGCCCCTCCATCAATACCACACGCGTCGAGGCCACATTGAGGGAGAGCCGCAACAAGGTCGTGAATAGAAGCACCGCCGGAAACGCCGCAAAATCAAGGGGTTTCTGGGTAAACATGCTAACCAGCAACACCATCACGGCCATGGCGATGTTGAAGGTGAACAGCATATCGAGCAGGAAAGGCGCCAGAGGCAGGATCATCATGGCCAGAATCATGATGATCAGCACCGGACCGGCCAGCAGCTTCATGCGCACGTCGCTCATCCAGTCGCGACGTCCCAGATAATCAGTCAGCGCTCTCATCGACGCTCCTCACTCGATCCATTGCCCGACGACTGTCCGGAACGCGGCCCATCCATCGCCGGTGGCACCGGCAGATTGTCAGGCGTATCGGGAACGTCACCTCCCTCTTGCTGGACCCGTTTGATACGGAATGCCCAAGCCAGGACTTCAGCCGTCGCCGTATATAAGTCCACCGGTATTTCCTGTTCGAGATCGACATGGTGATACAGCGCTCTGGCCAATGGTGGTGCCTCCAGTCGGGGGATGCCGTTTTCATCACCTATCTCACGAATGCGTGCTGCCACGGCGTCCGCCCCCTTGGCGACAACACGCGGCGCTGACATAAGATTGTCGTCATACTGCAAGGCCACGGCGTAATGCGACGGGTTGGTGACGACAACATCCGCCTCAGGCACATTGCTCATCATTCGTCCTCTCGCCATGGCCTGCTGCTGGGAACGAATCCGTGCCTTGACCTGTGGATCCCCTTCGGACTCCTTGTGCTCGCGCTTGATCTCATCCTTGGTCATCCGCAACTTCTTGTTGTGACTCCACAACTGGAACGGCACGTCGATCAGGATCACCACCACCAGCGTCAATACCATCAGACCGCACGCCATGGCCGCCATATTCAGCGCCGTGGTCAAGGACTGTCGGATCGGCTGATCCATCAACGACATGTATTTCTCCTTGTTGAAGAACAAGAAGGAGAGCCCTACACCTCCGACCAACAATGACTTGGCGATTGCCTTGGCCAGTTCGGTGAGAGCTTGCGTGGAAAAAATCCGCTTGATCCCCTTGAGCGGATTGAGCTTGCCGAACTGGGGTTTGAGCGATTTGGCGGTAATCAGCCAGCCACCAAGCAGCGCCGGTGTCACCAGCGCTAACAAGGCCAAGAGCAGAAACAGGGGTAGCATGATCATCAAGGTGCGCTGACCGAGATCCCATGCTGCGATCAGCATCGATTCATCCTGAAATGCCTGGCGCCGCTCGAACAGAAACGCCTGCTCCATGACCAACCCCAGTTGATCCTGCAGGGTCGCCCCCATCACCCAGAATCCAGCCACGCCACCCAGCAACAGCATGAATGTCGTCAGCTCGCGCGAACGCGCAACCTGCCCTTCCTCGCGGGCCTTTTCCAGACGTCGCGGGGTCGGATCTTCAGTCTTTTCCTGATCGCTTTCTTCGGCCATGGCCCGTGTACATCAATCCTGGCTGGAACTAGGACATCGGGCATTATCGTGAAAGGCGGGCAAGGGCAATACGCCGAACAGCGGGACGAATCGTGCGTTAATTCACGATTGCCACGCCGTCGGCTCAAATGAGGAAGGCAATGACCGGCAGTAAATCAGAATCCAAGCTCGTCGAGCAGATCGTCGACCTGATCCTGAGAATTCACGACATCCTCGCCTTCAGGTTTGACCTGCGGTCCATTGAGTAATGACTTCTCGCGCTGCTCATCGGCTTTCCATTGCCCTTCAGCGCGCATCTGCATCGAGGCTCGTCCTTCGCCTTCAGGAACGCTGTCGAGCAGCACCTGCACCAATTGATGTTCGATCTCACGTATGACATCCATCATCTTCTTGATCACCTGGCCCGTCAGGTCCTGGAAGTCCTGGGCCATCATGATCTCCATCAACTCGGCATTGGTTGCCTGAGTCTGTCCCGGCACCCTGCCAAGATAGCTGCGCGTGTCGTTGACCAACTCCTTGGCCTGCTCCAATTCGATAGGATCGGCAAACCAGGCCTTCCATCGTTCATCCAGGGCCTGTGCCTGCGCACCAATCTCGTCCTGGATCGGCTGTGCGCGATCGATGGCATTCAACGCCCGTTCGGCAGCCTGTTCCGTCATCGAACCGACATAGCTCAATCGATCACGGGCATCCGGTATCGCTTCCGCCGCTCGCTCGATCTCTTTATCCAAACCCAGTTCGCGCATGTTCTCGCGCAGCATCCGGGTCAAATGACCAATACGCTGGACAAGATCATCCGGAGCATGCTGTTGCGATGCATCCTGAGAGTTATCACTCATGACCATTACCTCTCCAGTCCGTTACATGCCCAGCTTTTCAAAAATCTTGTTGAGTTTTTCTTCCAGCGTCGCGGCGGTGAAGGGCTTGACCACATACCCATTAGCACCGGCCTGAGCAGCAGCGATGATGTTTTCCTTCTTGGCTTCGGCGGTCACCATCAGGACCGGTAAATCCTTCAGAGCATCATCTTCACGGATCTGTTTAAGCATCTCCAGACCATCGAGGTTGGGCATATTCCAGTCAGACACCACGAACTCGAAGTTGCCGTTCTTGAGCTTCGACAAGCCATCCTGACCGTCTTCGGCTTCTTCGACATTGGTGAATCCCAGTTCTTTGAGCAGGCTGCGAACGATCCGACGCATGGTCGGGAAGTCATCCACTACCAGAATGCTCATATCTTTGTTGGCCATTGCTGCTCCTCATTGACTCAACGTAAATGAATGCGACCGATCCGATGCCGGCCGCCAACAATTCAAAACTCTTCCCAATCGTCTTCCGTCACCGTGCTCTGCTGTTTCTGCGGCTGTGACGATTGATGTTGCAGACTACGGGGTGACGAAACGTCATCCCGCTGCGGGGCAGACTCTTCAGCCGCATGACGACTGGAAGTCGAATTGCCGGCCGAGGCTTGCGCCGTCTGATGTCGCAGGGAAGGCGTATTCTCACTTGACGTATCCGCTTCATCGGCCAGACGGAACACCGCCACGGCCTTCTCCAACCGATTGGCTTGTTCCTCGAGCGACATGGCCGCAGTCGCTGCCTGCTGTACCAGCGCGGCATTCTGCTGGGTCACCTGATCCATCTGGTTGACCGCATGACTGACCTGCTCGATCCCGTCGCTCTGCTCCTGCGACGCCGACGAAATCTCGTCCATGATATCGGTCACGCGTTTGACCGCTGCCACAACTTCTTTCATGGTCTCCCCGGCCTGTTCGACCAGGGTCGAACCTTCCTGAACCTGCGTTACGGAATTATCGATCAGTTCCTTGATTTCCTTGGCAGCCGACGCACTGCGACCCGCCAGATTACGTACCTCACCAGCAACGACCGCGAACCCACGCCCCTGTTCACCGGCGCGAGCCGCTTCAACCGAGGCGTTGAGTGCCAGAATGTTGGTCTGGAAAGCGATCGAATCGATCATTCCGGTAATATCGGCAATCTGTTGAGAGCTGCCGGAAATACCATGCATGGTCGAAATCACCTGATCGACCACCTCACCGCCTCGCTGCGCCGTACTCGAGGCGTCGGTCGCCAACCCACTGGCCTGACGCGCATTATCGGCGTTCTGTTTTACCGTGGTGGTGAGCTGCTCCATGCTCGTGGCGGTCTCCTGAAGCGACGATGCCTGCTCTTCGGTCCGCGATGACAGATCCGAGTTTCCACTGGCAATTTCACGCGTGCCGACATGGATGGAGTTACTGCTATCGCGCACGGTGCCAACCGTCTGACTCAAGCCTTGCTGCATCTTGCGCATGGCGGCAAACAACTGTGCAATCTCGTTGCGCCCATATACCTCGATGTCATGCGAAAGATCCGCCTCGGCGATATACTCCAGGTCCGTGACTGCAGCCCGCACCGGTTCGGTCACGAGCTTGCGCAGCCCCAGGTAGATCAGCACCAGCAGTAATACCGTAACGCCCAGCACCGCCAGACCGATCCACTGAAAACGCTCGATTTGTGCCTCGTATCCCGCCATTTGCACGTCGCCACGCTCATTGGCGTAGCTCACGAACTCGGTCATGTCCGAACTCAACGTCTCCGTGGGCTCTTCCAGCTCGGCACGCAGTTCGTTGAACAAGGGGGTGTTGGCGTCATCGAGCGCGGCCACTTGTTCATCGACCAGCTCGAAGACGGCACCAAAGCTGCTCTCGACGGCTTCCGCCATCTCAAGCCCCTGGTCCGTCTTGGGGGTCTCGACGAAGTTCTGGTAGCGGTTATGGGCCCGTTCGATCTTGTCCCTCGCGACATCCAGTTCGGAGTTGGCGAGATCCATACGCCCCAGCATGATGTGGTTGGATGACACCTCCAGACTGATGCGTGCGGAGTTGAGCAATGCGTCAGCACGGTTGATTTCGTTCAACTGCTCGACATTGATCTGATTGATGGTCTGCAAGGACTCATCCGCCGATTGATTGGCGATGAATCCCAGCCCTGCGATCACGGCTATGGACACTGCGAAGCAGATCAGCACGCAGCTCATAACGATGTTGAGACTCAAGTTGCGTAGAAGTGACATCATGCCGGCATATCCTCTTCACATTTATCGTTATCGAGAGTTGATCGTCTGTGACGACATCCTTTATCTCCCTGCGTCAAACACGCTGGGCACGGCCCGATTCGGCAGCCAGCTTCATGAGGCGCGGCGCAATATCCATCAACGGCACCACATCGTCGGCCGCACCCATCGCAATCGCTTCACGAGGCATGCCGAACACCACACAGCTCTCCTCGTCCTGCGCGACGGTTCTTGCACCGGCCTGTTTCATTTCCAATAACCCAGCGGCACCGTCCTTACCCATTCCTGTCAGCAAAACGCCGATCGCATTGCGGCCCGCCACATTGGCCGCCGACCTGAATAGCACATCAACCGATGGGCGGTGACGATTGACCGGTGCCCCGCTGTCCAGACGTACCACATAGTTGGCACCGCTGCGTCCCAGCTTGAGGTGGGTGTCACCCGGCGCAATGTAGGCATGACCAGGCAGTACGCGCTCGCCCTCCTGGGCCTCTTTCACGGTGATACGACATAGCTTGTCCAACCTTTCGGCGAACGAACGGGTGAACCCCCCCGGCATATGCTGGGTGATCATCACGGCGGGACAGTTCGGCGGTAGCGGCTCAAGCACATTGCGAATCGCTTCGGTACCGCCGGTCGATGCGCCGATGATCAACAACTTCTCACTCGAGACCATCGGCGCTTCGACTGGCCGGGGTGCCGGCTTGTTCTTGGAACGGGCCTGACGAGGCCTCGAACGTGCCGCCGCCCGTATCTTTTCGGCGATGACTTCGCCGTATTCCATCATGCCACTGCGAATCCCCAGCGACGGTTTCGCCAGAAAGTCCACAGCACCCAATTCCAGAGCCCGTAACGTGACTTCCGACCCCGCCTGGGTCAGCGACGACACCATCAGTACCGGCATCGGTCGCAACCGCATCAGCCGCTCGAGAAAGTCCAGGCCATCCATACGCGGCATCTCGACATCAAGGGTCAACACATCGGGATTGTGTTGCTTGATCAGGTCTCGTGCCGCCAGGGGGTCCGGCGCCACGGCCACGACCTCCAGGTCATCATGACTATTTATGATTTCGGTCATCAGGTCCCGAATCAGTGCCGAATCATCGACGCACAGGACCTTGATCTTCGCTGCGCTCAAGGCGTGTCTCCTTTCCCATATCGCAACGCCCAGCCCGTGGCGTGACGCGCATCCGATATAGGCGATATCGGCGGGAGTCTCGATCTCTTTAACCAAAACGCAAAAGAAAATGACCCATGAGGTTCATGGGTCATATGGAAGCGACACGGGACGGGAGTCCCCGTCGTGGCATCAGCGCGGCGACAGTACATACACGGTCTGACCGCGAAGACGGAATCGCTCGCTGATATAGGAAAAGTTCTCCGAATGACCGGCAAACAACAGGCCATCCGGCTTCAGCAGAGGGGCGAAGCGTTCCAGGATTCGTGCCTGGGTCTTCTTGTCGAAGTAGATCATGGTATTGCGACAAAAAATGGCATCGAACGGCCCCTTCACCGACCACTCAGGGGCCAGCAGGTTGAGCGTGCCAAACTCGACCATCTCCGACACCTCGGGACGCACCCGGGCCAGACCAAGGCGCTCACCGCTGCCCTTGAGGAAGAAACGCTTGACGCGCGATTCTTCGAGCTTGCGAACCTGCTCCATGGGATAAATCCCCGCCCGCGCACGCTCCAGAGCTTCCGTATCGATGTCCGTTCCCACGACCTCGGCATCCTTGGCACGGTTGCCTAACGTTTCGATCAACGTCATGGCAATCGAGTACGGCTCCTCCCCGGTCGATGCCGCGGCGCTCCAGACACGAACCGGACCGCGACATTTTGCGACATGATCGGCAAGTAAAGGAAAGTGGTGAGCCTCGCGAAAGAAGGCAGTGAGATTGGTCGTCAAGGCATTGGTGAACGACTCCCACTCACGGGCGGTCGGCTGCTTTTCAAGGCGTGCCAGGTAATCGCTGAAGCGCGTCAGCCCGTGGTGGCGCAAACGTTTGGCAAGCCTGCTGTACACCATTTCGCGCTTGTGTTCGGCCAGCACGATTCCGGCCCGTTGATAGATCAACTCCCGGATACGCGCGAAATCGGCATCAGTCAGTACGAGATCGCGCTCCAGCATACTGGACACCGGCCATGACTGAGCCGGCGGCTGTTCCGGGGGTATCTGATTCAAAACGCCTCCCAATCATCCGTCGCTTTCGCCAGTTGACGGTTATCATCACCCTTCGACGAAGCCGTGAGTTCACCCGTTTGCTGATCGACCCTTTCAGCGTCCCGATCGACCTGAGCGACCCGCTTCTCCACCTTGTCGGCACGCATTTTCAGGGCTTTGACATCCTCTCGTGCCTCTTTAACGGTTTCCGCACCACTTCCCGACAGGCGGAAAGCTGCGACTGCATTGGACAGCATTAGTGCCTGATTTTCCAGTTCCGCCGCCGCACGTGCCGAGGCCTGTACACGTTCCGCATTCTGCTGGGTGACCTCGTCCATTTGAGAGATCGCCTGATTGATCTGGTTCAATCCGCTGCTCTGCTCTTCTGACGCGGCAGTGATTTCCCCCATGATGTCATTGACCTGCTGCGACGATGCAACGACGTCGCCGATGGAGCTTTCGGCTTTCTTGACCAACGATGCACCGCTATCGATCTCGCGTGCGGAACTGTCGATCAATTCCCGGATATCCTTGGCCGCATCGGCACTGCGACCGGCCAGGCTCCGAACCTCGCCAGCCACGACGGCGAAACCACGCCCTTGCTCACCAGCACGAGCAGCCTCGACAGAGGCGTTGAGCGCCAGAATATTGGTCTGAAAAGCGATGGAGTCGATGAGACCGATGATCTCGGTCATCTTGTTGGAGCTTTCGGTGATCCGCCCCATGGTATCGACTACCTGACTCATCAACTCCCCACTTTCCCCGACGCTCGACACGTTGTTGACGGCGAGCTGACTGGCCTGGCGCGCATTGTCCGCATTCTGACGAACCGTCCCGGTCATCTGCTCCATGCTCGACGCCGTTTCCTGAAGTGACGCCGCCTGCTCTTCGGTCCGCGACGACAGATCCTCATTGGCGGAGGCAATATCGCGCGACGCCGGCGTCACGACCGATACTCCGGAATTGACATCACTGACGATACTGCCCAGGCAATTCTTCATGATGTTGAGGGTGTACATCAGTCGTCCCACTTCATCACGACCATGGTCGGGCGCCTTGACGCCGAGGTTGCCGGCAGCCATCTGCAGCGTGAAATGCAGGGACTCGCGTAGCGGTCTAAGCAATGCCTTGATCGTCATGCTCCCCAACAACACCAGGAACGCCAGACCGACGATCAGCAACGTCGACTGAACGATCAACAGGCGTTGTTGTGCGTCGCTGGCCGCCTGTGCAAGTTCACGGGCCTCCTCCTGCTTGGCCGCGACGAGTGCATTGATCTGTTCACTCAGTTCTTCCCCATCATCCTCCAATACATCATTGTAGGCTCTGTAGGCACCGTACTGATCACCCCCGGTCAGGCCGTTCAGCGTCGCCAGCAACCCATCATCGATATAGCGTTGCAGCCCTTCGGAAAACACCTCGGTCTCTGCGCTCTGATTCACCTCACGAGACGTATACTCACCCCAGAGGGACTCGATACGTTCAATCGAATCTTCGACATCCGCCTCGACCTGCTCCATTTCGTCGGCTCGCAGACTATCGATATGATCGCCCAACCTGTCGCGACTACGCACCATCAGCTGTTCGATCTGCTGCAGACGCGCCACATCCCGAAGCCCATTCTCGTTGAGCTGCATCAACCGCTGCCCGGACTCATTCTGGGCATAGATGCCGAGACCGCCGCTGGCAATCAGTAACACTGCCGCCAGGCCAATGATCGACACCAATCGTGCTCGCGTGGTGCTCAGATTGAGTCGTCCCAACCAGCCCACCATTCCACGACGCTCCAGCGCCCCACGATTCAACCGCAAGTGCTTGCCTTTGCCTTCGCGTAACTGACGATAGGCTCGCTCGGCCTGAGCCACTTCCTCACGGCTCGGCTTGAGGCGCACCGAGGCATACCCTAGTGTTTCGCCATTTTCGACGATAGGCGTCACGCTGGCACGAACCCAGTAATAGTCCCCATCCTTGCGGCGATTCTTGACCAAGCCATTCCACGTGTCGCCGGACTGCAATGTCTCCCAAAGGTTCTCGAACGCCTGCGTCGGCATGTCGGGGTGACGCACGATATTGTGCGGTGCGCCTATCAGTTCTTCTTGAGGAAAGCCACTGACCTCGACAAAGGCCGGATTGGCATAGGTGATCCGTCCTTTGAGATCGGTGCGCGAGATCAGGAAATCATCGTCCTGAAGCTCATATTCGCGCTGGGTCACCGGTTGATTGTTACGCATCCTAATATCCTGTTCCTGAATCGATATCGAGTGACGTTAAAACGCTTCCCACTCTTCTTCAGTGCTGCGAGTGACTGTACGATCACTCCGAGTCGGTTCCGCCGCCGGTTTCCCTTGCGGTCCGGATGAAGACGGGAGCTGACGATGGGGCAGACGCACGCCCCCCTCGGCTTCTGGTGCATCCCGCTCCGCTAGCCGGAAGAGCGAAACGGCGTCACGCAACCGTCCGGCTTCCACCTCAAGCTCACTGGCCCCATTGGCGGCCTGCTGAACGAGCGCAGCATTCTGCTGGGTCACTTGATCCATCTGGGTAACGGCATCGTTGACCTGGCCAATGCCATGACTTTGTTCCTCGGAGGCCGCGGCGATTTCATCCATGATATCGGTCACACGCTGGACCGATGCGACGATGTCATCCATCGTCTTGCCGGCCTGATCGACCAGCGAGGTACCGGTCTCGACCTTGGCCACGGACGCTTCAATCAAATCACGAATCTCTCGGGCTGCATCGCTACTACGACTCGCCAGATTACGCACTTCGCTGGCTACTACGGCAAAACCTCGCCCCTGCTCTCCCGCACGTGCGGCTTCGACAGAAGCGTTGAGTGCGAGGATATTGGTCTGGAAAGCGATGGAATCGATGACTTCAATGATGTCGGAGACTTTTCGGGAGCTTTGATCGATCTCGCGCATGGTGCCGACGACATCGCCCACCACTTCACCGCCACGCGTGGCCGTCCGTGAGGCGTCGACGGCAAGTTGGCTGGCCTGGCGTGCATTGTCGGCATTCTGAGTCACGGTCGAGGTCAATTCTTCCATGCTCGAGGCGGTCTCCTGCAATGAAGCCGCCTGCTGTTCGGTTCGTGCCGAAAGATCACTATTGCCTTGCGAGATCTCCTGTGCTCCCTGATGGATCAGGCCGCCACTGCGTCGTACTGTCCCGACGATATCCGCCAGGCTGTGCTGCATATGTGCCAGGGAAGCAAAAAGACGACCGATTTCATTGTTGCCACGCTGTTCGATGGGTTCTGATAAATCTCCCTTGGCGATCAGGTCGAAATGGCCAATCACCCGGTTGAGAGGACGAATGACATTGACCGTCACTCCCCATAACACGACCGTGACGGTCACGGCTGAAATCACCAGCGCAACGATAATGCTCCACTTCAGCAGACTGGCAACACTGAAGAAATCCTCGTATAGCGAATGGCCTTCACTTTCTGCTGCGCGAAAAAAATCGACGGCATCCTGATAGAAGCGGTCATTGAGCTCTCCGGCAGTCTCGAGATGGTTGCTGTATTCGGTCAGCCCATAGCCGGCCAGTGCCTGCTGCTGCGGCCAAAGGGCCTCGTCCATCAACGTGGAAAAGCTCGCCTCGACCTCATCGATCAAGGCCTCATGGTCATCGCGCGCCGGCAGTTCGAGAAAGGTGTCCATTACCGCTTCGGCTTCAGCAAGCTCGTCTTCCAGCGCTTCGGCCCGTTCGATAGCCGCTTCCCGATCATCCTGGGTCGTGGCATTTTCCAAGGCATCATGGATCTCGGCCATCTCCATGCGCGCATGACTCATGGTCGCATTGACCCGGTTGAGCGTTGACTGTTGATCCACATTCACCGAATCAAAGCGTGCCAGTGCATCCTCGCTGTAATTCACGGCATAAAGGCCCAGTCCGCTCAGCACCAGGACCAGCAGGGCAAAGACCACCAGCACCAATGCCCAACTCATGCGTACCGTCATATTGTCGAGTAATTTCACGTTGCTCCCTTATCACCAGTTCCCAATACACACCGATGCCAACCATGGGTGGGTTAACACCGGCATGAACAACATCCACGAGTGGCGCTCCCTAAGACGGAAACGCATCCTTCCTCGTCAGGGTGCAGGGCCGTTCGGCTTGTTATCGTTCGTTATGTGACGCCGTTCATTCCTTGACGCTCTCCACCAGTGCCATTTCCTCACTGGTCAAGAGTTTGTCGATATCGACGATCACCAGCATGCGATCTTCCAGGCTGCCCAGACCGCTCAGGAAGTCGGAGGACAAGGTCACACCGAATTCTGGTGCCGGTTTGATTTGATCCGGCGTCAATGTCATCACGTCGGATACCCCATCGACGACAATACCGACGATACGCTCACCGACATTGACCACGATCACCACGGTCTGACCACCGTACTCGACCTTCTCGAGATGGAACTTGATGCGTAGATCGACGATCGGCACGATCACGCCGCGCAGATTGGTCACGCCCTTGATGAACTCCGGCGCATTGGCGATACGGGTCACATTCTCGTAGCCACGAATCTCCTGCACCTTGAGAATATCGATGGCGTACTCTTCATCGCCCAGTGAAAAGACCAGGAATTCTTGACTATGCGCCTCGACGGCGGCGGTGCTGGCGGAATCCAGAGTTGTCATGACTCTTCTACCTCCTTCAAAGGCACTGGCTGGTTAACGCCGCCCGGCAAGGGCCGGCGCGCTTCTCTCTTGGTACGGTTGAGGCGGTGCATGCCGGTGATATCCAGGATCAGGGCCACACTGCCGTCACCCAGGATGGTTGCCGCCGACACGCCCGGCACCTTGCGGTAATTGGTTTCCAGGTTCTTCACCACGACCTGTTGCTGACCGATCAATTCATCAACCAGCAGGGCATAACGTCGCCCTTCCCCTTGCACGATCACGGCAATACAGTCCGTCATGGTGGTCTGCGCATTCGGTACATCCATGACTTCATGCACGGCGATAACGGGCAGGTACTCGTCACGCACCTTCATCACGATATCGTCGCCGGCCATGGCATAGAGGTCCTCATTCCGTGGCTGCAGGGATTCGAGCACGGCGCCCAAGGGAAGAATGAAGATTTCATTGCCGACCTTGATCGACATGCCATCGAGAATCGCCAGTGTCAGCGGCAGAACGATGCGGGTAGTGGTACCCACCCCCGGTTCGGATTGAATCTCGACATGCCCGCCCATGGCTTGAATGTTGCGCTTGACGACGTCCATACCGACGCCACGTCCGGAGACGTCACTGACTTCATCGGCCGTTGAAAAGCCTGGCGCGAATATCAGCTGCCATACGTCATCATCACTCATGTTATCCGACGTGGGCACACCATTGGCCTCGGCCTTGGCGAGAATCTTCTCGCGGTTGAGTCCCGCACCGTCATCGATGACCTCGATCAGGATATTACCCCCCTGGTGCTGGGCAGACAGCGTCAACTTCCCGGTCCGGGGTTTACCGGCAGCTTCACGGGCATCAGGCATCTCGATGCCATGGTCGAGACTATTGCGCACCAGGTGCGTCAGGGGATCGATGATGCGTTCGGTCAGGCTCTTGTCCAACTCGGTGGACTCACCCTCGGTCACCAGTTCGATATCCTTGTCGAGTTTGGCGGTCAGGTCGCGCACCAAGCGTGGGAAACGGCTGAACACATAATCCATGGGTACCATACGGATGGACATGACGGCTTCCTGCAAGTCGCGCGCATTACGCTGCAGAAGGCTGACACCGCTGGTCAGCGAACTATTCGCCGTACTGTCCAGTTCACTGACCGTTTGATCGAGCATCGACTGAGTGATAATCAACTCGCCGACCAGGTTGATGATCTGATCGACCTTATCCACCGGCACGCGAATCGAGGTCGACTCGCCCGCCTTGGCTTTGGGCTTCGCCTTGGTTTTGGCGGCGGACGAGGTTTTGGTGTCGTCAGACGAGGTTCTGGTGTCAGCATCAGTGGTGGCATGTGCCTGGGGCTTGTCGGCTGACGCCGATTCGGCGGGCGCCTCAGAGGATGCCGATGCCTGCTGAATTTCGACCTGACTATCATCAATGATGAAACACATCACCGCTTCGATGTCATCGGCACTCGCGGTTGTCTCGAGAGTGACTTCATAGCGCCTATCGTCACCGGACTGATGCTTGATTTCGCCGAGTTGGCCCAACTCTTCCGCCAACAAACCACGGTTCTCGTCATCGACCCCTAACAACGCGACCGTCAACAGTGACGCCCCGGCGTCCGATGCTTCATCCTGTTCAGTCGCTTCTCCGGTGGAATCCGATGATACCGAAGACGATTCCGGCATCTCTTCCGACTCGGCGTCGGGATTGGCATCCGGCGTTTCCGACCCAGCCGAGTCCGATACGACTTCACCATCGACGCTCTTGCCCATCTCGTCCAGGGCCAGTTGCTGCAAGGTCTTGCAGATTCGGTCAAATGCCTCGGGATCGGGTTCCTCCCCATCGCGATAGGCATTGAGCTGGTCATGCAACATATCTTTGGCTTCCAGAAAGGTATCGACGATGTCACGCCTCAGGGTCAGTTCGCCTTGCCGCGCATAGTCGAGTAGATTCTCGAGCAGATGCGTGGTGTGCTGAAGCGCATCAAAACCAAACGTCCCCGCTCCCCCCTTGATGGAATGGGCCGCCCGAAAAATGGCATTGAGCTGCTCGCTGTCGGGATCGTCGACATCCAGTTCGAGCAGATGACGCTCCATATCCCCGAGGAGCTCTTCAGCCTCCTCGAAAAAAGTGTCGTAGAAATCTGTGATATCCATGCGCGTTCCCACTCGTATTGTTGACGTCGGTCGTAGGGCTATCCATCGGTAGTTGCGTCACGCAACCCTTGCCTGAAGCGATTGACAGGCCCCAGGTTGATGTCTGAACGCAGCGAGTCGCCCGCAGGGGATGGTGGCAACCCCACACCGGCTCCAGGTTCGCCCTGAGATTGGATGCGTGCCTTGGCCTCCCGATCGAGGACCAGGATCGCAATCCGTCGATTGACCGGGTCTCCCGGCTCACTGTCGGCCAACGGCACGCGATCCCCGAGACCGGTCACTCGCAGCAACTTGCTGGAATCGAGACCGCCCTCGATCAGCTCACGCCGGGAGGCATTTGCCCGATCCGAGGACAATTCCCAGTTGCTGTAATTCTCTTGTCCCGAGGCGTACTGCAGGTTGTCCGTGTGCCCTGTGATACTGATCGGGTTGGGCAGCTCATTGAGAAGCGGTGCGATGGTTTGCAGCAAATCGCTCATGTACGGGGCCACCCGGTCGCTTCCCAGTTCGAACATGGGACGCTTCTCGGAATCGACCAACTGGATACGCAGCCCCTCGGGTGTCATGTCCAAACGCATCTGATCACGCAGGTTACGCAGTTGAGGATCGCTCTCGATGACCGATTCGAGCTTGTGCTGAAGGTTACGGAAAGTCCGACGCTCATCACTGGGCCGCGTTTGCGTCCGGGTATCGATACGCATGCGCTCACCGTCCTGATGGGCAGGGTCCGGGCCACCGCCTGGTATCGCACTGTCACTGGCAGTCGTTTTGTCCCCCCCCGCCATGGCCGCTGACAAGGAGGTGTTGAAATACTCGGCAATGCCTTCCAACTCTTCCTCGCTAGCCGTCGCCAGGATCCACATGACCAGAAACAGCGCCATCAACGCCGTCATGAAATCCGCCAGTGCGATCTTCCAGCTCCCTCCATGATGTGCCTTGACGACCTTCTTGCGCCGAATGATGATCGGACGGCGTTCTTCGCTCATGCGCCCCCCGTTCCGGTTCCCTTGGCCGAACGAACATGCTCTTCCAGCTCGGTGAAGGTGGGACGCTCGGCGGTATGCAATGCTTTGCGGCCGAATTCTACAGACAATTGCGGCGCATACCCGTTGAGGCTGGCAAGCAGCGTGACGCGGATGCACTGAAGCATTTTCACGGCTTCAGCGACCTGGCGGTCGATTCGACTGGAAAGCGGATTGACGAACCCGTAGGCCAGCAGGATGCCGAGAAAGGTGCCTACCAGCGCATGGGCAATCATCACCCCCATTTCGGCCGCCCCGGAATCGGCAGAGCTCAACGCCTTGATAACGCCCATCACCGCGGCAACGATACCGAAGGCCGGCAGTGCATCACCGACCTTGTACAGCGCATCGGCAGGAATGTGTGCCTCATGCTCGAAAGCATCGATTTCATGTTCCATCAATTCATCGATCTGGTGCGGATCCATGTTGCCGCTGATCATCAGACGCAGGTAATCCGTCAGGAACCCCATGATCATGGGGTCGTTCTGGATCTTGGGATAATCGGAAAACAGCGCACTTTCTTCCGGGTTATCGATGTCGCGCTCTATCGCAAGCATGCCGTCACGACGGGCCTTGGTCAGCAGCTTGTACTGCAAGGCCATCAGCTCCATGTAGGTTTCCTTGTCATACTTGGTGGTGCGCTTGAGCTTGCTCGTGGTCCGCAGCGTCGCCTTGATCGCCTTGAAATTGTTGGCAGCGATAAAGGAGCCGACAGCGGCCCCGACGATCATCAGTACCTCGGTGGGCTGATACAGGGGACCCAGGTGCCCTCCCGCCAGGGAAAAGCCACCAAAGACAGAGAGCGTTACGATGATAAATCCGATAGGTATCAGCACAACCGGCTTCCTTATCCACGACGATTTGCGACATCAGGCGCTATGTATTACCCCTGTTATCGGCAAGAGCTTCGAGTGCTTGAGGGCCACATCCTGAAAAAATTGATGCGGTGCCTGGCGAGAGACCAAAAAAAACCCCGCACTTCGAGGCACGAGGTTCATGTGGTATGCCTGCATCAATCAGTCATGAAACGTGACAGTCAACGCACCGCAACCCGGGCACTCGTCATCACCGCGTCGGCCACCGACTGACGCGACCCTGCAGGCTTGCGCGTCTTCCCGGCACGCGAAGGGGGCTGACAGATACCACAGACATAATGCTTCGAGGGTGTGTAAGCATGTGCCACGAAATGACCGCCGCAACTATTACACTCGATCAACTCGAGCATATCGTTCTCGAAGAAACGTATCAGCGTCCAGGCTCGCGTTAGTCCCAGAACAGGCTCGGCGCCATCGATGGCAATTTGCTCGAGATACAGGCGGAATGCCTTGACGAACGCCTCCATTCGCGCACATTGCTGTTCATGGGCCAACGTACGATAGATATTGTAAAACAACGATGAATGGATATTGGGAAGCCAAGTGATGAACCAGTCTGTAGAAAACGGCAGCATTCCCTTGGGTGGTGACATGCCCCGCACCTCTTTATAGAGCTTGATCAATCGCCCTCGGCTCAACTCCGTTTCGGTCTCGAGCACCTGCAGGCGCGCACCCAGCTCAATCAGCTCGATGGCCATCTGCACCTGCTGCATTTCACTGACAAGACTTTTTTCCGTCACGGCTCAACTCCCTTGTGCTGACAAGGCTCCGGCCGTCGTTGACGATGCCATCAACAACGACGCGTGCGTCTGCGACAGCCCCTGTTCACGCTGGTTGTGCGTAAGCTTCATCAACTGATCCGGCTCATCGAAACAGAGTCGACACAGCAGTTGATTGGTTCGGGATAGCTGACTGAGTTGTTTGACGGAAAGTGAGGCAAGTAAATCCGCCATCGATTCATCGATCTTCAAGCGAAACATCGCCGTCGTGCGATCTTCACTCAACATTCGCTGAACGAGAAGCAGATACGAGAGATTGATTTCCTGGATTTCATCCAGAATACCATCGTTTTGCATTGTAAACCCCTGCGTGTTTATCGGGTTATCGACGTATGACGTCTGGTTGTTATGAACCCTTCAGTGGATGTTTCGTCCACTTTATTTATTAATGTCATTGTGAGACTTTTTTATGAAAGGTTTCAACACACCCAAGGGTCAATGGAACCCATACTAAAGCATGACCCAGGTCATGGATATCAATAGAAATCTTTATTATCAATTAGTTATAAAATAGCGGAAGGAAATGAAAGTATCAGCACGGTAAACACACAACGCTAGCTGATACATTTTACTACAAATCGATACAGCAAAAGGATACGCTGATGTGTACAAAACAAGCCGGACAATCATCAATCATTCTGCTTTGCAGAATCAATTTCTCTCACCCAGACCAACAGTTCCGCAATGACCTGATAGAGTTTGGGCGGAATCGCTTCATCGATGTTCAACTGCATCAGCAGGGCCACCAATTCCGGAGCATCATGGACATAGATACCCTGCCGCTTGGCCTCATCGACGATACGCTCGGCCAGTTCTCCGTATCCTTGCGCCAACACTCGTGGCGCATTGTCTCCTTCTTGATACGCCAACGCCACTGCCTGTCGACGTCGACCGGCATGATGCCCCTGTCCATCATTCATTCAACGGTGCCCTCGAGGTTGGAAAGATGAGTCCGCAACAGCACTTCATCGAATCCGCAAGCTTCCAGTCTCGACCGCAAGTCTCCCTGCCCCATTTCCAACGACCGTACGACATCGGCCGAGGGACTCGCCAATGTCATCGTCAACCGCACTCCCGCCAACCGCATTGACACACTAAGTTCACCGAGATGCGGCAACCGCAGGGTGATATCAGAACGCCAGGGAGGAGCATCGTCTTCCTGCTGATCGTGTTCCCCTTCCTCTTCCCTGCCATAGCGCTGATCCGTGGGTTCCGGTACATGCACCAACAGCGCCATGAAGATGCCCGTCCAGACATCACCTTCCCAACGCAGCACCGGCGTCACCAGCATCTCCAACTGATGACGAACAACGCTCTGCAGCGCTTCATTGACCGGCTCCTGTAACGTTATCGCGGAGCGTGACGCCATGTCCGCCATGGCGGTATCACTGGGTGACCAGGCTGCCTGCCCCGATGACGCCCCTTGATTGGCAGCGACCGGGCCCGGCTGCCCGATAGAGGGCGTGGACGACAGTGGTGTCGGGGTCGCCGGCGACATCTGAGATGAGACACTTGATGCCATGGCTCCCCGTTCGCCTCGCCCGCCTGCCGACGCTGGATCAAGCAGCGGTAGCAGTCTGGACACCGTATGGGCATCGGGAGGCGACAACGGTGCAGGAGGAGATGCCTGGGCCGAACCGACTGGCCTCAGAGAGCCCAGAGCAGCAAAATCACCGGGTGCGGGCCGTTGGGCTCGCGTCATCAGCATCTGAGGCTCGCGTTCAAGAGCTTGACGAGAAAGCTCGCCACGGAACCATCGCCCGAGATGCGATTCGTAGAACAGACCACTTTCATTGATGCTGGCTTGCAGTGAGGATGCTACCTGGGTTGGTGAGGCGGACTGACCACTTGGAGACATCAATGGCGCCGATGGAGACAGTGCCGACGGAGGAGCGGGAAACTTGACGAGGATATCGGCTATCGAGCGGGCGGCTGGGCTGAATTGAGTCGTGGTCGATGCCGGCGTCTGCCCTTGCCGAGCCGCCGGCGTACCCTCTTGTGGTGTCTCGCGAGCCGCGGCACCTCCAAGAGGCGTCAACTGTGGCTGACGCGCGTCCAGCCGAGAATCACTATGTAACGCCCGCGGTGCCTCACTTGGTGTCATGGGTTTGACAGGTTCGTTGAGGACCTTCGGGGACGGATTATCGACACGCTTGCCCAGCACCTGATGCAGCAGCGTGTCGAGTATCGGCGTGATACCGCTCACAACATTACCTAACGACGGTTGGCAGCATGATACGTGCGGTGCAGGTCACGCTGTCGACGGGTCGTGCCGATCATTTGCCCCAGCTCATCACGGCGTGCTATCAGACGCTGGCGTATCTCCATGTCCTGCTCGAGGATCCGTTCCAACAAGCTATCCTTGCGGGCCTGCTGCTCCTGACTCATAGCATCCTGTCCTTCAATACGGGACAGCCGTTCGACGTCGATCACGTACTGGGATTCCTCTTCGATCAAGGCATCCCAATCCTCCTCCCGAGCCTGCGTGAGCATGCGCGTCGAGCGTGCCAGCAATCCCTCGTAAAAGGATATCAACGCTTCCTGCGGTGTTGTGGCATCGTGGCGAGATGGCTCTTGCATAACATCAATTTCCATTAACTTGAGGCCCAATGTCGCGCCAAGCGGACCCGATGTCATCGAGAACACGAACCGCTTCATCGATTTTCTCGACATCATTATGCAGGTTGGCCTGCAACAGTTGCCGTGCGACGTAGTCATAGAGTGCATCGAGGTTCGCGGCGATTTCACCACCCTTCTCACCGTCCAGCACGGCACGCAGTCCATTGTTGACGATATCCAGCGCCTTGGAAATGGACTTCCCCTTTTCCTGAGTGTTCCCGTTTTCCATATGCAGCTTGGCTGCCCGAATCGATGCCAGAGCGCCGTCGAAAAGCATCACGATCAACTGATGCGGGCTGGCCGACATCACTCCGCTCTCGACACCCACACGTGCATACGCACCTGCACCCCTGGCATATCCCGAACCACTTTTAGAAGCAGTCACAGCCATCGCTAGTCACTCCCATTGAAACCCTGTTTCTAACACAGAGCATGAAACTCGGATTCATCACCTATGGTTCAATAGCGGCGGATACGGCATCACATCAAGCTGGATAGGCCGCCGCCGCCGCCACCAAGCTGCTGCGAGAGATAGGAACTCGTCGAGTTCATCTCGGATACCATGCTGTCCATCTGAGCAAACTGCTCCTGATAGCGCGCCATGGTGTTGTCGATATTGCGCTGGACACTCTCCGCACGATCGTTGAGTCCGTCGATGCGCGTATTCAAGCCATTGGTCGCCGTCTCCAGGCTTCCGTTGGGCCCTAACACCGTCTCCATCCGCGCATCCAGAAGGCCCGCCATACCACTGTCGTCATCAGCACCGGCGAAGAAATCGACCAGGGTCTCCTGATCCGTTTCGATCACCTCATCAAGCTTGGCGTCATCCAGGCTGAGTCGGCCATCGACATCCATGCTGATGCCGACATCCGACATCAGACTCAAGGCACCATCTTCACCCTCGACACCACCACTCAAGGCGCTTCGCAATTGCGTCTGAATCCCGCGCAAGGTCGAGTCGCCCATGAGTTCGGCCGCTTCTCCGGACTCGGAATCGAACGCGGTCAACTCACCCATCGTATCCTGGAGGGCGTTGTAGTTATCGACGAAATCCGTGACAGCGTCCTTGATCGACTCGGTATCCTGCTCGACGGTGACCTTGGAACTGCCGGTTTCCTGAAGATCCAGCGTAACGCCTTCCAATCCATTCTCGACCGTGTTCGACTGGCTGGTAATGTCAATGCCGTTAACAGTCAGGTCCGCGTTCTGCGCCCCGACGGTTTCCGTCATGGCATCATCACCATTGCCATACTGCAGGATATCGCCGGCAATGCCCCCGCCATCGAATGACACGTTCATTTCCGAATCGGCACCGGTGTCCTTGGACGTCAGCACCAGACGATGCGGCTTGTCACTACCATCATTGACGATCGAAGCACTGATCGCCCCATTTTCCGCATTGATGGCATCGCGGATATCACTTAGCGAACTGTCGGCATCGATTGCTATATCCATTGTCTCGCCTCCCGCTGTCTCCAGAGAGAGGGTACCGGCACCGTTTTCCAGGCTGGCATCACGATCCTCGACGCCATCGGCGGCCAACGAATGGGCTTGTGCCAGTGCATTGACGTCCACATCATAGGTACCAGGCGATGCCTCGGAGTTCGCTGCCACATCCACTGCCGAACCTGACGCCTCACTGGTCATGCTCGTGAACGTCTCCGGATCATTGAGCGACGACAGTGACGACTGAAACTCGGAGAGCGAACTCTCGAGCTCACCGTAAGCCGATATCTTGGCTTCATAGCTGGATTTCTGTTCCTCGATCGGCTGCAGCTTTTCCTCTTCCGCTGCGCGCAACTGATCAAGCAAGCCATTGAGGTCCAGTCCAGACCCAACGCCGAGTGACTGAATCGTCGACATGTTCGCCCCCTTTGATGCTGTGTTCTTTTTACCAGCATGGCGCCACCGTGACGCCCGGAAAAAGCCGGCATTATACGGTTATTTCTAATTATCGACGGCCATACAGTAGACTTTAGCCCTCGCGACGGATATTTTTTGCATCGATACGAACGCCCGGCCAATGAATGAACAGCCGGGCGTTCGCTTGTGACGGCACAGAATCGATACTCAGGAAGGCGTCATGCCCCGCAGACGCTCACTACGTCGACGCAGCAACTCGAGTGTCGTCAGCAGCAATATCGACAGGATCACCAGCAATGTCGCCACGGCCAGAATCGTCGGACTGATCTCCTCGCGAATCCCCGACCACATCTGAATCGGCATCGTTCGCTGTCCGGGGCCTGCCACGAACAGCACAACGACGACCTCGTCGAAGGACGTGATGAAAGCGAAAAGCGCTCCCGATACCACACCAGGCGTCACCAGCGGCAAGATCACCTTGAAGAAGGTTCTTTGTGGACTCGCGCCCAAACTGTGAGCAGCGCGAATCAGCGTGGTATCGAAACTCGACAGGGTCGCCGTCACGGTAATGACAACGAACGGGATTCCCAGCACGGTATGCGCCAGAATCACGCCTAAATAGGTTTGGGCCAGATGGATCTTGGAGAAGAAGAAGAACATGGCCGCCGCGGAAATGATCAACGGTACGATCATGGGCGAAATCAGCAGCGCCATGAACAGCCCCCTGGCCGGCATATGTCGACTACTGAGCCCGAGTGCGGCCAACGTTCCCAGCACCGTTGCCAGTAACGTGGAGCAGATGCCGATAATGAAACTGTTCTTGATCGAGTTCAGCCATCGCGATGATGTGAAGAAGTCTTCGTACCAACGCCACGAGTAGCCTGCAGGATCAAAGGACAGCATCTCCCTGGTAAAGGTGAAATACGGTTCAGCATTGAAAGATAACGGTATAATTATCAAAAGCGGACCGATCAGGAACAGAAAGATCAGCGCGCACAATCCCCGAAACACGTAATGCCATATGCGCTCACTGCGGGTTGCATAAGAAGGAATCGCCATATCGTCACCCCAGTTTGACTTTATCGACGCCGACCAGGCGATTGAAGACGAGATAGAAGACCACCACCACGAACAGCAGAATCGAAGCGATGGCGGCCGCCAGCCCCCAGTTCAATGACGTCTGCATGTGATAGGCGATGTAATTGGTGATGAAGCGTCCCGACTGCCCACCGACCAGCGCCGGAGTGATGTAATAGCCGATCGAGAGAATGAAGACCAGAATCGCACCGGCGGCAATCCCGGGAATCGTCAGCGGGAAATAGACCCGCCGGAATGACAGGAACGGCTTGCCCCCGAGGGATCGCGCTGCATGCATGTAGCTCGGCGGAATCGTCTTCATGACCGAATACAGCGGCAGGATCATGAATGGCAACAGAATATGCGTCATGGCGATGATCGTACCCAGCTTGTTGTGAATCATCTGCCAGCGGGCATCGTCAGCAATGACCCCGAGCACGACCATGATGTCATTCAGTACCCCCTGAGACTGCAGGATGGCAATCCAGGTCGTGGTCCGCACCAGCAGCGAGGTCCAGAACGGCAACAGCACCAGAATCATCAGCAGATTGGATTTGCGTAGCGGCAGATTCGCCAATAGATACGCGATGGGGAATCCCAGAACCAACGTCAGCAGTGTAATGACCGAACTCATCCAGAACGTTCGCCAGAACAACCCTTGATAGATTCGACGGTCGTCTGCGACATCGACGATCTCACCCTCAGGCGAATACTGCTTGTCGATGGCCGCCAGATAATAGGACAGGGTGTACGGGCTCGATTCGCGTTTGATGAGTCGCCAGGTCTCCAGGTCGCCCCAGGCATCATGAGCCTCCAGCAACCCTTCCTTGTATGGGGGATCCATGGTGCGACTCGCCATGCCGCTACGCATGACCGCCGAACGCATCCCCGATTTTTCATAATTCAACCGACTGGACAGGCGACCGATCGCGCGATTTTCATGCCCCTCGGCCAGATCATTCGCCAGCGCCTCGTAAACGGGCTCCTCGGGCAATTCATCCGATCGAGGATCCCAGTCTTCCAACGCAGCGACCGTCCGTGACAGATGCGTGGCGATCTCCGTATTGGCCACACTACGCGACAGCATGTCGAAAATCGGCATGACAAAGGCAATGACGAGGAACAATAGCAGCGGCGCCACCAGCAGTAGCGCCTTGAGTCTGGAGCGGCGCACGGCACGCCGCAGACTGACTTTCAGCGGTACGCCATCGGCCGTCGTCAACTCACCGGATGATACGGATGAAGACACGCAATACCTCCGAACAAGGAACGGATACCCGGAACGGGGCGGCCATCAGGCACACCCCGCACCGGTTTGTCACAACGTTTACTGGGCGAGCCAGGCGTCGAAACGCTGGGTCAGTTCGTCATTGTGATCCGCCCAGAACGGATCATCCTTGGGGATGGCCGTACGGAAGTTGTCTTCATAGGTGGGCATGTGCTCTTCCATCTCGATACCGGTCTCGGCATGCGTCGACACGAGTTCGTTCGACGATTCACGCGCCGGACCATAGGAGATGTATTTGGCCTGATCGGCAAGCCGCTGGGTATCGGTTGCCCAATACAGGTAGTCTTCCACCTTGTCGAGCTTGCCCGCCGGAACCACCCAGCCATCGAGCTCGAATACCTGTGCATCCCAGATGATCTCGAAAGGCTGATCTTCGCTCACCATGGCATTGAAGATGCGGCCATTATAGGCGGAGCCGAACGCCACCTCCTGGTCAGCCAGCAACTGCGGCGGCTGGGAGCCCTCTTCCCACCAGATCACCTCATCCTTGATGGTATCCAGCTTGGCAAAGGCGCGGTCCACGCCTTCTTCCGTCCTGAGCACGTCGTAGACCTCTTCCGGCTCGACGCCATCAGCCACGAGTGCCCATTCCAGGTTGTTGATCGGCTTACGGATCAACGCGCGTTTACCGGGATAGTTCTCGATATCGAACACATCCTCGATCGAATCAGGTTGATCATCCTCGGGGAACATCTCGGTGTTGTAAGCGACGATGTTGGAATAAACGATCTGGGGTATGAAACACTCGCTCAGCGAGCCCTCGATGAAGTCTTCACTGGGAGGCGTACCATCCGGGGCATCGGCAAGCATCTCGTCATGATCGATGGGTTCGAGCAGTCCCTCGGCACAAGCGATCATGGCATCGGCCGGCAGCATATCGACCAGATCCCAGGTCACGTTGCCAGCTTCGAACTGGGAACGTAGGCCGGCCAACGCATTGCCGCTGCGATCGATATTGACGATTTCATCGCCGGTCTTTTCCATCCAGGGTTCGTGGTAGGCCTTCTGCTGACTCATGCTGTAGGCACCGCCCCACGAGACGACATTCAGCTCTTCCGCTTGAACACCTCCTGCCATAACCACGACAGAGGCACCGGAACAAGCCAGGATTGCATGACGCAACATGTTTTTCTTGAACATTTCTGGTTTCCCTTTCGGTTGTTGTTGTCAATCAATTGTTGTGGGTTATCGTCAATTGAACGTCGTCACGCATCCAGGGCGTGACAGTCATCACTAGACCAACCGACCTCGATCTGTTGACCGGGACGCAAGGCGTGATGTCCTTCGGCATTGGGCGTCTTGATGACGAACTCCTCGTTGCCGCAAACGGCGATCCGCGTGCGCAAGTGATCGCCTAGATAAATCACCTCCTGCACCTTGGCGGTGAAGCAATTCTGGAGCCCTTCACGGCGGGGATCGTCGCTATCGCGTAGCACGGCCACGCGCTCGGGACGCAGTGACAGCGTCGTCCGAGAACCGATACCGCCGACGGCCACGGGTTTGGCAAGTACGGTTTCTCCGCTATCCAGTTGCACCTTGCACTGATCGCCCAGGCGCTCCACGACGTCACCCACCAGCCGGTTATTCTCGCCGATGAAATACGCCACAAACGCATTGGCCGGGGATTCATACAGCGTCTGCGGATCGGCCAGCTGCTGGACCACACCATCGTTGAACACGGCGATGCGATCCGACATGGTCAGCGCCTCGCTCTGATCATGAGTGACGTAGATCATGGTCACGCCCAGGCTGGCATGGATACGCTTGATCTCGTACTGCATCTCCTCGCGCAGATTCTTGTCCAATGCCCCGAGCGGCTCATCCATCAACACCAGGTCGGGCTCGAACACCAGGGCACGTGCCAGCGCCACGCGCTGTTGCTGCCCGCCGGACAGTTGCGCCGGTCTCCGGTCACCGAAATCTTCCAGACGAACCATGGCCAGGGCACGGGCTACGCTCTTGTTGATCTGCTCCTTGGTGTAATGACGGACTTCCAACGGGAAGGCGAGATTTTCCGCCACCGTCATATGAGGAAAGAGCGCATAGTTCTGAAAGACCATGCCGATACCACGTTTATGCGGGGGTAAATCGTTGATCGGCTGACCTTTCAATAGAATCTGACCGTGGGTCGGCGTTTCGAAGCCGGCCATCATCATCAGACAGGTCGTCTTGCCCGAGCCCGACGGTCCCAATAGAGTGATGAATTCGCCCTTATTGATGTCAAGATTGAAGTCCTTGACGACCAGTTCGACACCGTCATAACTCTTCTGAACGTTGACGAATCGAGCAAAGTATTCGTTCTGTTCCGAGGAGGGGGAACCCTGATCCGCAAGGGCCGGATCCGCATCGCTGATAGGAGTACTGTCTTGGGTCATTCGTCTTCCCGCGTGTGGTAGTTATCATTGTGTTACACACTCGTTTGAACATGACGATAGAGTGCGACGCCCTCTCACCACAACCCGCCTTCAGGACATTTATCGTTGAACGGCAGGACTGTTTTGCGCCGCAATATTGACTATGGCTGATCGACGCTCCAACCCTCCGACTCTGGTCAAATCGCACGCTTTGTGGGAAGGTAGCCGCGCAATCAGCGGATACGGAGATCGCATGAACTCACGGGATCGCATTCAGGAATATCACCGTTGGGTGACCTATCAGCGTCAGGAACAACTCGTCAGGGAACACCGAGGCGCCACGGACAAACTCGTCAATGCCGGCGTCACGGCGAAAAGCGTCACTCAGGGATACCACAGCATGGCTGACAAGGGAGCCAGCGAGGGCGCCTGTTACCGCACCCTGTTCATGCGTGAATATGTCGACAACGAACTGCTGCCCTGCGAAGGCTGGCTATTCATCCGTCGTGTGCTGGAAGATGGCGAGTCAACTCGCGTACGCGCCTCGTTGCTGGAAACCTTCAACTTGATTGATGGCCAGATCCGGGTCGGTGACCGCGCTGCAGACAGCATCACCCTGGAGATATTCGATCAAGTCAAGGTCGGCAACCACATCTCTACCAGTAGCCGGGTCGACCGTGTGGATGCCAGCGGCGACACCCGCTTCATCACCTTTCTCGATGCCGTACGCGGCGATCTTCGGTCCTACATGAAATAGGCATCTCATGCCCGCTTTCATCCTGCTGATGATTCTGGTCGGGCTCAACCTGCGCCCGGCACTCTCCTCGCTATCCCCCGTCCTCAACCGCATTCAGGACGACACCGCCCTGACGGCGCTGGGCGCGGGTGCCCTGACCACCCTGCCGGTCTTGTGCCTGGGCATCTTTGCCCCAACCGCTCCCTGGCTGGCAAAGCGTCTGGGACCGGAAAGAACCCTCTCGTTCGCCCTGGCAATACTGGCATTTGCCCTGTTGCTGCGCGGCAGTGAAAACTTGTGGCTCCTGTATGGCGGTACCGTACTCGCCGGTGCGGCAATCGGTGTCTGCGGCACACTACTGCCCGCCCTGGTCAAACGAGAACTTCCCAAAGGTGCCGACGTGATGACCGGCGTCTATACCATGGCGCTCTGTCTGGGAGGTGCCCTGGGGGCCGGTCTCAGCATTCCCCTATCGGATGCATTGGGAGGTTGGGGACGCAGCTTGGCAAGCTGGTCATTGATAGCTCTGCTAGCACTTGTTGCCTGGCGGCGCATGATGCCACAGACACGTCCCGAGAAACCGGCAAGCACAGCAGGCACGCCACGGCTCGCCTTATGGCGGGAGCCTCTTGCCTGGCAGGTCACAGGGTTGATGGGCTCCCAGTCGTCGCTGGCTTACATTGTCTTCGGGTGGCTACCCGTGCTGATGCAACGTCGAGGACTGGGCGAAGCCGAAGCGGGATCGCTGCTGGCCATTTCCGTCATGGTGCAGCTCATTGCCGCCCTGGGAACCCCCTGGCTAGCAAGGCTTGGCCGGGACCAGCGTCCCGCGATCCTGTTGGTCATCGGTGCCAGCATTAGCGGGTTGCTGTTACTGCTGAGCGGTCCTGTGGCATGGCGTTGGTGGGGCGTCGTCTTGCTGGGTCTCGGCCAGGGTGGCAGTTTCAGCATGGCCTTGACGCTCATTGCCCTGCGTAGCGGAAATTCCCGTATTGCAGGGAAGCTATCGAGCATGGCGCAAGGGTTTGGCTATTGTCTGGCAGCCTTGGGACCGCTGTCCATCGGGATCATGCTCGATATCGGAGCGGGGCTGACCACTATCAGCATACTCCTGGCCTTGATTGCCATGCTCGCCGCCGGGTGCGCCATGATGGCGGGACGTAACCGGCGACTGGATATCGATGACAACGGTCACCTAATCACGCGTTAGCTGTCGTCATCTTCTGCCGACGTCATTCGCCAGGCCAGGTGCTCGCCCGCCATCAACGGCACGATCGTTTGATCGTCGTCCCCATACGGGAACGATGCCGGGATCGTCCATTCGTGTTTTGCCAGTGTGATCAGGTCCCGGTTACGCGGCAGGCCATAGAAATCGGGGCCGAAATGGCTGGCAAACCCTTCCAGCCGCTCCAACGCGCCTGCTTCCTCGAAGGCCGAGGCATATAGTTCGATGGCCACCGGCGCCGTAAACGCGCCGGCACAACCGCATGCCGACTCCTTGTCGCCTCTGGCATGTGGCGCGCTGTCCGTGCCCAGAAAAAACTTGGGATTCCCCGAAGTGGCGGCAGCAAGCAGGGCCTCTCGATGGGAGGCCCGCTTGAGTACCGGTAGACAATAATAGTGCGGTCGAATACCGCCCACCAGCATGTGATTGCGATTGAACAGCAAGTGGTGTGCCGTGATCGTTGCCGCCACGTTCTCCGGCGCCGCGGTCACGAACTCGACGGCATCACGGGTGGTGATATGTTCGAAGACGACCTTGAGCGAAGGATGGCGTGTCAGCAACGGTGCCATGACCTCATCGATAAAGACCGCTTCGCGATCGAAGATATCGATGGATGGGCGCGTCACCTCGCCATGAACCAGCAAGGGCATACCCACTCGAGCCAGCGCTTCGATGGCCGCATCACAATGGCGGATATCCGTCACGCCCGATGCCGAATTGGTCGTGGCTCCGGCGGGATAAAGCTTGACGGCATGCACCACACCGCTGGCCTTTGCCGACTCGATCTCTTCCGGTGTGGTGTCATCGGTCAGGTATAGCGTCATCAGCGGTTCGAAGCCGCTATCCTCAGGTAGCGCCGCAAGAATGCGTTCACGATAGGCCAGTGCCTGTTCGGTCGTCGTCACCGGCGGTTTCAGATTGGGCATGATGATGGCGCGCCCGCACTGCCGTGCGGAATGCGCCACAACGGAGCGCATGGCCGCGCCGTCACGTAGGTGCAGGTGCCAGTCGTCGGGACGGGTCAGGGTCAATTGGGTCATAACAGCTATCACGCCTTCATTGCAGCAATATCATCGCCGGGACTATACCTGAAACCTCGGCCGATTACCCACTGGCCTCAACAAAGCACGATAACACCTGACGCCGACGAACGAACTCGCGTATCATCGCATTCCTGGCATCGACCGATATCTCGATGCAACGTTGTCCCGAGAGCCCTATCAAGATGCGTCAAGTTCGTAACAAGGCCGATATCATTGCCATGCTGGAAGGGCTGATGTGGCTGTCCATCAGTTGGTCCATCAGCATTGCACTCTGGCAAGGCACCATCAAACCCATACTGCTCGCCCTCAGTCTGGCAGGAACCCTGATCATCGTCAGTTGGGGACATCGCCCCATGCGTATTGCCCTGCGCCGTTACCGGATACGTCGGCGACGCACGGAAATGTGGATGCACCTCGCTGCCTTGCCGATTGTATTGTCTCTGGGGCTGGCCATCATTATCGAAGGCATCATCACCCCGCTTGCAGGCCAGGGGAAAATGTTGCTGTTCAACATCGTCGCCACTGCCGGCTGGCTTGTGTTCGTCATCACTCTGGTTCTCAAGAACCTGACGTCACGCGTCGTCGCCAACCGCAATCGGCGCTCGCCGAGCTGAAGCGACACACCTTCTAGAGATGCACGATCACCTCGACGCGACGGTTACGTTCACGCCCTTCGGCGGTCTCGTTGCTTGCCAACGGCCGGGTTTCCCCGAACCCGACGGCGCGCAGTCGCGTCGGCTCGATACCGGCAGCTTCGAGATAACGAAGAATCGCCATCGCCCGGGCACTGGATAGTTCCCAGTTCGACGGGAACGACTCGGTATTGATCGGTCGGCTATCGGTATGGCCTTCGATCGACACCTCACCCTCATAGCGCTCGATGATCGACACCAGTTCGTCAACCAGCCCCTCCCCGGAACCGATCAACTCGCCGGAGCCCGATTCGAACAGCAGGTGATCCTCCACACGGAGACTGATGCCCTCCTCCACACGCGAGACCTCGACACCATCAAGATCCGGAACGCGTGGTGCATCATCCAGGTCCGCGATCAGATCAATCACTTCAGGATCGAGTTCCTGCGTATCTTCCGGCGTCAGTTCCGTAATGACCACGACGCCGTCGCCCACCGACTCAGGAATATCCAGGTCGACCGGCGCCACCACCTTGGGAGGGACCCATGCCGAGGGTTGAGTGCCCGGACGCCCCACGCCCATGGCGACAACTACTACACTGGGATCGATTCGAGTGACGTCTGTCGGCGACGGAGCCGGCCGTTCCGGGGGATGCGTGGCACGTAGAGCACCCGGCGGTAGCGGCACGCCGAGATGCCCCGACTCGTCGAGCCGTAACGATGACGCACGGGTAAGCATGGATGCCTGCAGAGCGCCAGGCTCCAATTGCGCTTCACTGGCGTCGCCGTCGACATAGCTCGATAACGACAGTAACAGCACGAAAAGCGCCACAAGCAACGTCATCACATCGATATAGCTGACCATCCATACGCTGCTGCTTTCTTCCTCGGCGGGTGCCAGCAGCCGATCGTCATCAATGGCATGACGATGATCGTCAGGCATCGGCTATCTCCTCCGATGAGGAACGACGCAACCGATCACGCAGCCGTCGGCGAGATGATTCGGAGACATCCGGTTCCCGAATTTCATCATGGTGCGTGGCCACGAACGACTTCAGTGTCTCCTCGATGAAAGAGGGCAAACGACGCTTGGTCATCAAGGCCACCCCCTCCAACACCATGTGCATGGCTATCAATCGCTCTTCGGTACGTCGCTCGAGTTTGACGGCGATCGGTTTGAAAACCAGGTTGGCAAGCACGATGCCGTAAAACGTCGTCAGCAACGCCACCGCCATGCGTTCACCGATCATGCCGATCTCGCCGCTGTCCATGACCTCGAGCATGTTCACCAGCCCGACCAACGTGCCGATCATTCCGAATGCCGGTGCATAGAGTGCCATGGTGCGGAAGATCTGTGCTTCGGCCCGCTCTCTCGCTTTCAGTCGAGCGATACGCCAGCGCAGCAGTTCCAGTACATCTTCCTGCTTGGTGTTATCGATCACCAACTGGATTCCCGTACGCAGGAATGGGTTACGTGTCGATTCGAGCGAACGCTCGACAGCGCGAACATCGCCCTGGAACCATAGCCGTGCCATGGCAACCAGTTCCTGAATATCGTCGTCGATATAGCGGTTTTCGCGGCGGAACACGATACCGACCAAGCGGAAGACACGAAGCACTTCACGCAGCGGATAGCTAATGAAGGTCGCTGCCAGTGTACCGGTCAGCACGATCGCCAACCCAGGCAAATTGATGAAGCTGGTTGCCGATTCGGCACTCAGCAAAACGACACTGGCCAGCATCAAGACGCTGGCCGCGATCCCGATAAGTGTGGAAGGATTCATGCATCACATCCGAATGGAGTTCATGGCATGGCACCATGCTAGCGTAGCAATGCCAGATCAAAAGCCGGAAAAGGCGCCAAGAGGGGCGCTACTCTACGTCACACCGAGCGTTGACCTTCCACTCATACCCCAGAACGCTTTATGGCCCACTCCTGCTTCCCTATACGTCACAACACCCTCTGGCGACATCATGTGACAACCGGATATGATCATCCAGCAATGCCCGCCCCCCGCTGATATCGCGATTCAGCGCATACTCCACCAACTCACCATGTTGAGCATCCAACTGGCGACGCACCTCCGGATTGGGGGGTGCCATACGGCGATAGCGATCGAACTGATCGTGTAACTGCTCAATGAAACGCAGCAACCAGCTCGACCCACAAGCCGCCAACAAGGCGCGATGAAAACGCAGGTGAGCCTGCTCCCACTCTTCTATCTGTTCCGGCTTTTCATCGGCCCGGCGAAGCCGATGATGAGCCGCAACCAACAGTGACTCCCACTCAGCATCACCGTTCTGGAACGCCTGGGTCAACGCCATGCATTCGAGTTGCGACCGCAGGTTGGCAATATCGTCCAGTTCCTCCAGACGCATTGCCGGCACCCGAAACCCCCGTTGGTTGACCTGCTCCAGCAGCCCATAGGCCGACAATCGGTTGAGTGCCTCGCGTAGCGGGCTAAGACCGACTTGGTAATGCGATTTGAGTGAGCTGATAGCCAGCTTCTCTCCCGCTTTGAACTGCCCACGTATCAAATCTCTCTTGAGTGCTTCGAAGACTTGACTAGATGCTGTCGCACTCGAGGAGTCCAGTACCGTCATGGTGATGTTCCCAATAACAGCCAATGAAGATTTGCCCTGTCGGGTTGACGCCTACCCGATACCATATCATAGTCTCTATAAAATCGATTTTTTAATCGATATAAGATTTATACCACAATAATCGACCTAGGTTGATAACGACGCTGACGACAACAGAGGATGACAATCATGACAATGATTCCTGAACGACAATTCACTCCACACGCCTTCCGGTTGACCGGATTGAAGCCAATGATGACAGCACTGGCTGCAGGCATCGCCCTGGCCAGCGTCGGCCCTGTCCAAGCACAACCGGATTACCCTGACGATACCATCGAATTCATCGTTCCGTGGTCCCCCGGAGGTGGCAGCGACACTCTGATGCGTGTCATTTCCGAACATATCGAAGATCACCTCGGTCAATCCCTGCAAGTCATCAATGTCCCGGGGGTCAGTGGCACCACAGGGCTGGAGGATCTGACGGAACGCGATGCAGACGGTTATACCGTCGGTCAGGTTCATGAGGGTCTGATGGTAGCGCATCATACCGGATTGACCGATATCAACTGGGATGATTTTACCCCTATCGCCTCAATGACGGCCTCACCTCAATACCTGACCGTCAATGCCGACGATGACCGTTGGGACAATGTCGAAGAGTTCGTCGAATACGCTCAGGACAACCCCGGCGAGATTCGTTTCGGTGTCACGCTTGGCGGCATTCCCCACGTTCACGCCGCCATGATTGCCGATGCCGAAGATCTCGAGTTCCGCTACGTTGGCTTCGAAGGGACCGGAGAACGGATTCGTGCCCTGGTGGGTGGTAATATCGATGCCGCAATGGGCGATATTGCTTCCAGCGGAGAGTTCGTCAAGAACGACGATCTACAATTCCTTGCCGTCGGTAGCGACGAACGTATCGACGAAACGCCTGATGTCCCGACATTCAACGAACTGGGCTACGAGGACCTCAACCTCAATATCGTGCGTGGGCTGGTCGCCCCCGAAGGGACACCCGAAGCGCGTGTCGAGATCCTGGCGGAGGCACTGGAATCCCTTTCCGGGGATGACGATTTCATCGAGGGCATCAACAACGCCGGCGCCGAAGTGCAGTACAACGGTCCGGAAGCGTATACCGACTACCTGGATACGACCAACGATACAATCGAACGGCTCTCCGGAGAACTTGAAAAATGAGCCCGAGGGACTCCTCATCCACGGCCCGGTCAACTGACCGGGCCAGTGCCATTGCCCATATCGCTCTGAACGGGATCCTGGCACTCTTTTTCATCTATCTATTCGTGCGAGCCGGAAGCCTGCCGGAATCCGCCTGGGAACCACTCGGTGCCGGCACATTTCCCCGGCTGATTCTGGGGCTGCTGATACTTCTCAACCTGGCACTCGTCGCCAAGGAAGTCCCTCGTATCGCCAGTAGCGCCTCCCTGCCGGATGGGCTGATCAGACAATGGCTGTGGAACCATCGCCTTGCGCTTGGTGTATTGGCACTGTTCGGTACCTACACTCTGACCGTGCCGCTACTCGGTTTCCGGCTTGCATCATTCCTGTTCTTGATGCTCGTTCAAGGACTGCTCGGCGCACGCCGACCACGCGCCCTGCTGATCGCTCTGGTGATCGCCTTGCTGTTTTCCGTCGGCATCCATGCGCTGTTCCAGAATGTCTTTTCAATCAGCCTGCCACGCGGCATGTTCGACTAATCCATTCATCGGTTACTGGCATCACAGGAGAACCAACGCATGCTAGACGCCCTTCTCTCCGGTGCGAGCCAACTTTTCACCCTGGGCACCATTCTCACCATGCTCGTTGGTGTGGTGGCCGGTGTCATCGCTGCCGCCATTCCCGGCTTCACGATCACCATGGCGATCGTGCTGACACTCCCATTGACCTTTGCCATGCCACCGCTGCAAGGGGTTGCCACCATGCTGGCAGTCTACGTCGGCGGGTATACCGGCGGCATGATCAGTGCAGCCTTGCTCGGCATCCCCGGGACGCCGTCAGCCGTCGCCACCACCTTCGACGCTTACCCGATGGCACGCAATGGACAACCGGGGCGTGCCCTGGCCATCGGCATCTGGGCGTCGTTTTTTGGTGCCCTGATCAGCACGGTCGTTCTCATCATCGCAGCCCCACCGCTGGCTCTGATTGCCGTCAAGCTCGGCGCCTGGGAGTACTTCTCGCTGATCATCTTCGCCATGACCGTCGTCGCCAGCCTGGTAGGAAAATCCATGCTCAAGGGATTGATGACGGGATGCCTCGGCCTGTTGATCGCCACGGTCGGCACCGATCCCATGATGGGGGAACCCCGGTTCAGCTTTGACCTGCAACTGCTCGCCAACGGTTTCCCCTTCCTGGTCGTGTTGATTGGCGTCTTCGCGGTCAGCCAGTTGTTGCAGGAAGTCGAGGATGCCGACCAGATCAAACAGGGCAAGCAATTGATTTCGGCCAACGTCAATTTCCGGCCAATGGATGCCATGCGCGAGACGATCGCCCGGCCGCTCAATCTGATTCGCTCATCCCTGGTGGGCGTATTCATCGGTGCCGTACCCGGCGCCGGCGGCAGCATCGCCAACCTGCTGGCCTACGACCAGGCAAAGCGTGCTTCAAAAAACCCGGACAGTTTCGGTACCGGCACACCGGAAGGCGTCGTCGCTTCCGAGTCAGGCAATTCCGCCACCTCGGGCGGTGGCCTGATTCCGATGATCGCCCTCGGGATCCCCGGCAGTGCGGTCGATGCGGTCTTGATGGCATCACTGATGGTTCACGGCGTGGGTGTCGGTCCACGTCTGATACTCGACCACGGCGACATCGTCTATGGCATGTTCATGGCCATGATGCTGGCCGCCGGAATGGTACTGGTCGTCTGCCTGTTCAGTATGCGCTGGTTCCTCAGAGTGACCGAAGTGCCGCGCTCCATCATTGTGCCCGTCGTATTGGTCTGCTGTGTCATCGGCGCGTTTGCGCTCAACAACCGCGCCACCGATATCTACCTGCTGCTTTGCGTCGGCATCGTCGGTTACCTGCTCAGCAAACTCGACTACCCACTGGCACCGCTTGTGCTCGGTGTCATTCTGGGACCGATCGCCGAAACCAATCTACGGCGGGCGCTGATGAGCAACGAAGACTGGACCCTGTTCTTCACTCGACCGATCTCGTTGGCATTGCTGATACTCGCACTCATCTCCATCATTCTGGCGCTACGTTACCGATTCAAGGCAAACAAACGGAAACTCTCGCAGACGTAGCCAATGAACAGCCGGCGATACTGACCATCAAGGCCTTCCCATGACAGGACATGGGAAGGCCTTTTTACAGCGAGGATCACGCTACTAAATCACTCGTTATCGTTTCCAGCGGCTAACCACTCATCGACGAGATCGCGATTCTCTTCTATCCATATTGCCGCACCCTCAGCCGGCTCCCCGTCTTCCTCGATGGTGAGCATCAAGTCAGCCAGTTGCTCATGAGTCATGTACCACTCATTCATCATGGCCGCGACATCGGGATGACGATCGGCGAAGCCTTTGTGCGACATCCACATGATGTCGTCGCCACCGCCGTAGGATTTCTTGGGATCTTCCAACGCCTTGAGATCGTATGCTGCGTAGGCCCAATGAGGTTGCCAAAGCGTTACGGCAATCGGTTGCTCCTTCCGATAGGCATCGTCCAGAGCCCCGAGCATCGCTGGACCTGAGCTATTCAGTTGCCGAAACGGAAGGTCGTAACGCTCGATGGCATCTTCCGTTTCACCGGAAATGGCCGAGCCTGACTCGATGCCGACAATCGTCGGTTCGCCCTGATGTTCAAAGCGATCGGCGTGTTCTTTGAGATCGCTGATGGAGTCGATCTCGGTCATATAGGCGGGAACGACCAACTCATCCTGAGCTCCATCATACCAAGCATCGTGAACATCGATCTGATCCTGGTACGGTTCGATATACTGGGCATCACCATGCGGTAACCAGACTTCCAGGGACATGTCGATCGAATCCTGAGCCAGCCCGCTGAAAATGACACTCTTGCCGGTCGAGCGCAATTCGACATCATAGCCTTGCTCGACAAGCAGCTGCTGCCACATGTTCGAAACCGCGATATTCTCGGCCCAATTGTTGGTACCGATCGTCAACTCATCGGCTTGCGCCACCACTGCATAGCCACAACATCCCATCAATACGGCCGTACGAAGCAATTTCATTATCTTCCCTCTCGTCGGGTTCACATTCTTCATTTATCAGTCGTTATGTTCATCAACCATCTTTTGGCATGATTCAGTCATCAAGCAGGTCGTCGGCATATCCATAGGTAGACAACCGTTCGATACCCTGTTCGGTAATCAGCACCTGCTCCTCCAGCTTGACCCCTTGCACGCCATCGCGATGGCCGATATAGGCTTCGACACAAAGCGTCATGCCAGGCTCGATGACGCCGTCGTAACCGACATCATCCCAATCGCCATCATGAGCAATTAATGGCCATTCCCCCGACATGCCACAGCCGTGGACGATATCGAGATAGCGGTTTTCAAGGTATCCATCGGGGATTGGCCAGGCGCGTTGTGAATACTCCCGGAAAGTCATCCCGGGAGACAGCAAGGCGATGTTCGTTTCCAGTTGATCCGCAGCCATCCGGTAAAGCGCTTTCTGATCATGAGTTGGTTCTCCCGCGCCCGGGACATGAAACGTCCGCGAAAAATCCGTGTAATAGCCGAAACACCCCACGATGTCCGTATCAAAGGCAACCAGCTCACCAGGCGCGATCACCTTGTCGGAGCATTCTTGAAACCATGGATTCGTTCGATCACCGGAAGACAGTAATCGTGTTTCGGCATATTCTCCCCCGGTGGCCAGCACATGTTGATTGAAGATCGACCATAACTCGTTTTCCGTCATTCCAGGGCGCAACGCACTTTCCATGCGTTCCATCGCCGCTTCGGTAAGAATGACCGAGCGATAGATCAGTGCCAGTTCATCCAGGCTCTTGATGGATTTCGCACCTTCGGTAGCGACGGTGCCATCCACCAATGTGAAGCCGGCATCTGCCAACCCCTGGATAACTCCTGTCGGCGCCGACTCGATCCCGATACAACGGCCATTCGTCGAAGAACGGGCGAACAGTCCCTCAATGTCCTTGACGAAAGCGGAGGTATGCTGAGCACACTTTGGCCCACTGTATTGCGGCATGACAGCACGAGCGGGATAGACTTCATCGAGCACGATGGAGCCCCGCGTCAAGTGAAGACACGCACTGAACTCGTACAGTACGACAGGCCCCTCTGCCGCCACATAAAGGTAACGAGCCGGGTTGCGACGCGAGTAAACCTCCATGTTGCGCACGCCACACGCATAGCGAATGTTGACTGGATCAAACAGAATCACGGCGTCCATGCCGTGATATTTCATCTGTGCACGTAATCGCGCAAGGCAATACCGCTGAACTCGCTCCAGCAGTGCAGTATTGATCTCTGTTTCGCGAAACCTCGCACCACTGTATTGGGTATCATTCGAGCAGCTATCGGGGAGAGAAACTATCCCGCTCATATGCGATTCATTTCCTTGATTTTATGTAGATAACGCAACATTCATCCCATTAAATTATCTTGACGACGCTGATTTTCGGCATCGATGTGTTGTTGAGTCACACGTCCATATATTTTTCGAGTATGCTCCAGACTTCCCATCATGTCGGGCGTTTTCGAATAGCCGAGTAATGTACACAGACGCTGACCTTTTGCCGACGCCACTCGGTGCATGGAGTACCGGCCCTTGAAAAGCTGCAGGTCTCCAGTATTCAGAGTCAGGGACTCAACGCGGTCATGATTGCCTTGCAGCACCTCACGCACGGCATCGAAATTTTCATTGCCTGGCTCACGAATATTCGGACAATACTGGAACTCTCCTCCCTCTTGCGGTCGGCGAGTCATCAGACTGACGATGAACTCATTGGTATCGAAATGCCAGGGAAGTTCGGTGTCATCAGGCATGACGTTGATTACCAAGCCAGCGATCGGGTCCGAGAATTCATATATGACCGGTTCTTCCAAGCAGTCGGCAATGAACCGCATGAAATAAGGGTTCTGATATAAACGTTTGATAATGGCATCATCGGGAATCAGGTCTCTGGCAACGAAACCATTGGTATAATGCTGAAAAAAGCGTATCGGATGATCTTCCGGTAATGAAGGATCATCCTTTGTCACATAAGGGTTGACGTTGTTATCTGAATAGAATGCTTCCGGCGCCAGCTCTTCGCTTTCTTCTCTCAATAAATCGATGACGTCGGATTTGATGAAATTGGAAAGCAGTGCACAACCATCCCCACGAAGCTGATTTCTTACACGCTCCACCGTCTCCCAATAAACATGACTTTCCTGCTCTCCACTAGGACGCTTATCTACAGGGTAGTCGGATAAATTGACGAAACGTCGCAGGGTGTCAATATCACGATCTTGCTTAGCCGTTTCCGTTGCAGCATTGGTTCCCATATAACTTCCTCCTAACAACTCGTTGGATGCGACATATGCTAGGGGGACCTGCGAACGAGTACTAATTAGAATCTCAAGGGACCTGCAACGAGATTTTTATAGGTGAGCAGTACTCTAATAGAGAGCGCGCAACGTAGAAGCCAGCGGGGTGGCCACTTCAGCTACGTGAGGCTCATCGGCATAAGCCAGATACCATGGAATCGGGGCAATGTCGGCCGCCAAGGGACGTATAGCGACCTTGCCCGCCCGATGGGCGTCCTGTGCAGCCCATTGCGACAGTATGCTCACACCTTTACCTGCCGCCACCAATTCCAGAATCAAGGACACGGACTCGATCTGAATCATATGCGAGGGATAGATGCCGGCCGGCTGAAAAAAATGCTCGAACTCATGTCCCGCTTCCGGCGACGTGCTATATGTAAAATGCCGACCTTCATCGAACACTTGCGGAGGAATGACAGAGGCATTGGCATAAGCATGTGAAGGCGGTAACACTGCGACAAGCGGCGCCTCGAAGACAGATTCATAGGTGAGTCCACGCTGAGAAGGCACATCGATCATGAGAATGATGTCAACGCGACGAGACAACAACGCTGCCGTCATCTCACGCATTGGCAACCGGACGAGATCAACATCGCGATCATGCTGGTCATACAAGGACGGAATGATATGAGCAAACGTATCATAAGGGCCGATTCCCATGCGCAGAGCCGGCTCCACGCGCCGCGCCAATTGCCATGCTTCATGCTCGGCAGTTTGCAATTGAGGCAATACCTCACGCGCCGTCGCCAGTAGCCGTTTGCCAGGGGAAGTCAGTACCAGGCGACGCCCTTCCCGGATGAACAGCGATACGCCTAATCGGCGCTCCATTTCACGCACTCGATGCGTAGCCGCCGGTTGGGTCAATCCGATCGCCGCCGCAGCATCCTGCAGTGTGCCATGCGTCGCTATGGCATCGATGAGTACGTAATACTTGATATCCAGCATGGAAATTCCCTGTTTCTGGCAACGGGCCAAACGACTATGTTACCGCCGCCTCTGTGCCTGAAACAAAACTCCCCTCCTCGTCCGATGGAGAAGACGAGTATGCAAGTCGGGTCATGCTGGCACTCAAGGCATGCTGGCCAGCCGCTGCTACGACTCTTTCAGCCACGCAAAGGCGTCGAGTTCCTCCAGTTCATCGTGCAGGCTCTCGATTCGTCGCAGGCGACTATACGGATCGCTGAGACTGCGTTCGAACAGGGTCACACAAAGTAGATTCAGTACACTCATGGCCGCCGAGTAACTATCCAGCAGCGATGACGAGCGGACATGGCAGTCGAGTGTCCAGGTAGCCAAATCCGTTGACTGGGTGGCGGAAGGATCCGTCACCAGCAGGATTTGCGCCCCACTGTCTCTGGCAATCTCCATGAGACGTGGAATGGCGGCGACCCGGCGACGCATGCCGATCACGACAAGCAGATCCGGCTCCGCCATATCGACCAGATCTTCCCCGAGAGTTTGCCCCGCTTGAGGCAGCAGACTCACATCCGGCCGCATCAGCAATAACTGCCGCTGCAGATAGAGCGCCAGCATCCGGCTATTGCGAAAGCCCACGATCTGAACCCGGCGCGCCTTCGCCAAGGCATCGGCCACATCCCGGAGCACGTCCGGCCGAATCGCTTCCAACGTACGGGTAAGATTCAGCGTTTCCTGTTGCAGGTGATCGGACAGGAACCGGCTGGGCATGGTGCGGTCATCGCCGTGACTGGACGACAGGTACACCGGTGACCCCCACCGCTTGGCCTCCCGGACCTGTCGACGGGCTTCATTGAAATCCTTGTACCCCAACCGCTGGAAAAAGCGCGATGCCGCAGCCTTGGAGGTACCGGCCGTCTCGGCCAGCTCCCCGGCACTGTAGTTGGCGATATCCCCGGGGAAATTGAGCAGCAAATCGCCCAGACGTTTCTCGGCCGGAGGCAAGGTTTCGTAATGCGCCTGAATGCGCGCTTCTAACGTGGTGGGTTCTTTCATGGTGTCCATGCTAGCCATCCTGGCATAGGCTGGGAAGCATTGAAAATATATTTTCACTAACTTGACACAATAAAAATATTGATCCAGCTTAAAAGACATCACCTTTGACTGTTTTCCTCGGGAACCTCATGAGCCAACTCATTCACGACGACACCATCGAACATCACGCCAATGCACGCGTCTGTCGCGACACCGCTTTTGCGAAGCGTCTCCGGGCGGTACTGACCCAACAAGACATGCAGATGGCACGCGATGAAATCCGCACCTGGCCGGGATATCACGTGACACCGTTGGTCGAGCTGTCCGGTATCGCAAAGCGCGCGAACATCGCCGACATCCATTACAAAGATGAAGACAAACGCTTCGACCTACATAGCTTCAAGGCATTGGGGGGTGCCTATGCCGTACTTCGGTTGTTGAAACGCCAGCTACCCTCGGCGACGACCGAGGAACTGCTGGCCGGCACCCATCGCGACGCCGCCGCTCACGTCACGGTCTGCTGCGCCACCGATGGCAATCATGGCCGCTCGGTCGCCTGGGGAGCTCATCTGTTCGGCGTAGGCTGCGTCATCTACCTCCATCACACCGTGTCCCATGCCCGGGAATCGGCAATACGCCGATTCGGGGCGGAAGTCCGCCGCGTACAGGGCAACTATGACGACGCCATCCGTCAGGCCGCCAAAGATGCCGACACCCACGGCTGGTTCGTGGTCTCGGACACCTCCTATCCCGGTTACATGTCGATCCCGCGTGATGTCATGCAGGGCTACACGGTAATGATCGATGAGGCCGTTCAGCAATTGCCACAGGTCCCGACACACTGCTTCATCCAGGGAGGCGTTGGTGGGCTGGCGGCAGCAACCGTCGCCCAACTCTGGGAAGCCTACGGAGATCGCTGTCCACGCATCATCGTGGTCGAACCGGATCGGGCCGCCTGCCTGATTGCCAGTGCCCGAGAAGGACGACCCACGCCGGTGCATGGCGATCTCGACACCTTGATGGCCGGTCTGGCCTGCGGTGAAACCTCGCTACTGGCCTGGGAAATCCTGGATCAAGGTGTCGATGACTATCTCACCATCACCGACAACGCGGCCGTCGAAGCCATGCGACTCCTGGCGGAAGGTATCGATGGCGATCCCCCGCTCGTTGCCGGTGAAAGTGCCGTCGCCGGACTGGCCGGTCTACTGATCGCCAGACAGGACGATGCCTTGAGCGCCCGCCTGGGTCTGGATATCGACAGCCGGGTGCTGTTGATCGGCAGCGAAGGAGCCACCGACCAAGCCCTCTACGAACAACTGATCGGGCGCGCCGTCGAGGATATTGACACAGGAGCCACCCAGCATGCATGACACACTACGTATCAATGGCGACCGCCTCCGACATCGTCTGTCGGAGCTCGGAAAAATCGGTGCGCTCCCCGGTGGTGGTGTCTGTCGTCTGGCACTGACCGACGAAGATCGCCAGGGACGCGACACCGTCATGGGCTGGATGCGTGAACTGGGCCTGGAAGTCACGGTAGACGCCATGGGCAACGTCTTCGGCCTGCGCCGGGGAACCGAAGACGGCCCACCGGTCATGACCGGCTCGCATATCGACACCGTCCGAACCGGTGGCCTCTACGACGGTAGCCTGGGCGTGCTGGGCGGACTCGAAGCGATCGAAACGCTCAATGATGCCGGCATCACCACACGCCGGCCGTTATGCGTCGCCTTTTTCAATAATGAAGAAGGCGCCCGCTTCGCCCCGGACATGATGGGCAGTCTCGTCTACGTCGGCGGTATGTCGCTCGAAGAGGCCATGGCCACCGAAGGCATCGACGGCAAGACGGTCGGAGAATGCATGCAGGCGATCGGCGCTCAGGGCGATGCGCCTGTGGGCCATCCCGACGTGCATGCCTTCATCGAGATTCATGTCGAACAAGGGCCCGTCCTGGAAGAGTCCGGCATTACCATCGGTGCCGTCGAAAAGGTTCAAGGCATTTCCTGGACCGAGTTCACGCTGACCGGTACGTCCAACCATGCCGGCACGACACCGATGCGCCTGCGCCATGATGCCGGTTATGTCGCCATGGCAACGGCCGGTTTCGTGCGCGATCTCGCTACACGTCTAGGGGGCGACCAGGTCGGCACCGTGGGCGCATTAGAGATCGGTCCCAATCTGGTCAACGTGGTTCCCGATCAGGCGCGCTTTACCGTCGACCTGCGCAACACCGACAACGACCGTCTACAACAGGCTGAATGGCAACTTCACGAATTCATCACCCAACTTGCCGAGCGCGAAGGAGTTACCGTGGAACGACGCCAACTGGCGCGCTTCGACCCGGTACCTTTCGATCCAGAGATGGTCGACCGGGTCGAAAAAGCTGCACGCGACCATGGTCTCAGCGTCATGCGCATGCCCAGCGGCGCCGGTCACGATGCCCAGATGCTCGCCAGAGTCTGCCCGACCAGCATGATATTCGTGCCCAGTGTCGACGGCATCAGCCATAACATCGATGAATACACGGCTCCCGAAGACCTGGAGGCAGGGGCAAACGTGCTGCTTCAGGTGCTGCTCGACCTGGCCGCCTGAATCCCCACAAGGAACACCAAATGACCCGCAGATTGACGATAGCCGCCGCCCAACTCGGTCCCATTGCCCGCGACGAATCGCGTCGCGATGTCGTGGCCCGCATGGAAGCCATGATGCGCCAAGCCCATGCCCGGGGCGCCCAGCTGGTCGTGTTTCCCGAACTGGCGCTGACCACTTTCTTCCCACGCTGGTTTTTCGAGGATCAGGCCGATATCGATGCCTTCTTCGAACGCGACATGCCTGGGCCCGAGACACAACCCCTGTTCGATACGGCTCGCGAACTCGGTATCGGTTTCTATCTCGGCTACGCCGAACTGACGACCCAGAACGGCCACACTAGACGCTTCAATACCGCCATCCTGGTCGGTGACGACGGCCGGATCATCGGCAAGTACCGCAAGATCCACTTGCCGGGACACGATGAGCACGAACCCTGGCGTCCGTTCCAACACCTCGAGAAACGCTATTTTGAAATCGGCGACCTGGGGTTCGGCACCTGGAACGCCTTCGACAGCACGTTGGGAATGGCGTTATGCAACGACCGTCGCTGGCCGGAAACTTACCGCATGTTGGCCCTGCAGGGCGCTGAAATCATGATGCTGGGTTACAACACTCCCATTCACTATCCACCGATCCCCGCCCACGATCACTTGCAGGGGTTTCATAATCATATCTGCATGCAGGCCGGCGCCTATCAGAACGGCATGTGGGTCGTCAGTGTCGCCAAGGCCGGCGTCGAGGAAGGCTGCCGGCTGCTCGGTCAAAGCAGCATCATCGCGCCGACCGGCGAAATCGTTGCCATGACCACGACCCAGCAGGACGAACTGCTCATCCATGATTGCGACCTCGACCAGACACGGGAAATACGTGAACACATCTTCAATTTTGCACTGCACCGACAGCCGCAGGAATACGGGCTGATTACCGCGTCGGCCCTACATGGATGATGCGAAACCCACTTCCCTATATTAGGGCATGCTGATCATGAACATTGCCCGAAATAGTGCAGCAACGAATGTAAGGAGATATTTGTATACAAAATAACTTGTTGTCTTAAAAGATAATAACGATGTCAGGCAAGATAATTGCCCACGCCAGGAACGGTATCACTGATACGACATAAAATGCCCAACGATAACTCGACACAAAGGCCCATGTTCATGAACCGTATCCACCAACATATTCAACGCATCAGCGGGGTTCTCGATCGCTGGGTCGAACGCGTCTGCGTCGTGCTGATGGGAATACTCGTCCTGACGGTATGGATCGGGATCCTGTCTCGCTACGTCCTGCCATGGAACCTGACATTCACCGAGGAACTGGCGAGATACCTGATGATCTGGACGGCCCTGCTGGCTGTCTCCATCGGAATATGTCGGCGCCAGCACGTTGGCATGCTGGTGATTTTCGAACGCCTACCCCGCTTGGTATCGAAGGCCTTGGCACTGATCTTCGATGTAATCGCCTTCACGTTCTTCTCCTTCCTGTTCTATTACGGCATCGGTCACGTCTCCGAGGGATTGTCCCAGGTCACCATGATCTATGGCATGCCCAAAGGGTATCCCTACCTGATCATTCCCCTGGCCTCAGCTCTGGCCTGTATCCAATTGCTACTGGCGATGCTACGCGATCTGCTGGCCGAACGGCCGACAACCGCTATCGAACACACCTGAGTCGAGAGGATAATCCCATGGTCCTGGTCGCCGTCACATTTTTCGTACTGCTGCTGCTTGGCATGCCGGTGGGTCTGGTACTGGGCGTTGCCGGGTTGACCGGGCTGATCGACATGGGAGGGGAGCAATTCCTCACCATGGCCCCCGGCCGGTTCTTCTCCGGACTCAACCTGTTCGCGTTTCTCGCCATGCCGTTCTTCATCCTGGCCGGGGAGATCATGAATCGTTCCGGCATGACATTGAGCCTGGTCAATTTCGCCCAGGCGCTCGTCGGCTGGCTACGCGGGGGCATGGCTCACTCCAATATGCTGGCCTCGGTACTGTTTGCCGGTTTGACCGGCTCCGCGACTGCCGACGCCGCCGCTTTCGGCAATACCTTCGTGCCCGCCATGAAGAAAGCCGGGTACCGAGGTGACTACGCCTGCGCCGTTACCGCGGCGGGCTCCATCATCGGCCCGATCATTCCGCCGTCGACCCTGGCGATTATCTATGGCTCACTGATGGGGGTATCGATCGCCGGCCTGTTCGCCGCCGGCATCATTCCCGGCCTGTTGCTCTGTCTGGTCTGCATGTGCCTGATTGCCGCCACCGCCCGCCGGTTGAAACTCCCGAAGGACGACAGCCGACCCAATCTGGCACACATCCTCAAGGAGTTCCGCGGCAGCCTGCTCGCCCTGATACTTCCCGTATTCATTCTCGGCTCGATCCTGCTCGGTTTCACTACCCCCACCGAAGCAGCGGCACTGGCCGTGTTTTATGCGCTTTTCGTCGGTGGAGTCATCTACCGCAACATTTCCTGGAAAGATCTCTACGAGATGCTGGCCAGAACAGTGCTGATCTGCGGCATCATCTTCCTGATCATCGCTTCCGCCTCCATTCTCGGCTGGTGGATGACATTCAATCAGATACCGCAATTGATCGCCGACGGCTTCCTTTCCATTTCGGAAACGCCCGCCATCGTACTCGGCATGATCATCGCGCTATTGCTGTTCATCGGCCTATTCATGGATATCAATGCCGCATTGATCATTCTGGCCCCGGTACTCACGCCGCTGACAATATCGATCGGCATGGATCCGGTCCACGCCGGCATGATCATCATACTGGCGCTGACCATTTCACTGATGACGCCCCCGGTCGGTGCCTGTCTTTTCGTACTGGCCTCCGTCACCGGCGAACGTATTGAATCCATCACCAGATATCTGTGGCCATTCATTCTCGTTGAACTGGGAGTGCTGTTTCTCACCGCTTACTGGGAACCCGTCTCCCTCTTCATACCCCGCCTGTTCGGACTCGCAGGTTAGTCCGACAGTCAACCCCAGCAAGGAGTCATCCATGCGACACTTCAATCCAAAAACAATGACGTCCATCGCTCTGTCCTTCGGTCTCGCTGCCAGTTTCCCGGTGGCCGCCGAAACGACGATGCGGATTGCCCACCTCAACCCACCCGAGCCGACGGAAAGCCACTCCGGCGCCATGACCGCCGTCTTCAAACAACTCGTCGAAACGGCCAGTAGTGGTGAAATCCAGGTAGAAATCTACCCCTCCGGTCAATTGGGAGAAGACTCCGACGCGATCAACCAGGTGCGCCAGGGGGTCGTCGAGTCGTCCATCTCCTCTGCCGGGGGTATCGCGGAACATTATCCGCCTATCGGCGTTTTCGACATGCCGTTCGCCTTCCCGAACATCGGCATCGCTACCGAGGTCATCTCTCTGGACAGTGAGTTCGGTCAAACGCTCGCCGATGACATCCATGCAGAAACCGGTCTCAAGGTGATGGGTCTGCTGGATAGTGGCGGTTTCTTCCAGTTCACCAACTCACAGCGCCCTCTCACCTCACCGGAAGACATGGAGGGACTGCAGATTCGCACCATGACACTGCCGACCCATGAAGCCATGATCAATGCACTGGGTGCCGAGGCGACCCCGCTCGCCTGGTCGGAAGTCTATACCGCGCTCGAAACCGGCGTCGCCGATGGACAGATGAACCCCATTCAGCAGACCGCCTTCGCCAATTTCGACGAAGTGCAGGATTATCTGACCATCAGCAACCACGTCATCACGCCATATGTCTGGGTCGTCAATGAAGACTTCTACAATGGCTTGTCCGATGAACACCAGGAAATTGTCGACTGGGCCTCGGATATTGCCGTGGACGCCGGACGTTCGATGTCACGCATCATAGAAGCGTCGGATGAAGGGCTGCCTCAGTTGGCCGAGAACATGGAAGTGAACACCCTCAGCGACGAGGCGCGTCAAGCGTTCCAGGATGCCGCTCAACCGGCAGTGCGAGAGGTCATCGAAGATCGCTACGGTGAGAAAGGCACTGAGTTGCTGAACGCCATGATGGAAGCCATCGAGGAAGCCAACGAGTAACGTTACGTCCTTTACAGCAATAACGTTCAAGAAGGGGCTACGGCCCCTTCTGACATGCAGGCACTCACGTGCTCTCGCGCACCGCCAGTCGATAGCCGAGATCGACACGCTGCGCATGCCGCTCGCGCCCTGCCAGACGGTCGAGCAACATTTCCGCCGCCCGAACGCCCATCTCGAAACGCGGCAAGACCACCGTCGTCAGCCGTGGGGTCAGATGTTCGGCCAGAGACAAGCCCAGGTAACCGCCAATGGCGACCTCATCGGGCACCCGAATGCCCTGACGATTGGCCTCCATGATCGCTCCGGCCGCCAGATTGTCGTTGGCAAAATGAATGGCATCGATATCCGGTTGCGCTTCCAGTGCCTCGAGAAATACGCGACGCCCCGCCTCGTACGATGCCGGCTCATCATTCTGAAACAGCAGCGACCCATCCAGCCCGGCGCGCTCCAGTACCTCTCGGTGCGCGTGATAACGGTAACGGGCACGATAGTCACGATCCATGCCGGTTCCCAGGAAAGCGATTCGTCGATAGCCCCGCTCAACCAGATGACTCGCCATGCAAGCCCCTGCCTCACTGGTCTCGACGCCGACGTTCATATCGATGTAGGAGGTCCCGAGTTCCATGAGTTCGACCACCGGCCGCCCCCAGGCTCGCAACCGATCAATGGTCGTATCACGATGGTGCAGACCGGTCATGATCACTCCCGACGGAGAGTAGCCCAGCACGGAATCGACCAGCGCCGCTTCACGATTGAGATCGTAATCCGTCGACCCCAGTAGCACCTGATAGCCGGCATTCTCCAGCGTCTGCTGGATCCCGTGAATCACCTCGATGAACGTCAGTATCGACAGCGATGGCACCACGACCGGAATGACCCTGGTGCCGGCCGAAGCCAAGCCACCGGCGATAAGGTTGGGAACATAGCCCAATGTCTTGACCGCCTGATCGACTCGATCGCGTAGCTTGGTGGATACCTTTTCGGGCGTATTCAAGGCACGGGACACCGTGATCGGTGCCACACCGGCATGTCTTGCCACATCTTCCAATGTTACCCGATGCTCTCCCTGATGGCGCCGACGCTCCCTGTTGGCCAACTTCTCGCTCGGCATGTTTTGCCTCTTTCCTCATGTGCGTTTGGTTGTAGTGTAAACCAGAACAATATTTTTGGTAGCGCTACCAAAAACTCCGTGCTAGCTTTTCCTGTAAGTTAGCCGAATCAACCAGTAGAACTCTGGTGTTGTCGGAGCGGTTTCAACCGCGATGCAGGGCGGCAAGCCCCGCCCGGTTCAGTCCAGCGCCGGGTGCCTGACAGCCCCATCGCGACTGTAGTCGCTCCTGCATAAAGCTTCGGAGAAATACGAGATAGTGACCGAAACTATAAATAGAAATGGTAGCGCTACCACACCAATCAACGGCGGTCGCCAAGGCACCGTCAACAGGAACCCGGCCTGCGGGTCGCGATGCGGGCGCTTCACCGCCCGCTATCAGGACGATGAACCGACACACGCCAACTCCAACAGGAGATATCCGTCATGAAGACAATAAAAGCCAGCGGTATCGTAATAGCCGGCCTCGCCGCATGGAGCACAACCCTGTCGGCCTCCGCCGAAGAGCTCGCCATCGCCATCCATGTCGAGCCATCGCACGCCATGTTCAAGGTCGGCGAACGGCTCAAGGAGACCATCGAAGAAGAAACCGACGGCGACTATTCCGTCACCCTGCTGGGCACTGAAGTGGGGGGTGAACGCGACCACCTCGAAGGCGCCAGCAATGGCGAATACAACATCGCGCTAGGTGGCTCGATGCCCATGACCCTCTATGCCGAAGCGTTCGCCGCTGCCGACCTGCCGTTCGTCTACGGTTCCAGCGAAGAAGCCCGAGAGGTCTATGCCGGCGAAACTGGAGACCTGATCAACGAGCGCCTCATCGAAAACGGCAATATGCGCCTGGTGGCTCTCTCCGCTCGTAATCCCCGCAATCTGACATCCAACTTCCCGGTCGAAACGCCCGAAGATGTCGAGGACGTCAAGATGCGCGTTCCCGAAATCGCCCCCTGGGTGCAGATCTGGGAAGAGATCGGCGCCCTACCCAGTCCGATCGCCTGGCCTGAGGTCTACACCTCGCTCCAGACCGGCGTCATCGAGATGCAGGAAAATCCCGTCGATCTCATTCATGCCGGTAAAATCTACGAAGTGCAGGATCACATCAACAAGACCGAGCATGTCTATTCGTTCTTCCACTGGTTGATGAACGAGGACTTCTATCAGGGGCTCTCCGACGAAAACCGAGAGATCATCATCGGGGCCATCGAGGAAGCGACCGCCTGGGGTGACGACATGGTCGCCGAAGGTCAGGACGAACTCTATGAGCAACTCCAGGAAGAAGAAGGCATGACCGTCGTCGAACCCGATGTCGCGGCCTTCCGCAGTGCGGGCGAGCCCGCCATCCGGGAAATCGCTGAAGAGTACCATCCGTCCGTCCGTGACTACGTACTCTCCCTGCTGGAAGAAGAGTAACGACCGAACGCGCCTAGCCCCACAAAGGGGGTAGGCGTTCTGCCCGCTGCCGACTCACACCCGGAACGGGCAGGTGGCAACTCGTTTCCCATTCCGCGTTCACGCCCAGCGGAGGTTACCGTGTCTACCTCGACATTCGTCAACCGGAGCATCGAACGCTTCTGGCGACTACTGACCGCCGTCGTCATAACAGCGTTTTCTCTGATGCTGATCATCATGGCCGTTCAGGTCATCTCGCGTTACCTCCTCGGCATCGCAGTTCCATGGACGGATGAAGCATCTCGCTACCTGTTTCTTGCCGAGATCTTCCTCGGCTCGATTCTGGCGCTGCACTATCAGCAGCACATCAGCATCACCATCGCCACCGATATGTTGCCGGTGCGCTTGAAACGTATCACCGGGGCGTTGGCTGACGTCATCTGCATTCTGGTTCTGCTGATGCTGGTCTTCGGTGCCTGGAACATGATGGGCCGCACGTCCGGCATCCTCGCCAGCACCTTCCAGATGAGCTTCTCCTATATCTACTTCATTCAGTGCCTCTCGGCCGCCATCATGATCGGCCTGTTGTTAGGCAATCTTTACCGGCGATTCAACGGCAGGAGCGACTGACCATGGAAATCTTCGTCATCATGTTCGTCGGACTGATCGTGCTGCTGGCGATCGGCGTACCGGTGGCATTCGCCATGATCGCGTCATCCGCATTGGTACTGGCTTATGCACGCGGTTTCGACGCGATCCCGATAGAAATGATCGCCCAGCGTACCCTCTACGGTGTCAATAGCTTTACGCTGCTGGCCATACCGGCGTTTCTACTGATCGGGCGACTCATGAACGAGGCCGGGATATCCGACCGTGTTTTTGACATCGCCCGAACCATGGTCGGCCATCTCAAGGGCGGCCTGGGTCATGTCAATGTGGTTGCCAGTATGCTGTTTGCCGGTATGTCCGGCTCGGCAGTCGCGGATGCCGGCGGACTAGGCGCCGTCGAAATCAAGGCGATGGAAGACGATGGCTATCCCACCGGATTCAGTGCTGCGGTGACCGCCAGTTCGGCAACCATCGGTCCGATCATCCCGCCAAGCATCCCAGCCGTCATTTACGGTGCCCTGGCCAACGCATCGATTGCCTCGATCTTCCTGGCATCGATTCTGCCCGGCTTGTTCATGGGGCTGGGATTGATGGTGATGATCGCGATCATGTCCCATCGCCGCGGCTACCCGACCCGCGCCCGAGCCACCCTCAGCGAATTCATTCGCGCCATGTCGCGAGGCTTGCTGCCGATGCTGACACCGCTGATCATCATCTTCGGCATTCTCTCCGGGATCTTCACACCGACCGAGGCCTCGGTAGTCGCTCTGCTCTACTGCATGATCATCTCGTTCATGGTCTATCGCTCGATCAGCTTCCGGCAGTTCCTGGGGATCCTGAAATCCACCGCCATCGATACCGCCGCGCTGCTGTTCATCATTGCCGGTAGCGCCCTTTACAGCTGGGTTCTGGCTCGCTACCAGGTCACGGCGCTGGTAGCCGATTTCCTGCTGTCCACCGTGACCAGTCCACTGGCATTACTTCTGATACTGGTGCTGTTCATCCTGCTTATCGGGCTTTTCATCGACTCCGTCCCGGCGCTGTTCCTGCTGACTCCCCTGCTGGTTCCCGTCGTCGTCCAATACGGTATCGATCCCGTGCATTTTGGCGTCGTCATGATCTTTACGCTGATGATCGGCCTGATCACCCCGCCGGTCGGCACCGTGCTCTTCACGATACAGAAGATCACCCAAATGTCGTTCTCGGACCTGGTGCGCGAGACAGTGCCCTTCTATATACCGCTGATCGCCGTTCTACTGATCATCACGTGTTTCCCATCGATCGTCATGCTCTTGCCCAACCTGGTCTTCAACTAATGAACGACCAGCCTGTTACCTGAAAGGAGAATTTCATCATGGCAGTATTGATTACCGGTGGCCTCGGCCACGTTGGCTCCTGGGTCGCCTACCAACTGGCCAAACAAGGCAAGAGGATCATCATCTGCGACATGGCCGCCGGCCATTTCGACAACATGGACCTCGATTACCTCCAGGAAGTCCGCGACCAGCTCGTGCTCGAGAGCGTCGATGTCCTCGACTATCACGCCATGTTCGAAACGTTGCTGCGCTACCGCGACGAGTTGGAAGGCGTGATTCACAGCGTGTCGGTCATTGCCGGCCCGCACTTCCCCAAACGTCCGTTCAAGCATATTTCGATCAATGCCACGGGGACCCTGAATCTACTGGAATGCTGTCGCATCCTGGGTATCAAACGCATCGTCAACATGAGTTCCGGCGCTGTCTATGGCGATGCCCCCGGCGGCCAGACCGAGGCGACACCCTACAAGGCCACCGACCTCTACGGCGCCACCAAGATTGCCGGCGAACTTTACGGCATCCAGTACAGTGAAACCTATGGCATGGATGTACGTAATGCGCGCCTGTTCTTCGTCTATGGCCCGGGAAAGCGTCCCTCCCACATGCATCCGGTCTACCAGGCGCTGTTCGGTCCCCTGGAAGGGATGGACGACATTCAGTCCGACAACGGTGCCGACCAGGCCCTCGACTGGACCCATGTGCAGGACACTGCCCGCGGTATCGTGCTGCTGTTCCAGAAAGATCACGTCAGTGAACGCAACTTCAATATTTCCAGTGGCGTCACCGTCGACCATCGTGAACTCGTCGATCATGTCGCCGACACCATCGGCAAGCGCGCCAAGGTGACTCTCGGCCCGGGCCCCTTCGCCGGCCGCGGCTCACCATTGGATATCTCGCTGGCACGCCGGGAACTCGGATTCGATCCTGTCTACACCGATATCAAGGCAGGGCTGGCAGATTATCGGCGATGGCTGGAAGGGATAAAGTCATTCGAGGAACGCTAACAAACACACGGCCCCGCTCGCGGCGGGGCCGTCAACAGAGACAGGTAAACGCTGTCAGTGCGGCCAGGCTGTCAACCTGACCACAACCTAATCACTGCAGCGCTTCCTCACCTTGGCCTTGGCCTTGTCCCTGCTCCTGCTGCTGCATCTGCTCCTGCATCTGCTCCATTTGCTCCTGCTGCTGAGCCATGGCCTCATCCAGTTGATCGCGCTGTTCCTGAGTGAACACGTCTTCGATCTGAGATTGCAGGATGATGCTGTCAGCCGTCATTTCTGCAGTCAGGTCGCCAAGACGCTCCGCATCTGCGCGAATGGCAGCTTCGTCATAATCCGGCTGAACCCGCTCGCTGATTTGCTGTTGCAGCTCCTGGGCTTCCTGCTCCTTGGCACCGATGTCATCTTGCATCTGGGTCAAAAGGCTGCTGATCTCCTCCTTCTGCCCGTCATCCAGATCCACCATTTGGTCGAGTTGACTGACCTGGTCATCGACACTGGGTGCTCCACCACCCATGCCGCCTCCACCCATTTGCTGGGCCATGGCGGGAACACTGAATGCCAGTGCGGCGACTGCCGGAGCGAAAAGCTTGGCTACCTTCATAAAGACTCCAATTGCGTACAAAGTGCGTTTCCGACCCGAAACAATCCTGACGGGTCTTGCGATACCCCATACGACTATATGACGGACCACCTACACACAGCGGAAACCACAAGGCCCATCAAGGTGACGACTCATCTTGGCCCTGGCTCCCGAGGAGGCTAATCACTACAGCCATAATCGGGTTATCTGTCGCCACCTGCGCCGTCGGACAGTACTGTTTTCAAAAAATTCGTCGCAACGGCAATTTTTTCATTCCGCATAGCGCGTAAAAACAACGACCCCGCCAAAAAGGGCGGGGTCGTTGTGCGGGATCGCAGGCGACTCAGCGCAATTACTGGCCTTGCTGTTGCATCTGTTCCTGCATCTGTTGCATCTGTTGTTGCTGCTTGGCGATTTCTTCATCGAGCGCATCGCGCTGCTCCTGCGTGAAGACCGCCTCCATCTTCGATTGCAGGATGAGACGCTCCGCCGTCATTTCCGCGGTCAAATCACCAAGTGCCTGGGCATCAGAGCGGATCGCCGCTTCGTTATAGTCGGCACCGACATGCTCTCCCAGGCTTTGCTGCAGCTCTTGTGATTCCTGGCTGTGTTGCTGCCGGCTTTCCTGCATTTGATTCAGCAGTGAGCGGACTTCTTCTTCCTGGTCGGCATCCAGATCAACGATCTGATCAAGTTGCTCGACCTGATCATCGACGCTCGGGGCTCCACCTCCCATCTGTTGGGCCATGACAGGAACACTGATCGCGATCGAAGCAAGTGCTGCAGCCAATGACGTGGCAATCTTCATAAAAACTCCCTTGCAAATTAATCGTCAACAGACTTTACCGCGCCAGCGGCCTTGGCGACTAGCCCCCTATCCAGAAAGTCGCAGGCCACTCACTTTTCATTCATGCCGGATCGAGTGACGACTGCCATCGAGGCAGTTGACCGGAAAGCCGGAGATATTTGTCGAAGACCATCAGCGACACCAGCAAATCACTGTCCGAATCGTAGAACGATTCCGCATGACGGTTCGCGTTGGCGATGATCGCTTTTGCCTCGGCAGGATGAACGAGATAGTGCTCGATCTTGTCCCCCAGGTCCGAGAAGTCATCTGCAACCTGGACATAGTGCACACCGGGAATCAAACGCCCTTCCATGAACCATGTCTCATAACGCGGGCGGGGCATCAAACACAGTGAATTGGACGACAGGATCCACTTCAGGTTGGTCGCGACGTCCTTGCCTTCGATACTAATGATGAACCGGTATTGCAATTGCTCGCGAATCGACAACGTACCGCGATCGTACAGGCCATCGGGATCGCCTCCGACTGCACCGATATTGCACAACGGATGGGCGAAATGGCTCGCCACGAAACGTTTTCTATGGCCCTGGTGAATGGAACCGCGCCAGACCGCCAGCGGCCGTTTCTGTTCGAAGGCCAGTCGATCACGCACTCGGTAATAGTGCCGGACGCTGTTAAGTTTCAGCAGTACCGAATCGGCATTGCCCGCACCATCCGCCACCGGACGGCTTTTAACGAAGGTCGGCTCGTCAGGCACGTGCGTGCAGTCACCGAACAGATAGGAAAAGCGCACATCAGCAGGAAAATAGCGGGCGACGCGTTTGAAATCCAAATGATAGGCGGAACGACGCGTACCAATCGTCAAGTCCCGGTTGAACTGATCCAACGCCTCCGCATTAAATGCACTCGTCAACTTGTTGCAATAATCGACACGATCAACGATGGCCTTCTGAGTTTCATTATTCAGCCCGTCGAAACGAGACAACAGGACGTCTCGTCGCTTGCGAAAATAGATATCGGGGATGATCAGGCTGGACGCCTCTCCAAGATAAAATCTCAGTCTATGGGGTATGCTTCCGTAACCGCTGCGCGTCGACATGGATAACCTGTCCGAGTGCCAGAAGAATGAAGGAAAACCACACGACTCCGATGGCATCACACCCTGCCAATCAGTATTTCAGCACGGTACGCCGACCATATGAAAGTCATGTAACATCGTGATGACAGCAACGATGGCCAGGTGTTCACTCGGTTAACTAGTACCAGAGGGCATGCGTTTGGTTGCATGACATACGGGAATGCGTATCCTCACCCCATCATTCGGTAAAGGCCCTTCCATGACATCGACCAATGCCGCCCCGCTTGCCGCTATCGCCATACGCCAGGTCGAAAAACGCACCGGCGCCAGTCGTAACGCCTTCGAACAAACGGCAGCACTGCGCGAGCTGGGCTATCGCGTGGTCATCCTGGCCGAACGAGGTAACCGTCAGTTGATCGAGCAATCCGGCGCCGACTGGGTTCGCCTGTGGCGTTGGCCATTCAAAGGGCCCCAGCGGCGCTTCTGGTTCGACCGTCGGGTGCAAGCCTGGTGTCGACGGCACACCCCCGCTCTGCTCATCAGCCATGGGGACTGTGTCACCAATGACGTGGTCTATATGCACAACTGCGTACACCTGGCGAGCCAGCGGATTCACGGCCGCGACCAGGCGACAGGAGAAGTCGCAGCCATTCATGACCACGTGCTTAGCCAGAATCGCGGACAGCGTATCGCCGTCAATTCACGGCTGATGGGTGACGACCTGGCATCACGTTACAACATCAGCCGGGCTCGCATCGACATCAGCTATCCCGGCTACGATCCCGCACAGTTCAATCCCGAACGAGCCCGAAGCGATCGCCGATCCATGCGAGAATCGCTGGGCATCGAGGAAGCCACTCGCCTGATCGGTCTTGTCACGTCGGGCAACTTCCGCAAGCGCAACGTCGCCGGTTTCGTCTCGATGGCCGCCGAACTGCTGTCAAAAAGCGATCACGACCACCGGTTTCTGGTCGTTGGCAAGGATGATGCCTCTCCCTACCAACAACAGGCGGAACAACTCGGCATCGCTGACCGGTTCCTGTGGCGTTCGACGATTCCAGAGGTAGAACGCCTCTATGGCGCTCTCGATCTGTTCGTTCTACCGGCGCATATCGAAGAATTCGGCCGCGTCGTCCTGGAAGCCATGGCATGCGGAACGCCGGTGCTGCTATCACACTGGGTGGGTGCAGCCGAACTGCTGGAAAGCGATTTCGAGGAATTGATCGTAGAGAGCGACCAACCGACCGAATGGGCGGAACGGATCGTCTCCATCATGGAGCGAGACGACTATCATGAGCTCGCTGCCGGCCTCGCCCAACTGGCCAATCATTACTCTCATGAGCAACAATACGAGAAACTCAAGGACGCGTTTCGGCTATTATGTAAAGACACATGAATACGACAAACAAATCAAGTGTACCCTAAACGTCCAGCAATAGGGTTGGTTTGATCCAGGACCCTTTCCACCTGGGCTTCAGTCAAGCCCTCTTTCCAGGCTCCTGTACTAGGCGTGATAGGGCGCCTCACCTGTTCTTGACGCACAGTCATGTTACGTTCATGTCTGACGTCATCGTAGGCGGTATCTCCGCTCTCGATTATCGAAGGATCCCATTCCATCCCCAGAAAATGGCATATCGAACCAAACTCTTCCTGTGGGGCTGTCGTCATTGATTCGTAGCTAACCAATTTAGCTTGAGAACTTTGAATGACCTGTAATGCCTTGCGATTATCCATATTCCAACGATCAATCGCATAATCCAGATCACCGTAGCGCCTGAATAACGAAAAGCAGTTATCTAGCGGATTGCGCACCATCACGATGATCCGTGCATTAGGCAAGACTCTGAGTATTCGATCGACTGCATGCACATGTTTGGGTGTTTTTTCTATAAAGACCTTCTTGCCCAGTGTTTCAAATAAGGCTATCCATTCAGACGCCACGAGATAAGACGAATATAACCCTTTGGCAGGCGCAAAATGGTGAGTCTCACGTCCAATCAAATATGCTTTTGAGTGATTACCTAACTTGGCTGCGGTCAATGTGGTACCGCTATGCCCACAGCCGACCACGAAACAAGGCAGAACCTCGGAATAGAGGGGCCTTACCGAGTGACTATTCAAGTTGTTGAGCAGTGTCTTGTACTGCTTGCGGAGATATTTTCCCAGCGTAGCCCGATGATTGGCCGAATGAACGTATTTCACGATATAACCTTCTGCCCCGAGTTTTCATTAACCGACTGCAGAAAGCGCTGCACGACGGTCTCCGGCAGAAAATCTGTCAGCCAATCATCATTCACGTCAGGTTCAGGGCCCGCTAACGCCTCGCGTATTTTACTCGCTAACGAGTCGACATCATGGTCGGCGATGGCCTGTTCCAATTCACCTTTGAGCACCTCGCGGATTCCGCCCGGACAGTCGACAGATACCACTGGGGTGCCACAAGCGAGTGCTTCGGTCAGTACGATGCCCATCCCTTCCACACGCGAACTGAGAACGAACAATCGCGCATGATGCATCCAGGGGTAAGGGTTTGCTTGATGGCCGACAAAAACGACGTCATGAGCGATCCCGAGTGACGCCGCCTGGGCTTCCAACGTCTGACGTAGCGGTCCATCGCCCACGATCACCAGCGGCTCATCAGGCGCCGCCTTGGCATAGGCCCGCAACAGCAGGTCGTGATCCTTCTGTGGCACCAGACGCGCCACATTGACGAGATAAGGTTGATCGGGGATTGCCGGTTGCGTTTCCGACATCGCCTCGCGGATGGCTTTCACCGGGCAGGGATTGACGATCACCGACACCGATGCAGGCGTGAACCCCCAACGCCGCATTCCCTCCCTGAGCGTGTCAGCAACGCCATGCGATACACAAACCAGGTGCTTGCCGGGATACAAGCACCTCGCAAACAGCGTCTGCCGCCATTGCGAGTCCTGTAGATGCAGGTTGTTTTCCAGTACGAAGCGGGCACGGTCCTCACGATAGCTCCATACCATCTCGAAGGTGCCGATACCGCGAAAGATGATCCGATCCACTCGACCGTATCGACGTTCGAAACCCGTTAGCCAGATACGAAAGAGCCAGCCACCGAGCCAACCGGTCCAGACGAAATGGGAACGCCGAATCAGCGGGTTGAGGATCAGGCGAGAAAGCAGTTCCAGCAACAGACCTATGCCGGTCAAACGTGACCACCAGCGTAACGGCAATACATGGGTCTTCACGTCCTTATTCGTTGGCGCCAGCCCTTGTTGCTGCCGACGGAATACCAGCAGATGACTTTCATGACCACTATCAGCGAACGCATCAGCCAAATTCACCGCGACTCGCTCCATACCGCCCATCTTCAGGCTTCGGACCACTATCAAGGTGCGCAACCGGTTTCCCCCGACTCGACAGACTGTACATAAAAAAGCCCAGGCATCAGTGCCAAGGCCCAACCATCATACCGCAAAGCCCGGAATGGAGCAGTAGACATTGCCGGCCGGCTCATGCAGTCTTGCCTGTTCCGTTAGCCGCATTATCGTTAGATCCATCAACGACACTGACCTATGGCCGACCTACTCTGGTATCAATACGTACTCATCGGGGGGATATTCGCCTGGAGCGGTTTTGTCCGGACCAGCCTGGGATTCGGAGGTGCGGTGCTTTCACTGCCCTTCCTGCTGCTGGTATATGACGAACCGCTGGTGTTTCTGCCGATCATCGCCGTTCATTTGCTGATCTTTTCGAGCTGGATAGCCTGGCGCGGTCATCGTACCCGTGTCGTGGAAAGCAATGGCGACCCCGGTGAGAGCAATATCGACTGGGCCTATCTGATGAAAGCCATGAAGGTGATCATCATACCGAAGCTGATCGGGGTGATCGGGCTCCTCACTCTGCCCTCTCGGATCATGGCCAGTATCATCTTCGTGATCGTGATCATCTATGCGACCGGCTATGTCCTCAACCGCCCCTTCAAGAGCCGCAACAAGTATGCCGACAATGTGCTGCTCGCCCTGGGCGGCTATATCAGCGGCACGTCCCTGATCGGTGCGCCGCTGCTGGTGGCGGTATTCGCCTCGCACGTCGCCAAGCACCAGCTACGCGACACGCTATTCGTGTTGTGGTTCATCCTGGTCGTGATCAAGATGGTGTCGTTCGTCATCGCCGGCGTCGATCTGCAATTGGTCCATCATCTATGGTTGCTCCCCTGTGCCCTCGTCGGACACATCATCGGGGAGCGCGTGCACCGTTACATGATCACCGCCGAAACGCCCATCTTCTTCCGGGTACTGGGCGTAGTATTGATCCTCGTAAGTGTCGTGGGACTGCTACGTCCCCCGACATAACGCCGGCCGCTTGGGATCGAACTGCCAGCCCTCGATCAGGTATTGCATCGCCATGGCATCGTCGCGGGCACTGTCAGGCAAGGAGCGGTACAATGCATTCGCCGTCTCCACCCCGTCCATGTCGATCTCCACGCCCAGCCCCGGCGCATCGGTCACTGCCACGCGGCCATCGATGATCTCCGGCGGTTGATGCGTCAAACGGGCGTCGCCCTCCTGCCAGATCCAGTGAGTGTCGAGTGCGGTCATGCGACCGCAGGCAGCCGCCCCGACCTGGGCGAACATCGCCAATGAGATATCGAAATGATTGTTGGAGTGCGATCCCCAGGTCATGCCGTGATCCTGACAGAGCTGCGAGACGCGCACGGCGCCTGAAAGAGTCCAGAAATGCGGGTCGGCCAGTGGAATATCCACCGAACGCAGCATCAATGCGTGCGCCATCTCACGCCAGTTGGTCGCCACCATATTGGTCGCCACCGGCAACCCCGTGGCGTGGCGGAATTCCGCAAGAATCTCGCGTCCGGAAAACCCTTGCTCGGCGCCGCAGGGATCTTCGGCATAAGCGATGACCCCATGCAGGTCCTTGCAAAGATCCACCGCTTCGTTCAGTGACCACGCGCCATTCGGATCGATCGTGACCCGCGCCCCGGGGAAGGCCTCAGCCAACGCCGTCACCGCCTCGATTTCCTGCTCTCCAGCCAGTACACCGCCCTTGAGCTTGAAATCACGAAAACCGTAGCGGTCCTGCGCCGCCTGGGCCATCTCGACGACCCGTCGTGGCGTCAATGCCGTCTTGTCACGCAAGTGATACCACTCATGCGACACGCCCGCTGTCCCCCGACGATAATCCAGCGGCGTGGCATGCCCATCGCCAAGGAAGAACAGATAACCGAGGACCTCGACGCTATCACGTTTCTTGCCATCACCCAGCAGTTCGGCCACGGGTACACCCAGGTATTTGCCCATCAGATCAAGCAATGCGGCTTCCAGTGCCGCCACAGCATTGACCCGTAACTCGAACGTCCAGGCCCCCTGGCCCGTTGCATCGAAATCGGCACGTTGCCCCGCATTATGCAAAGAGGCCACCAGCGATTTCCAGGCACCGATGGATCGCCCTTCCATCAAGGGGATGGCCTGTTCGAGCGAGGCTTGTATCGTCTTGCCCCCTGGCGCCTCGCCAATACCGACATGTCCGGCACTATCCTTGAGAATCAGCAGGTTGCGAGTGAAGTAAGGCGCATGAGCCCCACCAATATTCAGCAGCATACTGTCACGTCCGGCCACGGGGATGACCTGAATATCGGTAATGACCGGAGTATCCCCTATCCCGGCCGCTGCCGCGTCACGCTCATTCATCGTGGAATCCTTGTGATTTCTGACTTTCCGCCAACGTCATTTCATCGCTTGGGCGGGGTGGAACAGGCTGAATCGGCAGGCATACGGATTTCCAGCAACGACGCTCCATCATGGTCCTGATAGCGTGCCAGTGCCTCGGGCAGCTGATCGTTGTGGTCAATGGCTTCGGCGTGCAGGCCGAATCCTTTGGCCAACGCCACGAAATCGGGATTGTCCAGATCCGTGCCGGAAACCCGCCCGGGAAAACGGCGCTCCTGATGCATTCGAATCGTGCCGTAACTGCCGTTATTGACGACGACGAACAGCATCTTGAGCCCCAGCATATGGGCCGTTGCCAACTCCTGAATGCTCATCAGTGCGCAACCATCGCCCCCGAAGGCCACCACGGTGCGCTCCGGCAACGCCACCTTGGCGCCGATTGCGGCGGGAAAGCCATAGCCCATGGCACCACTGGTCGGTGCCAGTTGGGAGCGGAACGTGTGGAAGCCAAGGTAGCGCTGCAGCCACAGCGTATAGTTGCCCGCCCCATTCGAATAGATCGTATCCCGCGGCAACGTCTCGCCGATCGTCGCCACGATCGTCTGCAGATCCAGCGGGCCATTGGACGTGCCGGCTTGGGTGAAGGTGACATGGTCTTCCCGTGCCGCCTCCATATAGTCCCGGCGCTCGTCATCACCGGTCGGCGACAGTGTCTTCAACACCTCGGCGAATTCCGGCGACGTCGCATTGATCAACTGGCCCTGATAGACCCGTCCCAATTCCTTGCTGTCGGCATGCACATGTACGAGCCGTTGCTGCGGACATGGCGGTGCCAACAGGGTGTAGCCCTGCGTCGTCGCCTCCCCCAGACGAGCTCCCAAAGCGATGATCAGGTCCGCCTGCTTGACCAGCTCGTTGGCTTGTGCCGAAGCCCCCAGGCCCAGGCGTCCCACATAAGCCGTCGAATCGTTGTCCACGAAATCCTGACAACGGAACGACGCCAGAATCGGCACATGGTGCGTTTCAGCAAACTGGCGAACATCCTCTCCCGTCTGGGACGTCCATCCGCCACCACCGACGATGAGTATCGGCCGACGTGACTGGTTCAATGATTCGGACAACTGCTCCAATGATGAGGGATGCGCTGCGATCGGGATACGACTGGCCGGCGCAGCATCCCCGATGGTCACCGTTTCGTCCAGCATATCTTCAGGGAGTGACACGACGACCGGGCCAGGACGGCCCGAGATCGCCGTCTGAAATGCTCTAGCCAGCATCTCCGGCAACCGTTCGGCATCATCGATTTCGGTTACCCACTTCGCGACAGAGCCGAACATCTGGCGATAATCGATCTCTTGAAACGCCTCACGTTCCCGCATATCCCGTGCGACCTGGCCGATGAACAGAATCATCGGTGTCGAATCCTGGCGTGCCGTGTGCACACCGATACTCGCATGCGATGCACCAGGGCCACGCGTCACGAAACAAATCCCCGGTTTGCCCGTCATCTTGCCGTAGGCCTCGGCCATATTGGCCGCACCCGCTTCATGACGGCATGTCACCAGCCTCAAGCGATCCTGGCAGTCATATAAGGCATCCAGAACGCTGAGATAACTTTCACCCGGTACGGCAAACGCTTCCGTCGTGTCATTGAGCAGTAATGCATCAACCAGCACTTGCGCCCCGGTACGGGCTGCCGGTCGATCTTGCGAGCCTGTCATAAGCGCCTCACTCAAAGTGGAGAAAAGCTGGTGGAGCGCAGCAGTTTATTGGTCTGATGTTGGACGTTACCGGCATCGGCACTTTTCTTGCGATACGCGATCCACTCCGGATCGTTTTCCATTGCCGTACGACGCGCCTCGCGCTCGGCCGCGTCCTCGTACCCCCACATATGGACGACCTGGTTCAAGTCACCTGTCTCGGTCACGAAATAGCCCAGCAGATTGCCCAGATGCTTCTGCTGAATCGGCAATCCCTCACGCTCATAGAGTTCCAGAAAGGCTTTCAAACGCCCCGGTACCATCGTATAAGTGCGTAAATCGACAAGCATGATTTCCTCCTCGTGATGTTATGATCCTTTCAACTTGTAATACATATGATGTATTTACGCTAATAGGACGTTAGTCGTAGTCATAGCAAACACTCGGTACCGGGAACCTGCTGTAAACCGGTACACCGATGCGCACAGCTGACGCCTTCACCACCCCCTATAGACTAAAGATGAATAGGTAATTTCCCGAACAACCACTAGGTTAGTTGTATGATGTATTACTTACTATGAGTTCAATGTAATGACAACCGTCCCCTTTCCGACATTGGTCAATACACTTGAGCGGGTCTTCAAGCGCATTGGCCTATCCGTCGACGATGCCACACTCTGCGCCCGCATTCATGCGGAAAGCACTTGGGATGGTGTCGCGTCACATGGTGTCGGTCGGATCACGCGGTTCGTCGATTACGTGCAGCGCGGCTGGGTCGATTCACAGGCGACCCTGCAACGGGTCCATACTCTTGGTGCCCTGGAAGTTTACGATGGCAACTTCGGCATTGGCGTTCGCAACGCCATGGAGGCGACTGAGCGGGCCATGGCGCTCGCCGACGAGCATGGCCTCGGACTGGTGGCGTTGCGAAATACCACGCATTGGATGCGCGGCGGCAGCTACGGGTGGCACGCGGTCGAACGTGGTTACGCCGCATTGATGTGGACCAACACCGAACCCTGCATGCCGGCCTGGGGATCATCGGAACAGAGCATCGGTAACAACCCGCTGGTCATGGCGGTTCCCAGTGACAAGGGTCCGCTGGTACTCGACATGGCCATGTCACAGTTCTCCTACGGCAAGCTCAAGACACTGGAACGGCAAGAAGAATCGCTCCCTATCGACGGTGGTTTCGATAGCAAGGGCCAACTGAGCCGTGACCCGGCCGCCATCCAGGCGACACGCCGCATTCTTCCCACCGGGTATTGGAAAGGATCGGGACTGGCCATTCTGCTTGATGCACTGGCCGCGCTGCTATCCCAGGGACGTCCCAGCCATGAGATCGACAACCTGCAACGCGGCAGTGGTACCGGCTGCTGCCAGGTGTTCATGGTATTCAATCCACAGCACCTCGGTGGCAGTGATCTGTGCCAGACGCTAGTCGACGGCATCACCGCACACCTGTCCTCCGCCACCCCGGACGAGACGGAGCGCCAGGTTCGCTGGCCGGGCAAGTCGACCCATGACAGGCGCCAGCTGAACAAGGACAACAATGACGCCACCGTCGAGATCGACGATGGTACCTGGAACGCGATTATCGCCCTTGCCGAATGACATCGTGCGTTCGGCCGGGAAAACCGGTTTCGTCGAAACGCTTTCGACGGAAGTACACGATCCTAGAGGACAACAACAGGAGCAACGCTATGCTTAAAAGAGCATTGGGTCTTGCCTGCATCATGTCGGTCGCGGCCACCTCGGTCAGCGCCGCCGACGACTACCCCACTCGCGACATACGCATGATCGTACCCTGGGCCGCCGGCGGGGGGACCGACGGTATCGTCCGCAAGATCAGCGACCTCACCGAAGAGACGCTGGACGGCACCATGTACGTCGAGAACATTGAAGGCGGCATGAGCGGCAATGGGCTGATCCAGTTGATCAATGCCAACGCCGATGGCTACACCCTGGGTGCCCTGACCTACGACAGTGTCATCACCGTGCCCTGGCAGGACATGCTGGACGGCTACAGTGTCGACAACATGGATCTGATTGCGCGCATTACCAGCGAGCCGGATGCCCTGATCGTGCCCGACGACTCCGAGTATGACAATTTCGAGGAGCTGATCGACGCCGCCGAGGAATCCCCCGGCGAAATTCGAGCCGGCATCCAGAACATGGGCGCCCGTACGCACCTCACTCTGCTTCAGTTAATGGATGAAACCGGCGCGGACTTCAAGATCGTTTCCTATCCCGGCGGCGCAGCCCCCCAGAAAGAAGCCCTGCTCAATGGCGAGATCGACTTCGCCATCACCAGCCTGGGTGACTTCTCGGGGTTGATCGACTCCGGTGATGCTCGCGGTCTACTCGAGTTCACCGATGTCCAGAGTGAATCCTATCAAGAGGTACCGCCGGTCACAGAGTATGACCTCAACGTCCAGATGGGCAGCTTCATCATCCTCGCCGCGCCTTCCGGCACACCGGACGCCGTCCTCGAGAAGCTCGAAAACGCTTACCAGGAAGCCTTTGAAAGCGACGAGTTCCAGGAATGGCTGGTTGACGTAGGTGTAACACCCAACTGGCTGGGCAGGGACGATGTCACCGAATGGGTAAAGGATACCCAGGACGAGATCTTCGCCACCATGGAAGAACTCCAGGAAGAAGGCATTATCGAGGAGTGATGTACTACCCGCCACGGCCCTTGCCGTGGCGGGACTATCTTCGACGATGCGTTTCCGATGACTAGAGGGCCAACTTCTTGAAACATGCGTACGGTTTGGGCGGCAAATGGGTCGTACCCGCCCTGATGTTGACCATAACGACAGTCTATCTGATCGAGGCCGTGAAAATGACACCGCCGGTCAAGAACGGCGATATCACGGCCTCGTTTTTTCCGATCGTACTTGCCATGATCATGTATCTCTCGATTGCCATCGTGCTATGGCAGAACCGCCGCAACGCCCGGGAAGAGAGTACGCCGACAGAAGATACCGAAGCAGGCCCAACGACGTCGACTCAGCGTTACGGGGCCCTCTGGGTCACCGTGTTCACCGGGCTATATATCAGCGTCTTCTCGGTGATCGGCTACACCGTTTCCACGTTTGTTTATGTCTTGTCGCTTACTTTCCTGTTCGGTAACCGCGAGCCGGGGCAGGGAAGAAGCGCCTGGATCGTCAAAATCGTTGCTGCCGCCATTATCACCCTGTTCGGCTACGCCTTGTTTGAACTGATCTTCCAAGTGCGCTTGCCCACCTTGTGGACGTAACGGTCATGGAATACTTCAACGAAATACTCAATGGATTCGCAACGCTGGCAACGCCGGAAATACTCGCTTACATGATCGGCGGCTACTTGATCGGCACATTCTTCGGTGCCGTACCGGGGCTGACGTCGATGCTTGCCATCGCCCTGCTGTTGCCGCTGACTTATAGTCTCGATGTCACCGCAGCCCTGGTGGCCTGCGCCAGCATCTTCATGGCCGGCATGTGCAGCGGCAGTATCACCGCCACCACCATCAACATTCCCGGTGCACCGGCCTCGATGATGACCGCCATCGAAGGGTATCCGCTACAGCAGCGCGGCCAGGGAGCCAAAGCGCTGGGGCATGCCGCATTGGCTTCCATGATCGGTGGCGCGATCGGGGCGGTCCTGCTGATGGTGATCGCTCCGTTGGCGGCGGAAGCCGCTCTGTTGATTCGCACACCGGGAAAATTCTCGCTGATCGCCTTCGCGCTGATCGTCATCGTCATTTCCCAGCGGGATTCGATTCCCAAGGGCCTCATCGCAACGACGCTCGGCGTCATGGTCGCCACCGTGGGTATCGATGTCATGCAACCGATCCCCCGCTTCACCTTCGGCACCAGCACGCTGATGCAAGGCATCGACATCATGCCGCTGGTCATCGGCGCCTTTGCGATCAGCGAACTGTTGGTCCAGGCGCGTAATCGTGAGACTCGCACCGTCGAGGCAGATGCCGTCAAGGCCCAGAAAGTTCGCCGTCGGGACTTCATCCCTCCGCTCAGCGAAATCCGGGAAATCGGTGTCTATCGCTATATCAAGTTCGCCGTGATTGGCTACGCTATCGGCGTGCTGCCGGGCGCGGGTGGCTCCATGGCGGCGTTCGTCTCCTACGCGGAAGCCATGCGCAGCTCCAAACATCCCGAACGCTATGGCAAAGGGTCCCATGAAGGGATCGCCGCTGCCGAAGGGGCCAACAATTCAATGTGCAGTGGTGCCTTCGTACCCATGCTGTCATTCGGCATTCCCGGCGACCCGACCACGGCCATCGTACTGGGTGTTCTGGTGGTCAACGGTCTCCAGCCCGGCCCACAGTTCCTGGATACCCAACTTCATCTGGTCGCACCGATGTTCGCTGCATTATTCATCAGCGCCCTGGTGCTGGTTCCATTGACGCTGTATCTCCTGGGCCCCTACTTCGTGCGCATCGTCTCGATACGTCGCGATATCCTCTACTCCAGTATCGCCGTCATTGCACTGGTCGGGAGTTATGTCGCCACCTACTCCATTTTCCAGATGGGGCTGGCGCTACTGTTCGGCGTACTGGCGTACATCCTGCGCAAGCACGGCTACCCCATCGCCTGCCTCCTGCTCGGTTTCGTACTCGGCCCCAGCCTCGAGGAGTATTGCCGACGCGCGCTTTCCATCAACGACGGCAACCCGATGGTGTTCATCACCAATCTCGACAGCCTGTTCTTCATCCTGCTGACGGCTGTCTTCTACTATTTCATGGTGATTCGCAAACCCAAGACAGCACTCGTTGATAGCGTCACGAAATCATCCTGACATTGGCTTCACCACAACGTAAGGAAGCCTCGGCTTTGACATGCCGAGGCTTCCTGTCATGTGAAGCTATCCAAGCAAGACTATCCGCCCGATTCAGGCCGCCTGGGCCGGTTCACACTCGCTGAGCGCATCCACCAGACGGCGCAACGCTTCCTCTCCCTGGGCCCCTTGCGTCACCTCGCGCCACCAGTCTTCATGGACCGCCCTGACACGCACGACGATCGTTTCCAGACCCACGACCTGCGCCATGGCCAGGCGATGCAGCCCCTTGTTGATCTTGATGAGCTGACCATGGCGATCAATGGCCACTCCCAGGCGGTCCTTGCCCAAGCTGTCATCGAAGCCGCCCAGCGCCATGGCTTCCATGTAACCAATATAGAGTTTCAGATAATGCCATACCCGTAAGCTGGTATTGAGCAGAACGCCCCGATGTGGAGACCGGAACGGTTTGCCCGCATTCAATTGCTCCAGGAAATCCTGATAGGCACAACTCTGGTCGAGATCACGACGATGCTGCCAGATGTCACTGATGAAACGGTAACGCTGGCTCGTCTGAAAATCGAAACGCGTCAGGTCCCAATCGCCGGGCCAGATGAATCGGTTCGAGGCGGTACGCCGCTTGCGAGAATCCGTGAAGGAACGCTTGAGCGACATCGAACATACCAGTTTCGCGGGATCAACGACGATATCCAGGTTGTTTCCCAGATGCACCTCGACGCTTCGGCGGGGCAATCCCAATGCCTCCACGCGAGACGCCAGCGATCCCTGCGTCAACCACTGCCGGAACAACCAATCCTCGAACGGACGCACCGTATAAGCCGATACGCCATCGCGAACTCGGTTGAACCAACGTGAACGCCTCATGGCCCAACGCAACTGCGGATCATAGAGCTCAGGCCGTACCTGCTCCCCGCTCGGCGTCTTGGGTAATTTCTTTCGGGATTGCATCACTACCTGCCTGAAACTCCTTTCCAGATTCACTACCATGGCATCATGCCATACGCGTCTTGTGTCGCCGTCGACGAATCTTGGGCTGTTTCAGGGCGAGACGAAACCGCTTCAACCACGAGAGCTCCCGCTTCAATGCCTCGGCGTCAATCGGCCAGGCAGTCTTGCCGGCGTAATCAAGAAACCAGGGCTGCAATGGGTGCTCGCAGGCCGGATGCCAGGGTTTCACCGAACCAATGAAATGCACGATCCGTGGCGATCGAATCGCCTGTTCCAGATCCCCCAGGAAAGGTCGCAAATGGGTATATGCCTTTTCCACCGCCGCATATGCGGTAGGCTGGAAGTTCCACACAGGACTCAATGGCAACCAGTTATCTACCATGACATGATTCAAGGCATCCTGGTCAGGAAACTTTAGCCCCTGTCCCGATGTTCGCAAGTACTCGAAGGCCCTTTCGGCAACCCGCTCACGCCGCCATGCTTCCAGATCAATGAGCATCACCCCGGAGTTGAAATAACCGTCGAACCCATCGCGCGACCCCAGATTGGACGGGTTGCACAGATCCATGACCGCAGCCACGGTCCGGCCTTGCAGGGGAGTGTGCCACAAATCCGCCAGGTCACCGAGAATCACCAGATCACAGTCGAGATAGATGACCCGATGGCAATCCTCGGGAAGATAGCGATCCATCTGCAATCTCAGTAATCCGGCCGGACCAAAACGACCGACATCGATCCCGCCGGCACCCTCAGGCGACGCTTGGATCACCTGCAACTGCGCCCCTGAGCTTTCAGCAACCTGCCTCAAACGAGGGGGGGTCTCAGGGTCCAGACCTGGAGTCAGCAAGAAAAAACGAAACTGTTCAGGCGTCGGTGAATTCGCCAACGCCGAAGCCATCACCACCGCCGCATAGCGCGCATAGCGCTCATCAGCACTCAATACGATATCGATCATGCAGGATGTCTCTCACCATTCCTTACACCAAATATATAGAACGACATCCCCACGCCACCAATGAATATAAAGAAGTACATTCCCGTGCGAAAAATCAGATACGACTCGAACAGATTGACGAACGCAAAAAACACCCAAGAAGCCGATAACCCCAGGAACAGGTGGAAATGACCACGATGGGCTAAACGAAACACCCCTTTCATGATGCAAAAAATCAACAGCCCCAACAGCAAGACACCCACGGCACCGTAAGCGAGTGTCAGCTCCAGGTAGGAGTTATGAAAATGGCCAAAACGCTTCTTGAAGCGATCCGGAAATGGCCCTTCATCGATCAATGGCTTGCGGCTTTGTGGGCCCCATCCGGTCAGCGGACGTTCTTCGATCCTGTCTAGTGCGTAATCCCATGAGCGGATACGTACCCCCAGGCCTGCGTAACTCAGATCATTCTTTTCACCGTCCATCACCACGGCAAGGGTCTCTAGCCCTTTATCCATGCGAGGTTCAATGAATGGTTTATAAGTGGTGACAGCCAACCCCGCCATGACAACGACACCAAACACCACAACAAGAAGACGACGGGGCGTCACGAACGCCGAGCCTCGAGCTAGCGCATAGCCGCTCCAAGCCAATGTCACAACGATCAAGGTTATGGCGATAGCAAGCCATACGCTACGGGTCTGAGTGACCAGGATGCCAGCGCCCCCCAGCGACATGGCTGCTATAGATACCACTGTCGGGACAAGGGACATGCGGTGACTGATCTCACGCAGAAACAGAGATAATCCCACGATAAAGGCCAAGCCGAAATAGACCGCGGTATGCTGAGCGTTCTTGTAACCAAAATCCAGACGCCGCCCCTGAAAACCGCGGACCCAGTCCTCCAGCGAGGCAGTGAACAACAACGACACCAGAAATCCGGCAAAGAATATTGCAATCAGGTATTTAGCGGCATTGACAGAGCCTCGAAGCCACCATGCCACGGCAATGCAGAGAAACAATTTGGCGACATGGCGGCTGGACTTGATCTGGTCGTCGGCGAAGTCGGGAAATCGTTCCGCCGCAAAGAAATAAACACCAATTTGCAGGACAACAAAAGCGAGCAATAACAGGAAAATTCGGTGCCATTTCAACCAGGATTCGGTTTCGGACCACCATGCGATAGCAAAACACAGAATGAAAAGTGATTCACCTGCACGCGAGATATCCAGATCGATCAGCCAGAAAAACGCATAAATGCTGATGGCGAACCAGCCCAGCGCATAAACCTTGCCACGCCAGCCATCTGTATGATTCTGCAGACTCCCCCTGGCCTCTCGAAACCTTGATTGCATTACTGCTTATATTCCGGCAAAAAATCGAGCACGAATGATATCACGTCCACAAAAATTCAATGCAACGGTTTATCGGATTTCTCCGATACCGACACCGCTGCCGAATAGTCACTTGCCGGCAATAGCAAATCCGTCATCGGCGAACGGTGCTGAAAACCACTCACTGCACGTTTGAGCACATCGAACGCGCCTTGGCAGTCCATGTTCTTCTCAGCACGCTCCATTTCATCGAGCAGCTCCATCAATCGATCGGCGGGCAGCATGTCTTCCTGGGCACGCATGATCTTCGGATGCGATGTGCCTACGACGTTGTCGCCGATCAGCAACTCCTCGAACAATTTTTCGCCAGGCCGTAATCCGCTGAATTCGATAGCAATGTCACCTTCGGGCGTATTTTCGTCCTTCACCTCCAGTCCGGTCAACTGAATCATCCGCCGGGCAAGATCGACGATCTTCACCGAATTCCCCATATCCAGCACGAAGACATCTCCGCCCTTGGCCATCGACCCCGCCTGAATGACCAGCAACGCCGCCTCGGGAATCGTCATGAAATACCGCGTTATGTCCGGATGGGTGACCGTTACCGGACCGCCCTGTTCGATCTGACGACGAAACAGTGGCACCACCGAGCCACTGGAGCCAAGCACGTTACCGAACCGAACCATGGAAAATACGGTATGGCTCGATGTCTGTGCCAATTGCTGAAGCACCAGTTCGGCCATGCGCTTGGTCGCCCCCATCACATTGGTAGGTCGCACGGCCTTGTCGGTGGAGACGAGAATGCAACGCTCCACGTGCAGGCGAGCCGCACACTCGGCGACTACCCGCGTACCTTGTACATTATTCCGCACCCCTTCCAGCACATTGTGTTCGACGATAGGCACATGCTTGTATGCGGCCGCATGATAGATGGTCTGAACCCCATAATGCGAAATCACTGCTTCGACCCGTTCACGATGGCTGACATTCCCCAGCAGCGTATAAATCGGGATCGATTCGCCACGCTCATTCAGAATGGCTTGCAGTTCCTGGTCAATGGAGTACAGGCCGTATTCGCTAAGTTCGAATAGTATCAATGCCTTCGGCCCGCAGCATGCGATCTGACGGCATAGTTCACTGCCTATCGATCCACCGGCCCCCGTCACCAGCACTACCTTATCGCGGATACTGACATCCAGCAGTTCTTCACGCGGAGGGACGGGGTCGCGACCCAGCAAGTCTTCCAGATCCACATCGCGTAACTGGTCAACACTTGCCTCACCCGAAACGATTTCCGGCATGGAGGGCATGGTCTGTACATGCACCGGATAATCGGCGAGATGGTCGAGGGCACGTTTACGTTCAGCTTTAGACGCCGAAGGCAGTGCCAGCAACACACGGGTGATATTCAAGTCCTCGGCCACTTGACCGAACTGCGCCGGGTTGTAGACCTTGATTCCCTTGATCGTGCTGTTCCAAAGCCCCGGATCATCATCGAAAAATGCCGCTGTATAGAACTCCCGGCCGTTGCTTAGCGCCATCGCCAGTTGCACCCCGGCTCCGCCGGCGCCATAGATCGCCACGGCATCCTTGCTGGTATAATGTTTGATCAGCCACTGGTAGTAACTACGGACCAGAAAGCGCGATCCCCCTACATATATAAAAGCCACCAAAGCAAAGTTGACGGGCACTGATCGCGGGAAGTCCTGCCACTGATAAAAATATGCCGCTGCCCACATAATGAGCGCCAACAGCACCACGCCTTTGATCACCGCCCACATCGCCTGAGGGCCGATGAAACGTACCACGGCCCGATACAACCCAAGGCGGGCAAAGATGAAGACACCCAGTGGGGGAATGATGGCGAACAACCACCAATACGGCTGAATAAACCGTTCCGGCCACCATTCGGCCAAACGCAGAGCATACGCTGACCACAACGCAACCGGCAGCGCAACCAAATCCGCCACTACCATGATCAGGCGCTTCTGCGCCCGATTCAGCCGGGTCACGCCTCGATGCATCCGTTCCGATCGATTCATTCTGGACTCCGTGATCTAAAACTCAGCGCACCCTGCGTACGGCTTTTTTTCACCTACAACCACTTCATCAACCGAGCGACGATATCCTGCGCTTCGAGCGCTTCGGTATTGACGGAGACTTCTGCCTTGCGAGGTGGTTCATACGGACTATTGATGCCGGTGAAGTCCTTGATTTTACCCTCCCGCGCCTTCTGATAAAGCCCCTTGGGATCGCGCTGTTCGCAGATATCCATCGGCGTGTCGACGTGCACTTCGACGAAATCTCCTGCGCCAAACAGATCCCGCACGGCATCCCGATCCTGTCGAAACGGTGAGATGAAGGCAGTGATCACGATGATACCGGCATCGGCCATCAACTTGGCGACTTCACCCACACGACGGATATTCTCCGCTCGGTCGGCCTCGCTCATGCCGAGGTCCTTGCACAGACCATGTCGAATGTTATCACCGTCCAAGAGCATGGTGTGATAACCACGACGATTGAGCTCGACCTCCAATGCATTGGCCAGGCTTGATTTCCCGGAACCGGAGAGTCCCGTGAACCAGAAACATTTACCACCATGCCCCTTGACCTGCGCTCGCATGGCCGGCGTGACACTCGTCCGGTTCCACACCACGTCGGCCTTGCTGTCATGATCGCGGAATTCATAAGGCAGCTCGGTTTCCAGCGTCCGGTGGATCATGCCGGCACCGACCGTCACATTGGTCAACCGATCGATGACGATGAAGCTGCCCGTTCCCGGACTCTGTCGGTAGTCATCCAGAGGAATCGGTGCCGTCAATTCGACGCGGCAGCGGCCGATGGCATTGAGATCCAGATGATCGGCTCGCTTGTGCTCCAGCGTATTGACGTCGACCTGATAGTCGATCGCCGTCACCTGCCCCGCCAGGTCGCGAGTCGCCAGCTTCAGATCATAGAGCTTGCCGGTTTCCATGGCGGTATCGTGCATCCAGACGATATCCGCCTCGAAGGCGTTGGAGAGCGGCACGTCGGCGTCAGCCGCCACCAACCAGTCTCCGCGGGAAATATCGATCTCATCACTCAATGTCACGGTGATCGCCTGCCCGGGATAAGCGGCTTGCAGATCGCCATCGAATGTCACGATACGCTCGACATAACTCGTCTTGCCTGAGGGCAAGGCCTTGACCGATTGACCGGGACGCAGAATACCGGCCGCCAGCGTACCGCTGTAGCCTCGGAAGTCGAGATTGGGCCGGTTGACGTACTGTACCGGCAGCCGAAGGTCCGTCAGATTCTGGTCATGGGTAACCTCGACCGTTTCCAGCAGCTCCAGCAGCGGTTGACCGTCCTTGCCCTCGGTCTGGTACCAGGGGGTCCGCTCGCTGCGATTGACGACGTTGTCGCCTTCCAGCGCCGAGATCGGCACGAACCGAATGTCGCGGGCATTGAGCTTCTCGGCAAACGCCCGGTACTCGGCGACGATCTCGTCGAACCGGGCCTCGGAGAAGTCGACCAGGTCCATCTTGTTGACCGCGATCACCAGGTGCTGGATACCCAGCAGATCGGCAATGAAACTGTGCCGTTTGGTCTGGGTCTGCACGCCGTAGCGCGCATCGATCAGGATCACCGCCAGGCTCGCCGTCGAGGCACCCGTGGCCATGTTGCGGGTGTACTGCTCATGGCCCGGCGTATCGGCAATGATGAACTTGCGCTTGTCGGTGGAGAAATAGCGATACGCCACATCGATGGTGATGCCCTGCTCGCGCTCGGACTGCAGGCCATCCACCAGCAGTGCCAGATCCACCGCATCGCCGGTGGTCCCGCTGGTCTTCGATGCCTGCTCGATCGCTGCCAGTTGATCCTCATAGATCATCTTGGAATCGTGCAGCAAGCGCCCGATCAGGGTGGACTTGCCGTCGTCGACGCTGCCGCATGTGATGAAGCGCAGCAGGTCCTTGCGTTCGTGTTCCTTGAGGTAGGACTCGATATCGTCGGCGATCAAGGGGGAAGAGTGTGACATGAGTGACCCTGAAATAGTAAACCCTAGTGAAACCAGCCCAATCCATCGCGGTTGAAACCGCTCCTGCACGCCTCGGATGCCTCACCTGGTGTCATGCAGGAGCGACGTCAGTCGCGGTGCCGGCCATAAGTCCGGTACTCAAAATATCATGTTAGCCGCTAATGGCCGACTTCAACGCCTTTTCCCAAATCTCGTGGCGCTGACCACAAACGATGAACCAGGGGTTGAGAACACTGTCCTGCTGGTTGCAACGCAGAGGCTCGAGGGTCTGAGCATCCAGCACCTGACCACCGGCAGCGGTGACGACGGCTTGGGCGGCGGCGGTATCCCATTCGCTGGTCGGAGCAAGCCGTGGATACAGGTCGGCCTCCCCCTCGGCAACGAGGCAGAGTTTGATGGAACTGCCCATGGAAAGGCATTCATGCTCAGGCAGGCCTGCACAGAAAGCATCGAACGTCTCGGCACCGTGGCGACGACTGCCGACGACTTTCCAGGGGGCGCTATCCGGTTCAGGCAATGCCCGTACCTGGATGCTTTCATACTGATCGCCACGCTGTTTCTCGGCTCCCTTGCCATGCAGGCCAATCCAGGTAGTGTCCAGTACCGGGGCATGCACGATACCGAACACTGGCTCGCCCTGTTCAACCAATGCCAGATTCAAGGTGAACTCGCCGTTCTTGTTGACGAACTCCTTGGTACCGTCCAGAGGATCGATCAACCAGTAACGATCCCACTGCTTGCGGGTCTCGAACGAAATCTCTCCGGACTCCTCAGACAGTACCGGCACCTCCGGCGTCAACTCACGCAACGCATCCACCAGCGCGTGATGCGCCGTCATATCGGCTTCCGTCAGCGGACTGTCATCCGCCTTCATTTCCACCTCGAAATCGCGACTGTAGATCGAGAGTACCTTCTGTCCAGCCTCGTGAACGGCATCGATCAACCGTGAACGCATGTCATCAGATACGAAAGCAGTCAAAATAGCTCCTTTTTGTCCGGTGGCAACCAACGAGCGCCCCTACAGCGCCACAATCACAACACCTCAATGGGCCCTGGCGTGTGCAGGAACGACGTCAGTCGCGATGGCAACATATCGCTTGCCACTGTCGTTTCAAAATCCCCACACCATCGGAATCACACTCAATGCCGTGACGGCGACGATCAATGTCAGCGGCGCCCCGAGGCGCATGTAGTCCGTGATCCTATAGCCGCCGGGCCCAAGAACCATGAGATTGGTCTGGTAGCCCAACGGCGTCATGAAACTGGCCGAAGCGGCGATCATGATGGCAATGGCAAAGGGTAACAGACTTACCCCCATCTGTTCCGCTACCGAGTTGGCGATCGGAAACATCAGCACGGCCGCCGCATTATTGGTGATCAGTTCAGTAAAGACGACCGTCATCAGATAAACCAATGCCAGCGCCAGCCACGGCGAGGCGCCGCCCAGTTGCATCAGCAGGCCGGCAATCGCGCTTGCCGCACCGGTCTTGTCCATCGCGGCCCCGAGAGAGAATGCAGCCGCAATCACTACCAGCACCGTCAGATCGATATAGCGGCGCGCCTTGCTGGCGGTCAGGCAACGAGTCATCAGCATGGCGCCACCGGCTAGCAATGCCGCTTCAAGGATACTCAACAGCCCGGTGGCACTCATCAACACCATACCGCCCAGGATGCTCAGTGCCAGCGGTGCCTTGCGAAAGTTAGGGGGAGTTGAATCGTTCAGTGCGCTGACCAGCAAGAAGTCCTTGCGGTAACGATACTGCTCGACGAACTCATGGTCGGTTTCCATCAACAGGGTATCGCCGACCTGGAGTGTGATATCTCCCACCTTGCCCGGCAGCCGCTGGCCGGCACGGGAAATCGACAGAATGACCGCTCGATAGCGACTGCGAAAACGCGACTGCTTGACGGTCTGGTCCAGCCCGGCGAAATCCGGACCGATCACCGCCTCGACCAGGCACCGATGATGATGCGCGATATCGAGTTTATGCACATCACCGTTGGCGGGCTTCAGTCCATGAATACGACGCAGCTCACGGGCACACTCCGGCGCACCGATGAAGATCAAGACATCCCTGGCCCGCAATTGGGTATCCGGCGGTACCGCCGTCATCAACTGACCGTCACGCTCGATATCGGCCAGATAACCGTGGCTAAGGCTGCGCAGTCCCGCCTCACGAATGGTCTTGCCCGGCAACGGGCCGTTGTCATCGATCTGCACCTCGACACTATACTCGCGAGCGGATTCCAGTTGTTCGAGCGCACCTTCCCGATTGGGCAGCAGCTTATCGGCAAACAAGTACAAAAAACCACCACCGATCACCACCAGGGGCACACCGACCCAGGCCAGATCGAACATGGCCAGATCGATCCCGGCCTCGGTCTGCAACAGACCATTGACCACCAGATTGGTACTGGTGCCGATCAATGTGCAGGTACCGCCGAGAATGGCGGCATAACTCAGCGGCAACAGCAACTTGGACGGCGGCAACTTGAGCCGTTTGGCCCACTCCTGCAAGGCGGGAATGAACATCGCCACGACAGTGGTATTGTTCATGAAGGCACTCAAACCAGCGGCAGGCATCACTACACGCAATTGCGCGAGCCGCAGCCGCCTGGGTTGCCCCAACAAACCATGAGCAATCCACTGAATCGCCCCCGTCTCCTTTAACCCCGCTGCTACGACATACAGTACGGCAATCGTCATCACACCCGGGTTGGAAAACCCAGCTAGCGCTTCTCCCGGCGTCAGGATGCCGGCAATGGTCAAGAAGCCCAGCGCTGCCATCAGGATTACATCGGGCGCGATACGCGTCAGCACTAGCGTCGCCAGCACGGCCACCACGGTGGCCAATGACAAATAGGCCTGCCACTCCATCAATCAATGCGCCTGTGCTCAGAAAAAACGGCCTCAATGGTAACGTGTTCCGACAGTGATTTCTCTACTCTGTACTGCCCCGCCCATATCCTTGGATCCATGTTGATTATCACGAGGCAGCCCTCAGCCTGATGATATTCCCCACCGAACGCACTGATTTCGTTATATAAACCAAACCATATCGCATAGCCGGCCATACAGGTGTTCCACGGAAGAAAGAGAACGGCATGACTGATCTCAGACTATTTCAGCGGACCCAACCAATCATCCCTGTGCATTTTTCGACCAAGGGATTCACCACTAATAACGAATGCATGATCATGCTCCCAAAAGGGAAAACAATATCAAAAGCAAGCTGAAAAATTAACTTTTTAATGCCTTGAAAAGATTAGAAAAATCAGCTTGGTATAAGTGTAAAGATATTTTATCATTAACACTTGAAGTAACATTAATTAACTATCTGTAACAACGCAGGTTAAAGCAATAAAATTATAAGCTAAAGAAAAATAAACAGAAAAAATACGCATATAGGTCATGGGAACGTTATAAGGGGCAGGACATGTCTTTATCATTGGATAAACTCTTTCGCCTGCCTCGAAGGCATAAACGATTTGTGCTCACCTGGATGGATATGGGGCTGGTTTCGGGAAGCCTTTTATTGGCCATCCTACTGAGGACCGGCTCAAACGAGGCATTGACCTACTTCGATACATGGTTACTCATCGCCATGATCACCCCTGCCACGTTAATGCTGTTCACTGCGTTAGGGTTATATCGACACGTTCTCCGTTTTCTCGGTTATAAAACACTAAAGACGTTGATGATATGCGTCTGTGGGTCAGCCCTTCTTATCGCATTGGCCAACGTCATTATCGGGCAACCTCTTCCCCATTCCGTCTCCATCATCTATGCCCTGCTTTCATTATCATTGGTGGGAGGTGTTCGCCTCCTGTTGCGCAGTCTTTATCGCTTGACAGTGATGCGGCAGACGACACGAGTCATCATATACGGAGCAGGATCCGCCGGCTCACAGCTCGTGACGTCACTCAACAACGGCCATGAATATACCCCGGTCGGGTTCGTCGATGACTGGCGAGGCATGCACGGTACGCGGGTTGAAGGACTCAAGGTCTATCCGCCCGGTGAGTTACCCCGGTTGATACAGACGATGCAGGTAGAGCGCATTCTGTTCGCCATACCGAGCGCCCCGCTTTCACGCAAGCGCCATATCCTGCAGACGCTTGAACCCTTGACCGTTCCCGTTCAAACCGTACCGGGCATGGCCGATATCGTCGCCGGGCACTCACGTATCGAAGAGCTCCGTGATATCACGATAGACGATTTACTCGGGCGCGATCCCATCCCCCCGAATCAATCACTCCTCGATGCCAATATCCGGGGCAAAGTCGTGATGGTGACAGGGGCCGGAGGGTCCATCGGTTCCGAACTCTGCCGTCAAATCCTTGTACAGGGCCCCGCACAGTTACTGCTATTGGATATCTGCGAATATTCTCTCTATCGCATCGAACGGGAACTCCAAAACCTGGCCCTGAAAACCTCCCCTCCAGCCGTAATCAGAGCACTCCTGGGTTCCGTACAACAACGCTCTCGTCTTGATGACATCATGCGCACCTTCCACGTGCAGACCATTTATCACGCTGCCGCTTACAAACATGTGCCCATTGTCGAGAACAACATGGTGGAAGGCATTCGTAACAATGTGTTCGGTACCCTGGAAATGGCCAGAGCTGCCATCGACTGTGGTGTCGATACCTTCGTACTCATCTCTACCGATAAAGCGGTTCGACCGACGAATGTCATGGGGACCACGAAACGACTTGCGGAACTCATCTGCCAGTCATTGGCCGCCCACCAGAGTATGACACGCTTCTGCATGGTGCGATTCGGTAACGTGTTGGGTTCCTCAGGCTCTGTCGTGCCCCTGTTTCGCAAGCAGATAAAGGCAGGCGGCCCGATTACGGTGACGCATCCCGACATCACACGATACTTCATGACCATTCCCGAAGCGGCACAACTCGTCATTCAAGCTGGCGCCATGGGACGGGGCGGAGATGTGTTCGTCCTCGACATGGGTGAACCCATCAAGATCGATGAGCTGGCCCGGAAAATAGTCAGGCTATCCGGCATGGAAATCATCGATCAAGACAATCCCGATGGTGACATCGAAATCGTCTATAGCGGCCTTCGGCCAGGTGAAAAACTGTTCGAAGAACTCCTGATCGGCGACGGCACCGTTCCCACGAGTCATCCACGTATCATGTCAGCCAATGAGGCCTTCTGGGATTGGCCGACACTCAATGCCTATCTGCAACGGCTCTACGCCACGCTATCCAATCATGAATACGATCGTATCCGGGAATTGTTGAGAGAAGCTCCGACCGCCTACCAGCCTGATGGACCGATCGTCGATCCGATTCATCAATCCAAATCTGCCGAGCCTGCGACGACCAAAGTGACGTCTGCTGAAGAGGACGCGTTCGACGTGCTCAAGGTCTCCGCTGTCTCCCTCGTCAAAGGGGGGCCTCACTTTTGACCCCCGACCATCACTGCGAGGACATTGATCCATGGAACTGACTCATACACTGGAACAGACACGCGTGGCCATCATCGGCCTCGGCTACGTGGGGCTGCCGTTGGCGGTGGAATTCGGCAAACATTTTCCGACGCTGGGCTTCGACATCAATAGCCAGCGAATTGCCCAGTTGCAGGAGGGGATCGATCTCACCCTGGAAGTCGAACAGGACACGCTTTGCCAAGCGACGCAATTGCAATTCACTCACGACACGGATGCTCTGCGGCATAGCAATGTCTATATTGTCACGGTTCCCACGCCTATCGATGCCCAGCACTGCCCCGACCTCACTCCCTTGATAAAGGCAAGCCAACTCATCGGGCGCGTCATCACCAAAGGCGATGTCGTGATTTACGAATCCACGGTGTATCCCGGGGCCACGGAAGAAGAGTGCATTCCTATCATCGAACGGGAATCCGGCCTGCAGTACAACATCGATTTCTTTGCCGGCTACAGCCCCGAACGCATCAATCCAGGAGACAAGGAACACCGCGTAGCCACGATTCAGAAAGTCACCTCGGGCTCCACGCCACAAGTCGCGGACTTCGTCGACGCTCTTTATGCCCGAGTGATTACGGCCGGCACATTCAAGGCCAGTTCCATTCGGGTCGCGGAAGCCGCCAAGGTCATCGAGAACACACAGCGCGACATCAATATCGCCCTGATCAATGAACTATCGATGATCTTCAACCGGCTCAATATCGATACGGAAGAAGTATTGAAGGCGGCCGGCACCAAGTGGAATTTCCTGCCGTTTCGCCCCGGGCTGGTCGGAGGGCACTGCATTGGCGTCGACCCCTACTACCTGACGCACAAGGCCCAACAAGTCGGCTACCACCCCGAGGTGATTCTGTCCGGTCGCCGTATCAACGATGGCATGGGCGCCTATGTCGCCGGGCAGTTGGTCAAGCAGATGATCAAACAGCGTATTCACGCGCAAGGCGCACGCGTTCTGGTGCTCGGGCTGACATTCAAGGAAAACTGCCCCGACCTGCGTAATACACGCGTGGTCGATATCATTAGGGAGCTGGCGGACTTCGATATCACCGTGGACGTTTACGACCCACATGCCAGCATCGACGATGCCGTACACCAATACGGTATTCGGCCGGTCGACCAACCCCATCCGGGGACCTATGACGCCGTTATTCTTGCCGTTGCGCATCGTGAATTCCGCGACCTGGGAGCGTCACGTATACGCAGCTGGGGAAAACCGCAGCACGTTCTCTATGATCTCAAATACATGCTCGGAAATGGCGATGCCGACCTTCGTCTCTAGCTGCAAGAACTACGTACGGCTGACCCATCGCTTCCTGCAACTATCTGCTCGGCATCGATGGTGGTCATTGGAAGCACTGTGCTTGCTCTCACTGGCCTGGCTGTATGTGCGAGTGCTCCCCTATCGATGGTGGTCGAAACGGCTCGGCACACTCCAGTGCGACATGACAACCGCCACCCCGCATCCACCCGACAGTACTACGCTGCAGGTCTGCAAGCGGCTGATGACGATCAATCATTGCCTCGGCGGACGCTTCACGTGTCTGATGATGGCGATGGCCGCCCACTGGATGCTTGGCAGACGCCGAATCGCCAGTCGTCTCTTGCTGGGAACCCGTATCGTCTCGAAAACGGCGACCGAGCCCGATCACACATTAGCGGCTCATGCCTGGCTGACGGTCGGCGGACACATCGTGATGGGGCATCATGACGATCACTTCACCCCGATTGCCTGTTTCATGCACACCGTTGCCGAGGAACCGAAGCCTCATGGTGGAAAACGATGAGCGCCATCGTCGGACGTATTCATTTTTCGGGTACCTCCGTTCCGATAGAGGCGTTCCGCCATGCGCTGGAGAATCTGAAAGCCTATGGCCGCGACGGTACGCAAGTCTGGATGGATGGCCCGGTGGCGCTGGGACACCAACAACTGGATATCACCCCTGAGTCCCAATATGAGCGACAGCCTCTAGCGAAAAACGGCCTGGTCATTATTGCCGATGCCATTATCGACAATCGCGGCGAACTTTGTGACGGGCTCGGCCTCGACATCCCCGGACGCGATACCTTGCCGGATAGCGAACTCATCATTGATGCCTACCATCGCTGGGGAGTGCAGTGTGTCGAGAAACTCGTGGGCGATTTTGCCTTTGCCATCTGGGATGCCCCCAACCGGCGACTGTTCTGTGCCAGGGACCACATCGGTACGCGCTCACTCTATTATCGGTCCGTCGGCGATCAATTTCTGTTCGCGACGGATATCAGCGCCTTGAAAGCCTTCAAGGACATCCCGCTGGGCATCGACGAACAGCGGGTGGCCGACTTTCTGCGATGGCCGTTCGATGCCACGGAAAACAGTTTCTTTCAGGACATCCATCCCCTCCCCCCAGGCCACTGGCTACACGTTACGCGGACCAGCCTGGAACAGCATGCTTACTGGCAGCCCGACGACGTTCCCAGCGTACGTTATTCGCATCATGTCGACTACGCGGACCATTTCAGAGCCTTGCTGGAAACCGCCGTCAGCGACCGCACTCGAACGACATACCCGATCGGCTCGCATATCAGTGGCGGGCTGGATTCCACCGGTGTCACGATTCTCGCCAACCGGCGTCTGAAACAGCATGGTCAGCGACTCAGGAAAAGTTACTCTTGGACTCCTCCGATATCAGTGAAGTACCCACTTGTCGAAGGCCGGCGAGATGAACGTCAACTCATCGAACAGGTCTGCCGGCAGGAAGGCATCACATGCCATTACGGTGCCGCTTCCGGTCACGACTATCGAGACTTCCTGTCGCGAGATGTTGCCGAGGAAGGGACCACCGACCTTTTCGAGGAACGGCCGGTCATGGCGCATGCTGAGCAGGAAGGCATTCGCATCATGCTATCGGGATGGGGCGGCGATGAGGCGGTAACATTCGGGATTCGGGGATACGCGGCCTACCTGCTCAAGAACGGGCAATGGCCGAACCTATTTGCCATGACACGCACCCATGCCGGCGGCTGTCGCCGCCCACGACGGATGGCTCGGTTCCTATGGCAACAGGCCCTGCTACCTCTGATGCCGGATACCGTCTACGCACGCTTCTCTCCCTTCCGGGAAACGGAACGACTCAACCCGTTCATGCACGGCGACTTCACCAACCGCTACCCCCACCTCAAGAACCGACGCATGCCGGCTTGGCGAGAATATCCTGACCCCCACACCATGCAAGCGCTGCTGTTACAAAACGGTCATCTCGCCAGTCGCATGGCAACCTGGGCCAAATGGTCGGCCCCGCACGGCATCGTCTACCGCTACCCGCTGACAGACATTCGACTCCTGCGCTTCGTCCTGGGGCTTCCGCCGGAACTCCTCTGGCAGAACGGCAAGCCTCGCACGCTCTACCGCCATGCACTCAACGACCTGCTGCCGCAACGCCTAGGAAAGAATGACCCGGTGAACGAAACGAAGCGAATGGAATTGAGGAAGGACTGCTGGCAGTTACTGGCCAAAGAGGCGCAAGAGGGAGGATTTCAAGAGCACTGTGGCTGGCTGAATACTCGTGCACTACAGCCTTCGATAATGAACACGCCCGACACCATGACGATGGAACACCTCTCGACCTTCATACCCATCTGTTCAGCATTACAGATGTGGCATTTATGGCAACGGTATATGGTCAGATAGCGGAACAATTCATAGGCTTTTTATAAGCCAACGTCAGGAGAAAACTCATATTGACAATGGCACCTGACTGCCGCATGTTTACTAACATAAATTAACAGTTTATTCACTTAAGCGACACGCTATTCTGGGACATAAACCGATGAAATCTATGGACTCAACAACCACGTTACCAACGGATAAAGTAAAATGGGTCACACCTGAACTGATCATAATGCGTATCGACGCCACCTTATCCGGTGGCAAGAATGTGCCGGGAGAATCCATGTCAGGACAGCCTAATTCAGCCGGCAATGACTTCTCATGATATGCAAAAGGAGGATCAGACGAAAAAATGGAGGCAATGAATTTACAGTGTCATTCATCAATAACAACACTGATATTGCCTACTAATAATGGCAACCAGAATGGAACAGGGAACGACAATGAACGACGTAAATACGACAGACAACAAAGCAGTCTGGATCACTCCTGAACTGTCGCGTATGGGTATTGAAAGCACCTTGTCGGGGAGTCAACTTGCTCCGCTTGAGGACACATTCAATCTCCCATTCCTGGCCCCCTCCGATCCGGACTCGTGAATCATGACTGTGGCTGCCATGATTTCACTCGATTCCCGTGTCGTGCGACAGGATGAACCACTGGCATCGCAAGTCGATGACGACCTGGTGCTGTTCAGCCCCGATAAAGGCATGTACTACGGCACACAGGCGGTAGGACGACGCATCTGGTCGTTGCTTGCCGAGGAAACCGTGGTCGAGGAACTTTGTGACCGACTATTGCAGGAGTTCGATGTCGATCGCACCACATGCCGTGATGAAGTGGTTGCCTTCCTTGATTCGTTGGCGGCAGAGCAACTCATCAGGGTTCGTTGAAAGGCTCGCAGGCTCGCAAGTCAGCAGTGGTTCCATCATCGTACATAGAGCGCCTCTCGGCGCTCTCTTCGCTGTTCCCTTCACGATAGTGATACGCCTGACGACGAAATAACTCGAAGTAAGCCCCTTTACGTTCCATCAATTCATCATGGGATCCCGACTCGAGAATCCGCCCCTGATCCAGTACATGGATGCAATCCGCCATGCGAACACTCGACAGACGGTGGCTGATGATGAGCGCACCGCGATGATCGACTCGTTCGCGGAAATTCTCGAACAAGGCAAATTCCGCCCCGGGATCCAATGCACTGGTCGGCTCATCGAGAACGATGAACTGCGACTGGCGCATGAAGGCACGTGCCAGAGCGATCTTCTGCCACTGGCCAATGCTGAGCTCCATGCCGTCATCGAACATCCGTGTCAGACGTGTCTCATACCCATGCGCCAGTTCATCGATGAATGACGCCGCACCGGCAAGCTCGGCCGCCGACTGCACCGACGGCGTATCCGGCGGCTGGTCGATATCGCCGAAACGAATATTCTCCCTGGCCGTCGTGGCATAGTGCGCATAGTCCTGAAACACCACACTGAAAAGTCGACGATAAGCCACGATCCCATAATCACGAATGTCCACGCCATCCAGCGTGATGCGACCGGCACTCGGATCATAGAGTCGACACAACAGCTTGATCAGGGTGGTCTTGCCCGAACCATTGGCACCGACCAATGCCACGACCTCGCCAGGACGAATTGTCAGATCGATCGCCTGCAAGGCCTCCCGCTCACTGTCAGGGTACCGGAATGTCACATTCTCGAAACGAATGCCCCGGACCGGCGGTACGGGGACCGGTAACGGTTGCTCAGGATCGGCAAGCGCCGGGCGAATGTCCAGAAACGCCAGCAACTGCCCCATATAGAGATGGTCTTCATACAATCGGGAAATCTGCTGCACCAGCTCCTGCCCCATGGACTGAGTGCGTTGAAAAATGAGCAGGAACAAGACCAGATCTCCGACACTGCTATGTCCCTCCACGGCCTGCCAGACAAGCAGGGTCAAGGCTCCGAAAAAGGCCAGCGTAGCGGCGCCTCCTACCGCCAGTTCGATCCAGGTACGCCGCTGGGTGATAGCGAATCGTTCGCGCCGTATCCGTCCTCGCAACTCGGCATACTGCTTACGCAGATGCGCCCCGAGTTGATTGAGCCTGAGTTCCTTGGCGTGATATTCCGATGTCATCAACCAGTCGAGATAGCCCGCCCGCCGCTCCATCTGCGTACGGCGCACCTGCCAGTCATACAGTCGCCGCGTGTATCGCAATCGCACCCAAAGTGCAGGGAGAATGACGCACAACATCAATGGCAACAATCGCCAATCGATGGTCATGATCAGTCCGGCGACCGCGGCCAGCATCAGGCCATTCTTGGCCAACAGCAGTATGTTGCTTATCACTTGCACGGGCCGCTGATTGCCGGCCTCCCTCGCCCGCTGCAAGGTATCGGCATAGCGAGGGCTCTCGTAGAACGCCAGATCGGCTTTCACGGCTCGATCATGAATCTCGCTATCGAGATGATCGGCGAGTTGAAGTCCCTGCGCCTCGCGAGCCAAGCCGGCCATGCCACGGCATACCATGAAGGCCAATGCACAGCCCCCGGTCAAGGCGACATAGCCGAGCATGCCCCCCTCACCCACGAGGCCCGCGTCGCCGGCCAACGTCCCTGTCATGACATCGACGAGACGCTTGAGCCAGAAAAGCAACGCCAGGCCGAAACCGATCTCCAGCACCATCAGAATCGTACCGATCACGGTCCAGCGGGGACTGCTATGCCATAGCAACCCAAGCATCCTTCGGGTAATGCGTAACGGAGCTAAATGCTTATTTGCTCGGGGCATCAGGCGTAACCAGACGTATGAAGTATTTGCCCATGGCACGAAATGGGCGTGTCAATCTATAGACCCACTGCCAGTGAGGTCTCAGGGGCATCGGTCGGTAATCGGAGTAGCTCGGTCGCCAGACCATTAGCCAGTTATGCAGGCGGTGGGACCAGCGATGAATCATTGTGCTTTGCCACGAGAACGCAAAATCGGTCGTGATGTTACGTTGTCTCTGCGCCAGTTCCACCCGGCGGTCGCCCTGCAGGTTGGTCAGGCAGACACTCAACAGTTCCCGGCCATGACTGGCCACTACCGCCACCCGAGGATCCCCGATCCCCGCGCACGCACGATAGAGCGCCAGAGACGCCTCAACCGTCGAGACGAGCCCGCGCCTGACGGCACAGGCATGCACAGCCTGCAGATCGAAATCGGGACTGCGTTGCATGACATCGAGATCGGCCAACCAGTGGAGGTGAGACCAACGATGGCGGGTATGGTGGAGACAGAGATAGACGAACAGTTCATCCGTCGGCATGACCGACACACGCCCACCGCCCAATGCCAGATTCTCGGTTCGGGCGAGCAGCGAATCCGTGTCATATATCGCCCCCGTCGTATCGAGACGACGGTGCAATTCGACCGGCACACCCAGCGGCGACATCAGTGTGATAACAGGATGCACGTCGACCGCAAACGTCAGGCTCTGCCGGTCGGGTGTCATCCCGTCAGGCTTCAACAATCGATAACCGGATGCCACAGCGGCTTCCAGTAACCGCACCATATCCTTGTGAGCGACCAGCAGGTCGATATCGCGACAAAAGCGCCCCGCCGGGTCGCCATAATAACGCGCTGCCAGTGCCGGTCCCTTGAAGAACAGATGGGGAATTGCCTGAGGTCCAAGTACCTCGCGCATCAGATGTCTCTGAGCCGCCACGACACACAGATTGTGCCGGGTCATGGCGATGCTTGTCTGACGCATCCGATCCAATGCTTCCCGGGGTAACCCCGGTGGTTCAAGATCATTGAGATGACGGTAGACCAGCGGTAGTACGAAATGGCGCTTCGCCTCCTGCGTTACCTCCCCCCAGTCTGAAATATCGGGACAAAGACGCAGAGCCGCCTCGCTCTGGGATGGAGACAGGCGCAGACGGGACAGCAGGATCAATAACCGTATCGTCGACGGCACGGACGAAACATCAGACATCATCGGGGGCTGCCCCAGCGATGTGCGCTATCAACGGCGATAGCACAGGCGTCATATCATGCAGCGACAGGGGGCGCCGAAAGCGATAGATCTGCACACGTTGAGCCAGATCAGCTACATGACGCATCAGGCTCTGAGGGACTTGAAACGCACGGGCCAACTCAGGCCGGTACAATGACGCCATGACAGCCTGGAATGCAGCCACTCCGTGCAATTTCTCCAGTACGGCATGCTCACCTGGTTCGGCTCGCTCCAGCACGACCAGTCCCGTCAGCGGTAAAGGCACAGCCTGGAATCCCCGATGCTGAATCAAATGGTACTTGTCGGCCCGGCTCAAATCACGAACCAGCCCCTGTGTACCGATGCCCAGCATCGCAAGTGCATCCTTCCACAGCTTGAGACGCGGCGGGCCGGGATACAGCCAGGGGCGGGTTTCTTCCGGTTTGACGACAGCCACATCGTCACTGATCAACGGCCAGCCGCGATCGTGATGCAGCCAGGCGGCCAACGTCGACTTGCCGGCACCGGAAGCCCCCGTAAAGGCCCACGCGCCAGAGGGGGTTGCCAGCGCACTGACATGCAGTGGCAACCATTGGCGTTGATGCAACAGCGTTCCGAAGGCTGTCCCCAATAGATACAACCGGACATCACCGGGATCACAGCCAAGCGATGTGTCCACCCGACGATCGACAACGATCCGGCGTCCCCCATCCATGCGGTAGCGGGCGATTCGCGGAATCGTCATCTGGCAACGCGTTTCGCTGAGCTGAATCCAGCTTCCCCGTTGGATAGCCTGCTTCAACGAGACCGGCAATGCATGCGTCAGGATATCGACATCACGATCCGCACGAAGGCTCGACGGCAAGAGTTCCGGCAATTCCAGTTGCGAGGCGATATGGAGTCCATAGACCTGATAGCCAAAACACGATGGAAGGACGGGCATATTGCCACGGCGCTCATCGCTGTCCGTGCGACGCTCCGGCCTCGGTGGTGAGGTGACTTGCATGAAAGTCAAGATGGCTGTCCTTTAGGCAGGCAAGAAAGGGTGAAGGTGCGCTGGAGACATTGGTCGACCGATGGTCAGGCTTGATCCGAAGGGGGCGAATTGCCGGTAAAGGGAGCCATGGTGGCGTGCCCTTTTGCTGAAATTCCCTCACGTTCCAGCACTTTTTTGACAGTCAGCAAAAGAATCCAAACATCCAGCCAGAATGACTGGTGATCGACATACCAGGTATCCAAGGCCAGCCTGTCCTCCCAATCCAAGGCGTTTCTGCCATGGACCTGGGCCCAGCCAGTGACTCCCGGGCGAATGTCATGGCGACGAAACTGCTCGGAGGAATACAGCGGTAGGTAGGCCATCAGTAACGGACGCGGGCCGACGAGGCTCATCTCGCCTTTCATGACGTTCCATAACTCCGGCAACTCGTCCAGGCTGGTCGAACGTAGAAAATGACCCAGCGAGGTCAGCCGCTCTTCATCGGGCAATTCCTCGCCATCCGCATCTTTGGCATGACGCATGGTGCGAAACTTGACCAACATGAAGGGGGCTGCATGGTGGCCCGGCCGTTCCTGACAAAACAGGACCGGAGCCCCCATTCGCCAGCGGATCATCAAGGCAATGACTGCCATGACAGGTGCCAGCACGATCAGGCTCATGGCGGACACTATCACATCGAAAAGACGCTTGATCATGTCACCCCCATCTCGGTCAGCAAAATGGCATTGACTTTATCAACATCGAACCTGGACGCTGCGATTTCACGCGATCGCCGCCCCATCCGTGTCACCAACTCCGGATCGAGAATGAAACACTCCATCGCCAATGCCAGCGCGTGTACGTCTTGAACCGGCGTAAGAAAGCCGTTCTCGCCATCGACGACCGTTTCACGGCATCCCGGTGCATCGCTGGTCACCACCGGCCTCCCCATGGCCATCGCCTCCAACACCGTATGAGGCGTGCCCTCGCGATAGCTGGGCAGTACATAGACATGACAGGCCGCGATGGCCGGACGAACATCCGAGATCCGACCTAGAAATTGCAAGACACCATCACGAATCCAGAGATCGAGCTCGGACTGTCGTATGGCATCCGGGTTGTCATCGATCCACCCCACCAGTTGGAACACGGCCGAAGGATACCTTGCCTTGATCCATCGAGCGGCTTCGGCAAACTCCCGAACCCCCTTGTCCCCAAGCAGTCGAGCGATCAGGAGAAACACGATCGGCGGTTTGGCAAAGGGAGCAGGAAGATAGCGGCGCGTATCGATCCCCGACCCATTGACGACCAGGGTCGGCACACGAGCACCCAGAATGCCGCGACGAAAAAACAGGGCCTGGTCGTCGGGATTCTGGAAAAAGACTTTATGGGTTCGCCTCAAGGAGAAGGCGTACAGGTGACGTACGAGACCGGCCACCAAACCACGTTTACCGCTGGCATGTCCCGTAAAGGCATACCCGAGACCGGTAATCAAGGCATAACGCCTGGGAACGCGTGCTAACCAGGCAATGAAAGTACCGTAAACGACAGGTTTGATCGTATAGGCCAGCACGAGATCGGGCCGTACCAGACGCACGATACGCAACATAGCCAGTAGTGTTGCCAGATCCCTGACCGGATCCATACCGGTACGCTGAAGCGATAAGTCGTGGATGATCACGCCGCGTTGTTTGAGCGCCTCGGCGATAACGTCTCCATCACACAACCCCGGCGCTGCTACATGAACTTCATGCCCGCGTTTATCGATTTCCGCCAACAACGCCCCCCGAAACTCGAGCATCGAGTCGGTAAAGCTGGCGATGACCAGCACTTTTGTCATTGTGATTATCCGAAAATAGCGGCTAGATGTAGGGTCACGGATGAACGGATCGCTTATGGAAGTTATCCTCTGCTAGCCGCTAGAGAGCTTCTTCAGCAATTTATCCGGGAGCAGGTTCATGGACATCAAGCAGTGCCGATCGGCCGTGTGGCACCGTCACGGCGCGTCACCAGGGTGGCCGTCTTCAGCCACTGGGCATCGATGTGGTGCGCCAGTGACGTGAAAGCACTCTGCCAGCGCTGCTATCCGCAATTGTGACGTGTACATGGATACAGGTTCCTGTGCACCTGTCATGTTTCCCTCTTGCGGGCCCCGTCGAGCCGGTTCCTCGCCTTCCTCGGTAGTATGAGCGACTCCGACTCGCGCCTTTCCATCCGGCTGGCTCCTTGGGGTCGCCTGGCCGTACCCCCTGAGTGCCTGCACTTCGCCCCCAGAACCATCAGGCACGACAGCACTGGGCCTGGACCTTTTGGGGCAGGCAGCCCCCACCTGTTCACTTGTCTTCGGGGGAGAAAGACGGGCCTCCCAGGTTCCTGGCAACCCCCTGTGCGAACATGCCCTGCTCTCCGACACCGGTGACCTTTCCCCGCAAAACCAGTTGAGCGGGTCAATGTTGCCTTCCAGGGAAGCAAGACTGTCAGCGGTCACATAAACAATAATTTCGGTGCTCAATCACACGGGCTATTCGCTCGCTGTCTACGCTTCGCAGCGGCGGTCGCCCGACGCCATGCAAGACTCGCTACCGGCTGGTGGCTAGCCTTGGCCGGGTGGGACTCTCACCCACTGGGTTTCGATTCACCCTTTCCACCATGCTTACACAGTAGGTTTCCCGGGTGACCAGGCTTCGCCTGGCGCACTGCTGCGATTATTCTATGAATCTAGGTTTCCATTACTTGTTTCTAGCAGTCTATTCCACAGCTTTATGTCTTCTTTATAGTAATCAGAGATAAAACCTATCACATAGTCACTTTCAAAAATATCTCTGAGACGCTTATCACGTGGCACGTATACTAGATTACGGAGTTTTTGACGTACGGAGTCCGGTATAGCTCGGGTTAATACTCGGGTTGCCGGACGGGTAGGCTCAATCAAGCTTCGCATCAAGTTATTTCTATACACTACACTTCTGTTTGCATGAGCTCCTCCAGAAACTTCATCCGAAACCGTCAGCTCTCCGCTAGTTCTGTTGCTAACATCCTGAAAAAGTTTTGGAATCTGGTCTAAACGATATAGCGTGTCAACAACCCATTCTCCGTTAAGCTCAACATAGTCTCTCTGCTTTTGAAAATGTATATATTCTGCCGGTAAAAGGTGAGGCTTTTTTGGTTGATTCGAAAGGTAGGCTATAGCCTCGTCAACTTCCTTTTTTACTTGCTTAATGCTCTGGGTATGAACAGCGCCAGGCCCATATTTTTTCATCCGCTGAGACACGGAGGATGGGAATCGAGAATAAGGATCACGTAAAACAGAAAATGTCCAATATCTTTTTATACGTTCTAACTCCGAAGAGAAGTATTGCTCCAAAATGAATAATGGTATATGCACAAAATCCAGCCTGCCTAAATCTTCATGCTGTTCTACTCTCGAAGTGTAAAATCCATTTCTATCATCAAAAACCTGAAGGACTGCGCGTACAGTAGTCCCTGCACATTTAGGAATATGGACGAATACGAACCTATATTTATTACTGATAATCACTTTGCTATTCCTAGGTTTTGTACGAAAAGTCAGCACGTAGGCAGCGGTCTATGCACGCCAGGCATACCCGAGACCGGTAATCAAGGCATAACGCCTGGGAACGCGTGCTAACCAGGCAATGAAAGTACCGTAAACGACAGGTTTGATCGTGTAGGCCAGCACGAGATCGGGCCGTACCAGACGCACGATACGCAACATAGCCAGTAGTGTTGCCAGATCCCTGACCGGATCCATACCGGTACGCTGAAGCGATAAGTCGTGGATGATCACGCCGCGTTGTTTGAGCGCCTCGGCGATAACGTCTCCATCACACAACCCCGGCGCTGCTACATGAACTTCATGCCCGCGTTTATCGATTTCCGCCAACAACGCCCTGAAGTGACCCCCTCCATAGCTGCACAGGGTATAGTGCAGTCATCAGGAGGACAGGATGAGCGACGACAACCCCATCAAACGATGGACCGCGAAG
>NZ_FNNI01000011.1 GCF_900106955.1 Aidingimonas halophila | reverse complement strand
TCGCCGCCGAATTCGACCGTGGTGCTGCCCGCGCCGTCGGCACCGGCTTCCTCACTCCAGGTGCCGTCGATGGCGTCGCCGCCTTCGGTGGCTTCATTATCACCGTCAACAGATACACTAGGCACATCGTCGACGATGTCGATCGTTAGTGTTTCTTGAGATGATTGGCTGCCATCATTGTCAGTAGCGACAATATTGAACAGCTCGCTAACATCATCAATCGCTGGGCCCTGTGTTTCATGCTCAGCATTCTCGTTGAGAGTATAGGTCCACGAGAAATCACTGTAGCCGTCCCCCGATCCCTGAAGAGCAATCTCTAACGTGCCGTACTGTCCTTCAATCGTGACAGCGTCGCCCCCGGCTTCAAGAATCGCACTATTATCACTGTTACTGGCTTCAGACACAGTCAAGGAAGCGAAGTCATCACGGCCTGTAGAAATGCCAAACCATCCTTCGGTCGTGCGCAACTGTTCTGCCGAATCGGATTCTCCCTGAGTACCGTCGGGAAGCCCGGCTTCGTTGACTTCGCCTTCACCGCCCATTTCAAAATAGGACCAGTCAGGCGTCGAGTCTTCAACGAAGAACTCGCTGATCGCCCCGGACGCGTCGGTGGCCTCATAGTTGCCGCCTTCGGCATCAATGACGGCCAACTGCAGGGTCGCGCCGCCGTCCGGTGCATTCGGCAGCGTCATCTGGAAGTTCGTGGACGTTGCGTCTTCCGGAATCGTGACGGTGATGGCGTCTTGAGGCTGATCGATACCGGCGAGCGGTTCACCGTTCTCATCCACGAACGTGGCTGACAGCGTCAACGTCAGATCCGAACCCTGTGGCGGATTATCTACCGCGGCAGTGAACGACACCGGCGTTTCTTCAAGCGGCCCTTCAGCTTGCAAAGGATTGAATGAACCATCCTCGGATGCGGCCGTTTCCGGTTCGAGCTCCGCGTGCACTTCCTCTTCGGATGGCAACTCGGTTGGCCTCGGCCCGGACAGGGTGATGTTTGTCACGTCGTTGTCATCGACAACGTTGATCTCGGCTTCCTCGCCCAGATCGATCTCATCGAAGCCGCCGCCGGTTGCAGAAACCACGCTGATGGTGTTGCTTTCGGTGCCTTGGCGATAAAAATCGTCTTCCCGGCTGTCAAGAATGGTGCTGCCACTGGTTTCACCAGCTGGAATCGTGATAACGGCGCCATTGGAGAGGGTGATTTCCAGTGGTGAGCCACTCGGCGCCGTGCTGGTGGTCACTGTCAGGCTGATGTCGTTGCCTTCCACCACGGTGAACGGCGAGGTATCAATGATAGTGCCGGTTTCGGCGTCGGGGACATCCGGCGTCAGTGTTAGCGTCGTGCCAACGGTCTCGTCTTCCGTAACCGGTAGAGCCTCACCTTCGGCATCGATGAACTCCGTGCCTTGAACATCACCAAACGAGAAGGAGGCGGGATCGACGGTTTCCGTAATCCGAGAGAGTCGTACGAAATCATGACCACCGCCGTCGGCGCCCCCGCCACCAGCACCAGCAGCCGGGTCTTCCAGTTCTTCAAGGAGGTCGCCATCTTCCTCATCCAGTTCGGCGAGTAGCGCATCGATATCATCGTCCTGTGCGCTGGATTCTTCGGCATCCGCCGTTGACTCATCGCTGAGGACGTCAGTGATTGCTACCTCTTCGCCACCACCGATACGGGTCGGGTCCAGCCCGTCATCGAAATCGAGTTGAACACTTCCATTGTCGGAGGTGATCAGCGTTTCCCCCTCCTGAAGCGTGCTGCCTGCACGCAACTCGCGCATGTTCCCTTCTTCGTCACGTGCCCAGGCACGACCCGTAATGGAAACGACGGTAGCAATACTCATGCGATATCTCCCTGCATCCAAGGGCTATGCGCGTCCTGGATACCGAATTGCGCGCAAAGCCTGATAATTCTGGCAACGTATGCCAATCACTCTAGGAAATAAAACCAGGGCGGGGTATTGGACCGAAGGACAGGGTGAGTCGAGACCGAAACCGGGCTCAGTCGTCGCGTTCCAGGTCCTCGGTGACTGGCTGTCTGGAAAGCATCAGGATCAGTTGCATACGATCTCGTACCTGCAACTTGCGGAATACGGCACCAAGATGTGCCTTGACGGTGCGTTCGGTGATATCGAGTTCGCGTGCCACTCGCTTGTTACTGTTGCCGGCGGCGACAGACAACGCTACGGCACGCTCTCGCGCGGTAAGGGCAGCAAGGGTATCCTCGTGCACGCGACTTTCGCCACCCAGGGCTCGGAATGTCGACCCCACCACTTTAGCCATCAACTCTGGCAGCACCCAGATCCCCTGATTGGAGATGACCAGTTGGATTTGTCGCAGCGATTCCGGTGATGACAGCGCATGTGCATAGCCCCGCGCACCACAAGCCAGGGCCTGCAGTGCCTCCTCGGAATCCGGGGTATATGACAGGACCGCCACGATAGCGCCACGCCGACTGAGGTTGTTGACCAATACCCCCCAGTCGTCGACATTGCTCATCACCCAGACATGATCGTCTTTGCCCGCCTGGGCACGCGCCATGGCGGGCCGACAGTCACGCGCCAAAGGAAACGCTTCGCGCCAGCGCGGGATATCACTATTTCCCTGTGTCACAAAAAGATGGTGCGTCATTAGATGATCACCGTTCGGTCAACGCATTGTTCTTGGCTCTCAGGATCGGCTTGAGCAGATACTCCATCACCGTGCGTTTGCCTGTCATGATATCGACTTCGGCGGTCATGCCGGGAATGATGGTCAGATCCTCACCCAGCGCCGGTTTATCCGTACGAACACGAACCAGATAGAAGGTGTTGTCATCGTCATCGGTGATGGTATCGGCACTGATGTGTTCAAGCTCACCTTCCATGCCACCGTAAGTGGTGTAGTCGTAGGCCGTGAACTTGACGGTCGCTTTCTGACCGGGACTCAAGAATGCAATATCCTGAGGCGCGATACGTGCTTCGATCAGCAACTGATCGTCGCTGGGCACGATTTCCACGACTTCTTGCCCTTGTTGGACGACGCCTCCGAGCGTATTGACGTGCAGACGCTTCACAGTCCCCTGAACCGGCGACCGGATCTCAGCCATCGTTACCTTGTCTTTTAGTCCGATATTACTTTCCTCGATCGCCGACAGCTCACCCAGGGTCTCCGAGAGTTCCGCGCGCCACTCGTTCTGCATCTGGAGCTTGACTTCACGCACCTTGCCCTGAGCCTCCTCGACAGCGGATTCCAACCTGGCCACCTGGGCTTCAGCCTGGCTCTGCTCCCCCCGCGCCTGGGACACTTCACGTTCCAGACGCAGGATATCGACTTCGGATACCGCGCCCGACTCGAGCAGAGGGCGCGTCAAGCGCAATTCTTCAGAGGCCATGCTCAAGGTACGTGATGCCGAATCATAGCGTGCCTGCGCCTCTCGCAATTCTTCCCGGCGCTGGGTTAGCTGCTCCCTGGCAATGGCTTGCTCTTCTTCCAACTCCTCTTTGCTGGATTCGTATAATTCCCGTTCGTGGGCGGCGAGTTCCGGCGACTCATCCAGCACATCCCGCGATGGCACATAGGGTTGATCACTGGTCAAGGCGCGCAGGCGCTCCGACTTGGCCTGCAGTGCCAATGATCGGGCAACCCCCTCCCGAAATGAGGAGGCATAGCGGGTGGGATCGATGCTCATCAACAACTGTCCCGGCCCGACGACCTGACCTTCCTCGACCTGAATATCCTGAACGACGCCGCCGTCATAGGATTGAATGACCTTGGTTTGCGAAGCCGGAATCACCCGGCCGGTTCCTTTGGTGACCTCATCGATTTCGGCGAAATAAGCCCAGACGCCCAAACCAACAACCGCCAGGACCACGACATACAACAACAGCTTGGCCCGGAGTGGGTTTTGCTGTATTCGCGCCCAATCCGCGTCACTGGCCCAATCACGGTCGATATGGGCGGATGAAACACGCCGAGCGAACAGGCGGTCGATCAAGGGGCGAAAAGGTTTGCCGCCTCGTTCCGACACTCGCCCGATAGCGTCGAAACCTTGTTGCTCTGCCGTCTTGCCCTGGATCTTCGTGTGCTGATTCATGAACCAGCCCTCCCGATCTGACCGCTACGCAACGCTTCGACGACCTTGTCTTTGGGACCGTCCGCCACGACTTTCCCGGCATCGATGACGACGATTCGATCGACGAGGGAAAGTAACGACGTCCGATGCGTAACGACGATCAGCGTTCGAGACTGAGCGAATTCCGTAAGGCGCGACTTGAAACTTTCTTCGCTGGTGTGATCCATCGCGCTGGTCGGTTCATCCAGCAACAGAATCCGGGGATCATGTACGACCGCACGGGCAATGGCGACTTCTTGCCGCTGACCACCGGACAACATCTCACCACGCTCGCCGACTGGTAGATCGACCCCTTGCGGGTGCCCATTGACGAACTCTTCCATCCCGCCGATCTTCAATGCCTGAAGCAGCGCATCATCCGTGACACCATCACTCCCACCACCCGCGACGATATTGTCGCGTAGCGAACCATAGAAGAGGCTGACATCCTGGGGCACATAGCCGATATGCCGTCGTAATTGAATCGGATCGAACTGACGGATATCGACACCATCCACGGATACGGCACCACTTGCCGGCTGATACAACCCAAGCAATACCTTGTTGAGTGTCGATTTCCCCGAGCCGACGCGCCCGAGTATCGCCACTTTCTCGCCGGCCTGAATCTTCAGCGAGACATCGCGCAGGGCATCCCGGGAATCGTCGGGATAGCGCATGGTCAGTCTATTGATATCGATGTCGCCGTTCACGACCGGGCGACTGATCCACTCTTTACCCTCCGGACGCTCGACTTCCTTGTTCATGACACCATTGAGCGAACTCAGTGCTGTCGAGGATTGATGGTACTGCGCCAGCAAAGCGGCGGCCTGACTGACGGGGGCCATGGCCCTTGAAGAAAGCAGATACGCAGCGATCAAACCACCCTGTGTCAGGTTCTGGTCGATAATCATGTAGACACCGATGACGATGACAGCTACCGCCACGGTATGTTGCGCCCAAAGCGCCACGCTACTTACCGACGAACTGATCAACCGCAACTGAGCGGATGTCCGCGACAGAAACGCGGTGGTCTTTTCCCACAACGACTGGATACGCCCTTCAGCCCGCAATGCCTTGACGGTTTCCAGATTGCCCAGCGATTCCACCAGCGTTGCATTGCGCTGTGCACCAGCTCGCCATGTCGTTTCCGACAGTTCATGAAGCTTGCTCTGTGCAGCCAATGCATAAAGGAAAACGAAGATAATGCCGACCACGATCGGAATCACCAAAGGCGGCCCGATCAAGGCGATGATCGTGGCGAACAACACCACGAAAGGAAGATCGACCAAGGCGACCACGGTCGCGGACCCGATAAAAGCACGTACGGCCTCGAACGAGTGCAGAGTCGAGGCGAACGAGCCAGTCGATGCCGGGCGTTCCTCCATTCGCATACCCAGCACTCGCGACATGATCGACGATGACAACTTCACGTCAGCTCGGCTTGCCGCCAGGTCCACGAAAGCGTTACGCATCAAGCGCAATGCCAAGTCGAAACACAACACCACGAAGATACCTACGGCCAATACCCACAACGTGTCAGTCGCCTGGTTGGGGACGACGCGATCGTAGACGTTCATCACGAAAAGCGGCATGGCGACGGCGAACAGATTGATCAGTACCGACCCCAGCAGTACGTCACGATAGAGCCGCCGATTTTCTCGAATGACACCCCAGAACCAATGCCGCGAGCGCTGCTTCTTGACCTCCGGTCCGCGCGCATCGTACCTGAACGTCGGACGTGCATAGATCGCTTTACCGCTGTAACGATCCTGTATCTCATCCAGATCGACCCAGGTCGAGGCCTCACCCAATTCGGGAAAGATGACCTGAGCCCGGCGGGCTTTGACATCCAAGGAGACCAGCACACAGGCGCGACCGGGTTCCAGCAACAACACGACCGGCATCAAGGCCTCATTGAGCTGTACCAGTCGACATTGCGTATGACGGGCGGACAAGCCGGCCCGTTGCGCAGCACGAGTAAAGACAGCCGGCGTCAACCTCCCTTCCTCCAGGGGCAAGCCGGCAGTCAGCGTCTCATGACTGACATCGTGGTCATGGACACGAGCGATAATGCGAAGACACTCTAAAAGCTCATCGCGACTCGCCCGCGCCTGTTCATGCAGATAGTGTTCGTCCGAGGTCACACAGGGCCCTCTTCACATCGCCGGTAAATGTACCACCCTACTGCAGGTCTCATTCAGCCGATATGAGAAATATCGGCCGATCATGCTAGCTATTGAGACCTTCCAGGGTCACCTCGACACGACGATTCCGACTGCGGCCGTCAGCCGTATCATTACTGGCGACCGGATCCTGCGAACCATAACCACGGGTTTGCAACAACTCCTGGCTGACACCCTGCTCGGCCAGATACTCCGCCACACTGTCGGCACGAGCCTGGGAGAGCGGATCATTGACAGCGTCACTACCGGTATTGTCGGCATGGCCGGCAATGAACACCCGCTGCAGGTCATCTCGCTGGCGAATATCAGCAGCCAACTCATCCAGCTCGGAGCGGACGTTCGGATTGAGCCAGGCGCTGCCGGTTTCGAACAGCGCGTCGGCCGACATCGTGACATCTGGCTCTTGCGTCGGGGCTGTAGAGGCTTGAGTCGACTCGACCGGCTGCTCGGGACCGTTCATGTCGCCGATGAGGTCTTCCAGCGTGAAGCCACCTGGCCCTTGCGAGGGACAGACACTATCGGGATCCATGTCAACGCCCTCACTGCCCAACTCGCCGAGGCTGGGCATGTCTTCTCGAGCGACATCAAGTGCGGTAAGCAATTGTCCCATGGAGGCCAGGACTTCCGAATCGGCGATGGCGGCGTCGTATTGGGCGTTGACGTAAGCGCGGCTGGCATCGAAGTACTCGTTTTCACTGTCGAGCACATCCAGCAAGGTACGCTCACCGATATCGAACTGCTGTTGATAGGCCCCACGCACCCTGTCGATCGACTGGCGATGCTCATTGAGGTATTCCCGTTGCTCGCGCAGGCGTTGTGTATCGTTATAAGCAATCTGGGTGGTCTGACGCAGACCGACACACTCTTTATCCCGCAGGTCCATGGCCTGCTCGATCTGTTCTCCCCCACGCCGGTACGAGGCAAGATCGCTCCCGCCGTTATAAAGATTCATGCTGGCCACGAGTTCAGCCGAGTTCTGATCGTAGCGCCCCGTAACGTCAGTCTGGTTATTGGTACCGGCGGTGGCACGGAACTCCAGGCGCGGCTGAAACGCCGATTTCGTCCCCTCCCGCTCGGCCCGGGCCGACTCGATATTCTCGATAGCGGCATGGAAACCGGGATTGCCCTCAAAGGCCAACTCCACGGCTTCCGTGACCGATGGAGGAAGCTTGTCGTTCAACTCCGGCGCCGGCGCCAGGGACTCCGGCGGCAACTCCCCGACCAACCGCTGATAACGCGCGCTGACATCGTGCAGATTGGAGGCTTCCGTCATCAAATTGGACTCGGCCAAGGACAAGCGACCACTGATCTGTTCAAGATCGACTCGCCGACCGGCACCTGATTGTGCACGCTGCTCAATCTGCTCGTAGACTTCCAGGTGCTGGCGATAATTGTCCTGTGCCAACCGCACCAGTTCGCGATAACGCATGACATCCTGGTATGCCGCGAAGACTTCCTGTGCCACCGTCTCGCTGACATCACGCACTTCATAGTAGGAAACCAGCTTGGCACGGTTGAGCCGTTCCACTTCGCTACGGGTTGCGAAGCCGTCATAGATCATCTGCGTGAGAGTGATCTCGGCGAAATCGGTCTCGTAGCTGCCACGACCATCATTCTCGCGGGACTCGCGTCCGACGCCGCCCGTGACGTCGATGCTGGGTAGATAACCGCCCTGGGCTTCATCGACGTCATACTCCGATCCCTGGAAGGCGTTCCAGGCTTCCTGCACTTCAGGGTTATTGCCGACAGCGCGCTGTACCGCTTCCGATAGCGTTCCTTCTCCGCTGGAGGACATCCGCTCGAGAGGATTCTGCTGTCCCATGGCAGCACTGGATGAAACAACCAGCATGCCGGCCAATAGCCATGCTCCGGTACTTCTATTGGGCATGCCGACGCTTCCATTGATCAGTCGATGAGAGGCTTCTCTCACCGCATGGGCAAGTGGCTTCATTCTTGAACTCCCTTACGTACATGACGGCCAGGTGCCAACTCAGCAGCATGTCACCTGCCATGGACCCAGCCTTCGTTATGATTAGTGGTCTGGCTACCTTGACTGAGAGTAGCGCATCATACGGGCGAATGATGCCGTTACTCTTTGTAACTTAGCGTAACCATAATATGCCAAATAGCCAATACAATTTTAAACATTCACGCATCAGAGATTTATGACGTGATTTGTAAGCGATTTCTTACACGCCTCGTTGGTCGTCAACTCTCGGTATCTCGGCCTTGGCGTTGTTGTGCACGCCACCGACTGTTGACGAACGCTCACTCAGCGACTTCGGGCTGTGTTATCTTTTCCTGTATCGACAGGTAGATGGAACCAGTGACGGGAGCGCCCCATGTCCTCAGAAATACAGAAAACACGCGTCATCAACGAACTACGCGAGTTCATCAAGAAACTGCTACAGGACCCCCAGATTCTTGAACAATCGTTGGTCGTTGCACGCAGGCATCTCGGTCAACATGCGGATGGCGAGGCCATGGCTCGAATCGCCAACGAGATTTCCGATACCACCAGCGTACATATCCCTGAAGACCCCGCCGACCACTCCGAAGCCGATAAGCTCTATCTCGAACTGCTCAAGGAGGTCATCGCTGAAGAACAAGCCATGTACTGAGGTTGACATGTGGTCCTGCTCTTCAGCGATAACGCGTAGCAAATAGCTCAAGCCGCCATGTGTCGGGCCGATAATGGCATCATGTATTGCCAACCGATCATTGTCGGCTAGCCAGCCGATTTGACTTGCCGATAGGGGATGACCGATGACACCCATCAAGAAGAAGAGTCCACTGACCATGGGTCTGGTGTTATTTGCGATGACGACCATGGTATCGGCAGCCGAGCTGACACCGCGTGAAACGCCCTTACCGGAACATGATCAGGACGTGTTGACACTGTCGACGGATGAAGGTGAACAGCACCTGTCGTTGGCCGACATCGAGGAACTTCCCCTCTATGATACCCACCTTCAGCATCCGGAAGGTCCCCAGGGCCAATATACCGGCGTCAGGCTCAATGACTTCCTGTCGGCATATGATCTCGCCGATACTGAGCGCCTCCGCTTCACGGCACTCGACGACTACAGCGTCTTTCTCAGCCCGACTGAACTCGAAAGCAAGGAGTATTTCCTGGCTACGCGCCTGGATGACGATCCCATCGCACTTCAGGACAAGGGGCCATTGATGTTGATGGTGCCTGCCGATGAAGAGGCCGTGCTCAGCGGGGAGGAACCAATGGCCAAATGGATCTGGGCACTGCGCAGGATCAGTGTTCCCTGAGCATGGCCAATACGTATCACCACCGAGGGACTTACACCCTTGTTGCGCTCGCCTTCATGTCGTTGATCGCCATTGTGGCGTTTACCGCTACCAGCTTCATCGGTAACGCCAGACAGCACATCGGGGCAGACTACCTCTCTTTTGCGGGTGAACTTGTCCGGGCTCAACAAGGCGGCAGAGAGTTACGGCAAGCCACGGAGCATCTGCTTGACCATCCGGAACAAGAGCACCGGCAACAATTGCTGCAAACCATATGGCTCCTTGACACACGTCGCGACAGTATCCGTCGATACCTGACACGTAGCCATCTGGAACCGGATAGTTACCGACACATCGAGAAAGAACTGGATCAGCTGGATGATCTGTTATCCCGCTTCGAGACATTGACCGAAGAGGCTATGGACAGCGACTCGTCACAACGGTCGCTGGCATCACTAGCAACGGACATCGACAATAGCCAAGCCTTTGCCTATAGCGAACTCTATCAACTGGTGCTGGAGGCATCGGCAGAACGGCAGCGCCAGATGGCGCTGCTCAATCGTGTCATTATCGTCTTGAGTCTGGTCGTGCTGCTGGTCATGGCGGGCCTGCTGATCGCCATCGTCAAGATCATCGGGCAGAAGGCCGCCATGCAGCGGTTGAGTCTGACCGATGACCTCACTGGACTCGACAATCGACGGGCGCTGACACAACAAGCCAAGCAGGGACTGGCATTGGCCAAGCGCCAACACCACCCCTACAGCATCGCTCTGATCGATATCGACCATTTCAAGCTTCTCAATGACCGTTACGGCCACCCGGTCGGTGATCAAGTCCTGCAACAGGTGGCCACGACATTGCGTGAGTTGGTCCGACACATGGATCATCTCGCCCGTGTCGGCGGCGAGGAGTTCTGCCTGCTGATGCCGAATACCGATGAGGCAGGCGCCAGGCAATTGTGCGAACGGCTGCGTCAGGGCATAGCCACGATGATCATGCCGGAAGCAGCCGACAACGCTCAGTTGACGATCAGCATCGGCATCGCCTGTTGTGCCGACCATTGCTCTGCCGAACAATTCGAACGCCTGTATAGTGAGGCCGATCAGGCACTGTATATCGCCAAGCGTGAAGGCAGAAATCGCATCGAGGTGGCCAGCTAGACGGCTATTCGTGAATCATGCATGGCCAGCGCGGCCCCTCACCGACTACCGCCCACACAGGCAAGCTATAAGGTGTTATGGGTACCGTCACATAGCGGTGGTGTCGACGTCTGCTTGCAACCGCAGAAGTAGAGGGTCTCGTTCACGTCGGGCTGGTAAGTCACCGGGCGTAGATCCGTACTCTGATGGGTCCCGTCACACCATGGCTGTGTGCCACTGCGTCCACATGCACACCATACATATGCCTTGCCGGAGACGACATCAACGGCATAAGGCCCTTTGCAGGCGACCCTTGGTTCCGTCATGGTATTCTCCTCCCGTTGTTGTTATCCGTCATCCTAGAGTATCGGCATCTGTATCGTCATGCATACATTGCAACTCGCTGACCGGATGCACTGGCAAGCCAACAGGGCTACAATCGGGGCCTGATTTTTCATCGGAATTCCAGAGACGATATGCCGAACACCGCCAGTCAACCGCGCAAGATTCTGGTCACCAGCGCCCTGCCTTACGCCAATGGCTCGATCCACCTGGGCCATTTGCTGGAGTACATCCAGACGGATATCTGGGTCAGATTCCAAAAGAGTCAGGGACATGAATGCTATTACGTATGCGCCGACGATGCCCATGGCACCGCCATCATGCTACGCGCCGAAATGGAGGGTATCACCTCCGAAGCATTGATCGAACGGGTCAGCCGTGAACATCAGGCGGATTTCGCGCGCTTCGGCGTCGCCTTCGACAATTACCACTCGACCCACTCCGAAGAAAACCGGGTCCATAGCGAACATATTTACCGAGCGCTGCGGGATGCCGGCCATATCGCCACACGGGACATCGAGCAGATGTACGACCCGGTCAAGGGGCTGTTTCTTGCTGACCGATTCATCAAAGGAACATGCCCCAAGTGTCACACCGATGACCAGTACGGCGATAATTGCGAGGCCTGTGGTGCAACGTATACACCGGCTGAGTTGATCAATCCGGTATCGGCCATTTCCGGTGCCACACCCGAGGTCCGTAGTTCCACCCACTTTTTCTTCAAGCTGCCTGACTTCACCGACTTCCTCAAACGCTGGATCGATGACGACCATGTCCAGCCACAGATTCGCAACAAGCTGATGGAGTGGTTCGAATCGGGCTTCAACGAATGGGACATCTCGCGTGACGCGCCTTACTTCGGTTTCGAGATTCCCGATGCCCCGGGCAAGTATTTCTATGTCTGGCTGGATGCACCGATCGGCTACCTGGCCAGCTTCCAGAATCTGTGCGATCGCGAAGGTATCGACTTCGATGCCTTCTGGAAGAAGGATTCCGATGCCGAGGTCTATCACTTCATCGGCAAGGATATCGTCTATTTCCACGCACTGTTCTGGCCCGCCATGCTGGAAGGCGCGGGGTTGCGCACCCCCACCGGCATCAACTGTCACGGTTTCGTGACGGTCAATGGTGCCAAGATGTCCAAGTCACGCGGTACCTTCATCAAGGCCGAGACCTATGCCAACTATCTGAATCCGGAGTACCTCCGTTACTACTTTGCCGCCAAGTTGACATCCGGCGTCGATGACCTGGACCTCAATCTCGAGGATTTCGCGTCGCGGGTCAATGCCGACCTGGTCGGGAAGGTCGTCAACATCGCGAGTCGCTGTGCCGGCTTCATTCGTAAACTCGGGGGTGGAAAACTCTCATCGCACTGCGCGGAGCCGGAACTCGTAGCCCGCTTCATCAAGGCCGGCGACTCGATTGCCACCGATTACGAAGTACGCGAGTTCGGCCATGCCATGCGCAAGATCATGGAGCTCGCCGACGAGGCCAACACCTATATCGCCGAGAAAGAGCCCTGGGTGCTGGCGAAGGAGGGAGGTCGGGAACAAGAGGTCATCGACATCTGTTCCGTGGGTATCAACCTGTTCCGCCAGTTGATGGTCTATCTGGCCCCTGTGGTGCCTGCGATGGCCCGTGATGCCCAAGCATTTCTCAAGCTGGAGAGTCTGGACTGGCATACACGACAGGAACAGTTGCTCGACCACGAAATCGCCAAGTTCAAACCGTTGATGACCCGTGTCGAGCGGGACAAGATCAATGCCGTCATCGAGGCCTCCAAGGAGGATCTGGCCGAGGAACAGAAAATGAAGGATACCCCCAAGGGCCCCCTGGCTGATGACCCCATCCGTGATGAAATCACATTTGAGGACTTCACCAAGGTGGATCTACGTATCGCACGTATCGCCAAAGCGGAGTATGTCGAGGGGGCAGACAAGCTCCTGAAACTGACGCTGGATCTCGGCGGGGAAACACGCACCGTTTTCGCTGGCATCCGCTCCGCCTATTCGCCCGAAGCGCTGGAAGGCCATCTCACGGTCATGGTCGCCAACCTGGCTCCACGTAAGATGCGGTTCGGTGTCTCCGAAGGCATGGTCCTGGCGGCCGGTGACGACCAGGGGATCTACTTGCTGGAACCTCACTCCGGTGCCGAGCCCGGCCAACGAGTGACCTAGATTACGGCCACATATTACTCAAGCCCCTTTCCTATCAGCCGATACAGGTTGTAAGAGATATCTCACAAACCGTATCGGCCCGAAAGGGGCTTGGCCAATGACATCACTTCCTTCCTCGTTACGCACTCGCTTCCTGGTAGCATTGAGTGCGCTTCTGCTGACCGCCACCCTGGCGCTGATATTGATCGGCCGCCTCGTTATCTATCCCGCCCTGCTGGCCGAGGAGCGCGAACAGGCAGCCAACGAACTCGACAAGATCGAACGCACCATCTTGCATGATCAGCGCGCTCTGCTGGCTCAGGTCACGGATTGGGCGACCTGGGACGACACCTATGCCTTCATGCAGGGAGAGCATGCCGGCTATGCCGCGTCCAACTTCAGCCAAGCCATGTTCGAGGACATGGATTACCAACTGATGCTGTTCTTTACGCCAGAAGGCGGCATTCATTGGAACGCCGGCATCGATCCAGAGAGTGGACGTTACGCTTCTTGTGGTCATTTGACCGGTGCCTGCGAATGGGCATCGCCATTGGCCGACAGCGTCAAGCCACTGCTGGATCCCCAACCCAAGACAGGCGTGACACACATCTTTGCCGAACCCACTCCCATGCTCGCTGCGCTTTATCCCATCCTGCGTACCGACGAGAGCGGCCCATCTATGGGGTGGCTGATTCACGTTCGCTTACTGGATGACAGGTGGCTGGAAGCGCTCGAGGCACGGACCGGACGACCGGTCGACGTCATGCCGATAGCCGATGGCGACACTCGACAAGGACTGCAACTCGACCGTTCCGACGGTGATCGAATGACCATCTCCCGACCACTTTCCTTGCAAGGTGAACGAGCCCCTTTGCGTTTGCAAAGTCAGATACCCCGGGACAGTTTTCGCACCAGCCTGACGACCCTTCGCTATGGACTGCTGTGGACGGCAGGCTTGTTGCTTGTCGTCATCGCACTGGTATTGGTCCTGCTGGAACGCATGGTGCTACGGCCGTTACGCCGTTTTGCACACTTCACACAACAGTTGCAACATGACGATGAATCCCATCCGTTTCCGGTGGAACTGCTGATGAGACGGGATGAGATCGGCACTCTCGCCCGCGAATTCCAGGCGTTGCGAGAACATCAACGACAGCAACAGGCACTGCTCGTGGAGATTTCACAACGGGACCCTCTGACCGGCCTGGCCAACCGCCGCCTGTTCGACGAGCGTTTACAGCGAGCTTATGATCAGGCACGCATTCACGGCAAACCTGTCGCTGCCATGATGATCGATGTGGATTACTTCAAGCCCTACAACGACCATTATGGCCATCAACAGGGCGATGACTGCCTGAACCGGCTCGCCGAGTGCATGAGCCAATGTTTCAGCGACCCGGATGTCATCGTTGCCCGCACGGGCGGCGAGGAATTCAGCATCCTGTTACCCGGGCTGACGGCAGCGGATGCCAGCCATCATGCGGAAACCTTGAGAACCGCTGTCGAGTCGTTGGCCTTACCTCATGCCGCCGCCCCGGTACGGGATATCGTAACGATCAGCATCGGCTTAGCCGACTCGATGACAGGGAATGACTCACCGCATGAATTGATGCGGCAGGCCGATATGGCGCTTTATCACGCTAAACAGGCGGGTCGGAACCGCGTCAGCAAAGAGATAATGACTCCCTGATACCGCTATCCCGTCCCACCGATTGGCGCGTATAATGCGTCGCCATGACGGAGTATGCCTTGATATTGATCAGCACGGCGCTGGTCAACAATTTCGTGCTGGTGCAGTTCCTGGGCTTGTGCCCCTTCATGGGGGTGTCCAACAAGCTCGAATCCGCCATGGGTATGGCGCTGGCCACGACATTCGTGCTTACGCTGTCGTCAGTTGCCAGTTACCTGACATTTCACTATCTGCTCGAACCGTTGGGTCTAGAGTACCTACGCACCATCGCCTTCATCATGGTGATCGCGGTCGTGGTGCAGTTCACTGAAATGATGGTCAAGAAAACCAGTCCCCTGCTCTACCAGGTACTGGGCATATTTCTGCCTCTGATCACGACTAATTGTGCCGTGCTGGGTGTGGCACTGTTATCCCTGAACCGTCAGTCGAGTTTCATGGAAGCCACACTTTATGGCCTGGGTGCTGCCATCGGGTTTTCACTGGTACTGGTGCTGTTCGCGGCCATGCGCGAACGGCTGTCAGCAGCTGACGTGCCCCGCCCCTTTCAGGGAGCGGCCATTGCGATGATCACTGCCAGCCTGATGTCGCTGGCTTTCATGGGGTTTTCCGGACTCGTTCAGGTTTAATCGTCATGCTCGACCACCTCATTCTGGATAACGGCATCGTTCTCGCGATACTGACCCTTGCAGGCTTGTCAGCCGTGTTCGGCGCATTGTTGGGGTTCGCCGGCGAGCGCTTCCGGGTCGATGACGACCCCGTCGTCGAACAGATCGATGCCCTGCTTCCTCAGACGCAGTGCGGACAATGCGGCTACCCCGGCTGTAAACCCTATGCCAGAGCGATCAGTGAAGGAGATGGTATCAACAAGTGTCCGCCAGGCGGTGACAGCACGATACGCGATCTGGCCGATTTGCTGGGACGCGACGTCCAGCCACTCGATGGAGACGCCGAGACAGCCCCCAGGGTCGCCTATATCCGTGAGGAAGAGTGCATCGGCTGTACCAAATGCATCCAGGCATGCCCGGTGGATGCCATTCTCGGCGCAGCACGTCACATGCATACGGTGATTGCCGATGAATGCACGGGGTGTGATCTCTGTATCGATCCATGCCCTGTCGATTGCATCGACATGCTTCCGCGTCCGAGGTCGCTTGAAGATTGGCAATGGCCATTCCCCGAAGGGCCAGGCAAACGCACGCCGGCTCCCGGCCTGATCGCGACTGACCGAAGTTCCCCGGCTCACGAGGCGATCCATGGCTAGGCACTTCGACTTTCCAGGAGGAATCCATCCACCGGCTCGTAAACAGCGTTCCGCTGAGGCCCCCTTGCGGTCGGCCCCTCTTCCCTCTCGTGTCGTGTTGCCCTTGCAGCAGCATATCGGCACGCCGGCCGAGCCCTGTGTATCGCCTGGACAATACGTGAGAACCGGTGAACGCATTGCCATTGCCCAGGGGATGGTATCGACCGATATTCACGCCAGTATCAGCGGGTGGGTCCGATCCATCGAGTCGCATCCTGTCCCTCATCCTTCGGGAGAGCGCGCCTCTTGCATCGTCATCGACGGTGATGACAAGGATGAGTGGCAACGGCTTCCAGTACTGAACTGGCGCCAGAGCCACCACGCCGAGCTGATCGAACGTCTGCGACATGCCGGCATCGTTGGTCTGGGGGGAGCGACCTTTCCCGCTCAGATCAAGGCCGCGATCGGCGAGCATCACCGCATCGATTCGCTCGTTGTCAATGCAGCCGAATGCGAACCTTACATCACCACCGATGATGTCATGCTGCGTACCCATGCCGATGATGTCGTCGAAGGCGCCAGACTGATGGCCCACCTATGTGGTGCCGAGCGCATTCTGATCGGAATCGAGGACGACAAGCCGGAAGCCATCAATGCCCTGGAAGCCTCGTTGCGCGCATCCGGCACTGATGACGATGCGCCCATCGCGCTCCGAGTCATCGCAACCCGTTATCCCAGCGGCGGTGAGAAGCAGCTGATCAAACGCCTCCTGAACCGGGAAGTCCCCAGTCGTGGCTTACCCGCGGATATCGGTGTGCTCTGTCATAATCCCGGTACGTTGCGCGCGGCCGTACAAGCCGTTCGTGAAGGTAGGCCCATGGTATCGCGTGTCGTGACACTGACAGGGGCAGCAGTGAATCGACCAGGCAATGTCGAGGCCCGCCTCGGTTCATTGATGTGTGACTTGCTGGCCGCGGCAGAGCTACGGGAGGCGGAAGTTTCACGGCTGATCATGGGAGGCCCGCTGATGGGATTCGAGCTTTCCCATACGGAGATACCTCTGGTCAAAGCGAGCAACTGCCTGATTGCAGCCACACAGGATGAATTACCCACCGCCCCTCCTGAACAGCCCTGTATCCGCTGTGGTGCCTGCGAAACGGCATGTCCTGCGGGCTTGCTGCCCCAACAGCTCTATTGGTACGCCCGCTCGCACGATCATGACAAGGCCGAACTGTTCAACCTCTTCGACTGTATCGAGTGTGGTGCCTGCGATTTCGTGTGTCCCAGCCACATTCCCCTTGCACAATATTTTCGAGCCGCCAAGGACGAAATCCGGTTCCGTCGACACGAGGCACTGAAAGCCGAACATGCCCGGCATCGTTTCGAACTTCGCCAGGCGCGGATGGAGCGTGAAGCGGCCGAGAAGGAGGCCCGACGGCAGGCACGCAAAGCGGCCATCCGCCGTCGTTCACAGGACCAGGGGCTCTCTGAAGATAGTCAGCCCACGGAAACGACAGACAATGCAGCCAATGCCGTCATGGAAGACGACATCAAGACGCTGCGCATTGCCCAAGCGGCCGCCAGAGCAGCAGTCAAGAAAGCGGAGAAAGCGTTGGCCCGCGCCAGCGAGACCGGCGAGGGAGATATCGACGATCTGGAAGTGCAACTCGCCACCGCAAGAGAGAACCTACGTACCACGGAATCCCGCCTGAGCGCCGCACGAGAGGCCCGGGAGAATGCATCATGAGCCTGATGCATGCCGAGCAAACCGCCATACGTCACCCCGGTGACAGTGGCCGTCTCATGGCTTGGGTCGCGATCGCCACCCTGCCGGGGATCATCACGCTCACCTGGCATTTCGGTTGGGGGGTCATCACCAACATCCTGCTGGCCATCCTCATGGGATGGAGCCTGGAAGCTACCGTCATGCGTCTGCGCCGTCGCCCCATCGTCGCCACTCTGCGTGACAACAGCGCGCTCGTCACGGCAATCCTGCTTGGAGCCTCCCTGCCACCGGCGTCGCCCTGGTGGTTGTTACTGGTAGGCATGATAGCGGCCATCATTGTCGCCAAACACTTGTTCGGTGGCCTGGGACACAACCCCTTCAATCCGGCCATGGTCGGTTATGCCCTGTTGCTGATTTCGTTTCCCGTGCCCATGACGCAATGGACCGCCCCGCTTGGCCTGCTCAGCAGCCAAGCCCCCTCGCTCAGCGACATCGTTTTCCACATCACCGGCCTGTCCGGTACTACCTTGCCGGATACCTGGACAGGTGCGACTGCCCTGGATGCCTTCAAGAACAAGCCCGAAACGGTCATGGCCAGTGAGTTCTGGGCCACTTCACCACTTCCCGAAGGGGCACGTACGGCCTGGTATTCCGTGTCGCTGGCCTGGCTGGCCGGCGGCATGCTGCTGCTCTACCAGCGTATCATCGGCTGGCAGATCCCCGCCGCGATGCTTGGTAGTGTCCTGCTGGCCGCTACCGTTCTCTACGCTGTCGACCCCAGTCACCATGGATCGCCGCTTTTTCATCTATTGGGAGGCGCTACACTGTTCGGTGCGTTTTTCATTGCCACCGACCCCGTCAGCGCCGCCACGAGTCGGCGGGGCAAGTTATTCTATGGCGCTGGTATCGGCCTGCTGATCATGCTGATTCGCACGTCCGGCGGCTACCCCGATGCCGTCGCCTTCGCCGTGTTACTGATGAATTTCACCGTGCCATTCATCGACTATTACACCCAGCCACGCGCTCAGGGTCATTCACGCCCCAATCATGGCATCAAGCCACCGCCCTCCTCGAATGAGGACCGCCGATGAAGGGAGGTCGTGACATGCGAACCGCGATGGTCCGTGCAGCTGTCGGTCTGGGGCTGTTTGCCATGGTCACGGCAGGTGTCGTGGCGTTCACACGTGCCTGGACCGAAGAGCGCATTGCGGAAAACCGTCTGGCCGATCGTCATCGTTTGTTGGGTGAGGTATTGCCATCCGACTTACAGGGCATTCCGATCCAGTCGCTTCTCGATCAGACCTTGCAGCTACCGCCCAACGATTCTCTGGGCCACTCGGCACCTTTCGATGCCTGGCATATTACGAACAACGACCAGGAAGCCCTGATTCTCCCGGTGACCGCCAAGGATGGCTACAACGGCGACATCGACCTGCTGATCGGCATCACCGGTCGTGGCACCATCAGCGGCGTCCGTGTCACTCAACATCAGGAAACGCCGGGACTCGGTGACAAGATCGAGCACGGCAAGAGCGACTGGATCGATACGTTCGATGGTCGTAGTCTGGACGATCCCCCGCCTGACGAATGGGGAGTCGCCCCCGATGGGGGAGCATTCGATGCTTTTACCGGGGCCACGATCACGCCCCGAGCCGTGGTCAAGGCGGTGCATCACACACTCGTTTTCGCCGATGAAGAAAGCGAAAGGTGGCAACATAAGGGACAGGACAATAATCGATGAGCCAGTTCAACGACCTCGCCCGCAATGGCTTATGGAGCAATAATCCCGCATTGGTGCAATTGCTGGGGCTGTGCCCACTGTTGGCCGTCAGTAACAGCCTGGTCAACGCGTTGGGACTGGGTCTGGCTACTCTGATGGTATTGGTTGGCGCCAATATCTCGGTGTCATTGATACGGTATCATGTCCCCGATAGCGTGCGTCTTCCTGCGTTCGTGATGATCATCGCCGCGTTCGTGACATGTGCCGACCTGCTGATGCAGGCGTACACCTTCGAATTGCATCGGACGCTTGGCATCTTCATTCCCCTGATTGTGACCAACTGTGCCATCCTGGGGCGTGCTGATGCGTTCGCCTCGAAAAATCCGATACTACCGGCTGCCACTGACGGCCTGATGATGGGGCTTGGCTTTGCCAGCGTGTTGATTCTGTTAGGCGGTATTCGAGAGTTATTCGGTAGCGGGACATTGTTCGCCGACATGCACCAGTTGCTTGGTCCCATAGCTGCGGATTGGCAAATGACGGTCTTTCCGGATTACGATTTTCTGTTCCTGGTGTTGCCGCCCGGTGCCTTCTTCGCTACCGGACTGCTGATCGCCTTGAAGAACTGGATCGACGGCCGCCTGGCGAAACGTCGTCAAAGGCAACAGCCAACATCTGCGCAGAGCCGCCGGGTGCGCGTCACCGGCACTATTCGATAGAACCACAGAGCGACTATGAACGCCCAGAAACGCTACGAAATATTTTGCCGATTGCGTGACTCCATGCCGGAGCCGACCACGGAACTCAACTGGCACACGCCTTTCGAACTCCTGACGGCAGTCCTGCTCTCGGCTCAGGCCACCGATGTGGGAGTCAACAAGGCGACGGCACGCCTGTTCCCTGTTGCCAATACCCCACAGGCCATACTCGATCTGGGCGTCGAGGGTCTGAAGGAATATATCAAGACCATTGGCCTGTATAACTCCAAAGCTGAAAACCTGATCAAGACCTGCCACATTCTGGTGGAACAACATGACGGACAGGTACCCCGTACGCGCCGGGAACTGGAAGCCTTGCCCGGTGTCGGTCGCAAGACGGCTAACGTCATTTTGAACACCGCGTTCGGTGAGCCCACCATTGCCGTGGACACCCATATCTTCCGGGTCTCGAATCGTACCCGAATCGCGCCTGGCAAGAATGTCGTCGAAGTCGAGGAAAAGCTGATGCGCCACGTACCCCGGGAGTTCCGCAAGGATGCTCATCATTGGCTGATCCTTCACGGCCGATATACTTGCATGGCACGCAAGCCTCGCTGTGGCAGTTGCGTGATCGAAGACCTCTGCGAATACCAGGACAAGACAGAGCTTTAATGCAGTAACAACTCGCGGTAGGACGCTGCCTGGTTCGACCACTGCCAGGGACGAACATCGAGCGGTTGTGGCCGTGTCTCCGGCGTTTGTAGCCAGTCCGCAAGACGCGCTTCAAGATGCTCTCGCGTACCGTTGTATCGATAAGCCGACGGGTAGAGTTCCGGAAAGCACAAACGATCGGGAACCAACGGCAGGCAACCCTGTTGCGCCGCTTCCATAATCGATAGCCCCTGAAATTCATGCCAGGTGGTGGAGACGACGATATCGGCACCGGACAGGATCTCCCAATAGGCGCTATCGCTCTGGGGGCCCCAACACAGTATCCGCTGTTGCAGGCGTTCCCGGGCCTCCTCGAAAATCGCCGGATGCTGACGAAACCGCTGTCCCATCACGGCCACTTCGAATTCAACCCCCTGATCCTGTAGCCCCAGCAAGGCCGCAAAGAAATCTTCCGGGTTCTTGTCATACTCCCAGCGATGATTCCAGACGATTCGCCGCCCCTGACGAGGTGCTGACGTACTTTCGGCGCTCGGGCTGTCATCGATCGGCACTGGTATGACGTAGGCGTCTTGAGCGATACGTGTCAACGTTTCACCAATCGGCACCCGCTCCGGCATACGTTTTAAAAACCGGGCCGCGCCTTCGAGAAAGCTGTCGCGATTGTAAGCCGTGTTGAAAGCCACCCGGTCAGCAGCCAGGGCCGAGTACAGATTCACCATCAAGGGCTCACCTTGCGGCTTCTGGCCAGCAGCCAACGGGTAGGCAAACTGGTTTTCATGGAAGTAGACGATCTTCCGTGCCCGGCCAAGATGCGGATACAAGCCGACCAGAGTCGCCAGATCCACCATCGACGTAGCCAGAACGACATCGTATTCGCGCGACAGTGTCTCGCCCGCTTCCAGCATCCAGCTCAACGGATTTCCTCGAATACGCCAGCGGAAATGGCGAGGCTTCAGCGTCAGGACATGCCAGTCGATGTCGGCGACATGTCGCTGTAGACCGATCGCCCAGTGACGATGACTGACCGCCTCATAGGCCGATAGCAACAATCCCTTCATTGACAAGACGCCCTTTCAAAAACCTGCCGATTCCAGCTCATCAGCCAGCGTGTCAAGGACATCCAGCCCTTGAATATCAGTGGATAACCAAGGCAGGCGCGGTCGTTCGAGATGCTTCAACTCCTGGTCGATACGCTGCAGGTAGGTCGCTTCCTGGTGGCGACGACGCTGCAGAAATTCACCCTCGGCATCTTCGGGAATCACGCGGTTGACGACCGTTCCGGCAACCGCAATTTCGGCGTCTTCGAGAGCTTGTACTGCTCGAGCCGTCTCGAGAATCGGCAGGCGCTCCGGCGTCATCACGAACAGGAAGGCACTGACGTCGGGATCAGCGATGAGTCGACGGGCACGATGAAAGAGACGACGACGATCCAGCAGAGTCTGGGCGATATCACGCGTGCGTCCCTCCAGATCGCTCAACGCATCCTCCTGAGGGTCATCGAAGGGCGTCGAGACATCGCGGCCACCTTTGGGAGTCAGGTGCTTGAGAACCTTGCCCAGTTCCTCGGACTTGCGGTTATGAGACAGCAATCCATCGGTCCAGGCCGCCATCGTCTCAGGTAGCGTCAGCAGACGCAGCGTATGACCTGTCGGCGCCGTATCGAAGATGATCGAATCATGCGCCTCGTCTTCTGTCGTCACCAATCGCGCCAGACGCTCCAACAGCGCGGCTTCCTGAGTGCCGGGCGACTGACGGGCAGTACGCATCTGGCGTTCCAGTTCCGACATCATCTCGGGTGCGGCAAAGCGCCGCATCTGATCGGTCACCCGTTTGAGATGCGCGTCGACCTCGGCATCGGGGTCGATCTCCATCGCATCGAGGTTGGGCAATACCCGACGTGGCTCGTCGCCCAGCGGACGATCGAACACATCGCCAAGGCTATGGGCCGGATCGGTCGAGATTACCAGCACACGCCTCCCCCGGCGCGCGGCCAGTACTGACAGCGCTGCTGCCACCGATGTCTTGCCGACACCCCCCTTGCCGCCAACCCAGAGCAAGCGGCGATCGAGTAGATGCTTCATGAAAACTCCCCAACCGACAATACAACCGAGCGGCATCAGACACCGCTCGATTTCCATCGTCAAGGCATTGAACAGCGTGCCACCGACTTAGCAGCAGCGAAAATGATCGAGCGGAGAACGCTCCATTCCCATTCGCTTGTGCCAGTCGTGAAAACGCTCCAGCAACAGTGGTTGCAATTCGAGGGTATAGTAGGACGCCGGATTGGGGACGCCCATCATTTCCGAAAAGACCAGCAGCATGAACAAGTCATCTTCATCACGGCGAGCACGCGCGATGGCACCGCGATAACGTGCCGAATATACCTCTTCGGCGAAGAAGCGGGCCTGACTCAACCAGGCCCGCCACCCATCGCGACGCGTCTTTCGGTCATCGTCACGATCGTCTTTCATCTTCACTCCTCGACCGCAGGGTCGCGTGGCTGAAACTTACTCCTGCTGCTGGGCCATCTCGCGACGATGCCGCTTGAGCGTCGCTGCACATTCCAGAGAGACGAAGACCGCGGCAATCAATACCACGATGTCCAGGAACAGCAGGAAGTAGTTACCGTCATTATAGAAGCCACGCAGTTGCGTGAGCAGTGCCGCTACCGTCATGACCAACAGGAAGCAAAGCGGTGCCAAGGTGTACCACATGGGTCGCTTGAGCCTCACCAGCATGACAGTGATCACCAGCAGCGTCAGGCCGGCCAGCAATTGGTTGGTGGTACCGAACAGTGGCCAGATGATCAAACCACCGGAACCATCGGCGCCACCGGCACCGAAAGCCAACAACAGGCAGCTGCCAACCGCCAGCAGCGTTGCCGGCACCCCCTTCTTCATCCAGTCGAGACCATAGATCTCGCCCCACTCCTGAAAGATATAGCGCTGCAGGCGCAAACCGGTATCCATCGTCGTCCCGGCAAACAGGGAGGCCATGACGGTCAGCAGTGTCGCGGCCGTGGCTTCCGGTAACCCCAGGCCATTATTGATGATATAGGCGCCCCCTTCGACGAAGGCAGTGACTCCGCCCTGTCCGAATGCCGAATACATGCTCTCCCAGTCGGCAAAGGAGGCAAAGCCGGCTGTCGCGGCGAGAATGGCGGCCAACGCCAGCGACCCTTCTCCGATGGCGCCAAAGTAACCGACGAAGCGAACGTCCGTTTCCTTCTTCAACTGCTTGGACGTCGTGCCCGACGAGACCAGGCCATGGAAACCGGAGATTGCACCACAGGCGATCGTGACGAACAGGAGCGGCACCAGCGACGGCGTTCCCTCGGGAACGTTGCCGTTGAACGCCGGCGCCACCATGCTCGGATTCATCAGCAGAATAGCGCCATAGAGGATGATCAAGCCGATGAACAACTGGAGTCCATTGATGTAGTCACGCGGCTGCAACAGCATCCAGACCGGCAGCAACGAGGCGATCGTGGCATAACCGAACAGGATCAGAATCCAGACAGCATTACCGGACATGCCACCGACCGACTCCGGCATCTGCAGCGGAACCGAGGGCCCGAGGCCAATCAGTGCGTAGAGAGCGAGCACGCCGAGAATAGAGACCATTGGCAGACTCAGTACACGACGATAGATAAGCTGCCCGATGATCAATGCCACCAGAATGGCACCCCAGACCGGTACTACGGCACTCGAAAAGTCCATCATCAACCCGGCGATGACCACGGCGAATACCGCGTTGACCATCAGCAGCACCAGGAAGATGACGATCATGAACAGGCTACGTGCCCGCTTGCCGACGACATCACCGGTCAGAGCCCCTATCGACCTGGCCTTGTTGCGGACACTGGCCCAGATCGCTCCGGCGTCATGCACACCAGCGAAAAAGATGGTCCCTAGAATGACCCACAAAAACGCCGGCAACCAACCCCAGATAACGGCAATGGCCGGACCGACGATCGGTGCTGCGCCCGCCACGGAGGTGAAATGGTGTCCCCAGAGGACATACCGGTTGGTCGGCACATAATCGACACCATCCTCATATTCATAAGAGGGCGTGCGAAAGTCAGGGTCCAGACGAAAAATCTTTTCGGCGATGAACTTCGAGTAAACGAAGTAACCCAAGGCCATGGCACCAAGGCCTATCACCAATAGGACGATTGCACTCATGAGAGCGACTCCTTGGATTGAGTACTGTTATCTACCGTCGAAATGGTTACGCGCCTAATGATGATGGCTTGAGAACCATAAATCCATCGCCAATCAGTTTGTTACCACTAAAATACATCCAAAGTTGAATGATTTGAGTGGCTCACGACGAACCGAGCGCTCCCGGTTCTCCGACACGTTCCATCGCACGTTGATAGGCTGGGCGATCACGCATGCGTTCGAGAAATGCCTCCAGATGAGGGTAACCGTGAAGTCCTGACCGCATTTTTGCTGCCTGCACCGGAAAACTCATCTGGATATCCGCGGCGGTAAAGGTATCGCCGGCGAACCAACGAGAACGGGACAGCTCGCTGTTCCACAACGTCAAGAGAGCTTCGATCTGAGGCTCGAGGAACTGTTGCTGTACCCCGTTGCCGAGCAATCTGCCGATGGGACGAATCAGCGCAGGCACCGGTGGCTTGCCGAGCCGCGAGAACACGAGATGCATCACGAGCGGTGGCATGGCAGAGCCTTCGGCATGATGCAACCAGAACCGGTATCGAAGCCGTTCGTCACTGCCTGCCGGTGGTAGCCATTGCTCATCACCGAACCGCTCGAGCAGATACTCGATGATAGCGCCGGACTCGGCAATGACACGACCTCCACGTTCCTCATCGCTGATCACTGGCGATTTTCCCAACGGATGCACCGCCTTGAGCGATGCCGGCGCCAGGAATGTCTTCGGGTCGCGCCGATAGGTCACGAGTTCATACTCCGCACTCAGCTCTTCGAGCAGCCAGACCACTCGCTGTGAGCGCGATTGCTCCAGATGATGCACCTTGATCATCGTACTCTCCCTGACGATGTGAAGCGGAGACATTACCCTATCACCTCCTGCCAAGGTCGTCTTTCGCATCGTGGCAACGGCGCACTAGACTCCAGAAATAGAGGCAAAGGAGGCGCACATGGCCCGAATCCTGGTAGTGGATGATGAGCCGAACATCGTGTTGTCGCTGGAATTCTTGATGCAACAAGCCGGTTTCGAGGTGGCGACGGCCATGGATGGCGAAAGCGCCCTGGCAGATATCGCTCGAATGCCCCCGGACTTGATGCTCCTTGACATCAGTTTGCCCGGCATGAGTGGTTTCGATGTACTGGAACGACTTCGTGCCACACGGGAACACGCGACATTGCCGATCATCATGTTGACGGCCCATGGCCGCGAAGTGGAGCGCGAAAAGGGACTGGCATTGGGTGCCGACGATTACATCACCAAACCGTTCTCGACCCAGGCTCTTATAGAAAAAGTCCAAGCACTGCTCAGCAGGGGTGAGCCATGACGTATCGCCACTTGCCCAAGCACCAGCACCTGCTCGGCATCTGGTTGGCGCTCGGTGGATTGACGCTATTTGGCGGCATTTTCACCGCATTGTGGCTCGATGCCAGATTGTCCCCAACCGGCATTGCCCAGTTGCTGCTCTGGCTGGCCTGCCTGTCGACGAGCGTGACGATCTGTCTCTCCGGTCTCTTGCTATCCCGGCGCTTGATCACACCGCTTCGCCATCTACATGTTCTGCTGGCACGCTTGGCTGCCAATCCGGATGCTCGTGATGATTTCCCTCTCGAAGGATGGCTGCAGGGGCTGACACCGGATCTCGAACGCCTCCGAGAGGGGTGGCGCAATGACCGCCAACGACTGGAGACCGCTCACACGGATGGTGCCCGCAGTGCTGCCCGGATCCGTCGTGAACTCGAAGCACTACTACAAATCCTGGACATCCCGCTGTTGCTGTGTGACCAGCACCAGCGCCTGGTGTTATTCAACCACGCCGCCGAGACATTGTTTGAAGGATGTCACGGGCTGGGTCTGGGGAAGCGCCTGGATAACCTGCTTACCACGCGCAGCCTACATGATGCCCTTCAGACTCTGCCCGATGATGGCTCACCGCGTGAAGCCTATGTCCCCTTCGGCGAGCGATGGCTGCACTGTACTCTGCGACGTATATCGGCCACTCAGAGAGAGACACTCCTGATACTGCGTGATGCCACGGACAACTGGGCAAACGATATGACATACCGACGTCAACTCGGTGACCTGCTTCCCGATCTACGTCGTCATAGCGCCAGCCTGAGCAGTGCCGCCAGCGTCCTGATACATCAGGGGAAAAAATCATCGGAAGCCGATACACACTTTCATCGACGCCTCGACACGGTGATCGAAGAGGAGAGTCTCGCCCTCAACAAGCATCTCGAGCAATTGGGAGCATTGCTCGACGAAATGCGGCGTGAAGGGGATCGTCTGGTCCCCGTCTGGTCGAATGACCTTTTTCAGTCGCTCAATGCTCGGCTGTACTCCACGCCGATTCATCTCGTGCCCATCGGCATTCCCGCCTGGCTCAAGGCTGATGCTCCTGCCTTACTGGTGCTACTGGAAAGACTTCTGGAACGCCTCGCCACGCATTCCTGCCAGGCGACACTCGAAGCGGAAATCTGTCTGGGGAATCGGCGCATCTATCTCGACTTGATTTGGGTCGGCGATCCTGTACGTCAGCAGGAGTTATCCACCTGGTGCGGCATGCAGATCGAAACCCTGCCGCTATCACCGACGATTGGCGACCTGTTACGACATCATGATAGCGACCTCTGGAGTCTACCCGATGCGGACCGACATCATGCCCGGTTGCGGCTGCCATTACCCGCAGTGGAGAAGGTCGGAGCACCCGAGACACCACGACCGCCACGCCCCGAATTCCACGACTTCGGTATCGCCGAACTTCCGCCACCGGATACCGCCGTCATGCAGCGCCCCTTGAGAACTCTCGAGATCGTGGCTTTCGACACCGAAACCACCGGATTGGCGTTACGCCGCGGCGATACCATCATCAGTCTGGGCGCTTGCCGCATCGTCAACAACCGATTGCTGGCCGATGACACCTTCGACCAACGTATCGACCCGGGACGCTCCATTCCACCGGATAGCACGGCCATCCATGGATTGACGGATGACGATGTCGAAGGTGCTCCCCCTCTGAACATCGCGCTACCCCGGTTTCGGGATTACACCGGCGACGCTGTTCTGCTGGCACATAACGCGGCTTTCGACATGCTGGCGATCCATCCCCCCGGCCACAGTGTCGAGTTCGACATGCCCGTTATCGACACGTTGCTTATCTCACGCGCTTTGGATGAAGGATTGGATGGCCATGACCTGGATACGCTGGTTGCCCGGTTCGACCTGCCATCCCCTCCCGGCGCCCGACACACGGCACTGGGGGACGCCCGTCTGACCGCATCACTATGGCTTGCGTTGCTGCCGCGTCTGGAAGCGCGCGGCATTGTCACACTCGAAGAGCTCCTGACGCTCCAGGCCAGCGCTTTCGACAAGGAGGACGCCAGCGCATGAGTCCGGCAAAGCGCAAAGAGCGACTGGTCGCCCTGATCGGCCTGGCCATATTGCTATTCTCTCCCCCGCTGATATTGATCTTCGATCGCTACGCCCCCAGTGGCATTACGTCGTTGTCGTTTTATCTATTCGTCGCCTGGGGGCTTGTGATCGCTCTGACCGCCTGGTTGATGGAATACCCTTCACATGACGAGCAGCACGGGGACGATGGCCCATGAGGACCGACCCCATTGTCCTGGGTATCGCTTTCGGCTATCTCGCCCTGCTTTTCGTCATCGCCGCCTGGGGGGACCGACGCGCCGAACAGGGGCGATCCATCATCGGCTCTCCTACCGTTTATGCACTGTCCATTGCCGTATACTGCACCGCCTGGACCTTCTATGGGAGCGTCGGGCGAGCAGCCGAAGGCGGACCTAGCTTCCTGTTGATCTACCTCGGCCCGACGCTGGCGATGCTGACCAGTCCGTTCATCATTCGCAAGATGGTGCGTATCGCCCGCACGCAACGCATCACCTCGATCGCCGATTTCCTGAGTGCCCGCTATGGCAAAAGCGTGGAGGTCGGTGTTCTCGTGGCGATCATCGCGCTGATCGGAATCACGCCCTATATCGCATTGCAACTCAAGGCCATTACGCTCAGCCATGCCGTGCTCATGAATTACCCCCAAGCTCCCGAATTGCGCATGGCAGAGGAAAGTTTCTGGAACGACAAATCGTTCTGGGTCGCCCTTGTTCTCGCGGTTTTCATCATCCTGTTCGGCACCCGCCATCTCGACGCCAGCGAGCGCCATGAAGGCATGGTGGCGGCCATCGCCTTCGAATCACTCATCAAACTGGTGGCGTTCCTGTGCGTGGGACTCTTCACCGTCTTTGTGATCTTCAATGGCCCCGGCGACTTGCTGGCGACGGCTCGCCAGACAGATGACCTGACACGGCTACTCAGCCTGGACGCCGTGCCTGGCGGTGCCGTAGGTTGGGTCGGCACCCTGGTGATGGCGTTTCTTGCCTTTTTGACGCTACCCCGCCAATTTCAGATCCTGGTGGTCGAGAATGTCGACGAGACGCACCTCAAACGGGCTTCCTGGCTGTTCCCTCTTTATCTGTTCGCCATCAACATTTTCGTGATTCCGATAGCCCTGGCGGGGCTGCTGATCGCCGACGCCGGCCAGGACCCGGACAGTTTCGTACTGACACTGCCCCTCTCCGCCGGCCTGGAAGGACTCCCCTTACTGGTGTTCATCGGTGGGCTCTCGGCGGCGACCGGCATGGTCATCGTCGAAACCATCGCCATGTCGACGATGGTCAGCAACCAACTGATCATGCCACTGCTATTGCGCTCGAAACGCCTTCATCTCAACAATCGTCGCGACTTGTCCGGCTGGCTGTTGGGCATACGCCGCATCGCCATCGTGCTGATCCTACTGCTCGGCTACCTGTACCATGCACTGCTTGGCGATGCGTACAGCCTCGTCACCATTGGCCTGGTATCTTTCGCTGCCGCCGCTCAGTTCGCTCCCGCATTGCTGCTCGGCCTGTATTGGCGTGGCGCCACAAGGCAAGGTGCGATTGTCGGGCTCATCGCCGGTTTCACCCTGTGGTGTTATACATTGTTGATTCCTGGCTTTGCCCAGTCAGGCTGGCTGGATGCCGATTTTATCGAACGGGGACTGATGGGGCTGGAATGGCTTCGCCCCTATGCACTCTTTGGACTGGAAAACTGGGATATCTATAGCCACTCACTATTATGGAGTCTACTGGCCAATACCGGTCTCCTGATCGGGGTCTCGCTATTCAGCCAGTCCAGTCGGCTGGAGCAGACACAAGCGGCACTCTTCACCGAAGCCCAGCATTCCTCGTTGGTCTACCGCTCACTATGGCAGGGCCGAACGACCCAAGGCGAGCTGCGTACCTTACTCGGCCGCTATCTCGGTACCTCGGCCACGCAACGGATTCTCATGACAGACGAAGGCGACCATGGCAACGAGCATCCCGTCGCACCGGAAACCATTGCCCGCGCCGAACAAGCGTTGGCAGGAGCGCTGGGTAACGCCTCGGCTCGCGTATTGATTCATTCCGTCGTTCAGGGAGAGGCACTCGACCTGGAGGCGGTACTGCGCATTCTCGATACGACGTCTCAGACATTGGAGTACAACCGGCGTCTCGAACAGAAGTCTCGTGAATTGGCACGTATCGGTGAAGAACTGCGTAGCGCCAATGAGCGCTTGCGGGAACTGGATCGACTCAAGGATGAATTCGTTGCCATGGTCAGCCATGAATTGCGGACCCCACTGACATCGATTCGTGCCTTTGCTGAAATCCTGCGTGACAACCGGGAGCTACCGGACGATAAGCGGGAACATTTTCTCGATGTCGTCGTCTGGGAGAGTCAGCGCCTGTCACGATTGATCGAGGAAATTCTTGACCTGGCGCGTCTCGAGTCGGGTCGTCTCACACTCAATCCCCAACCCCTGGACCTGGTCACCCTGACGCAGCGGAGCATTGATACCCTGCAGCACGTTCAGAATGATCGTGGCGTCACCCTGACGGTCGATATTGCCACCGATTCTTCACCAGTGATAGGAGACCCCGACCGTCTAGAGCAGGTCATCATCAACCTGGTGGACAATGCCGGCAAATTCGCCGATGAGCAGTCCCCGCAAGTGCATTTGACGTTGACTCGCCATAAGGACCGTTTTCGCCTCAGCGTCGAGGACAATGGCATCGGTATCGCCCCCGAAGAACGGGAACGGGTGTTCGAGAAGTTCCACCAGATTCATCAGCCTGGCGCCAGTCACAGTCAGGCACAGGGAAGACCCCGAGGCAGTGGACTGGGCTTGCCGATAAGCCGGGGGATTGTCGCCCACCTGGGAGGGCGATTGTGGGTTGAGGATGCACCAACCCTGGGGGGAGCCTGTTTGGTGATGGAGCTTCCGGAAGCGCCCGCTCAGCCTCGTCAACATGAAGATGCCCGGTAGCAGAGCGAAGACATCACAGCCTGGTCGGCACTTGGCTGTGAGACTGTCATTGCCTGGCATGATGGATCAGACGACGGACCTGCTGGAGATCATGACGTAGCAGCAAGCGCTGTTCCTCTGTCAACTGGGACGTATCGACCCAACCATCGGCGGGACCTTTTGCCTTGAGACTAGTCATCTGGTTGTCCAGCAGGATGGCTTGCAGGCGGTCGAGAGCCGCGATGAAAGCCTGGGCACTGTCGGTATCAAGCACGTCGCCGACCACCAGTTCGTTCAATCGGTCCCGGGTATCGACCTGCCTGACACCGTGCCTCAGCGACAACAGACGAACCGCGCTCACCATCGGCATCACGCCTTGCCGCTTGAGATTGATCGCACGCTCATGAGGGGCATCCTTGCCATCACCCGTCAGGCGGCCGAAACGATCCAGCGCCACGGGGACTTCACCGAGCAATGCCGACATCTCGTCCAGACATAATGCCGACCTGCTCAGTCGGCTCACGAGATGATGCCGCAGGTGATCGGCAAGCGTGATATCTCCGTATATCGAGGTGAAATCCGTGAGGATGTTGAGTTGCTGTATTCGCTTGATCCGTCGCTCGGCACTCCAGATATCAAGCTGTTCACACCATTCACTCAGGCGCTTGCGCCACATTGGCCAGCGTGCCATCACATGGCCCTGACACAGCGGTATTCCCGCTTCATCCAGCCGTGCCGTAAAACGTGCCGCCAGCGCCTGGAAGTAACCATCGATTTCGATATGCCGAGCGTCGGGATAGTCCTCGACGATCATGGCATTGTCCTGGTCGGGCCCCAGTAGACTCTCATGACGCGCCACCGACCCCAGTACCAGCACACAGAAGCGAGCGGGCGGTTCTCCCCACCCCTTTACGCGTAGCTCATCGAGCGATTCATCGATGGCACACCGATACAGCCACTTGTCGTGATCGCTGATGAGTTGACAGATACGCCAGGAAGGGAGATCCAATCGCCATAGTGCATCAACCAGGATCGGCTGCCATTGCTTGGCATCCGATAACGACGGCGCAGGGCCCAGACGTGACAACGCATCGGCCAACGGGCTCAGCAACGCCGGCAACGAGTCAGGAGATGTCGGCACCGTGCCGGTAAACAGCTGACGCCAGGAGGAGGCGCGATGCAAAAACCGCATGGCGCTTCTCGCCCTGCATCAGGAAGATGATGACTCGAACATGTCATCGCCCAGATCATCGATGAAGCGCTGTGCCTTGCTGACCATCAACTCCTCACACGCTTCACGTCCAGGCACGACATCCGAGCGTTCGAAACGATGTTCGAGGAGCTCGCCCCCCTCGACCGGTTTACGAATCCAGCCGCTCACTCGGTACTGACCGCCGACATCCTGGGGGTCGGCAACGATGAGATAGCCGTTGTACTCCACCGGCTCCGCTTCAGCGGAGGCACTCTCGTCTCCTCCGAACCATCCGGCCAACAGTTTCTTCAACATGCGACCACCCCTCCCCGCTGGTCTTCAGCTAGCATTTCTGCCCTTGGATGCGGCAATACGCAACCGCAAGGCATTGAGCTTGATGAAACCTTCGGCATCCTTCTGATCATAAGCGCCGGCATCATCCTCGAATGTGGCGATCGATTCGTCGAACAGCGACTGCTCCGATTTACGGCCGACCACCGTCGCACTGCCCTTGTAAAGTTTCATGCGCACGACGCCGGAGACATGGGACTGAGTCTCATCGATGGCTGCCTGCAGGGCTCGGCGCTCGGGACTCCACCAATACCCGTTGTAAATCACCTCCGCATACTTGGGCATCAATTCATCCTTGAGGTGTGCCGCCTCGCGATCCAGCGTCAACGACTCGATAGCGCGATGCGCGCGCAGCATGATGGTCCCCCCCGGGGTTTCATAGCAGCCACGCGACTTCATGCCTACGTAACGATTCTCGACGATGTCGAGACGACCGATGCCGTTATCTCCCCCTAGCTTATTGAGCTTGCTCAACACGTCGTGAGGCTTGAGGCGCTCACCGTCGATGGCCACGATGTCGCCCTGCTCAAAGGTCAGCTCGATATAGGTCGGCGTGTCCGGCGCCGTTTCAGGAGACACGCTCCAACGCCACATGTCTTCCTCGGCTTCGAGCCAAGGATCTTCGAGGATGCCCCCCTCATACGAGATGTGCAGCAGATTGGCATCCATGGAGTAAGGTGACTTCTTCTTGTTGGCAGCGAAATCGACAGGGATGTCGTGTTTTTCACAGTAAGCCATCAGCTTCTCACGGGATGTCAGGTCCCACTCGCGCCAAGGAGCGATGACCTTGACACCGGGCTTGAGGGCATAGGCGCCCAGTTCGAACCGAACCTGATCATTGCCCTTGCCTGTTGCACCATGAGCGATAGCATCGGCACCGGTTTCATTGGCGATATCGATCAACCGCTTGGTGATCAGAGGCCTGGCAATGGAAGTTCCGAGCAGATATTCCCCTTCATAGACCGTATTGGCCCGGAACATCGGATAGACATAGTCGCGCACGAACTCTTCGCGAAGATCCTCGATATAGATCTCCTCGACGCCAAGTGCCTGAGCCTTCGCACGTGCCGGTTCGACTTCCTCACCCTGGCCGATGTCCGCGGTAAAGGTCACCACTTCGCAATCATAGGTTTCCTGCAACCACTTGACGATCACGGACGTGTCCAGGCCGCCGGAATAGGCGAGCACGACCTTCTTGACATCGGACATACTGGGCTCCTGTAACAATGAGAGAATCCCATGATTATAGCGTTGTTACGCTTTCGAGAATACCGCCACCACGCGACGTTTGAGGTGCAAAACTGCTAGACTGGCGCGCAGTCCATGGGACGCCGGCGATTACCAAGGCCGACATCGACCAAGCGCCCCCGTGTGACAAGGTCTGGAATGTTCGGGAAGGGAGAAATGGATGAGCGAGGCACACGCCCGCGAGCTGATGGCGCAACGTTTTCGCAGTTTTTTACCGGTGGTGGTGGATATCGAAACCGGCGGCTTTGATCCCCAGCGTGATGCGATTCTGGAAATCGCTGCCGTCACGCTATGTATGGACCCGGAAGGCAATCTGATGCCCGAAGCCACCTACGCCTTCCATATCGAACCTTTCGACAATGCCAACGTCGAGCAATCGGCTCTGGATTTCACGGGTATCAGGCTGGACGACCCGCTACGCAAACGGGTTGCGCTATCGGAACAGGAAGCGCTGGGAGAAATATTCCGACCCGTGCGCAAAGCCATCAAGGGCAACCAATGCACCCGAGCCATTCTGGTGGGTCACAACGCTGCTTTCGACCACGGCTTCCTCAACGCCGCAGTCAACCGCTGCAACATCAAGCGTAACCCCTTTCATCCGTTTTCCAGCTTCGATACCGCCACCCTGGCAGGGCTGGTTTATGGCCAGACGGTACTGGCCAAGGCCTGCCGGGCCGCCGGTATCGAATTCGATAATACCGAAGCGCATTCGGCACGTTACGATACCGAACGCACGGCCGAGCTGTTTTGTACCATCGTCAACCGGTTCAAGGATCTAGGTGGCTGGAACCTGGCCCAGCGCGAACAGGGCATGGAGGAAGACTGACCGGGCCCGTGTCCGGCTGGTGTCAGAGATTCACGAATCGCGCTGCTCTTCTCCGGCATTGGCGCGCGCAGCAGCATCCTTGATCAAGGTTTCCAGCTCACCGTTCTGGTACATCTCCACCACGATATCGCAGCCTCCGACGAGTTCACCCTCGACCCAGAGTTGCGGGAAGGTCGGCCAGTTCCCTACTTTGGGGAGTTCGGCACGAATATCCGGATTGTCCAGCACATTGACGAAGGCGAAGCGCTCACCACAGGCCATCAGCGCCTGCACGGTCTGGGCGGAAAAGCCACATTGCGGCAATTGTGGGGTTCCCTTCATATAGATGAGAATAGGATTCTCGCGAATCTGCTGCTCGATTTTCTCGACGGTCTCACTCATGACCAGCCTCCACAATGGTTTCAATGACCGATTCAGAACCCGACAAATACCCGAGTTCTGCGGTCGAGTAATGGGTGTAGGAACATTCTACTGGTGCGGGCTTGCTTAAAACACCCCCGACATTTCTCGGCATGCTGCGCATTGGCACGAGAGCATTTGCGCGCCCCTGGGCTTCTGGCTAAGATGGAGGTTTTTCTCTGCGGAGCGATGCCATGGCAACCCGCCATTTTCTGACGTTGCTGGATCTGTCGCCTGAGGAACTGGGCTACCTCATCCAGAGAGCCATCACCATCAAGAATGGGTTGAAGACTCATGGGCCGACCTATACCCCACTGAACAACCGCACCCTCGCGATGTTCTTCGAGAAATCATCAACGCGTACGCGTGTCTCGTTCGAAACCGCCATGGCGCAATTTGGTGGTCACGCGTTATTCCTGTCGCCTCGAGACACGCAACTCGGACGCGGCGAACCGATCGGGGACACGGCCCGCGTTCTTTCGGAAATGGTCGACGTTGTGATGATTCGTACGTTCTCCCACGAGAATCTGAGCGAATTTGCCAGCGCCAGTTCGGTTCCGGTCATCAATGCCTTGACTGACGACTACCACCCCTGCCAGTTGCTGGCTGACATCATGACCTGGACCGAGCGGCAAGGTCATGTCCGCGGCAAAACGGCAACCTGGATCGGCGACGGCAACAACATGTGCCACTCGTGGATCAATGCCGCCCGTCAATTCGCTTTCCAACTGCGCGTCTGTTGTCCGGAAGGCTACGATCCCGACCCGGCGGTCGTGGCTGCGGCGGGGGATCGTGTTTCCATCGTCCGCGATCCCCAACAGGCTGTCGATGGTGCCGACCTCGTTACCACCGATGTCTGGGCCTCCATGGGACAGGAAGAGGAGCAAGCCAGACGCGAAGCTGACTTCACCGGTTTCCAGGTGACCGAACGCTTACTCGACAAAGCAGCCAATGACGTGATCTTCCTGCATTGCCTGCCGGCCCATCGTGGCGAAGAAATCAGCACCACGCTGCTCGACGATCCACGCGCCGTGGTCTGGCAGGAAGCCGGAAATCGTCTGCATGCACAGAAAGCGCTGCTGGAATTCCTGCTACTGGGCCGCATCGACAACTGAACGACACACCCGAGCGCAACGTCATGCGTTGCCGCAACGAAAACGCCGCCGTGCAAATGCATCGGCGGCGTTTCTCATGACATTCGATGTGGTGGAGCCTAGCGGGCTCGAACCGCTGACCTCAACACTGCCAGTGTTGCGCTCTCCCAGCTGAGCTAAGGCCCCACATAGGACGTTTGCGTACGACCATGGAACGCCGCGAATGATAGGCAAACGGCCAAACGACGTCAACTCTCGGCCTGCAATCGCCATGCGATATATTGGCTGTCTGGATAGACAGCCCATTCAAAGCTAATATAGTGGCTCTCCTTGACCATGGATGGTCGTGTCTGGCACATCCGGCCACAGCGTAATGGGTGTTCTTTTGATAAAGGTTCTAGTCGCAGACGATCATCATATAGTACGGGCCAGTATTGCCCGACTGCTGGATGCGGAAGAGGGAATCACCGTTGTCGGCGAAGCTGTCGATGGCGAAGGGGCGATTGCATTGGCACGTCAAATGCACCCAGACATCGTGCTGATGGATATCCGTATGCCCGGAATTGGCGGACTCGAGGCGACCCGAAAAATCGCCAGCGGCATCGCCAATGTTCAAGTCCTGGTACTCACGGCCTTTCTCGATGACACGTTCGCACAGCGTTTGCTGGATGCCGGCGCCAGTGGTTTTATCAGCAAAGGGGCCGAGCCCGCAGACATGGTGCTGGCAATCCGTACCGTCTTCGCCGGTCAACGCTATATCAGCCCTGATATCGCCCAACGATTGGTCCTTGCCCGCATCGACTCCGAAGACAACCCTTTCGACAACCTGTCCCACCGGGAGTTACAGGTCGCCATAATGATCGTCAATTGCCAACGTGTCAGCGAGATTTCCGACAGCCTGTTCCTGAGCCCCAAGACGGTGAACACCTATCGTTACCGAATTTTCGAGAAACTCGGTGTGACATCCGATGTCGAATTGACGCATCTTGGACTTCGCTATGGCCTGGTCGATGGCTATCGCAGCGAGACATGATCTTCCATGACCTCCGGCCTGGAAAGGCTCACCATCGTGCCGGACGCCTGTTATGCTGGATGATCAAGTCGCACTCAGCACAGTGATATTCGCTTCCGAATGAACTTCGACGCCAAGCAATTCCTTCGTACCGTCAGCTCTGCACCTGGCGTTTATCGCATGCTCGATGACCAGGGCAACACGCTGTATATCGGCAAGGCCAAACGGCTGAAGCCGAGGTTGGCGAGTTATTTTCGCGGCAACCTCAATGCCAAGACGCAAGCGCTTGTCTCCCGGATTGCAGATATTCAGACCACGGTAACCCGCAGCGAAACGGAAGCATTGCTGCTGGAGCAGTCGCTAATCAAGGAGTTGCGGCCGCCATATAATATCCTGTTGCGCGATGACAAATCCTACCCCTTTGTCTTCGTCAGTGACCGCCACCCCTACCCGGCACTGGAGTACAAGCGCGCGCGCAGCCGGCGTGATGATGGGCGCTACCTAGGCCCCTATCCCAGCAGCACGGCGGTACGCGAGAGCCTGTCGCTGATGCAGAAAATCTTCAAGACACGCAACTGTGAAGACAGCGTTTTCGACAACCGCTCACGCCCCTGCCTGCAGTACCAGATCAATCGTTGCAGCGCGCCCTGCGTCGGATACATCAGCGAGGACGATTACCGTCGCGATGTCGAGCACGCCATAATGTGCCTGCAAGGCAAGAGCGAACAGGTGACGGATGACCTGACCCGTGCCATGGAGACCGCCAGCAAAGCGCTTGATTTCGAGGAGGCCGCTCGTCTACGCGACCAGATACAGCAATTGCGCCAGCTCCAGTCTCGCCAGTTCGTGGATACCGACGGTGGTGACGCCGATGTCTTTGCGCTTGCCGAACGGCCTGGCGCACTCAGTATTTCTGTATTGACCGTGCGTCAGGGCCGCATGCTGGGGGCCCGGCATCACCGCCCCGAAAATGGCCTGGACCTGGACTCCGCCGCTCTGCTGGGAGAGTTCGTCAGTCAATACTACCTTGGCCAACAACGGGAACTGCCGGGCGAGGTAATCACCTCTCATCCGCTGCCCGATGGCACCTTGCTCCAGGGCGCCTTGTCGGAACGCGCCGGCAAACGTATTCGCCTGGCGAGTGAAGTCCGCGGTCACCGTGCACAATGGTTGCAAATGGCCCAGATCAATGCCGAACAACAACTTGCCAGCCAGCTCGCCGACCAATCCCAGATGGAAAAACGGTTCGAAACACTCAGGGAGGCTCTGGCACTCGAGCGCCCACTTCAGCGACTCGAATGTTTCGATATCAGCCATAGCCATGGTGAAGCCACAGTGGCTTCCTGCGTAGTCTTCGGGACTCAAGGCCCCATCAAGGAAGACTATCGCCGTTATAATATCGACGGAGTCGCGGCGGGAGACGACTATGCAGCCATGAAACAAGCACTGACCCGCCGTTTCAAACGCATGGTCAACGGTGAAGGAAAGCGTCCGGACATACTGCTCGTCGACGGCGGTAAAGGACAACTGAACATGGCTCGTGACGTGTTCGCGGAGCTCGGCATCAGCGATGTCGGGCTCGTCGGTGTGGCCAAGGGCATAACGCGCAAGCCCGGCCTGGAGACACTGTTCATCGAGACTGTCGACAGTACCCTCGACCTCGATGGCACCTCCGCCGCTCTGCACCTGATCCAGCACATCCGTGACGAGGCCCACCGCTTTGCGATCAGCGGCCACCGCGCCAAACGTGACAAGCGTCGACGTACGTCGACGCTTCAGGATATTCCTGGCGTAGGCCCCAAACGGCGTCGCGAACTGCTGCGCTTTTTTGGTGGCCTGCAGGGCGTCAGGAAAGCCAGCCGTGATGAACTGGCTCGTGTGCCAGGTATCAGCGCCAGCCTGGCAACCACCATTCATCAAGCGCTACATGGATGATTTCGCCCAAGGGAGATAGAATAATGGCTTTCGTTCATCAGCAAGGATTCGCGAGCGTTTCATGAATATTCCCAACATCCTGACACTGGCACGTATCGCGTTCATTCCTTTGTTGGTCGTTGTATTTTACCTTCCCTTCAGCTGGAGCCTTCCCCTGTCGGCCCTGTTATTCGGCCTGGCGTCCGCCACCGACTGGCTCGATGGCTATCTAGCACGACGCTGGGACCAGAGCACCTCATTTGGCGCCTTTCTGGACCCGGTGGCTGACAAACTCATGGTCGCGGTGGCCCTCGCCTTGCTGATCGAACGCTATGACGCCGCCTGGTTGACGCTTCCCGCACTAGTGATCATCGGCCGGGAAATCGTGATCTCGGCGTTGCGCGAATGGATGGCGGAGATGGGCAAACGTGCCAGCGTTGCCGTCTCATGGATCGGCAAGTTCAAGACGACGATGCAAATGATCGCACTGCTGATTCTGCTCGGCTTTGCCCCCGGCACGCTTCCCGCCATGCTGGGCGTGGTCGTACTCTATACCGCCGCGCTGTTGACGTTATGGTCGATGATTCAGTATTTACGAGCTGCCTGGCCACACTTGAGCCGTTCCATGTAGCGTTTCCGACACATTTTCCTAACTCCTTGAGCACCATGACATTGACAGGAACAGCCGTACCCGTATAATGCGCCATCGAGTCAGCGGGAATAGCTCAGTGGTAGAGCATCGCCTTGCCAAGGCGAGGGTCGCGAGTTCGAATCTCGTTTCCCGCTCCATGATGCATCACATCGGGATGTCACGACTCAACGAGGCTGGATGGCAGAGTGGTTATGCAGCGGACTGCAACTCCGTGTACGCCGGTTCGATTCCGACTCCAGCCTCCATCTTTATCCCCTACCCCGCACGTTTCCCCTGCTTGGCGACACCGCCGGAATGGAGAAATAGGCAGCAGCCCGGATGGCGAAATTGGTAGACGCAAGGGACTTAAAATCCCTCGGAGATTGCTCTCCGTGCCGGTTCAAGTCCGGCTCCGGGCACCACAACCAGCTGCCAGCGACATCGCTCCCTCCTCGGTAAGGCATTGACCCATGAAACACCCCGACCCCTCGCTCTTGATCGTTGGTGGTGGTGCTGCCGGGCTTGCACTGGCACTCGAACTTGCCGACAGACGGCCGATTACTCTGCTGCGCCCCTCCAGCGACGATCATGGAGCCAGCCGTTGGGCACAAGGCGGTATAGCCGCCGTGCTATCGCCGGATGACGATATCGAAGCGCACATACGCGACACGCTCGCCGCCGGAGATGGATTATGTGAAGCAGCCGCCGTACGCCATACCGTCACCCATGGCCGTGCTGCCATAGAGTGGTTGCTGGGTCTGGGAATGCCTTTCACTCGCGACCCGGATCCTCGCTCCCGTTACCCCTATCACCTGACTCGCGAAGGTGGCCATGGTGCCAGGCGCGTCATCCATGCCGCTGATGCGACAGGTCGCGTGTTAATCGAAACCCTCCTCGACCATGTCAGGCGGCATCCCCATATCCGTTTGCGAGACGACCTGACGGCTATCGAATTGCTCGGCTCTCGCGAGACCGGCTGCCTGGGCGCACGCTGTCTGGACCCTCAGGGACAGCTTCATGAACTGCCAGCCAGTGATACGGTTCTCGCCACAGGGGGCGCGAGCGGGCTCTATCAGCATACGACCAGCCCGCATCCCGCCTGTGGCGAAGGCATGATCATGGCAGCTGAACTCGGTGCCGAACTCCGCAACCTGGAATTCCAGCAATTTCACCCGACCTGTCTCTACGACCCGGAAGGTTCTCCCTTTCTCATCAGCGAGGCATTGCGTGGTGAAGGCGGTTATCTGCGCAATATCAAGGGACATCGGTTCATGCCCGATATCGATCCTCGAGCGGAACTGGCCCCTCGCGACATCGTCGCCCGTGCCATTGACGCAGAAATGCAGCGCGATCAGTGCCGTCACGTCTGGCTCGATATGACGCACCTCCCCCGGCAAGTCGTGTCACAGCAGTTTCCAACGATTTACTCGCACTGCGTCGAACGCGGTCTTGATATCACTCGCGATCCGATTCCCGTCGTGCCGGCTGCCCATTACAGTTGCGGCGGCATTGCCACCGACCTCACCGGGTTCACCGGCGTACCGCACTTGTACGCGATCGGGGAGGTCGCCCACACCGGCCTGCATGGAGCCAACCGTATGGCGAGCAATTCATTGCTCGAGTGTCTGGTATTCGCGCATGCGGTCGCGGATGTTCTCAAGCGTACCGAGCCGGTACCCTCCGACACCACAACGACAAGCGCCCCAGCGGGATCTGCATCAAATATCTGCATTGACCCGACACATGTCAAAGCCTTGATGGCACACCTGCGTTCGGTGATGAGCCGTTACGTCGGTATCGTTCGCAACGATAACGATCTGAACGAAGCAGCCAGACAGATCGAGGCAATCCGTGAGCAATCTCGCCAGATGCAATCACACTACAGGCCGGATCCGGCACTGTCTCAATTGAATCATGCCGCACGCCTGGCTACCTTGACTGTTGCAGCGGCTCAAGCCCGCCGGGAATCACGGGGGCTCCATTACAATCGTGACTGTCCGTCACATGCATCAGGGATTCCCCGGCCCTCGCGACAATACCTGAACTCGGATTGAACATCACGGCATTGCCATACGCCGTGAATTCACTGATGCGACTGCATGACCCAATAACGCCGTAGCTGACGCAAGACATCGGCATCGGCGCTATCCGGCCATATCCAGGCAGTGCGTCCATCGATTCGCAACCCCAACAACCCGGCCCCCAGGTAGTGGCAGTGAACCTGCACCCGTCGCCAAGGCATCGTCTCCGCGTCACGGAACTGCCATTCATCATCACCCAACGCCTCGGGTGACCAACGTAACTGCCATGCCGATCGCTGGCGCAACAGCCGATACCCGCTGGCCAGCATGGACAGCGTCGCGGTGACGACAAACCACCAGGGCGCGTATTGCACTGATAATCCCACCGGTAACACCATGATACCGGCGTGAACAAGCAGCGACAGCCTAGAGGGTACGATACTGATCGTTGCCGGTGGTTTCGGCATAGTCGACAATCATTTTAACGATACGTCTTAGCGACGAGTCGTCAGGCCATTGACGCCTCATCAGCCAGGCAAACAGATGCTGATCCTCCTGTTTGATCAACTCGCGAAACGCCTGCTGGTCTGCAATCTCCAGACAGTCATAACGATGTTCGAGAAAGGGGATCAACAACAAGTCGAGCTCCCACATGCCACGGCGGGAATGCCAATATAGCCGTTTGCGCTCGACGTTCTCATCAGGTGCCGAACCGTTCACACACACCTCGCTTGTTACCTGGCGGAAAGAGATGATCAGTATACCGATAGGCCGCTCGGTCGTACCAGCACCCGGCCCACTCCGAAAATCGGGTTTTCTTGCTTCGGGACCATACCTAGTCCGTTGTTTTATCTCAATTTACACAGTATGCTGAGAGTGGAACGATTTGCTGAGACAAAAAACAACGATGTCGGGATGCAGGTGGTCCCGACCGGCATGACTGCATGGAGAAAGCCGATGACCAAATCCGAGTTGATTGAGCAGATCGCAATGCGGCAGCCTGAACTGTCGATCAAGGAAGTCGAAGCCGCCGTACGTATCGTCCTCGAGGACATTACCGATGCGCTGGCCGATGGCGGTCGTGTGGAAATTCGGGGTTTTGGAAGTTTTTCACTTCACTACCGGGAACCCAGAACCGGACGCAATCCCAAGACGGGAGACCCCGTCGAGCTTAATGGCAAATATGTGCCTCACTTCAAGCCAGGCAAGGAACTGCGCGAACAAGTGAATGCCAGTCGGGCACTGGGTTACTGAGTGGCCAGAGTCGATATCGGGATGTAGGCTCACTGATACCTCTCGATATCGATACCGCTCGTTTCGGGGAGATCGATAAAGGAAACCACCATGCGTTGGCTGAAAAGCGTGATTCTTGCGGTCATATTGTTGGCGGTATTGCTGTTCGGCATCCTGTTCGCCGTCAACAACCGTGAAGCCGTACCGCTCAATCTCATCTGGATCGAACTACCGCCCGCCTCGCTGTCGGTTTGGCTACTGGCCTCACTGGCTTGTGGCGTCGTGCTTGGCATGGTGGCAATGAGTGGCGTCTACCTCCGGTTGCGCACTCTGTTGACCCGTGCACAACGGCATAATCAGCAGCAGCGCAAGGAAATCGACCGGCTGCGCATGCAGGAGCTCAAGGAACTACCCTAGATGCCCGATCTTCTGCTGCTGGCCCTGTTGTTGGCAGCGGTCGCCATCGGCTGGTGGCTTGGCCGCCGTGACAGGAAGCAACGCTCGCCTGCGAGGCAGCAGCCGGCTCTGTCGCGCGATTACTTCGTGGGCCTGAACTATCTGCTCAATGAGCAAACCGACCAGGCCATCGAGACCTTCGTCGCCGCCTTGGAAGTCAACAGCGACACCATAGAAACGCATGTCGCGCTGGGCAACCTGTTTCGATCCCGGGGCGAAGCAGACCGTGCCGTCAAGGTTCATCAGAACCTGCTGGCCCGACCGACACTGAGCGTGACGCAGAGTCATACGGTCCAGCTCGAGCTGTCACGCGACTTCCTGCATCTCGGCCTGCTGGATCGTGCCGAACGCTTGCTGCAGACCCTGATACGCGAGGCATCCAGCGATTCAACACGTCACTCGGCAAAAAAACTGCTGGTCGACCTCTATGAACGGGAGCGTGACTGGCAATCCGCTCTCGATGTTGCCCAACCCACCTTGATCCGACAGCATGATGACATCCGCCGGGCCGCCGCCCACTGGCTTTGTGAGCTGGCACAGCAGAACATGCAATCGGCCAGTCCATCGCTGGCACGCAAGCGATTGCGTCAGGCGTTGTCCATCGACGACCGATGCGTCCGAGCCAACTGGCTGCTCGCCAAGCTCGAACACGATACCGGCCAGTACAAAGCGGAGATTCGCTATTTGAAGCGCATTCCCGAACAGGACAACGATTTCACTCCCATCATCCTGGAGCCCCTTCGTGACGCGTATCACCTGCTTGAAGACATCAGTGGGCTGGAGCTTTCGCTCAGGCAAGTGATCGAACGCGGCGCCTTCACGACAGCCATCATCCTGCTAGCGGAAACGCTACAGCGACGCGAAGGCAACAAGGCAGCCGAAGACTTCATCCGTGACCAGCTCTCCAGAACGCCCAGTCTGCGCGGTATCGACTATCTCCTGGGGTTGTATCGGTACGATATCGATGGCCTCGAACGGGAACGAATCGAGCTATTGAAACGCCATACCCGGGAACTGATTGAAGCCACCCCCCGCTACCGCTGTTCGCGATGCGGGTTTTCAGGGAGCCATCTCCACTGGCAATGCCCCCGTTGCCGAAGCTGGGGAATGACGAAACCGGTCACCGGTATCGAAGGCGAATAGATCACCGCGTCTCCAGTTCCGCCTCGATTGCGGCCAATGCCGCCATGGGATCCTCAGCCTGAGTCACCGGACGCCCTACAACCAGATAGGAACTACCCGATGCCATGGCATCTCTCGGCGTCTCGACTCGGCGCTGATCGCCATGGGCGACGGAGGCTGGACGAATGCCGGGCGTCACCTTGAGAAAGTCATCACCGCACAGGGACTTCAGCCGTGATGCTTCTCGTGCCGAGCACACCACGCCATGCAGACCACTTTCCTGTGTCAGCCGAGCCAAACGCTCGACATGGGCAGCCGGCGACTCATCGATCCCGATAGCCCCCAACTCCGACTCGTCCATGCTGGTCAATACGGTAACGGCAATCAGATATGTCGAAAGGCGTTCACGCTCGAGCCGTTCACGCGCCGCCTCCATCATGCGCCGTCCTCCCGAGGCGTGGAGATTGACCATCCAGACGCCCTGCTCGGCGGCCGCCTGAACCGCACCGGCAACGGTATTGGGAATATCGTGGAACTTGAGATCCAGAAATACCTCGAATCCCCGGCCGTGGAGCGCCTCGAGCACCGCCGGCCCACTGCGGGTGAACAACTCTTTGCCGACCTTGACACGACATCGGTTCGGGTCGAGTTGATCGGCCATGCAAAGTGCGGCATGCAGCGATGGATAATCGAGCGCAATGATCAGGGGGGATGAGGGCGACATGGCAAACGGACTCCAGCAGTGAAACTTGCGGCAGTGACCTGAGCATTGTACCAGCGATGGCGATTGCCGTTAGCCCATGGCGATGGTCGAACTGACAAGCTGTAAGCCAGGACCTCGCAAAACTGTCGTCAAAAGCTTACATGAAATTTTAGCGATATCTTATCTATCCAGGAGTTATTTCCCTATAGAGTGGTGGAGCGGTATCCAGCAAACATATCGCACGAAAGGCTGCCACTCTCGGACAAGACGGCAGCATCATCAACCGTAGAGGAAGGACCCCATGAAGAACGTTTTCACTACCTTGACCTTCGCCTTGACACTGGGTCTGACATCCCTGGCTTTCGCCCAGGACAAGATCAACGTCAATACCGCTGATGCGGAAACACTAGCGGAACTACCCGGTATCGGCATCGTCAAGGCGGAAGCCATTGTCGAGGATCGGGAAGAGAATGGCGATTTCAGCGATGCCAGTGACATCACCCGGGTGAAAGGCATCGGCGATGCGACCGTCGACGACTTGAGCGACCAGGTCGAATTCTGACCCTTATGACTCTCCGGGCCGGGCTATGTCCTGGCCTGGCGCATCTACAATCGCAACCCTCCATCGCATTCAATGACACGCCCGGTGAAATAATCATTGTCGAAGATGAATTCTACACTCTCGGCAATATCACCCGACTGTCCCAATGCACCCAATGGAATACTGCGAGTCAGTTTTTCCAGCATGTCTTGCCGCATCGAGGCCGTCATCTCGGTTTCAATGAATCCCGGTGCCACCGCCCCCACACGAATGCCGTATCTCGCCAGCTCCTTGGCCCAGGTCACTGTCAATGCCGCCACCCCCGCCTTGGATGCCGCATAGTTGCTCTGCCCCATGTTGCCCGCTCGGGAAATACTGGAAATATTGACGATCACCCCCGACTGGCCGGCTTCGACCATCTGGCTTGCCGCCTCGCGGGTACACAGAAAAGTCCCGGTTAGATTGACATCGATCACCTGCTGCCACTGCGAGAGCGACATTGTTTTCTCGACATGACCGTTACTGGCTTTGACCAATAGGCCATCTCGGGTGATACCAGCGTTATTCACCAGTCCTGAAAGCGGTCCCAACTCTCTAGCGATATCACCGAATGCTTGTATGACCGACGCCTCATCAGCAATATCCGCCATGAAGGAGCGCGCTTCAATATCCTCGTCAAGCAAGGCATTGACAGCCTGATCCAACGCTTCCCGTTCCCGGTCCAGCAACGCCAGACGAGCACCACGATGCCCGAGTTGCTTGGCCATGGCGTATCCCAGCCCACGCGCGCCGCCGGTGATGGCTATGACTGCACCTGCCAGTTCCATGTTAGAGTCTCCCGATCCTGTCGTACCTGAGTATTGTGCACCGCAACACATATAACATAGCATGCTTACGGTTCGCCGCACACACCACTAAGGCAGTATGCCAGCTCCTGGTGCCATGACTTGAAATCGCGAGGATGACCTCCATTTACTCACGAGACCGCCAACCTGGAGTCTCTATGCCCATTTTGCTGTTTTTCACCCTGTTCGCCCTGCTCGACTTTGTCATCTTGTTTACTGTCGGCAGCGAAATCGGTCTGCTGACTACCCTGCTGCTTGTACTGGGCACCGGCTTTCTGGGGCTACATCTGGTGCGGCGCGAAGGCGTTGCCACGCTGACGCGCGCTCAACAACGCTTTGCCAACGGAGAGCTTCCTTCGGATGAACTATTGACGGGTGCCGCACTGATTTTCGGTGGTGCCCTGTTAATGGCTCCCGGCTTCATCTCCGATGCGTTGGGATTCATGTGCCTGATTCCGACATCCCGCCGCTTACTGGGAAAATGGCTGAGCCGGGCCAATATACGAGTCAAAGGGTTTACGTTTCGCACAGGGTCGATGCACGGCCAACACGAACGGCACGATTTCGATTCGTCACATTGGGAAGCGAAGCAAACCGATCATTCCGATCATGATACCGACCCCCTTGAAGGCGAGTTCATTGATCGCCATGACAGGCATCGGTAAACAAATTTTTTTTCATGCAATCCCTTGAAAGATTGCAACCAGCCCCCACTCATGGGCTAGCAACGTGATTCGGCCGATCAGCCTGTCTGGTCGGCCATCAACAAGGAAGGCTCAAGCCTTCTTTCCGGAAGTCGGGCTTCCGGAAATCGTATGGCCCCGTTGTGGCTTTTGTCATGGCACATCAACTCATTAGGAGAACGAGAGCAATGAATATCCGTCCCTTGCACGATCGCGTCGTCGTCCGTCGCGTCGAGGAAGAGCAGAAAACCGCAGGCGGCATCGTGCTCCCGGGCAATGCCCAGGAAAAGCCGACACGTGGCGAAATCCTCGCCGTCGGTAACGGCCGGATTCTCGATAACGGCGAAGTTCGCCCCCTTGACGTCAAGGTAGGCGACACCGTCATTTTCAAGGAAGGCTTCGGCGTCGAAAAGCAGAAGATCGATGGCGAAGAAGTCCTGATCATGAGTGAGTCCGACATTCTCGCCGTCGTCGAAGGCTGAAGAAGTCTCCAACATTTCAAGACATTACCGACATTTCGTTTAACAACTGCGCTAGGAAGAAGCGAAAATGACAGCGAAACAAGTCAAGTTCTCCGATGATGCCCGCAAGCGCATGGTTCGCGGCGTCGACCTACTCGCCAACGCGGTGAAGGCGACTCTCGGCCCGAAAGGCCGTAACGTCGTACTGGAAAAATCCTTTGGTGCACCGACCGTCACCAAGGATGGCGTTTCCGTGGCCAAGGAGATCGAACTCAAGGACAAGTTCGAAAACATGGGCGCCCAGATGGTCAAGGAAGTGGCCTCTCGCACATCCGACGATGCGGGTGACGGGACCACCACTGCCACCGTGCTGGCTCAAGCCATCATCGCCGAAGGGATGAAAGGTGTCACTGCCGGCATGAATCCGATGGATCTCAAGCGCGGCATCGATAAGGCGGTCACCGCTGCCGTCGCACAGATCCGTGAATTGTCGGTCCCCTGCACCGAGCCCAAGTCCATCGCCCAAGTCGGCACCATCTCTGCCAACGGCGATGCCAACATCGGTGAAATCATTGCCGATGCCATGCAGAAAGTGGGCAAGGAAGGCGTCATCACTGTCGATGAAGGCCGTGGTCTGGAAGACGAACTGGAAGTCGTCGAAGGCATGCAGTTCGATCGTGGCTACCTCTCACCCTACTTCGTGACCAACCAGGAAACCATGCAGGTCGAGCTGGAAGACCCGTATATCCTGTTGGTTGACAAGAAGATTTCCAACATCCGCGAACTGCTGCCGACGCTGGAAGCCGTTGCCAAGGCCGGCAAGCCGCTCGCCATCATCGCCGAAGACATCGAAGGCGAAGCGCTGGCAACATTGGTGGTCAACACCATGCGTGGCATCGTCAAAGTCGCGGCCGCCAAGGCACCCGGCTTCGGTGATCGTCGCAAGGCCATGCTGCAGGACATCGCGATCCTGACCAATGCCACCGTGATCTCCGAGGAAGTCGGCCTGACCCTCGAGCAAGCGACTCTCGACCACCTCGGAAATGCCAAGCGCATCACCATGTCCAAGGAGAACACCACGGTCATCGATGGTGCCGGTGCCGAGGCCGACATCGAAGCACGTGTCAGCCAGATCCGCGCCCAGATCGAGGAAACCTCCTCGGATTACGATCGTGAGAAGCTTCAGGAGCGCGTCGCCAAGTTGGCCGGCGGTGTTGCCGTCATCCGCGTCGGCGCCGCGACTGAAGTCGAAATGAAAGAAAAGAAAGCCCGCGTCGAGGACGCCCTGCACTCCACCCGTGCAGCGGTCGAAGAAGGCGTTGTACCGGGTGGCGGTACCGCTCTGGTCCGAGTCATGAGCAAAGTCACTGGTTTGAAAGGTGATAACGAAGACCAGAACCATGGTATCGCCATTGCGCTGCGTGCCATGGAATCTCCGCTGCGCCAGATCGTCGACAACGCCGGCGAAGAGGCCTCCGTCGTTATCAACCGTATTAAAGATGGTGAAGGTAACTTCGGTTATAACGCCCAGACCGGCGAATATGGCGACCTCTTCGAGATGGGCGTCATCGATCCGGCCAAGGTGACCCGTAGTGCCCTGCAGGCAGCTGGCTCCGTGGCAGGCCTGATGATCACCACTGAAGCCATGATCGCCGAAGACCCGGATGAGAAGGAAGCTGCCGGTGGCGGCGCTCCGGACATGGGCGGAATGGGAGGCATGGGCGGCATGATGTAAGCCCCCACTCCCTTCAGGACTCACCTGCAAAACGAAGCCCGTCGGCGTTGGCCGGCGGGCTTTTTTATGCACCATTAATTGATAGCTTCGGTTCCTCGCATGTAAGGACGCAGTGCGTCCGGTACGATCACCGAGCCATCCTCCCGCTGATAGTTTTCCAGTACAGCGAGCAGACAGCGCCCGACCGCCAGGCCGGAACCATTCAGGGTATGCAGGAGCTGTGGCTTCTTGGTGTCCGGATGGCGAAAGCGTGCTTGCATACGCCTCGCCTGAAAGTCTTCACAATTGGAAATGGACGAAATTTCACGATAGGTGTTCTGGCTTGGCAGCCACACCTCGATATCGTAGGTCTTCGCGGCCCCGAATCCCATGTCACCGGTACAAAGCGTGACCACACGATATGGCAGATTCAGTGCCTGCAGAATGGCTTCCGCATGCTCCCGCATCGCTTCGAGAGCCTCGTAACTCGTTTCGGGCTCGACAAGCTGCACCATCTCGACCTTGTCGAATTGATGCTGACGGATCATGCCCCGGGTATCGCGGCCATGGGCTCCTGCCTCGCTACGAAAACAGGGCGTGTGAGCCGTCAGTTTCATGGGAAGTGATTGATGATCGATAATCGCATCCCGGGCAAAGTTGGTCAGTGGCACTTCCGCGGTGGGGATCAAATAGTAGTCCGGTTGATCTTCCAGTCGAAACAGATCCTCCCCGAACTTGGGTAACTGACCGGTCCCCGTCAATGAATCGGCGTTGACCATATAGGGGACATAGCACTCTTCATAACCATGATCGAGAGTCTGCTTGTCCAGCATGAACTGCGCCAGCGCACGATGAAGCCGCGCGATTGGCCCCCGCATCACGGCAAACCGCGAGCCGGTCAATTTAGCGGCCATATCGAAATCGAGATACCCCAGCTTGGCGCCCAGTTCGACATGATCCTGTGGCTCGAAACCGAACTCTGGCAGCGCCCCCCATCGGTGCAGTTCGACGTTATCCTCTTCATCGTCGCCCTCGGGAACGCTCTCATGGGGCAGATTGGGCAGGCCGGCAGCCCATGCCTCCCACTCGGACTGCACCTCCGCCAATTGCTGCTTGGCGGCATCCAGCCGATCTCCAAGGTCACTGACTTCATCCAATAGCGGCTGAATGTCTTCGCCCGCCGCCTTGGCCTTGCCGATCGCCTTGGAGCGTGTGTTGCGCTCATTCTGCAATTGTTCGGTACGCGTCTGCAGTTCGCGACGACGCGATTCAAGCGTTTCGATCCATGAGATATCGAGCGTCACGCCCCGTTTGGCCAGTTGTTGGGCGACCCCTTCGAGGTCACTACGCAGTCGTTTCGGGTCGAGCATGGAGTTCCGTCCGTTACAGTCAGCCGATATGGATTCGCAAAATGCGGCCCACTATTGTAAGGAACCGGAGAGTCTTTCACCATGTTCCGTTGCCGGACCGTGCCAAGTCCTCAAGGGTCGGGTAGAGTAGAGTCTATTTCCAACATATGTAATGTCCATGATTGCACGACTGGAACCGCAGGAACGCCTCGATACCGATTATCTACATTTTCTCGACGCACTGAAGGCTGCCGGCTTTGCCGGTGACATCGCTCCGGATTACGGCAACCGTACGGTCCTGGCGACCGACAACTCGATCTACCAGCGCTTGCCGCAAGCCGTGCTCTACCCGCGAGACATGACTGACCTGGAGCGTATCGCCAGACTGGCGGGACAATCCGAGTATCAGCATATCGTCATGGCCCCCCGAGGCGGCGGTACCGGCACCAACGGTCAATCCCTGACCGATGGTCTGGTGATCGATGTCTCCAAGCACATGAACCACATTCTCGACATCGACGTCGAGAACCGCCGAGTGCGCGTTCAAACCGGTGTCGTCAAAGATCAACTCAATGCAGCGCTCAAGCCGTACGGCCTGTTTTTCGCCCCCGAACTGTCAACCTCCAACCGTGCCACCATCGGCGGCATGATCTCCACCGATGCCAGCGGACAAGGCAGTTGCGAATACGGCAAGACCCGCGACCACGTTCTGGAACTCGAATGCGTCCTGCTGGGAGGTGAGCGACTGACCAGTCGTCCTGTAGACACCGCTGAACTGGACACGCTCTGCCAACGTGATGACGCTCTCGGCACCATCCACCGCACGGCTCGAGATATCGCCGACACCCAGGCTGACCTGATCGAGTCCACGTTTCCCGAACTCAATCGTTGTCTCACCGGTTATGACCTGGCCCATTTGCGAACCGCCGACGGTCGATTCGATCTCAATAGCCTGTTATGTGGCGCAGAGGGATCACTGGGTCTATTGGGCGAAGCCACTCTCAATGTCCTCCCCATCCCCAAGCACTCGACACTGGTCAATGTCCGCTATACCAGCTTCATGGACGCCTTGCGTGATGCCAAGATATTGATGGCAAGCGACTCGAGTCCGACCTCCATCGAAACGATCGACGATCAGGTCCTGATGCTCGCCATGGAGGATTTCGTCTGGGATAGCGTCGCCGACTTCTTTCCGGATGACGCCGACAACGACATTCTCGGTATCAATCTGATCGAGTTCAACGACGACGATCCCGATCGATTGGCTTCACGCGTCGAGGCATTCACTCATCACATCGAAAACGATACAACGGTCACGCGACTTGGCTATACCCTGGCTGAAGGCCGCGATCAGATTGGCCGGGTCTATGCCATGCGCAAGCGGGCGGTGGGTCTGCTGGGGAATGTCCAGGGCGAAAAGCGACCGATACCATTCGTCGAGGATACCGCTGTTCCCCCGGAACATCTGGCCGATTACATTGCCGAGTTTCGGGCCTTGCTGGATTCCCGCGGCCTCTCCTACGGCATGTTCGGGCATGTGGATGCCGGCGTGCTGCATGTACGCCCCGCCATCGATATGAAGGACCCCATTCAGGCATCCCTGATACGCGAACTCTCCGACGAGGTGGCGGAACTGACCCAGCGCTACCATGGCTTGCTGTGGGGGGAACACGGCAAGGGCGTTCGCTCGGAATATGCTCCCCGCTTCTTCGGACCACTCTACCCCAGCCTGCAGCGGATCAAGTCCGCGTTCGACCCACGCAATCAGCTCAATCCCGGCAAGATCGCCACTCCGACATCCCCCTCCGTGGCATCCGATGATCAGGAAACCCCCATCCAATGGGTCGATCCCGATTTACTGACCATCGACGGCGTACCGACCCGGGGCGAGTCCGACCGTCAGATCGATGAACGCGTCTGGCAGGCACATGATAGTGCCGTTTACTGCAACGGTAACGGTGCCTGCTACAACTATGATCCGGCTGATGCCATGTGTCCCTCCTGGAAAGCCACTCGCGAGCGAGTGCATTCACCCAAGGGGCGTGCCAGTCTGATGCGCGAATGGCTGAGGCTGCAGCAGCGTGAACACATCGATGTGGTCGAGGAATCACGAAAGAAGAAAACCGAGGGCGCCTGGGGCTTCATTCGGGATTTTCCGCTACGCCTGGTCAACACGATTGGCAAGCGCCGCGGAAAGAAAGATTTCTCCCATGAGGTCTATGACGCCATGGCCGGTTGCCTGGCATGCAAATCCTGCGCGGGACAATGTCCGGTCAAGGTCAATGTACCGGAATTCCGCTCACAATTTCTTGAAGTTTACCATGGACGTTATCTGCGACCGCCCCGTGATTATCTGATCGGTGGACTGGAATTCATCGTGCCCTATCTGGCACCGATGGCTCCCCTCTACAACGGTCTGCTGGGTTCACGCCTGGTGGATCGGTTACTGGCTGGTCCAGTAGGCATGGTGGATAGCCCAAGATTGTCGCGTGCCCGTCTCAAGAAGCAACTCGATGCCTGGGGTGTCGCGGAGGCAACCCCGACCTCGCTCGGCATACTGACGAATGCCCAGAAGGCGCGTAGTGTCATCATCGTCCAGGACGCCTTCACCACATATTTCGAATCGAAGGTGGTGATGGACATCGTAGAGTTGCTGTACCGCCTGGACTTCCGGGTCTTTGTCGCCCCCTTCTCGCCCAACGGCAAACCACTCAATGTGCAGGGCTTCCTGGGCGCCTTCGAGCGCACTGCCGCAAAGCAAGCCGAGCGGCTCCGCGCTCTGGCCGATTTCGATGTTCCTTTGGTTGGCATCGATCCGGCCATGACTCTCACTTACCGTCAGGAGTACGTGAAATCGCTTGGCAGCGACAAGGTCCCGGATGTCATGATGCTGCAAGAGTGGCTGGTCGCTCAGGCACATCGGTTCACTTCCAGCGGACAGACGTTGGACGATCCGGGCTTCAAGCTACTGTCACACTGTACCGAAAAGACCACCGCCCCCGGCAGTCCGAAAGCGTGGCAACAACTGTTTGCCGCCTTCGGTCTGAACCTCGAACTCGTGGCAACCGGTTGCTGTGGCATGTCGGGTACCTATGGCCATGAAGCCAGAAACGTCACCACATCGAAAACCATCTATCGTCAGTCATGGCAATCCGTCGTCGACGATGACGCCCATCAGGGACGGTTACTGGCGACCGGTTACTCCTGTCGCAGCCAGGTCCGACGTTTCTCCGGGCAGTCGCTGCCCCATCCGTTACAGGCATTACTGAGCTGCCTGAAACAGGCCTAATGTCAATCGACAGGAAAGAAAGGGGAGCAACCTTTGCCACTATCGTGCTTGCCACAACGTTTTGTTGTTCTCCTCCTCACGGCCGGTCTCATCCCCATGGCGCTTGCGCAGGAAGCCCGGGTGCATACCGTCGATGTCGAGCGTGAAGCCATCGAGGAGACGATTGAATTGACCGGCAGCGTCGTTGCCCCGCGTACAGCCAACCTATCCAGTGACGTCGAAGGACGTATCGCCGATCTGCACGTCTCTCTGGGCGACAACGTCGAAGACGATCAAACGCTGCTGGTGATCGATGATGCAGAGATCGAGCAACAGGCGCGCGCTGCCGACGCCCAATACACCGAGGCCCAGGCCGAACTGGACGAGGCAAGACGTTTACTTGATGAGGCCAGACAGCTCGGCGAAGGCCAGAACATCGCCAGGAGCGAGCTCCGACAACGAGAGAATGCCGTCGCGATGGCCGAGGCGGTCCTGGAACGTCGTGATGCCGAGCGCGAACGCTTGTCCACCCAACTGGCACGACACCGTTTGAAAGCGCCCTTTACCGGCATGATCACCCAACGCAATATCGAAGTCGGTGAATGGTCCAGCCCAGGTAATGAGTTACTGACACTGGTGGATCTCGAACGACTGCGTCTCGATATCGCGGTCCCTTTATCGCTGTATTCACGCATGGATGATGCCGACCTGAAGGTGCGCCTTCCGGGAGACCCGAGCTGGCGCTCCGCCCACACCCTGGCCAGAGTCCCCCGTGAGGACGACGCCTCACGCCAGTTCCTGTTACGTGCGGCACTCGATGACGCCCCTCCACTGTTACCCGGCATGTCGGTCCGTGCCAGACTGCAGTTGAGCGGCGAACAGGGACCCACCGTCCCTCGAGATGCCTTGATCCGTCGCCCTGACGGCAATATCAGCCTTTGGCTGGTCCGCCAGGACGGCGATACCTGGCGGGCGGAACAGCGTCGTGTCACCACAGGTCCCAGCCAGGATGGAACGACGGCCATTCTCGATGGGGTAAGCCCCGGTGACCGGGTCGTGGTCGAGGGTAACCAACGCCTCGAAGATGGCCAACGACTGATCCTGGAAGACGAATGAGGACGCTCTGAACCTAATGTTCGCCGCCATCATTCGTCACGGCATCCTGGTCTGCGTCACCATTCTGATATTGATGGTGCTGGGGGTTACCGCCATCTTGCACATCCCCGTGCAGATGATACCCGACCTGGAAGTCCGCACCATCGGTGTCGAGACCGAATGGCCTGGCGCAACACCTCAGGATATCGAGAAGGACATCCTCATCGAGCAGGAAGAGTACCTGCGTAATGTTCCCAATCTATCGCGAATGGAATCGACCGCTCGAAGCGGCAGTGCGGAAATCGAGTTGGAATTCCCCTTCGGCATCGACCTGACCGAGACGTTGATCCGCATCAACAATGCACTCAGCCAGGTACCGGATTACCCCGCCAACGTCGACCAACCCCGTATCGTCGCCAACTCCTTTTCCGCCAATGCCTTCATGTACTTCAATGTCGCTCCCGCCGGGGGAAATCCCAGGGAACTGGACATGGCCGCCATGCAGGATTTCCTCGAAGACAATGTCCGCCCTCGTATGGAGAGCGTCGACGGCGTATCCGAAGTGACCGTGGAGGGGGGTGCGGAACGCCAGATGCAACTGCTGATAGACCCTGACGCATTGGCCGAACGCAACCTGGGCATCGACGACATTCAGCAGGCGTTGGAGCGACGCAACCAGGATGTCTCGGGTGGCAATCTGGAAAGTGGCAAGCGGCGCTATCTGCTACGCACGGTAGGACGATTCAGCAATATCGACACCCTCGAGTCCCTGGTTATCAATCGACGTGGCGATGCTCTCACTCGACTTTCCGACGTCGCCGAGGTTCGGCAATCCCATGCACAAAGGGATTCACGCTCTTTCAACTCGGAGGGTGAATCGGTACTCAGCATCCAGGTTCGTCGCGAACCGGGCGCCAATGTCATCGACATCAAGAATCACATGCAACGCGAGGTCGAGACGATCAATGACACCGTTCTCGCCGATGAAGGCATGACGATGTCGCTGTCGAGCGATGACGTTCGTTATGTCGAAGCCTCGATAGCGAATGTCTGGTTCAACCTGGGGCTAGGGGCTCTCTTCGCCACGCTGGTCATGTTCGCTTTCCTGCGCTCCGCCCGAGCGACCCTGGCCGGTATCGTCGGCATTCCCATCTGTACCATTGCCGCCTTTCTCGGCTTGCTGCTCTTTGGCCGAACGCTGAATGTCATTTCCCTGGCGGGGGTCGCATTCGCCATCGGCATGACGATCGACAACACGATCGTGGTTCTGGAAAGTATCGAAACCCAACGACGACGAGGACTGAACCGTTTTCAGGCTGCCTTGACCGGCGTCCAGCAGGTCTGGCCTGCCGTTCTGGCATCCACCTTGACGACCCTTCTGGTGTTCGTGCCGATCTTCTTTATCGAGCAGGAAGCCGGGCAGTTGTATTCGGACATTGCCGTCGCCATTTCCGCCTCGATCCTGGTATCGATGATCGTCGCCATTACCGTGATACCGACACTCGGTGCCCACCTGGATTTCCACGGTCGAGCCGGGGGGCCGGACGATGCCCAACCACGCTGGATTCGAGCCACGATGACGCTGGTTGACAGCCTGATCGTCTCACCCTCGCGACGCATTGCTACCATGGTGGTCGCGATTGCCGGCGGCGCAGCGATCATCATCTGGCTGACACCACCCGCGGAATACCTTCCTGAAGGCGAAGAGGCCAAGACGTTTGTGTCCATGAATGCACCGGCGGGCTATAACCTGTCCACCATGGCCGGCATTGCCGAGGAACTTCGAGATGATCTGCTGCCACATGTCGGCGCCGAGCCCGAGGACTTCGACACCGGACGCACCGACGTTCCCGCCATGCGCAACATGAGCATGCAGGTCGAGGCTCAAAGCTTGAGAATCATTGCCGAGACACGCGATCCGGATCATATCGAAGCCCTGATGACGGCACTGACGGACCGCTTCGAAGCCTATCCCGATATGCGTGCCTTTGCCTCACGTGGATCGATCATCTCGAGTAATGATGGCGGTACGCGGAGTATTACCCTCGACATTTCGGGAACGGATCTCGAAACCCTCTATGAAGCGGCCAACCGTATCTACGATCGTGCGGAAACCGTCTTTGACAATCCCCGCATTCAGACACGTCCCTCGGCACTCAATCTCGCTCAACCAATGATCGAGATCCAACCGGACTGGGAACGAGCGACGGAATTGGGCTTGGATACCGACACGCTGGGAACGACTGTCGCCACCTTGACCGATGGCGCTTATCTTGATGATTTTTACCTCGACGACGAAAAGATCGACCTCTATGGCTACGGCCCCGAAGCCGGCAACGCCGACATTGATACACTCGCCGACCTACCGGTGCATACGCCTGAAGGTGCCACCGTCCCCTTGGCGACACTGGCCGACATCCACGAAACGGTGGACACCTCCACGGTGAGGCGCGTCGATGGTCGCCGTACCGTGACACTCGATATCATTCCACCGCGTAGCACACCACTCGAGGCGGGCCTGGAACGCGTTCAGGCGAATGTGATTTCCGAACTGGAAAATCGTGGCGACCTTCCGGGTGATATCGATATCACCACGAGTGGCGCCAGCGACCAGCTCGACGCCACACGCGAGTCTCTATCGGGTAACTTCCTCGTGGCACTGGCCATCATCTACCTGTTACTGGTCGCCATTTTCGCCCACTGGGGCTATCCGCTGCTGATCCTGACGACCATTCCACTGGGGGCCGCCGGCGGCATCGTCGGACTCGCCATGATGAATCTGGCAGGAAGTTGGCTTCCCCTTATCGGGCTCGGCCGAATCCAGCAACCTTTCGATATGATCACCATGCTGGGCTTTCTGATACTCATGGGCACCGTCGTCAACAATCCGATCCTGGTCGTGCACAAGGCTCGTGACAATTTGAAACAGTACGGAACCGATATCAGACAGGCCGTATACGATGCGGTAGCCAGCCGTTTACGGCCGATCGCCATGACCACGCTGACCACGATCTGTGGTTTGTCGCCACTCGTATTTTTACCAGGCGAAGGTACCGAACTCTATCGTGGCGTCGGTGCCATCGTGCTATTCGGCTTGTTGGGATCGGCTATCGTCACGGTGCTGTTCCTGCCCGCCCTGACTGTCTCAGTGCTCTCGCGCTCCTGGAAACGAGCGCCGGCACGGTAATGGACGAGAGCGACGAACATGTCGGCTTCCCCGCATCCCACGCCAACCACGTCTCATGTTCCAAAACGCCATGCCCATCGACCGCCATGGCTCCTGGAATCGCACCATGAACAGCGGTTTTGATGTCAAGGTGGGTGCTCTTGGATGATCTGTTTTCGGGAGGAACAGCGTGGCAACGATGTCATAATGAGAAACTCAGCGATTTGGAAATCGACGTACTTGCACACTTCCTCGCCCATTACGAAGAACAGCAAGAGAGGACTGATGGCTCACCATGCATAGGCAAGAACTTGACGCGTTCGTCCCCAGTCTCACATAGTCGAGTTTCTCAAGACCCGACGGACTCTTTGCAACCTCATGTCCCGAACCCTAGTCATTATCGGCCTGGCCATAGTTGCCATTGGCCTGCTTTGGCCCTGGCTGAGCAAACTGCCTCTTGGTCACCTCCCAGGTGACATCATCATCAAGCGCGAGAATGTCGCTTTCTATTTTCCCATTACCACCATGATCCTGATCAGTATCCTGCTATCGCTGATCCTCTGGTTATTTAATCGCTGACACCAACAAATAGCTCCTTTTCATCGCATTCATGGATTGCATGTTGGCGTCGGCAACGCTAGGCTGCGCGCCCCTTTCATTCGATGACACAGGAGCGACGATGGAGCATGCTGGCCTCGACCTGGCGGTGATCGGTCTGTTAGCCCTGGTTTGCCAATGGATTGCCTGGCAGTTGAGATTGCCGGCAATCCTGACATTGCTGGTCGCCGGTATCGCTGCAGGCCCAATGACAGGCATGCTCGAACCCGACGCCTTGTTTGGCGACCTGCTGTTTCCCCTGGTATCGCTCGCTGTTGCGGTGATCCTCTTCGAAGGCAGTCTCACCCTGAACTTCCGTGAACTGGGCGGCCACGGACGCACCGTTCGACGTTTGGTCACCTGGGGGGCGCTGATCACAGGTGTCATAGCCACCATTGCAGCGCGACTGTTGCTGGAGCTGTCCTGGGAAATGGCCAGCGTACTGGGCGCGTTACTGGTCGTCACAGGTCCCACCGTCATCCTGCCCATGCTGCAGACATTGCGTGCCAAGCAACCTCTCACGCAGATCCTGCGTTGGGAAGGCATTCTGATCGATCCCATGGGTGCCATTGGTGCGGTGCTGGTGTATGAATTCGTCGCCTTGGGTTCCAGCGGAGGCGAAGCCGCGACCCAGACACTGCTGCTTTTCACTCAGACTGCGCTGATCGGCTTTGGACTGGGTGGTATCGGTGGCTATTGCTGGGGAGTCGTACTACGGCGGCACTGGCTCCCGCATCAGCTGCATAGCTTCGGCACCCTGATGTTGATGCTGGCCTTGTTCACGATCTCCAACCGGTTATTTCATGAGTCGGGATTATTGACCGTGACCGTCATGGGCGTCTGGCTCGCCAACATGCGAGGAGTACCTACGCGCCCCATTGTCGAGTTCAAGGAGACCCTGTCGGTACTCCTGATTTCCGGACTTTTCATATTGCTGGCGGCGCGTCTCACGGTCGAGCAATTGGCCATGCTGGACTGGCGTGCATTGGCGTTCCTGGTGGTGCTGGTGGGGGTCGCACGACCACTGACCGTCTGGCTATGCACGTTGGGCAGTGGTCTTGATGTGCGTGAAAAAGCACTACTGGCGTTCATATCACCACGCGGTATCGTCGCTGCCGCCGTCGCCTCATTATTCGCACTGCGCTTGGAAGACGTCGGCATGGACGGTGCTGGAATGCTGGTCCCCGTGACCTTTCTGGTGATCATCAGCACCGTCGTCACTCAAAGCCTGCTTTCGCGCCCCCTGGCCCGCTGGCTGGGAGTGCAACGCCCCTCGCCCAATGGTGTACTGATCATCGGCGCCAATCAGGTGGCGCGTCAGGTGGGGGTGCATCTCAAGGCGGCCGGAGTGAATGTCGTGCTGGCCGACAGCGACTGGGATGCCATTCAGCGGGCCCAGCAAACGGGACTGACCACGTATTATGGTGACCCTCTCTCGGAGCATGCCGCGCAACACCTGGAACTGAGCGGTATCGGTTATCTACTGCCGTTATCGCCTTACCGGGAGCTCAACGATCTGGCCGCGTTGCATTTCGAACATTTCCTGGGACGGGAACGGGTCTTCCGGCTTGCCGTGGATGAGGGGCGTCTTGCTCAACGCCCACATGGCCAGGCCTTGGACCACTTGCCACGCCTGTTCGGTCATGACATCACATTCGCCAAGCTGTCACGCTTGGTGGCAGAGGGTGGAGAACTACGCCGCATCCCGTTCAGTGAAAAAACCCGGATCGACGATCAGCGTAGAGCCCATGGCAATCACTGGCTTCCCCTGATGTGCATCACTCCGTCTGGACGAGTGCGTATGGCAACGGATCAAGCCGGTCTTTCGCCCAAGCGTGGAGATACGCTTGTCAGCCTGGTCTTTGCCGACTCGCCGGCTCGGTAGCTGCAAGCACGAGCTACCGGGCTAGAAAAACAACCGACGCAGCGCCTCTCCCGGCTCGTCCTGGCGCATGAAGGCTTCTCCGACCAGGAAGCCGTGCACGTCGTGTCGACGCATACGGGTGACGTCATCGCGTTCATGGATACCTGACTCGGTCACGACGGTCACATCAGCGGGAATCGACGACAACAGCTCGAACGTCGTTTCCAACCGTGTTTCAAAGGTATGCAAATCGCGATTGTTGATTCCGATCAGCGACAATCCCAATTGCATGGCACGTTCGAGCTCCTGCCGGTCATGTACCTCAACCAGGACATCCATCCCCAGGGCCTGGGCCTGCTGATGCAGATCCCGGAGCTGCGTATCATCGAGTGCGGCAACGATCAACAGAATACAGTCCGCACCAATGGCACGCGCTTCGTTCACCTGGTAGCCATCGATGATAAAGTCCTTCCGGATCACCGGCAGTTCGCAGGCATCCCGAGCCAATGCGAGATCGTCTTCATGGCCTTGAAAGAAATCGGCATCGGTCAATACCGACAGGCAGGCTGCGCCTCCTTGCTGATAGGACCGGGCTATGGCATCCGGATGATAAGGGTCCCGCATGACCCCCTTGGAGGGCGAGGCCTTCTTTATCTCGGCGATCACCGCCGGATCGCCGGCATCGATACGCCGCCGAAGTGCGTGAATGAATCCTCGCGGCGCACTCTGGTGCTCTGCCAGTGCCAGTAAATCATGATCACTGACGGCCCGGCGACGTTCGGCGATCTCCTCTTCCTTGCGCGCAAGAATTCGAGCGAGGATGGTCGGCAGGGTCATGGAATATCCTGTCATTATTGGGCATACACTCGCGTGAAATCGGCGAGCTCCTTCATTTTTTCGTTTGGCAGGCCTGATGCTTGGGCATCCTGAGCCATGCTCACGCCCTCGGCGATACTGTCCGCGACATCTGCCGCGTACAGGGCCGCTCCTGCATTCAACGCCACGATATCGGCCGCCGGCCCCTCTCCGGCCAGGGCTTCATGTACCAAACGCAGGCTGTCCTCGGCCGTGACCACCTTCAAGGGCTCCAGTGCCTGCCTCTCGATCCCGAAATCCTCGGGAGCGATACGATACTCATGAATCTCGCCGTCCTTGAGTTCCGCCACCCGTGTCGGCGCCGCCAGGGAAATTTCATCGAGTCCATCCTCGGCGTTCACCACCAGAACATGGTGACTTCCCAACCGCTTGAGCACGTCGGCCATCATCGGAACCAGATCGGTATGGTAGACCCCCAGCAATTGATTGGGAGCACTTGCGGGATTCGTCAACGGCCCAAGGATATTGAATAGCGTCCGTACCCCCATTTCACGGCGAGGTCCGACAGCATGCCGCATTGCCTGATGATGCATCGGCGCGAACATGAAACCGACACCGACCTGATCGATGCAGCGGGAGACCTGTTCGGCATCCAACTCCAGGCTGATACCCGCGACCGAGAAGAGATCGGCACTCCCCGATGACGATGACACACTCCGGTTGCCATGTTTCGCGACATGAGCCCCACCGGCAGCCGCCACGAAACTAGCCGCTGTCGACACATTGAACAGGTTGGCTCCATCACCACCGGTGCCGACGATATCCACGACATTCTCGGAATGCACTGTCACCGGTGTCATCAACTCGCGCATGACCTGAGCCGCAGCGCTGATCTCCTCCACCGTCTCGCCCTTCATGGACAACCCGATCAGAAAGCCACCGATCTGTGCTTCAGTGGCCTCACCGGTCATGATGGTATGCATCACGGCGTGCATATCGTCAAAACTCAGGTTCTGACGGCGCATCACCGCGCCGATGGCATCGCTCATCTGCATCTCGTTCTCCTCTTTTTAGCGGACGGCACGGCGTTGCAGGAAATTGGCCAGCAGTTCATGACCCTGGCGTGTCAGAATCGACTCGGGGTGGAACTGTACCCCTTCAATGTCGAGTGTCTTGTGACGAAACCCCATGATCAGGCCGGGGGTGACATCGTCTTCATCGACCCAGGCGGTCACTTCCAGACACTCGGGCAAATGCTCGGCGGCGACGACCAATGAATGATAGCGGGTGACTTCCAATGGCTCCTGCAGTCCCTGAAAGACCCCCTGCCCCCGATGACGCACTTTGGACGTCTTGCCATGCATTACCTGAGGGGCACGTACCACATCACCACCATAGACCTGACCGATGGCCTGGTGTCCCAGACACACGCCGAGAATCGGCACCCGACCCGCAAAGTGGCGCACCACCTCCATGGATATCCCCGCCTCATTGGGCGTACAGGGACCTGGCGAGATCACGATATGGCTGGGCGCCATCGCATCGATCTCCTCGATCGTGATGGCATCATTGCGATGCGTCTCCACCCGAGCCCCCAGCTCACCCAGGTACTGCACCAGGTTATAAGTAAAACTGTCATAGTTATCGATCATCAGCACGGACATGACGTTATCTTCCTGTTATATCTAAATATTTTAAAATACCTTGTCATCGTTACCCAGGATCTTACTCACATTGATCAATATACTTGCGCCAGCCGTGCAGGATCATCTCAGACACAAAAATGCCGCCCTGACGGCGGCATTGTACAGACATACGAGTGCCGCCTCGTCTTAGAAGCGCCACCACTGAACGGATACATGTGTCAGAGTAACTGTGAACATGTCTGTGATGATGCCGTCAGCTCACTATTGCTGTCAATCGAGCCCCTAACGATACCTACCCGTTGAAGACTCTGACCCAATCACCTGCTTGTCCGTCCCTGTCAGCATAAGTAGTGTTCCATTCGGTTTGCCCCATATATGACCCACGGGGCGCGGTGCTATGCTGGGCACAGCAGGCCGGGTTAGAAGAGGCTCATAGGAGCGCTCAGCGCGCCATGTACTATGGCAGCTGGTATTCCATTTTCATTGGTACAGGTAAAGTCTATGCAAGATATAAACCGTCTTGAGGTTGGCATGACCACGCAGATTGGCACTCATCAGGTAGAGGAACCTGAGGTGGGCAAGGAATACGTGCGAGGGCTCGATTCAAATACCTGGCTTCTGTTCACCGAAGACCCAGCTGAGGATCGCCCGGTTGTTGTTCGCATTGATCGTATTGAGGGTGATGTATGCCACTGCACGGTCACAAGAAAGCTAAGTTGATAGCACGCCCCGGCACGGTATGCCTGATCCGAGGCTGGGATAGACCAGCGGAATAAGCGTCTGTCCCCGATTGCCAGCAGGCGCCGGTCAGCCAAGTGATGCGGCGGAAGCCCGCCAATACAGCCAGCGCCGTCACCGTCCATGTAATCGTCATCGTTCCTTCGACTCCATTGCCGATCAGCGACATACTGCCGTCCCTGTAGCTCAGTTTGTCCCATATACAGCATGCGCACCGTCTTGGCGATTTCATCACCCAGGTCAGCCGTCGACTTGGTGAGCGCGAATACCCCGCCTACCGCAGCGGTCTCCTCGATCATGAGGGCAGCATAGCGGTGCGTCTCCACCCGAGCCCCAACTCCCCCAGATATTGCACCAGGCTACAGTCATTAACGATCTACAGACTTCGATCCGTTCATTCGAGATTGTCCAGGCCACGTTCGGCCATGGTCACGGCACGGAACAAGGCTCGGCGTTTGTTGATCGTTTCCTGCCACTCATCGTCCGGATCGGAATCGGCCACAATACCGCCGCCCGCCTGAATATGCAGTTCTCCATCCTTCAACACACCGGTACGAATGGCGATAGCCGTATCCATGTTGCCATGCCAGGAAAGATAGCCGACCGCTCCAGAATAGACACCACGCTTGACCGGCTCCAGTTCATCAATGATCTCCAGAGCCCTGATTTTCGGCGCACCTGACAACGTGCCGGCCGGGAACGTCGCCCGTAGGACATCCATCGCCGACATGCCGGGATTCAGACGCCCGGTCACGTTGGACACGATATGCATGACATGAGAGTACTTTTCCACCACCATCTGATCGGTGACCCTGACCGATCCAGTCTCACTGATGCGACCGACATCGTTGCGTCCCAGGTCGATCAGCATCAAATGCTCGGCGATCTCCTTGGGATCATTGAGCAGATCGGCTTCCAATGCGCGGTCCTCTTCCGGGGTCAGCCCCCGTTTACGGGTTCCTGCAATGGGACGCACGGTGACTTCCCCGTCTTCCAGGCGTGTCAGGATCTCCGGTGATGCCCCGACGACATGGTGGTCATCGAGATTGAGGAAAAACATGTAGGGCGAGGGGTTCAGACTCCGCAGCGCACGATACAGATCCAGCGGCGGTGCCTTGTAGGGAATCGACATGCGTTGCGACGGCACGCACTGCATGACATCGCCCGCCAGAACATACTCCTTGATCCGCTCGACCGCCTCCTTGTACCCCTGCTCGGAGAAACTGGCATGGAAATCATCTTCAGTCACATGGCGACCGGTTCCCGGACTGACGGTATTGTGCGTCGTGCCGCGAAGTTGCACCTCCAGACGTTCGAGTCGGTCTCTGGCCCGTTCATAGGCTGACGACTCGGCAGGATCAGCGTGCGTCCACAGGGTCAAGCGGCCGGAGAGGTTGTCGAATACCACCAGATCATTACACACCATCAACAAGATATCCGGCACAGCCAGCGGATCGGGCTTTTCGACCCCACGCAGACGCGGCTCGATATAACGAATGGTATCGTAACCAAAGTAGCCGACCAGTCCGCCATCGAAACGCGGCGTGTCATCGAGTCGAGGTACCTTAAAACGGGCCTGGAAACGCTCGATGAAATTCAAGGGGTCGTCGACGACATCAATCGACTGAGGCTGATCATCGATGATATGGCGTACTTCGAAGCCACGAACTTCGATACGCTCCCGACAAGGTAGCCCGATGATCGAATAACGCCCCCATTTTTCTCCGCCTTGCACGGACTCGAGCAAAAACGTCCAGGGCGCATCGGCGAGTTTCAAGTAGGTGGAAAGCGGCGTGTCCAGATCCGCGAGAACCTCGCGGGTCACCGGTATACGGTTATAACCAGCTTGCGCCAGCTCGGCGAAGCGCTCGGATGTCATCATGTCGGGCATTCCTTTCAGTCAACACGGTCTATCGGTGACCGTCATTAAAGCTTGTTGATACATGACTCACTGACGAGACGACGGTGTCCACCATCGCCAGCGCTTGACATCACGCACCATCGCCACAGCAGCAAGGGCGGTGTCGGAAGCATAGGAAGGCAGGCAGGATTGCAACGACATGAAACTGTCCGTTTTTTTAGGATGAACAGAGGATTTTCGTCCGGTTCAGCACGACGAATCACGCCAGGCAAAAACACATAAACCGCTTCAAACACTAAACGAGTTCCGCCAGCGATTCAACCACGCCATCAGGCTGACTGGCGGCGACAGGTTCACCATGATTATAGCCATAGGTGACTGCCAGCGTGCGGAAACCGGCACGTTTGCCAGCTTCGATATCGTGACAGGAATCGCCGACCATCAGACATCGCTCGGGAGACACCCGACACGTCTCGGCAACGTACCATAATGGCGCCGGATGTGGCTTCCTGTCTGGCAGCAGGTCTCCCCCCAAGACGATGCGGAAATACCCGGCGATCCCGAAATGCTCGAGAATCGGCTGAATGAACATCTGAGGCTTGTTGGTGACGAGCGCCAACTGGAAACGGTGCCCGGCCAGCCCCTCAAGCGCCTCACGCACGCCGGGGTAGAGCCGCGTATGCTGTACCGGGTGTTGGCGATAGCGTGCCAGAAAGGCGTCATGAGCACGTTCAAGGAAAGCCTCATCCGGCACGCGACCACTCGAGTCATGAACCGCCCGCTCCATCAATACACGCGAACCGTTGCCGACCCAGTCCCGGACACGGGATGCCCCACGAGGCGCCAGTCCAAGGTCGACCAGCGACGCATCGACGGCCGCCGCGAGATCAGGAACCGAATCGACCAACGTGCCATCAAGATCGAAAACCACCAATGTCATGTCCCGTAGTAGCGGATGCAAGCAGCCTCCCGACGCCGTAGTGACTCAAACCGTCCAGTGCCTCATGGACCTTCGTCAATGACACTCTGTTGCTCATAATGCATGTAATATTACGAAAAAACATGCCCCAATTCGGCCTTTACCCATAGGCATCGATGCGCAATAAGCTTATGCTAACCCCATATGTCGCCGCCTCCAGGTTGCTACTACCACCATCCTGACTCTGGCGACCTCGATTTCGCATCTTTTACATTGGTAGCAGGAGTCTCGCATGACCCAACCACGTATCGTGGTGGTCGGCGGAGGCGCGGGCGGACTCGAGTTGGTCACCCGACTCGGACGCAAACTTGGCAAGCGCAAGCGTGCCGAAATCGTGCTCGTCGATCGCAACCCCACTCACATCTGGAAACCGCTGTTACACGAGGTCGCTACCGGAGCACTCGACTCCGGGCTGGACGAAGTCTCCTATCAGGGCCATTCAAAAGCCCATGGCTATCGTTTCCAGCTCGGCACGCTCAGTGACCTCAATCGGGAAGAGCGCCGTATCACACTGGCACCGATCATCGACGACGACGGCAGTACCGTCCTTCCCTCCCGCGAGATCGAATACGACTATCTGGTGCTATCGCTGGGCAGCGTCTCCAACGATTTCGGCACCCCGGGAGTCGCCGAGCATTGCCACTTCCTGGACAGCCCCCAACAGGCGGAAACGTTTCGCCACGACATGCTCAATACGTTCCTGCGTTACAGCGACCCTGCCCGGCGGGCGCATCCCAAGCTGACTGTGGGGATCGTGGGTGCCGGAGCCACGGGCGTCGAATTGGCTGCCGAACTCTATGACGCATCCAAGATGCTCAACAGCTACGGCTTCACCTCACTCGACAGTGGCCAGCTCGACGTTCATCTGCTGGAGGCCGCCCCCAACATTCTACCGGCGCTTCCCGAACGAATCAGCAAGGCCGTGCGTCGAGAACTGGAGAACCTGGGAGTCAACATTCATGTCGACACCCGTGTCACCCAGGTCGATGAAGAAGGTTTTTTTACCGCGGACGAAACGCGTATCGAAACCGACCTCAGTGTCTGGGCTGCCGGCATCAAGGCCCCTGCCTTCCTGTCCGAATTGGGGCTGTCGACAGAGCGCAACCATCAGGTCAAAGTTCACTCGACCCTGCAAAGTATCGATGACGAACACATCTTCGCCTTTGGCGATTGCGCCAGTTGCCCTCAGGAGGACGGCAAGCCGGTTCCTCCACGCGCCCAGGCCGCTCACCAGCAGGCGACACGGCTCTATCGCAACCTGCAAGCGGCGCTCGAGGGCAAACCCTTGAAGCCGTTCGTGTTCCGCGACCGAGGCTCATTGATCTCACTGGCACATTTCGATGCCGTGGGCAGCCTCATGCGGGGCGCGTCGGCTCGCAGCCTGTTCATCGAAGGAAGGCTGGCCAAGTTCTTCTATGCTTCCCTGTATCGCATGCATCAATTCGCCATTCACGGCACTCTGAAAACCGCTGTGACCGTCGTGGTCGATGGTCTGAACCGTTTCCTCAAACCCAAGATGAAGTTGCATTGAGCGATGCATCGGCGCGTCTGGCCGCCACCCAGGCGCGCTTCCTGGAAGCCGGTTGACGTTTCAACCAGGCTTCGAGTTTCAAGGCATCGCTACGGCTGCCTACCGCCGTCCGGTAATACAACCTCAAGGGCCCTTTACCTCGCAATGCGCGTGCACCACGAACGCCCTCTCGATGTTCTCGAAAGCGCCGTTCGACATTGGTCGTGATGCCCGTATAAAGTGCCCCGTTCGCCATCTGTATGACATACAGGTACCAGACCGGAGCGGTTGCCTCCGTCATGCCCGTGCCAGCGCCTCACGCATGGCGGCAATGATGCTGTCGTAACGGTTCGGATCTTCCGCTCTGGCCGCCTTGAAAATCGCCGAGCCGGCCACGAAGGTATCCGCGCCAGCTTGTGCGACTGCCGCGAGATTATCGACATTGACACCGCCATCGACTTCCAGACGAATATCTCGACCGGACGCCTCGATGCGTTGACGCGCCTGACGCAGTTTATCGAGCGTTCCAGGGATGAAGGACTGCCCACCGAAGCCGGGGTTGACGCTCATCAACAGGATCATGTCGACCTTGTCCATCACGTAGTCCAAAAAGGTCAAGGGAGTGCCCGGATTGAAAACCAGACCCGAGCGACAGCCGCCATCGCGAATCATCTGAAGAGAACGGTCGATATGTTCGGAAGCCTCCGGATGGAAGGTGATATAACTGGCCCCGGCATCGATGAAGTCACCGATCAGACGGTCGACGGGCTTCACCATGAGATGCGCGTCTATCGGTGCCGTGACGCCGTGCTTGCGTAATGCCTCGCACACCATCGGGCCGATGGTGAGGTTCGGGACATAGTGATTGTCCATTACATCAAAATGAACGATATCGGCGCCGGCAGCGAGGACATCATCGACTTCCTGACCCAGGCGGGCAAAATCGGCGGAAAGAATCGACGGGGCAATCTTGAAATCGGTCTTGCTATCGGACATGGATCTGCGGAATTCCCTGATTTGCTGAACGAGTGCCGCTATTCTAGCAGGTTGCAAGCCTGGCTGGCGCTTGCTGATTACGGGATTCATGCCGATAGTAAAAGATCGACGCCTGTGGTCATCAGCAGAACCAAGGAGACGGTCATGACAATTCGATCCCACGCCCGCCACCCATTTGTCGGTTTACTGGCGTCCGGCCTACTTGTCGCGGCTACGTGTTTCTCACCATCAGCATACAGCCAATCCGCCATTCTCGAAGGGGAACGCTTTCACCCCGAGCAGGCCCGTCATGGAATGATAGCGACGAGTCATGAGCTGGCTTCCTCCATCGCCCGCGACGTGATGGCCGACGGCGGCAATGCCGTGGATGGCGCTGTCGTTGCCGGTTTTGTACTGGCAGTCGTGCAACCCCGTTCCGGTAATATCGGCGGCGGCGGATTCATGCTGATCTCGGACGAAGACAGCGATGAGGTCGTGGCAATCGATTACCGTGAAACCGCTCCAGCCGCCGCGACCGAAACCATGTTCCTGGATGACGATGGCGAACCGGTAAGCGAGTGGTCGCGCTATACCCATCGTGCCTCCGGCGTTCCCGGCACTGTCGCGGGTCTGGCCTTGGCACTCGACGAATACGGAACGCTCACCCTGGCCGAGGCACTGGCCCCGGCAATCCGTCTTGCCGAAGACGGCTTCGAGATACCACCACGCTTTGCCGAGGGAGTTAAAGAGGCTGGCGAACGACTCACGGCCTGGGAGTCGACCCGTGATGTCTTTTTCAAAAGTGACGGTAGTGCCTATGAAGCCGGCGATACCTTTCATCAGCCGGACCTGGCGGCAACATTAAAACGTATCGCCGAACACGGTCCGCGTGAATTCTATGAAGGCAAAACCGCCGAGTTGATCGTCGCCGAGATGAAACGCCACGATGGCCTCATCACCATGGAGGATATGGCCGGATATGAACCGCGCATCCGCGAACCGATCCATGGACGCTATCGCGGCCATGATATTTATGCCATGAGCCCCCCGTCTTCCGGCGGTGTACACATCGTACAGATGCTTAACATGCTGGAAGCCGATGATATCGCTTCACTGGGCCACAACTCGGCCGCGACACTGCACCTGATGGCCGAAACCATGAAACGCGCCTATGCCGATCGCTCCCAATTCCTGGGGGATACCGATTTCGTCGATGTCCCACTGGACGGTCTCACCGACAAAGCCTATGCCGCGCACTTACGCGACCAGATCGACCTACAACAGGCAACGCCTTCGCAGGATATTGCACCTGCTGATCCATGGCCTTATGAATCGGATGAAACGACACACTACTCCGTAGCAGACGATAACGGGCTCATGGTATCCAACACCTATACCATCAACTTCAGCTACGGATCCGGCATCGTTGTCGATGGCGCCGGTTTCTTGCTCAACAACGAAATGGATGACTTTTCCGCTAAACCCGGTGAACCCAACGCCTATGGCTTGATCGGTGGGGAGGCCAACAAGATCGAACCGGGCAAACGCATGCTGTCGTCGATGACACCCACCATCGTCAAACGAGATAGCAAAAACCTGCTGGCCACTGGCACCCCCGGCGGCTCGCGCATCATCACCACGACGTTGCAAGTCGTCATGAATGTCATCGATCACGGATTGAACATCCAGTCGGCCGTCAGCGCCCCACGCATTCATCATCAATGGCTGCCTGATGAAATCGCCATCGAAGCCGGTATCAGTCCCGACACCATCGAAAGACTCGAACAAAAGGGGCACGACATCACACCCACGACAGCCATGGGAGCCGCTCAATCGGTCATGGTCGATGACCTGTTTCTTGGCGGTGCCGACCCACGCCGTTCGACCTCCAGGGCTCTCGGATGGTGAAGCGGCAGTGCCCCTATCAGCCTGCGGGCTTCTCGCACAATCCGACACCCTGCGATTATACTCGGGTATCGGTTCGCGGAGATGGCTCCGCAGGTGATCTCGGGAGTATATGAATGCAACGACGATTGATAGCGCTATTCTGCCTGGCTTTGGCACTCATCCTGGTCGGTGGCTGCGCCAGCCCCCACTACCTTGAGGCCGACCCGCGTGTGGGTGGCGATCTACCCCGTAATGGCAACGGCGAGGAAGTGACGGTCAACGTGGTCGATGACAGGGAGAGTGAGGTATTGGGAACACGCAGTGGGGCGGCCAATGCCTCCGCCACGGTCACGGTTTACGCTCATGAGTTGGTACCCAAGCTGCAAGAGCAGGCCGAACTCGCCGTGCAACGAATGGGATTTTCTCCGACACGGGAAGCTGCCGAGGGCCGCCCTAGCCTGACACTGACGCTCAAGCGCCTTGGTTATGGGCGCGGCGCATCACAACCCATGCTGGGCAGTGCCCGCCTGGAAGCGGTATTCCTCGCCAAGGCGGTCAACGGAAGGCAAACCTACACCGGCACCTACACCTCGCGGCGCGATCAGAGTTACGTCATCCGCCCTGGCGAGGAAGCCAACACGGAAATGGTCAATGAGGTTCTGAGCAATGCACTCGACCGTGCCTTCCGCGACCAGGAACTGGGACGTTTACTGGCTAGATAAGACAGTCGGTAGGCCCGCGGCGAATCAGGGACCAGGTGCTCTCCTGCCAGCCATTCTCCTCGGGCTCACCATCAGCAAGATGGGTCACCTTGAAATTGGGACTGAATAACGTCTCGATCTCGTTCGCAGCGACATCATAGGGTGGCCCCCTATCATCACCCGGCGCTCGCCTCAGACTAATCAATATGCCCTTGGCACCCGGTGGCAACAATTGAGCGAGATGGAAGGCATAGCGCTGACGGGTCGCTTCCGGCAACGCGATCAATGCCGCCCGGTCATAGAATGCCTCGACGTCGGATGCCTGCTGGATATGGAAGTGGAAAAAATCGCCACCCCACAGTTCGATGCTCCCCTGGCGATAGATCTCGAACCCATCCTGACGATAGCGAAGCGCATCTCCCCCGCCCTCGCGAGCGAACTGATCTATCGCTTCCAGTGACAACTCCACGCCCAAGACCGGGTGCCCCTGACGGGCCAGCCAACGCATATCCACGCTCTTGCCGCACAGTGGCACCAGCACTTTGGTGCCCGCCGGCACCCTCAGTGTCGGCCAATGATCGACCAAAGCTGGATGAGGGTGCTCGCGATGAAACCCGAGGCGCCCTTCACGCCATCGAGACAGCCATTCCTCTTTCACAGCCCCTCCAGAGATCAAAACCAGCGATCGCGCTTCTTCCGTCGACGGGGTAGATGAGGAACGACCAACCCCACCAGCAGACCGGCCCCGGCGACACCGCCTCCATACATGAAGTAGCGCATCAGCAGATCCTCTTCCTGGGTATCCAGCTGTGCTTGTTGCTTGCGGACGGTTTCCCGGGAATCCTGGAAGCGTTCTCGGAGTTCAGCATTCTCGCTTTCGAGATCGTCGATGCGTGTCTCCCGGTCTTCCAGCGTCGCCTCGGTATCCGCAATCCGACTCTGCCACTCCTCATTGATCCCATCGAGCTCCTCGGTCATTGAGTCGATTTCATCTTCGAGTTCGGGCAATCGCTGCTGGGCACTCTCATCGTCTTGTAGATCATCGGTAAGTATCCATACCGTGTCATCCTCGCCTTCCGCCTCCACCCGGCTGTAATCGCCTTCGGTCTCGAGTACCGTCACGGGCTCACCGGATGTCAGCGTGCCGACAATGCGGTACCCATCGGAGGGTCCACTGCGCACGAAGGTTGTCAGTTCATCCGAAACCCACTGCGTATCATCCTGCTGGGCCTGCAATCCGCCCGCGAGCGTGCAGAGAGCACAACCGGCAATCAACGTCCTTAAATTTCGCATAGTGCTAATATCTTAATGGCTAAAGTAAGGCTCATGGACACTGCCTGGCTCCAGCGATAACAACTGATACCGTGACCTTCCTGTCGACGGCACTGTGATGAGACAACATCCACAACTTCTGTGGATAAGCCTTGGGAAAACCAACGTGCAATGCCCCTCATTCAGCGAGGAAACTGCCTCTGTCACGATTCGTTCATTTTTTAACCATGACATGACACGCTTCGCTTCCCGACCCAGCCCCACCCGACTGGATCCGACTCGATAAGACACGCAGAATAGCAATAGCCGTGGCAATAGGCGAGATGGTTGGCCCTGACCGTTGTCACTGCGTATAATAGCCCACAATTCAATCCCCTGATCGGTGACGGAAAACCGGGCGCGCCAAGCGTCGCGGTCCTATTGTTATGGCGAAGAAACTCTTCATCAAGACACACGGCTGCCAAATGAACGAGTACGACTCCGCTCGCATGGCGGATCTACTCGGTGACTCACACCAAATGGAGCTCACCGACGATGAGCGAGATGCCGATGTCATTCTCCTCAATACCTGCTCCATTCGCGAAAAGGCCCAGGAAAAGGTCTTCCATCAACTGGGGCGTTGGAAGAAGCTCAAGGAAAACAACCCCGATCTCGTCATCGGCGTCGGCGGTTGCGTAGCCAGCCAGGAAGGTGAGGCCTTGCGCAAGCGGGCGCCTCACGTCGACATGGTGTTTGGCCCCCAGACATTGCACCGTGTACCGGATATGTTGAAATCCCGGCAGGAAGATCAGATATCGGTGGTGGATGTCACGTTCCCGGAAATCGAAAAGTTCGACCACCTGCCCAAGCCCAGCTCCGACGGTGCCACCGCTTTCGTATCGACAATGGAGGGATGCTCGAAATACTGCTCCTTCTGTGTCGTCCCCTATACTCGGGGGGAAGAGGTCTCACGTCCCTTTGAAGACGTCATGGATGAAGTCATTCACCTTGCCGATCAAGGCGTCCGCGAAATCAACCTGTTGGGGCAGAACGTCAATGCGTATCGTGGCGAGAACCAGCTTGGGGAGGAAATCGACCTTGCCGAGTTGATCGCTTGTGTCGCCGCGGTGGACGGTATCGATCGAATCCGTTTCACGACGTCACACCCGGTAGAATTCTCTGACTCGCTGATTGAAGCGTTCGGGGAGATTCCCGAATTGGTCAGCCACTTGCACCTGCCGGTGCAGTCCGGATCAAACGACATTCTGGCGGCAATGAAGCGTGGTCATACTGTGGAAGAGTATATCGACAAGATGGAGCGCATTCGCGCGCTGCGTCCCGATATCAGCTTCTCATCGGACTTCATTATCGGATTCCCTGGCGAGACCGAAGCGGATTTCGAAGCGACCATGAACTTGATCCACCGTATCGGCTTCGATGTATCGTTCAGCTTCGTCTATTCAGCGCGTCCGGGAACACCTGCCGCCAATCTCGAGGACAACACGCCGGAATCCGTCAAGAAAGAACGTCTGGCCATCCTGCAGGAACGCATCAACCAGCAGGCCATGCAGATCAGTCGTCGCATGGTAGGATCTACGCAGCGAATCCTGGTAACAGGTTTCTCGCCCAAGGACCCCGGTCAACTCTCTGGACGTACCGAGAACAACCGCGTGGTGAATTTCCGTGCTGCCAATCCGACAGACCTCATCGGCCATTTCGTCGATGTGGAAATCACCGAAGCACTGCCCAACTCATTACGTGGTGAATTGGCCAGTCCTCATTGCTATTGACCCGGATGGGCTGACAAGCCAAGCTCCTCTTAATTGCCCCGAGCCAATCCGGGGCAATAAGTTCATCCCTTTTTCATAACAACGCACGGAACCCCTGCTCTTGAGCCAACAAAGTTCCCAGGCCAACCGCATCATTACGCTGACACTCGAACCCAATGACCCCATGCGCCTGGCCAACCTCTGTGGCCAACACGACGAACACCTGAAACTCGTCGAATCCCGGCTGGGCGTCACGTTACGCAACCGTGGTAACACCTTTCAGTTGGCCGGCCCCCACTCCCGGGTCAAAGCGGCTGCCAATGTCGTCGAACACCTGTACCGGGAAACCGAAGCCAGCGAATTGACACCCGATACAGTACACCTCTTCCTGCAGGAATCCGGCCTGGAGGCTCTGGAGGACGATGAAGCGGACGACTCGGCCACTGATGAGGTGTTACTGCGTACACCCAAGGCGCTCATAAAGCCACGTGGGTTCAATCAACAGGGATACGTTCAGAGTATCCGCGCCCATGATATCAATTTCGGGATCGGTCCGGCCGGAACCGGCAAGACCTATCTGGCCGTAGCGGCAGCCGTTGAAGCGCTCAATCAGCAGGAAGTCAGGCGGATTCTGCTGGTTCGCCCAGCCGTCGAAGCCGGTGAGAAGCTGGGGTTCCTGCCCGGCGACCTGGCCCAGAAGATCGATCCTTATCTGCGACCGCTCTATGATGCATTGTATGAGATGATCGGTTTCGAACAGGTTGGCAAGCTGATTGAACGCCAGATCATCGAGATCGCCCCACTCGCTTACATGCGTGGTCGAACCCTCAACAATGCCTTCATCATTCTCGATGAAAGCCAGAACACCACGCGCGAACAGATGAAGATGTTTCTGACACGCATCGGGTTCGGTTCGACGGCGGTAATCACCGGCGATATCACCCAGGTCGACTTGCCGCGTGGACAAAGCTCCGGATTGATACAGGTCCTCAATGTTCTCAAGGACACCGCAGGCATCGGCGTGACGCATTTCGCTGCCAAGGATGTCGTACGTCATCCACTGGTTCAGCGGATCATCGAAGCCTATGAATCCTATGAGGCTGAAGAGGAAGCCGCCGAGCGGGAACGCAACCACACGTATCAGACATCGTCCGGCAACCATGTTCAGCGTAGCGATGCCAACAATGATGCGGAGCCCGACTCATGACCACGTCATTCGGGCCGATCATCGACCGTCAAGTGGCCATCGATCATGAAGACGCTCGCCGACTGCCCACGCAGTCCGACCTTGAGCAGTGGGTGGGCGAGACACTGCGGCATATACAGGTGCCAGTGTCGAAGGAAATCACCGTGCGCTTTGTCAGTCGCGAAGAAAGCGGTACATTGAACCGCGAATATCGTGGCAAGGACCGCCCCACCAATGTCCTCTCATTTCCATTCGACATGCCTGCGGAACTCGACATACCTTTATTGGGCGATCTCGTGATCTGTCACGATGTAGTGGCTCAAGAAGCCAGTGAGCAACACAAGGCATTACTCACCCACTACGCTCACATGGTTGTTCATGGTACCTTGCATTTGCTCGGCCATGACCATATTGAAGACAATGAAGCCGAGCGGATGGAGCGACTGGAAACCGAGATTCTGGCAATATTCGGTATCAAGGATCCGTACGATCACCCATCTGATCATGACAACGGGGACAAGAGACTCGACGCATGAGCGAAGACCGATCGAGTAGCCAGGGCGGCAAGTCCTGGCTCGAGAAGTTGTTCAGCGCCTTTTCTTCCGATGACGATGAACCCAACTCGCGTGTCGAGTTGATGGATTCGGTTCGTGAAGCCGGTTCTCGACTTCACCTTGACCAGGATGCCCTGACGATCATCGAGGGCGCCCTGCAAATCAGTGACAAACAGGTCCGGGAAATTCTGATTCCGCGATCTCAGGTCACAGCCATCGGCATCGACCAACCTCCCGACGAGTACCTGCCCGTCATCCTGGAAACCGGTCATTCACGCTATCCGGTCATGGGGGAAAATCTCGACGAGATACTGGGCATCCTGTTGGTCAAGGACCTATTACCGTTATTGAGCAAAAGCGAACTCAACCGCGATAGCTTCGACCTCAAGAGCACGCTGAGGCCGGCCATGTTCATCCCGGAGTCCAAGCGACTCAATAGTCTGCTGAAGGAATTTCGCGATACCCACAACCACATGGCCGTCGTTGTCGACGAATACGGTGGTACCGCCGGCATCATCACCATCGAGGATATCCTTGAACAGATCGTCGGGGATATCGAGGACGAGCATGATACCGACGAAGAGGAAGATATCCGCGAGCTGGGGGAACAGAAGTTCGCCATTCGGGCCCTCACGCCGATCGAGGATTTCAACGAATTCTTCGCCACGCGATTTTCTGACGAGGACTTCGATACCGTCGGCGGCCTGGTCATGCAGCGGTTCGGCCACCTTCCCCGTCGTGGCGAATTCACCACCCTGGGTGGCTGGCGCTTTACTGTCTTGAACGCCGACAATCGTCGCATTCGTCTGCTCCAGGTCGAACCGCAGCCTGAGGAAGAAGTCGACGACAGAGACGCCTACGATGCGCCGGAAAACAAGGGCGAGTGATGACATCTCGTACAAGCGACTGGTCGCATTCACCGGCAATCAACTATCTGATCGCGCTGTTGTCCGGCGGCCTGATGACATTGGCAACGGCACCGTTTTCTCTTTGGTGGTTGAGCCCGATCGCTGTCGGCTTGCTTTATGCCGGCATCCATACGTTGTCTCCATGGCAAGCCGCCTTCAAGGGGTGGCTATATGGTGTCGGGCTATTCGGTTCCGGTGCCTCCTGGGTCTATGTGTCGATACACGACTACGGATACACCGGCATCCCACTGGCCCTGTTCCTGACGGTATTATTCGTTGTCTCACTGGCCCTGTTCTTCGCCATCCCCTTCTGGCTGTATCGACGGTTTACCAGTCCCGGGTGGGCCGTCCTGAGCTTTGCCGGCACCTGGGTGCTCGCCGAAGTGTTACGTACTTATCTATTCACCGGTTTTCCCTGGCTGCTGGCGGGCACCCCCCAGGTCGATTCGCCACTCGCGCCCTGGGCTCCCATCGGCGGCGTCTACCTGCTTTCACTGATTACCGCCTTGACCGGCACGTTAGGTGTCGAACTGTTACGTCGCCGCTGGCTGGCAGCCCTCCCGCTGGCAGGTATGTGGCTTGCCCCGTTGGTTCTCCCCGGCCAGTGGACCACGGCCAGCGACGAGACAACGCAAGTCTCACTACTCCAGGGCAACCTACCGCAATTGATGAAATGGACCGAGGAGGGTCAACAGGATGCGATCGACACGTATACGAACCTGACCCGCCAACAGCCTGACAATGTTGACCTCGTGATCTGGCCGGAAACGGCCCTGCCCATGCTGGAGACGGACGCCCGCCCGATCCTTGAGCGAGCCAAACGGGATCTGCCGGAGCAGGCAGCATTGCTGACAGGCATTCTGCAACGCAACAGCGAGGGGCGATTCTTCAATGCCATCGTCGGGGCAGGCAATGTCGAAGGGAATTATCGCAAGGAACATCTGGTCCCTTTCGGTGAATATTTGCCACTGGAAAGCGTATTGCGCGGCGCGGTTGCCTTTTTCGATTTGCCGACGTCATTCACTACCCCTGGCGAACCCGGCCAGCCACCGATGCAAGCCGCCGGCCTCAAGATCGGCAGTGCCATATGCTATGAAATCGTCTATGCCGATCTGGTCGCCAAACGCGCCAGGGACGCCGACATACTGCTCACCCTATCGAATGACACCTGGTTCGGTGAATCGATAGGCCCGCTGCAGCATCTTCAAATGGCACGCCTTCGGGCACTCGAGAACGGTCGCTATGTCGTTCGCGCGACCAGCAACGGCGTCACGGCCATTGCCGATCCGCGGGGACAGATTACCGCTCGCGCCCCACAGTTCAAGACAGCCAGCCTCACCGATGACATTCATGCCATGCAAGGTCAGACGCCCTTCACACGTACAGGAAGTTGGCCAACATGGTTGCTGGCAACCGCACTGGTACTGCCAGGCTTGAGATTCAAGAAAAGGAATGGATGAGATGGCAAGGTAGGCACCTTCATAGTGCTTTCCCTTGCTCCCTTATCTCCCTACTCGCTTACCCGGTCAGATCATTCGCCTAACACTTCCGGGATGGTCTGCTTCACGTACCTGCCCGGCGCCGGTTCCAATAATGGTAATTCGCCATCTCCCGGTTCGCGAGCCGGTACCATTCGCTGCGTGTCGGCATAACCATTTTCGGTCATCCAGGCCTGCCAATGGGGCCACCAGGAGCCTTCATTGAAGGTCGCTCCTGCCAGCCACTCATCAGGATCCGCCGGCAACGCTTCGTTGGTCCAATACCCATACTTGTTCTTGGCCGGCGGATTGACGATGCCCGCGATATGCCCCGATCCTCCCAATACGAAGGTGACTGGCCCCTTGGGTAGCTGTGTACCACCGTAACAGCTATTCCACTTGGCAATGTGATCGTCATGCGCAGCGATGAAATAGCTTGGCGTAGAGATCTTGCGCAGATCGATCTTGACCCCATCAAGCTCGATGCCGCCCGGCTCGATAAGCCGGTTTTCCTTGTACATGTGGCGCAGATACCAGGCATGCGTTGCAGCCGGTAGATTGGTGCCGTCGGTATTCCAGTACAGCAGATCGAAAGCCGCCGGTGTTTCACCTTTGAGATAGTTGCTGACATAGAACGACCAGAAAAGGTCGTTTTCACGCAACAGATTGAATGAGAAGGCCATCACGCGACCATCGAGATATCCATCGGCCTCGAGTTGACGTTCCAGGCCCTGCAATACCGGTTCGGACAGGAAAACACCGATTTCCCCCGGATCCCGGAAATCGTGTAGCGTCGCCATATAGGTAACGGAGCGCACTTTACGGCCCCGGCGTGTGCTGGTCAGATAGGCGATGGTGCTGGCCGCCAGCGTGCCCCCGATACAATAGCTGAACAGATTCACCGACTTTTCGCCACACGCCTGTTCGATGGCACTCATGGCATCGATTGGCCCCAAGTGCATGTAATCCGCCCAGGTCAGATCGCTCTGCTCGGGTCCGGGATTTCGCCAGGAAATCAAGAAGACGGTATGCCCCTGGTCTACCAGCCACTTGACCAGGGAGTTATCTTCACGCAAATCGAGTATGTAATACTTATTGATCCAGGGCGGTACGACCAGCAAGGGTGTCTTGAACACCTTCTCGGTACTGGGTGAGTACTGGATCAGCTGCATCAATTCATTTTCATAGACCACCTGGCCCGGCGTGATGGCGATATTTCGCCCCACTTCGAAGGCCGACCGGTCGGTCATCGCCACATTGAGTCCTTCCGCGGAATTGGCCAGATCCTCGCGAAGTCGAGCCAGACCGTCGAGCAGGTTCTGCCCTTTGGTTTCCAGCGTCAGACGCATCACCTCAGGATTGGTGGTGACGAAATTCGATGGCGCCATGGCGCTGACACACTGACGAGCATAAAACTCAAGATTGCGTTTCTGCTCGGCCGGCAAGTTGTCCAGGCCAGATACCAACTCTTCAATGAGACGCGAAAACAGCAGGTACTGCTCCATGATGGCCCGATAGAACGGTTCATCGAACCAGGCAGGATCCTTGAAGCGCCGGTCATGCTTCTCCGGCTGTATCAGCGGCTCGACCTCTTCACCGGCGAACGAGCGCAACTGCTGTTGCCAGAGTTGCCACTGGTCCTGCGCCAGACGCATCTGAGCGGTATAAAACGACTGAGGATCACTGACCAACGCTTCGATACCTGCCTGAAGCGTCTCCTGCATGTCACTGTATACCTTCTGGCCCGCCTCTCCAGGCAACATTCGGGCGAACAGTTCCTGGGTCAGGGCTTGATACTCCTGCCCTATCGCTTCCAGTTGCTCAGCCCACTGCTGAATCTCTTCCTGAGATGGCATTTCCGTACCTGACTGCATTCCCGACTCCTTCTTGGATGGTCTTTGACTCTGAAGTCATGCCGGGTTGTTACTGCAACCGACCCGGCATGACGACACAAACGCATTCAGGAACTCTTGCTGCGTGAAGACTGGCTCGAACCACTCCGATTGGACGATTTGGTACTCGTCGCCTTGGCAGGCTCATCCGACTTGGCAGCATTGCTCGCGTTGTCAGCGACCTCTTTGCCGGCTTCGGCAAACAACTGCTCCATTTCACTCTTGAACTGGAGACTGAGCTCGGTCATGGCCCTGGCATCTTCCAGCATCTGCTTGGACAGCTCATTGAGAATTTCCGCCTGGCGTGCACCGAAGTCGCGTATATCCTCCGCCGACTCGATCTCACTGGCATCACGCAACCGTTCGGTACCCAACTGGCTATATCGCTTCATCGACTCGAGCTGGTATTGCGTCATCTTCTCCATATTGTCAAGCATCAAGCTATTGAGCTTGCGCATCGGCTCGAAAAAACTGCGCGTCTGATCATTGAAGGCGGTAAACATTTTATCTTGCATGACGGAAACCTCCTGAGAAACGACAAGGGTGAACCGAACAACACGGCTTTTGCTGCACTGCAAAAAGCGTAGTCCGGACCAGTCCGACTTGCAACCAGTGCCACCCACTTGCCAGGCACATTCCAGACGACATTACTGTCTCAGCTGCGTCGGGAACGTGACGTCGCACTGGCACTCCCCTTCGATGACTTCGACTTGGCCTTCCCTTCCGAAGTTTCCGTTTGCGAAGAGGTCTGACCTTCCGTGCCTCCTGATGAGCGACGGCGTTGCGAGCGCGAGTGACCGGCGGCTTCTTCCTCGGTATCAGCATCGCCGGTTCCACGAGAGGCAGCATTTGAACCCGCTTGCCGCAACATATCGAACATCATCTGCTGGTAGCTACCAAGATTGGCCATGCCTTGGGCCATCCCTTCCTTGAAATAGGGTTGCTTGAGGAAGGGTTCCATCAGGCTCATGGGGTCGTAACCGTCGACACCGGCATCCATCTGTTTCTGAATACGCGACATCAACTCTTGCTGGAATCCCTCGACATCCGGTAGCCCCATTGCCTGTCGAAATTCGGCAGGGGTGAGATCAAATTCGATGTTTATCTTCATGGCGCCGCTCTACTGATAGATTGATTCATACTCAGTCTAGCAGTCAGCCATACCGCTGGTATCAACGATTTTCCGTATTTGGACACGGTCTCTTACAGGCGAGGCGTATCGACCCTGACATCCGGGTTCTGAGCCCGATGACGCATCAGATGATCCATCAAGGTCAGCGCCATCATGGCCTCGGCAATCGGCGTCGCACGGATACCGACACATGGGTCATGACGACCACGAGTCACCACGTCGACGGGATGCCCCGCGACATCAATGGAACGACCGGGAATCGTGATACTGGAGGTCGGCTTCAATGCCAGATGGGCGATCAAGGGCTGGCCGGAGGAAATCCCGCCCAGAACACCGCCGGCATGATTGGAGAGGAACCCTTCCGGCGCCATTTCATCACGGTGCTCACTGCCTCGCTGAGACACGGAGGCAAAACCGTCTCCGATTTCCACACCCTTGACGGCATTGATACTCATCAGGGCATGGGCGAGTTCGGCATCGAGGCGATCGAATACCGGCTCTCCCAACCCGACAGGTACCCCCTCGGCGACGACCGTAATCCTGGCACCCACCGAGTCCTGATCGCGTCGCAGTTGATCCATGAAGGCTTCCAGTTCGGGGACTCTGTCGGGGTCAGGGCAGAAAAACGGATTGTCATCCACCGACTCCCAACTACGAAAGTCGATGGCCATGTTCCCCAACTGACTCATGTAGCCACGCACCTGGATACCCTGCAAGGCCAGATACTTCTTGGCAATCGCGCCGGCCGCCACACGCATGGCCGTTTCCCGGGCACTGGATCGACCGCCGCCCCGATAATCACGAATGCCGTACTTGTGATGGTAGGTGTAATCGGCATGGGCAGGTCGGAACTGGTCCTTGATCCGTGAGTAGTCCTTGGAACGTTGATCGGTATTCTCGATCACTAGACCGATCGATGTCCCGGTCGTTTTCCCCTCGAACACGCCGGAGAGAATGCGAACCTCATCGGCTTCACGTCGCTGGGTCGTATAACGCGAACTGCCGGGACGACGGCGATCCAGTTCATGTTGGATATCGGCTTCGGCCAACGCCATGCCCGGAGGGCAGCCATCCACGACGGCACCGAGTGCCGGGCCGTGACTCTCGCCGAAGGTCGTTACATTGAACAATTTGCCAAAGGTATTACCGGACATGGGGACAGTTCCTCAATAACATCAGGCGAAAGCCGGGGCATGGACATCGAGTTCATCGGCGGTCATCACGAATACGCCATGGCCACCCCGTTCGAACTCCAGCCACAGGAAAGGCACATCGGGAAACGCTTCCTGCAGATGACGGTCGGAATTCCCGACTTCGACGATCAGAACGCCGTGGTCATGCAAGTGCTCGCGCGCCTGACGAAGAATTCGCCGAACGACATCCAGCCCATCACGACCCGCGCCAAGCGCCAGTGCAGGCTCATGATGAAACTCAGCCGGCATGGTCGCGAGATCACGCTCATCGACATAGGGCGGATTGGCGACGATCAAATCATAACGCTGCCCAGCCACCCCATCGAACACGTCCGACAGGACGGCTCGTACACGATCGCCGACGTCATGGCGGGTGATGTTCGCCTTGGCAACCTCCAGCGCGTCCGTGCTCACATCCGTGAGATCCACTTCACACGTCGGCAGAAACAAGGCGGTGGCAATACCGATGCATCCCGATCCCGTGCCTATATCAAGGATGCGTGCCGGCGGTTCTTCAGGAAACCACGCTGCAAAACCATCCTCGATCAACTCAGCGATTGGAGAGCGGGGAATCAGGACACGTTCATCGACGTCAAACGGATAACCGGCAAAAAATGCCTCACCGAGCAGATACGGCATCGGACGACGCGTGTCGATGCGCTCACGCGTCAACGCCACGATGCGTTGGCGCTCCATGGGCAAGAGACGTGCATCGAGTACCGAAGGATCAACGTTCCAGGGAAGATGCAAGGCCCCCAGCGTCAATGCCACGGCTTCGTCCCACGCCGAGTCGGTACCATGACCATAATGCAGGCCATGAAGATGGAATTCACTGGTGGCCCAGCGCAAGCAGTCTCGAAGGCTGATCAAGTCATCGGCGAGTGCATGATCAGTGAGAGTCAACGTCGAGGAATGGGATCGGGGTGCTGCCACGGGTCATCCTGAAATTATCGGACAAGTGTCGGTCGTCTAGAAAAGCGATTGTACCCGCGTCGGCGTGAGGTTCACAGTCACGAGATGGCAGGTATACTGGGTGACCTACGCCCTTGCACACCAGCCACACAGGTCACGCCCATGAGTCGACGCCGAGGCTTGCCCGATGAAGAAGTTTCCATTTTCCGTCAGGCGCTGAAAGAAGCCGGCGTCAAGCAGCTGTCGTCGAACCGTGCCGATCCCGGCAAGCCGAAGAAACCCGACCATGAAGCCAAGGCCGAGCGTCGGGCGGCAGCCACCTCTGCTTCTGTGACTCATGATATCAGCCGGACATCCGATGGACGTGTCGAACCGGTTCGTCCATCCGCCTATCTCGATTTCGCCGTTGCTGACCTGCCCTATCGCACTCACTCCCAGTTGAAACGCGGCCGAATTTCCTGGGAAGCCGGGCTGGATCTGCATGGATATACGCTGGAGGAAGCGCGACATGAACTCGAGAGTTTCCTTCATGACGCCCGATCCCGGCGTTACCGCTGCGTTCTGGTGGTGCACGGTAAAGCGAGAACGGGCGCCGGAAGCAGCTTCGACGATTACCCTGTGATCAAAAGCCACGTCAATGCCTGGCTGCGTGAATGGCCCAGCGTCCTGGCATTCTGCTCGGCGCGAGACCTCGATGGTGGAACCGGGGCTGTCTATATTCTGCTACGAAGACGGGGCGATGCGTTATGAGGAGTCAGGAGGCGTCTTGTCGGACCGTTCCCGTCGCGACTTGATATTTGCCTTGCCAGTCAATTCCTTCCCGACCCCGGACTCCTCTTCGTAACGATCGAGCGCCTGTACGGCCAAATGTCGCCCCAGATCTATCAGGGCCTGGGCTCGATGGAACTCATAAGCACCGCAGACGGTTTTCGGAATTTCAATCAATACATCCGGCGGATAACCCGCCACTTTATATTTCGCCAAGGCGCCCTGGGTGATATCGAACGAGGCCAGGATCATGTCCAGCCGTCCCCAGGCCCTTTGGCTTTCCGTCGGCTCGTCACCGCTCGTCTCTTCACCGTCACCACTGCTATCGTTGCCAAAAAAGAGACGTTGCGCACGATGTCTGATGCCGCCGAGCCAGTCGCCGAATCCATGTCCCGCCGCTTCAAGCGCCTCCTCCCGGGCCTGCTCTTCGGCGGCCTGCTCCGGTGGCAGCAGTTCTTCGAGAGTCACCGGGCGGGCTGTTTGTGCCGTGACATTGACAGCCAGCACGAAATCGGCGTTTACAGAGACGGTGGGGATGATCGGCAAGGGGTTCATCAATCCTCCGTCCACCAGCACCTGTTCACCGATATGCACGGGAGTGATAATGCCGGGAACGGCTATGGATGCGCGAATCGCTTGCAATAACGATCCGGATTGAAACCAGACCTCGCGCTGACGGACCAGATCGGTGGCTACCGTGGTCACCGGAATGTCGAGATCCTCTATCCGACAGTCACCGATCAAGCTCTCGAGCTGACTCATCACCTTATTGGCGCGCATCGCCCCCATCGGGCTCCAGGTCACATCGACCAGCTTGAGCACATCGAAATAATCGAGCCGGCATACCCAGTCACGGTATGCACCGAGCTGGCCGGCCGCATACACCCCTGCAATAAGGGCCCCCATGGAACATCCGGAGATCGCCGCCACTTCATAACCGCGGTTCTCCAGTGCTTCAAGCACACCAATGTGTGCATACCCTCTCGCGCCACCACTCCCCAAGACCAGCGCGACGCGGTTTCCGGCTTCGGCAGAACGCCGAGCACTGCGAGCACACATAGGCCATCCAGTCCTCACGTCATCATCGATTCCCGATACCAATCTACCATGACGGATGCTACCCGTGGGACAGACGTTGGTTCCAGATGCAGATGATGGCCTCCCGGCAATACGATACGCGTCAGCTTCTTCAGGGCGGCACGGGCCGTTGGTGCCGCTTCATGATGCGCCAGGATACCGGTTTCCGCTTCGACAAGCAGGATAGATGCTTCAATCGACGACAATAGTGCCAACATCTGCTCGGGCGTGAAGCGCACCGGCGAAGGTTGCAGCAACCGGCCATCGGAACGTAATCGCCAATGCCCATCCTCCTCGTATGCGAGATTGCGTGCCACCAGAGGCTCGGCAGTCTCCGTATCCATCGCTGTCACACCTCCGGCCACTCGAGCCGCGACGGCTGTCGCCTTATCCGGATAGCGCGGTGGCCGTGACCCGATGCGGCGATGCTTCAGTACACCTTTACGTAACTGCTTGGCCGTCTCATCTGCTGCCGTCGTCAGTGTGCCGAGCCCGTCGACCAGTAACAACCGATCGACACGCTCCGGAAGTGCCGCGGCGACCAAGCAGGCCACCCCCGCTCCCATCGAATGGCCGAGCAAAGGCGCTGATTCCACCCCCAGTTCATCGAGTGCATCGAGCACATCGTGTACATAGTCCCAGATCGCATAATCGCCCGCACAAGCGTGCCGGGACATTCCGTGGCCGGCAAAATCGATGGCAACCACCCTGATGTCGAGGGACTCGGCCAGTCGAGGAGCCAAACGGGAAAAACTGGCGGCGTTATCCAACCAGCCATGCAACGCCAACCACACAGGGGCTTGTGACTGCCCCCACGACAAGGCAGCGATGCGGCCTTCGGCAAAGGAGATGAATTCGGGGTCGATCATTGGCCTGTTATCCAGCGATGTTCAAAGCACGAACCTATCACTAGCGATAGGTAGCTAACGTGTTTATCCTCGTCAGCGTATCGATTTTTCGCCCGAATTGAAACGCCTGTTTGACTCATCCATCGCCGCAGGAGAGAGTGTGTCTGGTCCATCCCGTGATACCCGGCTCCGTAACCGTGTTTTCTTCACCACCGTCATTGTCGCCATCCTTGCAGGATTGTGGTTGGCGCGTTAGACAAAAAAAGAGGTGGCTCTGCGAGCCACCTCTTTCGTCATCACGACCGCGCTTCGTATGCGTGTCGCGGTTCAGCTTTCTCGCTTGCCATCCATCAGGCGCGAGACCTTCAGCGGGTTGTCGTCCTGCAGCGCCGTCGGCAGCAGGTCAGCCGACAGGTTCTGGTAGCAC
>NZ_FNNI01000007.1 GCF_900106955.1 Aidingimonas halophila | reverse complement strand
TCGGCCAGTTCACAGGCCTTGTCGACTTCGGCCTTGCTGCCGCCGGCGTAGGTCGGTTCCAGCGTCTCGCCGGTGGCAGGGTTGATGGCGTTGATCGGCTTGCTGTTGCCCGAAACGGCCTGTTGGCCGATGGTCATCTCACCTTTAACCGTCACAATTCCTCCTTCAGGCTTCCTGATATTTCGCGTACATATTGCGTGCACGAGTCAAGTGTTGAAGCATCATCTCTCGTGCCGATGCCGCATCACGTGACAACACCGCCTCCAGAATATAGGCGTGCTCTTCCACCACACGTTCCAGATACTTCTCTGTCGATTCCGTATTGATTTCCACACTCATCAATTTGGCACGTGGAATGACGCTCTGGCTTAGCTGTTCATAAAACAAGCGGAAAAAAGGATTCTTGGTGGCAATGGCTATCGCATAATGAAACTCGTAATCTTCCACCCTGGCTTGGGATTTCTCGTGATAGGCACGAATGAAATCGTCATGACGCTGCCTCAGAGCAAGTCGGTCGCTTTCGTCATGCCGAATGGCAGCCAGTTCCGCTGCTGCCGGTTCAAGATTCAATCGCAGCTCCAGGATATGAAGAATGTCTTCGACAGTCGTGGCACTGATACGCTCGGCCGGCATTGCTTCAATGGGGGCTGCTCGTAATACCGTCGTACCGACACCCCGACGGGTTTCGACCAGTCCCAGTGATTTGAGGTGTGTAATGGCTTCTCGAATCACGGTACGACTCACCCCGAACGAATCGCAAAGGCTATTTTCCGTAGGTAATTTATTTCCCACGGTTATCTTTCCTTGCGTGATCAGGGTTTCAAGCTGATCAGCCACGTGCAGCGACAAGCTCCCTTCACGGGACACCCGCTGAACATCGAGCTGTGCAAACTCCGCCGAGACATCGGTATTTCTGGCCATCATGCCACCTGCCAACAAAAGTATGACTTTTAATTTATTCTATCACTCCAGCGGCAGTTAACGAACCATTGCCGGCGTCTTGGGGTCAAACTCCCAGCCAGGGATCAAGAATTGCATGGCCATGGCATCATCACGTTGGACCACATCCAGACTATTATAGAGCCGATGCGCCGCCATCAACTGCTCTTCATCAATCTCAATGCCCAACCCTGGTGTCCTCGGCACTGTCAGCTTGCCATCCTCGATCTGGAACGGCGCCTTGGTGATACGTTGACCGTCCTGCCAGATCCAGTGCGTGTCGATCGCCGTGATATGTCCCGGGCAGGCCGCAGCCACGTGCGTCATCATTGCCAACGAGATATCGAAGTGGTTGTTACTATGCGACCCCCAGGTCATGCCCCACTCATGGCACAGTTCACCGACCATGACTGCGCCCTGCATTGTCCAGAAATGACAATCCGCCAAGGGAATATCGACGGAATTGAGCTGAACGGCATACTGCAACTGTTTGAAATCCGTCGCGATCATGTTAGTTGCCGTGGGCAGTCCGGTACGCTTTCGGAACTCGGCCATGGTTTCCCGTCCGGAATAGCCGCCTTCCTGACCACAAGGATCCTCGGCATAACTCAGCAAATCACGGATCGGCGTCAGCACACGTACCGCTTCATCAAGTGACCAGGCACCATTGGGGTCCAGTGTCAGACGCGCCTCCGGAAAGGCCTCATGGAGAGCGCGAATGCAGTCAGCTTCCTCGTCACCACGCAACACACCGCCCTTGAGCTTGAAATCCTTGAAGCCATAACGCTCATAAGCTGCCTTGGCCAACTCGGCCACGGCATCCGGCGTCAACGCTTCACGATAGCGGATTTCGTCCCAGGCATCCTTGGGGTCGGTCGCTTCGGGATATGGCAGATCGGTCTTGTCGGGATCCCCCAACAGGAACAGATAGCCCAGCGCTTCCACCTCGTCGCGCTGGCGACCATACTGACCCAGTAGATCGGCAACCGGGAGTTCGACCGCCTGGCCATATAGATCCAGCAAGGCCGACTCAATGCCAGTGATGACGTGAACCGCCACGCGCAGGTCGAACGTCTGACGCCCTCGCTCTTCACGACCATTGCTTGCCAGCGTCATGCGCACCTGGTTCAGTGTCTGCTTGATCGCATTGACCTGCGAGCCTTCCACCCGTTCGCGGCACTGCTCCAGTCCCTTGAGAATGCCGGCGCTGGAAGGTATCTCTCCGACGCCCTGGCGTCCCGCACTGTCCTCGAGAATAACCACACAACGAATGAACCAAGGTGCATGCCCACCACTAAGGTTAAGAAGGAAGCCATCATAGCCGGCCACGGGTACGACACGCATCTTGGTGATTTCAGGAAACATCATTATCCATCCTATCGATTCAGTCTTTCCGATCCACTATCAAGCCACTACTACCGCCGCTCGAGGCTGGATCATCATTCGTATGCCAGTCGTCGTCATGTCACGGGCGCTGGATTGAAAAGCACCAGATCGTTATGCAAGCCCAGACGATCGGCTGCCACTTGTTTTCTACCACTGGCGACATCCAGAATGAGGTGGAAAAGTTCCCAACCTATATCTTCGATACTCGCCTCACCGGTCGCGATACGTCCGGCATCGATGTCGATCAGATCATGCCAACGACGTCCCAGCGTAGAATTGGTCGACATCTTGATCACGGGCGCCATGGGCAAGCCATAGGGAGTACCACGCCCGGTCGTGAATACCTGCAGGTTCATCCCCGCCGCCAGCTGCAAGGTGCCGCACACGAAGTCACTGGCCGGTGTAGCGGCAAACGTCAGCCCTTTACGACGAATTCGCTCTCCCGGTCCCAGCACGTCAACGATCGGACTATTGCCGGACTTGATGATCGAACCGAGCGCTTTCTCGACAACGTTGCTAAGGCCTCCGCGCTTGTTGCCGGGCGAAGGATTGGCGCTACGGTCGGCCTTGCCTCCCTCGAGGTACGCGTCGTACCAAGCCATCTCGCGCAGTAGCGCCCGACCGACGCCTTCATCGACTGCACGAGGTGTCAGCAGATGTATGGCGTCGCGTACCTCGGTAACCTCCGAAAACATCACGCTCCCGCCGGCACGTACGATCAAATCGGTAGCGTAACCCACGGCCGGGTTGGCAGTGACACCCGAAAACGCATCGCTACCGCCGCACTGCATTCCCACGACAAGCTCGGATAAAGAGCATGTCTCGCGACGGCGACGATCGAGTTTCTGCAGATGCCGTTCGGCCATGTCCATGATGCTGTCGACCATCTCCGAGAAACTGGTCAACGACTCGTCCTGCAGTTGCAGGGTATCCGCCGACAACTCGGCATCCTCGGTCGTGTCATGGATACGTACTGGCTGCTCTCCCTGTTCATCGGCCACCAGCCGGGAAGGTTGCAACTTTTCACACCCCAATCCGATCACCATCACCTCGCCGCCAAAATTGGGATTGCGAGCGATATTCTGGAGGGTGCGAATCGGGACGATAGCGGCCGGGGCATTGATCGCCACACCGCAGCCATAGCTATGGTTCAGTGCCACCACGTCATCCACATTGGGATAACGTGGCAGCAGTTCCTGTTTGATGCGTGCGACAACATGGTCGGTCACACCGGCCACACATTGAACGCTGGTAGTAATCCCCAGGACATTTTTGGTGCCGACGGTGCCGTCCGGATTGCGAAACCCCTCGAAGGTATACCCCGTCAACGGCTCCACCGATGGCGAAGGACGGGTCGCCAAGGGCAACTCGTCCAGCCCGGGAGCTTGTGGTAGCTGCAATTGGGCTTCCTTGATGCAGTCACCACGTTCAATCGGTTCAAGCGCCGTACCGATCACCTCGCCATAGCGAATAATCGACTCTCCGCAGGGAATATCCATCAAGGCCACCTTGTGTCCGGCCGGTGCCGACATCGTCAACACAGTGCCATCATCCAGGCTATCCCCTTCATGCAGCCCTCCGGGATTCACGACGATAGCCACATTGTCCTTGTCATGAACCTTGATAACGAGATTTGTCTTCATGGTCTTCCCGGTTCAGCCTTTTCAGGTTCAGGTTTACGTCTCAGCCTCGGAAGACTGCTGACGACGGCCCTTGATGTGCAGATAGATGGAAAAGGCAATAGACATAAAGATCAGCCCCCACAAGAACATGGCAATTGGGCTTTTCGTGAAGAAAATCATGAAATCCCCATATGACTCCAGACTTTTCACGAAGTAGATTTCCGCCGAGCCACCCAGAATGAATCCGATGATCAATGGAGGTATCTCGATACCGACTTTATGCGCCACATATCCAAAAATACCGAACATAAAGAGTGTCCATACATCAAACATAATGCCGTAATTTATCGCGTACGCCCCAACAACACACATCATGATGATGATGGGATAAAGAATATACTTCGGTACGGCCACCACTTTGGCGATATGTTTGATGGCGAAAAACATGATGGCAAACATGACGAAATTAGCCACCAACAACGCAAAAACCATGGTATACCAAGTATCCAGGTTATCACCGATGAATAGAGGGCCGACCTGAATACCTTGAAGCGTAAATGCGCCAATCAGTATGGCAGTCGTGCTATCACCGGGAATACCTAGCGACAACAAAGGAATCAAGGCACCGCCGGTCAAGCCATTGTTGGAAGATTCCGAAGCGACAATCCCTTGAGGTGCGCCTTTACCCATTTGTGAAGAGTCGCGAGAAAAATTCTTCTCCTGCGTATAGGCGAGAACAGAGGCAGCGCTACCGCCCACACCGGGTAGCATACCAACGAAAGTCCCGATTGAAGAGGAGCGAATCAAGTTGGTTAACTTCCCCTTGAAGACGCTCATGGAAAACTGAGCCTGGCCCGACATCTTCAACGACTGGCTTGAAATCTCTTTCTTGACCCCTTTCTCCGCTTCAATCAACACGGTTCCTAAACCAAAGAGCCCGATAAGAACCGGTAGCAACGAAAACCCACTCTCCAGATAGGGTTCCATGAAGTCGAACATCAGACGGATTTCACCGTTTCCACCATCGGATATATCGTAGGTACCGATAAGACTGAGCCAAACGCCCAGAATGCCGCTGAAGATCCCCATCAACATATTACCCGACAGGGAAGCAATAACCGTCAGTGCCAGAAAGATGATAAGGAATTTCTCGACATAAGAGAACTTGATGGCAAAATCAGAGAGAACCGGCGCGAAAAGAAAAAGCAGAATGGCACTGAACACTCCACCAAAAAGTGATGCCACGATACCAATCTTTAGAGCGCGTTCACCTTCCCCATTTTTAGCCATGGGGTAACCATCGAACGTCGTCGTAATCGATGAAGGTGTGCCAGGGATTTTCAGTAATATTGCGGGAACCATACCCCCGGTTATCCCTCCGACATATAACCCTAACAACAGGGCCAAACCGTTGGTCAGATCCAGAGCGTATGTCAGCGGCAAACAGACGGCAACTGCCATCGTTGCTGTCATTCCCGGTATCGAGCCAAAAATAATACCTACCAGAACGCCAAAAGCGATCAGCAGGAAAAAAAGTGGCGATAGAGCAGAGAGAAATTCCATGCTTACTCAACCTCTACTGGATTATGGTAGGGTAATATCAAACAGCCTGGCTAATACGAACCATGCCAATAGCGGTGAAACCAACGACACAATCACGATTTTTGTCACCGTTGCTTTGGTAATCTCATGCACGTACATCATCCCCATCAGGAATATGAATGGCATGGAGACAAACAAGAATCCGAATCCCATATTGGGGAACCAGCTCCCTACCACATCCATCATGATGAAGTAGAGTGCAACCAGAACTATGGTTCCGAAGAACTTGAATTTATGAAATTCCTCCAGATCCAGAAGCTCAGTCATTCCCCCGGAGCGATATTTGGACATGATGGGCCGTGCATATTTCATGAGCACCAACACAAACAGCCCGCCTAACAACCAAGTAATAATCCTTGGGAAAAACAGATGAGACTGGTCGAAGGGAATTGTGATCTCAAACATTGACAAGAAATTACCCTCCACTATCAAAATAACGGCCTGTATCGAAGTCGATAGAGGAATGAGAAAGAATGATAAGGCCGGCAAGACACGCCGGCCTTATCATTACAAATTATGAATCAATCGACTCAATAATTTCTTTGTATTCATTCATTTTTTGCTTCAGGTCTTCTCTTGACTCATCGGAAGGCTTGAAGTTGGGAATGAAGAATGATTGCTTTTGTGTTTCCTGGATCTCACCTTCGTCGTAGATGTCAGCCAATGCCTCATCCATATAATCGACGATTTCCTGATCCATATCCTTGTTGTAGATGAAGAAGAACTCTTTATCGAAGGTAAAGTTCTTTTCACCGTCCTGGGTCACGGTCACGTTAGGCTCCGTGTACTCAAGCAGTTCTTCGCGAGTCGTTTCTCCCATCCCCTCTTCGAGGGTCTGCTTGATTGTATCTTCGCGAGCCGTCAGCCAGATGAACTTCATCGCCTTCTGGTCGTCTTCTTCCAGGCGAGTGAACTGTTCGTTGGACTGGACCGATCCATTGATGACATCCGCCAGGCCATCGAACATCTGCTGGTTCTTGTCCGACTGAGAGCCGGAGTTGACGGCGACCAGGTTCTCCTCGGCCCCCGGATGTTCGATACGAATGGCATTCTTCATGGCACTGAAGCCGATTTCCGACACACCGCCTGGCTGAATGGAAACGCGTACACGCTCCCCATCGGCTACCGCCTCCTTGATGTCATCGAAACTGTCGTAAGGAGAGTCCTTCGGGACGAGATACGCATTACCGGGATTGATGGCGATGGACGGTCCGACATTGAACTCTTCAAACACGTTGTCGTAGCCGCGAACACCATACAGATGGCCGAGATACGACATATCGTGGAAGATCATCATGGTATTGCCATCGTCGTTGCGCTCAAGCGTCTTGAACGCCTCGGTGGCACCGACGGCATCGACCTTGACGTTCATGTCCAGCTTGTCGGACAACTCCTGCGCGACGATCTCTGAGTTTTGATATGTATCGCCGCCCGTTGATGTCGAGCCGATCACGATGCGCAGATTGCCATCGATCGGCGCGTCATCCTGCGCCATGGCGGTGCTGGTAACAGCAGAGCCAGCCAGCGCGACGGACAAAGCAAGAATTGTTTTTTTCATGCGTACACCTCATTGAGCTGCGTGGGTTTTTACCATTACAGGTTGCGTGCTGTGCCAATCAGCGTTTCCAGCTGCTGGCGCTCCTCGGAAGTCGGCATCGTCAACGGCGCCCGGACAGACCCCGCCGACCGGCCGATGAGCTCCGCGCCCGCCTTGACCAGGCTGACGGCGTAACCCGCCTTCCGGTCCCTGAGCTCCACAAAGGGAATGAAGAATTCGTTGGTGATCTCGCGCACCACTTCACTATTCCCCTTGCGAAGTTCCCTATAGAACTTCACTGCCATCTCCGGCACGAAATTGAATACCGCCGAAGAGTACGTGTTGACGCCAATCGAGAGATACGCCTCTGCGAAAATCTCCGCCGTCGGCACACCGCCGACATACGCCAGGCGATCCCCGACCGACTTCACGATCTTGTTCAGCAACTGCATGTCGCCCTTGCCATCCTTCAACCCGACCAGATTGGGGCATGCGTCGGCCAGTTGCTGCACGGCATCCGCCTGCAATACGCCATTGCCGCGGTTGTAATAGATGATGCTGATATCAGTGGACGCACAGATACGACGCGCGTATTCGACCAATCCGTCCTGCGGGCATTCCGTCAGATACGGCGGCATCAACAACACGCCATCAGCGCCAGCCTCTTCGGCCGCCCGGACATAGTCCTGGGCCGCTCCGACACTCAGCCCGGCACTGGCTATCACCGGCAGCTTGCCGTCTACCACCTCGACGGCGGCGCTGACGATACGGCGAAAATCCTCCAGCGTCAGATTGAAAAACTCGCCGGTGCCCCCGGCAACGAAGACCGCTGAAATGTCGTGACTGATGAACCACTCCAGCCGTCGGCGATAGCTCGCTTCGTCGAAGCGGCCTTCACTGTCGAAATCCGTCACAGGAAACGACAGCAGACCGTCACTGATCGCTTGCTTGACTGCTTCTCCGGAAAACGTCACCAGGTTACCCTCTCGTGCTTCTGAATGTTGGACGCCCCCAATGTCAGGGGGGAGCTATTGGATGCGTTGCTCTAAGTAATACATCATACAACATACAAACTAGCGTCGTGAGTCATACCAGGCAAGAACGAATCGCGTATTTACAACTAAAGTTCAACCCTGGATCGCAGCAGGGGCAACGGCGTACGATCCCGACGATCAATCATCGGGATGCCCCATTGCAGCGAATTTACCCCCTTGATACACCACCGCGGGATTCTGGGGATCAAGGCCGGTATCTGTTACTTCCGTCTCGGCACGCCAAGGTTCGGAACTATCCTGTGGGACCCATCCCAGAAATCGCGAGCGCGAATTATCCCACCACTGCTCGGCATTGTTTGACGCGCCATACATCACTGTGTGGCCTAGCTTTGGAGCGGCAAAGGCTCGCTGGAGCAATGTGATGAAGTCCTCGAGACTCAGCCAGGTAGCCATCATCCGGGTATCGGCGGGCTTATCGAAACAGGAACCGATTCTGACACTCAGCGTTTCCAGGCCAAATTTGTCATGGTAGAGACTCGCCAGGTCTTCACCGAAGCACTTGGAAACGCCATAGAGCGAATCCGGCTTGTGCGGCACATGGGTATCCAGTGTCTGGGTGCGCTCATAATAGCCGATGGTGTGATTGGAGCTGGCGAACACAATGCGTGGCCTACCTAGCTGACGGGCGGCTTCGTAGAGGTTATAGGTACCCACGATATTGGCGTTGAGGATACGTTGCCATGGCTGCTCAACGGATATGCCGCCCAGATGAACGATCCCGTCACAACCGTCCACCAGGGATTGTACTGCTTGCTGATCGGAAAGTTCCGCTTTCACGAGTTCCTCATGTGACGCCGCCTCGCCAAGATCGGCAATATCGGAAAGTCGCACCTGTTTGGCGAGCCGTGTCAGATGAGGGCGCAGGCGGCCACCCAACCCTCCGGCAGCACCGGTCACCAGAATTCTCTCAAGCATGATGCTCTCCCTATCGTGATCCAAAGACAAAAGCGTATGACGCTTTCACTGGAAGCCATAGAGTGTCGCGGGGTTATCCACCAGAATCTTCCGGTGATGTTCCGGTGCCGCCCACTCGAGCAATACATCGAGCTGTTCGGCATCGTCGGGATAGTCTTCCCGGGACACCCTCGCGTGTGGCCAGTTGCTCCCCCAGATAATGCGTTCAGGCGCATGAGCGATGATTCGACGGGCAATCGCGCCGACATCTTCATAATGCGGCCCACCGCTCAGGCTGGCTTCATAACCGGCACAGATCTTGACCCAGGCATTTCCACGGTCCAGCAGGCGCAGAATATGATCGACCCGTTCGTCATCCGCCGGTACCGGGTCCATGAACTTGCCGATATGGTCCATAATGTAGTCGCACTCGAGCCGGCGCAGTCCCTCGACATACTCATCGAGATAACGCCCATTGAATTGCACCATCAAGTGCCAGCCCAGTGGACGGATCACTCGCTCGACCTCATGCATGTGATCCGTACTCACGGCCCCGCCGTGCAGGTTCATGATCCGGGCGCCTCGCACGCCGTGATCGTGCCAGGCACGCAGTTCGTCTTCAGGGGTGTCAGGCGTGACAACGGCCACACCACGAGACGAATGGGTACCGATTTCACTGAGGGCCTCCAGCAATGCCCGATTATCGAACTGGTAGGCATTGGGTTGCGTCACGACCACACGCTCCAACCCCAAACGTGCCTGAACACGACGGTAATCCGCCACCGTCGCCAAGTCGGCTATCGGAGAATCGGCGGATTGTGATTGATACCCCGGTAAATAGAGGTGAATATGACAATCGGTTGCGCCAGGGGGTGTTTTCAGCGACGGGGGCGGTCCATCCAGGGGTCTGGTGTTCGACGAAACAGGATCCATGAGTCAAGACTCCTTAAGAGCAAACTGCGCCAGGGCATCACGGTTGATATCGATTCCCAGCCCTGGCCCATCGGGAATCGTGACTACGCCTCGTTCATGTTCCAGCGGAGCGGTCACCACCGATTGCCTGAACGGGTTCTCCGTGCGATCGAACTCCAGGATGGGTTCGATGGGGTCTCGTCTCGGCGGATTGGGCAACAGCGACGCCGCGAATTGCAGACTGGCCGCAATACAAACGGCCGTGCCCCATACATGGGGCACGAGACGTACCCCATGCATGGCCGCCATATCGGCGACTCGCCGCATCTCCGTGAAACCGCCGACACCACAGATATCAGGCTGGAGGATGTCCACGGCACGTGTTTCCAAGGGCGCCTGCATCGCATAACGACCATGCCACGTTTCCCCTCCCGCCACGGCTAACGGTTGGCCGGCACGTACCGCCCGGTAGGTATCAATCTGTTCGGGCAAGACGGGTTCCTCGAACCAGTCGACATCGAACTCCGAAGCCCGCTTCCCGACCTCCAGGGCTTCCAGCAAATCGTACCCATGGTTGGCATCGATCATGAGCCGCATGTCAGGCCCTATCGCCTCGCGCACCGCGGCAATGACGGCCAGATCTTCCTCGACATCAAAGCCGATCTTGATCTTGACCGCGTGAAAGCCTTCCTGGCGATACCCCGCCACCTCTCGAGCTATATCAGTCACTCGATCAACGCCAGCCCTGCGAAATGACCCCGTCGCGTACGCTTTCACCGTGTCACGAATTCTTGCCCCCAGCAGGGTCGAAATCGGCACCCCGAGATGCTTCCCTTTGATATCCCACAAGGCGATGTCGATACCGCTCAGTGCCGTCACCGTCAAGCCGCGCTGACCCTGGTCGCGTAATCGATTGTACAAGTCCAGCCAGAGCCACTCCGTGTGCAAGGGGTTCTGACCGATCAGCGCCTTTGAATAGGCTTCGACCACAGCCGCATTGAGCCTTGCCGGCCCCAGACATTCCCCCCAACCGGTGGTGCCGTCCTCGCATACCACCTCGACCAGGCAATGCTGGCGCCTGTCGAAATGCATGGACGCACTCTCGAAATGGGTATCCAGTGGATAATCGAGTAGATGCGTATGTACGGACTGCACCTTCATATCGCGATTCCTCTATCTCTATTCTCGTTACCAGCCGAAACGATAGACGCTCCGTTATTCGAAGAAGTCGGGTAGCGTCATCGAGATGGCCGGGACATAGGTGACCAGCATCAGCGTCAGGAACAACGCCATATAGAACGGCCAGATGGTACGGACGGCCTGCTCGATCTTGATCTCACCAATCACGCAACCGACGAACAGACATGCGCCCACCGGTGGCGTGCATAGCCCGAGGCCGAGATTCATCATCAGCATGATGCCGAACTGGATCGGGTCCATGCCGGCCTGCACAGCCACGGGGAGGAAAATCGGCGTACATATCAGGATCAAGGCGGCCATATCCATGATCATGCCCAGCCCCAACAGGAGCAGGTTCAGCATCAGCAGGATGGCCAGGGGATTATCGGAAATGGCGGTCAACGCACCGGTCAGCAACTCGGGCACATTGTAAAGCGCCAGGAGGTAGGAAAACGCCGATGCACATCCCACCAGAATCATGACCAGCGCCGTTGTCTTCACCGACTGGTAGACAGCCGCCTTGAACGATTCCCAACGCAGCTCGCGATATACCAGTGCCGTGACCACGATGGCATAGATCGCCCCGAAGGCACCGGACTCGGTAACGGTCAAGATACCTGACAACACTCCGCCCACGATGATAATCGCAGTAAACAACCCCGGTAATGCTGCGAACAGGCTGACAATCAGAGCCTCCCACCCTGGAAAGGCCTCCCCCTGATAACCGCGACGTACCGCCACGATATAAGCCACGACAGCCAGGGCCAGACACATCAGGATTCCCGGCACGATACCGGCGATGAACAATTGGGTGACGGAAATGCCACCCCCCGCCGCCACCGCGTAGAGAATCATGTTATGACTGGGAGGGATCACGACGCCCGCGACCGATGACGTCACCGTCACATTCACGGCGTAGTCGGAGTCATAGCCCTTCTCCTTCATCACGGGTACCAACAACGAACCCAACGCTGATGTATCGGCCACGGCGGAGCCGGAAATCCCCCCGAACAGCATGGACGAACTGACATTGACGATCCCCAGGCCACCCCGTAGCTTGCCGACCATCGCGGAAGCCAATCTCACCAGCCGCTTGGAAATACCGCCCTGGAGCATGAGCTCGCCGGCGAAAATAAAGAAGGGAATCGCCAACAGGGAGAAGACGGAAATGCCCGACAGAATCCGCTGAAATGCAACGAAGACGGGCAACCCCTCATACATGAATGTCCCGACAGCCGCCACGCCTACGGCGAATGCTACCGGAGCGCCTGCTATCAGCCCCAGGAAGAACAGGCCAAAAAGGATCACAAGACCCATATCGACTCCTTTTCAATGGCGGCTCAAGACCATCCGTTTGATCATGTCGCTCCCGGAAAACAGCACCATCAAGGCACCACACACAGCCAATGGCGCCGCACGCCAGCTTTCGGAAATACCAATCATGGGAATCGCCCGTTCCAGGTTCGTCATGACCAGCAGCCACCCCTGGTACACCATGCAGATACCGAAACCGATGACGAACAGGTCGGCAATGGTATGCAGCAGCTTTCGCCAAAAAGGTGGCAAGCTAGCCCGGATGAAATCGATATTGAGGTGGGTATGGTGTCTGACACCAACAGCCGTTCCCAGGCAAGTGATATACACGACCATCACCAGCGATGCCTGCTCCACCCAGGTCGGCGTATCATTCAAGACATAACGTCCGAACACGAGCCAACCGAAGATGGCAATCAGCAGCACGATAAGTATGCCGGCCACCATGAGGCAGAACTTGGCGATGCCATCAAGGAGCGGGTCAAGTCTCGACCAGATACCGAGACTATTCCTCGTCTCTTGCTCAGGAAACATCGTCATAGAGAAGCCCCCTTCCCCTGGGAGGCGAACACTCCCAGGGGATATGCCAGAGAATCAGATCGTGTCCTGAATGTCGCTTACCAGGGATTCCAGATCCGGATTCTCCTCGAGGAACTGGTCATAGACCGGCTGCATCTTCTCCTGGAAGGCCGACTTGTCCTTCACTTCATTGATTTCAACACCATCGTCCTCGACGATCTGTCGACTTTCCTCGGAGCCTTCCGTCCAGAGCTCGCGCTGCAACTCGGCTGCCGCCAGGGCCTCTTCACGCACGATGTCCTGATCCTCATCGGACAACGAGTCCCACTTGGATTTGGCTATGCAGATACACTCGGGGATGATCAGATGCTCGGTCAGGGAGTAATACTTTGAAACCTCGTAATGGTTGCTGGATTCAAAGGAGGGGAAGTTATTCTCCGCGCCATCGATAACGCCTGTCTTGAGTGACTGATAGACCTCACCATACGCCATGGGAGTCGCGTTACCATCCAACGCTTCAATCATGTCGACATAGAGGTCGTTATTCATCACTCGGATCTTGAGCCCTTCCACGTCGCTCGGCTCTTCAACAGGACGGTCCGTGTTATACAAGCTACGTGCACCGGAATCGAACCAGGACAAGGCAACGAGATTCTTCTCTTCAAGCGCATCGGCAAAGCGCCGGCCAATATCGCCATCCATGACGTCGTGCATATGTTCACGACTACTGAACAGGAACGGCAAGGAAAGCACATTGGTTTCGTTAACGATAGGTCCCATCGGCCCCATGTTGAAATTGCCGAATGCAAGGGCTCCGCTACGCGCCTGCTCGATGGCATCCGGTTGATCACCAAGCACCCCATTGTTATACATCTTCGGCTCGATACGCCCTTCCGTGCGCTCCGCCACCTTGTCGGCGAACGATTCCAGCGCTTCGGTATTCGGGTACCCTTCGGGATGAATATTCCATCCCCGCCACTCCTCTGCGTGAGCGGAGACCGACATCAGGGCTAATGCACCTGCTGAAGCCACTGACAGTAAATTGGCATTCATCGACATCTTCTTGAGCATGACGCTTTCCTCCCGGTTGGTCACTCTTATAATTGTTGTGGCGTTGCCTCGGCTCTGGTCTCGTCGGCGCCACTTGACGATTCTCGTCGTCACTCCATTGACTGCTTGCTGACAAGCCGTGCCGTGTCTTTATTATTGTAATACATCATACATCGGATAACGTAGGAGACAGTCTGAACGGTGAGCAAGTACAATAGCGGCAATTTAGACCAAAGTTGAGCCTTGGCGTCATAACGACATACGTCGCAAATTGATACTTGTTACCCGTTAACTCAATGATTCATTGTAAAAAACCATCTCCTCATATCGTGAACATCATCGACGACATATATCGCCTGCCCCTCGATATCACTATCACACTTCTCCACTCGCACCTCCTCTCCTGTGCGATCTGCTGGTCAACACAGCGGAGAACGTCTGAATGAGCCTGCTCGACGTCTTTTTCGGGACATTGGATGTCACGTTACCCGTATTCGCCATGGTCTTCCTGGGATTGGCGCTTAAGCGTGTCGGCTGGATAGACCGCAACTTTGTCGATACGGCATCGGCACTGGTTTTCAAGGCCACCATGCCCACCTTGATTTTCCTGAGCCTGATTCGCGCCGATCTGGGAGAAGCATTTGACCCTGAGTTAATGGCGTTTTTTGCCGCCACTACCCTGGGACTGTTTCTATTGAGCTGGGGCTGGTCGCTATGGCGGGTCACACCGGCAGAACGCGGCGTATACGTTCAGGGGGCATTCCGCGGCAATTGCGGCATTGTCGGGCTCGCGCTGGCGGCCAGCATGTATGGTGATTATGGCTTGTCGGCGGGCGGCTTACTGCTGGGCGTGGTGATCCTCAGCTACAATGTGTTTTCTGTCTTGATACTCGCCATCTACAGCGAGAGCCATCAAGCCGATTGGCAGCACATCCTTCGCCATATCGCACGCAACCCGTTGATCCTTGCGGTATTGGCCGCCTTGCCATTCATGTGGCTCGATATCGGACTACCACGCTGGGTGATGACATCAGGCGATTACTTCGCGTCTCTAACGTTGCCATTGGCCTTGATCTGCATTGGTGCCACCCTATCCATACGCGGTATCAAAGCGTCGCGTGACGTTGCCGTGGGAGCCAGCCTGATGAAAATGGTCACGCTTCCACTGCTGGGAACGCTGGCCGCCTGGTGGGTGGGCTTTTCCGGCCGGCAGCTAGGCTTGCTATTTCTCTACTTTGCCAGCCCGACAGCGGCCGCCAGTTTCGTCATGGTCAAGGCCATGGGGGGTGACGCAAGGCTGGCAGCCAATATCATTGCCATCAGCACCCTGATGGCAAGCCTGACCATTACCAGTGGTGTCTTTGCACTGCGTGTCTTCGGCTTGATCTGAAGTCGCCTCGGTCACGAGCTGAAACTGCCCAGGCCCTGCAGCGATCTTCGAACAGCGCTTCAGGGCCTGGTATGACATAGATACGGTTAGTAATGATAAAACTGGTGATAAACCTACTCTGCAAGCTCCCTCGGCGACTGAAAGCCTATCAAATCAGCACAACCCGCCGCCCAAACGTCAGCCTGCAAACCAACGACACCGGCAGCGGGAAACCCACCCCCCAGACTGCGCTCGCCATCAACCAAACGCGCTGTGAGTTCCCCAACCAGAGGCATATGACTAACCAGCAGCCAAGGCACTCCTTCGCCATTGATCTGCAACCACTCGATGACATCCTCGACCGGATCATCCGGGGTAATCAATGCCAAGGTTTCCGGCGTCACTCCTAGTCTTTCCGCGATAATATCCGCGGTTTGCTGGGCACGGGCATACGGACTGACAGCCAGGCGCAACTCCCGCTTGACGGCAGGTTCCAGCACGATATCGAGCCAACCGGCCATTTTTTCCACATCCCGACGCCCGGTCTCTGTCAGGTCGCGAAGGTGATCGGGTCGTCCTGGAGCGGCTTCACCGTGACGCATGATCCAGAGGGCATCAGTCATGCTCGTCTTCCTCCAATTTTCGTGCCTGCTGAACCGCTTCCCGCGAGAGGATAAACTCGACATCACTGCTCTGCTCACCCTGCATCAGCATTCTCGCCATATCACGGGCCGGCACACCCTTGAAGAGCACCTGATAGAGCCCCTCGGCGATCGGCATGTAGACACCGTCCTGGCGAGCCCGGTTACAAACCAAGCGTACGGTATTGACGCCTTCGGCAACCTGCCCTAGCGCCTCGACAGCGTCATCCAGGGTTTTGCCTTCGCCAAGCGCGAATCCCACACGGTAGTTGCGCGAGAGGGCCGAAGAGCAAGTGACGATCAGATCGCCGACACCAGCCAGTCCCAGGAACGTCATGGGATTGGCCCCTTGTTCAACGGCAAAGCGACTCATTTCGGCCAATGCCCGTGTCATCAGCATACTCCGGGTGTTCTCACCCATACCCAATGCAGCCGCCATGCCGGCTGCGATGGCATAGATATTCTTCAACGCCCCGCCAAGCTCGACGCCATAGCGATCATTGCTGGCATAAACTCGAAAGTACTCACATCCCAACAGACTTTGCACACGGGCACGCGTCAGCGGATCATCACTGGCAATAACGGTAGCGGTCAGATGCTTATCTGCGATCTCAGAAGCCAGGTTCGGTCCAGACAATACCCCGATATGCGAAAAGCCCGTCTCACGCTCGAGAATCTGGCTCATCAACAGGAAACCGTCTTCTTCAATACCTTTTGCCGTACTGACGAGTATCTGATCCGGTGACAACCAGGGACGCGCCTCCCTGACGACATCACGGAAGGCCTTGGAGGGAATCGCGACGAGGACCAGTTCGGCCCCCTCGATCGCCAGACGCATGTCATTGACGGCCACGACCGCTGGGTTGATCGCGTAATCCGGCAGATAACGGGAATTACGGTGGTCACGGTTGATCTCATCCACCAAATCGGGGTCACGCAGCCATTGCTGCACCGCTGCACCATTGTCAGCGGCAATACTGGCCAGTGCCGTGCCGAAACTTCCTCCGCCCAATACAGCGACCTTGATAGCCTGCTCGGACATGAACCTTCCCTAGTGCTGCTGATAGATAGTGCCATTGTAACCAACGAAGGGAGGAACTTGCGCCCCTCCCTTCATGCCGATATCGGTCCTCGTGACCCGATTACAAGGTCTTGATCGAGGCGATCATATCGGTCACCACTTTCTGGCCATCACCGTAGACCATGCGAGTATTGTCGCGATAGAACAGATGGTTCTCCACCCCGGAAAAACCGGCGCCTTGCCCGCGCTTGACGACAAGTACGTTTCGAGCTTCGTCCACATTGAGTACCGGCATGCCGTACAGCGGGCTGTCGGGATCGGTCTTGGCAACGGGATTGACAACATCGTTGGCACCGATCACCAAGGCGACATCGGTTGTTTCGAAGTCATTATTGATCTCTTCGAGGTCGAAGATCATGTCGTAGGGCACACCAGCCTCGGCCAGCAGCACATTCATATGCCCGGGCATGCGGCCTGCCACGGGATGAATGGCAAAGCTGACTTCCACACCTCGTTCCTGCAGCAGTTCGACCATCTCCCAGAGTTTGTGCTGGGCTTGCGCGACGGCCAGCCCATAGCCTGGCACGATGATGACGCGATCGGCGTAGGCCATCTGCACCGCCGCATCCATGGTACCAACATCCTTGATGCTACCTTCGATCTCGGTCGTTTCGTCACTGGCAGGCCCGAACTGCTTGAACAGGATATTGAACAGTGAACGATTCATGGCCTTGGCCATCAGTACCGTCAACAAGCTGCCTGCCGCACCGACCACGGTACCCGCAATGATCATGGCCGCATTATCGAGCACGAACCCTTCCATCGCCACGGCCAGGCCCGTCAGTGCGTTGAACAGGGATATGACGACGGGCATGTCTGCCCCACCGATCGGCAACGCCACCATCACCCCGAACGCCAGCGCCAGCAGGAAGAACAGGAACAGAACGAACGCTCCCGGTGTTGCCAACGCCACCCAGATACCCAGCAACACGGCAGCGGCCAGTATCGCCAGCGTCACCTGTTGTTGATTGGCAAAACGTACCGCTTTCTTCATGCGACCATCGAGCTTGGCCCAGGCAATCACCGAGCCGGAAAACGCCACACTGCCGATCAATGCCCCGAGCACACCAAGCCAGAGCGCCAGATGTCCATGGGACTCGACCAGGCTGGGGTCACCGGCCACCCGCATCAACTCGACAGCAGCGATCCCGCCGGCAGCACCGCCACCCATGCCGTTATAGATGGCAATCATCTGCGGCATGTCCGTCATGGCAACCCGCTTGGCGCTCCACCAAGCGACACCACCGCCTATCAGAATGGCCAGCAGCATCAATCCGTACTGACCGCGAATCTCCGGATGCAGGAAAGTCACCAATGTCGCCAACGCCATGCCGACACCGGCCCAGATCACCCCACTACGTGCGGTCGTGGGATGGGACATGCGCTTGAGCCCGAGGATGAACAGTACCGCCGTCGCGAAATAGCTGGTCTCGATCAATGCACTCATGCTTTACCTCCCTTGGCGGCGTCCTTGAGCGCTTTCGCTTTATCGCTGCTCTCCTTTTCCTTGCGTTTATCGGAACTCTTGAACATCTCCAGCATGCGCTCGGTCACGACATACCCCCCGACGGCATTGCCGGCACCCAGCACCACAGCAATGAAACCGATCAGCTGTTCTCCGAACGTTTCCGCCTGCCCCAGTGCCACCATGGCGCCGACGACCACGATGCCGTGCACGAAATTGGAACCCGACATCAGAGGGGTGTGCAGAATGACAGGTACCCGTGAGATGACCTCATAGCCAACGAAACCAGCCAGCATGAGAATGTAGAGTGCGGCGAGTCCTTCAATCATGATTTATCCTCCATCCACTTACGCACTTGGTCATTGACGATTTCGCCACCACGAGTCAGACACATGGGGCCAATAACGGCATCCTCGAAGTCGAGAGAGAGTTCACCGTCCTCGATGAACGGCGACAAGAGATTATATAAATTGCGTGCATACATCTCGCTGGCAGGAACGGCCAATCGGGAAGGGATATCCAAGGGACCGTGGATACTCACATCCTGATGCACGACCGTGTCGCCTGGCTCGGTCAGTTCGCAGTTCCCTCCCCCTTCGGCAGCCAGATCGATGATGACCGCGCCCGGTTTCATGCGCTCAACCATTGCCTGGGTAATGATCTTCGGGGCCGGTCGCCCAGGAAGGGCCGCCGTGGAGATAACGGCATGCGCTTCGGCGAGTCGTTGAGAGAGCGCCTCTGCCTGCGTAGCCTTTTCCTCTTCGGTGAGCTCGCGCGCGTAACCGCCTTCTCCCGACGCATCGACGCCGGTATCGATCATCTTCGCGCCCAACGACTCCACTTGTTCGCGAGCTTCGGCACGGATGTCATATGCCTCGACCTGTGCGCCAAGCCGCTTGGCAGTAGCGATCGCCTGAAGGCCGGCGACACCAGCACCGATGACCACCACCTTCGCCGGTCGAACGGTACCCGCCGCTGTCGTCAGCATGGGAAAGAACACCGGGGCGCGTTCGGCAGCCTGCAAGGCGGCATGGTAACCAGCCACTGCCGCCTGGGATGACAGCGCATCCATGCTTTGTGCCCGAGAGATCCTGGGCACCAACTCCATCGCCAGCGCAGTGATATTCCGCTTACGATAGATTTCCACCTGTTCCAGATTGGCATGCGCCGCCAGCAACCCGACCAGAACACACCCTTCCGGCAACGCTTCCGCCTCCTCAACGCTGGGGGCCCGCACACAGAGCACGGCAGTCGCATCTTGCATCCCCTCCTCGCGTTCCACGACAGCAAGCGGGTCACCATAGTGGTCGTCAGGAAAATGGGCATGTTCCCCGGCACCTTTCTCGATCGCCACCTGACAACCGTCTCGGGCGAAGCGTTTTGCTGTCGCGGGATCCAGAGCGACTCGTTGCTCTCCGGGTCGCCGTTCCCTTGGAATCAGGATTTTCATCATCGGCAAACTCCCTTCCTTATCTCAACGCATGATTACCAGCATCCGCATTCGCCGGCAATGGATGATGCTCCCCTGATACATGGCTGACGATCAAGACAACATCACGACTTACCAAAATGGATGACGTAGTTTTTTAACAAACATCGTTAAATGCAAGTCTTTCCCTGTAAAAAGTCTTCATATGCCTTACCTTATCGAATGCATAAGCTATGTTTTATAGATAATGACAATACCAACTGTCTGATAATAAAGGAGTTACCAAGAATATTAGTCATGAAAAATCCCTTATCATTATCATAAGCAATACGTTATCCTTGCACGCATCGCAAAGCCAATTGGTCTTACCAATACATGGCCATCCTGGATCAAAAATACTGTATCAATGCGTGGGTCGATTCGACTGATGCGCCTAGCGACTCGAGCTGCGCCAGGCTGAACCAGTGGCATGTCTCGGCATCCCAGTATCGACCATGATGATCTTCAAGCGCCAGGCAGGCACACGCATCCTGAGCGATACTCACCGACAGCCCGAGACAGAGGGCATGGCGGACACTGCTATTGACAGCCCCTGTGGTGGAGAAACCAGCCACCACCAATTGAGAAACGCCATGGCGACTCAGCCAGTTTTCCAGGTCAGTGCCGACGAAGGCACTGCTGACATGCTTGGTAACGATGCGCTCCCCCAAACGCGGCTGAACACACGGCTTGAACTCGGCCCCGACATGTCCACTCCGATACAGAGACCCCGGCGCATGCGAAAAATGCCGCACATGTACGATATGCCCATTCCCGCCGCGCCAGCATGCGAGTAGATCCGTCAGGCGTGACTCCATCAATGGATTGCTGCACTCGGTATCTCCGGCCAATTCATCGGTCGCTTGCTGGACATCGACAATCATCAGGGCAGCACATTCGTCACGCGCATCATAAAGACGCAACCGGGCATTGCTGGCATGAACACTCATGGACACCTCCTCCACCACACCCTTGCAGAATAGGAGTTGCAGACCAACCTTGCCCACTTGGCTGACACGATAGCCGCCGTCGAGGACGGGATCGCCTAAGCGATCAAGAAGAACAGGACAGGCAGACAGGAGGGGCATTGCGTGATGGCGCCTGCTGCCACGCTTCATAGCCGGGATGCTCGGTGAAGGGATCGGCAAGCAGTTGACGAAAGGTCTGCAACGGTTCGCTATCACCGGCTTCAGCCGACTCGATCACCGACTGAGCCAGATGGGTGCGCAGTACATAGCGGGGATTGACGCTAGCCATGTCAGCATGGCGCTGCCGGTGAGTACGTGTCTCGTGCTCGAGGCGTTCGGCGTAGCGCTGTAACCATTGCTGTAATGACGCCTCATCAGGGGCACATTCAAGTGCGTTTGCCACTTTTTCGATCGTCGTTGCCGTACCATCGTAATCCCCCAGTGCCAGGAAGGCACCGTGGAAATCGGCGCCGTGCTTCTCCAGCAGAGCGAGCCACGAGGAGACGAGTTCATGATCCTCCTCTCTTTCACAGGCCAGGCCCATGCGGTTCCGCATTTGCCGGGCATAGGTCGCCTGGAGGCGAGGCTCGAACGTATCAAGCGTTTCACGCAACCGTTCCACGTCGATCAGTGGTGTCAATGATTGCGCCAGCACCGCCAGGTTCCAAAGCGCTACACCGGGTTGCTGATTGAATGCATAGCGACCTTCCGTATCGGTATGGTTGGGAACCAGGCGAGGTTGATAACGATCCATGAACGCATACGGACCGTAATCAATGGTCAGTCCCAACAGTGACATGTTGTCCGTATTCATGACGGCATGCACGAAGCCGTATGCTTGCCAGGCAGCGACCAGATCGGCGGTACGCGCTACCGTATCGGCAAACAACGCCTCCAACGGCGCATTGGCATCGCGTAATGATGGCCGATACCGATCGATCACATGCCAGGCAAGACGTTTCATGTCCTCGGGGCGCTGGCGCTGATAAAGCCACTCGAAATGGCCGAAACGCACATGACTTTCAGCCAACCGCAAGAGGGTTGCACCAGGTTCGACACGCTCCCGCATGACCTTTTCGTCATTGACCGCCACTGCCAATGCCGTTGTCGTGGGAATTCCCAGACCGGCCATGGCTTCTCCCGCCAGGTATTCTCTGATCGACGAACGCAACACGGCACGCCCATCACCGAAACGGGAGTATGGCGTCTGACCGGCTCCCTTGAGATGAAGGTCGACAAAACTGTGCCCCGTCACGGCTTCTCCCAGCAGCAAGCCACGCCCATCACCGAGCGCCGGATTGTAGCTTCCGAATTGATGGCCGGTATATTTCTGGGCGATCGGGTCCATGCCGGACAGGAGTTCGCGGCCGGCCATCAACGCTGTCAACGCGGCATGTTCATTCTCATCGCGCCACAGCGCGTCGACATCCAGACCGAGTTGGTCCGCACCTAACGGGCTGATGTCCAGGATGCGCGTCCCCGACCAGGGGGTCGGCATGACACGTGTAAAGAAGTCATCAGGGAGCGTTGCCCAGGCATTATCGAAACGCAAATCGTGAAGCGTCATGGTGTACTCGGCTGGCATGTGCATTGACAGTCACTGTAACGCTAACCCCTCCACCCGACCAAGCTACATCATCTGCAGCTCTCACCAAGTCGGTCGATTCCATGACATGCTGTCGCTCAGCCACGAAAAAACCCTATCAGCGGCATCCCCGCTGATAGGGTTCGATTGTGCAGTACCGCTGATATCAGGTAGTCAGCAACTCATTGAGTCGTTTGACATACGCTGCCGGGTCATCAAGATGTCCGCCTTCGGCGATAATCGCCTGATCCAGCAGGATATGGGATAGATCTGAAAAGGCGTCTCCCTCGGATGACTCGAGACGCGTCACCAGCGCGTGCTCGGGATTGAGCTCGAGAATCGGTTTGACCTCCGGCAATGGCTGACCGGCCGCCTCCATGATACGACGCATCTGGAACCCCATCTCGTGTTCCGGCAATACCACACAGGCCGGTGAATCGGTCAGTCGGTGAGTGATTCGAACCTCCTGGACATCATCACCCAGCGATTCCTGAACGCGCTTGACGAGATCTTCCTTGGCCTTGGCCGTTTCTTCCTGCGCCTGCTTCTCCTCTTCACCCTCGATTTCGCCCAGGTCAAGGTCCCCTTTGGCGATATCCACGAACGATTTGCCGTCATATTCCGTCAGATGGCTCATCAACCATTCGTCGATGCGATCGGAAAGCAGCAGGACTTCGATGCCTTTCTTGCGGAAGATCTCCAGATGCGGGCTATGCTTGGCGGCATTGAAGCTGTCGGCAACGATATAATAGATCTTCTGCTGACCTTCCTTCATCCGCTCGACATAGGCTGCCAGAGACTGATCCTGAGTGGCACTGTCGGTATGCGTTGTCGAAAAGCGCAGCAATTCGGCGATCTTGTCGCGATTGCCATAATCTTCGGCCGGTCCTTCCTTGAGCACGCTGCCAAAGGTATTCCAGAACGTCTGATACTTTTCTTCATCCTTGGACAGCTTCTTGAGCATGTCCAGGGCGCGCTTGGTCAGGGCCGACTTGAGCTTCTCTACCTGAGGATCCTGCTGCAGTAATTCACGCGATACGTTGAGCGACAGATCCTTGGTGTCGATCACCCCTTTGACGAATCGCAGATACAGCGGCAGGAACTGCTCGGCGTCATCCATGATGAATACACGCTGCACATAGAGCTTCAGCCCCCGAGCCCCGTCTCGCTCATACAGATCGAAGGGGGCACGTTCCGGTACATACAACAGGCTGGTGTATTCCAGCTTGCCCTCGACCTTATTGTGACTCCAGGTCAACGGATCCGAGAAATCATGGGCCACATGCTTGTAGAACGCCTTGTATTCGTCCTCGGTAATCTCGGACTTGGGACGCACCCACAAGGCCGTCGCTTCGTTGACGGTTTCCCAGCCATACGTCTCATTGCCCTCGTCGTCCTTGTCGACCTTGGGCATGCGTACCGGCACCTCGATATGATCCGAGTACTTGCGAACCAGGCTCTTCAGTCGGAAATCGTCGGCAAATTCCTTGGCATCCTCTTTGAGATGCAGCACGATTTCGGTGCCACGGGCATCACGTTCGATATCCGCGATGGTGAATTCACCTTCTCCTTTGGAGTGCCATTCAACACCGGCATCGTGCGGGAGGTCAGCGCGACGGGTTCTGACCGTAACCTCATCGGCGACGATGAAACTCGAATAGAAGCCGACACCGAATTGACCGATCAGCTTGGCGTCCTTCTGTTGCTCACCGGAAAGTTGCTTGAGGAATTCAGCCGTACCACTCTTGGCAATGGTGCCGAGGTTCTGGATGACGTCCTCGCGGCTCATGCCGATGCCGTTGTCACGCAGGGTGACAGTGCCAGCTTCGGCATCATGCTCGATTTCGATACGTAGTTCGCTGTCACCCTCGTACAGGCTGTCGTTGTCCAGCGCCTGGTAACGCAGCTTGTCACACGCATCGGCGCCGTTGGAAATCAACTCGCGCAGAAAAATCTCCCGATTGGAGTACAGGGAGTGGATCATCAAGTGCAATAGCTGCTTGACTTCTGTCTGGAAGCCCAATGTTTCTTCATGGGTAGCGGTGGACATGAATCGAGACCCTCATCGATCACTCAAGACATGGATGAATGCCGACACGAAATGCCGGCCGTCGTATCGTGATCGAGATATGGGGCTCTGTTGGCACTTTTCAAGCGTTGAAATCAGTCGGAGGCCACCGCGTCCGGCGGTTCCCCTTTCCAGCGCCGATAGTCATCGAGGCTACGATCGACCCGGGTCAACAGCCACCCCACGATGACGACATCATCCAGCAGGCCAATCATCAGTATGAAATCGGGAATCAGGTCGAGAGGAGATAATAGGTAGAGGGCCGCCGCCGCCATCCATCCGAATGCCGGCCAGGGTACCGGCCGATAACGCCCCTTGACGACATCTGCCACCATGGGCAGAAACCACTGCAGCGCACGTCTCAGTCGCTTCAATGCACCGGCACGTTGACGCAAGCGGCCCCAAAGTACATGACGGGTAAGTTTTGGCATCGATGATCTCCAGTGACCAGACCACCGGGTAGCTCACGATGGTAGAATCGGATTGTCGGCTTCTGGCGACACTACTCAAACGACCTGCTTTCAGCGAGGATAGAGAGCATTCCAGTCCTCGGGCAAGCATAGGAGAGTCACCGGATGTGCAGATCAAGGCCTTTCGGACGATGGAGAGCGGCTTTAGCCGGCTTGGTGCTATGTCTCCCGATGACTACCCCAATGGCGGTCGCAGCCAGCGACAGTGACATGCGCCAGGCGTTGGAAGCCGCGAGAGCCAAGGAGTGGTCGCGTATCGATCAACCTGCGATCGAAGACCACGAACTCGCGGGATACGTCAGCTATCATCGATTAAAAAACCGCCTTCCGGACCTCTCGTCACAAGAAGTTCTTGCGTTCATTGATGCTCATTCGGACTCTCCCTTGTCCCAATGGATGCGCAACCAGGCGATTTCAGCCTATGGGGACAACGAAAAATACGGTGAATTACTGGCTGTCCGCGACGGTGAACCCGAGGGCACCGAACGACAATGCCATTACTATCGTGCGCTACTGGAACGTGATCCCCAGCAAGCGGCAGAGGGAGGACGTCAGTTGTGGCTTAGCGCCCAGTCCCAGCCTTCTGCCTGTGATTCGTTGTTTCAACGACTCCTCGGTAACGGCACGATTGACGACACCTTGATCTGGGAACGCATGATGTTGGCATGGCAAGCCGGGGAAACCGGGCTGATGCGATACCTGGACCGACAGCTTGACGCTGACTGGCAAGCAGGCATCGATGCCATCGAACGCATCCAGGAAGATTACTCCGCCATTACACAGGTCCCTACACGCATTGGCCCAAGCAATGAAGGGGGTGGCAGCCTCTTTGCCGCCGCCATGTACGGCTTCACCCGTGCCGACACTGAAGCCGCCATGGAGGCCTGGCGCAAGATTGCCGATCATGCGCCGGTCACCGAAGAACAACGTCACACCATCGAGCATGACCTGGCCTTCTATTCGATGGTTCGTGATATTCGCAACAATCGGGGCTGGGTCGATCAGGTACTGCCACGTCTGGGTGACCAGGAGTTGTTGACCCTGCGAGTGCGCAAGGCGCTGTCGGATCGCAACTGGCAGAGTGTCATCGACTGGATTCACACCATGCCCGATGAACCCAGACAGGAGGCTCGCTGGCAATACTGGCTGGGACGTGCACTCGAGCAACTGGGGGATCCCGAAACGGCCGAAACCGCCTATGCTGCGGCTGCCGGAGAGCGGAGCTTTTATGGTTTTGCCGCTGCCGACCGCTTGAATCGCCCGTACTCCCTGAATATGGAACGTGCCACCTTCAATGACGACTACCGACGAGAAGTCGCCGAGTGGCCACAGGTCAAACGTACCGAGGCGTTGATGCGAATTGGTGAGCCGGGGCTGGCCAATAGTGAATGGTTTTACGCCATAGATCAGGCGTCACCGCAGGAAGCACGTGCATTGGCAGACTATGCCGCCAATCGTGGCTGGCATCTCAAGGTCATCCAGAGCACAATCAATGCCGGGCTGTGGGATGCCCTGGAGTGGCGCTTTCCCAATGCGTACCAGGATCAATTCCTGAAATGGGGACGCCAGCATGACATCGATCCCTACTTGTTGATGGGTATCGCCCGCCGAGAGAGTTCATTCAACCCCAAAGCGGTATCCCCCGCCGGCGCTCAGGGGTTGATGCAACTGATGACGGGGACCGCCACCCACGTCAGTCAACGGCTCGGCATCGACGACCCGACCCCAAGACAGGTATTGAACCCTGAAACCAATATCCGCCTTGGCAGTGCCTATATCAGCGAGATGCTGAAACGCTATCGTGGTAACCGCCTGGCTGCGGCAGCCGCTTATAATGCCGGTCCCGGCCGGGTCGACCGGTGGCTGCGCGACGGTCCGGAAGATTTCGACTTGTTCGTGGAGAGCATCCCCTACCGTGAGACCCGGAACTACGTTCAGGCCGTCCTGGCATATCGTGTCATTTTCGAAAGCCTGGCCAACGGCGGCGATCCTCAGGGAGTCGCGATGATGACATCCAGCGAACGCAACGTCAGTTACACGGCGTCACTACTGGCCAGGCAATGATGGTGACGGCCCGCGTCAGCGGGCCGCCCATTCAAGCGGGGCGTTGATGCAGCGCCAGTTTGAGGCCAAAAGCGACCAATACCGCACCGGTGACGCCATCCAACCCCCGCGATACCCAGCGCTTGGCCAGCCAGCGTGCGGCGCTTCCCACCATGGCGGCAATCGCGATCTGCCAGATATTGGCAATCACGAAGTGTACACTCGCCAGCCACAGCGATTTGAGCAGCGCAGGTTCGCCCGGTGCAATGAATTGTGGCAGGAACGCCATATAGAACATGACCGTCTTGGGGTTGAGCACATTGGACAGCAACCCCTCACGTAGTGGTGTCCACATCGACACCCTCTGCCGTTCCGTCTGCACGTCTCCCATCGGCAGCTCACGTCCACGGCGGGCCTGATTCAGGCTCTGAAGTCCGAGCCATATCAGATAGGCGGCACCCGCCACTTTCAGTACATTGAATGCCCAGGCAGATTGCAGTAACAGCATCGAAATGCCCAGCGCCGACACGGAGGCATGCACGAACAGGCCGCTACAAATCGCCACGCTCGTCAATATGCCATCTCTCAACCCACCACGGCTGGCATTACGTATGACCAGCAGCGTATCGACACCGGGACTGAGGGTCAGCAATGTGATCGCCGCCAGGAACGAGAGAAACTGCGCATCAATCATTGAAAGATATCCCGCTTGGCATGACGCATCGATATCTGCTCATTGAGCGTCCAGAAGTCGTACAGTACCCCCAGAAGGAATAGACCACCGGTCAGTAAATACACGATGCCGGTTATCCACTTCCCCATATACATGCGATGTAGACCGAACACGCCCAGAAACGTCAGCAGTATCCAGGCTAGAGAATAGTTGGTAGGGCCTGCCTGGAATCGTATGTCGGCCTGGCGATCCATTGCCGGAATGAGAAACAGGTCGATCAACCAGCCGATCCCCAGCAATCCGAGGGTGAAAAACCAGATCGTGCCGGTCACCGGTTTGCCGTAATAGAAGCGATGCGCCCCCAGGAAACCAAACAACCATAAGAGGTACCCCAACAGCTTGCTATGCGTATCACTGGCCGCCATACCCGATATAGCCATACCGAATCCTTGTCATTCACACAGACTGGGTGTTTGCCATAGTGCGCATCTTGACCCAGCCGTGGCCAGACCGCAACGGCAAGGCCGGTATGCCTTGCTGACCTCCCCATGCAATTCTGATCGCCTCTTTGCTGGACGCCTGGCGTTTTTCCATCTACAGTGAATTTGCGGATCACGGAGCCGGCGAGCGGACTGCGATTTTGCTTGACGCGTCCAAAATCCTGCTGCATGATCCGTGGCGTAGGTTTGCAAGTAAGAAAGTCGTCAGTTGTTGATCGATTCCTTCGAGACTCCCCGTGCGCACTTCTTCTTTGCTGGACCCACGCACAACGGGTAGAGGACGTTTCCGTCCGGTCCCGGTAATATCATTTTGTTAGTTAGTTAAGGAAATCGACAATGGCAACTGGCACTGTCAAATGGTTCAACGACACCAAGGGTTATGGCTTCATCTCTCCGGATGAGGGCGGTGACGACCTGTTCGCTCACTTCTCCGAGATTCAGGCTGAAGGCTTCAAGACCCTGCAAGATGGCCAAAAGGTCAGCTTCGATGTCACCCAGGGCAAGAAAGGCCTTCAGGCCGCTAACATCAAGGTCACCAACTAAGTTTGATCTTGATATAGCCGTTAACCGTCGCTTCGCGGTCGATTGACGGCAACAAAGAGGGCCCACCATCGTGTGGGCCCTTTTTGTGTCAGTTGACATATCGACTTGTCATAGAGGGCTTCCCATGGGAAGCCCTCTATGACAACAGGAAACACGAGGGACAGCGATCAGCGGGATTCTCGCTCACTTGAACCGGACTCCTCGTCATCCCCTGTCTCTTCGCCGCTGCTCGGCTCTTCACCGATATCCGGATCTTCCTCAACATCCAGGTCTTCACTAATCTCAGGCTCGCTCTCTATACCTTCGAGATCATCGATATCGTCAATACTTTCCAGCCCTTCGGCAGGATCCTGGCTCTCGACCTCTTCGAACTGCTGATCGATCTCACGCTCGGCTTCATCGAAGCGGCGCTCTGTTTCCTTCAGGAACTCATCGACATCGGACCGACTCGTTTCCCCGGGGAGCGTGTTCTCATCATCGATGGATTCGGGTCCTTCACGCAAGGTCTCGGCTTCAGCGTCTTCCTGATCCTCAACTTCGCCCTCTTCCATCAGCCCTTCCTCATCGGCTGATCGGGATGCCGCCTGCTCGTCATCGGCAGCGCCATCGCTCACCTCGCCGCTCTCGTCATCCGCAGCGCCACCGTCCTCTTCGGCCGATTCGGATGGCTCGCCATTATCCGACTCGGCAACCGCCGCCTCATCTTCCTGAACGCTCGCTTCCGAGCCATTCCCGTCGTCTTGGGCGGTGTCGTCCTCCTCACTGTCACCACACCCGGCTAACCCTAGGGCCAGCACCAGGACCAAGGGCATCCAGGGTTTATTGATCATCCTCGTTCTCCAATCACATTTTCGGGCAATTACATAAAGTAGATGTATTGCACCAAAGCGCCTTGCCCGACGCAAGCGATGCCGGGCAATGTCTCGTGGTTTCTGCCAATCGAGTGGCGCTGTCAGGTTCGCTTACCGGATTCAATGACATCACCGCGTCATTCACCTGGCGAACAACTGGCCCTCGATATCGCGAAATGCTTTGAACTCGAGGGCATTACCGCTAGGGTCAAGGAAAAACATTGTCGCCTGCTCTCCGGGCTCTCCCTCGAAGCGTACATAAGGCTCGATCTCGAACTTCACCCCTTGAGCTCTGAGCCTTTCAGCCAGCGCCTCCCACTGGTCCATTTCCAGCACGACCCCGAAATGGGGTACAGGCACGCCATGGCCATCCACCGGATTCCGGTGCAGGCCGGCTCCGCCCTCGCCCAGTTCAGGATTCAAGTGGCAGACGAACTGGTGACCAAAGAAATTGAAATCGACCCAACGTTCACTCGACCGGCCTTCGGAACACCCCAGCAACTCACCATAGAAACGCCGCGCTGCGGTCAGGTCATGAACTGGCATCGCCAGATGAAATGGATTAGGCATGAGACAATCTCCTCAATTATAGAATCGTTGCTGCATCCAGCACTCACTGGTTAATGGCAAGCAGCGAATCATCCGCTTGCCGAAGACAGAAGCGAAGACGACGAGGGTAAAAGCAACTCCAAGCCGCCCGACATGAGCTCCACTGCAAAATGATCGACTCGAAACGATTCACCATCAAGGGTGATGGGTAAGGTATCTTCACCGTCAAACTGCAGTCCTGTCGTCTGAAAATACGAGACGAAATCACCACTCTGCGGTAATGATTCCAACTCAGTCAGCACTTGCTTGATATCGGCCACCGAATTGAAATGACGCACGACCAGTACATCCAGCAAGCCGTCATCCAACTTTGCAGACGGAGCCAGGCTCTGACCTCCACCAGCCTGAGACCCATTACAGAGCGCGATCAGAAAGAATGGGGTGCTGATATGTCCTTCCGGCCAACTCAACTTCCCACGGTAATAATGATGACTCAAGCCTTTCAAAGCCCCCATCAATGAATAAGCACTTCCACCAAGGACACGTTTCAAAGGCTCTGGCGTCGTCGACGTCACTTCTGCGCCGATCCCGCACGATGCCACATTCAGGAAATATTGCTCCCCCAGCCTTGCTACATCGACCTCTCGAGGGTCGGCCTTCAATGCGACGTCCAAGGCAGACAGTGGCTCCAGCGGCAGTCCGGCACCATTGGCAAAATCATTGGCAGAGCCCAGCGGCAGTATGCCCAGCGGCACACGCCGGTGTTTCGGCAACGACATCAGGCCATTGACGACTTCATTGACCGTTCCATCGCCACCGCCTGCGATGATTCGCTCCACCCCTGCCTCGACCGATTGGCATGCAAACCGTCGTGCATCACCGGCCTCCCAGGTGACAACCACGCCAAGGTCGAAACCAGAATCGCGTAGGGTGAATACCGCTTCTCTCACCTCGGGAAGCTGGGCCGATTTGCCGTTGAGTATCAAACGGGCTGACAGGCATGATTCCACCTTCGTTCTCCTTCGACAGATTCTACGGAGACTTTCACGCTTTACCCCGTCGTGCGCAATATTGGATAGCACGCCATACCGATATTCAAGGATGACCTGTACGTCCCGAAGCGCTAGCATCCCAAGATGGGAAGTATCGGCTATCACTTAGAGGACCGCTTTTGGAACCTGTTTATCTTGTCGCCGCCTTCTTTGGTGGACTTATTGCACTCATAGTCCGCTTGCCGCCCCTGGTCGGCTTTCTCGTCGCCGGCTTCCTGCTCAATGCCTTCGGATTTCCGCTGACGCCTTCACTACAAACCATTGCTGACATCGGTGTCACGCTACTTCTATTCAGCATCGGTCTGAAACTCGACGTCAGGAGCTTGCTACGCCAAGAAATATGGGGTACCGCTACGATACACATGCTGGGCTCTTCCCTGCTCATGATGGGGTTTCTTGGCCTCCTCAAACTCACTGGTCTCGGGATATTACGCGACAGTGACTGGACCGTGCTGGCCTTGTTGGGCTTTTCACTCTCATTTTCCAGTACTGTCTTCGTCGTCAAGGTGCTTGAAAAACGTAGTGAAGCCAAGACCGCCTATGGGCGTCTGGCCATCGGCATATTGATCATGCAGGACATCTTTGCAGTGATCTTCATAACTGCAAGCAAAGGGGACCTCCCAGAGCCGATGGCATTAGCTCTACTACTATTGATACCATTGGCCCCTCTTCTGCAAAAACTGCTGGCCAAACTCGGCCATGGTGAGATGCAGATGATTTTCGCCATGTCCATGGCATTGGTCGCCGGTTACCATTTATTCGAATACCTGGGTATCAAAGGTGACCTCGGCGCACTGATCGTCGGCCTCTTGTTGGCGCCTCACCCAGCAGCCCAGTCACTGGCACGATCTCTGTTCGATTTAAAGGAACTGTTATTAGTCGCCTTTTTCCTATCAATAGGGATGACAGCAACGCCGAATTGGGAAGCTCTGGGACTGGCGCTCTTGATTGTTGTAGCAGTACCAATCAAAACCGTACTTTATATAACATTATTCACACGCTACCGCCTAAGGCAGAGAACTTCTATATTGGCCACATTGGTGCTTTCCAACTATTCAGAATTCGGCCTGATTGTCGGAGCCCTGGCGACACAACAAGGGCTACTAGGCGAGCAGTGGCTGGTTATTCTTTCTCTTGCCGTTGCCATCAGCTTCGTTTTCTCCTCCCTGCTCAATACTGTCAACGAAACGCTATACCGGCATATTGCTCCCCGGTTGCCTGCCATACCTCAGGAACAACTCGACCCTGGAGATCGTCCGATCGAGGTGGGCGATGCACAGGCCGTTGTACTAGGAATGGGCCGTATAGGCAGAAGTGTCTACAGACGCTTGCAAAAGCACTATGGGCTACGAGTACTGGGAATCGACAGTAATCCCCATAGCGTTAATAAACTCCAACAAGAGGGATACCGGCTCATGGAGGGAGATGCCCTGGATTCCGACTTCTGGGACAAGTTACTGGTCTCGCCTGATGTCGAACTCGTCGTGCTGGCAATGCCTCACCATGCCGGTAATCTCTTTGCATTGGATCAGCTACGTGATCGTGACTTTCAAGGACACATCACCGCTATCGTGGAATATCCCGAGGAAATAGAGCCAATTCGCACACGAGGGGCCAATGCAGTGCACCACATCTATGATGAAGCCGGCCGATCTTTGGCAGATAGTGCGGCCGAAGAAGCAGGCTTGGTTTCCGCTACCAAACAACTCGGATAGCGACATAAGCGCAACGGAGAACAGAGTCCATCCTCCATCACTCTGCCGTCGGACACAGATAGAATGTAATGACATCGTCACGTTGGCGCAGGCTTGATGCGAGTCGTGTCAGGTTGTCTCGCTCAAGCGTCTGCAGCGTCATACGATACTCGAAGACTGACCCCTGCTGTATCAATGAGTAACTGATGGTTTTGATGCGACAATCATGTTCCTTGATCCACTGGCGAAGCGCATCCTCATCCGGCGTCGCTCCTGCCGCGAAACACACACTATGATCGGCGAAATGCTGACTCGGCATACGGGCTTCAGCCCAGCGAAACAGTGACAACGTCAACAGTGTCATCAGCGTGACGGTCACTGCCGGCATCAGAAACCCGATGCCAAAGAGAATGCCCAGGGCCGCCGTCATCCAGATCGACGCAGCCGTCGTCAGCCCCATGACCGTCAGGCCTTCCTTGAATATCACACCCGCTCCCAGAAAACCGATGCCGGTCATGATCCCCTGTGCCATTCGCGTCGGATCGGTATTGATCGCCGAGTCCGGCAGGACTGTCCCGAACCATTGTGCCTGGTGGGTCGTGACGATCATCAGCATCGATGACGCCAGGCATACCAGGGCGTGTGTTCGAAAACCCGCGGGACGGCCATGATAACTACGTTCAAGACCGATCAGACTACCGGCCAACCAAGCAGATACCAGATAAACCACGATCAACAGATGATCCATCGACATGAAGGCCGCCTCCCTGCAAAACGCGTCGGTAGTTATTGACCAGCATAGCGCAAGCGCGAACGGATTCAGGAATTTACCTGATCACACGACCTAGACTACCAGCCTCAATTGCAAGCTTGGTAGGATAACGCTTTATGCGTTGCGGGCTCCAAGGACAGACACATGCAAGACGAAGGTATTTCCAATTGGCTGGGCGAACGTATCGGAGAAGCCCTTCGCTTCGTCATCGACCTATTGTCACTCTTCTTCGCCAACATCCATGATGGCGTGGAACGCTTCGTCACAGGCTTGACCGATGCACTCGGCATCAGTCCCACCCTTTTCAGCCTGATATTTCTGTTGATCGGCTTGTGGCTGCTCTATCGTGGTGTCCGAGCTCTATTGAGTCGACGCTTCGTCGGCGGGTTGATCTGGCTGTTCGCGGCCATGATCATGCTGAGCTGGCTCGTCGGCTGAACGTACAGACCGCCCTTTTCGGGCGGTCTGAGTGTTAATTGCGCCGATCATGCAGTAGCGAGCGCCTTCTCGATCACTTCGTAGACGTTCGAGGATAATTCCTCAGCACGGATCCGCTCGAGCTCCGCTTTCATCAGCGCCTGTCGGGATTCGTCAAAACGCTGCCAACGTGTCAGTGGCGTAATGATGCGCGCTGCAATCTCGGGATTGAGCTTGTTCAGTTCAATGACCACATCGGCCAACAACCGGTAACCTTCGCCATCCGCTCGATGAAAATTGACACGATTCTGTCCGGCGAAAGCGCCGATCAAGGCTCTGACCTTATTGGGATTGGTCAAGGAAAAGGCGGGATGGTCCATCAAGAATTTCACCCGCTCCAGTGCATCCGACTGCGGACGCGTTACCTGAATGCTGAACCACTGATCCATTACCAGAGGATCGTGGGCCCACTTCTCGCCAAAGGCCTTGAGCGCTGGATCGGCGATGTCGCCACGAGAACTGTGAGTCAACAGCGTCAGGGCGGTACGCACGTCCGTCATGTTGTGGCCATCCTCGAACTGGTTGCGGGCCAACTCAACCGCTTCCTCGTCCTCGATCGCCATGAGATAGGACAGTGCCACGTTCTTCAGGCTGCGTTGAGCAATTTGTCGGGGCTCAGGGACATATGGCGCATCAGACTGGTTGGCACGATAGACCGCCATGAACTCATCGCGTAGCGCAAGAGCCAAGGCTTGTTTGACGAAGGTGCGAGCGGCGTGAATGGCATCGACATCCACTACCGGCTGCTGCTCAGCGATATAGGCCTCAGAGGGAAGGGTCAGCATCTCCGCCAACACAGCCTTGTCATCGGTGTCGGTCGTCAACAGCCCGCGAAACGCTTCCGTGACACGACTATCCATGACTTTTTCCACCCCGTTACGGTGTGCAGCAATCAGGTCATCCAAGGCCAGCAACGCCAATCGTTGGCCGGAATCCCAACGGTTGAATCCATCGGAATCGTGCTGGAGCAAGAAGGCCAGGTCTTCACGACCGTAAGGAAAGCGGAGCTTGACCGGCGCGGAGAAGCCACGCAACAGCGACGGTACAGGCGCCTCGGCAATATCCGTGAAGACGAACTCCTGCTCTTCGTCGCGAAGATGAATCACCGCATCGGTCCCCAGCGACTCTCCTTCCAGCGTCATGGAAAGGTCCTTGCCCGACTTGGTGCCCACCAATCCCATACGGACGGGAATATGCAGTGGCAGCTTCTCATGCTGGTCGGGAGTAGGCGGTGTTCGCTGCCGAAGCGTCAATCGATACTCGCCCTTGGCATAATCGTACTCGCCGATCGCATCGATTTCGGGCGTACCCGCCTGGAAATACCAACGCATGAACTGGCCGAGATCGAGCCCAGAGACTTCCGCCATGCATTCCACGAAGTCCTCGATCGTCACGGCCTGACCATCGTAACGCTGGAAATAGAGGTCACTCCCCTGACGGAAGGCTTCCCATCCCAACAGGTTCCGCAGCATTCGTACGATTTCAGCGCCCTTCTCGTAAATGGTCAGCGTATAGAAGTTGCCGATCTCGATATAATGGTCCGGCTGTACGGGATGTGCCGTGGGACCGGCATCCTCGGCAAACTGAGCCGTCCGGAAGAATGATACATCCTCGATGCGCTTGACCGGCGCCGAATTGGTATCGGCGGAAAAGCACTGATCACGAAATACCGTAAAACCTTCCTTGAGCGACAACTGAAACCAGTCGCGACACGTGACCCGATTCCCCGACCAGTTGTGGAAGTACTCATGGGCGACGATACCCTCGACACGCTGGAATGTCGCATCGGTCGCCGTCTGGGGATGAGTCAATACCGCCGCCGAATTGAAGATATTGAGTCCCTTGTTCTCCATCGCGCCCATGTTGAAATCATTGACGGCGACGATCATGAAGCGATCCAGGTCATATTCCCGTCCATAGGTCTCCTCGTCCCATTTCATCGCACGTTTCAAGGAAGCCATGGCGTGGTCGGTTTTGCTGAGGTTCTCCTCTTCAACCCATAACTGCAGCGTGACGTCACGTCCGCTCATGGTCGTGAAATGGTCCTCGACCTTCTGCAGATCACCTGCCACCAGCGCAAAGAGGTAGCAAGGCTTGGGATGCGGATCATCCCAGGTGACGAAATGCTTGCCGTTGGGCAGATCACCCTGTTCAACCGGATTTCCGTTGGACAACAGCACCGGCAGCGAGCCTTTGTCACCTATCACGGTCGTGGAAAAGGTCGCCATCACATCGGGGCGGTCAGGATAAAAAGTGATACGCCGGAATCCCTCGGCTTCACATTGCGTGCAGAACATGCCATTGGAAAGGTACAACCCTTCCAGCGCGGTGTTGGCCTCCGGATCGACCTCGACTTCGGTATCAAGCACGAAAGTGGAAGGAACCCGATAGACGGTCAAATGCGATTCATTCACGTCATATTCGTCATCTTCCAACGCCTGGCCATCAATGGCGATATGCAGCAATCGTAGCTGTTCGCCATCGAGGACCAGCGGCAACTCGCCTTCCTGACGTTCAGGATGACGCTCGAGGTGAAGCCTCGCAATGACACGGGTTGCCGAGGAGACCAGATCGAACTTGAGCTCCGTGTGAGTGACACGATAAGCCGGCGGACGGTAATCGTTCAGATAAATCGGCTGCGGTGCAGATGCAGACATCAAAGGAAGGCTCCTGTTGGATAATCGCCATTCATTGTAAGGGGGGCATGGCAATCGACTCAAAGCCGAGGACAAGCGATTGAAGACAGGCGAGTTTCACGGTCAGGCCGCCACGATGTCACGACTTATCCGTGACAGCAGAGCTATGGCGAGGTTCGGGGCGTGTCAGTATCCAGATCGCCAATCCCGTCAACCCCAAGGCAAGCCCCAGTTTCACGATCCACAAACTGACGGTCAGGATAATAATGAGTATGGACGCAGCCAGCATGACCACAGCCAGGATCTTGGCATGACGAGGAATGGCCCGCTCGCTCTCCCAGGCAACTACCGACGGACCGAACCGGGGATGCCCGCGAATCCAACGGGCAAAGCGAGGAGACCCTTTGGATGCCGCCCATACCGCCAACAACATGAAGCAGGTCGTTGGCATCAGAGGAAGAAACATGCCTATGACGCCCAGGCCGAAACTGAACCAGGCCAGAACCAGATATAACAATTGGCGTGCCGACCGAAAGACGGGGAACGTCGACTTGGTCAACGATCGTGGCATCCAACTTTCTCCTTGCAATACGATGTCGACGAAACGTCATCGACGACACCGCATTTATTTTCCACCCCGAGTCGAACCGGCATCGAACGACCTGTATAGTGTAGCATCATGAGTCATGTAACTGGTACGCGTTCGTACACACAACACGCCAGATTCATTAGCTTTCATTGAAACGCAACGTCCCGACTCGGGGAAATGGGTTCCATCTATAGGCTATCTAGAGGGTTTCAATTAGCGTTTCCAACGCATTACCCAGGATCATCACGACTCAGTCAGGCGGACTCCGGGCGAAAGGACTACGATGTCAATCTCACGCATTGTCCATTCTTGTCTAGTGACACTCACAATAGGCCTGATGCCCCTGTCGTCCGGGCCGGCAGCGTCTGAAGAACGGCTCGACATCGTTGCGACCACAGGGATGGTGGCCGATACCCTGCATCAGATCGGTGGAGACCATATCAGCATCCGCAACCTCATGGGACCAGGTGTCGACCCCCACCTGTATCGTCAGACACGAAGCGACATCGCTGCCATGACACGCGCGGATGCCATTTTCTGGAACGGCCTCTATCTGGAAGCCCAACTCGAGGAGTTTCTATTCCGGCTATCGGAGCACCGTCCCGTTTTCGCACTGGGCGAGGCGGTACCGGAGGATCAGCGCCTGTCTCATGAAGACTACAGCGATCAATATGACCCGCATATCTGGATGGATCCTCAGAGGTGGCGCTATGTCGCTGAAGCCGCCCGCGATGCCTTGATTGAACTCGACCCTGAGCACCGGGAGGATTACCAGGCCAATGCCGAGGACTTTCTGACACAGTTGGATCGCCTCGACGAATACGCCCGGAAAACCCTGTCCAGCGTCCCCGAGTCCTCGCAGATCCTCGTGACGGCACACGATGCGTTCGGCTATCTCGGTGATGCCTATGGCTATGACGTCCTGGGTATCCAGGGATTTTCCACCGAAAGTGAAGCCGGACTGGCCCGCATCGAGAATCTGGTCGATTTGCTGGTGGAGCGTCAAATCAGCGCCATTTTCATCGAATCCTCGGTACCACGCCGCAATATCGAGGCCTTGATCGAAGGCGCTGCCTCACAAGGCCATGACGTATCGGTGGGCGGCGAACTTTTCTCGGATGCCATGGGCCCTGCGGGAACGTATGAAGGAACCTATATTGGTATGATCGACCATAATGTCACGTACATCACACGTGCTCTGGGCGGTGAGGCTCCGGCTCACGGACTGAATGCCAAGCTGGCAGACGATGCGGAGGACAATCAGTGAAACCGTTCAATGCCTCGCAACATGCTGCCGATAGCAGCCCATTGGCCATCACTGGGTTGACGATCAGCTACGGTCAAAAACCAGTGGTCTTTTCGGTCGACTGTCATGTTCCTGCCGGCAGCTTGACAGCCATTGTCGGTCCGAACGGTGCCGGAAAATCGACGCTGCTCAAGGCAGCCTTGGGCATCGCACCCCGTCTATCCGGGGACATTCGGGTCTATGGTCAACCCTATCGTTCTCAGGCACATCGCCTGGCTTACGTGCCTCAACGCAGCAGCGTCGACTGGGACTTCCCGACCACGGTTCTGGAAGTCGTCCTCATGGGCCTGTTCCATACCATGCGATGGTGGCAGCTGACACGCCGTCACCATCGCAACAAGGCCATGGAGTGCCTGACCCGGGTTGGCATGGATGCCTTTGCCGAACGCCAGATCGGACAGTTGTCCGGCGGTCAGCAACAGCGCGTATTCCTGGCACGCGCCCTAGCCCAGGAGGCCGACCTGACCATCCTCGATGAACCCTTCGCCGGTGTCGATGCCGCCACCGAGAAAGCCATCATCGAGGTATTGAAATCACTCAAGCGGGAAGGCAAGACGCTGCTGTGCGTGCACCATGACCTGTCCACCGTTCGCGAGTACTTCGATCATGTCCTGCTGCTCAATATTCGCCGCATCGCCATGGGGCCGGTGGACGACGTCTTCACTGCCGAGAACCTTCAGCAGACTTATGGTGGTCGTCTCAACACGATTCAGCTTGAAAGAATCGCTACCCCGGACTCATCGACATCGCAGGTTTGAGTCATGATCGACTCGTTCTGGCAAGCACTGACATTCACCGCCGGCTACAATACCACTCTGGTCACTCTCGGTTCCGCCATGCTCGGAGCCAGTGCCGGAATGATCGGCAGTTTCATTGTCCTGCGCAAACGTTCGCTGGTCAGCGATGCCGTCAGTCACGCCACGTTGCCGGGACTGGTCCTGGCATTCATCATCCTTGCCCTGTTGACGGGAGATGGTCGCTGGCTCCCGGGACTGCTGATCGGAGCTGCCGCCAGTGCAGCGATCGGCTTGTGGGGTGTACAAGCCATCTCGAGCCGCACTCGCCTGGGAGAAGATGCCGCCATCGGTGCCGTTCTCTCGACCCTTTTCGGCCTTGGCGTCGTTCTGATCACGGTGGTACAAGCGCTGAATGTCAAAGGGCAATCAGGGATCGATAGCTACCTGGTCGGCGCCACGGCCGGAATGCTTGCCAGTGAAGCGCAACTGATCGGCATCAGCGCCCTGGTTGTGCTGATTGTCGTGTTCATGTTCCGGCGCCAGTTCCTACTGGTCTGCTTTGACCGGCAGTACGCCTATACCCGTGGCATCAATGCCGATCACATCGATATGATGATGTTGCTACTACTGCTTACGGTGACGGTCATCGGACTCAAGGTCACCGGTCTGATCCTGATCGTGGCGCTCACCATCATCCCGCCCGTGACAGGGCGATTCTGGACCGACCGACCGTCACGCCTCATCGCTATCGCCGCCTTGTGTGGCGCCTTGTCGGGTTATATCGGGGCCGCAGCATCCAGCAGCGCTTCAGGATTACCGACAGGACCGCTGATCGTGCTCACCGCTTTCTTGCTGTTCTCGATCGGTCTGCTGTTCTCGCCACGTCGCGGGATGGTGGCCATGCTGCTCGCTCAACACCGTTTCCGCCGTCGGGTCCACTTGCGTCAAGGGCTGCTTTCCCTGGCACGGGATGAGGCCATCTACGATGACCTGACGCTCAAGGTCCTGCGTCGCCATGGCTACATACGCCGGGATGGTGTGGCAACACCGCCTGGGCGGGTCGCCGCACGCGACGCCGAACATGAGGAACATCTGTGGAGCCTGTATCGGCAACTCTATCCAGATGAAGCGGCACAACTGGATCATCAGGGCCTGGACCCCATTGAAGAGTCGCTGCCTCCGGATATGGTGTCATCCTTGGAGAATCGTCTGCCCTCACCGGCAAGGAGTGCCCGATGAGCAGTGATTTTCTGATCCTCAGTCTGGCACCACTGCTGGTCGCGATCATCAGTAGCATGAGTTGCGCTCTGCTCGGCAACTTTCTGGTATTGCGTCGCCAGAGCCTGATAGGCGATGCCATCAGCCATGTGGCATTGCCAGGTATTGTCGCCAGCTTCCTGATCACGGGCACGCTTGCGGCTTCCGCCATGATGATCGGCGCCGGCGTGGCAGCCATCGTCACCCTGGTCTTGATCGAGGCTATCAAGCGACTGGGCCGGGTAGAGTCCAGTGCCGCCATGGGGGTGGCGTTCACCGCAATCTTCGCCCTCGGCGTATTGATGCTGGAAATGAGCGATGCCAGTGGCGTCCATATTGATGTCCAGCATGCGCTATACGGCAATCTGGAGAGCCTGATCTGGTTCGAGGGACTGGACTGGACCGCGCTGTTCGATCCCGCCGCGCTGGCTGAATTGCCACCGCAATTGCCACGTGTTGCCTGGGTTGGCCTCTTGGTAGCCATTTTCGTGGTCGTGGCCTGGCGCCCATTGGTCATCGGCAGTTTCGACCCGGCTTTTGCCGCCAGTGTCAGGGCCCATCCGCTATTAACCGATGTCACACTGGTCATCATGGTCGCCATCACCGCCATTGCCGCTTTCGAGGCGGTCGGCTCGATTCTCGTCATCGCCATGTTCATCTGTCCGGCTGCCAGCGCACGACTAATGACAGACAGGCTATTACCCCAGATCGCCTGGAGTCAGGTATTCGCCTTTGCCAGTGCAGTGCTCGGTTATGTTCTGGCCGGTTACGGGCCGGGTTGGTTCGGCCATGACGTGTCACTCAGTGCTGCCGGGATGATCGCCAGCGTCTCGGGGATCATTCTCCTCTTTGCCTGTCTCTTCGGCCCCAGGAGACATGGGGCCATGGCTCGCATGGCAGCCGACTGAATCGTCAGCACGTACGACAAGAGCCCGCCGAAGCGGGCCCTTGTCGTGTATCGCCTCCGGGATACATCACGAAGGTTGAATAGGAATGTCGCGCCGTGCCGAAGAGGCTTCAGGGTCGCGCGGCAGAGTGACGGTCAATACGCCATTGGCGAAATCGGCACGAATATCCTCGACGTTGGCGTCTCCGGGCAGATCCAGTACGCGCCGAAACCTTCCATAGACACGCTCGACACGCTGGTATCGATCATCGTCGTTCCGACTCTCCTGTCGCTTTTCACCCTCAACGACCAGACGATGGTCGTCCAGAGATAACTTCAAATCATCACGATCGACACCGGGGACTTCGATACTAAGACGGTATTCATCATCTCGTTCGGCGATATCGACACTGGGCCTCAACATGCCTTCCACGGAGCCGAATGCCTCCTGACCCACTGGAAAGTTCCAGCGTCGAAGCACATTATCCATCCAACGATCCAATTCACGATGCATCTGCCATACAGGCGAGATATCGCGCGAGGGTTCGACCGCGGAAGACACCGGCACCTGGCTTGTTTCCTGATCTTCGCTCTTGAACCAATTCCAGGGAGAGAGTTTGTGCAGATTCATACGCCACCTCCTTTTTTCCGTGACGCACATACAACACATGACCTAAGTCAACCAAACAGCGAAAACCAACGTCTTCAATGGACTATATAGGGACTAGACAGTGTTTTTCAAGGGAGGGGAAATCACCACCGTGAAGAAATATGCACTCAGCCGGCAATAGTAGTCTCCCGGCTGATCGGCTTGTCCATCTGCCAGGCGGCACATCCATCGGCATAGTAATCATCCAACCAGCGACGTAGCAGGAAGCCCGTGCGTCGGTAAAGCGCCAACGCGGCACGGTTATCGGCGCGCACCTCAAGCACCAGGCGATCGCACTGACGTCTTGCTGCATCGCACTCCACGGCCTCGATCAGACGCCGACCGACACCGCGCCTTCGCACCTCGGGAACAACGCAGAATGAATACAGCCGCGCCACACGGCTGTTGCGTCGATACAGGATAATGGCATACCCCAGCGCCTCTTCCAGATCGCCCATCGCTATCCAGACACTGGCATTGGCTCGTGCCAGCATGTGCATCAGTTGACGGCGGTTGAAAGCGTCCTCATCGAAACAGCACCGTTCAAGACGATACATCTCATCCAGATCAGCCGGGTATGCATACCGGAGGTGGATGGTCATTGTTCACGTTCCCTCGACTGTCTGTCAGCTGACCATGACCTCGTAACCGGTAAATTTGCGCAAGTTGATTACCCCTGTATCAAACAGCAGATACTGCCCTTTGATACCCATCAATATTCCGGCTACATCACGCCGTTTATCAAAATTATGCGAGACAATCTTGCGAGGAAATTCATGAACCGGATAGTTGAGCTCAACCGGTGGCGCATCGAGTGTACGAATGGCTTCTTCCCCAAACCGTTCACGCAGATTCGACAGCCCACTAGCGAGTTGATCGAGCAATCGGTCGCGTTCGGCCCGCAGATCGAGTCTATCGACCTCCCCCTTGAGCATGGCTCGCCAGTTGGTACGGTCTGCAACCTGCTCCTTGAACAGAACCTCAACGAAACCGGCTTGTTGGCGGGTATCGACTTCCAGGATGGGCAGGGCCTGGATGGCTCCCTGATCCAGCCATCGTGTGGGAACTTGAGTGCGCCGCGTAATCCCGACCTTGAGCCCGGAAGAGTTGGCCAGATAGATCACATGGGGCTGAAAACAGTGGCGCTCTCCCCATTCGGGTTCCCGGCAGGTGCCTTCGAAGAAATGACAGAGTTCCGGTTTGACGATACAGGTATCGCATTGCGCCAACGTCTTGAAACAAGGGTAACAATACCCTTGTGCGAAACTCTTGCGGGTGGGCCTGCCACAGTGCGTACAGGCGATGGCCCCCGTCCATTCGAGTGTCAGCCGTTGCCCTAGCCGTACATTGAGATCCAGTTCGCCGTTTCCGGCACGCAGGGCATAACTGGCCGGCGCCCCTGACAGCCCCGGCTCGACAGCCATCTTTGTCAAGCACCCATGCAGGTCGGCTCGCCGACCGTTCAGTTCACCCACGTCACACCGTCCTCTTTCATCCCATGCCGATCTTCACTGCCACACCCCGAACGATCCAGATAGCCCACCCGTTGCGATTCGGGCACCTGATGCTCGATCTCGTACTTGATGACAGCTTCCAGGCATAGCTCGACCTGATCGCGACTGAGCTCACGGCCATCAGGCCATTTACGCAGTTGCACCGCCTGTTTGAGACTGTCATAAATTGACGGCGTCATCTGCTGAACCATCTTGTCGAACGTCATTTCACTCATATCGCCACTCGCGGAATCGAAACGTACCTGCACCTCATGACCGGCGCATGCGCCCTGAATAATACCAGCCCAGCGCCAGCCCCACGACAAGACCACCCAAATGGGCCTCATTGGCAACATTGCCGAAGCCCACGACAGCGGCAAAGTCGGTCATCGTGAATACCATCCAGGCCAACATGAAAACGACCAGCATCTGGGGGACGAAGAAACCACTGTGGGGCACACGACGAGACATCAGCCACACGTACCCCAACAATGCAAAATCGACACCGGACATTCCGCCGAACAACACGGTTCCCGTGGCATATTGGGCGATATTCCCTCCCAGCATGCTTGCCGCCACGAGCAATGCCATGCGGCCACTGCCCTGAATCGACTCGACCTGACGGCCGAAATACCACAGCCACATCATGTTGAAGATCAGGTGCATCCAACCGAAATGCAGCAGCGCCGGAGAAAACAAGCGCCATACTTGCCCCGATGCCAGGGTCGTCGTCAGATCGCCGGTACTCAGGCTGCCGTTGACAACACCGATCGGCACGATGGTCAACATGGCGATGGCCAGATCTCCCAGTATCGCCATCAACCCGAAGACGATCAGACACAGCACCAGCAGTGCCGCTGTGAGAGGCGCCAGAGCGAATGTCTGTAACAATGTGGACGACCGGGCACGACGGCGAACTCGCTCCTCCGTCGGTAACAACGGTTCGCCCCGCTGCCAGCGTTCCAGCAGTCGCAACATCTCATCCTGCTGTTCCGGGTTGGCCAGCCACAACGTGTAGCCTTCATCATCCTCGGTGAAGCGGTGACCAATACGATGCGCCCATAGCGCTTCACGCAGCGGCCGTGTGTCAGTATCCCGCGGCAGCCTGAGAACCCTGTACATGCAACATCCTTAATACGGCAGCAAGGCGAATTATCCAATGATAACAATCACGGCCATTCATGCGGGTAAACGCGCAGAAAAAATCCGGCGGAGAGGGCCGCCGGATAAGAGCAAGGGATCATTCAAGGGAACACCTACTCTGATAACGACAAGCCCGATGAGTTCACACCAGATTCAGATAATTATGTAATAATTTGTTTCAGCATCAATCGAGTTCGATTTCCCAGGGCTGAGGCCGGATCCGCTCCTCTTTCGGCACACTCACCCAGGTAAAATGATCCGCATCGAGACGAGACTCACCGCACCAGCGATACGCCACCAATCGCCCCTGTTTTACTGCGCTATAGTCCAGGCAGGCAATATTCGACGTAGGGAGTGCCGGAATTCCCTCGCACCAGTAATGGCCGATAAACAGTGGTGGTTGCTCAGGGCCATAGTAGCTCAACTGTTGTCGCTCGGCCTCGGAAAGCTCCCGCCACTCCAGCTCACCTGGCAAGTTGTCCGGCTGGAAGATCACATCGCCATAGGTTCTCGGATGTCGTGCCCAGAAGTGGGTTCGAAAACTGCGACGGATAAAACCGTCGCCAGATCGAACTTCGACATCCGAGGGTAACGGCAGTTGAGTGCCTCGCGTCAGCCGGTCGAGGATAGCAAACGCTTCCGTACCGGGATGCACTGAACGCTGGAGAAAATCCTCGTCGATACGACCATCGGGATATGACTGTCGCAATGTATCGATGAGCACCTGATCCCAGCAGGCATGCACAACCCGGAATTCGTCGAATTCCAGGAACAGCGGCAGACGCATGAACCAATCCAGTGTCTCCAGCCATTCTCCGGGATGCTGACGATACTGTTCCAACGTCTCCTTGATGACACGGTTATGTCGTGGCGTATGAGCACGCAGCCACCGGTGTGTATCGCCGGCTTCCCGGCGGCTATACGTCAATGCATTGATCTCGTGATTTCCCAGCACGATAAACGCCTCCCCGGCATCGACCATTCGCTTGGCAATGGTCACCGCGAGGCGTACTCGAGGCCCCCGATCGATGAGATCGCCGAGGAAGATGGCACACCGATACGGATGCCGATAGACACCACCATGCTGCTGATAGCCCAGTCGCTCCAGAAGCGCGGCCAGAGTAGCGCCACAACCGTGAACATCACCAATCAGATCGTAGCCTTCACTCTCCATTAATCCCCCAGCCGACTGCTCCAACCAAGCTTGCTGCGGCAGACCTCGTAGTAATTGTGACCGAAAGGATGCAGCAATTTCAGCCGTTGCGGTTTGCGTCGCACGTAGAGAATATCGTCGGGCTTGGACACCACACGCGTTTGTCCGTCGCAACTCACATGCGGGTAGGTTTCGTTGGTTTCACCGATATGGATTCGAATTTCTGACGAGGCATCGACGACAATCGGCCGGCTGGATAGCGTATGTGGAAACATCGGGACCAGCGTGATGGCATCCAGCTTGGGTTGGACGATAGGCCCACCCCCGGACAATGCATAGGCTGTGGATCCGGTCGGTGTCGCCACGATCAAGCCATCACTGCGCTGGCTGTAAACGAACTGATCATTGATGAACAGCTCAAACTCGATCATTCGCACGGCCTTGCCGGGATGCATGACGACATCATTCAGGGCATCGGCCTCACCGATCAGTTTACCGCCTCGATACACCTCGGCATCCAGTAGAAAGCGCTCCTCCAGTTCATACTGACCGGCCAGCACTTCGCCAACCTTCTCCTCGATTTCATCGGGGGAGATATCCGTCAGGAATCCCAGCCGACCACGATTGACCCCCAGCACCGGGGTTCCACTACGACACAAGGCCCGTGCCGCACCCAGCAAGCTGCCATCGCCACCAACCACAATCACCAGATCACAGATTTCCCCCAGCATGGGGCGGCTGGCTTCCTGTTGACCATGATCGAGCAGGACTGTGGCGGTACGGTCCTCGAGAATGACGTGATACTCATGAGCATCGAGGAAACGTATCAAGCGTCGCAGCGTATCGACGACTCTGGCACTACCCATGCGACCAATCAGGCCGATCGTTTTGAATTTGGTCATGCGCACTCCCGCCTGCACCGAGCCCGTCATTATGCGGACTCGGTACGGGAGCGGCAAATCCTGTCCATCAACCCACCGACGTCACGGGCCGACGGTGGCGCTTGACCCACCACTCATTGACGACCAGCGACAGCACGATCACGGCGCCCCCCAGGAAAAGACGCACAAGGTCCGCATCACGGTTCCAGATCAGAAGGTTGACCGCCAAACCTGCCGGAATCAACGCATTATTCATGATCGCCAGCGCTCCCGCATCGACACGCGTGGCCCCCTGGTTCCAGAGGAAGTATCCCAATCCCGATGCAACCAGCCCCAACCAGGCGAGGACACCCCACTGCACTCCCGTAGAGGGTAATTGTCCGCTATTGCCAAACAGCCAATAAGCCAGAGCGGCAAATACGAGGGCCCCGACATAGAACCAGCCGAAAACACTGTATGCCGGCAACGACGCGGGAAGCCGCGGCATCAGATGTCGATAGGCAACCTGCCCTAGCGCAAAGCAAATATTGGCTCCCTGTACGACCAGGAACCCCAGCCAGAAACCACTATCCACGCCTTGATAACGTATGAGGGCCGCCCCGATGACAGCGAGCGCGGCGGTAACCAGATAGAATGGTGTGAAGCGTCCAGCCATGGCATCGTCTATCAGCGTGACGTATAGCGGTGTAAAAATGGTGAAAAGCAGGACTTCCGGCACCGATAACAGCAGGAAGGACTGGTAGAAGAAGATATACATGATGCCAAGCTGAACAGCACCGACGCCCATCAGCGCCAGCTTGAGCCGATGTGACAACGCATCAGGCCGCAAGAAAGGCAGGAACAATAGGGTGGCCAACGCAATTCGGATCAGAACGGCGAAGTAGCTATCTACCTGTCCGGAAAGGTAAACACCGATCAATGAGAACGAGAAGGCCCACAGGCCTGTGACACCGAGTAGCAACCCCATCAGTAAACTCCACCAGGATAACAAGTTGACAGCTATTATACGCCTGACGACCCGGCTCACGGCAATACGCCAGCTGACCTTTACAGCGACATCGGGAGCAATGTCGTCTTGCCAATGGACAGGAAAAGGCAATGGACGAGTCGAGGTCGTATCAGATAGCGACGGCCTGCGTTTCTATGAATCGGGAACGTTCAACCTCCGCGATCGCTCGGCCTCTGTCGCTTTCACCAATGTGTACCGGTGGCAGCCTCTGGAAGACAGGATCCAGTTATATCATGAACGCCGAGGCAGTGATCAGGCCGTCTGGCTGCTCGACCTGATCCCGGGGGATGATGAGAACACCCTGGTATCCGCCATCCCGCATTTATGCGGCGACGACCATTATGCCGCGCGGCTCACGCTCGATGCCCAAGGATTCACGTTATGCTGGACCATACGTGGCCCTCGCAAGGAAGAGTACCTTGCGTATCGTTACCAGTGAAAAACGAGTGACAATCATCGCCCCACAATGTTCTATTCCGAAATTAAATATGTAACATCGAAAAACCACTCTTCGTTGACGTTCTCCCTGAAGCACTCAATGACATGCCTTTTGGAATGAGGTAGTGGTGGGATCAGGCAGTATCCCTTAGCCTCCCTATTGATGTTCGCTTTTTGTTCGTATATGTTCGTTTTCAAACACCACACGACGTGATGCGACATGAACGATACTTCGACTCTCCCGCACTATGACCTGTTCGTCGTCGGCGGAGGCATTAATGGGACGGGAATCGCCAATGATGCAGCGGGGCGAGGCCTGGCCGTCGGCCTCTGCGAGCAGGCTGACTTGGCAAGTGCGACATCATCCGCCAGCAGCAAACTGATCCATGGCGGACTGCGTTATCTCGAACACTGCGAATTCCGTCTGGTGAGAGAAGCGCTTCAAGAGCGCGAAGTCTTGCTCCGAAAAGCGCCCCATATCGTCTGGCCCCTACGCTTCATCCTGCCCCACCAACCCCATCTCCGCCCGGCCTGGATGATTCGCCTGGGACTGTTCCTGTACGATCACCTCGGCAAACGGGACAGCCTGGCAGGCTCACGCGGCATTCGCTTTGGTATCGACACCCCGCTTCGGCAAGACATCGCCAAGGGCTTCGAATACTCTGATTGCTGGGTGGATGATGCTCGGCTGGTCATCCTCAATGCGATTCAAGCACGTCAATTCGGAGCCGACATCCGGGTACGCACCCGCTGCATCGATGCCCGCGAAATTGAAGGGGGCTGGGTTCTGACATTGGAAGATACGCAATCAGGCAAACGGTATATGTGCCGGGCAAGCGCATTGGTGAATGCTGCGGGGCCGTGGGTGGAATCCTTCATCAGACATGGTACGCAGCGCCAATCTCGTTATGGAATCCGCATGATCCAGGGCAGCCATCTGGTCGTGCCTCGCCTGAATCACGATGAACGTGCCTACATTCTCCAGAATCGCGATGGCCGCATCGTATTCGTACTGCCGTACCAGCAGGATTTCAGCCTGATCGGCACTACCGACCGTCGCTATGAAGGCGACTTGTCACACATCGCCATGGCCGATGACGAAGTGGACTATCTGCTGGAGGTGGTAAACCACCATTTCAAGGAAACTCTCGACCGGAAGGACATCGTCAGCCATTTCACAGGGGTACGCCCGCTCTGCGATGACGAGTCCGCAGACCCTTCGGCGATGACCCGCGATTACACGCTTGACCTGGATGCAGGCGGAGCACCGATGCTGTCCGTATACGGCGGCAAGATCACCACCTACCGCAAATTGGCCGAGTCAGCGATGCGGGAATTGGCTGACAGCTTCCCCGGGATGGGCAAGCCCTGGACGGCCGACAAACAACTGCCCGGCGGTGATATCGAATCACAGCATGATTTCGAGCAACAGTTATTAAGAGACTATCCTTTTCTTGGAGAGCATCGCGCACGGCGTTTCGCCTCGAGTTATGGAAGCCTGTGCTTGACGTTCCTGGAGAGCTGCCGCTCTGCCGCTGATCTAGGTGAGCACTTCGGCGCCGGCCTGACACAACGTGAAGTCGATTACCTCATCACTCACGAATGGGCAGCCGATGCCGAGGATATCCTCTGGCGCCGGACAAAGATCGGTCTACGTTTTGGTCCGACGGAACGCGATCATCTCCAGCACTACATGGCACGTCAACATTGCAGCGCCGCCACCGCTTGAGTCGGGCGACTCTCGAGCATCGCCCGCCCCTTCACGGTACGCCATCATCAGCGCCGGGCAATGATCCAGACGGCATGAACGATACCTGGCACATAGCCCAACAAGGTCAACAGGATGTTGACCCAAAAGTGCAGCCCCAGACCGACCTGCAGGAACACGCCCACCGGCGGCAACAGAATGGCAAAAATGATGCGAATCAGATCCATCTTGAACACTCCTCCATGATCTTGCCTCATTTCATGGCTCACCGATCGAGGCGTTACCGGTGAGCTGGCTGTCCTGACATCGCGGAAGGTCGCGGCATCCCTTGCCATGTCATTCACTGCTTTTTTCGCGCCCCCTCCTCCGAATCTGTCGCTCGTTCATCAGCGGGATTGTAGATTCCAACCCCATCCTGATAGTGCACATGTGCCTCGGGATCGATCTTCTGTTCGATCTGCTCGGCCCCTTCAGCCAGCGTATCGTGATACCTCTCCCAGTCCTCCCAATCATAGGGGGTGCCTGAATTGGGGCGATGCTGACTGGCTTCTCGGGCTCGTAACCAAGCCAGTTCTTCCAAGGTATTCGGTTTATCATCCTCGTCATCGAGGTTGATCCCTTTTTTAGCGAGATATTCGCGTGCATCCATGATGCCAGCCTCCACTACCGTCAGCGCTCTCACCGGCCATTGTCGTGCTATCGATACGTCCTGCTGCCAAGGTCGATGCAAACGGATGTATGTCCACACGATGTGCAGGCCAACCGGCGCCGTTTCAAGAGGAAAACCGGATACGACCTCCTGAATCATTGGAACCCAAGATCGTCGCCGTGTTCCCTTGCCAGCAGCCATGAGCGAGTGAGCATCACGAGACGGCACCTGACTCGATCCCCGAACGCTAGAGCACCTCGACACGCACCGTTGGCTATTGTCTTCAGCGCTTCACAGTTGGTGATGGCGAGACTCAGCTATGCTGATGTTGAACATAGCGTGTGTTCGGGTCACGCCCATGGGTATAAGGAGACTCACCATGACCAATAAGGCGCCCACCATTGTTCGCGACATCATGTCCCGCGACTGCTACCGGGTTAAAGCCAACACCTCGGTATCCACGCTGGTGTCCGGACTGGCACTGCATCGACTACCTGGCGCCCCGGTGGTCGATGACCGGGATTTCCTGATCGGCTTCATTTCCGAACAAGATGTTTTGGGAAAGCTGCTGGAAAGCGCCTATCTCAATGACGAACCACCATTGGTCCGCGAACTCATGCGCCACGAGGTGCTATCCGTTGCACCCAACAAGAGCATCACTGACCTGGCACAGGAGATGCTCGGCACCAAACCGAAGGTCTATCCAGTCGCGGAGCAAGAACGCTTGGCGGGTATCGTCACACGGCGGGATGTATTGAATGCCATCCTGCGAATGCGCACCGGGCGTTGAGCATGGCAACGGGATATCCATATAAAAGCCGCCACATGTTGCCATGTGGCGGCGAAAGGATCGAAACGACTAGCAAAGACGCGAAACCTGCATGACTGCTATTGCCAATGCCGAAATGCATGCGTCTGTCCTTATGACCGCGTAACGTAGAAATTTATCCATTCATCTCAAAAGAAATGTGTCAGAATGTTATCGTCGAGGAATGCAAAACGGTAAAACAAGGACTTACCCCTTTGAAACAAGAAGGGGGAGTTCCTCTCTTGCGTAATGTAAGCCACTGGATTTACTATGGATTTACCTTTGCGGGTGTAGCTCAATGGTAGAGCAGAAGCTTCCCAAGCTTAAGACGAGGGTTCGATTCCCTTCACCCGCTCCACATCGTATCCATACCGCTCTGCCGCCAAGTGCTCACCCACGATTGAGGCATGACGCGCAAACGGTCACGGGCTTCGGTCATGGCATTGTTTTTCTTGGTTTTTTCCGTTTGCCTGCTGATTTTCGGCAGTATGATCGGCATCTTGCTGGTTTCGCGGACCCCACGTTATCGCACGGAGCCCGAAGACCTGCTGGCACTGTTCGACAAGACCATCAAGGGGTATGTCACGGAAACCGAATGGAATGCTATCGTCGGCCACCCGGTACGTCACGATGACTATCTGGAAAGTGTACGACGTCGTGCTCAATACCTCATGGACGAATACGGCCGCCCCTGGCAGGTGTCTCAAGGGGGATCGTTACTTTCACGCACCGGACGGAAGGAACTGGCAGCCCTGCGAGATCACTTGGCCTCGCATGATGCACTCCGTCACCAGCAGGAACGTTGATCGATATACCGATCCCATCGAGCGTGTCTGGTAGGCGACGTCAATAATGACAACAACGCGCAGTATTCTTCTGCTCGCGAGGTAAAGTATGCCCAGCGCCATACGTTTGATACCACTCGACAACATGACCAAACACCACGATCACGATTTTCATCAGATAGTGGTCGGGTTATCGGGCAATGCCGAATTCGAGATAGAAGGGCTGGGAGGCTCGATTGCAGCTCTTTCCGGCTGTATCGTTCCAGCCAATCATGTCCACTACTACGAGGGAATCGGCGAGAACCGCCAGTTGATCCTGGATCTGCCACTCGACTCCCACGCCATGACCGGCCCCAACCGGGAACTGGCCCGATTGTTCGATGCGCCTCGATTTTTCGCGCTCGATGAGCCCTTGCGACTCTATATGGACTTTCTGACGCGTGAACTGGCTCAGTCACACAGTCAGTCAGGCGCACCGCAGACAACGACCGGCGACATGCTGGCAACCACCTTCCTGGGCTGCCTATATACGCGGCTACACCCACACCTCCCCTCCCGCCAAGCACGTCGTCTGGACATCAAGGCTCTGGACCGATTCATACAACGCCACCTTCACCGACGCTTGACAGTGGCGGACCTCGCCGCGGAAGCCTGTTTGAGTGAAGCTCACTTCAGCGAATGCTTCCGTGCTCAAACCGGGCTGACACCCTATCAATATCTGCTGCGACAGCGCCTTGGCACAGCACGCTACCTGCTGACCACTACCGACCAGCCGTTGTCGGAAATTGCAGCCAGTACCGGATTTGCCAACCAGAGCGCCCTCTCGCACGCCTTTCGCCGTGCCTACAATCATCCACCCAGCGAATTACGCCGTATGCCGGCCGCTTCGAATCAGGGGCTGGCCATTTCAAGAGCGCCGTGACGGGATATTCACGCTTGACGCTCCGCGTCCGTGCCAGTAGGATGCGCGTCCGTCGGCTACGTAGCTCAGTTGGTCAGAGCACATCACTCATAATGATGGGGTCCCCTGTTCGAGTCAGGGCGTAGCCACCAGATGTCACCCCCACCGGTTATCCCGTGGGGGTTATTTCTTGGTCCTCTCTGCTCTGCTCGATCAAATCAACTCGCGACGATTGACGAATGCCGTGAGTGCTCGGATCAAGTAATCCACATCGTCTGCGCCCGCCGTTTCACGAATCGAATGCATCGCCCACTGCGGCACGCCCACATCCAGTGTTGGCACGCCGATCTCCGTGGCCGTTATGGGACCAATCGTACTACCGCACCCCATATCCGCACGCGTCGCGAACGTCTGTACCGGTACTTCCGCCTCCCGGCAAAGATCGCGAAACAGTGCAGCGGTGCCGCTGTTGGTCGCATAGCGCTGATTGGCATTGACCTTGATGACCGGGCCCCCATTGAGCGTCGGTCCATGCGTCTCATCGTGTTTCTCGGGATAATTGGGGTGCAAGGCATGAGCGTTGTCGCACGAAATCATCCTCGATGCCTGGATCAGACGGATATACCCCTCCTCGCCCGGTTCACCAAGTTGTTCATTGACCCGTTTCAACACATCACCAAGGAAGGGTCCCTGAGCACCACACATGCTGGCACTACCGACTTCCTCATGATCGTTCGCGACAAAAGCCGCACCCTGACGGCCGTCGCTCGACAGCAGCGCCTCCAATCCCATGAAGCATGACAACAGGTTGTCTAGCCGGGCACTGGCAATCAACTCCTGATTCACCCCCACCCGCTGGGGCGCCTGAACATCATAGAGCAGCAACTCGAAATCCAGAATCGTGATATCGCCCAGCTGATGTTGCTCATGTACCCAGCGCTTGAGTAGCATGACGAAATCGTCTTTGTCGCCACCCTGCAACAATATTGGGGCCATTTGTGTCTGTGGATTGATGGTACGGCCATTATTTGCCTCACGATCCAGATGAATCGCCAGGCTAGGCACCATGGCGACGGGACGTTCGGCATCGATGAGCACTGATACGACCTGCCCATCATCTCGAAGCAAATGCACGCGTCCGGCAATACTCAGGTCACGATCGTACCAGGGGGCCAACAATGCACCGCCATACACTTCGACACCAAGTTGCAACCACCCGTGGGCTGTCTGAGCGGCGTTAGGCTTGAGTCGCAACCCGGGGCTGTCACTGTGGGCACCGATCATGCGCAGAGCGGTCAACCGATCTTCCGGCAGTTGCATGGCCACCAACGAAGAGTCATTACGTGTAACGAACACCTTGTCACCCGGGGACAATTGCCATGGAGCTGTCTCTTCCAGGCGACGAAACCCTGCCTGCTCGAGACGCCGCGACATGGTTGCCATAGCATGCCACGGTGTAGGAGAACGCTGTAAAAAGTCGAACAAGGGTTCCATAGTCGTCTCTAAGGGCATAAGTTCCTCATCGATAGGTCTATGTCTGGCGACACAGGCTGATACAATGCGAGTTCGGCAGGCGCAACTCGCACACCGAACCGCGAGTCTAGGGAAGAAAGTGTACATGAATTCGGGAGAGCTTCGATGAGCCTGATTGCAGCCATACGAAAGGCCAGCATCCTCGCATTGATGCTGCCGTTCGGCATCGCGGTCGCGGAACCGCTTGACCCCTCAGAGGAGCAGCGCCAGGCCGCCATCGAAGTTGCCGAATCGCTACGCTACGGCCACTATGCCGATGTCAGCCTCGACGATGAATGGTCCAGGCAGGCCTTCGATCGTTATCTCAATGTCCTCGATTCTCAACGCGCTTACCTGCTCCAGCGTGATGTCGAGGCTTTCGAAGACCTTGAAACCGAGATGGACGATGCGCTGCTCAGTGGTGAACTGGAGCGCCCCTTTGCGCTGTATAAGCGTTTCCAGGAGCGTCAGGAAGATCGACTGAATTGGATCCTCGATAAAATCGATGCCGGACTCGATTTCAGTTTCGATGACGATGAGCGACTGGAGCTCGATCGCGAGGATGCCTCTCGCCCCCGACGTATCGAGGAGCTCGACGATCTGTGGCGCAAGCGGCTGAAGAATGCTGCTCTGACGCTTGCTCTCAGTGAGCAGGACGACGACGCCATCGAAGAGAATCTCCGCCAACGCTATGAAGGGCAACTGACACGACTCGAACAAACCAGTAGTGAGGATGTGTTCGGTCTATTCATGGCGGCCGTCAATGGCACCATCGATCCCCATACCGAATACCTATCTCCTCGCCAGGGTGAATCGTTCGATATCCAGATGCGCCTGTCACTGGAAGGGATCGGCGCCATGCTGCAAAGCGAGAATGAGTATGTGAAGGTCTCCAGCCTCGTCCCGGGAGGCCCTGCTGAAAAATCAGGCAAACTCGAACCGGCTGACCGCATCGTCGCAGTGGGGCAAGAGGACAGTGACGAAATGGTCAATGTCATCGGCATGCGACTCGACGATGTCGTGGAACTGATTCGTGGCCCCAAAGGGTCGGTTGTCAAACTGGAGATCGTCCCGGCCCAGGCAGTAGACATTACACGCACGGAAACGATCGAGATTACCCGCGACACCGTCAATCTGGAAGATCAGGCTGCCAGCAGCGAGGTCGTTGAAGTCGAGCGTGACGGAACGACACAAGAAATGGGCGTCATCGAAATCCCCAATTTCTATGTGGATTTCGATGCCTGGCAGGCCGGCGAGGACGATTATCGCAGCACCACTCGTGATGTCGCCAAGGAAATCGAGAAACTCAAGGAAGCCAATGTTGAAGGGATCATTCTTGATCTGCGCAACAACGGCGGGGGCGCCTTGCAGGAAGCCAACTCATTGATCGGCCTGTTCATTGATCGCGGCCCCACCGTCCAGGTTCGTGACGCTCGCGGGCGTATCAGTCTGTACGGTGATACCGAGCAAGGCGTTCTTTACGACGGCCCATTGGGCGTCATGGTCAACAGATTGTCGGCATCAGCATCGGAGATTTTCGCTGGCGCGATCCAGGATTACGGTCGAGGCCTGGTACTAGGCAATCGGACCTTCGGCAAAGGCACCGTCCAAGCCATGAATGAACTCAGCCATGGCGAAATCAAGCTGACACGCGCCAAGTTCTACCGCATTTCCGGCGAAAGCACCCAGCACCGTGGTGTCGAGCCCGACATCACCTATCCCAGCCTGATCGATCCGGATGACATCGGCGAAAGCAGCCTCGACAACGCCCTCGAATGGGATACGGTGCGTGAGGTGCAGTATCGCCAATACGGAACACCGGAGAAGTATCTCGACGAACTCACTCATAGCCATGAAAAGCGAATCAACGAGGATCCCAACTTCGTCTATCTCCAGCGTCAGGCTGAGCTCGCGAAACGACTGCGCGAGCAGCATACCAGCGTCAGTCTCAACCGCGACCAGCGCCAGCGTGAAATGGATGCTCAGGAGCGTGAACAATTGTCCTTGGAGAACCAGCGCCGCGAAGCGCTCGGGATGGAGCCCATCGAGGACTGGAGTGAAGCGCGAGGCGATGAAGACGATGAAACACTCGAGAGCGAAAGCGGCATGGATGCCGTGAACGGCACCGACAATGAACCCATCGATCGCGCCCAGATCATCGAAAGTGCCGAAATACTACTGGATTATGCCCAACTGACCCGCGAAGAGTAAGCGCAACCGCGTCAACGGGGCCGACAATTCGAGACAGGATGCATCGCCAGGGAGGGCAGGATGGCATCACCCCTTTCGTCGTCATCGCGGCGATTCCGATCATATCGTGCGACGAGGTCCTGCGTCGCTCTGGGTTCCGGAATACTGTTGCTATGGCTGGGTGGCTTTTCGCCGACCACGGTAGCCAACGACTGTTCTACCGGCGCCGAAACACCCACGGCACAGGACATGGAACACCTGGAAGCAACCATCGCGGCTTGGGATGACGCTTACTATGACCAGGGTGAGCGACAGGTTCCCGATGCGGTTTATGATCAGGCCAGGCATCGGCTGCAAACGTGGCGAGCATGTCTCCCGAATACCGTCGACGTCCCAGCCCTGCCAGTGGCCCCCCAAGGAGAACGTCGACACCCTGTCGCCCAGACAGGACTGGACAAGCTCTCTGACGAACAGGCCATGAAACGCTGGGTTGCAGATAGGCAGCAACACGAGCTTTGGGTCCAACCCAAGGTGGATGGCGTGGCCGTCACCCTGGTCTATGAGCAGGGACAGCTCGATCAGGCAATCAGTCGTGGTAATGGCATCACAGGGCAGGATTGGACGATGCACCTTCGGCATGTCCAGACCATCCCGAAACGGCTACCCGGAAATCCACCGGCGCGAGTCGTATTGCAGGGCGAGCTCTACCTGCGCCGGGATGGACACATTCAAGCTGAAATGGGGAGTGCCGGTGCCCGCAGCGACATTATCGGCTTGATGTCTCGCCATGAATGGCATCAGAGCGATACGGCTCGCATCGGCCTGTTCATCTGGGACTGGCCGAACGGACCTTCCGATATGGCTCAGCGCCTGTCGCAACTCACGTCCTGGGGTTTCGAAGATAGCGCCGACTACAGCCAGCCCATCGAACAGGCGGAAGACGTGGTTCGCTGGCGCCGCGACTGGTACCAGCATGCGCTTCCGTTCGCTACCGATGGTATCGTCATTCGTCAGTCCCGGCGCCCCGACAGCACGACATGGGAACCCTCTCCGCCCGACTGGGCAACAGCCTGGAAGCATCCGGCTCGTCAGGGGCTAGCTTATGTCCAGGAAATCAGCTTCACGATTGGCCGAACCGGCCGGATCACACCAGTGGCACGACTCGATCCCATCAAACTCGACGACAGGACGATTCGTCGGGTCAGCCTGGGCTCACTGAAACACTGGAAGGCTCTTGATGTCCGCCCCGGCGACCAAGTCACCATATCGCTGGCTGGTCAGACAATACCGAGACTGGACGATGTCTTGATTCCCGTTGAGCCCCGCCCTCCCGTATCGGCCCCCGATCCCGACCGTTATCATGAACTCAGTTGCCTTCGCTTACGCTCCGACTGTCATGAGCAATTCCTGGCTCGACTGGTCCGGATATCCGGGCAGAACGGCCTGGATATGCCCGGCATCGGAGAAGGGACCTGGGAAATACTGATCGATGCCGGATTGATCGATACGCTAATCGACTGGCAAGACTTGAACATCGACCAGCTGCGGACATTACCCGGGGTCGGCGACACGCGAGCACGGAACTGGTATACGACCTTTCAGAAGGCCGCCGACAAGTCGTTGGCGACATGGCTCTCGGCATTGGGAATACCACCTGCTGGCGAGGAAATCATTGGACAAATCGATGACATCGAGAGACTGGTATCGCTTCGCCGATGGACTCGGCAGGATTGGCAGCAATATGACGGCATCGGTCCCGATACGGCCGGTCGTCTCATAGCGTTTCTGAATGAACGGGAGATCGTATCATTGACGGAGGGCTGGCTCCCCGAGCAGGACTCGAACCTGCGACCCAGTGATTAACAGTCACTTGCTCTACCAACTGAGCTATCGGGGAATACCTGAGAGATTCAACTCGATCGTGTTTCCGTATTGGCTCCCCGAGCAGGACTCGAACCTGCGACCCAATGATTAACAGTCATTTGCTCTACCAACTGAGCTATCGGGGAACATCCCGGAACACGCGTGGCAGTATACGGATATCGTCTTTCAGGTCAAGGGGCAACGCCCTGAAAACCACTGAGACGAAACGGGAAGCGCCCGCTGGACCAACCATGCGGGCGCCTCATGATTCCGCTGGTGGCTACGCCCTGATTCGAACAGGGGACCCCATCATTATGAGTGATGTGCTCTAACCAGCTGAGCTACGTAGCCATCGCCGCCGTCACCCTGCCAATCAGCGATCACGCATCCGGCGACGGGAGCGAATTATGCACACGGACTTGCATCATGGCAAGTCCGCGATGCCCGATCACTCCTCAATCCCCAGCTCGGATTTGACAGCTGTCAGTCCATCATCGCCATCACGGGTATTGACACCATCGAGCCATTCGTCGAGTACGCCCGGATTCTCCTGGAGATAGGCGCGGGCCGCCTCACGTGGATCGGCATTCTCGTCCATGATCTCGGCCATCAACTGGTTCTCCATCTCCAGCGTGAACTGGAGGTTGTCGAGCAGTTCGCCTACATTGCCGCACTCATCGACATAACCGGCACGCGTGTTGGTATACACGGTCGCACCACCAAGATTCGGACCGAAATAATCATCGGCGCCTTCAAGATATTCGATCTCGAAGTTGGTATTCATCGGGTGCGGTTCCCAACCCAGGAAGACCATCCACTCCTCACTTCCCGTCTTGGAACGCACCTCGGCCAACATACCGGCTTCACTGGAATCAACCAGATCCCAGTCACCAAGACCGAACGCATCATCGTCAATCATGTCCTGGATCAATTCGTTGCCGTCGTTGCCAGCTTCGATACCATAGATCCGGTTGTCGAATTCGTCGGCATGTTCATCCAGGTCTTCGAGGGAGGTGACGCCCGCGTCATGGACATATTTCGGCACAGCCAACGTATACTTGGCTCCTTCCAGGTTGGCTCCGACACGATCCACATCGCCATCATCGATATAGGGCTCGCTGATGGATTCCATCGACGGCATCCAGTTGCCCAGAAAGATATCGAAGTCGCCATTGACCATCCCGGAATATGCCACCGGTACAGAGACAGTATCGACGCTGGTCTCGTAACCCAAGGCTTCCAGGACTTCTCGGGTCAGTGCGGTCGTTGCGGTGATGTCGGTCCAGCCGACTTCGGCAAAACGCACTGGCTCACAACTCTCCGCCTCTTGGGCCATCGCCGATGATGCACCCAGTGTGACAGCACTCGCACTCAACGCTAACAAGGACGTTTTCAGTGTCATGTTCTTCATCGAATCAACTCTCCTGATAGTCATCCTTCAGTTCAGGCTGCAACGGATATCGACAGCCATCGTTCCTGCTCCTTGTGCAACGACGCATGAAACGCGATTGTACAAGGAGTCATGCATACAACTTTTTTATTGATTGAACGTTCAATAAAAAAGAGGCATACTATTCACCATAATCGAAGTCGTCCTTCGTGGCTAGCCCGACTTCCTATCAGTAAAACGTACCTTGGCCGTGAAATCGATCGGACGACATTCAACAGAGGAGTGACTTGCGGTGCCTAAAATCGGAATGGAGCCCATTCGCCGCCGTCAACTGATCCAGGCCACCATGGAGGCCATCGATGATGTCGGCCTCGCCGATGCCACGGTTGTGCGAATTGCACGCCGTGCCGGTGTGTCGGCGGGCATCATCAGTCACTACTTCGGTGGCAAGGACGGTCTTCTCGAAGCCACCATGCGCCAGATATTGTGGGACTTGGGTCAGGCCGTAGCCCAACGGCGCAACAACCTCACATCGCAAGCGCCCCGCGATCACTTACGAGCCATCATCGATGGCAACTTCGATCGCAGCCAGGTCAGCCAATCGGTCATGAAAACCTGGCTGGCCTTCTGGGCCAGCAGCATGCACAAGGCCGATTTGCAACGCCTGCAATTCGTCAACGACAAACGGCTTTATTCCAATCTTTGCCACCAGTTTCGGCAGTGCATGTCAAAACAGCAAGCCCGACACTGCGCCAGAGGACTGGCTGCCATGATCGACGGATTGTGGCTGCGCGGTGCGTTGGCACCGGAAGGCCTCGATGTCGAACGTGCTAGACGCCTGGCCTACGATTATCTTGACAAGCAACTCGCACAAACGGCCGAGACGGCTTCGTAGCTAATAGCTCATTATTCAATCTTGGAGGATGCCATGACGACATTCGACACCCAGCAGCTTTATATCGGTGGCCGGCGAGTTGATGCCACTTCCGGTGAAACCTTCACGGTCACCAACCCCTTCAATGGCGAGCCGCTGGCTGAAATCCAGCAGGCATCACAGGCCGATGTCGACAAAGCGGTGTCCTCGGCACGTGAGGGACAGAAGGTCTGGGCGGCCATGAGCGGTATGGAGCGTGCCCGTATCCTGCAGCGTGCAGTGGCTCTCTTGCGTGAGCATAATGATGATATCGCCGAGATCGAGACACTCAATACCGGCAAACCAATCAGTGAAACCACGACGGTGGACATCGTCACTGGCGCCGATGCGCTCGAATACTTCGCGGGACTGGCGCCGGCGATCGAGGGAACCCAAGTGCCTCTACGCGAGACCTCATTCGTCTATACGCGTCGTGAACCACTGGGCGTAGTGGGCTCGATCGGTGCCTGGAATTACCCGATCCAGATCGCGTGCTGGAAATCGGCTCCCGCCCTGGCCGCCGGTAATGCCGTGGTTTTCAAACCCAGTGAAGTCACGCCGCTGACCACCATGAAACTGGCGGAAATCTTCACCGAAGCCGGACTCCCCGATGGTGTCTTCAACGTTGTCCAGGGTGATGGCCGGGTTGGACAGATGCTGACCAATCATGAGGGTATCGACAAGATTTCCTTCACTGGCGAAGTGGGTACCGGCAAGAAAGTGATGTCCGCCGCCGCGGGCTCCAGTCTCAAGGATGTCACCATGGAATTGGGCGGCAAGTCACCGCTGATCGTGTTTGACGATGCCGACCTCGACCGAGCGGCCGATGGTGCCATGATGGCCAACTTCTACTCCAGTGGTCAGGTCTGTACTAACGGTACCCGCGTCTTCGTCCATCGTTCGGTCAAGAGCGCCTTCGAGGACAAGATTCGTGAACGCGTGGCGCGTATTCATGCCGATGATCCGCGCAAACCCGAAACCAACTACGGCCCCCTGGTCAGCTTTGAGCACCAGGAAAAAGTGCTTTCCTACATCGAACTCGGCAAGCAGGAAGGAGCCCGCGTGCTGATCGGTGGCGATGACTGGAGTCAAGGTGACTTCGCCAAAGGCGCCTGGGCTGCGCCGACGGTCTTCACCGACTGTACTGACGACATGCGCATCGTGCAGGAAGAAATCTTCGGTCCGGTAATGTCGATCCTGACCTTCGACGACGAGGAAGAAGTCATCCGCCGTGCCAATGACACCCATTACGGTTTGGCGGCCGGACTTTTCACCGAGCGCCTCGATCGCGCCCATCGCACCATCCATCGACTCGAAGCCGGCATCTGCTGGATCAATACCTGGGGCGACTCCCCCGCTGAAATGCCGGTGGGCGGCTATAAGCAATCCGGGGTTGGCCGTGAGAACGGCTTCTCGACGCTGGAGCATTACACCCAGATCAAATCGATACAGTTGGAAATGGGCCCCTTCGAATCGGTGTTTTGAAACCTCGCTCCTTACTCGAAACGTTATTCATCCTTGAGCCGGCGCGGGCTGTCCCGTGCCGACCAGACCCCCTTTATCGACTGACAGGAGGGCTTGTCGATGCCGCAGGCTCGTGAATTCGACTACATCATCATCGGCGCCGGCTCAGCCGGCAACGTATTAGCGACACGCTTGACCGAGGATAAGGACGTCAAGGTACTGCTACTGGAAGCGGGTGGTCCGGATTATCGGTTCGACTTCCGTACCCAGATGCCGGCAGCACTGGCCTATCCGCTGCAAGGCAAACGCTACAACTGGGCGTTCGAAACCGATCCCGAGCCGTATATGGATAATCGCCGCATGGAGTGCGGTCGCGGCAAGGGGCTGGGTGGATCGTCATTGATCAACGGCATGTGCTATATCCGCGGCAATGCCCTGGACTACGACAATTGGGCTACGCAGCCGGGTCTGGACGATTGGACCTATGCCGACTGCCTTCCCTATTTCAAGAAGGCAGAAACTCGCGATATCGGTCCGAACGACTATCACGGTGGCGACGGCCCAGTCAGCGTAGCCACTCCCAAACCCGGCAACAATCCGCTATATCATGCCTTCATCGAGGCCGGTGTCGAAGCCGGCTATCCGCGCACCGAAGACGTCAACGGCTATCAACAGGAAGGATTCGGACCGATGGACCGTTTCGTTACGCCTGGAGGACGTCGAGCATCAACAGCACGCGGTTATCTCGATCAGGCCAAACAGCGTCACAACCTGACGATCCTGACGCGAGCCACGACCGACCGGATCCTGTTTGAAGGCAAGCGCGCCGTTGGCATACGTTTCCATCACAAGGGCGAAGTGACCGATGCCTACGTGCGTCGGGAAGTCCTGCTCAGCGCCGGCGCGATCGCTTCGCCTCAGATCCTGATGCGCTCAGGCGTCGGCGATCCAGAGCACCTCGCCGAGTTCGATATCCCGGTGGTACACGACAGCAAGGGGGTGGGTGAGAACCTGCAGGATCATCTGGAGATGTACATTCAATATGAGTGCACGCAACCCATCTCTCTTTACCCGGCCCTGAAATGGTACAACCAACCGAAGATCGGAGCCGAGTGGCTCTTCAAGGGCACCGGTATCGGTGCCAGCAACCAGTTCGAAGCCGCCGGTTTCATCCGTACGGACGACACGGAAGCATGGCCCAACCTGCAATACCATTTCCTGCCGATCGCAATCAGCTACAACGGCAAGAGTGCCGTGCAGGCTCATGGCTTCCAGGCTCATGTCGGTTCGATGCGCTCTGAAAGCCGCGGTCGTGTTCGACTGACGTCACGCGATCCGAAGGCAGCGCCAAGCATCCTGTTCAACTATATGTCGACTGAACGTGATTGGGAAGAATTCCGCGCCGCCATCCGTAAGACGCGCGAAATCATCGCCCAACCGGCAATGGATCCTTATCGAGGCCGTGAGATTTCGCCGGGGCCCGATGTTCAGTCAGATGCTGAACTCGATGCTTTCGTGCGCGCCAATGCAGAGACCGCCTATCATCCCTGCGGAACGTGTCGGATGGGCAATGACGAGTCGTCAGTCGTCGACGGTACCGGTCGCGTTCATGGCCTGGAGGGCCTGCGCGTCGTGGATGCCTCCCTGTTTCCGGTCATTCCCACCGGCAACCTCAATGCCCCGACGATCATGCTGGCGGAAAAGATAGCCGACAAGATTCGTGGCCGCGATCCGCTACCCCCTTCCGACGCGCCGTACTATGTGGCCGATGGGGCACCGGCCCAGAACACACCGGTACGCCCCTGATTCCTTCCGCGCCCCCTCCCCTGCCCCGCTACCTGAAGCCCCCCGTCCAACTATCGGGGCTTACTTCATACCGCGGGGCTTTTTTATATCTCTAGTCAAGGGCCGGCAAATACACTAATCTATAAATTCAAACGGCCGTTAGATTCTATCATCGATCGGCTCGTTCCTTTTCTGTCAGGAACGGAGGTTCCCCCATGGCCCAACTCGTTCTCGTCCTACTGACAGTCGCTGCGTTGCTAGTGATCATGCGTCGTGAAACCGGTGCCCTGGCCGCCACGATCGTTACAGGTGTCGCCGGTCTCGTTGGTTGGCTCATCGGAGCACCGTTACTGGGCACTGTGCTACTGATTGGCGCCGGTGCACTGGCAGCCTGCGGGCTACCGGCCTTTCGCCGTCGGTGGCTGACTCCTCGGCTGTTCAGCCTGTTCCAGCACATCGCCCCCAAGATCTCCGATACCGAGCGCACCGCACTGGATGCCGGCAGCGTCGGCTGGGACGGGGAACTCTTCACGGGACGTCCGGACTGGTCCCGGTTAATGGCCCAGCGCTTCGATGGCGTGAACGAAGTAGAGCAAGCATTCATCGACCACCAGTGCAATATCGCCGCCGGCATGTGCAATGCCTGGGAAATCGCTCGCGAGCGCGCCGATTTGCCGCCCGAACTCTGGGACTACCTCAAACGCGAAGGCTTCTTCGGCATGATCATCCCCAAGGAATATGGCGGTCTGGGGTTTTCGGCCAAGGCCCAGTCTCTGGTCTTACAGAAGCTGGCCGTCAACGAGACACTGATGGTCACGGTCGGCGTGCCAAATTCATTGGGACCAGGCGAACTGTTGCTCAAGTACGGTACCCAACAACAGAAAGACTATTACCTGCCTCGCCTGGCCGATGGTCGTGAAATTCCCTGCTTCGGCCTTACCGGCCCCCGTGCCGGTAGCGATGCCACCGCCCTCCCCGATACCGGCGTGGTCTGCAAACAGGTCGTCGACGGCCGGGAGGTTCTGGGCTTGCGGCTGAATTTCGAGAAACGCTGGATCACGCTGGCCCCCATCGCCACTGTTATCGGTCTTGCCTTTCGCATGTTCGATCCGGACGGTCTACTGAGCGATACCGAGGACCTGGGGATCACCTGCGCACTGATACCGCGCCAAACGCCCGGCATCGAGATCGGACGTCGTCACCACCCCATCGGTAGTCCTTTCATGAACGGGCCGATCAAGGGCACGGATGTCTTCGTCCCGATCGACACGATCATCGGCGGACCGGAAATGGCCGGGCAGGGCTGGCGAATGCTGGTCGAGTGCCTATCGGTCGGACGCTGCATCACGCTGCCCTCGGGCGCGACCGGAACGGCGCGATATGCACTGGGATGGACGGGAGGCTTTGCTCGCTTGCGCCGTCAATTCAATCTTCCGGTTGCCGAGATGGAAGGCGTTCAGGAACCGCTGGCGCGCATGACGGCATTGACGTATATCGCTCAAAGTACCGTCCTGCAAACCGCGAACATGATCGATCATGGCGAACGACCGGCCGTTCCCTCGGCCATTCTCAAGAGCCAGCTGACCGAATTTCAGCGTCGGATCCTGGCAGATGCCATGGATGTTCATGGCGGCAAGGCCGTCACGCTGGGGCCCCGCAACTATCTAGGTATCGGTTATAGCGCCAACCCGGTGGCGATCACCGTGGAAGGTGCCAATATCATGACCCGCAACCTGATGATCTTCGGCCAAGGGGCAATCCGTTGCCACCCCTATGTGCTCGATGAACTGGCCGCCAAGGACGCCAACGACGTCCAGGCCTTCGATAAGGCGTTCTTCGCCCATGCGGGCCTGATCTTCGGCAATGCCGCCCGGGCTCTGACGCAAGGGCTGGGAATCGGGAAAGCGGCGACACCGTTTGATGAAGTGGCCGCCCCCTATGCACGAGACGTCGCGCGTCTCTCGGCCGGGTTCGGGTTGTGTGCCGATGCGGCCATGGCCACCCTCGGCTCCCGGCTAAAGTCCCGGGAGATGCTATCAGCCAGGCTGGGGGATGTTCTGTCCAACCTCTATCTGACGTCCATGGTGCTGAAACAGTGGCATGAAAGTGACAATGTCGAGGGCGAAGCCGCCCTGCTTCACTACAGTTGCCGTTTCCTCCTCTACCGCGCGGAACAGGCTTTCGCCGAGCTATTCGACAATTTCCCCAACCGAGCACTGGCTCGCATGCTGGCACGGGTCATCATGCCGTTGGGTAGACGCTGGCACCAACCCACGGACGACCTAACACGGGAGATCGCTCAGGCAATATCGCGCCCGACCATGCTGCGTGAAAAACTGCTCGACAACACCTGGGACCATCAAGGCAGCGATCAACGCGACAATCCGCTGGCACGCTATAATGCGCTGCTGGAAGACTACCCACGCGCTGAACCGCTTTACCGTCGTATCGACAAGGCGCATGGCAAAGGTGAGATAGGCGCTGATGCGCTTCATCCCGAACAGCGACTGGAAGCGGCATATGAAGCCGGTCTCATCAATGAAGAAGACGCTATCTTCATGCGGAACTTCGAGGCTCGAGTGCTGGAGATGCTGACCGTCGACGACTTTGCCTTCGATGCCTTTGCGCTGCATCGGGACAAGGTAGTCCAACACGATATTGCCTGACCGGTCACGGCAATTCGATGCGTCTTACCCCGCAGCCGCTGGGGCTGGCTGCCGGAGTACGCGCTTGATCAGCAGCAGCATGGCCAGCGCTGACATCATCCCGGGCGGCACCCAGGTCAGAATGCCGCCAAGGACTTGATCCTGCTGGGGATCGATAGGCCAGGCCCGACCACATACGGCATAAACATCAAAGAGTTCAGTGCGGCTCAACGCAATATAGGCACCCAGTGCCAGCTGTAACACGGTCACGAACCACAGCAACACCATACGCCAGGCAACGCGCAAGGTGTGAGAACGCGGGTCCAGGATCAACCACCAGAACAACAAACCATCGAGCAGCATGCTCCAGTTCATCACCAGATATAGTTGATGGCTTAGCATGGCACGGAAGTGAATATCGGGAATCAGCCAGAAATACACCAGCCCGACGAACAGCACGCCTGCCACGGGAGGATATTGCAACACGCGATAAAGGCATTGTACGGGTGATGATGCCAACCATTTCGCCAATTGCTGCTTGATACGACCTGACGGGAAGCCTGCTGCGAGAATTGACCACGGATTCGCCAGCACGATCAGGAACGCAGCCACATGATGCAGTACGAGGTGCTGAATGCGGTGCACGAAGAACATGAACTGTGCGTAATAATCGAACTGGGTATGCATGACGACATACCCCAGCACCAACCCCGTCCAGAAGACACCGGAACGCCACCGTTCAGGCGCCTCCCCCTGACGGCGACACACCGCGACACCACGCCAGTAAAGTACCGCCAGACCACCGTAGAAAACGATAGCCAATGACGACCACTCATACGGCAACAGCGCATTCAGCCAGCCATCCCATGACATAGACCCAGCCCACCGGTTCTCACTGCAGATGCATCGGGTATCTTCGCTGTCCCGGCAGGTCGGGTCAAACCTCTATCGCTTCATGGTTTCCAACATCCGGTTCACCGCCTTGAGATGTTCCGGCTCGTTGTGGCACATCCCCTGAAACGTCGCACACAGATCGAGGAACTCCTTGAGTTCCATGCGCTGCCCCATCGTCATCAGGCGCTTGGTCAATCGTGTCGCCTTGGGCGGTTGATCAGCAATTCGTCCGGCCAGTTCATCGACACGAGTCATCAGCGAGTCAGGCTCGACGACATCCAGCACGATCCCCAGCCTCTGGGCTTCCTCGGCATCGATCACACGACCGCTCAGGGTCAACTCAAAGGCACGTTGATAACCAATCAGTCGTTGCAGATACCAGGCACCGCCATCCCCGGGGATGATCCCGAGATTGAGGAATGTCTCGCCAAACTTGGCGCGGCTGGACGCGATGCGAATATCGGCCATATTGGCCAGGTCGAACCCCGCTCCGATCGCCGGGCCGTTGACCGCGGCTATCACCGGCACTTCCAATGCCTGCATGGCGAGCGGAATTCGCTGAATCCCACGACGATAACGTTCGGCCACTTCGGCGGGATCACCGGCGAAATCTCCCTGCCGTTCCGCCATATCCTTGATGTTACCACCGGCCGAAAAACTCGATCCGGCCCCGGTAATCACCAGCACCGAGACATCCTCACAATCGTTGGCCCACACAGACGTCGCCACGATATCGTCGATGAGATGTGTGCCGGTCAATGCATTGCGCACATCATGACGATCCAGGGTCAAGGTGGCGACACGAGAGTCGAGCGACAAACGGGCATTCTGTAACGTAGGCTGCATCATGTAATGTCTCCCTCCGGCTGAATTGACGCCTTGTTATCGACGATAATGCGCGCATCCACCACCGCGTAGCCATCCGCATAGGCGATGACCGGATTGAGATCCAACGACTCGATCTCGGGATAAGCGGATACTATCGATGACACCTTCATCAATAGATCGACCAACGCCTCCTGATCGATCGCCACCGCACCACGAATCCCCTCGAACACTTTCTTGGCCTTGATCTGCGATACCATCGAGCGGGCATCCTGCCGCGTCAACGGAATGGCTCGAAATGCCACGTCCTCCAGTACCTCGACGAATATGCCCCCCAGCCCGAACATCAGTACCGGACCGAAGACAGGATCGCGAATCATCCCGATGATCACCTCGGTCCCCTTGCGAGCCATCGGCGTGACCAGAATGCCCTCGATATCGGCCGCCGGCACATGCGTCCGACAGGTATCGAGTATTCGAGTATATGCTTCGCGCAATGCCGACTCGCCATTGAGGTCAAGCTGGACACCACCCGCATCGGATTTGTGAAGGATGTCCTTCGATACCACCTTCATCGCCAGTGAACGATCCCCGAACGCCTCGGCGATCCCTCCCAGTTCGTCGATACTGCGCACCACTTTCTCCTCGGGGACCTGTAGACCGTGAGCGCCCAGGAGCGCCTTGGCCTCAGGTTCGAGCAGATCGCGTCTTTCCCGATGAGCGCGTGCAAGAACCGCCTGGTGCCCAGGATGCGGCGTCACCGTCGTCGCCCACTCGGGTGATGCCATGGCGTGCAGGTATGCCCCTCGCTCACCCAGCGCGGCGACGACTCGAACCGCATGCTCGATGGAGTGATAGACAGGTAATCCGGCTTCATGGAGGCGTCGCAATGCCGGCGGTTTGACCGGCGCATAGAGACTGTAGATCACCAGCGGTTTGTCGGTGCGGCGATCGAGTTCGATCATGGCCTCGGCGCCACGCATTTCATTCCCTAGCAGTTCCTCGGCAAACCGCAGGTGGTAGCCACCGAACATGCCAATCAGTAATACACTGTCGACATCGTCATCATCGGCCAGGATCGCCATGCACTCCGCCAGGATCGACGGATTGGCATCACTGGAACCGGCCACATCCACCGGATTGGCCAATGATGCCTGGGGCAACAACACCTCGGCCAGTTGCTGACGTGTCGAATCGCGCAACGTCGCCAGTTCCAGGCCGGCTTCGGCCAGGCGATCGGAAGCAATCGTCGCCTGCCCGCCACCATCGGCAAGGATCGCCACACGTTTGCCCCGCGCCTGCTGCAATAGCCCCAGCCCTTCCGCCACGGGCAGGATCTCGTCGGAATATTGCACGACACTCACACCGGACTGGCGAAGCAGATCGACAGTCATGGCGTAACTTCCAGCCAGGGCGCCCGTATGTGAACTCGCCGCTTTCTGCCCCAGGTCGGTACTGCCTGCCTTGTAAACCACCACCGGTTTGACTGCCGACACCGCCCTGGCAACGTCCAGGAAGCGCCGTCCGTCACGGAAACCTTCCACATATAGGGTCGCGACCCGAGTCTTCTCGTCTTCCCCCAGGTAACGAAGGTAGTCATCGAAACCAATGTCAGTCTGATTGCCGGGGCCCACATAAGTGCTGAAACCAACCTGACCGTTATGCTGAGCTTCCAGCGCCAGTGACAGCAGCATGTTGCCGGATTGTGACACAATGCCGATATCGCCGGGCCTGACGTTCTCCAGCGCCAGGAGATTGACCTTGTGATGGAGATTGAAAATGCCGGAGGTATTGGGACCAATGAGTCTCACGCCGGCTTCCCGGGCCGCAGCCAGTACCTCATGCTCCAGCACAGCCCCCTCTGGGCCGGTTTCCCCGAAGCCGCTGGCCAGAATCACGGCTCCCTTGGCGCCAGCTTCTCCACAATCCCGCAACAACGTGGGAACGGTGGATGCCGGCGTGCAGATCAGGGCCAGGTCGATCGGTCCGGGAAGGCTGGCCAGGTCCGGGTAGGCACGCACACCCAGCACATGTTCCAGCTTGGGATTAATCGGGTAGATCTCACCAGCAAAACCGTCTTTCACCAACCCGAGCATCGCCTTGTACCCACGCTTGGTCGGGTCTGGCGAGGCCCCGATCACTGCAATGGCATTCGGCGCCAGAAAGTCGTGCAACGGACTGCGATCGACGATGGGGGGATGTTCCATTGGATTCATGGTTCAACACCCCCGAAACACGGGCGACCGTTTCTCGGCAAAGGCATCCACGCCTTCCTGCCAATCCGCAGTGGTCGAGCAGGTAAAAACCGCATCCAGTTCCTGCTGGAGTTGGGACTCGAGATCGGTATGGCTTCCCTGGTTCACCAACCTCTTGAGCATCGCCATCGATACCGGCGCCTGGCAGGCCAGACTTTCCGCCAGTCGATCGACCTCTTCGGCCAAGGTATCGGCAGGCGAACTCGCTACGGCCAGGCCGATCCGTGTGGCCTCTTTCCCATCAATACGACGACCGGTATATAATAGTTCACGGGCCTTGCTCAGACCGACAAGTCGAGGCAGCAGCTTGGACACACCGCCTCCCACACAAGTACCGATTCCGGTTTCCGGAAAACCGAGTTGCGCTTCGTCATCCATGACGATGAAATCACACGCGACGGCCATTTCTGCACCGGCTCCCAGTGCATAGCCGTTGACCGCGGCTATGGCGGGCAGCTTCAAGCAAAGGATTCGTTCACAGACGTCATTACCGAGTTGCAGGTATCGGCGGCGCTCATACAGCGAACGCTGGGCCGAGCCATGCGCTTTCATATCGGCCCCGACACAGAACGCACGTCCTTCTCCTGTCAGTATCACAACTCGAATCGCAGGATCAGCTTCCGCTTGATCGAGGGCATCCAGCACCTCCCGATATAACGTTTCGATCACGGCATTGAGTCGATGCGGGCGGTTGAAACGGATCTCGGCAATCGGCCCACGATGCTTGACGATCAGCGTTTCATAAGACGGGCTGGTCATTAATGCTCCTTGGCATGCGAAGCCAGTGTGACGAAGACAAAACGTTAGTATCAAAATATAAAACAACATGACACATTCGTTTCAAAATCATGCTACGGGGAACTGGAAACATCTGTCAACACAAACGTACCTATACTTACATCACTCTGACTCAAATGTTTCAATAACGACCGTGTACTTCGGATACAATGCGCTCTTGCTCACGCCATAGGCAGAATGCCTGGCCCCGCGAATCAGAGAGGTCTCCATGCAGCCAGACGGTGCCGACACGACAACGACAAGCGACCTGGATGCCATCAATCAAGCTCTGGCCGCCTGCTATCCGGAACTGAGCCAGCAGCTCAAACTGGCCGCCCGCTATGTGCTGGATCATCCGGTGGAGGTGGCGTTCCAGTCGATTCGCAAGTCAGCCACGGCCGCCGGCGTAACACCATCGACCTTGATGCGTCTCGCCAAGCGACTGGAATTCGAAAGCTACGAGCAGTTTCGGGAGATATTTCAGGCGGCGATGCAGGCCGGTCCCATCGAACTGTCCGGCCGAGCCTCGAGCCTGAAAGCCCAGGCCAATACCGATGACCAGGTATTTCTGGATGTCGGTGATGCGGCTTTCGATAACATCGGACGCCTGTTCACGCCTGATACGCAGGGCAAGGTCAGACAAGCGGCACAACGTTTGCTGGCGGCGGGAAACGTGGCTGTCATCGGATTCCGCGATACCTTCGCGTGCGCCTACCATTTCGCCTACGTAGGGCGCATCGCCATGCCGAATGTGCAGTTGATTCGCGGACAGGAAGGCGGGTTATTGACCGAGCTTGCCCCTTTCGGGGAAGGCGACCTGGTCGTGGCCTTTGGCTTCGACCCTTATTGCGCCGAGACGGTACGTGCGCTGGACATCGCTCGGGCGAACGGTGTCGAGGCGATCGTCATCACGGACACCTTGCGATCCCCCCTGGTGCCGGGCGCAAGTATCACCTTCAATATCGCCACCTCGACGCCTCACTTCTTTCCATCGATTCTGTCAGCCATCACGCTCATCGAAGCCATCCTCGCCGAGTGCGTGGCTTATGGCCCCGAAAGCCTGGTCGATAATGTCACGAGGTTCGAGTCTCGCATGCGCGACCTCGGGGCCTATATCGACATCGAGTAGTCAGCCACGAGCGACGCTTCACGGCGTTCGCTCGTCACCCATCTCACGGGAGAAGAATCGTGGAGCCTGTCGTCTTCCTTGCTGCCAGGGAGTCCTGCGCCTTCCCCGCATCAGAAAGGGCGTAGCGCTGGGCGATATCGACCTTGACCTTGCCGCTTTCGAGCATGTCGAACAGATCGTTGGCCATCATCTCCAGTCGCTCACGGGTATCGGCGTAACCATTCAGACTGGGACGCGTCACGAACAGCGAGCCTTTCTGATTGAGAATGCCGATGTTGACCCCTTCGACCGGACCGGAGGCATTGCCGAAACTGACCATCAAGGCACGTTTCTTGAGGCAATCCAGCGACGTTTCCCAGGTATCCTTGCCGACAGAATCATAGACCACATCACACATCTCGCCCTGAGTAAGCTCACGGACCCGCTCGACCACATCTTCCTGGGTGTAGTCGATGGTTGCCCAGGCACCGTTGGCCTTGGCCAGATCGGCCTTCTCCTTCGAACTCACGGTCCCGATCAACTTGACGCCCAGTTCACGCGCCCACTGGCAAGCAATCGACCCGACCCCGCCGGCAGCGGCATGAAACAGGATCGTCTCGCCGCCTTCCAGCGGGTAGGTCTGACGCAACAGATATTGCACGGTCAAGCCCTTGAGCATGCTTCCGGCAGCTGTTTCCACATCGACATCATCGGGCAGGGCGACGACCTTGTCGGCCGGCAATGTGTGGTATTCAGCATAAGCCCCTAACGGGCCCTGGGCATAAGCGACGCGATCGCCCTCCCGGAGGTGAGACACGCCCTCTCCAACCGCATCGACGATACCAGCACCTTCAGTTCCCAACCCCGACGGCAACGACGGCGCTGGATACAAACCGGTCCGGAAATAGATATCGATGAAATTCAGCCCCACCGCTTCATTTCTGACGCACACCTCACCGGGCTCCGGCACCCTCGGCTCGACATCGACATAATCGAGCACTTCAGGGCCACCGGTACGAGAAAACTGAATGCGTTTTGCCATGACCTGTTTCCTTAGATCGCTAACGGGATACTTGCGTATCCAAGCGTCGAATACCGCCTCTCGTCAAGCAATTCCCCCACCATGATACGAATACTCCTTCCAATGAACATGTTACAACTACAGAAAATGCGATGAACTCATGCCAACAACCTATTCAAGGAGGTCATGTATGAATCCATTTTCTCTATCCGGCAGCATTGCCATGGTCACGGGCTGCAACAAGGGGCTCGGCCAGGCCATGGCTGTCGCCTTGGCCGAGGCAGGAGCCGATATTGTCGGCGTCAGCCGCAGTGAAGCGACCGCAACGCATGAAGCAATCGACGCTCTGGGACGGCACTTTTACCCGATCCACGCCGAGTTGGGCCGCGATGAGCCGGGTGAAATCGTGACCCGGGCGATTGAGCAGGCAGGCAAGCTGGATATTCTGGTCAATAACGCAGGGACCATCCGGCGGGCACCGGCACTGGAGTTCACCGAGGACGACTGGGATGCCGTCATCGACGTTAACCTGAAAGCAGCGTTTTTTCTCTCTCAACAGATGGCACGCCACCTCGTCGAACGCCGGAGTGGCGGGAAAATCGTGAATATTGCCTCGGTACTCTCCTTCCAGGGAGGTATTCGCGTGCCGTCGTATACCTCCAGCAAGAGCGGCATTCTGGGACTGACCAGACTGCTTGCCAATGAATGGGCTGCGTACGGCATCAACGTCAACGCCATCGCTCCCGGTTACATGGCAACCGACAATACCCAGGCCCTGCGCAACGACGAACAGCGCAGCGCCGAAATCCTCGGTCGCATTCCCGCCGCACGCTGGGGGACACCAGAAGATCTGGGCGGTGCCGTGGTCTTTCTCTGCTCCGATGCGGCGAACTATGTTCATGGCCATGCCCTGGCCGTGGATGGCGGTTGGTTGGCACGATAAGCCGATTGCCGTGCAATCTGCGCCGAACCAATCACATCGCTATGACGCGTGTGGCGCATCTTGGTGGCATGGGCTAGTTTTCATCTAGCTGTCATGTTTGGCCTCTAATTTAGACGAGCCATTGCTCAGGCAATGCGACAACAAACCCGGCCCATTCGTGACATGCCATCCCCCCAGGGATGACAACAACGATCAACAAGGAGTACGCCATGATGCGCTTCACCACTTCGACATTGGCTCTGGGCGTCGCCTGCGCTTCCGTTTCTCTCTCTGCTCACGCCGCAACCGAAATCGAATGGTGGCACGCCATGGGCGGCGAGTTGGGCGACAAGATCGACGAGATTGCCGAGGAATTCAACGACAGTCAGTCGGACTATGAAATCAAGCCCTCCTTCCGTGGCGATTACAGCGAGACCATGACCAGTGCGATTGCCGCCTTCCGTGCCGACGAGGCACCGGCCATCGTCCAGATCTTCGAAGTCGGTACAGCCACCATGATGGCAGCGGAAGGTGCGACCTATCCGGTACACGAGTTGATGAATGATCATGGAGCCGATTTCGATCCCGATGCCTACCTGCCGGCAGTCACTGGTTACTACACCAGCAGTGATGGCGATATGCTGTCCTTGCCTTTCAACTCCTCGACGCCTGTCGTTTATGCCAATCGCGATATCCTTGCGGAAGCCGGTGTGGATGACGTCCCCGAAACGTGGGAAGAACTCGGTGACGTGCTCACCCAGGTCGTCGAATCCGACGCCGCAAGCTGTGGCATGACGACCACCTGGCCTTCCTGGATCCAGTTGGAAAACTTCTCGGCCCGGCATGATATTCCCTTTGCCAGCGAGGAGAATGGCTTCGGCGGTCTCGATGCGCGACTACAGATCAATGAAACCGCCGCCGTCGATCACATCCAGCGCCTCAAGGATTGGCAGGAGGATGATCGTTTCCGTTATGACGGCCGTTTCGATGAGGCCGCTCCCGCCTTCTACACCGGTCGGTGCGCGCTGCTGATGGCCTCATCCGCCTCATTGGCCGGCGTACGCGCCAATGCCGAAGACTTCGAGTTCTCGGTCAATCCCCTGCCTTACTCATCCGAGGTCATCGACGAGCCGCAGAATTCCATTATCGGCGGTGCATCGCTGTGGGTCATGCGCGGCAAGAGTGATGAGGAGTATGAGGGCATCGCCGAGTTTTTCAGTTATCTTTCCTCACCGGAAGTCCAGGCCGACTGGCATCAATTCAGCGGCTATCTGCCGATTACCAATGCCGCTTATGAGTTGAGTCAGGAGCAGAACTTCTATGAGGAGAACCCCGGTACCGATGTCAGCATCGAACAGATGACCGCCACCGAGCCGACCGAAAACTCCAAGGGCATTCGCCTGGGTAACATGGTTCAGATCCGTGATGTCGTCGAGGAAGAACTCGAAAACATCTTCAGCGATGAGGTGGAAGTCCAGGAAGGCATGGACAATGCCGTCGAACGCAGCAACGACTTGCTCGAGCGGTTCCAGCGCGCCAACTCATGAGCCTGTGACGGGTCGGGCTCCCAGCCCGGCCCATTCCCGACAGCCTCATGAACCGGACGTTATTTCCATTCCCTGTGATCGCTAGGTATTCATGGCCACATTCCAACGCCATCGCCTGACTCCCTGGATCCTGCTGGCACCTCAGTTGGCTGTCATTGCCGTATTCTTTTTCTGGCCTGCGGCCCAAGCCATCGTTCAGGCATTCTATATCGAAGATCCATTCGGATTGGGTCACGAGTTCGTATGGTTCGAGAACTTCGCTCGTATCTTCACCTCGTTCGAGTATCTGCGTGCCCTGGGGGTCACCGCGCTGTTCAGTGTTTCCGTGGCCGTCGGTGCCATGTCGCTGGCACTGCTGCTTGCCGTACAGGCCGACCGGGTCATTCACGGCGCCCACAGTTACAAGACCTTGTTGATATGGCCCTATGCCGTTGCACCCGCCGTCGCCGGCGTACTGTGGATGTTCATGTTCGATCCCAACCTCGGGCTACTCAGCGCCGGCCTGGAAAATCTGGGGATCGGCTGGAACCATCGCGTCAATGGCGGCCAGGCTATGCTTCTGGTGATCCTGGCGTCGATCTGGAAACAGATGAGCTACAACTTCGTGTTCTTTCTGGCCGGCCTTCAGTCGATCCCCAAAAGCCTGCTGGAAGCGGCAGCGATTGATGGCGCCGGCCCTTGGCGACGATTCTGGACCGTCACCTTTCCGCTACTATCGCCAACCTCCTTCTTCCTGCTGGTGATGAATAGCGTCTATGTCTTTTTCGAGACCTTCGGGACCATCGATGCCACGACCGGTGGCGGGCCGGGCGGAGCAACCCGCACCTTGGTCTATAAGGTCTACGAAGATGGTTTCGAGGGCTATGATCTGGGATCCAGCGCCGCACAATCCGTCATTCTGCTGATCCTGGTGGGTCTACTGACTCTCCTGCAATTCCGCTATATCGAACGCAAGGTTCAGTACTGAGAAGGACAACACGATGCGTTATCGTCGCCGCGGCCTCGACATTACCAGTCACACGCTCCTGATTCTGTGCGTGATCGTCTTCTTCCTGCCGGTGTGGATGGCGATCGTTGCCGCAACGCATACGCAATCATCGCTCTATACCGGCGTCGCCCCTTTCTGGTTCGGCAGTGAAGGGTTCGGAAACTTCCTGGCCGTGCTCAGCGATCCGGTCGGCCGATTGGGCACCGATGCCACCCGGCTATTGGTCAATTCCACGATCATGGCCCTGGGGATTGCCGTCGGCAAAATCACCATTGCCATTCTGGCAGCCTATGCGATCGTCTTCTTTCGCTTTCCATTTCGCATGCTCTGCTTCTGGGCGATCTTCATCACGTTGATGCTGCCGGTGGAAGTCCGCATCATGCCAACATACAAGGTGGTCGCCGGTCTGGGGATGTTGAATTCGTACACAGGATTGATCCTGCCGTTGATCGCCAGTGCCACGGCCACCTTCCTGTTCCGTCAGTTCTACCTGACCGTGCCGCCGGAGCTGCTCGAGGCCGCACGTGTCGATGGCGCCGGCCCCTGGCGCTTTCTGCGTGACATTCTGCTACCACTATCAAAGACCAATATCGCCGCGCTATTCGTGATCATGTTCCTCTACGGCTGGAACCAATACCTGTGGCCACTGCTGATCACCACCGAATCCGATTACATGACGGTCGTCATCAGCCTCAAACGCATGCTGACATCGGCAGATAACCTGGTGCCCTGGCACACGGTTACTGCGACCGCGCTACTGGCCATGTTGCCCCCCGTCATCGTAATCGTGCTGATGCAGCGCTATTTCGTGAAAGGGCTGGTCGATACCGAGAAATAAGTGAGACTCCATGGCAACACTACGACTGGACGGATTGAAAAAAACCTATCCCAATGGTTTCGTCGCCCTGCACGGCCTGGACCTGGAGATCGCCGATGGTGAACTACTGGTCGTGGTCGGCCCGTCAGGTTGCGGAAAATCCACACTGCTGCGCATGCTCGCCGGTCTTGAAGATATCACCGCAGGCGACCTCTACATTGGCGAGGCCCGCGTCAATCCATTGGAACCCGCGGACCGCGACATCGCCATGGTATTTCAGAACTACGCGCTCTACCCCCATATGAGCGTGGCCGGCAATATGGAATATGCCCTCAAGAATCGTGGCGTTCCAAAGGAAGCGCGTCGCCGCAAGGTCGAGGAAACGGCAAGCTTGATCGGTTTACAGGACCTTCTCGACCGTCGCCCGCGCCAACTGTCCGGTGGCCAACGTCAACGCGTCGCGATGGGACGCGCCATCGTGCGTGAACCTCAGGTGTTCCTGTTTGACGAACCCCTGTCCAATCTCGACGCCAAACTGCGTGTACAAATGCGTCTGGAGATACGCCGGCTGCAGAAACGCCTGGGAGTCACGTCCGTCTATGTCACTCACGACCAGGTCGAAGCCATGACGCTGGCGGATCGTCTGATCGTCATGAACGAGGGACGGATAGAGCAGTTGGGCTCGCCCATGACACTCTATGACCAACCCGCATCAACGTTCGTGGCCGGATTCATTGGCTCACCTGCCATGAATTTTCTCAGCGCCGAAGCCAGTGGTCGGACACTGTCACTCCCCTGCGGTAACCAATTGCATGCGCCTGTCGATGCCCATGGCCACGTCACTCTCGGCATTCGCCCAGAGCACTTGGTACCGGTCGAGGAATCCGACGATGCGCTGGCAGTCCAGGTCGAACTCGTCGAGCCACTGGGTGCCGACACCCTGGCGTATGTACAGCTGGATGGCCAGGCGGAACCACTGGTCGTCCGTTTCGACGGCGCACGTCGTCTCGAGGAAGGCGACCGCCTGTGGCTGGCTCCGGATCTTGAACGACTTCATCTCTTCGACCCTGAACAGGGTCAACGCCTGACAACCACAGAGGCCATCACGACCCCATGACACGACTCGAGGCAATACATCCCCATACCATTGCGCACCGTGGACTGTCGGCTCATTTTCCGGAGAATACCTTGACCGCGGTCCGGGGTGCTTATCGCTGTGGCTGTCCATGGGTCGAGCTAGACGTCCAGCTATTGGGTGATGGCACCCCCGTCATCTGGCACGATCCCGGGGTCAGACGCTGTTCCAGCCGTCGCGGCAAACTGTTCACGTTCGACATGACTACCGCGAAGACCCTTGATGTCGGTGCCTGGTTTCACCCTCGATTTGCCGGTGAGCGCATGGCGACACTGGAAGAGATGCTCGATCTGATCAATGAGCTGGGTCTTGGACTCAACCTGGAGCTCAAGGTGAACCGTGGCCGGGATCCCCGGACCTTGACAGAAACGTCGCTCCCCATGGCCCTCGATAAGCTACCGACCGAACGACTGGTGGTGTCCTCCTTTAACCGACAAGCTCTCCATACCGCCCGCCAGCTGGAACCCGACCCTCATCGCCTGAATCTCGGCCTGCTCTATGACAAACTGCCGAAAGAGTGGCGGGAGATTGCCAGTCATCTCAATGCCTACAGCTTTCATCTCGACTGGCGACGACTGAAGGAAAAACAGGCCCGGGAAATCAAAGCCACGGGCTATCGACTGTTCTGTTATACCGCCAATGATCCGATCGCCTTCGCTCCCTTATGGCAATGGGGCGTGGATGCCGTCATCAGCGATGACCCCGACCTGTTCGCGCACTATCTGCCAGGTAAAGCAGCCACCTGATCTCTGCTGAGGAGAATGCCAATGCGACGGCGACCGAAGAATTGGCATGCCTTGGGGTATCCTATATACTGTTTTTATATACAGCATATAGGCTGGAGATTGCCATGCACCCGAAGAGGCTGGACATCCACCACGCCCGCAAGGGACGGGGCGCCACCTATGATCCACATAATCGATTCTCGCCAACGCAAAGTGAAGCCGTTGATGATGGATGGTGGCAGGAAGCACCCGTCGAGCGGATCGTTACGGAAGTCACCGACGAACCCGCGAAAAGCGCCCTGTCCTGGAACCATTCTCCGGATCTTCCCTTCGACCGCTCATTGAACCCGTATCGTGGCTGCGAGCACGGCTGTATCTATTGTTACGCCCGACCTAGCCATGCTTACTGGGACATGTCACCGGGGCTCGACTTTGAAACCCGCTTGATCGCTCGCACTGGCATGGTCGATAGACTGCGCGAAGAGCTAGGCAAACCGGGGTATGTCTGCCGCCCCATCAACCTTTCCGGCAATACCGACTGCTACCAACCGATAGAAGCCGAGCGTCGTACCACCCGATCGCTACTGGAGCTGCTGCTGGAGTGCCGCCATCCTGTGACGCTGGTCACCAAGAGTGCGCTGATTCTACGCGACCTGGATCTGCTGTCGGCCATGGCCGAACACAATCTCGTCCGTGTGTTCGTCAGTCTCACCAGCCTCGATACCGAGCTCAAACGCACACTGGAGCCGCGCACGGCCTCCCCTCAGGCGCGCCTTAATGTCATAAAGGAACTCAATACCGCCGCGATTCCCGTCGGCACTCTGATCTCCCCCATTGTCCCCGGTCTGACCGACCATGAACTCGAGGATCTGTTGGAAGCCGCCAGTCGTGCCGGCGCACGTAGCGCCACCTGGATGTTATTGAGACTCCCTCACGAGGTCGCCCCTCTGTTCGAGGACTGGTTGACACATCACTACCCGCAACGTGCGGCCAAGGTGATGAGCCTGATACGGCAATGTCACGGAGGCGAGACATACGATTCCCGATTTGGACACCGTATGCGGGGCCAAGGCGTCTTTGCCGACTTGCTGGCTCAACGTTTCATCAAGGCCAGTCGCCGGCTGGGATTGCATGAACGTGTCGATAGCGGTCTCAACACCCAAGCCTTTATCCCGCCTCGTGCTCAAGGCGAGTTATTCAGCTAGGCTGAATAAGCCCATCGTTGCCACCAGGACGTGCCGATGCCAGTCAGCAAGACAAAATCGAGCTTCTATCGACGCCTCTATGTCGCCTATTTAATCGACAATGGTGTCGACAGTGTGCCTGCCATTACCGAAGCCACCGGAATGCCACGCCGAACTGCCCAGGACACCATCAATGCGCTGGCGGAATTGGATATCGTCTGCGTGTTCGAACACCAGGCAGGTGCCCCACACAACATCGGACGTTATGTCATTCGCGACTGGGGAGCCATCAATCCGCGCTGGATCACATTCCATATCGACCAGATTCGGCACGTTCTCGGCTACCCGTAACATAATGCAACACTGAAGATGATCGTTTCTGCAAAGTTGCGCCTACTTTCACTTCGTCAGCTGTGACATATTTTCCTATATTAAATTAGCGTGCCTTTTACATAATAACGAAAACTCCCGTTACCACTCCTGTGTCATGTCGATAAAACAACGAATGCACAACCATCCACGCGGGGAACCCAGGAGTCATAATGGATTTTTGGCGTTTTGATGAGACTGACCCTGATCTGGGGCCATTGCTGGAAGGTGGCTACGATCCATTACTCGTTACCCTCTCCATTGCCATTGCCTGTTTAGCCGGTCTGACCAGCTTGATGCTTGCCGATCGCATGATTGCCTCCCGTTCGTTTGCCATTCGTCGGTGGTGGCACATCGGAGGCGCCATCACCATGGGATGTGGCATTTGGGCCTTGCACTTCACCGCCATGCTGGCCTTTTCCGTCCAAGGTCACGAAAACATGGGCTACACCCTCGGTCTGACCGGGCTATCACTGTTACCGGCAATTCTCGGCAGTGGCGTCGCCCTATACTGCATGGCCCATTCCGCTCCCTCAATGCCCCGGCTGCTGCTGGGCGCACTGCTGATGGCCATCAGCATCGGCAGTATGCATTACATCGGTATGGAAGCCATGCATATGCCAGGGTTGCGTTATGACTTCGGGTTCTTTGGACTCTCCATCGTCGTCGCGTTCCTGCTTGCATTGGCGGCCCTTTATCTGCATTTCCGCGTGCGCAACCTGGGCGAACTTTCGGACAATGGAGTGCGCGTTGTCGCCGGTGTCTTCATGGGATTTGCGGTCGCGGGCATGCACTACACTGCCATGGGTGCATCACGCTTCTACGATACTGCCATCATGCCCGGAACCCAGGCCCCGCAGCTCTCCAACAGCGCCTTGGCAGCAACAATCGGCGGTTTCGCCGGTCTGATCCTCGGGCTTGGTCTACTAGCTGCCTGGATCGACCGCCAGAAAGCCATACAGCGCATGTTGGAGCACATTGCCAATACTGATGCCTTGACCGGCCTGCCCAATCGCACCCTGTTCCGACAGCGGTTGAGTACCGCGCTAGCTCGCAGTCAACGTCAGGATAAGCGGTTGGCCGTGCTCTTCATGGACCTGAACGATTTCAAGACGATCAATGACAGTCTCGGGCATGCGGCCGGGGACCGAGTGCTGCAGGAATTTGCCACTCGACTGACAAACTTCATTCGTGAGGACGATACAGTAGCTCGCTTCGCTGGCGACGAATTCATCGTACTCATCCAGGATCTGGAATTGCCTGAAGAAGCGGCCAGAACAGCCGAAAGACTGTTACGAGCCATGCAGCCGCCGATTGAATTTGACAACTGGAAGCTGCACGCAGATCCGAGTATCGGTATCAGTATCTACCCTGACGACAGCATCCGAGCGGATGAGCTGATCCAGCATGCCGATGCTGCCATGTACCGGGCCAAGACCGAGGATCTCGGTTATCACTTCTTCGACACTTCCTTGACCAATCAGGCCATGTTCCAGGTACGCTTGGGCAACGACTTACGTGGTGCCCTGAACCGGGATCAACTCTTTCTTCATTACCAGCCGCTGATCGATCTCCGCACCGGAGAATGGATAGGGCTTGAGGCTCTGGCTCGTTGGCAACATCCCGTGGAAGGAGCAATTTCACCTACCGTGTTTATCCCTCTGGCCGAGCGTACTGGCATGATCACTTCCCTCGGCGAGTGGGCACTCCGCGAAGCCTGTCAGCAAGGACGCACCTGGTTGGACGCCAACCTCGGCTTCGGTCACATTGCCGTCAACATAGCTGCACCACAACTGGCCCACCGTGGCTTTGCTTCACGCTTGCGCCACATCCTGCAGGAAAGTGGATTGCCACCCCATCATTTGGAACTGGAAATCACCGAGACATCGCTGATGCATTTCGACCATGAGACCATCGCTCAACTACGGGAAATCCGGAGCATGGGCATTTCTCTGGCGATCGACGACTTCGGTACCGGCTATTCCTCACTCAGATACCTCAAGGAACTGCCGGTCGACGCTTTGAAAATCGACCGTTCCTTCATCAACGGGATATTGGACGACCACCGTGATCAGGCCATTATCCGTGCCATCATCGATATGGGATCCAGCCTTGGATTTTCAGTGATCGCAGAGGGTATTGAAAGTGAAGCTCACGGACAGGCAGTGCAAGCTTACCACTGTCATAGAGGTCAGGGTTTTTTCTTTTCCCGCCCTGCGGATGCCGACACCATCACACGAGTTCTCGCTAACCAGACCGCATCGTCTCCGGCCTTTCATCCAGCCTATCCCGACACCCGCGTTGCATCTCGAGATATCAGGCGCCCCCATGTCGGCTGGGAGGCCCCACGCAGTTGATGGGCACACTCAGCCCGCACTGATCACGATACCTCCGAGTGCCGACACCACCACCACTGTCCAGGGTGGCACTTTCCATACGGTAAGCAGTACAAAGCCGGTGAGCGCCAGGGCGAATTCGGCCGGTCCAAGAATTGCCGTTGTCCAGACAGGATCATACAGAGCCGCGCCCAGAATACCGACAACCGCAGCATTGGTACCTCGCATCACCGCCTGAGCCCCCGTCAGGCGACGGAAGGCATTCCAGAACGGCATCACACCAATCAACAATAACATGCCTGGCAGGAAAATCATGACCAATGCGATCACCGCGCCCAGAACACCACTGGGTGGCGTCTGCATCACCGAGCCCAAATATGCCGCAAAGGTAAATAACGGTCCCGGAATCGCTTGTGCCGCTCCATAACCGCTCAGGAAGGCGTCCGAAGAGACCCAACCGGACTGCACCACTTCTGCTTCCAGCAACGGCAGTACCACATGCCCTCCACCGAACACCAGTGCCCCGGCACGATAGAAAGCATCCACCATAGACATTCCCTGACTGGACGAAAGAAGCGCCAGCAATGGCAGGCCAGCCAACAGGATCCCGAAGACCACCAGCGCCATACCACCTGCACGCCTGGAAACCGGAAAGTGCAATGCCTCACCCTCGGTGACACTTGCATCCCGACATAGCCACCAACCGACCACGGCACCCAGCAGAATCGCCGTTACCTGTCCGCCGGGCCCACCCACTGCCATCACCATCAGCACAGCCACCAACGCAATCGTTGCTCGCCGACGGTCAGGACAGAGATTCCTTGCCATCCCCCAGACCGCCTGGGCAACGATCGCTACAGCCACGACCTTCAAACCGTGGATGATACCGCTACCTACCGGGCCTTCCATCAGTGCCGCGCCCATGCCGAACAGCACCAAGACGATCGCCGACGGTAACGTGAATGCCAGCCACGCAGCGGCCGCCCCCCAAGGTCCGCCCCGCAGCAACCCCAATGCAAAACCTACCTGACTACTTGCCGGCCCGGGCAGAAACTGACACAGCGCGACCAGATCGGCATAGGCCTTCTCGTCCAGCCAGTGGCGACGTGTCACGAATTCGCTACGAAAATACCCCAGGTGAGCGATCGGCCCACCGAACGATGTCAGCCCCAGCAGGAGAAACGCTTTAAACACGTCCCTGACACGAGAACCGGCCTGCGTATTTGTCATGAGCCTTCCCGATCGATTGAAATCATTCCACGGATACCGAGCGATGGCGCGTCAAGTTCTGACGCATCCATTATCATGTACTCATTGTGTCACACCCATATGACAACCTTCAGGTATCCCATGACCGATTTCATCACCGCACTGGCCACCGGTTTCGGGCTCGGCCAATCGCCCATACTACCGGGAACCGTCGGCGCTCTTCCGGGGTTATTGCTGGCATGGTGGGTATTGCGTCATTCACGACGCTTACACTATCTCATTGCCGGCAGCTTGCTGGTCATAGCCGTGCCAATCTGCCATATCGCGTCGGATACATTGGGTGGCAAGGACGACAGCCGTATCGTCGCGGACGAGTTCATGGCCTTTCCCGCTGCCGTCGCTGGTCAACTGGCAACGCGACACCCCGCCGTCATGGGCGGCACCTTTGCTCTTAGTCGTATCGCGGATGGAATCAAGCCGCCACCGGCGGCCCAGCTCGAACACGTGGCAGGCGGCTTGGGAATCGTGCTGGACGACCTCGTAGCCAACCTCTATGTCTGGCTGATCATAGCGGTGGGATTAGCGCTCTGGCGGCGAGGAAAGCCTTCAACCACCCAGTGACCTCCATTCGCACCAAGCAGCGATCGTCAGGAATACGGCGGTGAGAGGGATAACGCCGTACATCAACGCCGCACTGAATGTCGGCAAGGCGTCATGATGCGCGGTGGCCAATATCAGATACGCGGTATACGCCACGTAATAGCCCAGCAACAGCGCTCCTTCACCACGACCGATGACTCCTCCAGTGAAGAAGACCGGTAGGCACGCCAAGGCCACGGCAATCATCACCGGGATATCGAATCGTATGACGGCCGCAGAAACGTCAACACCCGATGGCGCCAAAAGACTCGCCAGGCCGAGAACGCCCATGATATTGAAGACATTGCTGCCAACCACGTTTCCCACCGCAATATCGCGTTCACCGCGAATCGCCCCCGCCAATCGCGATGCACCTCTCACCAGCGCCTCTGCACCGATGATGAGAAATACCAGCCCCACCACAAACGGAACCGACGTCATCGCCCACTCCTTACACCGGAAACGGCCTGCATGTCTCCCACCAGATCGACGCATCATGTCACCAAGCAAGATGTTCGCAAAGGAAAATTCTCCGGTATCACACAGCGGAGATGGCCGGGTGCAATGTTCTGACGTAGTCTGTCATCATCATGAACATTTCCTTTCGGAGGGGTGATGAACGACCGAGAAACACGCCATAAGCAATCGATGCAGAAATTGAAGGAACGTGTCGATGAGAAGGTCGCCAAGGCGACGGAGCAACGTGGCCTGTTACTGGTATTCACCGGCAACGGCAAGGGCAAGACCACGGCAGCGTGGGGAACGGTGACGCGAGCGCTGGGTTATGGGTATAAAGTCAGCGTCGTACAGTTCATCAAGGGCATGTGGGAGTGCGGTGAACGCGATCGTCTGATCGATGACGAGAACCTCGATGTCCAGGTGATGGCAACCGGTTTCACCTGGGAGACGCAGAACCGTGAGAGCGATACCCAGGCCTGCCTGGACGTCTGGCAAGAAGCCGAACGGATGCTCGCCGATCCCTCGATCTATCTCGTGGTGCTCGACGAAATCACTTACATGCTCAAGTTCGGCTATCTGGATGTCGCACGCGTCAAACAAGCGCTACAACACCGCCCTACCGAGCAGACAGTCATCATCACCGGTCGTAATGCCCATCGTGACCTCCTCGATATGGCCGACACCATCACCGAGATGCATGACACCCGGCACGCTTTCAACAACGGTCTACAGGCCAGACGCGGCATCGATTACTGACCCCTTGATCGAACTCCTCATCGCCCAAAGGTTCCCATGAAGGGCTCATGAGGTTGTCCCATGATCTCCCACATTCGTTTCCGCCTTCATGGAGAGTGATATGAACGCCAAGGGAATCCTGGATCAGCTGATGAAACAAGCCGGTGGCGGCAGTGGTTCCCGCGAGGGCAGCGGCGGATTCGATATCAATCAAGTCGTCAATAACTTGTCTTCGCAACTCGGTGGCAGCAGTGGTCAGCAAGGCAATAGTGGTCTCGACCTCAAAAGCCTGCTGGGCGGTGGTGCACTCGGCATGCTGATCGGCTCCAAACGGGGTCGCAAGATGGGCGGCAAGGCACTGAAATACGGCGCCCTCGCCGGCGTCGGCGTGCTGGCCTGGAAAGCCTGGCAGAACTATCAATCCAATCAGGGTGACGACAGCCGGGAAGGCCAGCCCCTGGAAAAGCTGCAGGGACAGCAACAGGAGCAGCGCAGTCTCGAGATTCTGCAGGCCATGATCATGGCGGCTCGTGCCGATGGCCACATCGATGATGACGAACGAGCGCAACTCACCGAACAGATCGATGCCATGGGCGCCGACGATGAATTGCATCAATGGGTCGAAGCGCAGTTTCAAGCGCCACTGGATGCCAAGGCCCTCGCTCAGCAAGCCGACTCACCTCAGGCGGCTCGTGAAATGTACCTGGCCAGTGTCACCATCATCGATGATGACAACCCCATGGAACGGGCCTGGCTGGATCAACTGTCATCCGCCCTGGGACTCGACCCGCAAATGGCTGCAGAACTGGAGCGTCAGGTATCCGAAAACACCGCCTGACAACAAACCGACGGAACACGACCGGTCTCCAAGACCGGTCAACTCACTTTGGTAAACCCATCGTGCCGGTCGATGGTCTCCCCGGCCACCATGAAGAGACCATCGCCCTTGTAGTGCAGTGTGTCCGGATGTACCGGTAAGGGAGCGACGTGCGCCTTCACCACCTCGAAAATGAAAAAGGCGTACTCATCGACCAGGGAGTCGTCAAACAGTCGACACTCGAAATTCGCATGGCACTCCGGGATCAATGGCGCCGCTACTTCACTAGCCTCGCTTTTCGTCAGACCGAACTCGGTAAATTTATCGACCGTATCACCGGTGCTGTTGCCGATACCCACGACCGCGTCGGTCAATGCCGCCGTCGGCAGATTGATCACGCACTCCCGGCTTTTTTCGATCATGCCGTGGCTATGATTTCCCGCCGAGATCATGCATCCGACCAGCGCCGGCGAAAACGCCATCACCGTATGCCACCCCAGCGTCATGATATTGGTATCTCCCTGCCACGCCGATGACACCAGAACCACGGGGCCCGGCTCCAGATAGCGCCGAATATCGCTGACCGGAAAGTCTTGTTTAGCGTGTTGGGGATTCATCGCTGCTGACTCCTTGCCGTTCTGAATCTATCGTCTCCATTCAGCATAGATACGTTCAAGGCAGCTCATGGCAGTCACCTGACCGCCTGTTTCGCATTCCGGCCGTGTTCGGCCGGCTCAGCCGAACGGAACCAGCGCGCCATCGCTCCTTCAGGCGGACGAAGGCCTCACGCCCAGGACAGCCTGCATCAAGGGGGCGATGGGATGCAGACACCAGGACATGAGACACCCCATCTATTGATAATTTATTTCTATCATACGGTTATAAAAATACAAATTTTTACTATCGAAAGAATGCTTTAAAACAGTAGACCGTCAATAACGCATAGCTAACACGTGAAGATGAAAGCGTTAGTTAAGGTTCCGACCCTCGGTTCCTTGGGTATTGTCAAGGCCAAGCGCAATAAGGGGAGAAAAACATGAGTGGAAAATGTCCGGTAATGCACGGTGCTAACACCTCCACAGGCACCACCAACAAGGACTGGTGGCCGGAAGCCATCAACCTGGATATCCTGCACCAGCACGAGCGCAAAGCGAACCCGATGGACCCTGGTTTCAACTATCGGGAAGAGGTCAAGAAGTTGGACTTCGACGCGCTGAAGCAAGACGTGCATGCATTGATGACGGATAGCCAGGCTTGGTGGCCAGCCGACTGGGGGCACTACGGTGGCCTGATGATCCGTATGGCATGGCACTCCGCGGGCACCTACCGTATTGCCGACGGCCGCGGCGGCGGTGGTACCGGCAGTCAGCGTTTCGCTCCGCTCAACTCCTGGCCGGATAACGTCAGCCTCGACAAGGCACGTCGTCTGCTGTGGCCGATCAAGAAAAAATACGGTAATAAAATCAGCTGGGCCGATCTAATGATTCTGGCCGGCACCGTTGCCTATGAATCCATGGGACTGCCGTCCTACGGTTTTTCTTTCGGTCGCGAAGATATCTGGGAGCCGGAAAAGGACATTTATTGGGGAGCCGAGAAAGAGTGGCTTGCGCCTTCCGACGAGCGTTACGACGACGTCGATACACCGGAAACCATGGAAAACCCCCTGGCCGCCGTTCAAATGGGGCTTATTTACGTTAACCCTGAAGGCGTTAATGGCCAGCCGGACCCGCTGAAAACGGCCCAGCAAGTACGCGAGACCTTCGCCCGCATGGCGATGAACGACGAGGAAACCGCTGCGCTGACAGCCGGTGGCCATACCGTCGGTAAGTGTCATGGTAACGGCGATGCCTCTGTACTGGATCCCGAGCCTGAAGCCGCTGACGTTGAGAACCAAGGCTTTGGCTGGACCAACCCGAACATGGGCGGCAAGGCAAGTAACGCTGTCAGTTCCGGCCTCGAAGGTGCCTGGACCACCAACCCGACCCGGTTCGACATGGGCTACTTCGAGTTGCTGTTCGGCTATGAGTGGGAACTGAAGAAAAGCCCGGCGGGAGCGAATCAGTGGGAGCCGGTGAACATCAAGGAAGAAGACAAACCGGTCGATGCCAGCGATCCGTCGATCCGTCACAACCCGATCATGACCGACGCGGACATGGCGATGAAAGTGGACCCGACCTATCGGGCGATCTGCGAAAAATTCATGGCCGATCCGGAGTATTTCAAGCAAACCTTCGCCAAGGCATGGTTCAAGCTGACTCACCGCGACCTGGGTCCGAAGTCTCGCTATATCGGACCGGAAGTCCCCGACGAAGATCTGATCTGGCAGGATCCCATTCCGGCGGGTAACACCCATTATTCTGTCGAAAAGGTGAAGAAGCGGATCGCGGAAAGTGGCCTGAGCCTTAGCGACATGATCACGACTGCCTGGGATAGCGCCCGAACCTATCGCGGTTCCGATATGCGTGGTGGCGCCAACGGTGCGCGTATTCGTCTTGCCCCGCAGAAAGACTGGGCAGGCAACGAGCCTGAGCGCTTGGCCAGGGTGCTGGCAGTGTACGAAAACATTGCTGCCGCGTCAGGAGCCAGCATTGCCGATGTGATCGTACTAGGCGGCAGCGTAGGTATCGAGCAAGCCGCTAAAGCAGCCGGCTACGATATTCTTGTGCCCTTCACGCCGGGCCGCGGTGACGCCACAGACGAGATGACCGATGCCGATTCCTTCGCCCCGCTGGAGCCGTTGGCCGATGGTTTCCGTAACTGGCAGAAGCAAGACTATGTAGTCAAGCCGGAAGAAATGCTGCTCGACCGCGCTCAACTGATGGGGCTGACCGGGCCGGAAATGACGGTGTTGATCGGTGGTATGCGAGTGCTGGGCACCAACCATGGTGGTACCAAGCACGGTGTCTTGACCGACCGTGAAGGCCAGTTGACCAACGATTTCTTCGTCAACCTCACCGACATGGGTAACGTCTGGAAGACAGCGGGCAACGACGTATACGAGATCCGTGATCGTCAAACGAACGCCGTTAAGTGGACAGCGTCCCGCGTTGACCTGGTCTTCGGCTCCAACTCACTGCTGCGTTCATATGCAGAGGTCTATGCCCAGGACGATAATGACGAGAAATTCGTCAAGGACTTCGTCGCTGCCTGGACGAAAGTGATGAACGCCGACCGCTTTGACGTCGCGTAACACCACCTTCCTGCTTGGTGCATCGCACACCGGGAAACGCGACACGGCCCTTCGCAGGAAGTCAGCCGTGTCGCGATACCATAAACCACCTGCTTGGTGATTGGTTCGATTTATTCCTCAACTCGTCGATGGGATGACTTGACCGCCCGTTGCCAGGCCCGTCGCCCCTCTCGCCCCAGACCACGAGGCAGCACGACACGGTTGGCGCCGAGATAATCGAGGAAATCGCATGCGGCGTACTGCAGCGACTCGGCCAGGCCGTCGGGCAGCCGTGATGCAGTGATATCGTGCTCCCAGTGCCAGGCCAGAATGGTCAAGGTGTCCCGCCGGCAACGCGCGTCGAAACGGGCGACACAACGATCGCCCCAGAGCACGGGCAGAACATAATATCCCCAACGACGTTGATCGTGCGGCTTATACACCTCCCAGACATAATCGAAGCCGAATAACCGCGCGACAGCACCACGATCCCACATCAGCGGATCCAGCGGCGCGAGAAAACGTACACCGTGGCTTGCCGGGCTGAACGGTTCAGAGACGCTCTCGAGTGTCGAAAGCACGTCAGGCGACGTCCAATAGCGCTCACCCTCCACGTCAATCTCGATCAGTTCTCCTTCAGCCAGCGCTTGCGAAACGATACGATTGCGTTCGTCGCGCTTGCAGGGCAGAAACCAGACTGCCGCATCGGCAGTAGGTCGCAACAGCCCGGCGGCTTGTACACGACGTACGACCAAACGCTGCAAGGCATCGTCCTCCGACGCATCTACCTGAATGGCGTCCCTGGATAATACGCGTTCAGGTAAATCATAGGCATGACGCCCATTCACGCGATGATGGGTCATCAGACGCCCCGTGTCCCAGAGCGCCTTGAGAAGATGCTTTGACCGTTTGTTGCCGTACCAGCTACCTTGCAGTGCCGGATCAACCTGCTGGTCGCCGAGCTCGAGACTGGTGGCGGCTCCCCGACGTCCGACCTGCTCGAGTAACTCGTATGCTTCAGCTGAGTCAATGTCCACCCCCCGATTCCGCCAACGCTGGGCGAAATAGCGGTGAAACGGCCCCTGGGCCCACCACTCGCGAGGTTGAATCAGGCTGGCCTGCTTATCCCAGCCGTCAACCAGCCGCCGATGGTCATAAGCGGCCTGCTGCCAGTCCCCCCGACGATATCCTGGCACGCGAGATTGAAACACCAGATCGGGATTGGTGCCTACCGGCGCCAGCGGATCAAACTGGATCGTGCCTAAACGCCGGATTATCATTTCCAGCGATGCCGGGCGAAAGTGATAATTGACCAACAAGCGGCGGGCATCGGCACGAGTCAGGGCAAGACGTTGCTGAGCGGTCATTGACATTCCCATCGCCATACAAGACCCCGGGAGTATGGCGAGACATCTGGGGCGGCGGCAAGCCGACCATCATTCACGGCGCTATAAAAACGGGCTGGATCCGTGGACCCACCCCATTTGCTACGATTGGCTACCGGAGATTATTCGTCTTCCGGCAGCGCATAGACGACGACCTGGTCGCCGACCTGCTCCTTCAGAATCGAGTTACCTCCGGCGACGAAGGCAACGTATTCACGACCTTCGTACTCGTAGACGGCAGGGTTCGAGACGGCGGGAGCCTCGGCCTGGTCCTCCCACAGCTCTTCACCGCTATCGAGCGAATAGGCGCGCAGCTTGGCATCCATCGTGGAACCGATGAAGATCAGATTGCCGGCCGTGACCGCCGGACCGCCGATAGTCGGCGAGCCCCAGCTTTCGGGCATGAAGAAGCCATACTGCTGCGACGCGCCCAAGGGACGACGCCACTTCACGTCCCCCGTTGTCATGTCGAGTGCCACGAGCTCACCGAAGGGGGGCTCCCAGCATGGCATGCCGAGCCAGTTCAACGCGACTTCGAGCCGCATCCCGTAAGGTGCACCTTCCTGCGGGGAGAAGCCGCTCTCGTTGCCCGAGCCGCTGTCAGCCTCTTCGTAGGCCTCGCGATCATATAGCTTGATGGTTTGCACGATGTGCGAAGTGTTGACGATGGCCGTCTGGCTGGCGGGATCGAACGCGACACCGCCCCATTGCACGCCGCCGGCGCTGTCGGGATAGGCCAGCACACCTTCGCCCTGCGTGGTGGGTGGGGTATACATACCTTCGTACGACAGGTCGTCCCACAGTGCCGAGCACTGACCCAAACTGGCCGCGTCGGCTAACCCCCATATCTCGGGCTTCTCGGACTGGTCAAGCAGCGGCGCGGGTTTGGTCGGGAAGGGTTGCGTCTCCGCGTACTCCTCGCCTTCGACGGAACCGTCGCCCTGGGGCACCGGCCGCTCTTCGATCGGCCAGACGTCCTCGCCGGTCAAGCGGTTAACGACGAACAGGAAGCCCATCTTGGTCGCCTGGACCAGCGCCGGAACCTCTTCGCCATCCACTGTAATGTCCATCAGTGTCGGTGCGGCGTTGATATCATAATCCCAGATATCGTGATGGACCCATTGGCGCGACCAGACGACCTCGCCGGTGTCGACATCAAGCGCAGTGGTCGAGGTTGCCAAAGGTGCTTCCTCGGTACGGTTGCCACCCCAATAGTTGGGAGACGGCGAGGAAACCGGCAGATAAACGAGGCCGTTTTCCTCGTCGGCGGACATATGCGTCCAGACGTTGGCGGTACCGCTCTTCTCGCGTAACTCCTCGGGCAAGGCGTCGAAGGTCCACTCGCGTTCGCCGGTGCGGGCGTTGATGGAGAAAACGGTGCCGGGAGGCGCTTGTTCGAATGCCCAATCCTTGCCGGCCCAGCCGAGAACAAGGTGATCACCCACCACGGTCGGCGGCTGCAACAGCGACAACGGCCACTTATTGTTGGTGTCGTTCCACTGGTTGACGTCGAGCACACCGTTATCGGCGAAGTTTTCGCATTTCTCACCCGTGTCGGCATCGACGGCAAACAACTGCGCATCCATGGTGCCGAGATAGACGATCTTCTGACAGGCCTCGCCCGCTTCGGGATCGTCCGCTTCCCAATAAGCAACACCGCGGCTTTTCAGGGCGGGTTGTGTCATCGCCTCGAGCGTGGACTCGGTGTCGAAGCTCCATTTTTCCTCGCCAGTCGCGGGATCGAGCGCGAGAATACGGTAGAACGGCGTGCCGATATACAGTGTATCGTTGGCGAAGACCGGTGTCGCCGACCAGACGGTGGGCGGCAGGTCCCCCGAACCATCGGAAACATCGCCGGTATGAATCTCCCAGACTTTTTCCAGATCACCGACGTTATCGGCGTTGATCTGGTCGAGAGGGCTGTATTTCTGTGCATTGAGCTGGCCGTGGAAACTGTCCCAGGTTGGCGTGCCGGGAACCAGCGGGACCGCGTCGTCCCGGGCCGGATCTTCCCCCGCTCCACTTTCCTGTCCATTCGAAGCGTCTTGCGCGGAGGACTGATCCTGCGCCAGCAGCGCCGTGGGCGTCAATAATAGCACCAGCGCCGCGCTCGAGCCGAAGCGCCGTGCGGTGGATCTCTGTGTCGGCATGAATCAGCTCCTTATGAATGGGCAGGACGGGCAGTACGGGTCGCAAGGGCCATGTCGAGAATCAGACCGATCAGGCCGACGACCATGGCCACGCAGATCCACCACTGGTGCAAGAGGAATCCTGCGAAGAAGGTGCCCGCGAGACCCAGCAAGACCAGCACGCGCCAGGCGTTGCGCGCAGCGTTCCCTTTCAGGGCAGGCAAGATGAGCGCCATGATGGCCAAAGCAATGGTAGCCAGAATGGCGACAAGCGCTCCGAGTGTACCTGTCACCCCGGTAAGCGGGGTGAAATACGCACGGAGCGCGATGACAGCCCCGACGAGCGAGGCCACCAGAAGTACAATGGCGCCTAATCTTGGCGAATGGGATCGTGACATGACGTGATTGTCTCCTTCCTTGTGGACAGAAATGATCTCCTGGCTCTTATTCCGCCGTTGGAACGACACTGCGTCAGACGCAGGAATTCAAGCGAAACAAGTGGGCCGTAACTACGTCTTTAGTCTTAACATTCACATTCATTCTAGTAGAGATGGCCAGGAATTTTGACCTTACTGTGAAAATAATTGGCTTGCTAACTTATTCCGAAAAACGCAGAGGCAGGAAAACAACGGCGGCCTGTCGGCCGCCGGGAGCATGATGGTCAGAGCGCCTGACCCAGAACAGCAAGCATCGCGATCAATCAAACCTGAAAGCCGAGACCGAAGGCATCAGGTTCCATGGCGGTAAGGGACTCCATACCTACCTGCATCGCCTGCGCATGAGCGCGGGTGCGCGGCAATAAGCGCTGATAGTAGAAACGCGCGGTATCAAGCTTGGCACGATAAAAGGCATCCTCATCGCCCCCCAAGGCGTCATCGGCCTGCCTGGCGGCACGTGCCCACAGGTAGGCCAAGGCGACGTAGCCAGAATACATCAGGTAATCGACACTGGCGGCACCGACTTCATCGCGATCGTTCATGGCTTTCATGCCGATACCCATGGTCAGTTCCCCCCACTCGGTATTGAGTTTGGACAGTGGCTCGATGAATTCCTTGAGCGTGGGGTTCTCACTCTCGGCCTGGCAGAACTTATGTATCTCCTTGGTAAAACGCTTGAGCGTCTCGCCTTGATCCATCAGTACCTTGCGGCCCAAAAGGTCCAGTGCCTGGATGCCGGTCGTTCCCTCATATAGCCGCGTGATGCGTGCATCGCGTACCCGCTGCTCCATGCCCCACTCCTGGATGTAGCCATGGCCACCGAAGATCTGGACGCCCTCGTTGGTCGCTTCGAACCCGACTTCGGTCAGGAACGCTTTGACAATCGGCGTCAACAGGCCCAGCAAGCTCTCGGCCCGTTCTCGCTCGGCGGCATCCTGACCCTGCTCGACCACATCGACAAGACGCGCCGCATACATCACCAGCATTCGTCCACCTTCAGCGAACGCCTTCTGGGTCAATAGCATACGGCGTACATCGGGATGGACAATGATCGGATCGGCGGCTTTTTCCGGTGCCTTGGCACCCGACAGTGAACGCATCTGCAAACGATCGCACGCATAAGCCAGCGAGTTCTGGAAGCTTGCTTCCATCAGTCCCAACCCCTGTATACCGACACCGATGCGGGCCACATTCATCATCGTGAACATGCAGGCCAAGCCCTTGTGCGGTTCCCCCACCAGGAAACCGTGCGCCTCGTCGAAGTTCATGACACAGGTGGCATTACCGTGAATGCCCATCTTGTGTTCCAGCGAACCACAGGTGACCCCATTGCGTTCGCCGGGCTCTCCGGACGCCGTGGGCAGGTACTTGGGTACCACGAACAGTGAGATGCCTTTGGAGCCTTCGGGGGCATCGGGCAGCTTGGCCAATACCAGATGGACAATGTTCTCCGCCAGATCATGCTCACCCGCCGAGATGAAGATCTTGGTGCCGCTGATCGAATAGCTTTTATCGTCATTGGGGACGGCCCGCGTTTTGATCAGCCCCAGGTCGGTCCCACAGTGCGGCTCGGTCAGACACATGGTTCCGGTCCACTCACCCTCGACCAGCTTGGTCAGATAGGTCGCTTTCTGGGCCTCGCTACCGTGATGGCGCAATGCATCGGCAGCGCCCTGGGACAGCCCCGGATACATGCCCCACGCCAGGTTGGTGGCGCAGATCATCTCGGACAGCACCATGCCCAGCGAATGCGGCAATCCCTGACCGCCAAATTCCGGCTCGGCGGAGAGACTTGGCCAACCGCCCTCCACATACTGGCGGTAGGCCTCCTTGAACCCTCTGGGCGTTTTCACATCGCCCCCTTCCAACAGGCACCCCTCGCGATCACCACCCTGGTTGAGCGGCAGCAATACCTCACGGGTAAAACGTGCCCCTTCCTCCAGGATCGCATTGACGATATCCGGCGTCGCCTCGTCACCACCCGGCAACCGGGAGTAGTGGCCAGGAAAATCGAACATTTCGTCCATGACGAAACGCAAATCGCGAAGGGGGGCCTGATAGTCGGGCATCTCGAACACTCCTGGAATCATCGGCGAGGCAGCTGACAAAACCGCCCTCAAACACATGTTTGAAATTAGGGCCTCAGCCTTTAATAGTCAAGCGTTCGTTTGAGAAAGAAGACAAAATCGATCATCTAGGAGGCAGTCGGGTTTTCGACGTCCTCCTAGCCTATATCACGCTTCGGGCAGGATCGAAGGCATCAACGCATCCGGCAGGGTGGAACTTTTCCCGACACCATGCATTATCAGTGTACGCAAGCGCACATACACCTCACTCTCCCTCGGCGCATCATGAACCATCCTTCGAACGTCCAGCCACGCCCCACCGAGGCCGCAGACCACGGCATGGCGTACTGGACCCGACAGGAGCCCGCAGATGGAAACCTCAGGACAGAAACATGACCTCACCAGCGAACCACGCGCCCTCATGCGTGCCTTGGGAGAGTACCGCACGCCACGCATCGCCCGCAGCGTCGTCGAACTGCTGGTCACGCTGATTCCTTTCGCCTTCCTCTGGACCCTTTCCTGGGCGGCACTGACCGCCGGCCACTGGCTCGGCCTGGTGCTCACCCTGCCCGCCGCAGGTTTTCTCGTACGCCTGTTCATGATCCAGCATGACTGCAGCCATGGCGCCTTCTTCCCCTCAAAACGTGCCAATGACTGGGTCGGACGGGCGATCGGCGTGCTGACCCTGACCCCCTTCGACTTCTGGCGCCATACCCACAGGCACCATCATGCCCATTCCGGCAATCTCGACCGCCCGCGTATCGGTGGCATCGACACCCTGACGGTGGCGGAATTTCACGCCCTGCCTCGCAACGAGAGGCTGCGTTACCGCCTCTATCGTCATCCCCTCGTCCTCTTCGCTCTCGGCCCTGCGTACCTATTCCTGCTAGACAATCGATTGCCGATAGGCTTCATGCGCGCAGGCTGGATGCCTTGGCTGAGCACCATGACGACCAATGTGGCAATCCTGGTCCTCGTCGCCGCCATGATATGGCTGGTGGGTATCGGCCCCTTCCTGCTCGTGCAGCTGCCGATCACACTGCTCGCCGGAACGATCGGTGTCTGGCTCTTCTATGTCCAGCACCAGTTCGAGAACACCTTCTGGGAGCACGACCCTGACTGGACCTTCCAGGAGGCGGCGCTGCACGGTAGCTCACACTATGATCTGCCCGGTATCTTGCGTTGGTTCACCGCGAACATCGGGGTGCACCATGTTCATCACCTATGCAGCAGTATTCCCTTTTACCGCCTGCCCGATGTGCTGCGGGATCATCCCGAACTGCGTGGTATCGGCCGCCTCACCCTATGGCAGAGCCTCGCATCGGTGCGGCTGGTCCTGTGGGACGAGGAGAAGCACCGCCTGGTGAGCTTCAAGGAGGCAAGTGACTGACCTGTCGGGAGTCCTTCATCAGCGAAGGCTGGCCCTTCCGTGGACGAGTAGCTGCGAGGGGTGGCCCCGCACCCGGGAATAACGCCCAACAGGGCAGGAAGCGGCACAAGATGTCATCGTAGAGGGCGAAAGCGTCCCTCCTTACTGCATCCTGATGCCGCCATCAAGGCGGATCACCTCGCCATTGAGCATCGGATTCGTGATGATCTGTTCAACGAGTTGCGCATACTCTGCGGGTTTGCCCAGCCGCTTCGGAAAGGGAACGGCCTCGGTCAGAGCAGCAACGGCATCGTCGGGAAGATCCCCCATCATCGGCGTTTCGAATACGCCGGGAGCAATGCTCATGACACGGATACCATGACGCGACAACTCACGCGCCAGCGGTAATGTCATGCCGGCCACCCCCGCCTTGGATGCACTGTATGCGGCTTGTCCCACCTGGCCGTCGAAGGCGGCGATGGACGCGGTTGTCACCATCACCCCGCGCTCACCCTCGTGATTCGGCGTATTGCCGGTCATGACGGCAGCAGCCAGGCGGAGTACATTGAAGGTGCCCACCAGATTGATGTGAATGGTTCGTACGTAGGCATCGAGATCGGCGGGTTGTCCCTCGCGATCGACCAGTTTGGCCACGTTGACGACACCGGCACAATGGATGACTCCATGCAGTTCACCACTGGACCTGACAGCCTTGTCGATCCCGGCTTGCAGATCGCTCTCGCTGGTCACATCGCCCTGAACCGCCAACGCGGCATCCCCCAGCCGTCTGGCCTGCTCCTCCACGGTGCCATTGAGATCGCACAGCACTACCTGTGCCCCACCGCCAATCAGGCGCTCGGCGGTGGCGGCACCCAATCCGGATGCCGCGCCGGTGATCAGAAAGGTTCGATCCTGAATTAGCATACTGGCCCCTCACCACCCTGAACGAAAGCCTCGCTCACGCCTCGCATCGGATTTACACTAACGTTTGGATGACTACAACATAGGCCCGATCTGCCGAGCGAGCCAGCACCCCGTAAGCAAGGAGACACGCCATGTCCCATGACGATATCGTGATTCTATCCGCCAAGCGCACCCCCATGGGAAGCCTCCAGGGGAGCCTGGCGAACGTGACGGCACCGGAACTCGCCGCCGTTGCCATCGAAGCCGCCCTGGCTGACAGCCGATTGCCCGTCGACGCCATCGATGAAGGGCTTTTTGGCTGTGTGCTGCCGGCCGGCGTAAAGCAAGGCCCCGCCCGTCAGGCCATGCGTCATGGGGGACTTCCCGACGACATCGGTGCCACCACCATCAATAAGCTGTGCGGTTCCGGCATGAAAGCAACGATGCTGGCCCACGACCTGATCCGTGCCGGCAGCGGCCACATCATCCTGGCCGGCGGCATGGAATCGATGTCCAACGCGCCGCATCTGCTTCCCAAGGCACGCAACGGTTATCGACTGGGTCACGGTGAATTGAAGGATCATCTGTTCTACGACGGGCTGGAAGATGCCGAAACCGGCCGGTTGATGGGAGAGTTTGCCCAGCAGATCGCGGATGAGCGGGGGTATGATCGTGATCGCATGGACGACTTCGCCATCGCTTCGCTGGAACGCGCCATGACGGCCCATGGGAGAGGCCATCTGAGCGGTGAAATGGCACCGGTCACTGTCATCACTCGCCAAGGTGAGCAGTGTGTCGACCGCGACGAACAACCTTTCCAGGCCAGACTCGATAGAATCCGCGATCTCAAACCGGTATTCGCGCACGACGGCACCATCACGGCGGCCAATGCCAGCTCAATCTCCGACGGCGCCTCGGCACTGATCGTCGCCAGCAGGTCGGCCGCCGAACGGTATGGCGTCCACGCTAGCGCACGTCTGCTGGGTCATGCCACCCACTCTCAGCATCCCAGCGAGTTCACCATCGCGCCTGTGGGGGCAATCGGCAAGTTGATGGATCAACTTGACTGGCGAGTGACTGACGTCGACCTGTTCGAAATCAATGAGGCGTTTGCCGTCGTTACGTTGCTGGCGATGGACGGACTGGCGATCCCTCACGAAAAGGTCAACATCTTTGGGGGTGCCTGTGCCCAGGGTCACCCCGTCGGCTCCACCGGCTCGCGGATCATCGCCACCCTGATCAATGCGCTACGTGTTACCGGCGGCAAACGCGGCATTGCCGGGCTTTGTATCGGTGGAGGCGAGGCAACGGCTATCGCCGTGGAGCTCGAGGACTAGCCAGGCACTGTCAGATCACTATCCGTCAGTTCGCCGATACCGACCCTTTCCAGCGTCAAGCTACCGCTTGATGCCATGAAACCTCCCTGTCATGTCATATTCCAGGTAATGATGATGACTCATTTGATCGCCCCTGCCAGCATTCGCAATACGGCAAACGTGGCCACCCCCAGTCCCGTCATCAGCAGCGATCCGCCGACATGCAAACCGATGCCCAGCAATGCCGCCCCCCACCGACCGGCCTGCAGGTGATTGAACATTTCGGCGGAAAAGGTCGAAAACGTGGTCAACGCCCCCAAAAACCCCGTCACCAGGAACAGCCGCCACTCCGGGGAAAGCTGGGGAAAATAGGCAATGATAGTCAACGCCAGGCCGATCAACCAGGCACCCAACCAGTTGGCGAGCAGCGTTCCGGGCGGCACGGTGGGAAATAACGCATTGAGCCATAAGCCGAGCACCCAGCGCAGATTGGCACCCAGCACGGCACCGGCACTCACGGCGAGTATCGAGAATCCCATGATCGGGTCGTCCTCGTGTCGATGGATGGAAAACACACAGTGGACGCACGTCAGGCACCTGCACATGCACGCACCTCGGGCGCACTGCACAGGCATCATCAATCACGAACGTGATGGTTTGGCACGAGGCCAGGAGGTATGCCATCTCCTGAGGCTGTGGTTCTATCACGCTGCCTGTGGCGCTTCAAGCACCGCCATGATAACCCTTGAATACATATGCTTCCACATATATGCTTTTTCCCATATATCTCATTGGACCTCGGCTCATGACTGACATGCCCAATCTGGATAACCGATGCTTCCGTATCCCCGATACGGATTCGCTCTTCGATGCCACACCATCGACGCATCCACCCCGTATTCTGCTGCTCTATGGATCGCTGCGGGAGCGTTCCTTCAGCCGCCTGGCGGCCGAGGAGGCAGCTCGGCTACTAAGCGCCATGGGCGCCGAAACACGCCTGTTCAATCCCCGTGGGTTACCCCTGCCCGATAGCGAGGATGCCTCGCATCCCAAGGTTCAGGAACTGCGTGACCTGGCAACCTGGGCCGAAGGCATGGTCTGGTGCTCACCGGAACGCCACGGTTCGATGACCGGTATCATGAAGGCACAGATCGACTGGATTCCGCTTGCCCTGGGCGGGGTGCGCCCCACTCAGGGCAAGACATTGGCAGTCATGCAGGTCTGTGGCGGTTCACAGTCGTTCAATACGGTCAATCAGCTGCGTGTCCTGGGGCGCTGGATGCGCATGCTGACCATCCCCAACCAGTCATCGGTACCCAAGGCGTTCCTGGAGTTCGATGATAACGATCGCATGAAGCCCTCGCCTTTCTATGACCGTATCGTCGATGTCATGGAAGAGTTGATGAAGTTCACACTGCTGGTGCGCGACCGCAGCGACTATCTCACCGACCGTTATTCCGAGCGCCGAGAAGGTGCTGAAGAGGTGTCGACACGCGTCAACCAGCGCGCGATGTAGTCCCAACTGCCGACAGGAGTGTCTCATGTCCGTTCAGCAAGATGGCCTGCAACAGCAGGACGATTCCCCGGCCACACGCGAGGGTATGGGACTGTTCGAGCGTTTTCTTTCGCTATGGGTAGCACTCGCCATCGTTGTCGGAGTCCTGCTGGGTCAACTGGCCCCCGGCATGGCCGATGGGCTGTCACGCATGGAAGTCGCCCAGGTGTCGATCCCCGTCGCTATCCTGATCTGGGCGATGATCTTTCCGATGATGCTGCAGATCGATTTCACCTCGATTCTGGGCGTACGGCGTCAACCCAAAGGATTGGTCATCACGACGACGGTCAACTGGCTGATCAAGCCATTCAGCATGTTCGCCATCGCCTGGTTTTTCCTGATGGTGCTGTTCGAGCCGCTGATTCCTCATGAACAGGCGAGCGAGTACCTGGCCGGCGCGATCCTGCTGGGGGCGGCGCCCTGCACGGCGATGGTTTTCGTCTGGAGTTTCCTCACGCGCGGCGACGCCGCCTACACGCTAGTGCAAGTGGCGCTCAACGACCTGATCATGCTGTTCGCCTTCGCACCCATCGTGGTACTGCTGTTGGGACTGTCGAATATCAGCGTCCCCTGGGATACGGTGGCGCTCTCCGTCGTGCTGTACATCGTGATTCCGCTGGCAGCCGGTTATGCGACCCGTCGCTCATTGATCGCCCGCCATGGAAAGGACTGGTTCGATGATGTCTTCTTGAAGCGGATTGGCCCCATCACCCCCATCGGCTTGATCCTGACGCTGGTATTACTGTTCGCCTTCCAGGGCGAGGTCATCCTGGCCAATCCCCTGCATATCGTGTTGATCGCCGTTCCCCTGATCGTACAGACCTTTCTGATTTTCCTGCTCGCCTACGGCTGGGCCAAAGCCTGGAAGGTACCGCATTGTGTCGCAGCCCCCGGTGCCATGATCGGCGCCAGCAACTTCTTCGAACTGGCGGTTGCCGCTGCGATCGCGCTGTTCGGTCTGCAATCCGGGGCGGCCTTGGCCACGGTGGTCGGCGTACTGGTGGAAGTGCCGCTGATGCTGGCTCTGGTGCGGATTGCCAATCGCACGCGTGGCGCCTTCCACGAATAACGAAAGCCCACAAGCCAGAGCATCACGGTACCCAGCGTTTGCAAGCGTTTAGACAGTACGTGGGGCGAGCAGTATGACTCCCGCCCCCGCCAGGCAGAGGGTAACGCCCATGAAATCCCATTGATCGGGGGTGCGCTGCTCGACGATCCATAACCACAGCAACGAGACGAGAATGTAGATCCCGCCATACGCGGCATAGGCGCGTCCGGCATAGTCGGCGCTCGACAGACTGAGCAACCAAGCGAACAGTACCAGACTCCCCATCCCCGGAAGTAACCACAGAATCGATTTGTCCAGCCGCCACCAGGCCCAGAAGGCGAAACAACCGGCGATTTCAGCGATGGCGGCAGCCACGTAGATCAACAACGTCGGCATATGGGGCTCCAACGGCACGATGAATGTGCCAGCCTACTCGTTGACAGCACCTTGTCCAGCCTCGCGGCGGCCCGAGTCTTTCGGCAACGCGACGGCCATCGCTGCGCTGAGTGCCACCAGACCTGCCGCTACCCATAGGCAAGCACTGAGGCCCTGAGCCTGGTACAGCCAACCCGAGAGTACCGTCCCCAGCAGACGACCCATGGCATTGGCCATGTAATAAAAACCGACATCCATCGAGACGCCATCGGCACGTGCATAGTGAACGATCAGATAGCTATGCCAGCTCGAATTGATCGCAAACAGTACGCCGAAGGCCAGCAACCCGGCCACCAACCACGCCACTGCCTGCAGAGGCAACAGAGCCAGTAAGGCAGGCAATCCGGCCAGCGCCAGTGCCCAACCGACAGTCACGGCGCGCGCATCGCCCTTGATCAAGCGAGTCAGACGCGGTGCCTGAGTCTGTACACCCCCATAGCCGATCACCCACAGGGCGAGCAGCCCCCCGACCGTCCAGTAGCTCCAGCCATGCTGGTCGTACAGGAAGACCGGCAATGCCACGACGAACCAGACATCCCGCGAGGCGAACAGGCACATTCGGGCAGCCGACAGCACATTGATCGCCCGCGACTTGGAGAACACTTCCCGAAACCTGGGCTTCTGTTTCTGACGCCCGAGATCGGCGCGCAGCCGCCACAGCGACAATCCAAGCACCACGACCAGCATCATCGCCATGGCGATCACGGCACCGCGAAAACCGATCAGCGTCAACAGCAGGCCACCTACGAAGAACCCGGCGCCCTTGAGCGCATTCTTCGAACCGGTCAACAGTGCCACCCAACGGAACAGTGCACTCTGCGCATTGGCGCCCTGCTCGGGCACCAGTACCTTGACGGCGCTCTTGGCACTCATCTTGTTGAGATCCTTGGCGATCCCGGACAGTGCCTGAGCCGCCATCACCCAGGGAACGGTCAACGCCGCGGACGGCACCATCAACATGCCAAGCGCGACGATCTGCAGCGCCAGACCCACGTTCATGGTGCGGTTGAGCCCCAGACGAGCCCCCAGCCAACCGCCGACGAGATTGGTCACCACTCCGAATGCCTCGTAGAAGAGGAACAGCATGGCGACCTCGAGCGGGGAATAGCCCAACTGGTGGAAATGCAGCACCACCAGCATTCGCAATGCGCCGTCGGTCAGGGTAAACGCCCAGTAATTACCGGTGATCAGCAGATACTGACGAACCTCGAATGGCAGTGTCTTGAGTCGCGCCGCGAGCATGTTAATGGCCCAGCCCCACTTTCATTGCCAATTCCACGGTGCGGTTGGCGTAACCCCATTCGTTGTCGTACCAGGCATAGAGTTTCAACTGCGTGCCATTGATCACCATGGTCGAGAGCGCATCGATGATCGAACTGCGCGGATCGGTGCGGTAATCCACGGACACCAATGGTCGCTCCTCGTAGCCCAGGATACCTGCCAACGGACCATTCGCGGCGGCGTTCAGGGCCGTATTCACGTCCTCGGCCGTGGTCTCATGTTCGAGTTCGAATACCATGTCGGTGAGCGAGGCATTGGTCAGCGGTACCCGTACGGCATGACCGTTGAGCTTGCCTTCCAGCTCGGGAAAAATGGCCGTGATCGCCTTGGCGGATCCAGTGGTCGTGGGAATCAGGCTCATGCCGCAGGCCCTTGCCCGACGCAGGTCCTTGTGAGGGGCATCGAGAATCGACTGAGTATTGGTAATGTCGTGTACCGTCGTCATCGACCCATGACGGATACCGAACGTCTCGTGAATCACCTTGACCGCCGGTGCCAGGCAGTTGGTGGTACAGCTTGCCGCCGTCACGACCCGATGGATTGCCGGATCGTAGGCTTCGTCGTTGACGCCCATCACGACATTGAGTACGTCGCTGTCCTTGAGCGGTGCGGTCACGACGACCCGACTGACCTGCTGGTCGAAATACGGTGTCAGCTGTGCACTCGTCTTGATGACCCCCGATGCTTCGATCACGACATCGCAATCCGACCAGTCGCCGCCACCAATCTCACCTGCTCGAGTGAACGGCAGTCGGATACCGTCGACAAGGATGGCGTCACTGTCCGATGTAATGCCTTCGCCCGGCGCCCAATGGCCATGCACGGAGTCGAACTCCAGCAGGTGGGCGAAAGTCGCTGTATCGCCGCCCGGGTCGTTGATACGCGTGACCGTAACGGACTCTCTGCCAAGATGCGACCATAGGCTGCGTAGTGCCAACCGGCCGATACGGCCAAACCCGTTGATACCGATGCGTAACGTCATAATGAATCACTCCTGACAGCACATCTGACGCCGGGTCGGCCGGTTGCCCATGGTGGCAAGCTGACGTTGCAGCGACGCCAGCATCTCGCCTGCACCACTCGCCGTCGCAGTCAGCACGTCCAATGCCCAGTCAGGCAAGTCGGGCATCACCCGGTAGTAAACCCATTGCCCCTCGCGCCGGTCCTGCAGTAAGCCACAGTTACGTAACTGGGAAAGATGACGGGAGACTTTGGGTTGCGACTGTTCCAAGGCATGGGTGAGTTCACACACGCAAAGCTCACCTTCGCTATGCACCAGCAACATGATCGCCTGGCGTGTCTCATCGTTCAGGCACTTGAACAGCTGCCCCGGCGTGAGTAACGCCGAGGGCTCAGACAGTGTGGTCATCATCGCGGGCCTTCATACTTAACCAGAGACGCAGCCGAGTCCTGATTTCCTGCAGTGTGTCGGCATAGGCGTCTTTCGTGGAATACAAACGCGGGTCCTTGATATCCCAGAACAACCATTCGTCCGCATGACCCGACCATTGGCGACAGCGTTGTTGCGCTTTATCACATAACACGATCACGGCATCGAAATGCTGATCGACATAATCATCGAGTGATTTGGATGCCAGGCCTTGCGTATCGATGCCGAGTTCAGCCAGCGCCATCAAGGCCAATTCATGTGGCTGATCCGGGTCGACGCCGGCACTGACGGCCTCGAACCGATCACCCGCCAAGTGTCGCAACAAGGCCTCCCCCATCAGGGAACGAGCGGAATTCTGGTTGCATAAGAACAACACGCGTTGCTTATTCATCAAGATATCTCCTGAACCATATATACACATTAGCATATATACAGCCGCGTTGTGACACCTCGATGACAAGCACCATGAAGATACACTGGATCAGATGGCGAAACGGAACGGCGCCGTTTCGCCTGGGCTGATGTTAGCCAAAGCGGCCGGTGATATAGTCTTCAGCCTTTTTGGTATGCGGATTGGAGAACATGGTCTTGGTATCGTTGTATTCGATGATTTCTCCAAGATGAAAGAAGGCCGTATAGTCAGCAACACGAGCAGCCTGCTGCATATTATGGGTCACCGTCACGATGGTGAACTGCTTCTTGAGCTTATCCATCAGGTCCTCGATGGTCGCCGTGGAGATAGGGTCCAACGCTGATGTCGGCTCATCCATCAGGATCACATCAGGTTGTACGGCGATAGCCCGGGCGATGCAGAGACGCTGCTGCTGACCGCCAGAAAGAGAGGTGCCAGGCTGATGAAGCTTATCCTTGACCTCTTCCCATAAGCCGGCATCGCGCAGCGAGCGCTCTACCAACTCATCCTGATCGGCCTTGCGGCTGACCAGGTCGTGCATACGCGGGGCATAGGCCACATTCTCGAAGATCGATTTGGGAAACGGATTGGGCTTCTGGAACACCATGCCCACGCGACGTCGCAATGCCACTTCATCCATCTTGGGCTCATTGACATCGCGACCATCCATCTCCACCCGCCCCTGGATGCGGACGTTGCGAATCAAGTCATTCATCCGGTTCAGACAACGCAGGAATGTCGACTTGCCGCACCCGGACGGGCCGATCAGCGCGGTCACATTCTTCTGGTAGATATCAATATTGACATTATGCAGAGCTTGATGCTCGCCGTACCACAAGCTCAGATCGCGGACGCGGACACTCAGGTCATGGCCGACCTGTTCGTTGCGTGTCACCGGCTGCCCGGTTCGCTGACTGGTCATGGATGTCATCTCCCGCTCGGCAACTTGACTGTTCATGATCGTATTTCCTAGTCCAATGCGTGGTCGTTACCAACGACGCTCGAATTTCTTGCGCAACATCACGGCAGTCGCGTTCATGAAAATCAGCACGGCAAGCAGTACCAGAATGCCGCCGGCGGTTTTTTCGACGAAGGCCCGTTCAGGTTCACCCGCCCAGGTAAAGACTTGCGCCGGCAACACGGTGGCCGCTTCAGTGAACGATGCCGACACGTCGGGAATGAAGGCCACCATGCCGACGATAATCAGGGGGGCCGTTTCTCCCATTGCCTGGGCCAACCCGATGATCGAACCGGTCATGATACCCGGCAGTGCCAACGGGAGAACGTGGTCGCGAACGACTTGCCAACGTGAGCAGCCTACTGCGAATGCGCCTTGGCGAATACTGTCCGGCACGCTGCGTAAGGCCGCCCGTGTCGAAATGATGATGACTGGCAACGTCATCAGTGCCAGGGTCAAGCCACCAACCAGGGGGGATGACCTCGGCACCCCAAAGAAGTTGATGAAGACCGCCAACCCCAACAGACCGAACAGGATCGAGGGAATCGCCGCCAGATTGTTGATATTGATTTCGATGGCCTGGGTAAAGCGATTGTCCGGAGCAAATTCCTCCAGATAGATAGCGGTCATGACCCCGATGGGAAACGACACCGCCAAGGTCACGAGCATGGTCATGATGGTGCCGACGGCGGCTGCCATGATACCGGCACGTTCAGCCATCTTTGAGTCGCCCTGGCTAAAGAAGGTCGTGTTGAACTTCATATCCACCTGGCCATCCTCGACCCGTTCATCGATGGCGGCCTTTTCATCGTCGCTCAGTTCATTGCGATGCCCTTTCAGATATTGATCGACCTGACTGTTGGTCAATACCCAACGCGTTTCCGTTGTGCCGAGCAAGTCAGCGTCGTCACGTATCATGCCGGGAATCAGTCGCTCGAAACTACGGCTCACCAACGATGCGATCTCTGGGTCCAATGCCGCGCGGCCCATGGTCTCGGCATCTTCATTGTAATCGACTTCGACCTGCACATAGGCCTGCTGGAACGCTGGCAACCCCTTGTTCAACATGTCGGCGAAAAACACTACCAGGAAGAGAAGCGCTATGCCGAGCGATGCCATCGACATCCATTTGAGCCGAGCGGACTTACGGTGCCGACGCTTGAGTTGCGCGGATATTTCATCAAAGGAATGGCTCATGACTGGATTACACCTCGTCGATCACAAGTCGTTGATGCGGTATTTTTCGCGGAAGCGACGAATCATCACCACCGACACGATATTGAGAGTCAGCGTCACCACGAATAGCGCCAGCCCCAAGGCAAACGCCGAGAGTGTTGCTGAACTTTCGAACTCCTGATCGCCGGTCAGAGCTGCCACGATACTGACGGTAACCGTCGTCATGTCTTCTAACGGATTAGCTGTCAGATTGGGTCGCATGCCTGCTGCCATGACCACGATCATGGTTTCGCCCAAAGCGCGGGATACCGCCAGCAATGACGCAGAAATAATACCAGGCAGCGCTGCCGGCAATACGACGTGCTTGATGGTCTCGCTATTGGTCATACCCAGCGCCAAGGCGCCCTGGCGCAGGCTATCCGGCACCGAATTGATGACATCGTCGGACAATGAGGAAATGAACGGGATGATCATGATCCCCATGACCATACCCGGCGCAACCGCATTGTTATAGGCCGCGTCGAGTCCAAAGAAACCAGCCACATCGACAATGATCGGAGCCACGGTGATCGCTGCAAAAAAGCCGTATACCACCGTCGGAATGCCGGCGAGGATCTCCAGCATGGGCTTGGCGATACCGCGTACCCGGTGCGGGGCGAATTCCGACATGTAGATCGATGACATCAAGCCGATGGGGATGGCCACCAACATCGCAATCAAAGTAATCATCATGGTGCCGGCAAACAGTGGTATCGACCCGAACTGGCCCCCGCCACTGCCCTCTTCGGCGCGTCCCGCAGCTTCCAGGAAACTGGCTCCCGGCGACCAGGTGGTGCCGGTGATGAACTCCCAGAGACTCTCCTTCTGGAAGAACCGCAACGCCTCGAAAATGATCGAGAAAAGAATACCGAACGTCGTGAATATAGAGATCAGTGCCGCTCCGGCCAGCAACAGTCGAATCACGTGTTCGATGGCCTGACGGGCGTGGAACTCCGGCCGTACTTGCATCACACCTACAGCCAAGCCGACGGCGGCCACTACCAAGCTGCCTGATAGTAGATAGAACGTCGGTATCTCGGCACCCAGTAACAACATGACGAAGGCACCAATGGCCCCCACCATCAAAGCAGGACCGGCGGTGGAGAGTACGGTGAACCAAGCATATTGGTCAGGTTGTGCGTACATTGAGATTCCTGCCCCGCGCACACGAGCCGCCTTGGCGCGTCCCAGGAAAAACGCTACCAACCCTAGTAGCAGCAGAATGCCGCAGAACAGCAGGAAAATCTGGTTGGTCTGCATTGGGTCTCTCTCGGATGAATCAACCTGATATCAGGTACCTAACGACAACGGGCCGGCAGCAACCGCTACCGGCCTCGTCAGCGAACAGTCGCCACACTTACTCTTCCAGATCAGCGACCTCAAGCGTATCGCGATCCGATACATCCTGACGTTGTTGCTCACGCATGTCTTCCGGCAGCGGGATCAGACCGATATCCATCAGGTAGCCACCATCGCCTATCATCTGCTCGGTCATGAACATGTCGACGTATTCGTACAGCGGCGGCACATCGTCAGCGTGCTGATTCTTGACGTAGAAGAACAGTGAACGAGACACCGGGTAGTCGCCAGAGCTGATCGCTTCCGGAGTAGGCTCGACGCCATCGATGCTGGAACCGATCAAGCTATTGCTGTTCTCTTCAAGGAACGAATAGCCGAAGATGCCGAAGGCATCGGTGTCTTCTGTCAGGCGCTGAACGATCAGGTTGTCATTCTCACCGGCATCGGTGTACGCCCCATCGTCACGTATATCGGTATAGCCTTCACCGCCATATTCATCCATTTCTTCGGAAGCGGCTTCCATGACCAGTTCTTCGAACGCATCACGCGTACCGGAAGTCGTCGGTGGGCCATAGATCGAAATCTCGCGATCGGGCAGCGACGAATCAATGTCGCTCCAGGTCTCGTAGGGGTTATCCACCAACTCACCATCCTGAGGCACCTGAGCGGCCACCGCCAGGAAGATCTGCTCACGAGTCAAGTCGACGGCATCGTTTTCACTGGACTGCGCAAAAGCGATCCCGTCATAGCCGATCATGGCCTCGGTGACGTCCTCCACCCCATTTTCCATGCAGCCTTCCAGCTCGGATGGCTTCATGCGGCGTGAGGCATTGGTAATATCCGGCGTACCTTCGCCGACACCTTCGCAGAACAGGCGGATGCCACCGCCGGAACCCGTGGACTCGATGACCGGTGTCGGATATTCGGTAGTGGCACCGAATTCTTCGGTGACATAGCTGGCGAACGGGTAGACGGTACTGGAGCCGACGATACGGATCTGATCGCGGGCTTGAGCGACACTGGCCACGCTCATGGCAGCAGCAGCGATAGCAGTGGTCTTGAGGATGCGGTTCATGCGAGTAACTCCTGTCGATGAGAGTGTTCAACTTCCGCAACGCACACATTGCCGACAGAAAATGACAGCTTCATGACAACCGCAACGGCATCACGAAAAAAATGATGCTTCAGATCAACAGGCCTATGGCGGCCGCCGTGCAGAGCGCCAATGATCCCAGACGAATGATGACGGGATCCAGATGACGGGACAGTGCCTTGGCCAGGCCATTCCCCATCAATATGGCGGGAATGAACGTGATCGCCAGTCCGAGATGCCAGAGTTCGATACGTCCGGCGAGCATTAACGCCACAAGGGTCATCGAGGCACTGACGGTAAAGAATGCAGCGAGATTCCCGCGCACACTATCCGGCGGCAAGCGTTGCATCAGCAAGGCGATCGGCGGGCCTCCGATCGCCGATACCGTACCGAAAACGCCGGAAAGAATACCGGCGGAAAACAGCGTCATTCGATTGACCGGCAGGCTGAAGCGCGCCAGGCTCACCGCAACCGCAAACAGCACGATACCGGCGATGGTCACTTCCATCACCGCCAGAGGGGCGACCAGCAACAGCCAGATACCCAGTGCTGTCCCAGGGATGCGTCCAATCAATGCCATACCGATCGCGTCGACGCGAATCTCCCGGCGATACTGACGCAACATCATCAATGACACCATCAAACCGAAAATCACCAGCACCACCGGCACCAGTCGCGGCTCCAGCGGCAATATCAACGGTGCCCCGACGACCGCCAAACCGAACCCCGTGGCCCGTTGAACGAACGCCCCCAGCAGCAGGATCACACTACAGCCCAACCAGGAGACCGGGCTCATATCGATCCAGACCAGTAATGGACTTACCAAGGACTCATTCACGTCCGGCACGTCCTGCCAGCACACGCAGGCCTGAATTGCCGATTGTCGCCACGCCCAGCATGGTCAATACCATGGGCCATGCGCTCTCGATCTCGAACGCGCCGACCAGAACGCCGGACAGGGCACCACTGGTGAACTGAATGCTGCCCAGCAAGGCCGTCGCCGTCGCACTCATATGGGAAAAGTGATCCAGCAGCGACGAGATTGCATTGGGGGCGATCAGTCCCATCACCCCCATGAACAGCATGATCAACGGCACCACCGTCCATAGCGAATCCAGTCCCGAGGCCACCAACCCAACCAGCAGCATCGCAACGACCCACTGGATGGCCAGGCCGAGGGCGAGATTCTGCTGTGGGCTACGACGGCGTAACAACCGGATGTTGAGACGATTGGAGGCAGCCATCACGACGACGTTCGCCCCGAAGACCAACGGGTAGATGGCCGGCGACAACCCGTAATATTCCATATAGAGAAATGGCGAGGCGGTCACGAAAGCGAACATGCCCGCAAAGGCCATCGCCACGGCACAAATATACCCCATGGCCTCGCGATGACGAAAGACACTGGCGTAATTGGCCAATACCTGGCGTGGCGATGCCACCGGCTGATGTGGATCGCGGGTCTCGGGCAGTCGTGTTCCGAGCAACCACATCAAGAAACCGGCATAGCAGGCAAGAAATACGAAGATCAGCCACCAGTCGGCGAGGTACAACAGGCCACTGCCGACCGCCGGTGCCGCCAACGGCGCCAACATCATGATCATCGCCATGGTCGACATGACCTTGGCGGCCTCACGCCCACTGAAACAGTCGCGCACGATGGCGGCTGAGTTGACCACACAAGCCCCGCCACCGAGTGCTTGAATGAAACGAAACGCCCACAGCGTATAAAGCGACTCGACCTGGGTAATCGCCAGGCTGGCGATCAGGAAGACGGTCAGCCCAGCCAACAACACCGGCTTGCGTCCCACCCGATCGGACAGTGGGCCGCACGTCAGTTGTCCCAACGCAAAGCCCAAGAGAAACACACTGATCGAGAGCTCCGTGCGATGGATGCTGGCACCTACGGCATCGGCCAGAGCCGGCATGGCAGGTAAGTAGGCATCGATGGCAAAGGGAGCCAGAGCCGTATTGGCGGCTACCAGCAAGGCAACTCGATGAGCACTGAGCGACAAGAGGCACACTCCTTGGCCTGAAGAAAAAGATAGGGTGCTAATGATAGCCGATTTCGCCGCTCAGCGGAAAAGGCGACTCACCCGACGAACAGACCGGACAGGAGTGTGCGAATCAATCTACATGATCATGAGTTTTCTGCGCTTCGAGCAGATCGACCAGAGGCTGGAACTCCTCGCGGTTATGCTCATTCATTCGCATCAGAATACGATGGGCTTCGAGAATGCGCTGCTGGAGAGCCGATTCATCGGCGTCGATCTGCGGCAGTTCATCCAGTTCCGACGGTTCGGTCAGTGGCGTCTCGACAAGGGTGAAAAAACGCGAAAACCCCATGACATCCAGCATTCGCTGGACATCGGGATTATCGGCCACGATGGTCGGTGGCTGCTCCAGACGCCCTTTCACCGCCATCGCGACCTTGGCGAGAAATCCCAATGCGGTCGAATCCACATTGGTCGCTTCACGCAAATCGACCATGACTGCCTTGAGTCCAGGCGTCTCGGCCAATCGGGCGGCCTGCTGATCCAGGGTGGCACACAGGGTCAGCCGCACATCACCGCATAACTTAAGCACGAAGACACCCGAATCGAATGCTGCCTTCAGTCGCCCTTCATGCATTATCATCGCCAAACCCATTCAACGTCATGATCGTCAAGTCATCCGGAAGCTCTTCATATCCCGGTGCACGTTGAATAACGGCGTCTTCGTCATTATCCGGCACGTCACCAAGCGCCAAGCTTCCCCGCAATGCTTCCAGATCCTTGCTGGCAAGCACCAGACGCTCGAGTTCCTTGAGCCGCCGATCGAGCGTATCGCCCGACAAACACTCCAATATGCCATCGGAACACAGCCACAAACGAAAGTCCGATGGCAATTCCATCCCCAGATTGGGATATTCCACGCTGGGAAACAAGCCCACCGGCATTCCCTCGCCCGGTAGCACCTGTATATTCTCATTCACCACCAGCATCGGCATCGGCATTTGCGCTCCCAGTGAGTAATGCAGGTAGCGCTCCCGGTGGTCGACGACCCCCACGAACAAGGTCGCGTGCTTGCCGATACCGGTATCCAGCAGTTCTCGGTTGAGCTTGCCCAACCAGGAAGATGGCAGATGCTCCGGCTGTCGGCCATCCCATTCCCCAAGCCAGTGGTTGCATAGATATTTCAGCAGCACGGTCACGAAAGCCGAGGAGGCGCCATGTCCAGAGACATCGGCAAAATAGAATACGCTGAACCGCTCGTCATAGCGATGGAAATCAAGAAAATCACCGGAAAGATAAAGTGACGGTGCCAACCAATAATCATACGTGACACCGGCAATCGACTGAGGCCGGAGAGGAAGCAGTTTACGCTGAATATGTCCCCCCGCCTGCTGATCGAGGCGCAACATGGCCAGGTGAGTTTCCAGCGTTTCGTTGAGTTCGGCGAGATTCACACGGTCCCGCTCATGCTCGTCGGCCAGACGACGGTTGTCGATAACCTTGCCTATCATTCGGCGCAGGATATCGCCATGACGCAACGGTTCGACGACATAATCGACCATGCCGGCATCCACGGCCTTGAGCAGGTCACTGTCCAGTCGTGACTCGCTGACGACCATGGTCGGTAGCCTGGCCGCCAGAGAAGGCCATTCCTGTGCAGGTACCGCCCGCGCGTGAGCGACGACCATTACCGTTTCGCGAGGCAGGTCGTCGACATGCTCTGCCGCAACGACAGCGAACTCCCCCCTGGCGATGGTTTCGGCCAATGCATCACGATCGGGGCCGGGCCGATCGACGATGCCGATCAAACGTCGTTGGGTTGCCATAGGAATCCCGTGCTAATCGGCATACGCATCATCAAGATCGACGTCGTCGAAATCATCATCACTGAAATCGAAATCGTCACTCGCGAACGGATCGTCGCCTGTCTCGCCATCACTGACCTCGTAACGACGACGTTGCAGATAGCTGTCACGGATGAAGCTGTAGCGATCTCCTCGGATCAGTTCCTCCTGTTCGAGGAAACCGGCTCGGGTATCGACCACACGCAGGAATGTCAGCCCGTATCGCGTCGGGTCATCCTCGACATACGTCAGCGGATACGTGTACATATCCACCGGCAGGCCCGCCGTATCACGCACCGTACTCGGCCCCAACAGCGGCAGCACCAGGTAGGGACCGGAATCGAGTCCCCAGACCCCCAGCGTCTGGCCGAAGTCCTCACCGTCGACCGTCAGTCCCATCGCTGTCGCATGATCGAGCAACCCCCCAACCCCGACGACGGTATTGATCACGAAACGACCGGATGCCACTCCGGCATTACCCGGCTTGCCCTGCAGAACACTGTTGAGTGCCGTGCGAATCTCACCGAGATTGGAAAAGAAATTACCCACGCCGATTTGTACCGGTTCCGGTGTGACGGCATCGTAACCTTGAGCGGCCGGTTTGAGCGCATAGCGGTCAATCACTTCATTGAAGGCAAATACACCGCGATTGAATCCTTCCCACGGATCCTCGGGACTCCGATCGTCCTGTGCTGTTTGCTGGCTGGCACATCCCGACAGCAATATCGCTCCTAGCAACGATACGCCCCACCGGTGGATAGCTACTGCTGTTCCTGGCGTTCCCTTGCGTGTCATCGACTCACCCTGTGCTGTCCCATCTCATATACCGCGATTGTCGCATCTCCCGAGGAGATTTGCTGTTCGACTGCTACCCTAGCGCAGAAATGCATAGTCGGCGAATGATTATACACGGGTTATTTCCGCCCACCGACGTTCCAACCGCTTTTCCGAGACCGGTATCAGCGTACCCAGTTGCTGAGCAAAATAGGAGACTCGCAACTCTTCGATCCACCAGCCGAATTCATCGAGTCCGGCATCCTCGATACCGCTGCGACGGCTCGCTTTACGGCGCTCCGCCAGGCGTGTTTCGAATTCCTGTACCTGTTGCATCAGCATCTGATCTCGCTGGCGCTCACGAGGTGCCTTCTCCAGCCGGATGGCAGCGGCTTCCATGTAACGCGGATAGTGAGCCAACCACTCGCCGGCCTGTGCGATGAATCCGGGGTACACCAGGCGCTGCATCTGTGCCTTGATATCACTGTATACCAGCGACAGAGCCAGACTCAGATTGCCTTTCAACGCCTTGGTCACAGCCAGATGACCGGTCAGCGCTTTCTCCACCGTGCTCACGAGTCGTTCGCCATGGGGCACCAGAGCGGCACGAGTGTTCTCCAGGCGCTCGTGCAGTGCCGACTGAGATCTCGGTAGCGGATCGGTGGCTACGACTTGCAGGAACGTTGCCTCCACCACATCATCGATCAACTGTTGCTTGCTGCCGACATTGGCGAACAGCAAGGCGCAGCGGTCGAGGCCATCGACGCGTTTCAACATGCGTACCTGCTCCGGCAGGCGTTGCATGGCCAGACGCTTGATCCCATGGCGATGCGCCTCGAGCGCCTTGTCAGCGTGATCGAAAAGCTCCACACCCAAGCCGCCATCGCCCTCCACGAGCGCCAGGTAGGCCTCCACCCGAATGCCTGCCTGGGCCGTTACGCGCGATTCCGGTAGCGGTGTCTCGGGTAAGTCGTCGAGTCGGTCGTCGATCCGTGCCTGGCTGGCCAATGATTTGGCTCCCTCGCTGGCGGCATGCTCGAAACGCTGGATCAAGCCATCGATATCTCGCCCCTCCCCCAGCACATTGCCCTCATGATCGACAACCCGCAGGTTCATCATCAGATGGTGCTCGAGCTGGTCGGTCCGCCAGTCATCGGGCGATAGCCGCAGCCCGGTCTTGACCCGCAGAAACTCACCCAACGCAACGGTCAATGGCACATCATCCGGCTGCATGGCCTCCAGAGCAGCATCGACCCAATCGGGAATCGGTACGACCTGGCGACGGATGGACTTCGGCAAGGCCTTGAGTAGCGCAATGCACTTCTCACGTAGCAGTCCGGGCACCAACCATTCCAGACGCGCCCGCGGGAGCTGCGACAACATGGCAGCCGGCACCGTCAGCGTTACACCATCATCCGATGCACCTGGCTGGAAATGATAGCTCAAGGGATAGCGCACACCGCCTAGATTCAACTCGTCGGGATACTGCTCAACCGTCACATCCTCGGCTTCGCGAGCCATCAACGCGGCCTTGTCGAGCTTGAGGATATCGGGGTTCTCTGCCTCCGCCTCGCGACGCCAGCGCTCGAATCCCTTGCCATTGACGATATCCGCCGGAATGCGTTCATCGTAAAAGGCGAACAGCGTTTCTTCGTCGACCAGGATATCCCGGCGGCGTGCCCGGTCCTCGAGATCTTCGACTTCACCGATCAGGGCGCGATTGTGAGTAAAGAATTCCGCCCTGGTGCGATACTCACCCTCGACCAGCGCACGACGTATGAACAGTTCGCGCGCCTCGACGGGTGCAATGGGACCATAATGCACCTTGCGTCGAGCAACGATCGGCAAGCCGAACAGCGTCACTTGTTCGAACGCGACAACCTGGGCCCGCTTCATCTCCCAGTGCGGTTCGCTGTAACTACGCTTGACCAGATGCCCCGCCAGCGGTTCGATCCACGTCGGGTCAATGCGCGCCACCTGGCGGGCGAATAGTTGTGATGTTTCCACCAGCTCGAAGGCCATGATCCATTTGGGACGCTTTTTGGCCAATCCCGACCCCGGATGGATCAGGAACTTGCGATTGCGGGCGCCCAGGTAATCACGGTTTTCCAGCCACTGGCCGATATTCGACAACAGCCCCGTCAACAACGCTTGGTGCAGCTTGGCCGTATAGCGTCCCTGCTGCTCACCGACGCCTGACGCATCGTTCGATGCAGTCGTCGCGGCAGGCTGGGCCGGCGGCACCTGGATATCCATGTCGCGAAGCAGTTGACGCAACTGCCGGAAGGTATCGTGCCACTCACGCAAGCGCAGATAATTGAGGTAATGCTCTCGACACCAGCGCCGCAACTGATTACCGGACAACTCATTGCGCGCTGCCTCGAAGCCTTCCCAGAGGTTCAGCCAGGCAACGAAATCGGAATCAGGATCTTCCCAGCGCTTGTGGGCCTGGTCGGCAGCCTGGCGTTTTTCCGCCGGCCGGTCGCGAGGGTCCTGGATGGCCAGAGCGCTCACCACGATCAACACGTCGCGCAGGCTGTCATTCTCGGCCCCGGCAATCAGCATGCGTGCCAGGCGGGGATCGATGGGCAGGCGGGCCAAACGCCGGCCAGTGGCCGTCAACCCTTGCCGATCGTCGACGGCGCCCAGCTCGTACAACAGTCGAAAGCCATCCTTGATGAAGCGACGATCAGGGGGATCGACAAAGGGAAAGTCTTCGATATCCCCGAGCCGCAGTGCCAGCATCGAGAGAATCACCGAGGCCAGGTTGGTACGCTGGATCTCGGGTTCGGTGAATGGCGGGCGAGCGAGAAAGTCATCCTCATCATACAGCCGGATACAGACCCCTTCGGCAATCCGGCCACAGCGCCCTTTACGTTGTTCGGCACTGGCCTGACTGACAGGCTCCACCGGCAGACGCTGGATCTTGGCGCGATAGCTGTAGCGGCTGATGCGGACCAGTCCCGGATCGATCACATAACGAATGCCAGGTACCGTCAACGAGGTTTCCGCGACGTTGGTCGCCAGCACGATGCGGCGCCCGGTATGCGATGTAAAGACGCGATTCTGTTCACTGTTGGAGAGGCGGGCATAAAGCGGCAGAATTTCAGTGTCGCGCAATTGGGCCCGACGCAAGGTATCGGCCGTTTCACGAATCTCGCGCTCACCGGGCAGGAAGATCAGGACATCGCGCGGGCCATGGAACCAGCGCTTCTCCCGTTCGATGGACTCGACCTCTTCCACCGCGTGCAGAATCCCTTCCTGCAGCGTCCGGTCCTCCTCGTCATCGGTTGCCCGTACCAACGGACGGTACCGGGTCTCGACGGGATACGTCCGACCGCTGACCTCGACGACCGGTGCCGGCTCGTTCTCGCCGAAATGGGCGGCGACCCGCTCGACATCGATGGTCGCCGACGTGATGATGATCTTCAGATCCGGGCGTCGCCGTGTCAGCCGCTTGAGATATCCCAGCAGAAAATCGATATTGAGACTGCGTTCATGCGCCTCATCGATAATGATGGCTTCATAGCGAGACAGGTCGGGGTCGTGCTGGGTTTCCGCCAGCATGATGCCATCGGTCATGAGCTTGACCAGGGTATCGTCGCCGGTCTGGTCGGTGAAGCGAACTTGATAGCCGACCTGCTCACCCAACGGCACCTGCAACTCTTCGGCCAGGCGGGTCGCCACCGAACGCGCGGCCAAGCGGCGGGGTTGGGTATGACCGATCAGCCCTCGACGCCCCAGCCCCAGTTCCAGACACAGTTTCGGTAGTTGCGTGGTCTTGCCCGAACCGGTCTCGCCCGCCACGACCACTACCTGGTTGTCCGTCAATGCCTCGAGGATATCTCCCCGGCGCTCGGCAACCGGCAACTCTTCCGGGTAGTCGAGACGGACGTTCGCCCCGCGGCGGCGCTCAACGGCAGCACGCGACTGCGCCAGCCTGCGCTCGATATCGTTGAGGCCACGGTCGACGGGCTTGCCGTCACGTACCCGGCGTTTCAGTCCGGCCAGACGACGGTGAAACTCATGGGCATCACTCAACATGGCCTCATCAAGTTGCGAGGCAAGAGTCTCGATACGGGATTGTGCACGGGAGTCGGCAGGACGCGTGGTCGTGGTGTTCAAGCCAGCCTCTTTCGATGGAACGACAACGATCCGTCTCATGTAGCGGACGATGATGCCATTGTAACGCTCCACGATGCCTTGCGCCTAATCGGCCTGCCCCTTTGGAGCTCACTTCTCGTCGGTGTTATCACGCAGCTCACGACGAAGGACCTTGCCGACGTTGGTTTTCGGCAGTTCATCGCGAAATGTCACATACTTCGGCACCTTGTAGGCCGTCAACTGTTGCTTGCACCAGGTCCGCAACGTTTCGGCGTCGAGATCGGCATTGCGAGACACCACGAATAACTTGACCGCTTCGCCGGCACCATCGTCCGGCACGCCGACGGCGGCCACCTCGACGACATCGGGATGAGCGGCGACGACATCCTCGATCTCATTGGGATACACATTGAAACCGGAGACATTGATCATGTCTTTCTTGCGATCGACGATGCGTATATAGCCGTCCTCCTGGAGGATGGCAATGTCGCCGGTGTGGAACCAACCATCGGCATCGATGGCCTGGGTAGAGTCCTCGTCACGACACCAATACCCTTTCATCACCTGCGGTCCTTTCACGCAGAGCTCACCCGGTTCGCCCAGTGGAAGATCGCTGCCGTCCGCGTCCACGACCTTGACGGACGTGCCAACGACCGGCTTGCCGATCGTGCCCAGCTGGATCGCGTCCACCGGGTTGAAGCTCACGACCGGTGATGTCTCGGTCAAACCATAACCTTCCGCCACCGGACAGCCCGTCACTTCTTCCCAACGCTTGGCGACTGCCTGAGTGAGAGCCATTCCCCCGGATATGGTCAGTTTGAGCCGGGAAAAATCGAGTTGGCGAAAATCTTCACGGTTACAGAGCGCATTGAACAACGTATTGAGGCCGATGAAGCCGCTGAATGACCAGGATCTCAATTCCTTGACGAAGGCGTCGAGATCACGCGGATTGGTGATCAGCACCGAGTGGTTGCCGGTCTCGACCATGAACAGACAGTTCACCGTGAAGGTGTAGATATGGTAGACCGGCAACGGTGCAATGATGGTTTCACACCCCTCGCCCAGTCCCGGCCCGATGGCGGCACGAGCCTGCAACATATTGGCGATCAGGTTGCGATGCGTGAGCATGGAGCCTTTCGCACGGCCCGTCGTTCCGCCCGTATATTGCAGGGCGGCGACATCCTCGGGTCGATGCTCTGCTTCCTGGAGAGGAAGCTCACGACCGTGCGCCAGCGTCTGCCGGAACGGCATCGCCATCGGTAACTGGTAGTCGGGCACCATCTTTTTCACATGTTTGACGACAGTATTGATAAGCCAGCGCTTTGGAGCGCCATGCAAATCGCCCAGCTCGGTTACCACGATATGCTCAAGCGTCGTTTTATCCAGTATGCGTTCCAGCTTGTTGGCCATATTGGCCAGGATGAGGATGGCCTTGGTCCCGGAATCGCTGAACTGGTGGGCCATTTCGCGTTCGGTATAAAGCGGATTGGTATTGACCACTATCAGGCCGGCGCGTAATGCCCCGAAGACAGCCACGGGAAACTGCAGCACGTTCGGCAGTTGAATGGCAATTCGATCCCCCGGTCGAAGCGTCGTGTCATTTTGCAACCAGGCAGCGAAATCCCTCGACAAGCGGTCCAGCGCTGCATAAGTCAGGGTCTGCCCCATGCAACTGAATGCCGGTTTATCGGCAAAACGCGCTACGGATGCCCGAAAGACGTCGAGAACCGACGCGTAGTCATCCAGCCCTTCGATGGGCTGCCCTGTCAGAATGGGGGGATTGGCGTGCTCGCTCATGGGCTATCTCCATGACATGTCAGTGTCTCGTCATCCTGACAGGAACACTGACCGTATTGTTATTCGACCGGTAGGGAATATCTCTCCATACCTTTGACTCTGATTCTCGCTAACGTATCTCAAAGCCCGATACAGTGTAAAACGATCGATTGAAACTTACGTTTGCCATTTAGTCCAATGGCCCCAGCCGCTGCTGGATTTCCCCATCCTTCCAGACCAGCAACTCGCCTGGTTCCATGGCAGTCCAGCGCTCGTTGTCGGTCAAGGGTTCGGTTGCCAACACCGACACGACGTCATTGGGTGTCGTATGCTCTTCGAAGTTCACGGTCAATTCGGCATCCGACAGGCTGGCCTTGCCGAACGGCGCCCGCCGGGTGATATGGACCAGTTTGGTCGTACAATACGCGTAGAGATAGCGCCCATCGGAGAGCAGGAGATTGAAAACACCCAGTCGCCGCAAGTGTTCACAGAGCCCATGCAACACACACCACATCGAATCACGGTCATCGGGCGGGTCGGGAAAGCGTTGGCGCAACTCTCCCATCAGGAAGCAGAAAGCACGCTCGCTATCGGTATCACCGACGGGACGGTAGAACGACAGCGGCAGTGACTCCCACCCCTCGAGCTGTCCATTGTGTGCATAGCACCAGGGACGCCCCCACATTTCCCGGGTAAAGGGGTGGGTGTTCGCCAGCCGAATCGTGCCGACATTGGCCTGGCGAATGTGGCTGATCACCACATGTGACTTGATCGGGTAATCACAGATCAACCGCGCGATCGGCGAGTCGATGGAGGGGTGCGGGTCCCGAAAATCGCGATACCCGCCCTCTTCATAGAACGCGATACCCCACCCATCCCGATGCGGGCCGGTGCCTCCACCTCGATGCAGGAAACCGGTGAAACTGAAGCAGATGTCCGTGGGCACGTTGGCACTCATGCCCAACAGCTCACACATGTGGCTCCTCCCGAACTCTGCGCCGGCGCACGGCAGCGCGACGCCATGCCAGACCTGCAAGAGTGATGAACACGATCAGTCCCAATAACAACCAAGGCCACCAACGTGCCAGACGGGGCTCGAGTCCCATCTCGCGCCCGAAGCGTTCGATCTGGGGAACGCTCGAGAGCCACAGCGCTTCAACGCCTTCATTCAGTTGAGTCGTCAGCTCCTCCAACCAATGATGCGTGGCGTCATCCGTCTCATGGTCCTGCTCCGACTTTTCATCTCCGCTGGCCAGGGCCTGTCCCTCGATCCCTTCGGCGTCAATATTCGCCCCGCCCAGGCCGATACGACCATCGGGGTTGAGAACCAGATTCGGTAACCGCAACTCCCGCGATTCACCGTCGAGTTCGACAGTCGCGTCGAACGACAAGGGGACACGCACATCGGCATCCAGTTCAGGCAATTCCAGCACCCAATGACGGTCGTCCAGCGCTTCGATATCGAGTGACTCACCCTGCAATTCGGCACGTAAATCGGTGTTGTCACGAGCAATGCCCGGATGTTCGGCGATCAACTCAACGCGCTTGCCCTGCTCGTCGATCCGAGCGCTGATGGGAGGCAGGACATTCACCGCCTGAACCCGTTGCCGCTGGAAGTCCTCGGCCTCGGCACTGATGACCAGGCGCGCATTACCGGTCCGTTCCGGGGCGGGCAACATGCCGACGAAACGCTGTCCCTCCTCGTCATGATCCATCCGGGTAGCCTTCTGGACCTCACCCCCCATATCGGACAGTTCCGCTCTGACCTCAAGCCCTTCGGGGAGGTTCGAGGTGCGTTCCCCATCTTCCTCCAGCCAGGCCGAAACCGGTAGATCGAAGCCCAGATAGAGCGTCGGGGGCAAGGGAGACGTCCGCAGAACCAGCGACGACGAGACATTGATACGACTCTCATCACCGACGTCGCCCTCGATCCGCCACTCGCCCTCTTCCGGGGATGGTATCGTGATCAGGTCGAAGCGTGACTCACTTTGCCAGCGGATGTCGTCGGGCAGCTCGTCACCCTGCTCGTAACGACGGCCATCCGGTCCGACCAGGGTCGGCGAATCGGCATCGGGCTCATGAAACAATAGTGCCGAGAAGGATTCGACATCCGGGTCGATGACGAAGCGGTCATCGTCCAGCGGCACTTGGTCAGCGGGAAAAATCCGTTCCAGGATATCCAGGAAGGAGCGCAACAGCACATCGGGGGTCTCGGCCAATGCCGCCAGCCCGTCCGCGGATTGAGCCAGGCGTTCCACCAGAGACAGGTCGGCATCCGGCGAAAAGGCGATCGCATGAATGATCGTTCCTTCATCCGCCAACCGGGGTACCAGCTCATCGAGCAGCCGCTCCCGCGACTCGTCGTCGCTGCGATCCGCGTCATCGGGAAGGTCGATCATGCCATCGGTCAACAGTATCAGATGACGCTGACGATTCCCGGCATCTTCCTCGGCTGCCGCCTGTACGGCCGCTTCGATGTCGGTGTACTGCTGATACTCGACGAGGGAAGGCGCCAGTTGCGATGCGTCATTGCGCCATTGACGACCGATGGGAGCCACCGGCAAGGCATTGTCGACTCGTTCACCAAAACGCCAGATCCCGCCGTGAATACCGGAAGGCAACAGGGCGGTCAGCAATTCCAGGGCACTCACGCTCAACCGGTCGGGGTCATTGTCGCGCATGCTGCCGGACACATCGAAGATCACACGGACGTCCGGAGTCGGACGGTCATCATTCACAGTCAGACTGCCGACATCCCGCGTCATGATGGATGCCGATGCGTCCGGATCGTTCTGGGCCAGCGCGGGTGTCGCCATCCAGGCCAGACTCCAGGCGATGACCACTAGCAGCACGCGCATTCGACCTCCTTCATCCAATCACCGGCTCACGACGTTCCTGTCGCTCGACACCACCCTCGGGCTTGTTTGAAGCACTGCCACCCGCTGATGATCCATCCGCCTGCCGTGGCCAGAACCACCAGACGGCGGCCCCTGCCATGGCCCCCGACAAGGCCCCTATTGCCACCATGACCAAAGGGGCTGCTTTCAGCCCACCTTGCAGAAAATCAACGGTCGTCACCACGATGGCCGGTGCGATACCTTGATAGGTACCGCCCTCCTCTTCCATCAGCGGTAGTGAAAATCGCCACGGCATCCACAATGTGCCAGCGACAATGCCGGTTATCATCAGTCGGGGCAGACGTGGTACGAAGCGGATACCGAGATACCCGGTGACCAGTACAATCACTGACAGTAGGATGTAGGCAACCCACAGCAACGGTATCGAGTCAGAAATCAACATACTATCTCTCCTTGAACACTACTTCCCATGGTACACCGCACCTTATGAAAGCACAGCCACCCCGTGACCACGACGTTGCCGTTCCTGAAAGGTTCCTGCCCGAATTTCGCCATGCGGACGATCCCGACTGGCATTGGCTGGAACAGCGTGATGACCCAGCCGTCAAGGCCTTTTTGGAAGCTGCCAATGCCCATAGCCGTGACTGGTTCAGCTCGCTCGAACCGCTGATCGACAGTTTGTACCACGGCCATTTAGCTCGCCGGGAACTCGCGATCACCGGACTGGCAACGCCTCTCGATCACTATACCTACTGGAGTGAAACAACCGAAGATGGTGACTATCCCAGTTGGTGGCGACATCCCAACGAAGATTATCGGCAGAAACGTTGTTTTCTTGATCTTCAGGCCAGGGCCAGTGACAAGGACTTCCTCGAACTCGGGGACATGGCGCTCTCACCCGACGAAACCTGGCTAGCCTGGACGGAAGACACCCAGGGAGACGAGTATTTCACGCTGATGCTCAAGCAACTGCCGGACGGCAATCCCGAGGTATTGCTCGAGCATATCGGCCCGGATCTGATATGGGCCGAAGATAACCGGACCCTGCTGTTCACCCGTTATGATGCAACCCAGCGGCCCGAAAGCATCTGGCGTTTATCGATTGACGAGCCTACACCCTACCGGATCTTTCATGAACCCGATCCCGAATACTGGCTCGATCTCGGCAAAACACGCTCACGCGAATGGCTGATCATCGAGAGCGCCTCCAAGGACACCACCGAGTGTCACTTGATTCCTGCTGCGTCACCCAGCACACCAGCCTCCTGTTTCCGAAAGCGCGAACTCGGCGTCGAGTATGTGCTGGAACATCGCCCGGGGTATTTCTATATACTCCATAATCGACACGCCCCGCATTTCCGACTGGATTGGGCCGAGCAACAGCGGCCCACGGAATGGCGCTCCCTGCTCGACCACCGGCAATCGCATACATTGGAGGGAGTGGATGCGTTCGACTGGGGGCTGGTGATCACGGAACGCGACCACGACGAAGCTCAGGGTCGACTACGCACCATCGAACTGACGCCCGATCAACAGATCAACCAGGACTCGACGCTTCCCTTGCCCGAGACACCCTGCAGTCAATATCTTGCAGACACCCCACACTTCCGGACACGGCGTCTGCGATTGGAGGAAGAGTCCTTCACTCACCCCGTACAGTGGATCGAGTTCGACCTGGATAGCGGGGAGCGTAGACTGCTGAAACAACAACCCGTCCACGGCAATCTGCTTCCTGAGCAACTGAAAGCACAACGGATATGGGCGACCTCCCACGATGGTGAACGTGTACCGGTGTCGATCGTGGCACGTGCCGACAAACTGGGCCATTCACCCATGCCGGTTCTACTGTATGGTTACGGCGCTTACGGTGAAGCACTCGATCCGTGGTTTTCGATTGCTCGACTGGAGCTACTGGACCGCGGGGTGGCATTCGCCGTGGCTCATGTCCGTGGGGGAGGCGAACGCGGCGAGCCCTGGTATCTGAAAGGGAAGCTCCAGCACAAGGAAAACAGCTTCCAGGACTTTCTCGCTGCCCGTGATGCCCTGGTGGATGCTGGACTGGCCGATGACCGACGTATCGTCGCTTATGGCGCCAGCGCCGGCGGGTTACTGGTTGGGGCCAGCCTCAATATGCGTCCGCAAGCTTTCTGTGCCGCGGTACTCGATGTGCCTTTCGTGGATGTATTACGGACCATGATGAATCCGAATCTGCCACTGACTACCGCCGAATATACCGAATGGGGTAACCCCGAGATCCCGGACGTGCATCATCGCATCGCTGCCTACTCACCGCTGGACAATCTGAGTGATCAGCCCTATCCATGCCTGTTCCTGCAGAGCAGTTGGCACGACTCCCGCGTCCCTTATTGGGAGCCGGCCAAACTCTATGCCCGCCTGCATGAACGGCGCCTCGATCGCCGGATGCACGACGCCAGTCCTGTTCTGTTACATACCGACATGACATCGGGACATGGCGGCGCATCGGGTCGCTTCAAGGCCTGGCGCGACAACGCCCGCCAGGATGCATTCATTCTATGGGCCTTGGGGCTAACCGATAGCCTGGATCGTTCGTAAGCCCGACTCACTGCCATCGGACGGCTCCGGCGCAAACGGTCGTCTAACTGCCTCCGCCGGAGCCTCCATTAGCACCGCCGCCAGTACCGCCACCACTGGCACTGCCACCGCTACCCCCATTCGCTCCACCACCGGTACCGCCACCACTGGCACCACCGCCACTGCCGCCATTGGAACCGCCGCCGCTACCACCGCCGTTACCGTTGCCGCCTCCACCGCCGTTGGAGCCTCCTCCAGTTCCTCCGCTATTGCCTCCACCAGTACCGCCATTACCACCCCCGGTACCGCCACCGCCGGAGCCGCCCCCATTACCGGTACCCGGTCCGGGGCCGCTGCCGGGCGTTGAGCCATTATCGCTGCCACCGTCATCACCGGGTACGACACTATCCCCCGTTGTGGCGACATTCAGGAAGAACGATCCACCGCCGCAACCGCCGCCACTATCGGCACCACCGCCACCGCATCCCCCCCCGCCGCTTCCGGAACCGCCACTACCTGCACCACCACCGCCACCACCACCGGCGGCTGGAGCCGGTAGACGGTCATCCATGATCTCGGATAACGCCTCATCCGATACATCGCCATTATCCCAGGATGACTGCGCCCAAACCGATGATGCCCCCGCTATTAGAACTGCTGACAAAGTCAGTGTTGTCCAGCGTCCCATGATCCACCTCGCATGATCATCTTACCCGTCAATACCCGCCCATGATTGCTATCCAGGAAGGCTGGACAACAAACCGTTACATGCTCTGTTAGCATTACGTGACAAGCGCGAGTGCACCATCGGAAAAGAGACTGATTATGCGACAGGAAAAGTCCATACCCGATTCATCGGAAAAACATGACTCATGCCATGTCGGGGGGCGGGAAAGAGCCATCATTCATGGATAGGGAGCACGGCGATGATGTGATCGTCGAGTTCGTCATCAGGCACATCGGGTTCCGAGACAGCGTAGTGGGAAACACTGACACCGGCACGATGCACACTGTCAGGATCGCCGGAAATCAAGGGATGCCAGTCAGCCAGACCGCGACCTTCATGAACACGGCGATATGCACAGGAGTGAGGTAGCCAACGGAAATCGCCAACTCGATCCGGGGTGAGTTGCGTGCATCCAGGCACACGCTGGAAGCGATTGTCATAGTCACTACAGCGACAGCTGCCAATATCCAGAAGCTGGCAGGCGACATCCAGCGTTGCGATGTCACCGGTGTCCTCGTCTTCAAGCTTCAACAGACAACACTGGCCACAACCATCGCATAACGCTTCCCACTCTTCGTGGGTCAGCGCGGAAAGCGGCAACCACTCCCAGAAACGTTCACGCATCAGTAACGCGCTTCAGTCGGCGCTCGATAACGGTCCAGTAGATGATCGTCCTTGCCCGGCGGCATCTGTAAATAGAAACCGCTGTCGACAATGCTGTCCATGACGTCCTTTGTGCTGGCACGCGCCAGCCGTCGTTCAGGCGTGAGCAGCAGGGTCATTATGGCGACCGGCTCACCGAAACGCTCGAGCAAGGCATCGGGCACGTGTTCCAGCCCTTCACGCTTGTCGACGAAGAGATACATCCCTTCCCTGCTCGAACTCTTGAACACTTCACAAACCAGTCGTTCGGCGCTCATGCCAGCTCCTCATCAACCAATACCTGGCGCAATGCCGATGATAGCCGTTCACCACGCCAGCCTTGTGGCAAGGGTAGCGGATCATTGCGCAGATTCGCCGTGACCAGTGCTTCCAGGTCACGACGCCGCATCAGCACTTCCGGTGCGACACCCAACTGCTCAGCGTCACGATTGACCACGGCCTTCAGCCTCTTGAGACGCTTCTTGAAATCGCTGGTCAATGGTGAAGGCAGTGCCTCGGGTAGTGACGCATCCGTCAGCTGGCGCGCCTCGTTGAGCAGCGCCAGCAATGTATCGCCCTCGCGTTTGACCAATGATGGTTTGATACCGTCGATGGCGGCCAATTCATAACGGTTTCGGGGCATTTTTTCCGCAATGGCAAACAGCAGCTTGTCGCTGACCAACCAGCCGCGCGGCAGATCACGCCGACGCACTTCACTTTCACGCCAGGACGTCATGAGACGATACGCTTCCATCTGCCGCGGCGACAAGCGCCAAAGCTGACGCTGACGGAGGTACCAGAGCGCATCATCACTTTCATCACGCCCCGCTTGCCTCACCAACGCCTGACAGTCATCCTCGAGCCAGGAGAAACGGTCGAGGGCTTCCAACCGTTCGCGCTGGGCATACCACACCTCCAGCAAATAAACGACGTCCAGTGCGGCATACTCTCGCTGAGCCTCGGACAACGGACGTTCGAGCCAATTGGAGCGTGTCTCATCCTTGGGCAGATTTTCCCCCGCCCAATGAGCGACCAGGCGCTGATACCCCATGGCCGGATCTTCCCCAAGCAGCCCCTGGGCAAGCTGAGTATCGACCAATGGGGCAACGATGACTCCCGCCCAGGCTGCCAATACTTCGATATCCTCGCTGGAGGCATGCAACAGTTTGACCGGGCCGCTGGCCAATAGCGTCCGACAAGCGGCCGTGGCCGCCACGGCCTGAGGGTCGATCAAATATACGCACCCACCGGCAGTGAGCTGTACCAACGCCGGCACCGGATGGAAGGTCGACTCACGAAAGAACTCCGTGTCCAGAGCCAGAGTGTCAGCGCTCTCGAGGTCGCGGCAAGCCGCATCGAGTGCCTCGGGGGTATCGATCCAATGAATATCAGGCGTCAACGGCATAGCGGTTCCGGTTGAATGATCAAGCTGGCGGTCAGTCGCTCTGAAACGGTTGGCGGCCAGTAAAGGCCCGGCTCAGCGTACCGCCATCCACATATTCGAGTTCGCCGCCCATCGGCATGCCATAGGCCAGGCGAGACAGGCGAATCTCGCGATCCGCCAACTGTGTGGCGATATAATGTGCAGTGGCCTCTCCCTCAGCGGTGGGATTGGTGGCAAGCACGATTTCTTCGACGCCACCCTCTTCGAGCCGCGCTTCCAACTGATCGAGCCCGATGTCCTCGGGACCAATACCGTCCAGCGGTGACAAGTGGCCGTGCAGGACGAAGTAGAGCCCCTGAAATCCTCCCGCCTCCTCGAATGCCAACATGTCGGCCGGCGATTCGACCACACATAACACGCTTGGATCGCGACGGGGGCTGCAACAAAGCGTACAGGTCGTCTCCTCTGTCAAGGTACGGCAACGGGAACAGTACCCGACACACTCCAGCGCCTCGGCAAGACTCGATGTCAGACGCCTGCCTCCCTCCCGGTCACGTTCGAGCAGATGCATTGCCATGCGTTGGGCACTCTTGGGCCCAACGCCGGGCAGCACCCGCAGCGACTCCATCAACTGCTCTACCAGCGGCGAAAAACTCATCAAAAAGGCATCTTGAATCCAGGTGGCAGGTTCAGACCCGCCGTGGCCTCTTCCATCTTCTCTCGCGAATTGGCTTCGACTTTTCGTACAGCATCATTGACTGCCGCGCCCAGCAGGTCCTCGAGCAACTCCTTGTCCTCCTGCATGACGCTGGGGTCGATATCGACCTTGCTGACATCATGGCGGCCATTCATCGTGACTTTGATCATGCCGGCCCCGGCTTCGCCGACCACCTCGGCCTGCGCCACTTCTTCCTGAACGCGCTGCATCTTCTCCTGCATTTCCTGGGCCTGCTGCATCAGGTTGCCCATTCCTCCGCCCTTCATCATGGCAAATACCTCTCGACGTGGAACAATCAGCCGCGAAGCGGCTCGTCAGTGTGTTTCGCGTTCGCTGGCTTGAGCCTTGACGGTCGATTCGACCAGCCGAGCACCGAACGTTTGCTGTATCTGTTGTATATGCGGGTCATCCTGCAAGGCTTCAACCGCCCGCGCTCGCTGCTCTGATTCCAGGCGTTGCGACCTGGCGCGAGGCGTTTCGACACCCTCGGACAACTGACCGTCAACAATGGACAATCGACGCTCGATACCGGCACCGGCCAGGGCATTCTGAATGCGCTCAACATGGATATCGGCATTCATCGCCGCCTGTGAGGGATCCAGACGCAACACCAGGGAACTGCCGTCATCGGTGTCGACCATACAGTGCGCGGCCAGGTTGCGTGTCAAACCGCCGAGGTCCAGCCGGTCGAACAATGCCAGCCAATCATCATGGCTGAAGGTTCCCGACAGGCCGGAGTCGCTCAGCGCCTCTGCCGATTCCGGCGTCGGTATCGGTGTCTCGTCGACAGCCACTGCGGCAGGAGGAGACAGGGCCGTTTCCGCCTCCGCCGGGGGTAGCTCAGACGCCTCGGCTGTCTCGAACGACTCAGGCTCGGGGAGGTCAGCGTGCACAGCGTCGCCGATATCCTCCATCGGCTTCGGCTCGGGTACGGCGGCAGCGCGCTCGGTTACCTCGCTATCGTCAATGGGTGGCGCCTCATGCGCTGCCGCCGAGTCATCGACCGAGGGAGGTCCAGCTGACGATGTATCCGTTGGAGAGCGCATCGGCAACGGGGTCTTGGCCGGCTTTGGCACGCCCTGTGGCCGGAACGCCAGCATGCGCAGCAGGGTCATCTCCAGCGCCGAGCGCAGATCCGGCGCATGGGACATATCGCCCCTGCCCTGCAGTCCGATCTGGTAGTAAAGCTGCACGTCTTCGGCCGTGAACCGCGCCGCCAACGCCAGTAACGTGTCGCGATCCCCCTGGCCGTTGTCCAGCGCCTCCGGCACCATCTGCGCCACCGCCAGGCGGTGCAACATGCCGACCAGATCATCGAGCACCCCGGCAAAGTCGGGCCCTTGCTCGGCCAATGACGCCACTTCGGACAGCACCCGCTGCGCATCGACCTCAGCCAGGGCTTCCATCAAGGCCAGCAAGTGGCGATGATCCAGCGTGCCCAGCATCGCCGACACATCGGAGTGATGTATTTCGCCCTGCCCCAATGCGATGGCTTGATCGGTCAGGCTCATGGCATCACGCATCGAGCCATTGGCGGCTTTGCCAAGCAGCCAGAGCGCGCTCTCATCGAAGGGCACGGATTCGGCCTCCAGAACCCGACTCAGGTAGTCGACGATCGGTTCCGGCGGCATGTTCTTGAGACTGAACTGCAGGCAGCGCGACAGAACGGTGACCGGCAGTTTTTGCGGATCGGTCGTCGCCAGCAGAAACTTGACATGGGGAGGCGGTTCTTCGAGCGTCTTCAGCAACGCGTTGAAACTGTGGGTCGATAACATATGCACCTCATCGACGAGGTACACCTTGTAACGCCCCTGGGTCGGCGCATACTGGACATTATCGAGCAGTTCGCGGGTGTCCTCGACCTTGGTGCGGGATGCCGCATCGACTTCGATGAGATCGACGAACCGGCCCTCCTCGATCATGCGGCAATTTTCACACTCCCCGCAGGGTCGGGACGTCACGCCATCGTCGCCCCGACCATTGGCGGTACAGTTCAGACACTTGGCGAGTATGCGAGCAAGGGTCGTCTTTCCCACCCCCCGGGTCCCCGTGAACAGATAGGCATGGTGCAGACGCCCCTGGTCCAGTGCGTTGACCAACGCACGACGGACATGCTCCTGCCCCACCAGCTCGTGGAAGGTGCGCGGACGCCATTTACGTGCCAGTACCTGATAACTCATGCAGCGCGGGTTCCTTGCTGAAGTCGACCGATAAACGGCTTCATTGAAACGGGCATCGTCGATCCATGGAAAACCATCGACGACGATACGTCATTCTAGCGATTGCAGCGAAGGGCGGAAAGCAAGACTGATGGTTTCCTGCCGAACGCGTCGACCGGTACCAATCGCCATGACTCATTCGTCTCCACGATGGGAATGTACGGCCACCACCAGGGCAACCGTTTTTTCCAGCTCCGCCTGGCTCAGGACTTCCATCAACTCGGAACGACCATCGGTGAGGACCCGCAGGACGTCGATGGCCCGTTGCAATACCCATTCACGCTGGCTTTCGGTTCGCGTCAGCTTCATCAGAGGTTCCATGATGCGAGCATAAACGATGGTGGGCACACTCTCCGTCTCGACACCGGCGTGACGGCGCGGGTCTCGCCCCCCACCTTCCGACGGAGACGAATGCAATGAGGGGCTGGTTTCCTGTACTCCCTCGATCACACTGCCACTGTCCCCCTCGCCGATCGCTAGCCATCCCACCGATACACCGAGAGCACTCGCAAGCACGACGAGTTTGTCCGCACCGGGCAGCGACGAACCGCTCAAATATTTCCTTATCAAACTTTGCGCGATACCGGTATCCCGCTCCAGGGCGTACGCCGACCTTCCTGCCATTGCCCGACGCAGGCGCTCGCAAAACCCATCCACATCCCATGCCTGAACCCCTTTAGCGTGAGACTTACCGGACTGATACACCACGTCGGACTCCAAGCCATTGATATATCATGATCAATAAAAATACAATCAATAAATTACGCATATAGATGGAAATAACCGTCTATTTGTGATTGCATACAACTTCATATCATTGCACTGTTTCCGTCATGAACGAAAAACCGCGAGCAAAAAAACCGGCCCCGGGAGACTGGCATCGTGCCGATATCGTGGCAGCCCTCCACAAGGCCGGCTGGACGCTGCGAAAACTGGCCGCTCATCACGGGTACCGTCAGGCTACCACCTTATCCGTGGCACTGGACCGCCCCTGGCCGAAAGGCGAACGCCTCATTGCCCAGGCAATAGGCGTCGATCCAGCGACCATCTGGCCGTCTCGCTACCGCGACGACATCGCGCGGTATCAAGAGCGTAAAGAATAGCAGGCCAGCGACATGAAGTCGCCCAGCGATATTATGGAGATGCATGCCGATGACATGGCCCATTGACCGGGATGTCAATGACAGTAGTCACAGGAGTTTTTCATGTCCCCGAATGCGATCGCACGACTGGCAGCCTACTGCCATATCCACGACAAACCGAGGGTGCCGACGCGCGCCGAGCAGATGGTCAAGAAAGAGCAGCAGCAATCATGGCGGAGCGTCCGCGATGCACTGATCAAAAGCCACCCTTTCACGGGTCACCTGGTCAGGTTCCTGGATCCGGTACCGGTCATCGACAGCCGTCTTCCCACCCTGCTGACCGATGGGCGGCATCTCTTCATCAACAGTCACTTTGCCGCCCATCTACCAACCAGAGACTCTCGCTTTCTATTGGCGCATGCCGCCTACCACTGCATCGGCGGCCATTTCCTGCCGGTCGGCGAAAAGGACATCCACCGCTGGAACCTGGCCTGCGACCATGCCGTCAATTATCTGGCAATCCTCGAGCGCATCGACATACCGCCGGAAGCGGTGCTCTATCCCTCCCAGGCGGGATGCTCACCACTGGCTGTCTATGAGTGGTTGGCACGCCATCCGTGTCCGACTCATGACCGACCGCTGGACATTCACCAGCAGGACGTCGTCGACACCAACAGGACGGCCACGGTCATCGACCCGGATTTTAGCCCGCTACCACCCTCAGCATCACGCGCTCATGCGTGGTGTGAAATGGCGCTGGAGCATGCGGAACAGCGTCAGCGGATCAACAGCAACGTGCGGAATTACCTGGCCGTGCTGGCCAAGAAATGACTCTCTGGAAGGAGGCAACCCCCGACAGCCACATCCCGGCACACGCATCCACCACTACCGTTGCTCCCTTCCGGGCCTGGCGGGGTTCGCGGTTTAGCGTTGCGGGAGGACCGACGGGGGTCACCATAACGATACGGATGATCACCAGCGTCTTGCAGTCAACAGAACTACGACGTCAACGGCGTATCCGAGCGGAGCGCACTATAACAGCCACCCTCGACACGGGCAATAGCTCATGCCTCGCCACGTGCCAATCCACTGCTCGCGACGTTACTGTCACGGATCGAGAAGACATTGCCATGGCAGCACCTCCTCAACAGGTGTAGCTTGGGTGGTATAGACCATCCATTCGGGGAGTGCGACATGAAAAAGGATCCAAGCAAGGGCTATATCGCGTTTCTTGGCTGGAGCCTCAACGCCATTGAAGCCGCCGAGAATTTCGACCGGCGCTATGTCGTCGTTGCACCGCCATGGGCTGAAGACTACTGTCAGGAGCACGACATTCCCTACGTTCCGTGGGATTTCGAGCGACTCAACGATCGCTCCATGGAAATCGCCCAGACGCTGCAGGATATGGGAGTGGACGTCGCCATCCCACTATTCGAGGAAACCGTCGAATGGGCTGGCGCCATCAATTCCGTCCTGCTCGACAATCCCAGACTTTATGGGCAGTCATTGTTGCTGCGTGACAAGGCGCTGATGAAACGCCGAGCCCAGTTGGGCGGTATTCGTGTCGGCATTTTCGAGGAAGCTCATGACCATGACGATGTCATCCGCTTCCTCAAGCGCGTCAATCAGACGCTGCTCAAGCTCGACGGCGACCCCAACGATCCCATTCATCTGAAGGCATTCGACAAGGCCGGCTGCCTCGGGCACCGCGTCATCCGCACGCCCGATGAAGTCGATACCATCCCCGAGGAAGAGTTTCCGGTACTGATGGAATCTCACCTCGACGGTTGGGAGTTCGCGGTCGAGGCATGGATCCACGATGGCAAGATTCGTTTCCTGAACATTTCCGAGTATGTGACGCTCGGGTATTCGGTTTTCGTGCCGGCGACTCCTGAACTTGAGAAATACCGTCCTCAGATCACCGCCCAGATCGAAAAGCTGATCAAGACATTCGACATTGACTTCGGCTTCATTCATCCGGAGTACTTCGTTACCAGCGATGGTGAAATGTACTTCGGGGAAGTCGCCTATCGACCGCCCGGCTTCAAGGTCTTCGAACTTCTGGAGCGGGCTTACGGCTTCAATGCCTACCAAGGTTTGATCCTCACGTTCGACCCCAAGACGACCGAAGAAGAGATCACCGCCTTCTTCCCCCGCGAGGTGGTCGACGCCAAGGGGCATGCCGGCTGCTTCGGTGTCTACCCACGCCGGCGTGTGGTCAGCCGCCTGGAAATCCCGGAAGAGACCGAAGATCACCCCTATTTCGAATCGCATGAGCTGACGGCACCGCAAGAGGAGACCGTAACCAAACGCACGGCCTTCGGTACCCACTGGGGGCTAGTCTACTTCTTCGGTGAAGACCCCCATACGATGCGGGATCTGCTGAAACATCAGGAGTCTCTGGATTTCTATGTATAATCCTAGAGAACAAGCCTGTTAATACGAGGAGTGGGCGTGACGACGCATGACCATGACGCATCCAGCGATGATGCCAGACTCAAGCCATTGCTGGACAAGCTCGACGACGCCATCGCCATCCTGGCGGACGCCCCGGACTTCGCCAAACCCGGCAAGTTACGCCGGATTTTCGATACCGCGCGGCGCATCATGCTGCTTGACGGGGGGTGTACGGCGCTCGAGGCACGCGCCCAGACTCTGGAAGACGCCGGTCTCTTCACGGGAACCGATTGGGGCCATCCGCAGACATTGGTTCCCTCATTGACGACACTCTCCCTGAAGAGCCCCGACACCGATACCGTCATACTCGAAGCCTTGAGCGAACTACGCCTGCTCAAGGTGGCGATGGGGGAATACGCGCACCCTCAAGTCTCCAGCGAGCAGGCACACCACTACCTGACCCAGGTACTCGCCATCAACCTGGAGCTGCTGTTTTCCGCCCCGAGTGAAGCGGAACGCGAGACACAAGGCCGCCTGGCCACGATCACGCGATCGCTGTTCGCCCATCTGGCCGAACGTATTGGCTATGAACATGTCATGGACAAGCTGATCGATGAGATATGGCGCATCCTTCAGCAACGCCCCATCCAGGTCGAACCGGTCAAGCGCATGATCACCCAGATCGCCGCGTGTCGTCTCGACCCGGATATCGATCTGGGGACCAGCGGACAGGGTGCCGACCGATTGATCAGCAGCCTGTTCGGGGCCACGCAAGCCTGCCGTGAAGACCCCGGCGTCGACGTCTATGCACAGCGCCTTGCCAGCATGGACAGTGGTGCCTTGCAGTATGAAGCCACGGGCTTTGCACGCGCCATGCACGATACTGGTCTGGTATCGCCCTACCATACGATCCTGCTCCGGCACCTGCTCGACCAGGGCGATCATCTGCTGTCGGAAGCTCTCGGCCTCTCGTCGACGGGTCGTGATTGCCTGCTGTGCTACCGACAGCTCATCCAAGCGATTATCGAGGAGTCAGTCCATCCAGCCACGGCACAGGGGATATATGGCCTGGCCCTGATGCTGGAACGCGGCATTCTCTATCAACTCCCCGTGGCACCAGCGTTATGGCGCCAGGTCGCCCTGCCGTTGTCTGCCTGGTCCCAGGAACGCCTGACACTCGCTTATGGTGACGTCGTCTCCCCCCAAGCCAGATTATTGGAAGGCGTGCTGTGTATGCTCGGTATGCCGTTGGGTATCGGCCAGGGCAATAACCCGACGTGCCAGTCGGCACGCGCACTATCGATGTGGGCCTACAACGATCCTGATTACCTGCTGCAGATGGTGGCCTGGGCCGCCCGCGACGATGAGATCATCATGCATTTCGAGGGGCAACCGATTTCATCGATGGCCAGTCTGTCAGGTGTGGCCACGGAATTGCCCATCGACCTGGATCCGGTCTCGCTGCTGGTCGTTCCGCACCTCGACCGCATCTATGCCGAGATGGGACGTCGCTGTATCGGCCGCGAGGGCGATCCGCACCGCTGGGTGAATCCCGAATTCCATGGATGGTGGTCCGGTCGCGGGTTTCGCATCAACGTCGACGTGGCCACCGGTCAGATCACGGGGCTCGAGGATTTTCTGCGCCACTTCTATGCCAGTTATCACCCCTACTACAACGGCAATCAACCCCTGATTCACCCCCAGCCCGCCGGTATTGCCGTGACCGACAGCTCGGCGCGTTTCATCGGCTGGCACGCCATCAGCCTGCTGCGTGTGGCACTGGACCCTGGCGATGTGATGCGCGCTTATTTCTACAACCCCAACAACGACAGCGGCCAGGATTGGGGGGATGGCGTCGAGGTCAGTACCGCCGGCAACGGTGAACGTTTTGGCGAGGCCTCGCTGCCTTTCGAGCAATTTGCATCGCGACTCTACATCTTCCACTACGACCCGCTGGAAAGCGGCGAGCTGGCGAGTATCTCGCAGGAGGAGCTCGATCGGGTCATCGGTCATATCCACCGCAGTTGGGGCGCGGACCGCTTACAGGCCGATTCGCTGCAGACGATAGCCCACAATCATCGCAGGTAACCACAAGATTGCCGCCCTGACCGACATCACTGCGAAAACCGGTGCCGCAACCAGCGTGCCCAAAAAGGGGCCACTATCATCAGTGCGACCATGCGGAGCAAGTGGTGAAACGCCACGAACACCGGGTCGAGATCGAGTGCCACGGCAAGGATTGCCATTTCGCCGATCCCACCCGGCGCCAGTGCCAGCAACGCCACATCCCGCGGGACACCCACGCTCTGATGGATCAACTCCGCAAATATGCCCAGCACCCCCAAGGCAAGAAGTGTCGCGATGAACGCCTCGAACAGGTATCGCCCGAAACGGGCACCGGAAAGGCCACGAAACCGTGATCCGATGGCACTTCCCAGGACCCAGAGCATCATATTCATGCCCCAGTCCGGTAATTGAAGACTTGCCACTCCGAAACCACTGAGTAGTGCCACGAATGCCAATGGGGCCAACAAGGCCGGCGTCGGCACTTTCAACTTGCGCCCCAGGGGGATCAGGATCGGCAGGGCCAGCAATAACCAGGGATCGCGGGTCACCATGGCGACCGTATTATCTGCGGCCTCGCCACCCTCGAATGCCCAGAACAGCGGCGGTAGAATCAGCACGACCAACACCACGCGCAGGGATTGTGCGACCGCAATTCGTTGCGGATCACCGCCACTGCGATCACCCATCATGATCATCGCCGTCATGGCGCCAGGCGATGAGGCGAACCAGGCACTGACGGCATCGAAACCACGATAGCGATACCAGGCCGACGCTGCTGCCGTGGAAACCGCGACGCCCACCAGCAACAGGGCCGCTGACAACGGCCAGTCCAGTACCCGTTCAGCCAACTGGGGAGTCACACGACTACCCAGCACCATCCCCAACACGCCGAGAAAGACTTCGCGTAACGGTTCGGGAACCCGGACATCTACGCCTCGCGCCGAAACGATCAGGTTGGCTACCAGAGGGCCCAGCATCCAGGCCAATGGCAACCCCGTCTGATCAAAAATCACACCGCCAACGGCGCCGACGGCCAAGGCTTTGAGCAACGCTCCCTGCGAGGCTCTTGTCACGAACACTCTCCCTTCATTAACCGGCTAATGACCTCATGATCGCATGAAATGGCTGCCAAGCGGGAGCAGAACGGTATAATGTCGTTTTGACCGACTCATGAGAGACGCATGCAGCGACTCGATCAACTGCTTGTCACACAAGGGCTGGCTCGCTCGCGATCACGCGCCCAGCGGCTGATTCGTCAGGGATTCGTCAGTCTCGGCGATACCGGACGCCTGCTGACCAAACCCAGTGAGCGACTGAACGATGGGAGTCCCCTGGTGGTAGCCGATGCGCCGGAGGAGCGCTATATTTCACGAGCGGGACTCAAGCTTGATGCCCTGATCCAGCACACGGCCATCTCCGTCACCGGCAGAACCGCCCTTGATGTCGGCCAATCCACCGGCGGTTTCACGGACTGCCTGCTGCAGCACGGTGCTGCCCATGTGATCGGCATCGAGGTCGGCCACGGCCAACTCGCGTCCCTACTGTCGAATGACGACCGTATCACCGTCTTGGAAGGTATCAATGCACGGGCCATGACTCGATCGCCATTGCTGCAGGACGCGCTGGCTCGTCATGCCTCCACGGGTCTCGACCTGGCGGTCATGGATGTCTCTTTCATTTCACAAACGCTGATTTTACCCGAGCTTGCCCGACTACTGACTCCGGGCGGCGAACTGCTATCCTTGGTCAAGCCTCAGTTCGAACTGGGGCCGGGGCAAGTCAACGAGCGTGGTATCATCACCGGCGATACGGCTTTGCTCACCGTCGAGTCGCGATTGCGGGACTATTGTCACGAGAACGGATTCGATGTGCTGTGCTGGATCGACAGCCCGATTCAGGGTGGAGACGGTAACCGGGAATTCTTGCTGCATGCCAGGCGGCAATGATTGACTTGACTCGATGGCATGGTAGAAACGACACATCGACACCTCATTGCCTAACATAACAGGAAGTTCACATGGCCATGATCAAGCCATTACTCATGTATTCACTGGGGGTGATCGTAACGCTTCTCCCTTTTTCCATGCTCCATGCCCAGCAGGATGAAGAAGTGGGTGAAGCGGTTCTCGAGGCAAACCAGCGACGGTTGCTTGAAGAGCAATCGGAACGTAACCCGTTCTCCATCACGACCTACCGGCGCAATTACCTGATGCCGTGGAGTTACAACACCAATCCAAACGAAAGCCAGTTCCGCGCTGCCAATGATGGGGCCGATGTCGATAACGCCGAGGTCATGTTCCAGTTCAGCGCCAAGTTCTCCCTGGCCGACGAGTTGTTCGGTGAGACTGGCGACCTCTATTTTGCCTATACCCAACGCAGCTGGTGGCAGGCATATAACTCGGAAAACTCCTCCCCCTTTCGTGAAACCAATTTCGAACCGGAGTTCTTCGTCAGTTTCGACAATGACTGGGATTGGCTTGGCTGGACCAACACCCAGAACCGTATTGCCATCAACCACCAATCCAACGGACAGTCCGGTGACGAGTCACGTAGCTGGAATCGCCTGTACCTCGACAGCGTCTTTCAACGCGGGGACTGGGCTGTCAGCGTGGCGCCACACTGGCGCATTCCCGAATCCCGCAGCGAAGATGACAACCCGGATATCGAGAAGTACATGGGCTATGGCGACATTACCCTCGCCCACCGCTTCAACGACAACCATGAAGCCAGCCTGATGGTGCGCGGCAATCCCGGCGCCGGCCACATGGGGGCACAACTGGATTATTCATGGCCCTTTTTCGGCAACGTGCGCGCCCACATTCAGTACTACAACGGCTACGGGGAAAGTCTGATCGATTACGATCATGACAACAATCGTCTCAGCCTGGGCTTCAGCCTGAACCCTCTGTTCAGTGGCAGCGGCCTCGATCGGTGAGCTCCGGATCAACATGTCGACCATTCACCTCAGTGACATAGCTGCTATGCTGTGAACGTCATTCACCGTCAGAGGAAGACCCTATGGCAAACCGTAAACCCAATACCGAAGCCAGTACCGAGCAACTCAAGGCCGATCTGCGCCATCTCACGCAGACCGTCGAGGAATTGGTGAGTGCAACAGCCGACGATTCACGCAACAACATCAAAGAGTTACGGGAACGTGCCGAGAAACGCCTGCAAGACACGCGTTCACGGCTTGAAGCACGTGGTGAACACCTTTATGGCGAAGCACGCGACAGCGTGCGTGAGCAGGTCGACGCCTGTGACAAATACGTCCACGACAACCCTTGGACCAGTGTCGGTATCGGCGCCATCGCCGGCGTGGTCATCGGCATGCTGATAGGACGTCGTTGATGGCAGATCGCCAAGGACCGGCAGAACGTCTGTTCGACGCGACCAAGCGGCTGATACAAAGCCTGTTGAGTACCGGCGAGACGCGGTTGCGCCTCGCCGTCGTCGAACTCGAAGAGGAGCGGGCCAGACTCTTCACTCTGCTGCTCATATCCGGCATCAGTCTGATACTTCTGATGCTGGGGCTGGTCGTCTTGACTCTCTTCGTCGTGGTGATCTTCTGGGAAAGTTATCGTCTGGAAGCGATTGGCGGCTGCGCGGCCGTGCTTCTGCTCAGCGGCACCGGCCTGGCCCTGTGGGTACGTAGGCAAGCAAGGCGTCGCACGCTACTGAAAAGTACTCTCAAGCAACTGGCGACTGACCGGGACCTACTGGAGCGTGAACGTGACTCGTAATCTCTCTCCAAGCCAACTGCGTCGCCAACGCAAGGCAGAGCTCGAAACGCGCATCGAGCAGCAACGACTCGATATGCTGGTCGATGCCAATCGCTGGCGGGAAGCGAGTAGCGGCATCGATGACGCCTGGCACACCGCCATGCGCTGGAAGGTGCCGATCTATGCAGTCAGCGGCCTGCTGTTCTGGCGAGGTGTCAAAAACCGCAATACGTTATTACGCTACAGCCGACGGGGCGTTACCGTCTGGATGCTCATGAAGCGCCTGCGCAAGCTGTTGGGGTAATTGCTATAATGCCTGGCCACAGGCGACGCCTGACGCCCAGGCCCATTGAAAATTATACCCTCCGAGCTCTCCTGTTACATCCAGCACTTCACCGATGAAGCGCAACTGCGGCAGCCCTTTGACCTCGAAGGTCTGTGAGGAAATCGCCGCTGTCTCGACACCCCCCATGGTGACCTCTGCCGTCCGCCAACCCTCGGTACCGGCCGGCTTGATGCGCCACGGCTGCAGACGTCCCTGCCACTCATGAATCCTGGCATTGGATAGCTCGGCCAGTATCGGGTCCTCCCCCCCATACCATTCAGCCAATGCCAAGGCCAGGCGCCGCGGTAGATAGTCACCAAGGCAGGTCGTCAAGCGACGCTTGGGGGTCGTCTGTCGCGCCACGGCCAGAACATCAGCCACATCCCTCTCCGGCAACAAGTCGATCTCGAGATCATCACCCGACTGCCAATAGCTGGAAATCTGCAACATGGCGGGTCCGGACAAGCCCCGATGGGTGAACAGCATCGGCTCGTGGTATCTGCCATCGCGACAACGGACGATCACCGGTGTGCTGACACCCGACAAGTCCGCCGCACGCGCTTTCCAGCCTGAGGTCAGTGTGAACGGGGCCAGAGCGGGTGTCGTGTCCGTCACCGACAGCCCGAACCGGCGGGCGATGTCATAGCCAAATCCCGTCGCCCCCATGGTGGGAATCGATAGTCCACCGGTGGCCACCACGACGGCACCTGTCTCGATCCGCCCGAGCGAGGTCTGCAGTACCATCCCATCACCCAAACGCTCGACGGATTCCACCGTTGTCTTGAGCTGGATATGGATACCGGCCCAATCACACTCCGTCAGCAACATCTCGACAACCTGCTTGGCAGAATCGCGACAGAACAACTGGCCCGGCGTTTTTTCTACATAGTCGACGCCATGCCGCTCGACCAGTTCAACGAAGTGCTCCGGACGATAGCGTTTCAATGCCGAGATACAGAAGTGGGGATTGGAGGAGAAGAAATTGGCGGGCGATGTCTCCATATGAGTGAAATTGCAACGCCCGCCGCCGGACATCAGAATCTTCTTGCCCGGTTTGTTGGCATGATCGAGCAGCAGCACGGACCGGCCGGCATAGCCGGCGGTCAGGGCACACATCATGCCAGCCGCACCGGCTCCGATCACGACGACGTCAGGTTGCGTCATGGCTCACCGACATGGAGTAAGGGCTACATATTGATACGGTTTCAAGGGATGGCCACATATGAACGGTTATTGAATCGGCCATGATAACAAAACGCGCATTTTCGCTATACCCGGTGACCTTCGCTATTGATCGCCAATCCTATACAATAGCTATACATGGAATAGCTATATTTGGCTGTGCATTTTTATCACATTGTTTGCACAGACTTGCGCGTATGATGCAAGCGAATAATGAACTTCATAACCAATGAGCCAGTAATGCGCCCTTCGACTCGACTCGCCCCCCGCTCCCTCTCCTGCTTGTATGGTTTCCTGCTTTTCCTTGTCGTGGTCAGCACGGGTGCCTCTGCCCAGGAACGTACCGCCGTGATCGGTACCGAGGTCACCGTGAGCCAGTGGTCCGATCCACTGGAGGCATTGGGTACGCTGCGTGCCGATGAGAGTGTCACTATCTCGGCCACCGTGACCGCCGTGGTACGCGAGGTAAATTTCGGCGATGGTGATGAGGTGGAAGCGGGCGACTTGTTGGTGCAATTGGAAGATGGCGAAGAGCAGGCCCAGTTACGTTCTACCCAAGCCCTGCGTGATGAACGTGCCAATGCGGTATCGCGAGCTACCCAGTTACAGTCACGCAACCTGGGCTCTCGAGCCGATGTCGAAGACAGTCAGGCCCAGTTGCGTCAGGTCGAGGCGGAGATCGATGAAATCAGGGCTCGCATCATGGAGCACCGGCTACGGGCTCCCTTCGACGGTGTCGTCGGCTTCCGTGATATCAGTCCCGGCTCGCTGGTCACACCGGGCGATGAACTGACCACGCTGGACAAGCTGGATGTGGTCAAGCTGGATTTTCGTGTCCCTGAAGGCTTCCTTTCCACACTGGAACGGGGTCAAAGCATCCGAGCCACTGCAGCCGCTTACGAGGACCAGACGTTTGAGGGAGAGGTCACCAGTATCGGCACGCGCATCGACCCCACTACACGCAGCGTCCAGGTTCGGGCCGAGATCGAGAATCCCGAACGACTGTTACGTCCCGGCATGCTGATGATCACCACGCTGGAACGCCAGGTGCGCGATGCGCTGGTGGTGCCGGAGTCGGTACTGATTCCACGCGGCGAACGGCAGTATGTCCTGGTGATCGATACCGAGGATGACAACCGGGTCGAACAGCGTGAAATCGAGATCGGTGAACGCCGTGAAGGTCAGGTGGAAATCCTTGAGGGAGTCGATGAAGGCGAATTGCTGATCAGTCACGGCGTTCAGCGTGTACGAGACGGCGATCAAGTCGAATTACTGGGTATTGCCAACGACGAGAACGGCATTCGGGATATCCTCGAGCGTCATCGTGACGATAGGGATGACGCCTGATGAAGCTGTCCGATCTCTCCGTACAACGGCCGGTCCTGGCCACAGTCATCGCTGCGCTGATCGTGGCCTTCGGCCTGTTGGCTCTCGAACGGTTGGCACTGCAGGAATACCCCTCCATCGATCCGCCCGTCATCAGTATCGACACACGCTACCCCGGTGCCTCGGCCAGTGTAGTGGAAACACGCATCACGCAGGTGTTGGAAGACCGGATCGCCGGCGTCGAAGGAATTCAGATCATCACCTCATCCAGCGAAGATGGACGCTCCAGTATCCGGGTCGAATTCGGACTCGACATGGATATCGATGCGGCAGCCAATGACATTCGCGACCGAATCTCCGGATCGCTCGACAACCTCCCCGATGAAGCCGATCCCCCGGAGGTCCAGAAAGCCGACAGCGATAGTGAGGTCGTGGTCTGGCTGAGCCTGTCGGGCGAGGCTTATTCGATCCCTGAACTGACCGACTATGCCAACCGCTATCTGGTCGATCGGTTCTCGGTGCAACCGGGGGTGTCTCAGGTCCGCGTCGGTGGTGGCCTGGAGTATGCCATGCGCGTATGGCTGGATCGTAATGCCTTGGCTGCGCGAAACCTGACGGTCGGTGATGTCGAAGACGCTCTGCAGGCCGAGAATGTCGAACTGCCCGCTGGTTCCATCGAGTCGGAAGATCGCCAGTTCGTGGTGCGGTTGCCACGCAGCTTTGCCGAGCCCGAGGAATTCCGCCAGTTGGTACTCGATGAGGGCGAGGACGGCTACCTGGTTCGCATGGACGACATTGCCCGCGTCGAAGTCGGCGCAGTGGAAAACCGTTCACTGTTTCGTGGCAATGGCGTTCCCATGGTCGGCCTGGGCATGATGAAGCAGTCCACCGCCAATGTGATGGAGTTGTCCGAGGGTGTCCAGGCGGAGATGGAGCGTCTGCAGGACACCCTGCCCGAAGGCATGGAACTGCGCGTGAATTTCGACTCCTCGGTCTTCGTCGAGGGGGCGATCAAGCAGGTCGTGATGACACTGTTCATTGCCATGGGACTGGTCGTGCTGGTCATCTTCATGTTTCTGGGCAATTTCCGGACCACATTGGTCCCCGCCGTAACCGTCCCCATCGCACTGATCGGGTCATTCATCGCCCTCGCCGTGCTGGGCTTCTCCATCAACCTGCTGACCCTACTGGCACTGGTACTGGCCATCGGGCTGATTGTCGACGACGCCATCGTGGTGCTCGAGAACATCAACCGGCGCATGCATGAGTATGGCGAAACGCCGCTGGTGGCGGCGTTTCGAGGCACACGACAGATCGCCTTTGCGGTCATCGCCACGACCCTGGTGTTGATCGCCGTCTTCGTGCCCTTGAGCTTTCTGCAAGGCGATATCGGTCGCCTGTTCTCGGAATTCGCGCTTACCCTGGCTGCCGCCGTCGCCATCTCCAGTCTACTGGCACTGACCTTGACCCCGATGATGGCCTCCAAGATCCTCAGCCCCAACATGCATGAAGGCAAGTTGGCCGCTGGCGTCCACTGGTTACTGGATGCCAGTCAACGACTCTATCGCCATCTGCTCGGCTGGGCGCTGAAAGCCCGGTTACTCATGCTAGCGGCTTTCGTGGCCTTGATCGCAGCGACGACCTGGTTGACCACCCAGTTGCCCAATGAATACACGCCACAGGAAGACCGCGGCAATTTCTTCATCATGGTCAATGGTCCGGAAGGCGCCAGCTACGATTACATGGTCGATTACATGGACGAAATCGAAGCCCGCCTGATGCCCATGGTCGACGACGGCGAAATCGAACGGGTCGTCGTCCGCGCTCCTCGAGGCTATGGCAATATCGAGACCTTCAACAACGGCTTCGCCATCGTCAATCTCGCCGACTGGGGAGACAGACGATCCGCCTGGGACATCATGGCCGATGTCCGTCAGGAACTCGACGGCCTGCCGGGGATCACGGCCGCCCCCATCATGCGTCAAGGGTTTGGCCAACGCATACAGAAACCGGTGCAGTTCGTGCTGGGCGGTGGTACCTATGAGGAATTGGCCGAGTGGCGCGACATCCTGTTCGAGCGGATTCGTGAGGACAACCCTCGTCTGACCGCCCTCGACAGCGACTATCAGGAAACCCAGCCACAACTGCGCGTCGATATCGACTATCAGCGAGCCGCCGATCTCGGCGTTACCGTCACGGAAATCGGTCGGACCCTGGAAACCCTGCTCGGGGGGCGCAACGTGACTCGCTATGTCGATGACGGGGAAGAGTACGACGTCATCCTCGAAGGAGAACGCGACAAACAACGCAGCCCCGATGCGCTGGACAATATTCAGGTACGCTCCGACCGCAGTGGCGAGTTGATTCCACTGGCCAGCCTGGTCAGTCTGGAAAACTTCGCTGGCCCGAGCACACTCAACCGCTTCAACCGGATTCGCGCCATTACGCTGGAAGCCGAACTGGTCGATGGATACCCGTTAGGTGAGGCACTGGACTATCTGGAGCGTATTGCCGACGAGGAGTTGCCCGGCGAAGCTCAGACCGATGTCCAGGGGGCATCCCGTGATTATCAGGAAGCCAGCGGTGCCACCGGGTTCCTCCTCATCCTCGGCGCGCTGGTCGTCTTCCTGGTGCTCGCCGCCCAATTCGAAAGCTTCATTCATCCCTTCGTCATCATGTTGACCGTGCCTCTGGCCATGTTCGGCGCGCTGCTGGGCCTCTTCCTCAGCGGCCAGTCCCTGAACATCTATAGCCAAGTGGGATTGGTGATGCTGGTTGGCTTGGCCGCCAAGAACGGCATTCTGATCGTGGAATTCGTCAACCAGCTACGTGATCAAGGTAAAGAGTTCCGTGATGCCCTGATGGAATCCGCCGTGACCCGTTTGCGCCCGATTCTCATGACGGCGGTGACCACCATGGCAGGCTCCATCCCATTGATCGTCTCCACGGGTGCCGGATCCGAAACCCGACTGGTCATCGGTACGGTGATTTTCTGCGGAGTCGCCGCGGCCACCGTATTCACACTGTTCGTGGTACCGGTCGCCTATGACTTGCTGGCCCGACGTACCGGCTCTCCGGGAGCAGTCAGGCGACGGCTCGAACGGGAAATGGCAGAGTCCGACGAGGCACAGTCTGAATCAAGTCACGGCAGTGTCTAGCCCTGCTATGCTGGGAGAAGTGGAACACGCTATCGGTTTCAGGAGGCCATGCTGATGATTGAACTGCTTCCCCCCGGCGCTGCCCACGTCGTGGCATTCCGTGCCAGCGGGCGTGTGACGGCCGACGACTTGCAACACGTCATTGATGCCATCGAGGGACTGAAAGAGGCACAGCCGCGTATCAGTCTCTACGCAGAGATCGATGCCATGCGCTGGATGACGCTCAGTGCCGTATTGCGCGATCTGGGCTATGGCCTCACCCAACTGGGTGATCTACGGCATTTCTACCGGGCGGCCATCGTCACCGACCGCCACTGGGTGCGACCGATTGCCCACCTGGAAACACGGCTATTCAAACCACTGGAAGTTCGCGCTTTCCCCATGGCCGAGCGTGAACCGGCGCTGGAATGGGTCAGGCATCTTCCCGAAGCGCCGGATAGTGCCGAGGTCGGTGAAGCGGCTACTGCCGGTTGATACCTAACAGTCACCGACCCGACGCCCTTCGATACGCGTCTTCATGAGCATTTCACCCGCTGGTGTCATGCTTTCGACATCCATGGTGCCTTCGGCGCGATCTCCCATGAACTGCATGTCACCACTGATGGTGGCATCGGCGCCTTCACCCTGGCATTCCAACCGATAGGTCATGCCATCGGACCGGGAATCCATATCCACCAGTTCGCACTCATCCTGATCGTCCACCATGATGATACTGGCTTCATCGATCTCTTCCTGGGTCAAGCACTGGCGTTGCGTATCGCTCTGGTCAGGAATCTGCATGTCCCCTTTCACTTGCGTCTCACTGGAGAATTCCCACTCTCCCGGTTCGAGATTGGCAGGTTCCTGCTCCGCCAGAACGGACGTGGTGCCTACGAGAGAGACTATGGCGACATACCCGAGGAAACGACGCATGAGACAATCTCCATCCATTCAAGGTGTTGTTGTTTTCCGTGAATCAGCATAGTTCAAGGAGAAGGTTATCGCCTCTCACGTGCCTCACGCGGCCTTGTCAACCAGAGCACCGTTCCCAGCCCGGTCGCAGCCACGCCCACAAACAAAAACAGCCGCGCTGCCATCAATCCCAGCACCACCATTACCAGCCCAATGACCACCACGATCGGGCCGATCCTCTTGCCCGTCATAACGTCTCCCATCATCAGGAATGAATACCCAGTGTAGACGCGACATCTTTGCATGCGGAAGAGCCGGATCGATAGCGGATACTCAAAACTGGGCCCATCGAAGTGACTGGTTGGCGCGATGAAATACGCAATCATGCCAAGGCCATTCTGGCTCAAGCGCTTCCAGGAAACCAGCAGGACCGGGACTCGGCAAAGGTACGGTACATGATAGTTACCCTCTCGCCACGGTATTCGCGATCCTCCAGCGCATGCCACCCCAATCGCCGATAAAGTGCCTGCTGATCCGGCGTGTAGAGATAGAACTTGCCATGACCATGTGCGCAGGCTTCTTCTTCGACGCGTCGCACCAATTGCGAAGCGATGCCTCGGCCACGCCACGCAGGCAGTACATAGACCGAGGCGAGCCAAGGGGTCAGATCACGCCGATCGCTCATGTCATCGGCAACCAGACTGGCCATGCCGATCGGTACATCAGCGTGCAGGGCGGCAAACACCGTGGGCACCCCACCTGAACCGCACTCGGTACGAAACACCGCGATGGCGGTGTCGAGGCTTCGCTCAGGGTGCAGATGCCCCCACTCGCCATGGGCCCATTCGGCCAGGGTCGCGACGTGGACTGAGTCGTCGCTGATACGTGCTATACGGATGGCTTGTTCCATGACGCCAGTATTCCTGGTTTGACCGCGTTGTTCCAGGGGGCTTACGCTCGGTGCGGACAATGCACTAGAAGCAACCGGCCAACGGCCGGTTCGTTCACCTCCCATATCCCGCATAAGGATACTGCAATGACGATCGTCGAAGGAGACAGGATTCCCGACGTCACGATCAAGACCAACGGAGCCGAAGGCCCTGAGGATATTTCCACGGGTGACTTGTTCGCCGGCAAGCGTGTGGTGCTATTTGCCGTTCCCGGCGCCTTCACTCCCGGCTGTTCGAACACGCATATGCCGGGCTTCGTGATCAATGCCGACAAGATCTTCGGCAAGAGCGTGGACACGATCGCCTGTATGGCCGTCAACGACGCCTTTGTCATGGATGCCTGGCAGAAGGATCAGAATGCCCGGGCCTTCACCATGCTGGCCGACGGCAATGCCGAGTTCGCACGAGCGCTGGGCACTGACATGGATGCTTCAGGCGGTGGCATGGGGACCCGCAGCAAGCGCTTCGCCCTGATCGCCAATGACGGTGTCATCGAGTACCTGGGCATCGATACCAAGGGCGTTCAAGAAAGCAGTGCAGAGACCGTGCTGGCTCATCTTTGAATGTAAGAAATCTCGTACGTCATATGTCCGAGATTTCTTGCAGAAAACGACTGAGAGCCCACTTAAACTAAAAGAGTGTGTGACTCGTAGGACATCGCCTCGAAGGTCTGGTGTGTGCTCTCCACTCTTGAGACGTGTCTCTTTTCCCCGGCGCCCCCGCCGGGGTTTTCTTGTCGTGCACTAAACATGGCGCAAAGCACCTTGACGGACGCTAAATGAACCAGCCGGCATCTCTCATTCGTCGAGGTACTGACCATGAAGCACACGATCGGCACTGCCCAACCGACTGGCCGCAGTATTGTGCTGGTGCCAGTAGGGATAAAGCAGTGTCGGTCGGCCGACTCTCTCGATGGCCGCGATCTCGTCCGCAGTCAGACGCAGTCGCGCACCAGCCAGGTTGTCCTTGAGCTGATGATCCTTCCGCGCGCCGACCACTGCAGTGGTCACACCGCTACGCGTCAATAACCAGGCCAGTGCTACCTGGGCGGCTGACACACCATGACCATCAGCCACGTCGATGAGCACGTCGATCAAGTCGAAGAGTTTGTCCTCATCGTGAATCGGCGGCTCGGTCCATCCCTGACTGAACCGTGTTCCATCGGGGCTACGCTGATCGCGGCGATACTTGCCCGACAGCAAGCCGCCGGCCAGAGGGCTCCAGACCATGGTGCCCAACCCCTGATCGACGGCCGCCGGCATCAGCTCGTACTCGGCGTCGCGGGTCTGGGCGGTGTAGTGGATCTGCTGACAGATCGGCTTGATGAAGTTGTGCCGTTCGCAGATCTTGAGCGCCTTCATGACGTGCCAGGCGGACCAGTTGGAAACGCCGTAATAGCGAATCTTGCCATCGCGCACTAACTGATCCATGGTAGCCAACGTTTCTTCCAGTGGGGTTCTGCCATCCCACTCGTGCAGCAGATAGAGATCCAGCCAGTCGGTGCGCAAACGTCGCAGGCTGGCCTCGCACTGACGCAGAATATGATGGCGCGACAAGCCTTCGTCGTTGGGACCTTCGCCCATCGGGAAACGCACCTTGCTGGCCACAAGCACCGAATCGCGTCGGTCCGCCAGCACCTCGCCGAGGATTTCCTCGGAACGCCCTTCCGAATACATGTTGGCGGTATCGAAGAAGTTCACGCCCTGTTCCGTCGCCAGATCGACCTGGCGCTTGGCACCGGCTACATCGGTGTCCCCGACACTGGCCATCTTGCCGACACCACCGAAGGTCATGGTGCCCAGAGTGAGTGAGGAAACGCGTAGTCCTGACTGGCCGAGATAACGATATTCCATGTAAATTCTCCTGGTTGATGATGAAACGGACGCTGCACTACCTACGCTACGCAGTCTCGACGCATACCGATGTCAGCCACCTCTGGCAGGCGGGGCCATGAATTCCGGACCCACCGGGTCCGTGACATGTTCGTCAATGAGGGTATCAATATCGCGCAGGTCGGAAGCTTCCAGCGTCCAGCCATCGATGTCATCCAACGGTGTCACCTGATCCGGCCGCCGCGCTCCCCACAGGGCGATGGCATTGGGGTGGGCGTCAAGCACCCAGCGAACCGCCAGGGCCAGTACCGGTTTGTCGTGACGCTCGCGGGCATATTGTGTCAATGCTTCGACCGCCGCGAGATACTGCGTGAATCGAGGCGCCCGGAACTTGGGGTCGGATTGACGCAAGTCATCGCCGGTGAAGGTCGAGTCCGCATGCATCTTGCCAGTCAACAAACCACGACACAGCGCGCCATAGGCCAGAAAGACCAGTCCTTCGCGCTGCGCATAAGGGATGATATCGCGCTCGGCATCGCGCTCGAACAGGTTGAGCGGCGGCTGAACACTGTGTAACGGCGCAACCTCACGAAACGCTTCACACTGCTCGGACGTGAAATTACTGACACCGATAGCTCGTATCTTGCCGTCGCGATACAGCCGTCGCATGGCATTGGCAGTTTCCTCCATCGGCACTCGAGGATCCGGCCAGTGGATTTGATACAGGTCAATCGTCTCGGTGCGCAGACGCCGCAGTGAGTCGTTTATCTCCTTTTCGATGCGCGCCGCCGAGGCATTGCGCACCACGCCATCGCTGCCTTCTTGCCATTCCAGCGCCGTCTTGGTAGCCAGGACCATCTTGTCACGCTGCCCGTACTCGGCAATCGCCCGTCCGACGATCTCCTCGGAATGCCCAAAACCATATACCGGCGCAGTATCGATCAAGGTAATACCGCGATCCAGGGCCGCATGAATGGTACGAACGGCATTGGCATCATCGGTGCCGCCCCATTTCCAACCACCTATCGCCCAGGTTCCCAATCCTACACGCGAAGGGACCAGCTCCGTTCCCGGGATTCTGACGCTCTCCATGTATCGCTCCTTTAGCAACAGCGCGTTTGCCAATTGCGATCAAGCGTGATGGACCACCGCATCTTTGACAAGCAACGAATTCTCGCCCTAGGCTAAGCTCAAATTAGTCTTGGACCTATCATGGTGCGTACGCTGCCTCCCCTGGGAACCCTTCACTGCTTCGAAATGGCGGCACGTCATGCCAGCTTTGCGCGTGCTGCCAACGCCCTCAACCTCACCCCCGCAGCAGTGAGCCAACAAATTCGTCAACTTGAGTCGCGGCTCGGGACGGCACTCTTCCTGCGTCATGCGCGCAGCGTCGAACTCACACCTGCCGGACAGGAATACGCCACAACCGTGGGCCTGGCACTCGACCAGATTGCCGCGGCGACAGAGCGCATCGTCGGTCATCACGTGCCACATCGGCTAACGATTGCGACCACCCCGGCCTTCGCTGCCAAGTGGCTGGTACCTCGACTGATCGACTTCCAGGGACGACACTCGGAGCTCGAAGTGCGCCTGGTGACCTCCAATTCACTGGCGGACATGGCACGTCAGGATATCGACGTCGCAATACGTTATGGCCAAGGGAAGTGGTCCGGGCTCGAGGCCTCCGAGTTGATGCAGACCGACCTGTTTCCGGTATGCAGCCCCACTCTACTGGATGAGCCACCATCGCTGACCCGGCTCTCGGCGTTGCGAGGGCATGTATTGCTTAGGCTCATGCATGATGAATGGCCCGCCTGGCTACGCCACATGGGGCTACTGGAAGGAGACGATTTGGAAACCGAGGGCTGGCGTCCCGGCCCTCGCTACCCCGATGCAGGACTAATGATCCAGGCGGCGCTCGCCGGCCAGGGCGTAGCGCTGGGACAGCGCGTTCTGGTGGCGGACGACCTGGCCACAAAGCACCTCGTGAAGCCCCTCGATGTCTCGCTACCCAGTACGTATGGCTATTGGCTTGTCATGCAGCCCGGCAGCGCCAGCCTTCCCAAGATACGTGCCTTCCGCGACTGGCTGGACGAAGCCGTCCAGACATGGCAAAACACCAATGGCGCGTGACGAATAGGTCATTAGTGACCTGGGAGATCGCACCGTTAAGTGAGCATCCGTTTTCAACGGGGCGGTATGGATGCCGACTTGCCCGATCGCCGCCCGCAAACACCAGTATCACGTAGAAGATAGTGCCGATAAACGTCATGATCAGTGGGTCGGTTTCTGCGCGCTTCATCGCCTTGGCTGCAAGTTGGTGCAATCCAGCGACCCGAAACGAAAAAGGCGAGCCAACGCAACTTGTTGACTCGCCTTAAAAATTCGGTGGCGGAGAGGGAGGGATTCGAACCCTCGAAGCCTTTCGACTTACGCGCTTTCCAGGCGCGCTCCTTCGACCACTCGGACACCTCTCCGTGCAGATTGTCGTTCCAGTGACCAGGGCGCGCCCGGCGTCAGAACGGCGCACATGGTAGCGAGCTAACCCTCGGATTGCAAGCCGATTTTCCGCATTGGCTGGTCAGCCTCACTGCCACTGCTCGACGAAGTCAGCTGGATCACGTTCGGTGAGTCGTCTATGGCGGCCTCCAAGTTGGCCAAGGTAGAGGAAACCGACGATCTCATCGTGTTCTGACAACCCCAATCCCTCCCGGACCGTCGGATCGAAAGCGTAATGGCCGGTTCGCCACATGGCGCCAAGTCCCTGGGCATAGGCAGCAAGAGAGATCGCATACGCTGCACATCCCGCGGAGAGCACTTGTTCCTGTTTGGGGACTTTCTCGATACCCGGTGCCACCTTGGCGATCACGGCAATGATCAGCGGCGCCCGTAGCGGTTTCTTGCGCGCCGTATCCAAGGTGTCTGAATCGATTCCGGGAGTCTTGCGTGCTTCCGCATCTGCGAAGAGTTCGCCCAGGCGCTCCAGCCCTTTACCGGTAAACTCGATGAACCGCCAAGGTGTCAGTTCCTTGTGATCCGGAGCACGCAAAGCTGCATGATACATGGCGTCGAGTTGGTCGCGGCTTGGCGCCGGCCCCGACAACTTGCCCATCGAGCGACGTTCTTGCAACAGTGTCATGGCATCCATCGGCGTCTCCCTGTGCGATGAGTGGCGAACGACTTATGGTGGCGCACTACTGTCGGGCCAGGCGTAACGACGCGGGAGGCGCCTCTCCCGGGGTAGCCCGCCATGGGTTGATATCCAGCCCACCCCGGCGTACATAGCGTGCCAGCACGAACAAGCGTGCCGGTCGGGCCTGTGTCATCAGGTCGCAAAAAATGCGCTCCACGCAGTGTTCATGGAAGTCCTGATGCTGACGGTAAGAGACCAGATACCGGAGCAGACCTTCACGATCCAGACGGGGTCCGCGATAGCGGATCAGCACACTTCCCCAATCCGGTTGGCCGGTGACCGGGCAGTTGGACTTGAGGAGGTGGGAATGCAGGCTCTCCTCAACGGTATCCTTACCGGCGGATAACAGGGTCGGATTGGGCGTGTAATCCCGGATATCGATATCCAACCCATCGAGGCATTCGCCGGGTAGACGCCTGGTCCCCAGCGATTCATCGTCGACGTCGAACAGTTCGACCGCAACCGACGCACCGGCGGCAGCCGTCAGGTCACGTACGAGCGTATCGTGCACTGCCTTGGCGTCATCGAATGCTGTCTGATTGAAACTGTTGAGATAGAGCTTCCAGGACTTCGATTCGATCAGGTAACGGGACGTCGCCGGCAATGTGAAGCGGGCAATAGCGACCCGGGGTTTGCCACGTCGATCCAGCCAGGAGAGTTCGAACGCCGTCCACTCGTCTGCTCCGATGAACGGCAGCGGCTTTCCGTCCAGATCCAGCGCGGCCCGGCTGGTCTCTCGAGCAATCGGATACAACAACCCGGCATCGTAGTGTGCCGGATAGTCGGATGCCTGCCCCAACGGCGCATTATGCAAACTATCGGGACGATCCTGAGAGCTCACTGACGAATCCCCTTGCCACGTTCCAGCATCCATAACCCCACGATGAAGAACACTACAATGAAGGCAGCGATGGCCGCCAGCGCGGCAACGACCGGAATATCGGACACCCCCAGGAAACCGTAACGGAACACATTGACCATGTAGAGGATGGGATTGAGCATCGACACGCCCTGCCAGAATGCCGGCAGCATATCGATCGAGTAGAACACTCCCCCCAGATAGGTCAGGGGTGTCAGCACGAAGATCGGCACGATCGAGATGTCGTCGAACTTGTTGGCGACCAATGCATTGATGAAACCACCGATCGAGAACAGCGTGGCGGTCATGACAACCACCAGCAGTGTCAGCAAGGCATGTTCCACCGGCAACCGCGTGAAGAACAACGACACTATGGTAACGATCACGCCGACACCCAAGCCTCGGGCCATGCCACCGATCACGAAACCGGACAGAATCACCCAGTTCGGCATCGGCGATACCATCATCTCCTCGACACTGCGCTGGAACTTGTTGGAGAAGAATGACGACGCCACATTGGAATAACTATTGGTGATTACCGACATCATGATGAGGCCGGGCACGATATAATCCATGTAGTTGAAGCCGCTCATCTCTCCGATACGCGAACCGATCAGACTGCCAAAGATGATGAAATACATGGTCATCGTGATGGATGGCGGCAGTAGTGTCTGTGGCCATATACGCGTAAAACGGCGGATCTCCTTACCAACCAGAGTCCACAATGCGACAGCAATCTGCAGAGGATTCATTGACGCACCTCCGCTCCCGGCACGGGTTCGACCTCGTCATCATCAATACGCACCGACGATGATTGCTGGTCACCGTTGTCATCTTCGACCATCGACACGAACATTTCCTCCAACCGGTTGGCCCGATTGCGCATCGAGACCACATTCACGCCTTGTTCGCTGAGTGCAGTAAAGACGTCATTGAGCCGCTGCCCTCTCTTGACGGAGACTGACAATTGCGATGGTTCCGGCTGTGCGACCTCGAACCCGTCAATGGTCGGCACTGTCTCTAAAGGGTGTGACAGGTCGAGCAGGAAGGTTTCGGCATGCAGTTGGGCCAATAATTGACGCACGCTGGTGTTCTGCACGATCTCGCCATGATTGATGATGGCGATGTTTCGGCACAGACTTTCCGCTTCCTCGAGATAGTGCGTCGTCAAGATGATGGTCGTTCCTTCCTCGCGATTGATACGCCGCATGTAGTCCCACATGCTGCGGCGCAGTTCAATATCCACCCCCGCCGTCGGTTCATCGAGGATCAATAGCTTGGGACGGTGCATCAGTGCGCGAGCGATCATCAAACGACGCTTCATGCCCCCGGAGAGCATGCGCGCACTCCCCTTGCGTTTATCCCACAAGCCGAGATCCTTGAGCAGTCGTTCCGCGCGCGGCCTGGCCTCTCGCAGCGGCATACCATAGTAGCCTGCTTGAGAGTGGATAATATCCTCAACCTTCTCGAACTGGTTGAAGTTGAACTCCTGAGGCACCACGCCGATATGATACTTGGCCCGGGCAAAGTCCTGGTCGATGTCGATTCCGAAGACCGACACCTTGCCGTCTGTCTTCTGCACCAGTGAGCAGACAATACCCAGTGTCGTTGACTTGCCGGCGCCGTTGGGGCCCAGCAATGCAAAAAAGTCGCCCTCGGCGACATCGAGATCAATGCCCTTCAAGGCATGAAAACCGTTACCGTAGACTTTGGTCAGCCCACGAATGGACAGCGCCGGTTCGGCCATCAAGGAGCCTCTATATTCCGTCTTCAAAACGATTAGGTCACTAATGATGCGGGCAAAACAACAGAAATCAATCCCCGTCGATACCGCCATCGACAGGACACGCCATCATAGCATTCTTACACTGAGAAGGGACGCTGAACACGTTGACTGGAGCGGGAACGTGATCGACCGGGTGGCGATCCACCGGGCTGGCGCACCAGCTCGCGACCCTCACATCGGCCTACTCACCTACCGAAGCAGGATTTGGAGCGGGAAACGAGATTCGAACTCGCGACCCTCGCCTTGGCAAGGCGATGCTCTACCACTGAGCTATTCCCGCATACTGGAAAGGCATAAATCGGATGGCGTCCCATAGGGGGTTCGAACCCCTGTTACCGCCGTGAAAGGGCGGTGTCCTGGACCACTAGACGAATGGGACGCAGACAAACACCGAGCTTGGAGCGGAAACGTGATCGACCGGGCTGGCGCACCAACTCGCGACCTTCACGTCGGCCTACTCACCTACCGAAGCAGGATTTGGAGCGGGAAACGAGATTCGAACTCGCGACCCTCGCCTTGGCAAGGCGATGCTCTACCACTGAGCTATTCCCGCGCATTGACCACTCTACCACCCGATGACGATTGGCGTCCCATAGGGGGTTCGAACCCCTGTTACCGCCGTGAAAGGGCGGTGTCCTGGACCACTAGACGAATGGGACGCAGCACCTCGCGATCGAGATGGCGCGTATCTTACTGAGGGCCTCTGAAGCTGTCAAGCAATGGCCGTAGCAGGAATTTGCGTCACCACCGACTACGCTGATTAATGTAACGAAGGGCTGGAAATCGTCCCGCCGTTCGTTGTTTGATGGGCAGAACTGGCGGTTCGCCGTCAATGCGTCAATTCATTCCGTTCGCCAGCAGCCAGAGGGTTTGTCATGCGCAAGAAGATCGAAAAGAGCGACGCCGAATGGCGCAGTCAACTCACCCCCGAACAGTATCGCGTCACACGCGAACAAGGGACCGAGCCCCCGTTCAGTGGTGACTACCACGTCAGCGACAAGCAAGGCATCTATCACTGTGTCTGCTGCCATGCGCCCCTGTTCGAAAATGAGCACAAGTATGATGCCGGTTGTGGCTGGCCCAGTTTTGATCGCCCGCTGGGTCGGGGATCGGTCGAGGAGCACTCCGATCATTCGTTAGGCATGCAGCGTACCGAAGTCGTCTGCGCGCATTGCGATGCACATCTGGGACATGTCTTCCCGGACGGCCCGCCGGACACGACCGGTCTGCGCTATTGCATCAATTCAGTCGCCGTTTCATTTCATCCCGACGAGTGAATAAAGCGAGTCCACGTCAACGGCCGCGCATCTGTTATGATGGGCGGCCGTTGCGTTATGACGACACCGACGCGTGAAGGAGCGAGAACATGCTCGGCTGGTATCCGGGACATATGAACAAGGCGCGACGCCAGATCAAGGAGACGCTGCCGGAGATTGACGTCGTGCTGGAAGTTCTCGATGCACGATTGCCCTACTCCAGTGCCAACCCCATGCTGGCCGAATTGGCCGAGCACAAGCCGGTATTGAAGATCCTGTCCCGCGCGGACCTGGCCGATCCGACACGTACGACGGAGTGGGTCGCTCACTTCGATGCCCAGTTCAGCACTCGAGCCCTGGCTGTCACGACGACCGAGGCCCGGGAACTGAAGCGTATCCCCAAGCTCTGTCATGAGCTTGCAGGCCAGGTGCGGGCAGACCGCGATGTCCGGGTCATGGTGATGGGCATTCCCAATGTCGGCAAGTCGACGCTGATCAATGGGCTGGCCAAACGCAAGATCGCCAAGACCGGCAATGAACCGGCCGTGACCAAACGCCAGCAGAAAGTTCGGATTGACGGCCGGGTCGCACTGATCGACACACCTGGCGTGCTCTGGCCCAGGATCGAGGATCAGGCATGTGCTTACCGGCTGGCAGCCAGCGGTGCGATCCGCGACACCGCCATCGATTACGTCGATGTCGCCACCATCACCGCCGCCGAACTGGCCAAACGCTACCCCGATGCGTTGACGACGCGCTACAAGCTTAAGACGTTGCCACCCTATACCCCGGATCCTCAGGCCGCCAGCGTGGATAGCGACGGCCCCATCCAGGTTGATTTCCTGGCCCGTGCCGGCTTCGACGGCGTCGCCATCCTCGGTGACATCGCTGCCAAACGGGGCGGGTTGCGCTCCGGTGGCGAGGTTGACCTGCATCGTGGTGCTGAAGTGCTGCTCCACGAGTTACGCGATGGCAAACTGGGTCGCTTGACCCTGGAAACGCCGGCGGATATCCCCGCCGAAACGACGGACGACGACATGATGCGCGACACCGCTCACTCGTGAGTACGCGCTCGCCACGACAGCCATGGACATATATCCCGACGCCCTCATGGATAGCACACAACTGACCAAATCCCACAAGCTCGAAAACGTCTGCTATGACATTCGCGGGCCGGTACTGAATCACGCCAAACGCCTGGAAGAGGAAGGCCAGCGTATTCTCAAGCTGAATATCGGCAACCCGGCCCCCTTTGGTTTCGAGGCTCCCGAAGAAATTCTCCAGGATGTCATGCGCAACCTGCCCACCGCCCAGGGGTATTGCGATTCCAAAGGCCTTTACTCGGCACGCAAGGCGGTGATGCAGGAGTGCCAGCGCAAGGATATCCCTGGCGTCGGTATCGAGGACATCTTTATCGGCAACGGCGTATCGGAACTGATCGTGATGGCCATGCAGGCCCTTCTCAACGATGGTGACGAGGTACTGATACCGGCTCCTGACTACCCGCTATGGACGGCCGCCGCCAACCTGTCCGGCGGGCGGCCGGTCCACTACCTATGTGACGAACAGGCCGACTGGGCACCCGATCTGGCCGATATCCGCGGCAAGATCACCAGTCATACCCGAGCCATCGTTCTGATCAACCCCAACAACCCGACCGGGGCCGTTTATCCCCCCGAAGTCATCAGGGAGATCTTGGCGATCGCTCGAGAACATCGTCTGGTGGTGTTCTCGGATGAAATCTACGACAAGATTCTCTATGACGACGCCGAACACGTCGCGACCGGCTCGCTGGCAGACGACGATCAACTCGTGGTGACCATGAACGGCCTCTCGAAGAGTTATCGCTGTGCCGGATTCCGCAGCGGCTGGATGATTCTGTCCGGTAACGTGGCCAAGCAGAATGCCCGTGATTTCCTTCAGGGGCTCGAGATGCTGGCCTCGATGCGGTTATGTGCCAATGTGCCGGCTCAACACGCCATCCAGACGGCCCTGGGCGGATACCAATCGATCAATGACCTGATCCTGCCGGGTGGCCGACTCCGCGCACAGCGCGATATCACGGTCGAAAAACTCAACGCTATTCCCGGCGTTTCCTGCACCGTTCCCAAGGGCGCGCTCTATGCGTTCCCCCGGCTCGATCCCAAGGTTTTCAATATCCACGACGACGAAAAACTGGTGCTCGACCTGTTGCTTCAAGAGAAAATTCTGCTGGTACAGGGTACGGCGTTCAACTGGCCGGACCCCGACCACGTGCGTATCGTGACGCTGCCTTGGGCGGAACAACTGGGCGATGCGCTGGAACGTTTCGGGCGGTTCCTCGAACGCTACAGGCAATAATGGAATAAAAGTCGTCCAGGTACTTGAAACACAAAGGGCTTGGCCGTATCTAAGCTATCAATGATCGCCCCCGCGGCGACTCAGGTACAGACCACAGCGGGAGTTCAAATCACATGATGCGAATCATTCTTTTCCTGGCCACTAACCTGGCAGTCATCCTGGTGGCCAGCATTACGCTGCGTCTGCTCGGCGTCGAGCCCTACCTCAACGCCAATGGGTTGAACATGAACGCGTTGCTGATCTTCTGCTTCGTGTTCGGCATGGGCGGTTCGATGATCTCCTTGTTCATCTCCAAGTGGATAGCCAAGCGAAGTACCGGCACGCAAGTCATCGAACAACCGCGCAACGCGACCGAAAAGTGGTTGCTCGATACGGTGGCAGAGCTTTCACGGGATGCCGGTATCAAGACCCCCGAGGTCGGCATCTTTCCCGCTCAGCAATCCAACGCTTTCGCCACGGGCTGGAAGAAGGACGATGCCCTGGTGGCTGTCTCCGCCGGTCTGCTCAACCGCATGAAACCGGAAGAGGTTCGGGCGGTACTGGCTCATGAGATCGGCCACGTCGCCAACGGCGACATGGTCACCCTGGCGCTGATCCAGGGCGTGTTGAATACCTTCGTCATGTTCTTCGCACGAATCGTCGCCCATTTGGTGGATAACTTCCTGCGCAGCCGCGATGACGGCGGCGGTCTGGGTTTCTTGGGCTATTTCGCGGTCGTGATCGTCGCCGAGATCGTGTTCGGCCTGATTGCCTCGATCATCGTAGCCTGGTTCTCGCGGTTTCGGGAATATCGGGCCGATGCAGCCGGAGCCAAATGGGCAGGTAGTGCAGCGATGATCGGTGCCCTCGGACGATTGAAAGCGGAAACCGAAATGCCCGACCAGATGCCGGATACACTGACGGCATTTGCCATCACGACAGGACAGACCCGCAAGGTGATGGAGCGGCTCTTCGCCAGTCACCCCCCTCTGGATGACCGCATTCGCGCCCTCAAGGAGTCTTCCTATCGGTGATTATCGTTGACGTGTGAATGCTGAATCCTGCCGCCGCCAGCCAGGAAGCGTAATCGGCGGCATCGGCGCCGAGTTCTACCGTCAAAGTAGAGAACTCTCGGCGCCTGACCTTTCCTGCCCGACATCCGTCGAAGCCTGCCCCCATTCCTCGCTTCCGGCAGGCCAGGGCCAGACGGTCATGATCACGCCGCACGTCATGGACGGCCCGCACACACAGCCGTAACGCCTCCCAGGGAGTCAGACCACCATCGAGAACCAGTCGGGACAGGCTCGGCGGCGGCGTCAGCTCCTCGAAGGCATGGCACTTCGGCATTCCCCACTGATCCGCCAATGCGGTGTAGATCATATGAGTGGCCCGCAGCTTGCCATCCAGGCTGTAACCAGCCACATGGGGTGTAGCGATGGCAACCCGTTGCCACAGCGCTTGATCGATATCCGGCTCACGTTCCCAGACATCGAGTATTGCCGTGATATCGCCACGACGGCTGAGTCGTCGCAACAGCGCATCACCATCCAGACACTCTCCTCGACCGGCATTGAGAAGCCAGGTTTCCGGTGCCAGCGCCTCGATTCGGGCGTCATCGAACAAATGATACGTTGCGTATCGTCCTTCAGGAATCAATGGCGTGTGCAAACAGATCACATCACACAAGGCAATCAGCGTATCGAGATCGACATACCCGTCGTCACCTTCTGCCTGCGCTCGTGGCGGATCACAGCAAAGACAATCGATACCCAGTGCCGAGAGACGCTGGAACAGCCGTCCACCGACATTACCGACACCGACGACACCGACACGTCGCTCGTCCAGTTCCGTCCCCTCGCGTTCGGCTATCGTCAGCAGACTCGACAGCACCTGATCGACGACCGCCTCGGCATTGCACCCCGGCGCACTGGCAAAACCAATACCGCGCGATGTCAAGGCCGTTTGGTCCACATGATCGGTGCCGATTGTGCATGTGCCGACAAAGCGAAGTCGTGAATCAGCGACCAGTGCATCATCGACACGCGTGATCGAACGTGTCAGCAGTACATCGGCATCGCGTACGGCACGAGCATCGATTTCCCGACCTGGCAAGCGTGTCAGCCGCCCCCATTCCCCAAAGCAAGTGTCGACCCCGGGGATATCTCGATCAGCGACGATATGCATGGCAGCCTCCTTGCGTCGGAAAAAGAAAGTCGGGTGGTTTGTGCCGCAACAGCGTGCCGTTACAATAACATGTCTCGATACCTGATGAGGCGTTCCGCCACCGCACAGCAGGAGCCACCGTGATCGTTCGCTGGGAAAGTGACCATGACTATGTGCTGGTGCATATTCACCAGGATATGTTCGGCGATTGGATATTCAGTCGTGCCTGGGGACAGATAGGTACACAGTACGGCGGCCTGCAACACCGTCTGGCCGATGATCACACCCAGGCCCTGATGTGGCTGGATGACGAAGCCACGATCCAGGCCTCACGAGGCTTTCGGAAGGTCTTGGAAACCCAGGACGAGACACCGGAGGGGCGGGATGCCGTCAAACAGCTCTCGTTACTCGATAGCGTTTAGCGTGACGCGACACCGGTAGACACGAGGTGTATATCCGTATCTACCGGCTCATCCCAAATACCGACGCCCATCCCGCCAATACCCACCCTGCGATTCACGAGTATCCGCTGTCACTGTATCGGCACGCAGGCAGCCCCGCTCAGCCAGCCAACCGGTCAGTCGCTCGGGGTCGAATCCGCGATCGAGTTCATGGCCATTCATGTCGGCCAGCACGGGAATGCGTTCGCCATATCGCGCCAGCAGCTCATCGTCATCGGCGATGTCCACTCGTTCGAGAGTGACCGGGTCATCACTCAGCCTGGCGAATTCCGCTTCCAACCGTTCACAGAGATGGCATCCCAGTGTCGTGTAGAGAGTCAGACGAGTCATGCCGGCTCCCGGTGGCGAATCAGGAAGACGTGATGAAGATGAGGATTGCGGGAGAAGTCCGGATCAAAGGTTTGCGACGAGATATCTTCCACCGCAAAGCGCTCGGCCAACTCGGGCTCAAGGCGGAATTTTCGTTGGTTGTTGGAGAACACCAGCGTCCCCCCTGGTGCCAGTCTCGCCATGGCCAGCTCAATCAGGCGCGGATGATCACGCTGTATATCCAGTGTCTCCGCCATCTTCTTGGAATTGGAGAAGGTCGGCGGATCCATGAAGATGAGATCGAACTCGCTACCGGCGGTTTCCAGCCAGTGGATGCAGTCATCACGCACCACTCGATGACGACTGGGATCAAGACGGTTCAAGGTGATGTTATCCCGCGCCCAGTCGAGATAGGTGTTGGAGAGATCCACACTGACGCTATCGCTGGCACCTGGGGACGTCGACGTCCCCAGAGCGGCATGCACCGTCGCCGCTGCGGTATAGCAGAACAGGTTGAGAAAGCGCTGACCGGCAGCCATTTCCGCCAGCATCCGGCGTACGGGGCGATGATCGAGAAAGAGTCCCGTATCCAGATAATCCTGCAGGTTGACCCAGAAGCGGGCCTGCCCCTCCTGAACCTGGAATCGCTCACCGCTGGTCCCATGTTTCTGATACTGCGCACTACCGGTCTGGCGCCGACGCTGTTTGACATGAACATGATCGGGTCGTACCCCCAGCACCTCGGGAATCACCGTGAGGGCCTCGTGCAGACGGCGCTGCGCCTGGGCACTGTTGACCGACTTGGGCGGCGCATACTCCTGAACATGCACACGATCTGCATAGACATCGATGGCCAATGCGTATTCCGGCATATCGGCGTCGTATAACCGATAGCAACTCTCGCCCATGCGCTTCAGCCACTTCCGCAACCGTTTACGGTTCTTTTCCAAGCGATTGGCGAACATGCGTGCGCCCTCACTGTAGGGCGACGCTTCTCCCGGTGTTTCCGCAGCCACCGTGTCCCCACTCATTTGCGCTTCGGGCACATCAATCAACAGCAACTTGCAATCCAGCGGCCCATTCTTGAAGGCGTATTGTTTGACAGCACGCAATCCCAGGCGGTGCCCCAGATCCGGGTTTCCAGTGAAGAGTGCCAGGCGCCATCCCGGAAAGATCCGACGTGCAGCTTGTCCCAACTCGGTATAGAGCGAAACCAGTTCAGGCAGTTCCCCCAACCGCTCGCCATAGGGTGGGTTGGTAATCAACAAACCCCGCGCATCGTCAGGCAATGAGTCAGGGCGCGACAGTGTCGTCAGCGACTTTCCTTGAAGTTCGATCAAGGCAGGAACCCCCGCACGCATGGCATTGGCCTTGGTCGCCGCAATGGCCTGTGGACTCTGATCGTAACCGAAGAGCCGGACCCGACAGCGCTTGCGCCCGATACTCGCTCGTGCCTCGGCCTCACGCGTGAGTTCGCCCCAGACAGCCGGATCGTGTCCCGCCCAGCCGTGAAACCCAAAACGCTTTCGACGCAACCCAGGGGCAATATCGGCGGCCATCAATGCCGCTTCGATCAGCAGCGTGCCGGATCCGCACAGGGGATCGACCAGCGCCTCCCCTTGCTTGGCTCGCTCAGGCCAACCGGCACGAACCAGCAACGCACTGGCGAGGTTCTCCTTGAGGGGCGCATGAGCCAGGTCGCGTCGATATCCCCGCTTGTGCAGGCTGTCGCCGGACAAATCGATCCCCAACGTCAGCCGTCCCCGATGCAGGTGAGCATACAAGCGGAGATCCGGTGAGCGCGCATCAATGCGAGGTCGTGGCGCACCGGCCTCATGTAGTGCATCCACCACGCCGTCCTTGACGGTCTGCGCGCCAAATCGGGTATGCCGGATATGGGCGCTCTGACCATGGAAATCCACGGCCATGGTGGTACCCGGCCGCCAATGCGCCGACCAATCAAGTGCGCCGGTCGCCGCCTTCAACTGTTCGGGACGCTCGATATCCTGTACCTGTGACAGGCACAGCACGATACGATTGGCCAGGCGCGACCAGAGACAGAAGCGATAGGCTTCCACCAGGGAGGCGTGAAGGTGTACCCCCGCCACCGTGGTCCGGTCGACCCGAGCGCCCAGTGCTGTCAATTCATCGGCCAAGAGGGTTTCTATCCCCTTGGGGCAGGTCGCAAAGATTTCCAGGGAATCCGTCGTTTGCATCATATTCATCAATACTGGTTCGGCCCCTGCTGTGGATCCACTCGCTGATATGTCGATTCGATAACGGAATCATTACAATTTGCTGGTCGACAGATATCGGGATCATGAGCTAAATGTAAAAGTGTAGCTACTGAAAAACGCATGCGCTCCTGTCCACGGACGCCCGAAGAGGTGTATGTCTGACAGCGGTTTACCCTGCCATGCATGTCAGACCGTGTGACAGCGTGTGACAGCGGGTTGTTATATGGCAAACAGCCGGAATACGACAACACATGGAGGTATCCATTCGTTTCGTGCAACCCGATACCCTTGAAAAAAAGACATTCATTGTCATCCATCAACGCTTCCTTCAAGAGGCCATCCGATGAAACGACAGAAACGTGATCGCTTCCAGCGTGCTTATGTTCACGGCTATAAAGCCGGTATTTCAGGCCGTTCCCGTGATGATTGCCCCAGTCAGGATATCAATCTTCGCGAATACTGGATGAGCGGTTGGCGTGAAGGTCGAGGGGATCAGTGGTCCGGTATGACAGGTGTATCCGGCATTCACAAGAACCCCATGGTGACGTGACACACCCTCATTTCCCTACGAAGGCCCGTGATCTACACGGGCCTTTTTGTTGCCGACCAACGAACTCGCCTGGCACAGCGCCCTTGCACACTCCCCCACCAACGCCGGCCCACGATAGATCAAGCCTGAATACAGCTGTACGAGATCGGCGCCCGCATCATGCTTCGCCAACGCCGCCTCCCCACTATCGATACCACCGACACCGATGATCGGCATATCCGGCAACTGCCGGCGCAATTCGCGCACTACGACATCGGAGGCCTCTCGAACCGGGCGCCCCGATAGACCACCGGCTTCATCGGCATGAACCAGCCCTGCGACAGCCTTGCGCTCAATCGTGGTATTCGTGGCAATCACCGCATCGATACCATGCGTCCTCAGCGAGCGAGCCACTAGCGCAACGTCATCGGCGTTCATGTCAGGGGCGATCTTTACAGCCAGTGGCACCTGGCGTCCATGCTCACGATCCAGTCGCAGGCTCTCGTCACGCAGCGCCCCCAATACGGCATCCAGATGCTTGCCGAACTGCAGGTCACGCAATCCCGGCGTATTCGGTGACGACAGATTGACGCTGACATAATCCGCATGCGCATGCACCTTGGCAAGACAGGTCAGATAATCGTCCACTGCCCGCTCCACGGGGGTCGCAAGGTTCTTGCCGATGTTGATACCGATGACACCATCGAAACGGCTCGCCTGAACACGGGCCACGAGATGATCGACACCGCGATTATTGAATCCCATGCGATTGATGATCGCGCCGGCATCGGGCAATCGAAATAGACGCGGTTGCGGATTGCCATCCTGTGGCAGAGGCGTCACGGTACCGACCTCGAGGAACCCGAAGCCCAGCGCTCCCAGAGCCTCCAGGTAATCGGCGTTCTTGTCGAGACCGGCGGCCAAACCGACCCGGTTGGGGAAACGCAGCCCCATCAAATCCACCGGGTCTCCGACCCGACCACCACCCAAGCGACCGGTCAGACCCAGACGATGGGCTCCCTTGAGCGCAGCAAGCGTGAGATGGTGGGCGGTTTCCGGATCCAGCCGGAACAGCAACGGCCTGAGGAGTCGATACATGACGCTACCTGACGGTGGGGTTCTGCGCAAAAACGGGTGGCGAGTATAGCGCAGTCTCACCACCCTCCGCGAATCCCTCCTGCTATTCAGGCCGTGAGTGGGTCAGCCTTCTCCATTACTTTCGGCCAGTTCCACGAGTTCACGGATGGCCACCGCAAAGAGCGGATAACCTCCCTGCCCGCCTGCTTGAATCTCTTCGTACAGCCCGCACCAACGCTGATACAGCGTATAGTGGCGCGTCAACCACTGATCGACCCGCGGCGCAACCTCCCTGGGGGCGCCTTCCATCCGCAATACACCGACGGTCAGCGCCAATTGCTGACGATCGAGATCATCGCGGAACGCCTCGCGGGCTTGCGCCTGCCAGCTATCCTGCACATGTAGCGCGTTGATCCGCTCGATGACCTGAGGCAACGCCAGACGATGGCCAATCTCGTAGAAGACCTCGGCAACCCGTTGAATCTTCTCGCCTGACTGCTTGGCTGCCTCGATGACGCCCAGACCGGAGTACATGCTCGTGCTGGATGCCACGGTAGCGGCCAACGATGCAGGCACCCCTGCCTCGACCAACTCGTTGCGACGCACTTCCCAGATGTCACGCTCTTCACCTCGTAAGCGCTCGTCGAGGCTCTCCTGGAGTTGAGACAGACGGGGAGCAAAATGCTCGATGCTATCCTTGGCGGTCAAACTGCTGCGCTGACGCAGGAACCAGCGCGTGGCGCGTCGCAACAGACGCATCAGATCAAGCATCATACGATACTGCACATGGCTTTCGACCTGGTTGTCGAGCGCCTCGATCTGCTCCCAGATCTCATTGAGATGGAAACTGTCACGGGCGATGACATAAGACCTGGCGATATCCGCCCGGTCATTGCCGGTGGTATCCATCAAACGACGTACGAACACGACACCCATATGATCGACCAGATCATTGGCGATCTGGGTTGCCACGATTTCACGTTTGAGTTTGTGGTCGTAGATCTGTTTCTTGAAGCGCTTGACCAGCACTTGCGGGAAAATACGCTCAAGATGCTGCTGTATATAAGGGTCATCGGGGACATCGGACGCAATCAGATCCCCCTTGAGCACACTCTTGGAATAGGAGATCAGCACCGACAGCTCAGGCAGCGTCAGCCCGCCGCCGGCATGGGAACGTTCCAGCAACTCCTCGTCACTGGGGAGGTACTCCAGTTCGCGATCCAGTTGACCGCTGGCCTCGAGCTCATTGATGAAGCGTCGATAAGGGCCCATGCCTTCTCGGGACAGGATCTCCGACAATGACAATGCCTGGGTCTGGCGATAATTGCCACGTAGTACCAGGGCCCCGACATCATCCGTCATCTGTGCCAACAACTGGTTGCGCTGCTTCTCGGTCATATCGCCACGCTTGACGATATCATCAAGCAGGATCTTGATATTGACTTCGTGGTCGGAACAGTTCACTCCGCCGGCATTGTCAATGAAGTCGGTATTGACGCGCACGCCGTGGAAAGCCGCTTCCATACGACCGCGCTGGGTCAGTCCCAGGTTACCGCCTTCGCCGATAACCCGACAGTTGAGCTCGTTGCCGTTGACCCGCAGCGCATCGTTGGCCTTGTCACCGACATCGGCATCGGTCTCGTTCTCCGACTTGACGTAGGTGCCGATACCTCCGTTCCAGATCAGATCGACGCTGGCCTTGAGCATGGCACGCAACAGATCATTCGGGGCCAGCTTGTCCTCTTCGATGGCGAAGACCTGTTTCATCTCCTTGGAGATCGGAATCGACTTGGCGCTCCGACTGAAGATCCCCCCGCCTTTGGAGATCAACCGGGTGTCGTAATCTTCCCAACTCGAACGAGGCAAATCGAACAGGCGTTGACGCTCGGCGAATGTCTTGGCTGGGTCCGGGTCCGGGTCGACGAAGATATGCAGATGATTGAAGGCGCCGACCAGGCGGATCTTGTCCGACAACAGCATCCCATTGCCGAACACATCCCCGGCCATGTCACCGATACCCACCACGGTAAACGGATCGGCCTGCGTATTGACCCCCATCTCGCGGAAGTGCCGCTTGACGGATTCCCAGGCACCTTTGGCAGTGATGCCCATTTTCTTGTGGTCATAGCCATTGGCGCCCCCCGAAGCGAAGGCGTCCTTCAACCAATGGCCGTATTCCAATGAAATCTCGTTGGCGATATCGGAAAACGTCGCCGTCCCCTTGTCGGCGGCCACCACCAGATAGGGATCATCATCGTCATGGCGTACCACGGCTTGAGGCGGTACCACGGTGTTGCCATCCAGGTTATCGGTGACATCCAGCAACGCACGGATGAATATCCTGTAGCAGGCGATGCCCTCCTGCTGGATGGCATCCCGGCCACCCCCTTCAGGCAAACGTTTGCAGACGAAGCCGCCCTTGGCACCGACCGGCACGATTACGGCATTCTTGACCTGCTGCGCTTTGACCAGCCCCAATATCTCGGTACGAAAATCTTCGTGACGGTCAGACCAGCGCAACCCACCACGTGCGACCTTGCCGCCACGCAGATGGACACCTTCAACCCGCGGTGAATAGACGAAGATTTCGTAGGCAGGGCGTGGCTTGGGCATCCCCGTGACGCGTGACGGCTCGAGTTTGAAGGCGATATATCCTTTGAGCTCACCATTGGCATCGGGCTGATAGTAATTCGTTCGCAGCGTCGCTTGAATCAGCTCCATGTAACGGCGAATCAACAGATCATCGTTAAGGCTGGCCACGTCATCGAGCAGCCGGTGCAGACGCGTCACGCTTTCCTGTATGGCTTCGGCACTCTGGTCGCCACTCGGATCCAGACGTAAGGCGAACAGATGCACCAATTCACGGGTGATGTCCGGATGATTGGCAAGCGTCGTGGAAATATAGAGCTGGGACAGACCGAAGCGGATCTGCTTGAGATATCGGGCATAAGCACGCAGTATCGCCACTTCCCGCCAGCCCAGATTGGCGCCGATTACCAGACGATTGAAGGGATCGTTCTCTGCGTCTCCGACCCAGATCCGCTTGAACGCTTCGGTAAATGAGTCGCGCATTTCCTGCAGGTTGACGACTTCACTGCCGTGATGCTCGAGATAGAAATCATGAATCCAGTAACTGCCATCACTGCGCTCAATCTCGTAAGGGTATTCACCAATGACCCGCAACCCCAGATTTTCCATCATTGGCAGCACATCGGAGAGTGGGATTGGACTCCCTTTATGGAACAGTTTGAGGTTGACGCTGTCGCCTTCTTCTTCGACCAGTCGATAGAGCGACATCGATAGCGGAGCGCCGCTGTCGAGTTCGTTGATGTGATCGATGTCGTAGACGGCCGTCCGGGCCGAAAAATCCTCACGATAGCCGATCGGGAAAGCGTCGCGGTAGACATCCATCAACCGGTTGGCCTGTTCTTCGCCAAAGCCTTCCACCATCGCGGTATGCAGGTCATCTCGCCAGTTACGCGCCAGGTTGATGACCTTCTGTTCGAGGCGTCTGAGATTGTAATCCACCGGCTCGTCGCCATTGAATCGCAGAATCAACTGGATTCTCGCCAGCACCGACTCGGAGAGATAAGTGTTGAAATCGCCGAAGGTCGCGTCGAGTTCGTCACAGAGCAGATTCTGGATACGTACGCGCAGATCGGTGGAAAATACGTCACGCGGTACGAAAACCAGACAGGAGTAGAATTTGCCGAACCGGTCCTCGCGGATGAACAGCCGGACCCGACGACGCTCGCGAATGTTGAGAATGCCAACGGCCGTATCGCACAGTTCACCAATGGAAGTCTGAAACAGGTCATCACGCGGGTAGACGTTGAGAATCTGACGTAACTGGTTTCCGTCATGACCTTTCGGATTCACATCAGCCGCTTCCATCACAGCGTCGATCTTGCGTCGCAACACCGGAATATGACGCGGTGAATCGTTGTAAACGGTCGCTGCATACAGACCGAGGAAACGACGCTCACCGATCACCCGCCCATCATCGTCATAGCGATCGATGGAAATGTAATCCGGATAGGTCGGACGATGCACCCGTGCATGGTAGGCGCTCTTGGCGAAGGACAGCAGTTCCGGCACCAGTACGTAATGTTCACCATCCACCCCCATGTCATTACGTATGCGCTCCCGGTAGCGGGGATGTTCTAGCTTGAAGACACCGAGTTCGCTATTGGGGACCTTCTGTAATTCATCGTGGCCATCGGTCTCGACCACTTCATACTCATCGCAGCCCAGGAACGTAAAGTTATCCTCGAGCAACCACTCGAGAAACGCGATGGCCTCCTTATGGTCGGCACTCTTGACCTGCTTGGGTCGTTTGGCCTTGAGCTCCTTGAGGGCATCATGGACCTTTCCGCACATGGGTTCGAAGTCATTGACCGCCGTGCGTACGTCACGCAGCACGTCATAAAGGCTGTTCTCGATATCTTCGAGGAGCGTCTGGTCGGAATGGCGATCGATCTCGATGACCATCAGCGACTCACGATTACCGGGAGCCTGCTTGTCTCCGGCACGTGTCAGGCGCTGCAATCGGTGCGATGCATCACGTTCGGTGGCCAGTACCGCGTTGTGAATGGCATAGACGGTGATACCGCGGCGATTGAGTTCGATGCGCACGGAATCGACCAGAAACGACATATCGGGATGCAGCACTTCAACCACTGAGTGGGTCGACTGCCAGCCGTGCTCTTCGAAATCCGGATTATAGACGCGAACCTTGGGCGATTCCGGATCATGCGTCTGGATGAAGTGCCAAGTGGACAGCGTGGAGCCATAGATATCCTCCACCCGGCGTTCGGCAAGATCCTCGATGGAAGCCCGTGAGTAGAGGATATCGGCGAAGACCATGATCGGTTCTATCTTGTTTTCGGGGAGTCGCTTCGCCAGTTGTTCCCTGATTTGCGCCAGAAACTCCTGCTTCCCTTCGATGGCAACGTGTTGCATCAATCACCTCGGTTTGATCCGACCGCCCTGCGTGCGGTCCTCGAATGGCAATCCGGCATACCCTGCACCGGTTCCGATGAGATCAAGCTTACGTCAGACGCGTGCCAGTCCCTACTCTATTGACCTTTTTTCATGGAGCATGTCAGTTGTGCATTGCCTCTTGACGACCATAGCTCGCTAAGGGCGACGTTTATCCAGGACGACACCGCATTCGCAGTGAGGTGTCCAGGGAAACTGATCGAACAAGGCAAAACGCGTCACTGCATGAGTACGCCCCAGATGCGCCAGGTTTTCCGCTAATGTCTCGGGGTTGCATGAGATGTAGACGATCCGGTCATAACCTCGCAACTGATCGCAACTTGCTTTATCCAACCCGGCACGCGGCGGATCAACCAGCACAGTACAGAAATCGTAGTCGTCAAGCGCCATTTCGGCCACTCGACGCCCCCCTTTATCCCCACGGAGTGCCGCTGCGAATTCTTCGGCAGACATCCTGGCGACATACGCATTGTCGATACCATTGGCCGCCAGGTTGATCTTGGCAGACGCCACCGAAGTCCGAGAAATTTCCGTGGCCAGTACCCGGCGAAAATTTTCAGCCAGCGCGACCGTGAAGTTGCCGTTACCACAGTAGAATTCCACCAAATCGCGGGCTTCACTCCCTTGAGTGACATCCCGTGCCCAGGAAAGCATGGATTGACAGATGGCGGCATTAGGCTGAGTAAAGCTGTTTTCGACTTGTTGATAGTGGAATTCACGGCCATCGACCCTCAGCCGTTCCCACACATGGTCCCGCTCCAGTACCCGACGCTGCTTACGGGCCCGGCCGATGATCATCGCCCCCAGACGGGTCTGCAGCTTGCGGGCTTCAACCTCCCATTCATCGTCCAACTGGCGGTGATAAATGAGAGTGATCAAGGCGTCGCCGGAAAGCGTGGTCAGAAACTCGGCCTGAAACAGCTTCCGGCGCAGCACGGTATTATCGCGGACAGCCTCCAGCAGTCGTGGCATCAAGTCATTGATCTGACGACTGGCGACCGGGTATGTATCGAGACGAATCACACGCTTCTTGCCGGGAATCTCCCGGTCGTTCTCGAACATCGCGTAGAACAGATCCTCTCCTTCATGCCATACCCGAAATTCGCAACGTTGACGGTAGTGGCTGGCCGGAGACGGGTAGACTTCAAGCGGAGGCGGTGAAAAGCGCGCAAACTGCTCGGTCAAATGCACTCGCTTATCATCGAGTTGTTCATCATAGCGGTCAGGGTCGACGACAGGTACAGCCACGGACAATGAATCTCCAGGAGTCATGAGGGAAGCATGGATGACGACAATGGGGGTATGGGGTCAGTGATGGTGAGCAATGAGGGGGCGGCGAAGCCGAACCGATGCAAGGCCCGAGTGACTTCAGGCGTCATGGCAGTGGTCCAGGATCGTCCCGGTCCGTTCGCCACCGCCGGTGAAGTGGATACCTGAGCCGTACGACGGGCGATGGCCTCGCCGGAATCCACCCAATGAATCAGCCAGGGAGACAACCCACTCAGATGCTCGCGCAGCAGTGGAAAATGCGTGCAGCCCAGCACGATGGTATCCAGTCGAGAGTCCAGCCATAGCGGTTCGAGGCTGGCCGATACAATCGCTTCGTCCATTGCTCGGCCCGCCAGCAGGCGCTCGGCCTGTGCGACCAGAGGATCGGCAGCGACTCGCTGCACTCGACAGTGCGCTGCAAACGTCTCGATCAGGTGTCGCGTATAAGGTCGATTGACGGTTGCCGACGTGGCCAACAGGGCGATATGCCCGCTCTGCGACAGCCGGGCAGCCGGTTTGATGGCCGGCACCGTGCCGACCACGGGGATCGCCAGATGGGCTCGCAACGCCTCCAGTGCCAATGTACTGGCGGTATTACAGGCAATCACCAGTACACTGGCCCGACTGGCCTCGACCGCCGCGTCACAGACGGCAACGATGCGCTCGACCAGCCAATCGTCGGCCTTCGTCCCATAGGGCAACATCGCATTGTCGCAAGTATAGGCCAGCGCCGCATCGGGGAGTTGCTGACGCAACGTTGCAACCACGGATAATCCGCCTACCCCCGAATCGAACACCAGGATCGGCCCGTCGTTCATGGCGACATCTCCCCGAACGTATTCCGATAGCGCACCAAGAGCACTGCGCGCATTCTACCCCAGCCCCCGGGATCATGCGACGTTGCATCCGCAGACAACACGCGCTGTTGCAATCTCCCCATATACTGTTTATTTTTACAGTATAAATTCATCATCAGGACAGTCCATCATGCGTGTCGACCCTCTGTCGCTCCCTGCTATGAACCGGACCTCACCGTCCCCTTGGACACGCAGTGCCAGCGGCTTCCCTTCGCCGGCGGACGACTACCGGGAAGCGCCCCTGGACCTGCACCGACATCTGGTACCGCATCCGTCCGCGACCTTTTTCATGCGTGTCGCCGATGAATCCCAGTCACGCGATGGTTTTCACCAACACGATCTGCTGATCGTGGATCGCTCATTGACGGCACAGCGGGGAGACTGGGTAATCGCGGCGCTGGATGGCGAACTCTGTCTGCAGCGGCTGGATGGCAATGGCCGACGCATCTGGCTTTGTCCGGCGGATCCCGGTCGGGCGCGCCTGCCACTCGACGATGAAAACGACGTTCGTCTGTGGGGAGTCGTCAGTCATATCATCCATGCGTGCCGCCACCGCCCCTCCTGACCGCAGGGAATCCTCATATGTTCGCTCTCGTCGACTGCAACAACTTCTATGTCGCCTGCGAGCGGCTTTTCCGCCCGGATCTCGCCGGCCGGGCCGTAGCCGTGTTATCCAACAACGACGGCTGCGTCATTGCCCGCTCCCAGGAGTGTAAGAACCTGGGCGTTCCCATGGGGATTCCCACGCACAAAATCGCTCCGAGTCAGCGGCGTCATCTGCACTTGTGCTCCTCGAATTACGCGCTGTACGGCGACCTTTCTTCCCGTGTCCAGCAAGTGCTTGGTGCCCGGGTTCCAGCCCTCGACCCTTACTCCATCGATGAGTGTTTTCTCGACCTGAGCGGATTGGCTGTCGATGAACTCGAATCACTGGGCAACTCCCTCGTGCGGGCCGTCGACCGTGAGGTCGGACTACCGGTCTCAGTCGGTATTGCCCCCACACGCACACTGGCCAAACTCGCCAATCAGCGAGCCAAACGACAACCGCAAACACCGCAGGTATGCGTCTGGACGCACCCTGACGATCCAACCCTGACCACCTGGTTGAGTTCATTGCCCTTGAGTGCCATCTGGGGCATAGGCAATCGACTACAGGCCGCGCTGACCGGGCAGAACATTCTGACGGCCGACACCCTGAGGGATGCGCCGCAGCCCTGGTTGAAACAACGTTTCAGTGTCGTGGTAGCGCGTATTGCCCGGGAACTGAGCGGCGCCCCCTGCCTGTCCCCCCACGAACTCGAGACGCCGCGTCGCCATATCCTCTGCTCACGTTCGTTCGGACGGTCATTGACGGATCCCCGCGACCTTGCCGCCGCGCTACGCCACCACTGCCAGCAAGCCGGAGAAAAATTGCGCCGTGATGGAATGCAGGCCGGCGCCGTCGGCGTTTTCCTGCGTACCAACCCATTCCAGACTACACCGCAACATCGCAGCAGCTTATGGGCTGCCCTGCCCTGTCCCAGTGCCGACACGCGTCATATCAACCAACAAGCCCAACAATTGCTGGCTCATGTGTGGCGGGAAGGTCATGCATACCAGAAAGTGGGCATCATGCTCACCGACCTCTCATCACGCCATTTCCAACAACGTCCCCTGTTTGCCAGACAGGACTCGCCGCAACAGGAGCGGCTGATGAACGTATGGGACGGCATCCGCCAGCGCTTCGGTCATGACGCACTGACATTGGGTATCCAAGCGGCCGATGCCCGCTGGCGGATGCAGAGTCGCCGACGATCGCCCCGCTATACGACTCGCTGGGATGAACTTCCACGGGTCAGTAGCCGTTAGCCGACTCTTCAGGGAGTGGTGGTGGCAGGCTCTGGCGCCGCACTCAATTCAGCGTAGAGTTGAGGGTAGGCGTCTTGTAATTGTTCCAGCTTCTCGGCCGCCCCTTCCGGCATGGCATCGGCGAGTCGCTGTAGATCATCATCGTCAAAGTACTCCTGAATCAACGGGAACAATGACTCTCTCTCGTCACGGAGGTAAGCGCGATGCGCTTCGAGATAGGCTTTGAGATCATCGGCAAACCGATCCATGGGGATCACCGCATCCATCAGGATCATGTCAATATCCTGGGAGAGACGCATCAGACGCTCGTGCAGTGCCTTGTAGTCTTCGGCCAGTTGACGACTCAAGTCCATGCTCTGAGGCACTCTGGCCGATAATTGCTCGCTGCAAATACGTTCCAGAGGTACGGTAAAATCATCCATGTAATCGAGAATGTAATCGACGACTTCACGAACCAGTTGAAAGTCCGGACGTTCACCAGCGGCCAGTGTCTTGTGCTTGAGTTGCAGCACGTGCAACAGACGCGCCATGTTGGCATGATCCAGACGCAGTTGGGTCAACATCGGCATCACAGAGCCTCCTCTGCAGTCGAAGGCGAATGTCAGTATGTCATTGGATTCGCCACCGGGGCCTGGGTTCAACGGCCATGGGGTCAGGATGGTTGGTTGAACCGTAAGAATAGACCCTAAAGACGCTGTCGTCTCATCATTCCCTTTTCTTATAGGATTTCAATACGTTATGGATCTATTCAGCCAACAACAATCGCATGAAAGCGCCCCCCTGGCTTACCGCATGCGACCCAGGCGCCTGGCTGATTATATCGGTCAACAAGCCCTGGTCGGGCCGGACAAGCCGTTGCGGCGCATGGCGGAAACAGCAGCCGTACGCTCGATGATACTATGGGGGCCGCCAGGGGTCGGCAAGACCACACTGGCCGAGATTCTCGCCAACGAGTCCGGTGCCGAGCTGGAACACCTTTCGGCGGTCATGGCCGGGGTCAAGGATATCCGTGCCGCCGTGGAACGAGCGCGACTCTCGCAGTCGCAGGGACGCAGCACACTGCTCTTTCTCGATGAAATTCATCGCCTCAACAAGAGCCAGCAGGACGCTCTGTTACCGCATGTGGAATCCGGGCTGCTGACCCTCATCGGTGCCACGACCGAGAACCCCTCATTCGAAGTGAACTCAGCGCTGTTATCCCGTGCCCGCGTCTACGTACTGAAGGCACTTGATGAGACAGAGTTGATCACCGTCATGCGCCAGGCGTTGGAAGACGATGAACGCGGTCTCGGTCAACGCCGAATTCTCGCTGACGAGGACGTGCTGGCAAAACTGGCACGCGCTGCCGATGGCGATGCACGACGAGCACTAGGGCTGCTGGAAACGGCATGTGACTTTACGACCACCAATGCGTCCGGTGAGGAGCGGTTGACGGCTGCAGCCATTGAAGATGTGATCGGTCATCGTGCCAGCGCCTTCGACAAGCAGGGCGACCACTACTATGACCTGCTGTCAGCGATCCACAAATCGGTGCGTTCGTCACGACAGGACGCGGCGCTACTCTATATCGCCCAGTTCATTCAAGGCGGCGGTGATCCCCTGGATGTCATACGTCGCCTGTCGGCGATCGCCTCGGAGGATGTCGGCAACGCCGACCCACGCGCCTTACCGCTGGTCATGGCTGCCTGGGATGCCTATCTGCGTCTGGGGGACTACGAGGGGCAGCGAGCCATCGCCCATGCGGCCATTCACCTGGCCGTTGCCCCGAAAAGCAACGCCATCGATCAGGCCTGGAATGCGGCCAAGGCATTCGTCGCCGAGCACCCCAACCTTGAAGTCCCGACCTATCTGCGCAATGCGCCGACCCAACTGATGGCCGAACTGGGACACGGCGAAGGCTATCGCTATGCACATAATGAACCCAATGGCTACCCGGCAGGACGCCTCCATGATTGCTGGCCCGACGACCTGCCGAGAACCCACTTCTATGCCGCCAGCGACCACGGCCAGGAATCACGCTTCAAGCAGATCATGGAATGGCGGAAAAGTCTGGATCAACAAGCTGATGACGATCCCCCCGACCATAGCCGCTAGGATCACGCTCATTCATCCTCGCGAATCACATCCGCCCCGTCGGGGATATCGAATTCGAACTGCGAGTCATCGATATCGGCATTGACCTCAATCGATGAAAACTCGATCGCCGTGCGCTGGCCGGTACTATCGGTCATGTCCAGCATGGTCAGTCGATCGTCATCGAATGCCATGGAGAGCTCTTCGAAGAGCGTATCGGCATCTCGCGGGGTCAGCGTGAACACGTCATGACCATCCTGTTCACGATGACTGACGTCGTAGCTCTCCGTCAGATCCGACGTGCTTCCGGACAACAACAGTGCCGGTGTATGTGTCACACGCCGATCCAGGCTCTGCACCGTCACCTGCTCAAGATCGGGATCATAGAGATATACCTCGTCGCCATCGGAGACGACTTCCTGTTGATACGGTGCATCCACTTCCCAGCGGAACAGACCCGGCCGTGATAGCCACATGCGGCCCTGAGCTTCCTGAAGTCGCTCACCACCGCCATCGAGAATCTGCTGTTCGAAATCCGCTCGATACGTCTCCAGTGGCTCCAGTAGATCGGTAAGACGATCGGCGTCCTCGTTCGCAATGGCAGTCATCGGTAACAGTGTGGCGAGCGGCAGGGCCAGTAACGACGTCTTCAGCTTCATGCTTGCTCCTTGATACGGCTTCGTGCCGAGAATGAATACCTGCCTGATGGACAACCATCGCGCACAGGAGTTGCCTCGGCCGTCAGGTTTCCTTGTTTGCTGCATATTCAACACCGGACCAATCGGCCTCAATCCCCTACCGGCGGTGGCGCCAGGACCTCTCGCGAACCGTTGGATCCCATCGATGAGACGACACCCGCGCTCTCCATCGCTTCAACCAGACGCGCGGCCCGGTTATAGCCGATCTTGAAGCGCCGTTGCACTGCCGAAATCGAGGCACGCCGCGATTCGGTCACGAACATGACGGCTTCGTCATAGAGGGCATCGCGTTCAGGATCGTCGCTATCGCCACCCCCGCCTTCGGCTTCGAGTCCGGTCAGGGCATCGGCGGAGACGCCACCTGACAGAATTTCCTCGACGTACTCCGGCTCCCCGCGGCGTTTCCAGTCCTCCACGATACGATGGACTTCATCATCATCGACGAAAGCCCCATGAATCCGCATCGGCTGACCGGCACCGGGAGGCAGGTACAGCATGTCGCCATGCCCCAGCAGGTTCTCGGCGCCTCCCTGGTCGAGGATCGTGCGCGAGTCCACTCTGGATGACACCTGGAACGCCATGCGTGACGGAATATTGGCCTTGATCAGTCCCGTGACGACATCCACCGAGGGGCGCTGAGTCGCCAGGATCAAATGAATGCCGGCAGCACGCGCTTTCTGAGCCAGACGCGCGATCAGTTCCTCGACCTTCTTGCCGACGATCATGAACATGTCGGCAAACTCGTCGATGACTACCACGATGTAGGAGAGTTTCTCCAGTACCGGTGGTTGTTCATGCATTTCCCAGGGTTGCGGTTCCCATAGGGGGTCGGCAACCTGGGCGCCGGCACGCTCTGCCTCATCGAGTTTTTCATTGAAACCGGCAATGTTGCGAACCCCCATCGCTGCCATCAGCTTGTAGCGACGTTCCATTTCGGCTACGCACCAGCGCAATGCGTTGGCGGCCTCCTTCATGTCAGTCACTACGGGCGCCAGCAGATGCGGAATACCGTCATAGACGGACAGTTCCAGCATCTTGGGATCGACCATGATCAAGCGCAACTCGTCCGGCGACGCCTTGAGCAACATGGAAATCAACATGGCGTTGACCCCCACGGACTTGCCCGACCCGGTGGTACCGGCAACCAGCAAGTGGGGCATCTTGCCCAGATTGGTGACAACCGGTGCACCACCGATATCCTGTCCTAGTGCGAGTGTCAGAGCCGAATCGGCATGCTGATAACGATCGGAATCGATCACCTCTCGCAACCGGATCATTGCCCGTTTGGGGTTGGGGATTTCAATGCCGACCGTCGGACGTCCCGGAATCACCTCCACCACGCGGACGCTCTTGACCATCAGCGAACGCGCCAGGTCTTTCGCCAGGTTGCTGATCTTGGATACCTTGACCCCAGCCGCCGGCTTGATTTCGAACCGAGTGATGACGGGGCCCGGCCAGGTCTCCACAACTTCCGCCTTGACGCCATATTCGCGCAGACGGGTTTCAAGCAGTTCCGCCATGTCGGCCAACTGATCCGATGTATAGTTGGGCTGATGCGGCTCCGGAGGGGTGAGCAGCTTCAGAGACGGTAATTGACTACCAGGATCCGGCATGGTGTCGAACTGAGGGCGTTGATTCTGTAAATGCTCGACTGTCCAGAGTGTCGGCCCCTGCGGAGTTTCAGCGGCTTCTCTGGCCTGATCAGCCGTGGCGACCGAGAAGGGCGCATCAACTTCCGGCTGCGGTTTCCGCTCCTGCGTTGTCGGCATCTCGGACAAGGGATCTGCGCCTGATACCTCCTCTGTAGCAGGCGTTTCAGAGTCATTGGCATCTGACCAGGACAGACGTGGTTCATCCTCGTCCTCCTCCTGCCAGTCCTGGTGGCGCCAATCGCTCAAACTGGGCTCACGCTTTTCACTGCGTGCCGGTGAGTGCGGTGACGAGCCGGAAGACGCCCAGGCCGCCGGCGATGACGTGTCGTCGTCGTGCTCTTGCCGTGTCGGTTCAGGCGATGACGAAGTCGCCACGCTGGGTGCCGGCCGATCGTTTCCATCGCGGTCGGCTCGTAGCGGCATGCCCGCCCAGGCAGGCTCATCGGCATCAGGGCGCAGAGTACCGGCATTCTTTTCATCGATATTCGACTGCCGACGGACATAGGCGGCGTCGGGATTTTTGGCGGAGGGTGTGTGCTCGGGAACATCCCAAGGGATGTCGGTTCCGTCGTTTCCTTGCTCAGCAAGCGATGGCGCACGTTGCGCCGATTTGCGACGACGCAATCGTAAACGCTGCCACAAGGAAGGCCGAGAGATGTCCTCTTCCTCCTCTTCACTCTCCACCACCTCAGGCGGTTCCGGTTCGGGTGCCGCGACCGAACGCGCCACTTCACGGCGCTCCGCCAGACGGTCGCGAGCGCCGGATAGACGCATCCCGACGCCTTTCAATAACCGCCACAGGCCGTGACCTACGTCGTCCATTACCGTAAGCCAGGACAAACCAGAAAAGAGGGGGAAACCGCACAGCATGGCGACGAGCGCCAGCAATGTCGTTCCATGTGAATTGACCAGTGGCAACAATGCATTGACCAGGCCCTCGCCCAGAATGCCGCCAGCCGCATAAGGCAACTGACTATCAGGGCGGTAAAAGTGCAGAGCCCCCAACGTTGTTGTCCCCAGCAACAGCAAGACCAGACCGCCAATCCGGACGGCCAATGCCGTGGCATCCCATTCGAAACGGATCTGACGCGAGCGAATCAAACGCCAGGCACCTAGCCCCAGCATACCGGGCCACCAGAGGGCGCTGGCACCAAATAACGAATACAGGATATCCGCCAGCCAGGCCCCCACCGGTCCCATCCAGTTGACGACATCGGTTTCCGGCCCGCTACGGGACCAACCAGGGTCTCCAGGCTGGTAACTGAACAGCGCCAGTAGTAGAAAAACGCAACCCGCCAGCAACAGGATGACGACCCCCTCGCGCGTCGCCCCTTGCAGACGCAAACCAAAGCGCCGTGCCGTTTCCTTCGCCTGGGATGCACTTCCCTTGGCCTGAACCTTGGAACGCGAACGACTGGCCGCTTTCTTGTTAACACTCAAATGACCTTCCCCCTTGCGCCTTTCATGGCGTCCACTCGTGTCTCCTTAATGGGAAGTTGATCGACTTCACGAGACATCATACCGGGCCTGGCCGACTTGGCACAGGGCCCAACCGCTTGAGAGCAGCGAGAAAGCCCGTCACACTAGAGCGCATTCCAGTGACCATCGACAATCACCTATCATGCTTTCCTGGCTCCCCGAGACTCCCGTACAGTTTCCTGATCTCGACCAGGCCCTCGACGACCCGGAAGGCCTGCTGGCTGCGGGAGGAGCGCTCACCCCGGATTGGCTCATGGCGGCCTATCGGCGCGGTATCTTTCCCTGGTTCAGTGAAGGGCAACCGATACTCTGGTGGAGTCCTTCGCCCCGCATGGTACTGTTTCCCGAGGAAATCCGGATCCACCGCAGCTTGGCCAAACGGCTGAGAAACGCCGGTTTCCACGTGAGTATCGACCAGGCATTCGACTCGGTCATTCAACAATGTGCCAACTCCCGAAAAGACCGGGAAGGCACCTGGATCACCGAGGAGATGGCGAACGCTTACCAGCAGTTGCACCGACTCGGTCAAGCCCACTCTGTCGAAGTTTGGCATAGTGACCGGTTGGTTGGGGGACTATACGGTGTCGCACTAGGGCATGTCTTTTTCGGGGAATCCATGTTTTCCCAGGCACGGGATGCCTCCAAAGTGGCCCTGGTCCATCTATGCCATCACATGCAACGCCAGGGTAGCGGCATGATCGACTGTCAGATGCATACCGCCCATCTGGCTCGCCTGGGCGCGCGTGATATCGCTCGCACGGCATTCATCAACTATCTTGAGCAGTATATCGATACATCCACGAACCTGTTCTCCCGGACCCTCGCTAAGAACGTGACATCCCGGAGCCAAGAATGAACGCATCGTATCATGACGCGTCGGGGCGACGTCTGAAAGCGAAAGGAGGTCGTTGCAGTGAGTAGTAATACCCCGCAACAACCCGTACGGGATCTGCGATTTTTCCTCACCGTCCCTCATTCATGCAGTTATCTTGAGGATCGCGAGGCGACGACGCTGTTTCTGGATCCTCAGGAAACGCCGGGGCAAAGCGTCTATGAGGCACTGACACTGCTGGGGTTTCGTCGTAGTGGGCGACATCTCTACCGGCCCCACTGTGAGGACTGTCGCGCCTGTATCTCCGTTCGCGTACCAGTTGCCGACTTCACTCCCAATCGAACACAAAGAAAGCTCATCAACCGCAATGCCGATCTTAGCCTGCATGAACGGTCAGCCGCTTTCGACAACGAACACTATCTCCTGTATTCACGTTACATCCATGAACGCCATGCCGATGGCGACATGTTCCCACCCAGTCGAGAGCAATACCGGACTTTCCTGACATCGGACCACTCCTATGCACGACTGCTGGAATTTCGTCTGCACGGCAGGCTCCTTGCGGTAACGGCCATCGACTTGCTCGGTCACGGTATCTCTGCAATTTACACCTATTTTGACCCGCACCCGGACTTCGACCGACGCTCACTGGGGACCTATGCCATCCTGCGACTGATTGAAATGGCACGAGAACGCGGATTGACCCATCTGTACCTGGGGTATTGGATCCGTAATTGCCGCAAGATGAATTACAAGCAGGCTTTCCAGCCATTGGAGTACCTTGACGGTCGCCACTGGCGACGAGCCATTCCATGAAAGGGACGGCTTTTTTGCCTTGAAGACCGGCATGCGGCACAATATCCCGCTATTCTGATCGGCGAAGGTAAAGGCGGCCGATCGGTCGGTAACCACACCGACAAATCGTCTTATCGTGACAACCAACGAGGAATTGCCTATATGGCACGTGAAGACCATATCGAAATGGAAGGCGTCGTCGTCGACACGCTTCCCAATACCATGTTTCGCGTCGAGCTGGAAAACGGCCACGTGGTAACGGCCCATATCTCGGGCAAGATGCGCAAGAACTATATCCGCATACTCACCGGCGACAAGGTCAAGGTCGAACTGACCCCCTACGATTTGTCCAAGGGGCGTATCGTCTACCGCTCTCGCTGAAGCTTTCCGTCTCGTCTCGCCCGCTTGATACCAGCCAGATACATATAACGACGCCCCGTCGCTAAGGACAGGGCGCCGGTATGACGTGAGGGTCAACAATCCGACCATTGACCCTCAACTGGCCTGGGTTATATCACGCCATCTCGGCTTCCGTGGCAAGATGCAGTTCGTCACTGTCTTCTTCGACCGTGACATGCACCACTCCGCCATGATCGGCCAACTCGCCAAAGAGAATCAGCTCAGCCAACGGCTTCTTGAGTTTCTCCTGGATCAGGCGTGCCATGGGACGGGCACCCATTTCGGGATCGTAGCCGCGTTCAGCCAACCAGGCACGGGCCGCTTCGTCGACATCCAGCTGGACCCGTTTTTCGTCGAGCTGGGCCTGAAGTTCGACCAGGAACTTGTCGACCACATTCCTCACCACATCGGGTTCCAAGCCATGGAACTGGATGATGCCATCGAGACGATTGCGGAATTCCGGCGTAAAGGTTCGACGTATGGCCTCGAGCCCATCGGTCGTATGGTCCTGCGTCTGGAAACCAATGGAGCGCCGCGCCATCTGTTCAGCTCCGGCATTCGAAGTCATGATCACGATAACGTGACGGAAATCCGCCTCACGACCATTGTTGTCGGTCAAGCGACCATGATCCATCACCTGCAGCAGCAGGTTGAAGACTTCCGGATGCGCTTTCTCGATCTCGTCGAGCAGCAACACGCAATGCGGTTGCTTGGTGACCGCCTCGGTCAACAAACCACCCTGGTCATAGCCGACATAACCCGGAGGCGCGCCGATCAGCCGTGAGACGGTATGACGCTCCATGTACTCGGACATATCGAAACGGACCAGTTCGATCCCCATCAGAGCCGACAGTTGACGCGCCACTTCAGTCTTGCCGACCCCGGTTGGACCGGAGAACAGGAAACTGCCCACAGGCTTGTCGGGTGACTTCAACCCTGCACGAGACAGCTTGATCGCGGCCGCCAGACTGGAAATGGCTTCATCCTGGCCAAAGACCAGCATCTTGAGATCGCGCTCTAGATTCTCGAGCAGCTTGCGATCGGAACTGGAGACACTCTTCGGGGGTATCCGCGCGATGGAGGCCACCACAGCCTCTACCTGGTCGACATCGATCGTATCGACACGCACCTCCGGCGGCAACAAGCGCTGATGCGCGCCGGCCTCATCGATCACATCGATGGCCTTGTCCGGCAGGTGCCGATCATTGATATAACGATCGGACAGCCGAGCCGCACTCTCCAGGGCACCATCGGAGTACTTGAGTTTATGGTGCTCCTCGAAGCGCCCACGCAGTCCCTTGAGAATGCCGATCGTATCTTCGACTGACGGCGCCTGTACGTCGACTTTCTGAAAACGCCGTGCCAACGCTCGATCCTTTTCGAATATGCCACGATATTCCTCGAAGGTGGTCGAACCGATGCAACGCAATTCGCCGGAAGAAAGCAACGGCTTGAGCAGGTTGGAGGCATCCATGACACCCCCCGATGCAGCCCCGGCACCGATCACCGTATGAATTTCATCGATGAAGAGAATCGAGTTGGGCTGCTTCTTGAGCTCGGCCAGCAAACTCTTCAGGCGCTTCTCGAAGTCGCCACGGTACTTGGTACCGGCAAGCAATGCGCCCATATCCAACGAATAAACAACACCATCATTGATGACGTCGGGAACGTCCTCTTCGACGATACGCTTGGCCAATCCTTCAGCAATCGCCGTCTTCCCGACGCCCGCCTCACCCACGAGCAACGGATTGTTCTTGCGCCGGCGAGCGAGTATCTGCACGACCCGCTCAAGCTCGTGGTCACGACCGATCAAAGGATCGATTCGCCCCATGCGAGCCTGTTCATTGAGATTGGTGGCATAGCCTGTCAACGGATGGGCGCTGCCTTCACTGACACCCTCCTCGGCTTCTTCGGCATCCGGCGAGGGCGATGAGGCATTCTGACCATGCCCGGATACCTTCGAAATGCCGTGCGCAATGTAATTGACAGCGTCGACCCGAGCCACGTTCTGCTGCTTGAGGAAGTAAACCGCCTGGCTTTCCTGCTCGGAGAAAATTGCTACCAGTACGTTGGCGCCGGTCACCTCATTCTTGCCGGAGGACTGTACGTGAAATACCGCCCGTTGCAGTACACGCTGAAAGCCCAGCGTCGGCTGCGTTTCACGATCAGTCTGGTCTTCGGGGATCAGCGGCGTCGTGGAGTTGATGAAATCCTGCAGGTCCGAGCGCAGCTTATCAAGGTTCGCACCGCAGGCACGTAGCACATCAGCAGCCGAGGCATTATCGAGCAATGCCAGCAGCAGGTGCTCCACGGTCATGAATTCATGGCGTTTGGAACGCGCCACGGTAAACGCCGTGTTAAGGGTCAATTCAAGTTCTTTACTCAGCATGGCAGTCCCCTTCTCGCCGCCTCGGTCACCATTCCGCAGATTCTGAAACCGGCATTCTCACCATCGGGCACATTGACACTTTACGCAAGCCTGGAATTCAACTTTCAACCGACCATCACCCCCTTGGTCAGCCGCGCACTATGCTCACCGGACCAAGCTTCGAGGAACGGTATCATCAATCAGCCGCATCAATATCACACAACAACGGATGCTGGCACTCCCTGGCATACTGATTGACCTGATGACTCTTGGTCTCCGCAATGTCCCGAGTAAAAATACCGCAAGTTGCCTTTCCCTGAGTATGCACCGCCAGCATTACCTGTACCGCCTTTTCGTTGTCCATGCTGAAGAAGCTCTGCAGCACTTCCACAACGAACTCCATGGGGGTGAAGTCATCATTATGCAGCACCACCTTGTACAACGGCGGCTCGGCCAATTCGGGATCGGACGTCTGTACCGCCAGATCCGGATCATCCTCCTCCTGGGGATCAGGAGGGCGTGTCATACCACTCAAGGGCAATGCTTGGCGCAGTTTGTCAGGCGCATCGACATCATGCATAGCAGTACGAATCCATCTATTGAGCCGGTTTACCATTTCGATGCCGACACTTGTTCGACGCGAGATGTTCACCAGGGTTCACTACAAAGATGCGTCCACGAAAGCGCTCTTGCAAGGGGGAAGGACGCAAAAAAGCCCTTGCCCGTTCCAGGGCAAGGGGCGAGAGGTTGGTTGACGAAGACTTGAGCCTCGTCGAGGGGCACTCAGCCCTTGGAGACCATCTCCAGCGCCTCGTTGAATGTCTGGCTCGGCCGCATTGCCTGGCGAGTCAGATCAAAGTCGGGATGGTAGTAGCCACGAATATCGACAGGCTGCCCCTGCACCTTGTTGAGTTCACCGACAATGGTGGCCTCATTGGCCTCAAGCGTTTTCGCCAGACGAGAAAACAGTGATTTCAGCTCCGCATCGCCTTCCTGTTCCGCCAGCGCCTGGGCCCAATACAACGCCAGATAGAAATGACTGCCGCGGTTATCGAGTTCGCCGACCTTGCGCTTGGGAGACTTGTCACTGTCGAGGAACTTGCCATTGGCCTTGTCCAGCGCATCGGCAAGTAGCGTGGCACGCTGATTGCCGAAGCTCTCGCCAAGATGCTCGAGGGAAGCCGCCAGCGCCAGAAATTCACCCAGTGAATCCCAACGCAGGTGATTCTCTTCCAGGAGTTGTTGAACATGCTTGGGTGCGGAACCGCCGGCACCGGTCTCGAACAAGCCACCACCATTCATCAACGGAACGACCGACAGCATCTTGGCACTGGTACCCAGTTCCATGATCGGAAACAAGTCGGTCAGGTAATCACGGAGCACGTTGCCGGTCACGGAAATGGTGTCCTGTCCCTGACGGATACGCTCCAGCGAGAACTGCATGGCGTCGACCGGTGCCATGATCCGGATGTCCAGGCCACTGGTATCGTGGCCTTGCAAGTAACGCTCGACCTTGCGAATCAACTGGGCATCGTGGGCCCGGTCGGCATCCAGCCAGAATACCGCCGGCGTGCCGCTGGCACGTGCCCGGTTCACGGCCAGTTTCACCCAGTCCTGAATCGGTGCATCCTTTGTCTGGCACATGCGCCAGATGTCCCCTTCCTCGACCAAAGTCTCGAAGATCACGTTGCCCTGTGCGTCGGTAACACGCACGGTACCGTCCGCGGGGATCTGGAACGTCTTGTCGTGAGAGCCGTACTCCTCGGCTTTCTGCGCCATCAGGCCGACATTGGGCACACTGCCCATGGTCGTCGGATCGAAAGCACCGTTTCGCTTGCAATCATCGATCACGGCCTGGTAGATGCCCGCGTAGCAGCGGTCGGGGATCACGGCTTTGGTATCGTGCAGCGCGTCATCGGCGCCCCACATCTGGCCGGAATCACGAATCATGGCCGGCATGGACGCATCGATGATCACATCACTTGGCACATGCAGGTTGGTGATTCCCTTGTGCGAATTGACCATGGCAAGCGGCGGACGCTGCCCATACAGCGACTCGATCTCGGCAGTGATGGCACTCTGTCTGTCCTCGGACAGGGACTTGATCGTCGCGTAGAGATCGCCAATACCGTTGTTGGGATCGAATCCAGCCTCATCCAGATCATCGGCGTACTTCTCGAGGACGTCACGATAGAACTCGGAGACCACGATGCCAAAGATGATCGGGTCTGACACTTTCATCATCGTCGCCTTGAGGTGCAGGGAGAACAGTACGTTCTTGGCCTTGGCATCCTCGATCTCATCGGCCACGAAACGACGCAGCGCCTGCTGGCTCATCACAGCAGCGTCGACGACTTCGCCAGCCAGCACCGGCGTTTTTTCCTTGAGCACCCGAGTCGAGCCGTCGTTGCTCACCAGTTCGATCTTCAGGTTGCCGTCACTCTCGATCAGCGCTGATTTTTCGCTACCGTAAAAGTCGCCTTCCTGCATGTGCGCCACGTGGGATGCGGAGTCGGCACTCCACTCTCCGAGGCGATGCGGGTATTTACGCGCATAATTCTTGACCGACTGCGGCGCACGACGATCCGAGTTACCTTCGCGCAGCACCGGATTCACCGCACTTCCCTTGACTCGGTCGTAGCGGGCCTGGATTTCCCGCTCTTCGGCATTCTGCGGCTCTTCAGGATAATGGGGCAGCTTGTAGCCCTGCTGCTGAAGCTCCTTGATCGCCGCTTTGAGCTGCGGAATCGACGCGCTGATGTTGGGCAACTTGATGATGTTGGCTTCCGGCGTCTTGGCCAATTCTCCGAGCTCGGCCAGATGGTCATCAAGCCGCTGTTCCTCACTCAGATAATCGGGAAACTGTGAGATAATCCGACCAGCCAACGAGATATCACGCGTTTCCACTTCGATACCGGCCGGATCGGTGAACGCATCGATGATCGGCAGCAGTGAGTGGGTTGCCAGTGCGGGTGCCTCGTCGGTGAGCGTATAAATAATCTTCGGCGTTTTGGACATATCAGCGTTAAACTCTCTTGGTCACAGCAGTTGCATGGAATTGAGCGGTACGCCATGGCTCGACTGCGCGACGCAACCGCCGGGCGCATTCCGGCATGCCTCACTGAGGCACTGACGCGCCCCGACCTCACGGGCCATGACGCTCGGGTCACCATGCAGATACGGGACGCTGACGATCCGATCGTGACGGCGGCGCCCCAATGATCAGGCGCAAGTATATCAGTTCACTTTCGCCTGCGCATGAAGAATGTCGACAATCTCCCTCAGCGATTGGGGCACCCCTGATCCCGATCAATAAAGATGGCATGATACGCCGTATATGAGCTCGCTTTACTTATTGCACAAACCGTATCGAGTGCTTTCGCAATTCCGCGATCACGAGGGGCGCTCGACGCTGGCCGACATCATCGACATACCGGATATCTATCCGGCGGGCAGGCTCGACTATGAATCGGAAGGTCTGCTGCTGCTCAGCGACGACGGACAATTGATTCACCGAATCAGTCATCCGCGTCACAAACAACCCAAGACCTACTGGGTTCAGGTCGAAGGGGTACCGGGTGACGATGCGCTGGCAGCGCTGCGCGGCGGCATCCCGCTCAACGATGGCATGACACGGCCTGCCAGAGTTCAGCGCCTGAAGACGCCGGATGTCCCGGAGCGGGATCCACCGGTGCGACAGCGACAGAACATCCCCACGCACTGGCTGGAAATCACGCTGAGTGAAGGCCGCAATCGCCAGGTCCGTCGCATGACGGCCCATGTCGATCTGCCAACGCTGCGACTGATCCGCGTGGCCGTCGGCCCCTGGCGCCTCGGGGATCTAAAGCCCGGCGAATGGCGGTCTGAAACTCTTCATGCCCCGGTCAGCCCCAAGCAAGGCTCATCCTATCGCGCCGGGAGGGTACGCCGATGACACGCTGGACCCCACACGTAGCGGTCGCCACCGTGGTCGAACGCGCTGGCCGCTATCTGATGGTCGAAGAGGACCGGGGAGGCCCCTTCACCCTGTTCAACCAACCGGCCGGTCATCTCGAACCCGACGAAACATTGCTCGGCGCCGCCGAGCGCGAAGCTCGTGAAGAGACGGCCTGGCGCGTCGGTATCACTGACTATCTGGGGCTTTACATCTATCGAACCCCGGCGGGTATCACGATCCACAGCCACGCTTATGTCGGCATGGCACTGGCTCACCTGGGCAACGAACTGGATGCCGATATTCACGCCATACATTGGCTGACATTCGATGAAATCGAGGATCTCGACCGCGCCGACCGCCTGCGTAGCCCCCTGGTCATGCGCCGCCTGCTCGACGCCCGGCTTGGCCGCGTCTTTCCTCTCGATGTCATTCAGGAACGCTGACGCCGACATCGGCACACTGACACCGCTCGAAGCACGCCGTCGGTATCGTGTATAATGTCGGGCCATTTTGTGGTCATCCAACCCGAGAACGCCTATGTCATCCACGGGCAAGGTCATCGTCGGCATGTCCGGCGGTGTCGACTCCTCCGTATCCGCGCTGCTGTTGCTCGAACAGGGGTATCAGGTCGAAGGCCTGTTCATGAAGAACTGGGACGAGGACGACGGTACGGAATACTGCACTGCCAAGGAGGATCTGGCGGACGCACAAGCCGTTTGCGCTAAACTCGGTATCGAGTTGCATACTGCCAATTTCGCCGCCGAATACTGGGATAACGTCTTCGAGCATTTCCTGGCGGAATACCAGGCCGGGCGCACCCCGAACCCTGATGTGCTTTGCAACCGGGAAATCAAGTTCAAAGTGTTTATCGAGTATGCGGAAATGCTGGGTGCCGAGCGCATCGCCACCGGCCACTATGTCCGACAGGGGTATCGTGACGGACCCGATGGCCAACGCCCCCGGCTGCTCAAGGGCATCGATCCCAACAAGGATCAGAGCTACTTCCTGCACGCCGTTCCCGAAGAGGCCATTGCACGTACTCTGTTCCCTCTCGGTGAAATGCAGAAACCCGACGTGCGCGCCATCGCCGAGCGTTACGGTCTGGATACGGCTCGCAAGAAGGATTCCACCGGTATTTGCTTCATCGGCGAGCGACGTTTCCGCGATTTTCTTCGTCAGTATCTCCCCGCCCAACCCGGCCGGATCGAGACACCGGATGGCGATGTCATCGGTGAACACATGGGGTTGATGTACTATACCCTGGGCCAACGCCAGGGACTGGGGATTGGCGGTCTGTCCCGATACTCCGAGGATCCCTGGTACGTCGCCCACAAGGATTTGATCCGCAATGTCCTGATCGCGGTCCAGGGCAAGCACCACTCCTGGCTGTACAGCGACGCCCTGACCACCGAACCCATGGACTGGATTGCCGGCCACCCCCCGGTCAATGAGGGACGCTTTCATGCCAAGACCCGCTATCGCCAGCCCGATGAACCCTGCAGGATCCGGGTTCTTGACGATGGCGGCGTCGAGGTCGTATTCGACAATCCGCAGCGAGCTGTGACACCAGGACAATCACTAGTGCTCTACGATGACGATATCTGCCTGGGAGGTGGCGTGATCCGCGATACCTGGAAAATGTCCTCAACATCCTTCGCCAGGGAGCTCGGCGCATGAATACCACTCCCATCCGTCCCGCCCCCGAAAGCTCCGTCGGGCGTCAGGCCCTGGCGCTGGCGGGAGTCTTCCAGGCCGCTCATCAGGTCGATGAACTGGCTCGTACGGGACAGGTCGACGATCGCGCCTGGGAAACCCTGATTCGTGCCACGACCGACACGGCACCGGAAAGCTTCGAGTCGATCTACGGGGGCCATCCCAACAACCTTCGTCAGGGGCTGGAGATCCTCGACGCCGTTGTCGGACGCAAGCAGGCCAACCCCGTGGTGCTCCGCTACGGCTTTTCTCTTCTGTTGTTGATGAACAAGCTGCGCAAGAACAATGACATGCTCACCGAACTGGGACAGCGGTTGTCGCGCATTCAGGGACAGGCAGACCATTTCGGTGTCATTCACGAGAACGTGATCGCCAGCCTCGGCGAGCTGTATCAGGACACGCTGTCGACCTTCAAGTACCGCATTGTGGTGCAGGGCGATCCCTCACTGCTGCAAAGCCCGATGATGCCTGAACGAGTACGGGCAGCGCTGCTGGCCGGCGTGCGCTTCGCACTATTGTGGCATCAGCAGGGTGGGCGGCGCTGGAAGCTGGTATTCCAACGCGGTGCGCTCAAGCGTGCCCTCGACGAACTCAACTAACGCTTTTTCGTTCTGGACGACCATCATGCAACTCTCCGCTCTCACCGCTTTGTCTCCCGTCGATGGCCGCTACGGCAACAAGACCGAAACGCTTCGCGAACACTTCAGTGAATTCGGCCTGATCCGTGCTCGTGTCACCGTCGAGGTACGCTGGCTGGAACGGCTTGCCGCTCACCCAGGCATCATTGAAGTCCCTCCCCTTTCCGCTGAGGCAACCGGTTTTCTGAATCGCCTCGTGCAGGAATTTTCGGAAGCCGATGCCGCCAGGATCAAGGCGATCGAGGGAACGACCAACCACGACGTCAAAGCCGTGGAATATTTCCTCAAGGAACGGATTGCCGACAATACCGAGTTGCATGCCATCAGTGAATTCGTGCATTTCGCCTGTACCAGCGAAGACATCAACAACCTGTCATATGCCTTGATGCTCCAGGGTGGCCTTGGCACGCTATTGCCCGTGATGCATGAGGTCACCCAAGCCATCGAGTCACTGGCACACGATCATGCCGATCAGCCCATGCTGTCACGCACGCACGGGCAGACGGCCAGCCCCACGACCCTCGGCAAGGAGATGGCCAATGTCGCCTATCGCCTCCGACGTCAACTGAAGCAGATCGAAGCCACTGAACTGCTGGGCAAGATCAATGGGGCCGTTGGCAACTACAATGCCCACCTGACAACCTATCCGGATGTCGATTGGGCCGAGAACGCACAATTCTTTGTCGAGTCGCTGGGACTGACCTTCAACCCCTACACCACGCAGATCGAACCCCACGATTTCATCGCCGAACTGTTCGATGCCATCGCACGCTTTCACACCATCCTGATCGACTTCGACCGCGATATCTGGGGCTACATCTCCCTGGGATACTTCAAGCAGAGGATGGTGGCAGGAGAAATCGGCTCCTCGACCATGCCGCACAAGGTCAACCCCATCGATTTCGAGAATGCCGAGGGCAATCTGGGCATGGCCAATGCCATTCTCGGCCATCTGGCCCAGAAGCTGCCGATTTCCCGCTGGCAGCGCGATCTCACCGACTCGACCGTGCTGAGAAATCTCGGCATGAGTCTGGCCTATGGGCTGATCGCCTACCAGGCCACGCTTAAAGGCATCGGCAAACTCGAAGCCAACCCCGAACGCCTGGCCGAGGATCTCGACGACAATTGGGAAGTCCTGGCAGAGCCGATCCAGACAGTCATGCGCCGCTACGGCATCGAGCAGCCGTATGAGAAGCTCAAGGAACTGACACGCGGCAAGCGCGTCGACCAGAACGCCTTTGCCGCTTTCATCGATACCCTCGAGCTCCCGGACTCGGTCAAAGCGGAACTCAAGCAGCTGACGCCGGCGACCTACATCGGCAATGCCGCCGAGCAGGCGAGAAAACTTTAAGCGACCAGCAGCCCATAGCCATACGGATGGAGGTGGCCCCATGTCTCCCGATACCCCGTTACCCCAGCTCGGCGGGCGGACGGCCGCCGAGTTCCTGAGTCATTACTGGCAACGCAAGCCATTGCTGATCCGTGGTGCCTTTCCGGACTTCGAAAGTCCGCTGGACCCGAACGACCTGGCAGGCCTGGCCTGCGAGGAAGGGATAGAGGCCCGTCTGGTCGAAATCAATGGCGATGAGGGGCCCTGGCAGGTTCGTCACGGCCCCTTCGATGAAGACACCTTCAGCACGCTTCCCGAACGTGACTGGACTCTGCTGGTCCAGGCCGTGGATCATTACGTTCCCGACGTTGCCGAATTGCTGGAGCACTTCACCTTCCTGCCACGCTGGCGTCTCGACGACATCATGATCAGTTATGCCCCGCCGGGAGGTAATGTCGGGCCGCATGTCGATCAATATGATGTCTTCCTGTTGCAGGGCAGTGGCCAGCGCCGCTGGCAGCTCGGCGGACACCTGTCGGAGGACGCCCCAATCATTGATGGTATCGACTTGAAGATTCTCAAACACTTCAGTGTCGAGGCAGGACAGGACTGGGTATTGGAACCTGGCGACATGCTCTACCTGCCGCCGGGAGTAGCTCATCATGGTGTCAGTTGTTCCGATGATTGCCTGACGTACTCGATTGGCTTCCGAGCCCCTTCAGCCGACGAGGCCATCACCTCGTACGCCGATTATGTGGGCGAGACCCAACCCGCATCACACCGTTATGCCGATGCAGCCATGAGTCCTCCCGCCGACCCCGGCGAAATCGATGACGATTCACTGTCCCGTATGCGTTCGCTGATTCTCGAGACGCTGGACGATCCCGCCATGCTGGCTCAGTGGTTCGGTCGTGTCATGACCCAGCCCAAGTACGTCGATCAACTGGTGCCCGCGGAAACGCCAACCGATGTCGATGTGCTTGTCGCCGAACTACACGCCGGGATATCGCTGGAACGCACTCTGGGATCACGATTCGCCTGGCGAGCGAAGGATGCGGCAACAGCCACCTTGTTCGTTGATGGCGACGGTATCGATTGTTCTCCGTCTCTCGCCCGCCATCTCGCCTCCGGGAGCCCGATTACCGGTGATGTGTTGAACCATGACGGCGCCGCCGAACTGCTCGCCTCGCTCGTCGATCGAGGCAGCCTGGTATGGCCAATGAATGACGATGATCAGGACGAGGATGAAGCGTGGACAACGTAATGATGGAGAGTGGCGACTGGACCACTCTGGGACCGGTCGCCGGTGAGATACGTCGCCGCGTGTTTATCTTGGAGCAGCAGGTTCCCCAACACGAGGAGTGGGATGGACGTGACGACGAATGTCTCCATTTCCTGGTCTGGTCAGGAAAACATGCTATCGGCACCGCCAGGTTACTGCCCGATGGTCATATCGGGCGTGTCGCTGTGCTGAAGGAAGCGCGAGGATCGGGAATTGGCCGGGAACTCATGCAGTTTGTCATCGATACGGCTCGACAGCGGGGCCATGAATATCTTGAACTTGCCGCCCAGACCCAAGCCCTCGATTTCTACCGCCGCCTGGGTTTCAAAGACTTTGGTCATGACTTTATCGATGCAGACATACTGCACCGCAATATGCGCCTCATTCTAGTCGATTGATTCTTCTTGAATATTTTTACTCGGCGAAATATAGCTACAGAAACGGACCAACCTCTCTCCTTTTGTAGTTCTGCTACAACCATCATTACCCCTAAGTAATGATTGTTGAAAGCGCAAGATATGAACGATATTGCACTGCAAGACAGGAAAAAAACGCACGTTTTATGCCCCTCTTGTAGTGAGACGTACCCATAGGCATTTCTGCGTACTTCCTGTTCGACTAAGGCAGCACAGACAGCTTTAGTGTTCTGAATAGACATACTGATTTCGCGGATGCAGCACTACCCTGTTTCTCCCGAGAAGTCTAGATTGGAGCACTCGGCATATCCCGCCCAGGCTGTTTGCCTAGTCAATCAACCGACCTGGTTGCTGCCATGACCATCGCTCACGAAAGAAGGACGGCTCGAAATGTCAGCTTACCAAAACGACATCAACGCGATTGAACGGTTGCGCAGCGCTCAAGACGGCAAGTGGGATAACATCAATCCCGAGTATGTGGCTCGCATGCGTGCTCAGAACCGTTTCAGGACCGGACTGGATATTGCTCGCTACACCGCCGCCATCATGCGCCGCGATATCACCGAGTACGACGCAGATCCCAGCAAGTACACTCAATCGCTGGGCTGCTGGCATGGCTTCATCGGTCAACAAAAGATGATCGCCATCAAGAAGCATCATGGCACCACCAAGGGGCGTTACCTCTACCTCTCCGGCTGGATGATTGCGGCCATGCGCAGCGAGTTCGGTCCCCTTCCCGATCAGTCGATGCATGAAAAAACCGCGGTTCCAGCGCTGATAGAGGAGTTATACACCTTTCTCCGGCAGGCGGATGCACGGGAGTTGAATCATCTATTCCGGGAGCTGGATACGGCTCGCGACAAAGGGGACCAAGTCAGAGCGCGGTCCATCCAGGAACAGATCGACAACTTCGAAACGCACATCGTGCCGATCATCGCCGATATCGATGCCGGTTTCGGTAACGAGGAAGCCACCTACTTGTTGGCCAAGAAGATGATCGAAGCCGGCGCTTGCTGTATTCAACTCGAGAACCAGGTATCCGACGTCAAGCAGTGCGGCCACCAGGATGGCAAGGTCACGGTGCCTCATGAAGACTTCGTGGCCAAGATCAATGCCGTTCGGCATGCCTTTCTCGAGCTGGGCGTCGACGATGGCGTCATCGTAGCGCGCACGGACTCTCTCGGGGCCGGTTTGACGCAGAAGCTGCCTGTCAGCAAGGAACCTGGCGATTTGGCATCGCTGTACAACAGCTTCCTGTACACGGTACCGATCGATACCAGCGACGATATCAATGAGGGCGATACCGTCATCAAGCAGGACGGTGAATTACGCAAACCCCTGCGCCTTGCCAATGGCCTATACCGCTTCCGTTCGGGTACCGGCGAGGACCGGGTGGTTTTCGATTGTGTCAACGCCTTGAAGAATGGCGCCGACTTGCTGTGGATCGAAACCGAAAAACCCCACGTGGGCCAGATCGCCAGCATGGTCAACCGCATCCGTGAGGAGGTTCCTGACGCCAAACTGGTCTACAATAATTCGCCTTCGTTCAACTGGACGCTCAACTTCCGTCAACAGGTCTACGACGCCTGGGAGAAGGAAGGCAAGGATGTCTCGGCCTACGACCGTGATCAACTGATGAGTGCCGAGTACGATGACACGGAACTGGCAGCCATTGCCGATGAGTGGACCCGCAATTTTCAGCGCGACGGATCGCGAGAAGCGGGCATCTTCCATCATTTGATCACGCTACCCACCTATCACACCGCCGCCTTGTCGACGGATGAATTAGCCAAAGGGTATTTTGGCGATGAGGGCATGCTGGCTTATGTGGCGGGTGTACAGCGTCAGGAAATCCGCCGTAGCCTGGCCTGTGTCAAACATCAGGATATGGCTGGCTCCAACATCGGCGACGACCACAAGGAGTACTTCGCCGGCGAAGGAGCTCTAAAAGCCGGCGGCAAGGCCAACACGATGAATCAGTTCGGTTGATCTCACGATTCGACAGTACATTCCAGGCAACTTAGGGAAGGCGTCCGCCTTCCCGTTTTTCCTGATCTTCCACAGTATTTATCATATTCGCACGCTACACTGGTGACACAAGAATGGTCTAATCGGTAAATGGGAAATAGTGTTAGACTCGTTATAAAACGCTGTTCTATAATCCTCGACAAGGACATGAGGTCTCAATGGGTGTATCAGGAGGTTCTTTCATGAAACGTCTTCTGCCCGTGCTGGCGATCAGCATGTTGACACTAGCGGGGTGTGCCAATACCAGCCCTTACTCTGGCGATGTCTACCGTGGTAGTCAGGCAGGAACCGCGCAAACTGTCAGCTATGGCACCATCACTGCCATCCGCCCTGTACAGATACAGGCTGATGATCAGAACAGCGGAGTCCTCGGTGGCCTGGGGGGTGCCGTGATAGGCGGGCTGCTGGGTAATCAGGTTGGTGGTGGTTCAGGTCGCACGATCGCAACAGCCGCCGGCGCCATCGGCGGTAGTGTCGCCGGACGCAAGATCGAGGATACCGCCAATCGCGCCAATGCCCTGGAAATCGAAGTGCAGCGCGACAATGGCGAAAACGTCGTCGTCGTTCAACGCCCTGACCGAGCAGGTAGTCTGGATGTCGGACAGCGGGTTCGCTTGATTGGCAGCGGGGCCAACATGACGGTAGCCCCCTACTGATCATGAACCAGCTAGAGTCATGCGTCATGATACGCGACACCGGGGTCGCCAAGAGTTGGCGGCCCCGGCATTTCGTGGTCAACGCCATTCACGATTCAGTGTAGCTTGACCTTATTCATCGCCAAGCAGATCACGCGCTTGCCCAACAGGAAAAGCAACCCAAGAACGATCAACGTCATCAGCATCTCGACGGGGCGCACGATGAACGTAGCGCCGAGGACTGCCAGCGCTGGCGACCAGATCCAACGGTCATCCCGGCCACTGAGTAGCTGCCGAGGCAGCTTGTTCTCGAAAAAGCGCCCCAGGGAGCCATCCCAACTCCGCAAGCACGAATAAAGAAACACGGCAAACGCGAGCAACCAGATCAATGTCACGGTCATGGCTTCCTCCGGGTGGAACATTACTGTCTTTTCTTTCGAGAAATACTACGGCAACACCAGCGCCCCTCATACCCCAGCATTGCATCAGACTAGCTCTGCCATGAAATGCGCTGCAACGTCTCCTCGGTACGCTTGAATCAACGTCAAGGAATCATCGCAAAAAATGAAAAAATTCCCGATGCCCCTGACAGGCCCCAGGATCGCACGTTACCATGATACTGACATGTACTCACCGAAAGGTTCTTCAATGCAGATTGCGCAGAACACCGTCGTCGCGTTCCACTATACCCTGACTAACGAGTCAGGTGACGTGCTGGACAGCTCGGAAGGCCGCGACCCACTCACCTACCTGCACGGTGCCGGTAATATCATTCCTGGCCTGGAAAAGGAACTGGAAGGCCGTGAGAGTGGTGAACAACTGCAGGTGACGGTCGAGCCTGCCGAAGGCTATGGCGAAACCCAGCCGTCGCTGGTCCAGGAAGTGCCGCGTGACGCGTTTCAGGGTGTAGATCAGGTAGAGCCGGGAATGCAATTTCAGGCTCAGACCCAAGGCGGTCCCTTGATGGTTACCGTCACGCAGGTCGAGGGCGATACCGTCACGGTTGACGGCAACCATCCGTTGGCCGGTCAGACGCTGAACTTCGACGTACAGATCGCTGAAGTGCGCGAAGCCAGCCAGGAAGAAATGGAGCACGGCCACGTCCATGGTGAAGGTGAAGGTGAAGGTGACGAAACTCACTGAGTGAGTTGCGATTCACATGGCTGGTTGCCCGCGCGGGCCCATCGAAAAGAGCAGCGATACGCTGCTCTTTTTTGTTGCCGGTCGGACTAGTGGTGGCTTTCCTGCTGTTTTAGCGTCCAGTATCCGCCATACAGTCGAGTCGCGGTCGTGATCAGACAAGCCGCGGCAAACACCATGGCCGTCCACGGAAACAAGGATGGCCAAAGACAGAAAACGACGAACGCCAATACGGTTTCCGTTCCCTCGGTCAGGCCATGCAGGTAATAGAAGGCTTTCTGTTCGAAATGCGGACGTTCCAATTGATGCTTCGCCGCCATGATGGCGAATGCCAGAAAGGAACTACCCGTCCCCACGAAGGAAAACATGAGAATGGCGGCAGCCACACCATTGGCGACGGGATCGGCGAGCGCAAAACCGAGTACGACGGCGGCGTAAAAGAGAAAATCCAGCCCGATATCAAGAAAGCCTCCGGCATCACTGGCCCGTTCCGAGCGTCTTGCCAGAGACCCATCGAGCCCATCTGCAAGCCGATTGATCAAGATGGCTATCAGTGCCCAACCATAAAGTTCCCACGCTAACAAGGGAACGCTCAGCATTCCCACCATGAAACCGCCCACGGTAACTTGCGTCGGTGTCACCCGGCAACGCACCAGGGTGCGTGCCAGCCAATTCAGCGGCGTTTGTGTCAAAGGCATGGTCCAGCGGTCCAGCATGGTGGCTCCTAGTCGTTCATCATCAGTGGCGACGCCACCGGAAATAGCGTTCAAGCAAATTCAGAAGACGTTCAGGCTTGTGTGCATTTTTCCAGACCCCAGCACTGGCCTTGGCTGCTTCGGACCACGTCGGGTAGGAATGCACGGTTCCCAGTAGTTTGTTGAGACCGATGCCCTGTGTCATGGCCAGCGTGAACTCTGCCAGCATCTCACCGGCACCATGCCCCACGATACTGACTCCGAGAATTCGATCCTTGCCCGGTGGCGTCAGGATTTTGACAAAACCTTCAGTACGATCCTCGGCAATCGCACGGTCCAGCTCACTGAACGCATAGCGTGTCACCTCATAAGACACATTCCGGGCGTTGGCCTGACATTCATTGAGCCCGACGCGAGCCACTTCCGGCTCGCAGTAGACGACGGCCGGCAGGCAACGATAATTCACGCCGAACCGCTTGAATTCCCCGAACAGCGCGTTCACGGCAGCATGCCACGCCTGATGGGCACTGGCATGAGTGAGCTGATAAGGACCGGTCACGTCGCCACAGGCCCAGATGTTGGGATGCAGGCTACGCAACGTCTCGTCAACATCCAGAGTGCCGTCATCCCGCATCGGGATACCCAGGGCATCGAGTCCCAGCCCTTCGACATTGGCCTGTCGACCTACGGCCATCAGCATCCGATCGAAGCCGATTCGTTCGATATCAAACCCGTTTTCCCCGGGTCGCTCGACGACCAGAACATGCGCTGCCTTGTCATGTGCCGTCCCGGGTTCGACCCGTATCGCCTGCCATCCAAGGCGCAGGTCGACACCCTCACGTGACAACCGTGCAGCAAGGACGTCAGCCACATCACCATCTTCACGTGCCAATAACTGGCCATCACGCTGAACTAACGTGACCTGACTGCCCAAGCGCGCAAAACTCTGCCCAATTTCACAACCGATCGGCCCTCCTCCAATGATCACCAGTCGCTCAGGTAACCGGTCGAGTTGCCAGAGATTATCCGACGTCAGTACCTCGATATGTTCCATTCCCGGTAAGTTCATCACGCGAGGTCTGGCGCCGGTGGCGATGATGACGTGACGTGTAGAGAGCACGCGCTCATCGACTCGCACCTCCCATGGCGTCTGCAATCGGGCATGTCCCTCGATGACCTCGACCCCCAGCCCTTGATACCGTTCCGCGCTGTCATGAGGAGCCACTTCGTCGATGGCTCGGTGTACATGAGCCATTACCGCCTTGAAATCAACCCGAGGCTCGCCCGCCTCGATTCCATATCGGCCGGCCTCGCGAACGGCCTGGGCCTGTCGTGCCGACGCAATGAGTGCCTTGGAGGGAACACAGCCGGTATTCAGGCAATCGCCTCCCATGCGCTCACTCTCGACCAATGCCACCCGCGCTTTGACTGCCGCCGCGATGTAACTGGCAACCAATCCGGCAGATCCCGCCCCGATCACGACCACATCGTAATCGGCGGTATGCGGCTTGCCATAACGGCGCGCCATGCGACGGCGCTTGACATAGTCCACCCCACGCCTTGCCAGCAGGGGAAATATCCCGATCAATGCAAACGAGAGAATCAACCCCGGCGACAACACACCACTCAATGATTCCAGGTCGCCCAACTCACGTCCGGCATTCACGAACACCGCCGTGCCAGGCAGCATGCCCAACTGGCTGACCCAGTAGAAGGTCCACACCCGCATCCGCGTCAGGCCCATGACCAGATTGATGACGAAAAACGGGAAGAGTGGAATCAGGCGCAACGTGAAAAGATAAAAGGCACCCTCGCGGGCGATCCCACGGTTGATACTCTCCAGTTGGCGGGAAAAGCGTCGCTCGATAGCGCTCTGCGCCAGTGTCCGGGCAATCAGGAAGGCCAGAGTCGCACCCATGGCGCTGGCAAACGAAATGATCACCAGTCCCCATCCCAAACCGAACAGCGCCCCACCTAACACCGTCAATAGCGTCGCACCGGGCAGCGACAGCGCGGCCATGACCACGTAAATGACGAAGAATCCCCCGGACACCACCCAAGGTTCTGCGGCCAACCAATCCTGAAAGTGATCCTGGCGTGCTTTGAGTGCCTCCAGGGTCAAGGCGTCATCAGCGCCACTGAGGAAAAAGAGAAGAACGGCCGTGGCAAGAACGGCAACGAGAATCAGCCGGCGTGATAACAAGAATGGCACTCCCTGTAAGTTGTGGCTTCTGATTGTCTCTGCGGGGCTGTACCTTGGTGGAATATGACGCCAACACCTTACAGACTCGATGGCACTGAACTGTGAACGGTTCTCGCTATCCAAGGATAGTAAACCATGCAACCTTCGAGGCACCTCATGTCACCATCGACTGCGTTACGCTATTTGACTGCTGCCGCCCTGCCCTTTGCCATCATATCGGCAACGCAGGCCGAGGAGAATGATGATGGCGACACGGCCCGCGCTGTCTTTGCCGGCGGCTGTTTCTGGTGTGTCGAAGAAGCGTTCGATCCGGTCGCAGGCGTGCTGTCCACGACGTCGGGATTCAGTGGCGGACACGTCGAGTCTCCAACATACAACGACGTAGTCGACGGCGGCACCGGCCACGCCGAGGTCGTCGAAGTGACATATGATCCCGAGCGGGTCGATTACGAAGACTTGCTCTATGTATTCTGGCGCAATATCGATCCCTTTGCCGAGAATCGGCAGTTCTGCGATGTGGGCGACTCCTATCGCAGCGCCATCTTCGTCATGAACGACGAGCAACGGGAATTAGCCGAGAGCACGCGTGACGAATTGGCTGAACGCTTCGACCGAGACATTGCTACCGAAATCGAGGACTTCGAGGCCTTCTACCCGGCGGGTGACGAACATCAGAACTATTATCAGGAAAATCCCGTACGTTACCGCTTTTACAAATCCGGTTGTGGCCGCGAAGAGCGTCTTGAGGAAATATGGGAAGAAGAAGCCGGAGGCCTAGCCGATGGCCGAGTGGAACGTGCTGAGTGAACGTTCACGTCGCTTCAACCAGGCCGCAGTGGCAAGGGTGAACACCAGAACCAGCCAGGACGCGATGACCACTCCCGGCCAACCACCCACCAGCCAGAACGGCTCGAGGTAGAACGCACCCAGGCTCGCGCCGACATAGTAGAAGACCAGGTAGAGCGCTGACGCACTGCCCCGAGCCTCGGTAGCATGGCGGCCTACCCAGCTGGACGCCATGGAGTGGCAGAAAAAGAAGCCGAACGCATTGATCGTCAGTCCCAGAAGAATAACGGCCAGTGGATTGGCTAACGTGATCAGTGTACCGCCCATCAGAATCACGATTCCCATCATCATGCAGGTCGGCTGCGCCAGTCGCTGAGCCACTCGCCCCGATAGCGCCGACCCCAGCGTACCGCCCAGATAGGTCAGAAATATCATTCCCAGCCATTGAGTGCTCAAACCGTAGGGACTGTCATTCAACCGGAAGGTCATATAGCTGTACTGATTGATGAAAATCAGGAAGTTCAAGCCGCCGATCAAATAGGCTGCCAACAGTACAGGATTGGCAAGATGGCCACGGATCGATTGCAGTGCCGGTCGCCACTTGAAAGGTGTCGCCTGGAAGTGGCGGGCCGGCGGCAATAGCCGCCAGAACATTACAATGCATACCATGCTGAGAATACCGACCGCGAGAAAGCTGGCTTGCCATCCTCCCAGATGCGCCGCTGTGCCACCAATGACACGCCCGCCGATACCTCCCAGAGTATTGGCACTGATATAGAAGCCCACCGCCAACATCAGGGCTCGCTTATCAAACTCATCTCCCATCCAGGCGATGGCCACAGCAGGCAACCCCCCAAGCACGAATCCTTGCAGCGCCCGCACGATCAGCAGTGCTGCGAAGTTCGGCGCGAGCGTCACCACCAGCGAACACAAGCCGGTCAACAACAAGGTAATGCGCATGATCGCACGCCGACCAATGGCATCGGACAGCGTTCCGAAAAACAGCAACGACATCGCCAGTGTCAAGGTTGCCACTGACATCGCCAGCCCGACCACCAGCGTCGAGATACCAAAGGTATGTCGGAGCTCCGGCAACAACGGCTGGGGGGCATACAAATTGATGAATACCGTAAAGGATCCGAGGCACAGCGCCAGCGTCGCACGCCACCACTCACGGCTATATGCTTCGATCATGGATATCTCCTGGCTGGGATGGTCATGATCGCGTGAATTAAGGCATCATCCAAATAGAACATTAAGATACATTCCATCGGATATTCTTATGGCCCTTCCCTTCGATCTACGTGCCCTGCGAGTCTTCGTGACGATTGCCGATCACGGCGGATTCAGCGCTGCTGCCCGAGAATTGCATGTTGCGCAGTCAGCTGTCAGCCAGACCATCGCCAGCCTGGAAGAGCGTCTGGACGTTCAACTCCTCCACCGTCATGAACGACGCATCAGCCTGACGCCCGAAGGGGACATCCTCTGCCAGCATGCGCGTGAATTGCTGGCTCATGCCGAGGCCGCCCATCTGGCGATGCGAGAGCTGCACGGCCTGGTCAAGGGAGAAGTCCGCATTGGCATTCCCTCCATGCTGGGGTCCTACTACTTCCCGCCACTACTGATGGGATTCAAGGCGCAACACCCCGGCATTCGGCTGACCGTGATCGAAGCCGGGACACGGCGCCTGCAGCAAATGATTCATGATGGTGAGCTGGACTTGGGTGTGGTGATGGATGACGCCGACAGCCAATCGCTGGAACGACGACATTTTCTTCGAGAAGAAATGGTGGTCTGCGTGCCTCATGATCATGAGTTTGCACAGCGAAACGCCGTTACCGCAGACGCATTCTTCAGAGAACCTCTGGTGCTTTTTCAGGATGGCTATTTCCACCGTGAATTCGTGGACACACTGGCTCGAGACACCCAGTATCAGCCCGATATTGCTTTTCAATCCAACCTGATCCCACTCACCAAGGCCATTGTTCGTCAAGGCTTTGGTATAACGACGTTCCTGCGGCGGGTCATCGATGACCCCGGCCTGGCCGCCGTCTCTTTCGACCCACCGGCCTGGCTGGATCTCTGCCTGGCCTGGTCGGCGCGGGCCGGGTTATCACGTGCGGAGCGTGCTTTTGTCGACTTTGTCGTCGACCATCAGCAAGCGCTCACCGATCACCATGATCAGGAGCCGGAATAGCGCGATAGCATGGCACGATGCGCAAGGCGGGTCGGCTCCATGGGGCGACGCGCCTGCCAGAAGTGGCGCTGCCAATAGAGGTTGTCTATTTCAGAAAGCATGACGCCTTGCGAGGTGGAGGCATGCAGAAAGCGACCTTCACCGACGTAGATTCCCACATGGCGGTAGACACCCGGCGGTCTGAAAAAGACGAGATCGCCCGCTTCCAATTCTTCGAGAGAAACACGGTGCCCTTCCACGGCTTGGGACTCCGTCGTTCGGGGCAGATGCGTATCGAAACGTTCATCGAAGATAGCCTGGACCAGCGCCGAGCAATCGATACCGTACTCGCCCTCTCCCCCTAGTCTATACGGTGTTCCGACCCAGCGTTCATGCTCATCCAGCAGCGCCTGGCGAACGACCTTGGGCGACGGTTGCAGAAAACTCTGTACCAACGGCTCATCGAGGGGAGAATGAGGGAGCGTTTCCGCCGAACCGTGACTGAAGTAATCGGCATCACTCGGCGGCTCTTGTGTCGTTGTACCAGCACATCCGGCCAAAGTCGCCAGCAAAAAAACGCATCCTGCAAGTCGCAGCATCCTGATGCTCTCTTGTTATCCATGGACACGGCTCGACCTCAATCCCTCTTGATGCATGGTCGAGCCACCTACAAAGTGAATGAATATAATCGACTTTCACGTCATTGGCGAATTCAGGGACACACGTTGCACATTCCGACGACTATACATCGCCCTTCAATGCAGGGTATGGGCATCTCCCAGCAAGGTATCGATATGCATGGGCGCCCAGTGATGTGGCCGTGCGCCAGGAAAATCCAGGCTCGACCACGGACCGGCAAGCGGTGGCGCCCCGGTCAACCAGCCGACCAGCGCGTCACGAAAGCGCTGAAGAAACGTATGACGTTCTTCGGTTTCCGCCATGAAAAATGCAAACCCTGCATAGAGTCCTGCGGCGTAGGCCGACCAATCACCATAGTGCGTCTGCGCCAGTGAATAAGCCGTTTCCAGATAGAGATCGAACGTCTGGTCATCCAGCCAGCCTAACTGTCGTCCCGCCATGGCCAGATCGATACTCTGGGCAATGTCCCAGGCTGCCATGTCCACATCATTGCAGCACGCATCGTTTTTCTGCACTCGCTCGAGTCGCAATAGGTGATTGCGGTCATCCTCATTGCAGGCGCTGGCTTCCAGCATCGCGATTTCCGATGCCAGCCGCTCCTTGTTGAGGGTGTAGGGTGCATAATTGATCTGATAGTCCTGACGATCACCGGCATTGAGCAGGTAATCAAGAAACTCAAGCAATGCATCACGATCCTGCAGGGCATACTGCTCATCGAGCCATTCACGAATCGCCCGGCATTCACGCTCACTCTCCTTCACCGGCTCCGCCCAGACATTGGGGTTCAACGGTCCAACCAATGTCTGAGCGGTAAACCGGCGAAGACTGGGCCGTATGCCCGGCTCGTGCCAGGCCGTCGCACACCAGTCGAGCCAATGGAACGGACTGCCGGGATCATCACGATGCCAGCGTATATCCGGAGCCAACGCACCAGAATGATCGTCGGGCAAGGCTGTTTCCCAGGCCGCCCAGGCATCAAGCAGCCGTCGCGCATCACCGTAGAAACGACACAAGACACTCCGCAGAGCCTCAGCCAATGCATCGAGTGATGTGGCATCAAAGTCCCCGCTGTCCATCGCCAACTGCAAATGAAAGGCATACTTTTCAGCCATGTAAATGGTGGCCGCATGATGGCTGCAGCGTTTCAAGGCTGCCCGCTGATTAACGGCATCCGGCTCGGGTTTGCCTAACCTGGTGTCGGTAGGCGGTAGTGCATTATAACGAGCATCCGCGGCCAGCTGATTGAGGTGATGAGCCTGTGCAGGGAGCCAATGACGCGAGAGTTCGGCCAAATCATCACCGGGATACAGCCCTAACGCTTCCTGCAAATGCTGCCTGGCTACCTGGCGCTGCTCCTCGGAAGGCGAAGTCACAGCCGTTCCCTGGCGAACCAACAGACCCGGCTCTCTTACAGCAGCCAGGGTCAGGACCCAGTGTCTGGCATCGTTTCGCCACTGGCCAATGGCAGCACGTGATGCTGCTCGCGTGTTGTCATCAAGGACCTCCCTCAATGGCAACTGCCAGGGGCTCGCGGGCGAGTACCAAAGCAAACGCCAGTCATGTTCGTTATCCGCCATGACATCGCGCCCTTCGAAGAGGGAGCGTCCACGCTGATAAGCATGAGACAAGGCAATCCAATCACTGTAACGCCGCGCAATCAAATCCGCCCCATGCGCAGCAAATGCCCGGGACTCAGCAGCATCAAGCCACTCCAGGCCCTCACCGACGAACGCGAGCTCCACCAGCCGCACCCAATCCCACGCGGCCCACTCCAATGGTTCGCCACAGGACACGAACGCAAGCAGCGTGCGTCCATAAGACGCGGACTCCTGGAGCGAAACCAGCCAGCGCTGGCGGTCACGCTCATCCTTGTCGAGCAACTGCATCGCATCCATGTCCCACTGATAACGGTCTCCCTGGCCCGCCAGCCATAAAAGCGTGCGAATCAGATCGTCACGGCCTCGAATGTCCCACTCCTGACGCAACCACTCAATAGCATGCGGCGTATCCAGAGATGCGTTCGCCGGGGACACCAGCGTCGGCGCGAAAACAGCACGCAACCGCCAGACGGTAGGCTCGGCCCAGAGAGAGGTATCAGGCTGCGGCTCGGCTAGTGCCTGCTCCAGCCGTTCCCAGGTGACACCGTCTCCTTCACGTTCCAGTGTCAATAGGGCATCACACGCCTGCGGAAAGCCGTCATCACCGCGCCACCATCCTTCAGCACCACGGACCTGACGCAATGCACTCAGCCACGACGACAGCGCCGCATGATGACGACAAATATCAGACGCCACATGATGAACCCAGGCACGAGCTTGCGACTCTCCTATCCAGCCAGCGGCAACGGACAGCGCCACCCCCTCCAATGCCGCCAACTGAACGGTTGGACTTGCTTGTTCCAATGAACAAGCTTGCAGAAGCAGCCATCCCAACTCACCGCGGTCCCGCATCCCCATCTGCATGAGGTGCGACTCAGCGAGTTGAGACTCCATAGCTGTCGGGTCGGGATCGAATGGCCAACCGCAAAGCACGAGTTGTTGTGCCCACCATGCATTCAGGGGATCAACCAAATTTCACCTCGATAGGGGTAGAGCCAAGACGGCACGACGATAAAACGGTGCCTAGTGTAGCCGAAAGCGAGGCCATCGCCGATGCCTAAGTATTATGACGCCATAGTCATGCTCGCGGGGAAAGAAAAAGGTTGGCGCAGTGTTTTAAATAATGCACACTCCGTCAAATATGACGTCATCCCACGATAGCAACCGTATCCAATGCTCATCTCGACGAGGAGATACTATGGCTCAGTTGCCTGACATTCTGATTCCCCAGGCGTACATCAATGGTCAATGGCACGCCGGAAGCCGCCGTTTTCCGGTGACGAACCCGGCTTCCGGCGAAACACTGGCCGACGTTCCCGACCTGGACGCCGATGACACGCGGAAAGCCGTTGCCGCGGCTGACGCAGCGTGGCCTGCATGGCGCAGGACCCCTGCCAAACAACGTGCCGCCCTATTGCGTACCTGGTTCAATGCCATCATGGCCCATCAGGAAGACCTTGCACGCCTGATGACACTCGAGCAGGGCAAGCCTCTAGCCGAATCCCGGGGGGAGGTCGGCTATGGCGCATCGTTCGTGGAGTTCTATGCCGAAGAAGCCAAACGCATCGCCGGTGAAACCCTCCCCAGTCATGGTGAAAACAAGCGCCTGCTGGTGTTTCGTGAATCGATAGGGGTCGTCGCGGCCATCACTCCCTGGAATTTTCCGCTGGCGATGATCACCCGCAAGTGTGCTCCGGCCATGGCCGCCGGTTGCCCCGTTGTGATCAAGCCCGCGGAAGCGACGCCATTGACTGCCCTGGCGCTGGCGGCCCTGGCCGAACAGGCTGGCATCCCGGCAGGGGTGCTGAATGTCGTGACGGCTCAGGATCCCAAAGCCATCGGTGACGTTCTGACCTCTGACCCCAGAGTACGCAAGGTATCGTTCACCGGTTCGACACCTGTCGGCAAGACACTGCTGGCTCAGTGTGCACAGACCGTCAAGAAGGCGTCGATGGAACTGGGCGGCAACGCACCGTTCATCGTCTTCGATGACGCCGACCTGGATGCTGCCGTGGAAGGCTCCATTGCTTCCAAGTTCCGCAACTCTGGACAGACCTGTGTATGTACCAACCGCTTCCTGGTCCAGTCACACGTCCATGACGCATTCGTTGACAAGCTCGCCAAACGCGTTGCTGAACTCAAGGTCGGCAATGGACTGGAAGACGGTGTTGTCCAGGGACCGTTGATCAATACGGCGGCGCTCGACAAGGTGCAGACACACATCAGTGATGTGCTGGACAAGGGAGGCAGACTGGTTTGCGGCGGCGAGCCACACCCGCTTGGCGGCACCTTCTTCCAGCCCACGGTACTTGCCGATGTCACTGACGACATGCGGGTCGCTACGGAAGAGACATTCGGTCCTGTCGCGCCGGTTTTTCGTTTCGAGACCGATGATGAAGCCATCGCCATGGCCAATGCCACCGAGTTCGGTCTGGCCGCCTATTTTTACGCTACCGATTACCGGCGTATATGGCATGTCATGGAAGGCCTGGAATATGGCATGGTAGCTGTCAATGAAGGGTTGCTTTCCACGGAATTGGCACCCTTCGGCGGAGTCAAGGAATCCGGGCTGGGTCGTGAAGGATCGCATCACGGCTTGGATGAATACACTGAGCTAAAATACGTCTGTATCGGCGGCTTATGAACGCCACTTCATTTCCTGGAAGGAGATTGACCATGAACAACGCCCAACTCAATGAACTCAAGCAGCGTTATGTCGCCAGCGGTGCCGCCAGTCCCGCTACCCAATTTGCCGATCGTGCCGAAAATGCCGAAATCTGGGATGCAGATGGCAACCGTTTCATCGATTTCGCCGGCGGTATCGGGGTACTCAACATCGGCCATCGACATCCCAAGGTCGTCGAAGCCGTCAAGGCCCAGCTCGACAAGGTCATGCATACCTGCCAGACGGTCATGCCATATGAAGGCTACGTCAAAGTGGCGGAAAAGCTCAGCCAGGTGACGCCAGTACGCGGCCACGCCAAGGTAATGCTCGCCAACTCGGGCGCCGAGGCACTGGAAAATGCCGTCAAGGTCGCGCGTGCCGCCACCGGCAAGAACAATGTGATCTGCTTTGACGGCGGCTACCACGGTCGCACGTTCATGACCATGGCCATGAACGGCAAGGTCGCCCCCTACCAGACCGATTTCGGCAGCATGCCCGGCAATGTCTTCCGCGCGCCCTACCCGGTGCCCTACCACGGCGTCAGCGAGGACGAAGCCCTGCGTGGCCTGAAGATGGCACTGAAGACCGATGCCAATCCCCGCGACACCGCCGCGGTCGTGATCGAGCCAGTACTCGGCGAAGGCGGTTTTTATGCCGCTTCCAGCAGCTTCCTCAAGGCGATTCGCGATATCTGCGACGAGCACGGCATGCTGATGATCGTCGATGAGGTTCAGTCCGGCTTCGGGCGTACCGGCAAACTGTTCGCTATCGAGTACAGCGGCGTGGAGCCGGACATCATGACCATGGCCAAGAGCATGGCCGATGGCATGCCGATCTCCGCCGTGGTCGGTACCGACAAGCACATGGATGCCTCCGGCGGAAACTCGTTGGGCGGCACGTATACGGGTAGCCCGGTATCCTGTGCAGCCACTCTAGCTGTCCTCGACGTATTCGAAGAGGAAAACATCCTCGAGAAGAGTCAGGCGTTGGGAGACAAGCTATCCAAGCGCTTTGCCCAATGGCAGCAGCATTTCGAGTGCGTCGACAACCCGCGCAACATGGGCGCCATGGCCGCCTTCGAACTGGTTTCCAGCAAAGCCGACCATACTCCCGATGCGGAACTGGCCGGTGCACTGTGCAAAAAGGCTCGTGAGAAAGGATTGATCCTGCTCTCCTGCGGAATGTACGGCAACACCATTCGTTTCCTGATGCCGGTGACGATTCAGGACGATGTACTCGAGGAAGGCTTGGGCATCATTGAAGACGCCTTGACAGAGCTGGTAGGTAAAAAGACGACTGCCACCGCCTGAACGACATCGTCACTGCCACCACAATGGCCCGGCAACGAGATGCCGGGCCATTGCCTTATGGATAGAGCAAAGCAACCGCTAACCGCTCTTGACTTTGGCGATGACCCACAGAAGGACCACAGCGCCCACCGTCGCGGTTACCAGCGAACCGATGAAACCGCCGGACGACAGACCTAGCAGGCTGAAAAGAAATCCGCCGACCACGGCACCAACGATACCGACGCCGATATTCCCGAGTATACCGAAACCGCCACCGCGCATGATATTACCGGCGATCCATCCTGCCAGCCCACCTATGATCAACCATGCAATCAATCCCATAGTTCACTCTCCTTTCATTCCTTTCAAAGATGCCCGCCATCCAGATGTCGTGATCAGAATGATGAGCCGGGTGCCTGCAAGAAATTCCGCTCTTCTGCCGTCGATTCGCGCCCCAGAATGGCATTGCGATGCGGATAACGTCCAAACCGGGCAATGATTTCCCGGTGCCGATGCTCAAAACGCAGATTCTCCTCCAGACCCGGCTGGTCGAACAAGCGCAGGGCCTCATCATGAATCAGTAACGATTCGCTATGCATGAACGGCATATAGAGAAAAGCCCGCTCCGCCGGTTCGAGGTGTCGATCCGCCTTGCGTGCCACCGATTCCTGAGCCAATACCAGGGCCTGGGGATCCTGAGCAAAGGCTCGCGGGGTGTCTCGATGAATATTTCTCGAAAACTGATCCAGGACCAGAATTTCCGCCAAACGCCCCTGGACAGATTGCCGCCACGGCCAGCACTCCCCTCTTATCGCCGCCTCGAGCGTTCCACTGAAACGCTCGGCGATTCTCTGATCCAGCGTGTCTTCCTTGGCAAACCACTGCGTTGGCGTGAGCTCCTCGAACCAGAATGACAGCACCTGCTGCGCGGTCAGATCTTCCATCATCGGATCCTCGATGAAACTATCCTGTAGCGAAGTATCGTCATCATGGCCTGACTCTCGCTTCGTGTCGAACCCTCAAGCGTTGACCTCGATCATGGCGGACATGGTCTCCCTCAATGTCAGACATTAGACGAAAGGTGTATGGAGGAATCGATTCAGCCGACTAGAATTCCCACGCCAGTCGTAAGTTTACGCAACTTTTACTCGGCAAAGCCGCGATAACGCCGCAAAAACCCATCCAACACTTGAAGGATAACGATACCATGCATGCCCTGACTCTGGCGTCGTTCCTGTTTTTCACCGGGCTGGTTGCTTTCATCACCTGGCGTATCACGCGACGGGACGATCACAAGAGCACCAGCGGCCTCTTCCTTGCCGGGCGCAGCCTGACATTCCCCCTGATCGCCGGTTCTCTACTGATGACCAACCTCTCCACGGAGCAGATGGTGGGGCTCAATGGATCGGCATTCACTGATGGCCTGAGTGTCATGGCCTGGGAAGTCGTCGCCGTTCTGGCATTGGTCGCTTTAGCCCTGTTTTTCCTGCCACGCTTTCTGCGCAGTGGCATCACGACAGTGCCACAACTGCTTCAAATTCGTTTCGATGGCGCGACTCAGTTAATCTGCAACATTATTTTTCTCATCGCCTATGCGGTGATTCTGCTACCGATCATTCTCTATTCGGGCGCTATCGGGCTCCAGGGAATGCTCGATCTCCAGGGGCTGACCGGTATCGAGTCCAATACCGTTCTACTATGGGGCACCGTGTGGCTGGTCGGTATCATCGGTTCCTTCTATGCCCTGTTCGGCGGTCTGCGTACGGTTGCTGTCTCCGACACCCTGAATGGCATCGGCCTATTGGTCGGCGGTTTCGTTATCGTCTATTTTGGCTTGCAGGCCGTCAGCGATGATGGTGGGCTGTTAGCTGGCTGGGACACGCTCAAGGAATCCAACCCGGAAAAACTCAACTCCATCGGTGGCAGTGACCAGCAAGTTCCCTTCTCGACCCTGTTCACGGGCGTGTTCCTGATCAATCTCTTCTACTGGACCACGAACCAGCAGATCATTCAGCGGACGTTCGCAGCCAAGAACCTGGCCGAGGGACAGAAAGGGGTGCTGCTGACCGGCTTCTTCAAGCTGCTCGGCCCGCTCTATCTGGTCCTGCCCGGCATCATTGCCTATCATCTGTACGCCGACCAGGGCATTCGCGCCGACGAGGCCTATGGCCACCTGGTCTTCAATGTACTGCCTCCCTACCTCACCGGCTTTTTCGCTGCCGTGATGGTTGGCGCCATCCTCTCGTCGTTCAACTCGGCGCTCAACAGTACCACGACGCTGTTCAGCATGGGTCTGTACAAGGGCGTGCTCAACAAGAATGCGTCCGAAGCACAGGTCGTCAAATCGAGCAAGATATTCGGTTGGATCATGGCCATCTCGTCGATGACCATCGCGCCTCTGTTGGCCGGCCAAGAGAGCCTGTTCGGCTACCTGCAGAAGATGAACGCCATCTACTTCATTCCCATCCTCGCCGTCGTGCTGGTCGGGTTACTGACCAAACGTGTTCCCGCCATGGGCGCGAAAGTCGGGCTGGTAGGCGGCTGCCTGCTGATCTTTGCGGGATATTTCATTCCGCCCTTCACCCTGCTTCCGGAGGTGATGAGCGAGTTCCACTTCGTCGCCAGTATCTTCGTATTGCTGGTGCTGGTCATGCTGTTGATCGGCAAGTTACGCCCGCGCGAAACGGAGTGGGTCCATGAAGACAGTGGTGCCGTCGACCTGACCCCCTGGAAAGGAGCCATACCCGCGGGGACCGTGCTGGTCATCCTGGTGATCACTATCTACGCCGCTTTCGCCGGATAACTCGACCACTCGATCACCAATTCCTCAGCGCCCTGCCCACCACGCAGGGCGCTTTTTTATCCTCATGACCTCATCGGTGGGATATGGGTCCTTGCAGATATGACCCCGAAGACTGAAACTTGGCGGGTTGCCATCAAGGATGATCGGGAGTCGTAGCATGCCTCTATCCGTTATGCTGCTGTCGTTATGCCAAGCCCTGCTGGTCAGCGGCAATATCCTGCTGATTGCGGTATCTCCGTTGATCGGTGCCGAGTTGGCGCCGACGTCCGCCTGGTCCACGGCACCGGTTGCCACCCAGTGGCTCGGGCTGATGTGCGCCACCATTCCCGCCTCATTGATCATGGCTCGACTGGGCCGCAAACGCGGCTTTGTACTCGGCAACATGATGGGGCTCATTGGTGTGGCGACGGCCATTCAGTCACTGGCCGGGGAGCATTTTTTCCTGTTCATGCTGGGGACCTGGTTGATCGGTATCGGCATCGGGTTCGGCCAGCTATATCGCTTCGCTGCGGTGGAAGCGGCCCCCGCCAAGCTACGCGACCGAGCCATCGGCCTGGTCATGGGAGGCGGTGTCCTCGCGGCCTTCTTCGGACCCTGGCTGGCCCGTACCAGTCGGGACATCGCGGATGTGCCCTTTTTAGGCAGTTTTCTGGGACTGGGCGTCTTGTATCTGACAGCGCTGGTGATTCTAGCGATGATACGGCTACCTGCGGTCGAGATCACCCACGGCGAAGGGGAGCCACGCCCATTAGGTGACATTCTCCGTCAGCCAGTATTCATCGTTGCTGTCGTCGCTGGGTTGATCGGCTATGGCGTCATGAACCTGGCCATGACAGCCACGCCATTGGCAATGGCCAATCAAGGTATGCACTTCGATCATGTCGCCACGACGATTCAATGGCACGTGCTGGCGATGTTCCTGCCGTCATTCATTACCGGGCATCTCACCGCGCGTTATGGCACGTCCCGCATGATCATCATCGGCTGCTTACTCCTTATCGCCTGTGCCGTGGTCGCTCAATTCGAGACAGGGGTTGCGGGATTTCATACGGCCTTGATCCTGCTGGGATTGGGCTGGAACTTTACGTTCCTGCCGGCTACCGGACTGCTCACCGAAGCGTATCGCCCCATCGAAAAAGCCCGGACCCAAGCGGCCAACGAGTTCCTGGTCTTCTCGACCGTGGCACTCACCGCCTGGCTGGCTGGCCCGTTGGTGGATCAATTGGGGTGGTCACTGCTCAACGCCTTGCTGATTCCGCTGTCGATGATGCCGATCGCCTTGTTGGCATGGCAACGGCTTGCCAGACAGCGCCAACACCCGCACATTAGTGGCTGATGACCACAGCGAACGGAATCAAGCTTGATGCGTCAGTCACTGGCCAATGAAATCAACGATCTGATCGAACGGGGCCGTGACCGCCAACTGCGTTTGGCAGTCACGGGGCTGTCGCGATCCGGCAAAACGGCCTTTCTCACCTCGTTGGTCAATCAACTTCGGCATGCCGGTCTCGAAGCCCGTCTCGATCTGTTGCCGGCGGCCCGCGAGGGGCGGCTACTCGGTGCCAAACGAATCGCTCAGAAGGATCTCGATGTGCCGCGTTTTCCCTATGACGAGGCGCTGGCAGCGCTCGATGGTACGCCGCCCCGCTGGCCCGAACCGACACGCGGTATCAGTGAACTGCGTTTGGCGATTCGTTACCGGCCGGCACGGCGAGGCCTGTTCAGCAATAACACACGAGAACTCAGTCTCGACCTGTTCGACTACCCCGGCGAATGGCTACTTGATCTGCCACTGTTGCAACACGACTACCTGAGCTGGAGTCAGAGTCAGACATTCGCCCACTCTCCCGAGCGTCGCGCATTGTTCGCCGACTGGCTCACTGCCATCGAAAATCTCGATCCGGCCGCTGAAGCCGACGAATCCCGATTGGCCGACATCGCCGCCCTCTATGCGAAGGGACTAGGCCATGCCCGCGAGGCCGGGTTCTCGAATCTGCAGCCGGGCCGTTTCTTGCTACCTGGAGATCTCGAGGGTGCGCCGGTTCTTCAGTTCTTCCCACTGCCAGCCGTCGCACAATCCGACCGCACGGTACTGGAGTCGTTACCCGAGTCCAGCATCTACCAAACACTGGTGCGACGCTACGACCACTATTTGCAACGTATCGTCAAACCGTTTTACCGAAACCATTTCCGCCACTTCGACCGTCAGATCGTACTGGTCGATGTCCTGGGCGCTCTCAATGCCGGCCCTGAGCGCTTCGAGGACCTGTCGCGGGCGTTAGGGACATTGATGCAGAGCTTCGCCTACGGCCAGCGACACTTGCTGTCGCGGCTGTTTTCTCCACGCATCGACCGACTGGCCATCGCCGCCACCAAGGCCGACCATGTCACACCGGAACAGCATGGCAATCTCGTCACCCTACTGGAAGCCCTGCTGGCCGAACCGCTGCGGGATCTGCATTTTGCCGATATCCCGGTCAAGGCTCTGTCCCTGGCCTCCATTCGCGCCACGCAACCCCAATCCGTCACGCAGGACGGACGACAACTGCCGGCGCTGCGTGGTACCACACTGGATGGCGAACCGTCACTGCTCTTTCCCGGTGATGTCCCACCCCAGTTGCCTGATGCTACCTTCTGGCAGCGTCAGGGATTCGCGTTCCGTGCATTTCGGCCGCTGCCGCGAAACAACGGTGTCCTGCCCCATATCCGTCTTGACACAGCGCTGGACTGGCTGCTCGGAGATAAATTGCAATGAGCGACAAGCGACATGACGCGCCTCGTCCAGCGCAACGCTTTGATATGAACGGTCAGAGCGATCGGCATCATCCGCAACATCCTCGCCCCCCCAGACACTTTGATCCCGGCACTCCTGCACAGGCCTTGCCAGACGAGGACCATACCGGGGAGGCAAGTGATGCCGCCGTCACCGACAGCCTTGCACGACCTCGGCGTCGACGCTGGGGCCTGATGATTCTGCTTGGCGGCAGTCTGGTGATGGGGGGTGTCGAATTGGGCCAGGGACTGTATGGTGCCACACTTGGTGGAGATTGGAGCAGCGGTGCCTGGAGTGCCCTCGGCCTGTTCGCACTGGGTCTGGGAGGAGTCGCGGTCGTTCGCGAGCTCTGGCGGCTTGCGCGACTACGCCGACATGTTCAGCTACGACAGCGTCTGGCAGACCTCGATGCCCACTCGCCCCAACGTGCCGCATCTCTGGCCGATACGCTCCGACGTCAATTGGGTCTGGATGACGATCACCCGCACTGGCAAGCCTTCCAACAAGCCCATCAGCCACATCACGATGGTGGGGAAATCCGGCACCTGCTCTCGCACCACCTGTTGGCGCCACGCGACCGGGAAGCACGACGACTCATCTCTCGCATGTCCGGTGATACGGCCATCATGGTGGCTGTAAGCCCGTTGACGCTGGTGGATATGACGCTGGTGGCCTGGCGCAATCTCGCCTTGATCGACCGTATTGCACGCCTCTACGGCCTGGAACTGGGGTATGCCAGCCGGTTGCGACTCTTTCGTGCCGTGCTCTACAACATGGCCTTCGCCGGTGCCAGCGAGATGGCCAGTGAAGCGGGCATGGAGGTGCTCTCCATGAACCTGGCCGGCAAGTTATCGGCCCGAGCAGGCCAGGGATTGGGCGTCGGTCTGCTTAGTGCCCGACTGGGGCTGCGCTGCGTTCAGCTAGCCCGCCCGTTGCCCTTCGAAGACGGCCAGTCGCCACGCATCAGCGATCTACGCCGGGAACTCTGGCAACGTCTACGGCGACTCGAGAGTGGCGAAAACAACAATGAGTCCCGCTCGACTTGATCTCGATCAAGGCATAACGCCTGTTATCGACTAGGCTACAGGAGAGATTCCAATGAATGAGGTATCCGTTATGTATCAGTCGATTCTAGTTGCCGTTGACGGCTCAGATAATTCACGCAAGGCTCTGGAGGTCGCCGCACAACTCGCGCAGGGCACGGCCTCCCTCACCATTCTTCATGTTCCCGAGACGCTGACGCATGGTGCGACCATGGTTTGGGGTATCGGCGCCGTCGACCTGCAAACCACGCCGGAAGAACATGATAAAATCGGCCAGGAAGTCGTCTCCAAAGCCGCCGATGCCGCCCGCGACATGGGGGTCACGAAGCTCGATACACGCGTCGAGCGAGGTGAGCCGGCACGTACCATTCTGCGCCAGGCCGAGAAACTGGGTGTCGATGCTATCGTGCTTGGCAGCCGTGGCCTGAGCGACCTGAGTGGCTTCGTCTTCGGCAGTGTCTCTCACAAGGTGACGCACGCAGCCAACTGCAGTGTCATAACCGTACGGTAAGTTCAGAGAAGCGCGAAGCGTCGCTCCAGTACCCGAGCGACTGACAGCTCGTCATGATGGCCGATATGCTCGGCATGTGGCACATGCCCGGCCAGTTCCGGATGAGCGTTGGCCATCACATGCGCTTCCCCGGCTACAGACAGCATCTCGGTGTCATTGAGATTGTCGCCGAATGCCAGGCAACGATCGGCAGACATGCCCAGTTTATCCAGCAAAGCGGCCAGTGCTCGCCCTTTATTGACGCCTTGGGCCATCACTTCCAGCGAATTCATCTGAGAATAGGTGATATGCAACCGTTCGCCATGACGAGTACGGATCGTCGTTTCGAGCTCCTTCAGTGATGCCGGGTCGCCAATGTAGAGCACCTTGCCGACCCTTTCTCCATCGAGCTCTTCAGGACTTGCGACCCGATAACCGAAGCCGGTATGCGCATGCAATGCCAACAGTTGAGGCGCTTCGGCATCGATCAACCAATCATCGTCGCGATACAGATTCAAACGTACACCGGGATCGCGTTGAAGCCCTATCAGGTCCCGGGCCAATTCACCATGCAGATGGTGAGACGATACCAACCGATCTTCGGGATCATGCACATAAGCGCCATTGGTACTGATCAAATGGACAGGAACCCCCAGGCGGTCGCGAAAGGCCAGCATGTCGCGAAAGTGGCGCCCTGAAGCGAAGGCGATCCGATGGCCCGCTTCAGCCAGTGCCTTGAGCGTTTCGATGGTACGTGGATGAAGATCGTGATCGGCGCCCAACAGGGTGCCATCGAGATCGGAAACGATAAGATGGGATGTCATGCCAGATCCTTTGTCACTCATTGACGCCTAGACTAACGGATATGATCGTATTCTGTCCGTATTGGCTATCTTGGAATTTTCAATGATCGATACCATCGATCGGTGAAAGTCACTGCAAAGGAGCAGCGATCCCCATGAAAACGCTGGTCATTGGCGCCAACGGTCAGATTGGTCGTCAATTCTGCGAAATCGCCCATCGCAACGGCCTGCCCTTACGGGCCATGATACGACATCCCAACCAGCAATCCTGGTTTCATGAGCGCGGTATCGAGACAGTGATCGCCGACCTGGAGGGCGACTTGCATCAAGCCTTCAACGGTTGCGACCAGGCCGTGTTCACGGCGGGCTCCGGTCCACATACCGGCCCGGACAAGACCCTGCTCGTCGACCTTTATGGTGCGATCCGGTGTATCGATCTGGCCGTTAATGCCAGTCTCGAACGTTTCCTCATGGTCAGTGCCCTGCGTGCCAGCGATCCATTGTCGGCACCTGAAAAATTACGGCCCTACATGGCAGCCAAGTTTGCAGCCGACGCCTACCTGCGTGCCGCCAGGATTCCGCATGTCATTCTCAAGCCGGGCCGTCTGACTGACGAAACTCCGACACGTCTAGTCAGCACGTCGCTGGCACATGCACCTGACAATACAGTGTCACGCGGGAATGTCGCGTACGCCCTCGCCCATCTGGCACAGACGCGCACTCTGAAAAATCGCGAATTCGACTTGCTCGATGGTGAATCGAATGTCGCCATGGCGCTGGTATAGTCATTCATGGCCACGCCATCATTGGCGATGGCGGTATGAATCCGTATAGTAATGACCCTATCCCTGCCAACTGAAAGTGTCCGATGCTGCAAAACAACGCGCTGCTTGCTCAGCTCAAGCAAGATATCCGCGATAACACGCCCCGCGTCGAAGGCGTGATCAAAGCTACTGAAAAAGGGTTCGGCTTTCTCGAAACCGATAATGGCGAATCCTATTTCGTCCCCCCTCCCGCCATGAAACAGGTGCTTCATGGAGATCGGGTCGAAGCGGTCGTCAAGGAGGAGGGAGACAAGACTTCCGTCGAGCCCGATACCCTGCTCGAGGCGGGGTTGGATCGCTTTATCGCTCGTGTGCAGAAACGCGAGGGCCGACTGGGAATCGTACCCGATCATCCTGCGTTCAAGCAGGCGCTCAAGGCCCGGATCAAGCGCGATATCGATGAAAACGCCATAGGTGACGGTGACTGGGTCGTCGCCCGTTTGGTACGTCATCCGCTCAAGCCCGACGACCGCGCCTTTTTCACGCAAATCGATGAACTCGTTGCCAAAAGTGACGATCCTGCCGTTCCCTGGCGTGTCACACTAGCCCGTCACGCTCTCGAACAAGCTTCCCCGGAAGCCGGCGACGATTGGCCTCTGCGCGACGAAGGACTGGATCGTGAAGACCTCACTGACGAGCCGTTCTTCACTATCGATAGCGAAAAGACGCGGGATATGGATGACGCCCTGCGCATCGACTCGCGGGCAGAGGGAGGATGGCGTCTGACCGTAGCCATCGCCGACCCGACGGCTTATGTCGAGGAAAACCATGCCATCGACCATGAAGCGCGCACTCGTGCGTTTACCGTCTATTTACCTGGGCAGAACGTTACCATGCTGCCGGAAGTGCTGGCCGACGATCTTTGCTCGCTCTGGGAGGGGTGCAATCGCCCGGTACTGGCGTGCGAACTGAATGTCGAAGCCGATGGCAGCCTCGGCGATTATCGCTTCTTCGCCGCTACCGCCCGATCGCATGCCAAGCTGGCATATGATGCGGTATCCGACTGGCTCGAGGGCCAGAGCGAGTGGGCGCCTGACACCACCATTGGCGAGCAGCTCAAGGCGTTGCGCGATCTGACGGAAGCCCGCACGGCCTGGCGCGAGGAGCACGCCCTGGTCTTCAAGGATCGCCCCGATTATGTTTTCGATCTCGATGAAGCCGGCAATGTCCTGAATATTCGCACTGAGGAACGCCGCATTGCTAACCGCATGATCGAAGAAGCCATGATCGCGGCCAATGCCTGCGGTGCTGATCTACTGGCCGACAAGATCGGACACGGTATCTTCAATGTGCATCGAGCCTTCGACCCGGAAAAGGCCGAAGCGGCCCACGAATTTCTGGCCGATCAGAATATCGAGGTCGAGCGAGAGGCGCTACTTGAGCTTCCCCGTTACCGTGAACTCAAGCGAGAACTGGAGAATCGCGAGGATCCCTGGCTGGACGCTCGGCTGCGCCGTTTCCAGGGATTCACCAGCATGTCGGCTCAACCGGGGCCGCACTTCGGTTTGGGATTGTCCGCCTACGCTACCTGGACCTCGCCGATTCGCAAATATGGCGATATGGTCAATCACCGTTTGATCAAGCGAGTGCTCAAAGGGGAAAACGCCCCGGCCGAAGCCAGCCAGTCGCTGACCGAACAATTGACCGAACGTCGTCGCCTGAATCGCATGGCCGAGCGTGATGTCAAGGACTGGCTCTATGTGCGCTATCTCGGGGACGCCGCCAAACAGCAGCAGGAATTCGATGCCGAGATCGTCGCCATCAACCGGGGCGGCCTGCGGGTGCGCTTGATCGACAATGGAGCAACGGCATTCGTTCCTGCCCCCTTGATCCACAGCGATCGCGACAAGGTCGTTATCGATGACAAGGAAGGGCGCGTGCAGGTCGAAGGGGAAGAGCGCTTCAAGTTAGGCGATGCCATTCGCGTGATATTGACCGAAGCGCGCGAGGACACGCGCTCTTTGGTGGCACGCCCGGCAGCTTGAGCGATCTTGCCAACGCCTGAACAGGCAGTGCCAGCACTGCCTGTTCGCTTTTCAGGCAAATCGACGTCGCTTCTCGGCAGTCCAGTCAACAGCAGGGCCTCGCAGGCCATGAGCACCTGCATAAGGCGCATATTGCGGCGGCTCCCAGCCTTCGAGAAGCGTATCATCCAGTTTGAATACCTCCACGCCGATGGGGTGACAGGTCGCTAGTGGATCACCGGCATTCGGCCCCCACAGGTCCACGGACAAATCGCCGCCCGGACAGCAGGACAAGGCACAGAGCAGATCGATTTCGGCAAAGAACTCGATGTAATCACCCTCGCGCGCTGGACAGGCTTTCATGAAATATTGATCGTCCTCGTTGAGGCCGGTGCACTGAAAGACATTGAGCACATCGTGCACATCGAACTCGGTCAGGCCGAAAGAGGCTACCGCCCGCACCAGATTGGAGTGACAGTGATGATCGAAGTCCTCACCGGTCAATAGCTTATTGACGTAGGGATCACAGCGGGTTCCCAACAGATCGTGCACGCGGCCGCCCTCCTCATCCACGCCGTAAGCCGACATAGTGTCGTCGATGATGGTGGCCATCGGCCGCAGATAAGGCAATGTCGACCATAGCCGGTCCCACGTGGAAACATGAGCCCGCTGGAGCTGACGCGTTCGTGATGCCCAGAAACGTTCGCGGGGATTGTGACGATGCCACAAGTTGAAATCACCGACCTGAGGCCCCTCCTGCGTCGATAGACGCAACACATGCCCCGCTGGCACTTCCCAGGCCAGTCCCTCACGGATGGGGACAGTCAGCGTCTCGACTCGCGTCCGGGCGGCGGGATAGGTCAGGCGGGAATAGAAATCTCGATCGACATCCAGTATCGATCCTCGGGACGCCTGATAGGCAGCAGGAACCTTCGCCATGACATTGTCTCGTTTCCAATGGTGGATCGGATCAGCGTAGCGGAAGATCGGTCAGGTCGCCTCAACGCTCAAACCACCGATCCGCGACGAAAAAGGGCACCCTGAGGTGCCCTTTGACAGTGCCTGTGCATGAAGCGTAACCGCGGCTCACCAGCCGGCTGCTTCCTTCAGCGCATCACCGATTTCCGCCAGCGAGCGGACGGTCTTGACGCCTGCAGATTCCAACGCACCGAACTTCTCGTCGGCAGTGCCCTTGCCTCCAGCGATGATCGCACCGGCATGCCCCATGCGTTTACCCGGAGGGGCCGTCACACCGGCAATATAGGCAACGACCGGTTTGGAGACGTTGGCCTTGATGAAGGCGGCAGCCTCTTCTTCCGCAGTACCCCCGATTTCACCGATCATGACGATCGCTTCGGTCTTGTCGTCCTTCTCGAACTTCTCGAGGATATCGATGAAGGTCGAGCCGGGGATCGGATCACCACCGATACCCACGCAGGTCGACTGGCCGAAGCCATGATCGGTGGTCTGCTTGACCGCTTCATAGGTCAAGGTGCCCGAACGGGATACGATACCGACTTTGCCCGACTTGTGAATATGGCCAGGCATGATGCCGATCTTGCACTCGTCCGGAGTGATGACGCCGGGGCAGTTGGGGCCGATGAGCTGAACACCCAGCTCGTCGCACTTCACCTTGACGTCGAGCATGTCCAGTGTCGGAATGCCTTCGGTAATGCATACGATCAGCTTGATGCCGGCATTGGCGGCTTCAAGGATAGAATCCTTGCAGAACGGCGCCGGAACATAGATGACGCTGGCTTCGGCCCCGGTTTCTTTCACCGCTTCCTTCACGGTGTTGAATACCGGCAACCCCAGATGCTCCTGGCCGCCCTTACCCGGCGTCACACCGCCGACCATCCGGGTACCATAAGCAATCGCCTGCTCGGAGTGGAAGGTCCCCTGTCCACCAGTGAAACCCTGGCAGATGACCTTGGTGTTCTTGTCGATCAAGATGCTCATTACTTGCCCTCCGCTGCCTTGACGACTTGCTGTGCCGCATCGGTCAAGCTGGTTGCAGCGATAATGTTCAAACCACTGGAAGCCAGTTTCTCGGCACCCAGCTCGGCGTTGTTACCTTCGAGACGCACCACGACAGGTACGTTGACGCCGACCTGCTCGACGGCACCGATAATCCCCTCGGCGATCATGTCACACCGCACGATACCACCGAAGATATTGACCAGAACGGCCTTCACGGAGGTGTCGGAAAGAATGATCTTGAAGGCTTCCGCCACACGCTCCTTGGTGGCACCGCCGCCCACATCGAGGAAGTTGGCCGGCTGACCGCCATTGAGCTTGATGATATCCATGGTACCCATGGCCAGGCCGGCACCATTGACCATACAGCCGATATTGCCGTCCAACGCCACATAGTTGAGATCCCACTCCTGTGCCTCGGCCTCACGCTGATCCTCCTGCGAGGGATCGCGCATGGCCTGCAGGTCGGGATGACGATAAAGCGCATTGCCATCCAGGTTGACCTTGGCATCGAGGCAGTGAAGATGGCCCTGCTCGGTAATCACCAGCGGGTTGATCTCCAGCAGCGCCAGATCCTTGTCATGGAACATCTTGGAAAGTCCCAGGAAGATCTTGGTGAACTGCTTGATCTGATCGCCCTTCAGACCCAGAGCGAAGGCCAGTTCGCGTGCCTGGTATGGTTGGGCACCCACCAGCGGATCGATCTCGGCCTTGAGGATCTTCTCCGGTGTTTCCTCGGCGACCTTTTCAATTTCGACACCGCCCTCAGTGGAGGCCATGAAGACCACACGACGCGTGCCACGATCGACAACGGCGCCCAAGTAAAGCTCATTGGCGATATCCGTGCAGTTCTCGACCAGGATCTTGGACACCGGCTGACCGTTCTCGTCGGTCTGGAAGGTGACCAGATTCTTGCCCAGCCACTGCTCGGCGAAGGCCTTGGCCTCCTCCGGGCTCTTGATCAGTTTGACGCCACCGGCCTTACCTCGACCACCGGCGTGGACCTGAGCCTTGACGACCCACATCTCGCCACCGATCTTCTTGCAGGCTTCGAGCGCCTCCTCGGGAGTGTCCACGGCAAAGCCCTTGGACACGGGCAGTCCATAATCGGCAAACAGTTGTTTGCTCTGATACTCGTGAAGGTTCATCGATTCATGCCATTGGTTGCATGTGATTCGAACGGCAATCCGGTACGCCATCGCTAAAGGATGCTCCCCAGATTGCCCCCGTCAGCTTCCGATACATGGCCGGAAGCGACGCGCCACCCGCAGGTGGCGCTTGTTGTTCATCGGTTACTTGCGCTTTTTGCGATTGGCCATGTGAATGGCATGACCATCGACCGCCAAGGCGGCTTCATGGATCGCCTCGGAGGTGCTCGGATGCGCATAGCAGGTCAGAGCGATATCTTCGGCACTGGAGCCGAACTCCATGGCAATCACGCCTTGCGCGATCAGTTCACCGGCGTGCTGACTGACGATATGCATGCCCAGGATGCGGTCGGTCTCGGCATCGGCAATCACCTTGGCGCTTCCTTCTGCTGCATTGTTGGCCAATGCCCGCCCATTGGCGGAGAAGGGGAAGGAGCCGGTCTTCACTTCAATACCAGCCGCCTTGGCATCCTGTTCGGTCATGCCGACCCAGGCGACTTCCGGTGACGTATAAATGACACAGGGGATGGCATCGTAATTCATCTCGGCTTTATGGCCGGCGATGATATCAGCCACCATCATGCCTTCTTCAGACGCCTTGTGGGCCAGCATCTGACCACGCACACAATCGCCGATGGCATAGACACCCGGGACACTGGTACGGCACTGGTCATCAACGAAGATGAATCCACGTTCGTCCAGATTGACACCGGCATCTTCACCCAGCAGGGCCTCGGTGTAGGGGCGACGTCCGACACAAACGATCAGCTTGTCGAACGTGATCTCCTTTTCACCTTCGGCATCGGCGTACTTGACAACCACTTCATTGTCCTTGATCTCGGACCCGGTAACACGCGTCCCGAGACGAATGTCCAGCCCCTGCTTCTTGAGCAGCTTCTGGGTCTCCTTGGCAATGTCCTTGTCGACCATGGGCAAAAAGGTGTCCATCGCTTCGAGCATGGTCACCTCACTACCGAGCCGGTTCCATACACTGCCCAGTTCCAAGCCGATGACACCGGCACCGATGACTCCAAGACGCTTGGGAACTTCTTCGAATTCGAGCGCGCCCGTCGAGTTGACGATCAACCCTTCCGTCAATGGTGTCGGAGGGATTTCCACCGGTACCGAACCAGAGGCGATGACGATATTGTCGGCTTCATAAGTCGCCTTTTCGCCATCATGACCGGTGACTTCAACCTGCTTGCTGGAAAGCACCTTGCCGCTGCCTTCCAGTGCCGTCACCCCATTGGCCTTGAACAGAGCGCTGATGCCTCCGACGTTCTTGGCAATCACCTGCTCCTTGAACTCATGCATCTTGGCAACGTTGGGCGTCGGCTCACCCACTTCGATGCCGATTTCATTGTAGTGATCACGCGCCTCGACGAACTTGTGCGACGTCTCCAGCAGCGCCTTGGAGGGAATGCACCCCACGTTCAGGCAAGTACCGCCATGGACGGTCTTGCCCTCCTTGTTGACCCACTTCTCGACACAGGCGGTCTTGAGCCCCAGTTGTGCTGCGCGAATGGCAGCAACATAGCCACCCGGGCCCGCGCCAATGACAATGACATCAAATTTATCGGCCATGAATGTGTTTCCTGTTTCGTCGGTTCGCGAGGAATACGTTGTGGAGCTTAGACGTCCAGCAACAAACGTGCCGGATCCTCTAGTAGTTCCTTGATCGTCACCAGGAACTGCACGGCGTCTTTGCCATCGATCATGCGGTGGTCATACGAAAGCGCCAGATACATCATCGGGCGAATTTCCACCTTGCCGTTCACCGCCATGGGACGCTCCTGGATCTTGTGCATCCCCATGATCGCCGTTTGCGGCGGATTGAGAATCGGCGTCGACATCAATGAGCCGAAGATACCTCCGTTGGTGATCGTAAAGGTGCCACCTTGCATCTCGTCGATGCCCAGCTTGCCATCGCGTGCACGCGTGCCGAAATCAACGATCTGCTTTTCGACATCGGCAACCTTCATGCTGTCCGTATCACGCAGCACCGGTACGACCAGTCCCCGGTCAGTGGATACCGCGACACCGATGTCCTGGTACCCGTGATAGACGATATCGGTACCATCGATCGACGCGTTGACATCGGGGAATCGCTTGAGCGCCTCACTCGATGCCTTGACGAAGAAGCCCATGAAACCCAGCTTGGTATCATGCTTCTTGAGGAAGGTGTCCTTGTATTGGGCACGCAGAGCCATGACCTCGGTCATGTCCACCTCATTGTAGGTGGTCAGCATGGCAGCCGTTTGCTGTGCCTGAACCAGTCGCTTGGCAATGGTCTGGCGCAGACGGCTCATCGGCACCCGCTTCTCAGGACGCTCACCCTCGACCGGTGGTGCAGCAGTTGCTGCCTGAGCAGGTGCTGATGCCGCTGGCTGTTGGGGTGCCGCTTTCTTGGCGCTGCCGTCCTTCACGGCCTTCTGGACATCCTCCTTGAGCACGCGCCCCCCTTTGCCGGTCCCCTCGATCTTGCTGACATCCAGATCGTGCTCGGCAGCCAGCTTGCGTGCAGCCGGGGCCAGAATCTTGTCTCCGACCTTCTCGGACTCGCCGCCACCGCTGCTGTCCGAGGTTGCTTCAGCGCTCGCTCCACTCGCTTCAGGTTTCGTGCTCGAAGCACCATCACCCGCGCCTTCTGCAAAGGTTGCCAGGACCTGTTCGGAGGTCACCTGACTGCCTTCTTCGACCTTGATTTCGCTCAACGCGCCATCAGCGGGTGCCACGACTTCCAACACCACCTTGTCGGTTTCGATTTCCGCCAGCACCTCATCACGCTTGGCGGCTTCGCCGACCTTTTTATTCCAACTCGCGACGGTACCTTCCTGGATCGACTCCGGGAACGTCGGCGCCTTGACGTCATGCGTCTGACCGGAGGCAGCCGGAGACTCGGGCTTGGCGTCGCCATCGCCTTTCTCTGCCTTGGTATCGGTCTGCTTATCTTCCCCCTTGGTGGCGGAACCTTCTCCCGCCGGCTTGTCCTCAGCGGCACCCAGCAGGCCAAGCACCTGCTCGGATGCCACAGTATCGCCTTCATTCGCCTGGATCTCGGTCAGTGTGCCGGCATCCGGCGCGACGACCTCCAGCACCACCTTGTCAGTCTCGATTTCGACGATCAGTTCGTCTCGCTCGACGCTGTCACCCGGCTTCTTGTGCCAAGCCGCTACGCTGCCTTCGGCAACGGATTCCGGAAAGGTTGGCGCTTTGATCTCGGTAGCCATGTCGTTTCCCTTGTGAGTTCTCTCTTCCCGATGAAGACGCTTTATGCATTGAAGGCGTCATTCACCAGTTGGCGCTGCTGTTCAACGTGAACGGACATATAGCCCGCTGCGGGTGCCGCTGACGCCGGACGTCCGGCAAATTTGAGCTCCTGCCCCAAGCCCTCGTGCAACATGTCGGCGACCATGCGCATGTGGTGCTGACTTTGGTACCACGCTCCCTGGTTAAGAGGCTCTTCCTGGCACCAGACCACTTGTTCGATGTTGGCATAGGCCTTGAGGGTCTCGAACAACTCCTCCTTGGGAAACGGATAGAGCTGCTCGATGCGGACAATCGCCGTATCGTCACGCTCGTTGTCGGTACGGTAAGTCGTCAGATCGTAATAGACCTTGCCGGAACACAGAATCACGCGTCTGACCGTTTCCGGGTCCAGCTTGCCTTGATCTGGCAAGACCATCTGGAATCGACCGTTGGCCAACTCATCCAGATTCGACGTCGCTTCCTTGTGGCGCAGCAGGCTCTTGGGCGACATCACCACCAGCGGCTTGCGCAATGGCCGGATGACCTGCCGACGTAGCAGATGGAATATCTGGGCCGGTGTCGTGGGTACACAGACCTGCATGTTGTGCTCGGCGCACAGCTGCAAGAATCGCTCGAGGCGCGCAGACGAGTGTTCGGGTCCCTGCCCTTCATAGCCGTGCGGCAACAGCATGGTCAAACCGCACAGGCGGCCCCACTTGGTCTCACCGGAAGATATGAATTGGTCGACCACCACCTGGGCGCCATTAAAGAAGTCGCCGAACTGGGCCTCCCAGATGATCAAGGCATTCGGTACCGTTGTGGCATAGCCATACTCGAATGCCAGCACCGCCTCTTCCGAAAGGAAGGAGTCGTGGATGGTGAAACGCGGCTGCCCATCCCTGATGTGCTCAAGCGGCACATAGGTACTGCCATCCTTCTGGTTATGCACGACCGCATGGCGATGGGAGAAGGTCCCACGACCACTATCCTGCCCGGTCAACCGGATCGGATGCCCCTCATCCAACAGCGTGGCATAAGCCAGAGTCTCGGCAAATCCCCAGTTGACCGCCATCCCCCCGGCCAGCATCTTGCGGCGATCTTCATAAATCTTCGCCACCTGGCGCTGGGTCTGTACGCCGTCGGGGATCTCGCACATCCGTGTCGCAAGCTGCTGCATGCGCTTCATGTCGACCGTGGTATCGGCATTGCCGGTCCATTCGTGGCCGAGATAAGGAGTCCAGTCGACAAACAACGACTTGTTGGGCTCCTTGACCAGGGCATTGGCCACATGGTTTCCCGCCATCAAGTCTTCACGATATTGATCGATCAGCGCCTTGGTGTCATCTTCGGAAAGCACACCATCTTCGGCCAGACGTTTGGCATACAAGGCACGCGATGACGGGTGATCCTTGATCTTCTGGTACATCATCGGCTGAGTACCGGAAGGCTCATCGGCTTCATTGTGACCCCGGCGACGATAGCAAACCAGATCGATCACCACGTCCTTCTGGAATTGCTGGCGATAATCCAACGCCACCTGAGTGGCATGCAGGATGGCATCCGGATCATCACCGTTCACATGGAAAATCGGTGCCTGCACCATCTTGGCGATATCGGTGCAGTATTCAGTGGAGCGCGTATCCTGCGGATGCGATGTCGTGAACCCGACCTGGTTGTTGATGATGATATGCACCGTACCACCGGTCCGATAAGCGCGGGTCTGGGACATCTGAAATGTCTCCATGACCACACCCTGGCCGGCAAAAGCCGCGTCACCGTGCACGTTGATCGGCAACACCAGGGTTCCATCGGCGTCTTCACGACGGTCCTGTCGAGCTCGCACCGAACCTTCGACCACCGGCGAGACGATCTCGAGGTGCGAGGGGTTGAACGCTAGCGCCAGGTGGACTTCGCCACCCGGTGTCATGACATTCGAACTGAAGCCCTGATGGTATTTGACGTCCCCCGAACCCTGCTCGATGACTTTCTTGCCATCGAATTCCTCGATCAGCTCGGAAGGGCTCTTACCCAGAATATTGACCAGCAGGTTCAGACGTCCGCGGTGAGCCATACCGATGACGACTTCCTTGGTCCCATAACCGCCGGAACGCTGGATCAATTCATCCATCATGGGAATGAAGGTTTCGCCACCTTCCAGACCGAACCGCTTGGTGCCAGGATATTTCGAGGCCAGGTAGCTCTCCAGGCCTTCCGCTGCTGTCAGACGTTCGAGCAGATGTTTACGCACTTCGTCACTGAATTTCGGCTTCGAGCGCACTGACTCGAAGCGCTGCTGAAGCCAGCGTTTCTCATCCGTATTGACGATGTGCATGAACTCACAGCCAATCGAGCGGCAGTAAGTATGCTCGAGCGCTTCAACGATCTCCTTGAGGGGGGCCTTATCCTTGCCCAGGAATAGAGAGCCGGTCTGAAACTCGGTATCCAGGTCGGCTTTCGACAACTGGTGGAAGGAGAGGTCGAGATCGGGGACGGGATTCTGACTACGCAGATTCAGCGGATCGATGTCGGCCTTTTGATGGCCACGGAAGCGATACGCATTGATCAGCTGGAGAACTCGGACCTGTTTCCGGCTTTCCTCGTTATCAACAGGTGCAGCTGCGTGTGTCGTACGTTGATTCTGGCCTAGCTGGTAGAATTGTTCGCGGATCGGGCCGAGTGGAACATCGTAGGAAGCGCTGCCTTCCGGGCGCGGTAATCGGTCGAAGTAGTTGCGCCATTCGTCGGGGACAGCATTGGGATCGACGAGGTACTGTTCGTAAAGCGCCTCCACATAATGAGCGTTTCCGCCGCTCATGTGTGATGTGCGCCACATCAACTCCATTATGCCTTGTTGCATCTCTCGGTCACCCTGCACTGATGGGGTGTTATCGGGGCTGGATACGAGTTGCCGTTCCAGCTCTGGTGATGCCCTGCCGGCTCGGGCGGTCATCTTTCCGGCACTCCCGATCATCTGATGTCACGGGAGCCTGGCTGCGCATTGTCAGAAGCCGATGCCTCTTGGCACCGGCTTCTGAATACGGGTGCCGTTTTACGCCACACCATGAATCTCGTCGCAATCGCCATTGATCGCGGCACATAGTCGCAGCCAAAAAACCGGCACCTATGGTAGCAAGCCTAGCGCTCAGGTTTAAGTGGCATTGGCCAGCAACATCTCTCGAATCTTGCCAATCGCTCGTGTGGGATTGAGTCCTTTGGGACACACGGCCACACAATTCATGATGCCGCGGCAACGGAATACCGAGAATGGATCCTCGAGATCAGCCAACCGTTCCCGCGTGGCGGTATCACGAGAATCCGCCAGGAAGCGATACGCTTGCAAAAGTCCGGCCGGCCCCACGAATTTATCCGGATTCCACCAGAACGACGGGCAGGCAGTGGAACAACATGCACACAGGATACACTCATACAGCCCGTCGAGCTTGTCGCGATCCTCCGGTGACTGTAGACGCTCTATGGCCGGCGCCGGCTCATCGTTTTGCAAGTACGGCTGGATCCGCTCGAACTGTTCATAGAACACCCCCATATCGACCACCAGGTCACGAATGACCGGTAATCCCGGAAGCGGCCTGAGGACCAGTTTGCCCTTCTTCACGACCTCGGACAGTGGCGTAATGCAAGCCAGACCGTTCTTGCCGTTCATGTTCATGCCATCGGAACCACAAACCCCTTCGCGGCAACTCCGACGATAGGCCATGGAGCTGTCCTGTTCCTTGATCATCGACAGGACGTTCAGGACCATCAGGTCACGGCCCTGGGTGTCCACCTGAAACTCCTGCATATAAGGTGCGGAGTCGGTTTCAGGATTGTAGCGATACACGGATACCTGAAGCATTGACATCGTGGACTCCCTCAATAGGTGCGGACTTTCGGCTCGAAGGTATCGACCGTTTTCGGCGTGAAGTTGACATCGCGCTTGCCAAGCTTCTTCTCAACCGGGAAGTACAACGAGTGCTTCAACCAATTGACGTCGTCACGGTCCGGATAGTCATAACGGGAATGCGCGCCACGACTCTCCTTGCGTTCCAGCGCTGAGACCGCGGTCGCTTCCGCCACTTCCATCAGGTTGTCCAGTTCCAACGCCTCGACGCGAGCGGTATTGAAGGCCTTCGACTTGTCGCCGAGATGGGCATTATTGATACGCTCACGCAAGTCCGCCAGTTTCTTGACGCCTTCCTGCATGTTGTCTTCCTGACGGAACACGCCGAAGGCATTCTGCATGACATCCTGCAATTCGGCCTTGAGCGACGGCACCGACTCGCCGCCACTGGATTCATCCCAGCGGTTGATCCGAGACATGGCAAACTCGACATCGGAGTCAGTGGCCGCGAGGTAATCGACCCCGTCATTCAGCGCACTCTCGATGTACATCCCGGCAGCACGGCCGAAGACCACCAGGTCGAGCAGTGAGTTCCCCCCGAGGCGGTTGGCGCCATGCACGGAGACACAAGCCGCCTCACCGCAGGCAAACAACCCATTGACCAGTTTGTCATTGCCGTCGGCATCCTGGGTAATGGCTTGCCCATGCACATTGGTGGGAATCCCGCCCATCATGTAGTGGCAGGTCGGCACGACAGGGATGGGTTCCTTGGCCGGATCGACTTGGGCGAAAGTCTTGGAAAGCTCGACAATTCCCGGGAGGCGCTTGCCGAGGACGTCCTCGCCCAGGTGGTCGAGCTTGAGATAGACATGGTCGCCATTTTCACCGCAACCGCGCCCCTCGAACATTTCCATGACCATGGAACGCGCCACCACATCGCGGCCAGCCAAGTCCTTGGCGTTGGGCGCATAACGCTCCATGAAACGTTCGCCGTCCTTGTTGATCAGATAACCGCCCTCACCACGACACCCTTCGGTCACCAGTACGCCGGCACCATGGATGCCGGTGGGGTGGAACTGCCACATTTCCATATCCTGCATCGGGAATCCGGCTCGAAGCGCCATGCCGATACCATCACCCGTATTGATCAGGGCATTGGTGGTCGATGCGTAAATACGACCCGCACCGCCGGTCGCCAGTACCGTAGCCTTGGCCTTGACGTGAACCACTTCGCCTGTCTCGATGTCCATAGAGATACAGCCGACCACATCGCCATTGGCGTTCTTGACCAGGTCGACGGCATACCACTCGTTGAGAAAGGTGGTGTTGTTCTTCAGGTTGTTCTGATACAGCGTGTGTAATAACGCATGGCCGGTACGGTCGGCTGCTGCACAGGTTCGCGCGGCCTGGCCGCCCTTACCGAAGTCCTTCGACTGACCACCGAAAGGACGTTGATAGATCCGCCCATTATCGAAACGAGAGAAAGGCAGCCCCATGTGCTCCAGTTCGAACACGGCCTTCGGGCCTTCGGAACACATGTACTCGGCCGCTTCCTGATCGGTGATATAGTCGCCACCCTTGACGGTGTCGTACATGTGCCAGCGCCAGTCGTCGTTGGGATCGGCGGAGGCAATGGCACAGGTGATACCACCTTGAGCGGATACCGTATGCGAGCGTGTCGGAAAGACTTTGGACAGGACAGCGGTCTTTTTGCCGGACTTGGCCAGCTCCAGAGCGGCACGCAAACCGGAGCCACCGCCACCGATAATGATTGCATCGAATGTCAGGCTACGCATGCTAGACATGAATCAGGCTCCCCACAGGACTTGAACGCCCCACACCAGAAAAACGAAGATGACCAGGATGATGATGGTCTGGACAGCGACCCGGATACCGGTCGGCTTGAGATAGTCGGTCGTGACGGTCCACAAACCTATCCAGGCATGAGCGGCAATGGAAACGAACGCCAACAAGGAGAAGATACGCATCCAGGTCTGGCTGAACAGTCCACTCCAGGTGTCGAAATCCAGTCCCGGATTGAACAGCAGGAAGCCGACCATGAAGAGCGTGTAGACTGCCAGGATAATGGCGGAAACACGCTGAATCAGCCAGTCCGAGAGGCCACTGCGACCGAAATTCGTGATATTGGTTACCATACCCAGACTCCTGCCAGAATCACCAGTACCGCACTGACCACCACGGTGATCTGCGATTTACGTACGCCGCCTTCCAGGGTCACGCCAATGTTGATATCCATCAGCAGGTGCTTGATACCGGCGACGAAGTGGAAGGCGAGCGCCGACAACAGCCCCCAGGCAACCAGCTTGGCCAGTATATTGTGGGCCAGAGCATCACGGACGGCTTCAAACCCTTGCGGCGACGACAACGATACGTCGAGCGCCCAGAAGGCGAAGATCAATCCAATGAAAAGAATGATGCCAGTGATGCGGTGGGCAATCGACGTTAGCGCCGGGAGGGGAAACGTTATCGTGGAGAGGTCGAGGTTTACGGGTCGTTTGCTATTCACGGCTCTTTACACACTCTCTTGGCCCGCTCATGTCTGCGCCGGGCGTTTGCCCGAGCGGGCGGTGGTTTTGAGGAAGGGCTCGGCCGTTTGCCAAGTCGACACGAAAGCAATTCCTAGCGATCGTGCGGGGTGCGATTATAGGGGCACGGGCCAAGTATGACAAATCGGCCTTCGTCATCATCCGGTTTTCTGTCACCCCTGATTGAACCTATCGGATACTTGACCCTCGCATCCATGAGCGCAAAATAGCTCAAAATGATGCAGAGCACCATTTATTATACAACACATGTATAGAAATCAAAGCAGCGCATAAGCCTCTGCCCAATGGGCTAATTGACAATCCCCGGAACACTTCTATAGTGGGCTAACTTTTTTGCCCGACATAGTACACGAGACAACGACTTATCGTCTGACACAGTAAATAATGAGGAGGCCACCCATGGCTGACAGGAAAGCGCAGTTAACGATCGAAGGGCTGGACAAGGTAATCGAATTTCCTGTCTATTCCGGTAGCGCTGGCCCAGATGTCATCGACATCAGAAGCCTGACAGCCGAAGGGCTCTTCACTTATGACCCGGGATTCATGGCGACTTCGTCATGCCAATCGGCGATCACGTATATTGATGGCGCCAACGGTGTCCTGCTTCACCGCGGCTATCCGATCGGTCAATTGGCCGAACACTCCAACTTCGTCGAGCTCTGCTACCTGCTGTTGAATGGCGAACTTCCCAGTCAGGAAGAGTATCGCGAGTTCGAGGCCAATATTCGTAACCACACCATGGTTCATGAGCAGTTGGCCAACTTTTACAAGGGATTCCGCCGCGACGCTCACCCGATGTCGATACTATGCGGCGTCGTTGGCGGACTGGCTGCCTTCTATCATGATCACATGAACATCACGCGTGAAGAAGACCGTCGCATCAGCGCGATCCGCCTGATCGCCAAAATGCCGACGCTGGCCGCGATGTCCTATAAATACAATATCGGCCAACCGTTCAATTATCCGCGCAATGATCTCAACTATGCGGAAAATTTCCTCTACATGATGTTCAGCAACCCCTGCGAGGAGTACAAGATCAATCCGGTCTTCGCCAAGGCGATCGATCGCATCTTCATGCTCCACGCGGATCACGAGCAGAACGCCTCCACCTCCACGGTACGTCTGGCGGGCTCGACCGGCGCCAACCCATTCGCCTGTATCAGCGCGGGCATCGCCGCCCTGTGGGGACCGGCTCATGGCGGTGCCAACGAGGCCGTTCTCAACATGCTCGATGAAATCGGTGATGAATCCGAAGAGAACATTCAGCGCTATATCGATCGAGCCAAGAACAAGGACGATCCCTTCCGTCTAATGGGCTTTGGCCATCGCGTCTACCGTAGCTTCGATCCACGCGCCAAGGTCATGAAAGAGACCTGTGACGAGGTGCTCGGCGAGCTCGGTATGGCCGACGATCCACAACTCAAAATCGCCAAGCGCCTGGAAGAAATCGCCCTCGAAGACGACTATTTCATCGAGCGCCAGCTGTATCCTAATGTCGATTTCTATTCCGGCATTATCCTCAAGGCCATAGGCATTCCCACCAACATGTTCACGGTGATCTTCGCGGTCTCACGGACGATCGGCTGGATATCTCACTGGAACGAGATGATCAGTGGCGAGTACAAGATCGGCCGCCCACGCCAGCTCTACGTGGGTTACAACCAACGCGACTACCCCGCCAAGTAATCGACATGCCGGTAGATGGTCGCCTATTACAAGCGGCCATGACGATAACGCAACGAGGCCGCTCCAAGCGGCCTCGTTGCGTTTCCGACCAAGTCAACCGACAGAAGCCATGTCAGTGACAAGTCTTGTAAAACTCTTTACGGCCAGGCGACAACATTGTGACAACCACGGGACAGTCTTGTTGCGATGCAATGAACCCCGATCTCATCGGCCCTTGTCGCGACTCCTCGGCCCTTTTCCACACTTTCTGTGGATAACCTTGTTCATAAGCTTGAGAAAAGTTCCACAAACCACCATGACAAGCGGGTTTCACTTAGATCGGTCAATTTTTAAACAACCATAATTGACTGATTTACATGGATTTATTAGAAAACTCATTCCAACATTCAGCTTATATGAGTGTTGTGCACAATCCATGGAGGCAGACAGCCGAACGTGGACAACTTCGAGGCTTGTCAAGGTTAACAAGGCAGATTTTATCTAGCGGGGAGCATTTCACGGGATGCCTTTTCGCCCTTCTCGGAGAGCAGAGACGACATCACATCTCGCAAGCGCAAAGAGGATTTGCAGGCGAGATAACACAAGCGATGTAAAGGAATGAACAAGAGTGGCGTCCCATAGGGGGTTCGAACCCCTGTTACCGCCGTGAAAGGGCGGTGTCCTGGACCACTAGACGAATGGGACGCATCTGTCATCGAAGACGAAATTGGTGGAGCCTAGCGGGATCGAACCGCTGACCTCAACACTGCCAGTGTTGCGCTCTCCCAGCTGAGCTAAGGCCCCGCATCTCGTGAAGACGGAGCGCATATTACTGATACGCCCCGGGGTCGTCAACACTTTTTGTTCTTGCCGCTTCAAACTTACAGCTGCTTGTATTCCTTCTCGAAGCGCTTGGCCTGCTTCTTCGAGACACCCCCCAGCACGGCAATGGCATGCCGTAACCGGGCACGGGTCATGTCCGAACCAAGAATGGTCATCGCGTCGAGCACCGAGGTGGAAGTTGGGGAACCGGTAACGGCGATGAAGACCGGCGCCAGGAAGATTTTCATTTTGAGTTCGAAGGCATCAGCCAACGCCTTGACCTCTTCCAGCAGCGTTTCCTTGTGCCAGGCAGTGACACCCTCAAGACGCCAGACCAGGAATTGCAGCAACTTGATAAGCGTCTCATGCTCCAGCTTGACAGTCTCGAAGCTCGATTCATCGATAGGGGGCAAGCCAGAGAAGAAGTGACCCGCCAACGGCGTCACTTCCGACAGCGTATCCACTCTGGGCCTCACCTGAGGCAGAATTTGCTTCACATAGTCTTCATTGAATGCCCACTCGCGCAGAGCTTGCAGCAACCCGTCATCATCAAGGTCTTCACGAATATAAACCCCATTGAGCCAGGTCAGCTTGTCCAGATCGAAGACCGGCCCGCCCAGGGAAATACGCTGGATGTCGAAGTGAGACATCATTTCCCCAAGTGAAAACTTTTCTCGGTCATCCGGCATGGACCAGCCCATACGCCCCAGGTAATTGGTGACGGCCTGCGGCAGATACCCCATGCGTCGGTAATAGTTGATCGACGTGGGATTTTTACGCTTGGACAGCTTCGACTTGTCCGGATTGCGCAGCAACGGCATATGGCAAAGCTCGGGCATGTCCCAGCCGAAATACTCGTAGAGAAGTTGGTGCTTGGGTGCAGAATTGATCCATTCCTCTCCCCGCAGGACATGCGTGATACCCATCAAATGATCATCAACCACATTGGCCAGATGATAGGTCGGCATGCCATCGGACTTGAGCAGAATCTGTGCATCGACCTGAGCCCAATCGACCTCAATGGCACCCCGTAACATATCCTGAACGACACAGGCCCCCTCTTCCGGCACTTTCATCCGGATCACATAAGGCCATCCCTCACGTGCACGGCGAGCTTCCTCCTCGACGGGCAACGCCAGATCCTCGGGCTTCAATGCCAGATGAAGGCCTTCAGCCTTGCGTGATTCACGCAAGGCATCGAGTTCTTCACTCGTTCGATAACACTTGAAGGCATGGCCGGCATCGAGCAGTTGTCGAGCATGTTCGGCATAGCTCTCACCACGCTCACTCTGCCGATAGGGCCCATATTGACCGCCGACATCCGGTCCTTCATCCCATTCGAGCCCCAGCCAGCGCAACGAGTCCAGAATCATCTGCTCGGATTCCGTCGTCGAGCGTGCCTGGTCGGTATCTTCGATGCGCAGGATGAACTCCCCGCCATGCTGACGGGCAAAGCATAAATTGAACAGCGCGATATAGGCGGTACCTACGTGTGGATCCCCGGTGGGGGATGGAGCGATGCGAGTGCGTACAGTCATGTCCTTTCAATCTCTTGGAAGCGAACTGGCGGCATTATACGCACTCACGAACAGATCATCAGTCTCTATCATATTGACGGCCTCGTTCGCTCGTCGCGCATGACACTATAAGGCCAGATTCTCTCGAAACCACTCGGTGATGAAATCCAGATAAGCGCGGGTCTTGTCCGGCAGGTATTTTCGCGAACGGAACAGAACCAGCATGCTGCCATGTTCGTTCCAGTAAGGCTGCAGCAGAGGGATAAGATCACCGTCAGCGACAGCCGAGCGAGCGGCAAACGTGGGTAGATAAGCAAGACCAAAACCAGCCTTGGCCGCCTCTACCACACCCAGCAAATTGTTGATGACCAGACGCGAGTGGGGCTCGACATCCAATGGCTGTCCATTGAGGGAAAAACGCCAGTGCGCCCCAAGATCATAATTGCCATAGAAAATGGTGTCGTAGTTGGCGATATCCTGGGGATGCAGCGGGTAGTTGACTCGCGCCAAGTAATCCGGTGCCGCATAGAGGCCATAGACGACTTTGCACAAGGGCCTCGAGACCATGCTGGAAGACGGCAACGGCCCCATGCGGATCGCCAGGTCCACGGCTTCGTCGATCGGCTCGAAACGCTGGTCCTCCAGCAGAATCTCCACGGCGACATCAGGATAACGACGCATGAACGCTGTCGTCGGTTCTGCCAGATACATGAAGCCGAAACTGACCTGGGCGCTCACTTTCAATTGGCCACGAGGTCTGGCGGTCACGGACTGGACCTGCGCTTCGGCCACCGAGAGTTCCTCACTGATGCGCAGCCCATGTTCATAGTAGATCTGCCCTGCCTCGGTGAGATGCAATGCGCGTGTCGAGCGATTGAGCAGGCTCACTCCCAGCTCCTCTTCCAATGAAGCCACCCGCTTGGACGCCAGAGACTTGGAAATCCCCAGACGACGTGCCGCGCCGGTAAAACTCCCGCTGCGTACCACTTCGACAAATACCTTCAACGCATCCAGAGTGGCCACTCCACGCCTCCTGCTCCTGCCAGGCCCCATTTTGTTTCCATAATGGAAACACAAGTTTTCGATTGTACCCTCTTATTCCGAAAAGGCCGACTGCCTATACTCGCTTTGTCCTGAATTGCTGGCTTGAAGCCATCAACCTCGGGGCAACGCCATCAGGTCATGGCTCATGTCTGACCTGGATGGCGCCTTCAGTGCATAACTTGCCTTGAGCGTGCCGACATCAAATCGGCACGCTTTTCTTTTTTCACGCTTGCGACGTCTTCCCTCTCATCGAAATGCACCAATCCCGTTCAGCGGCGTCACAGCGTGCACCGGAACTAAGTGACGTGTACTGTTATCTCAACGTTGATGCGCGTTATTGCACAGTTCATGGCGAATGCCAGAGCATGTCCTATCCCCTGAAACGAGATACATTCAATGGAAGAACTAGGCACAAGGATCAAACGGTTACGTGAAAGCGCCAAACTCAACAAGGCAGCACTGGCCCGTCGGGTCGGCGTATCGGATGTCACGATTGGCTACTGGGAAAGCGGTGAGATCAAGCAGATCGGGCATACTCGGCTGGTCGCGCTGGCTGAAGCGCTAGACTGTGGTCTCGAAGAATTGCTGATCGACGCTCCCATTGCTCCCTTCCCCTTCCTGGAGTTATCGCCGGTCCCCCCACTGCCATGGCACAAGCATCCTACCCAGGTAACCACCCTGCCTGAGGGCTGGCCGACCAGAAACGACCATCCACGACCATGCTATATCGTCACCCCATCGCCTGACGCCACCTTCGAGCACCTTGCGTCAGGGGACCTTGCTGCTATTACACCCACTGAAACCCATCAGGGTAGCGGGCTGTACATCACCGAATATCAAGGTCGGCTATCGGTCCAACTGATGAAAGACAATAACGAGGACATACCGGCACGATCTGCCCCTTTCATTCATGGACGGATTATCGCCAAGTGGAAACTCACTACAGGGAGCGTTGGCTGACACCAGGCAAGCTATTCGTGGCACAGGCAAGAGCTGGATAAAAAACGATGGATCGCCCCCTCCCTCCATGGAAGGGAAGATCCATCGGCGCGGCATCCCTATCACTGAATCGGATAATCCCTATCCGATGCCTCCTAACCTGACAGCTAGACGTCGACAGCAACATAACCTGAGTTATGAAACAGTAAAAATGCGTCAGCGGACATTCATCGACACCGCAAGACAGTCAGTTACCGGCGGTATAGTTCGTGGTATAGGTCGCAACAGCACCTTCATATTGTGAATCGGTCACCAATGGGCCACTCAAGTGCTGGCCACGATCACCAATGATCTGCTGTACAGCGCGAGGCTGTACACCGGGTGGTGACATTCTGAAGGTAATCGTGTATTCACCATCCGGCATCCCGCTTTCCGGTCCAAGCGGCCCTGCCTCGAAGCCTCTATTCTGTACATCAACACGGGAACGCCAACTGATACGGCTGCCATTGCGCTCAACAATCACCAGCACCTCGGTACCATCGGGCAGGTTGGTCTCACCAGTCACTACCAGGCGCCGGTTCTCCTGACGCGCGGCAGATATCGTGACCTCCACAGGTTCGGTCATGGTGTCGGGAGAAGACGATGCCGATTCCGCATTCGTCGTATCTTCCTGAGCCGCCGTCGACTGGCTATCCGACGCTTCTTCAGCCTCATCGTTGTTGCCGTCACCGCCACACCCTGCCAGTAACAACATTAACACCAGCAGCGAACCGGTTATCCGAAAACCGCTTTTCGAATCCATGAATTCGCGTTTGATACGTCTTGCTGTCTTGCTCGACACCATGACCACCTCGGTTACCCACTGGCTGCTAGTGTACTAGCCCGTTGTGCCTCAACTCTTTCAGCATAATCGATATCTCATTGATTTCGATATACTTCAAGGCGAAATTTCCACAGAAAACATGCGATACAGGGCCTGCATGCCCGCCCTCTCCCATCACTGCCCACGATTCGACGGACACCAGGTTGAGACGAACAGGCTCCCATTCTCCGATTGGACTGGTAGAATAGCAGCCTCGTTGATTCCCTTTCTGCCACGTAATACCGATGCCCGAACCTGACCGTACCTTCGCCATAGCCCCCATGATGGATTGGACGACGCGCGATTACCGTGCCTTTGCACGGACGCTGACGCGGCGAGCGCTGCTGTATACCGAGATGGTGACGACTGGGGCGATCCTCTATGGCAGTCCACGGGAACGTTTCCTCGGGTATAGCGACGTCGAGCATCCGTTGGCACTGCAACTCGGCGGCAGCGATGCCGGTGAACTGGCTGAGTGCGCGGCCATTGCCGAAGCTTGGGGATATGACGAGATCAACCTCAATGTCGGCTGCCCCAGCGACAGGGTTCAGAACAACCTGATCGGTGCCTGCCTGATGGCCCACCCGGAGACCGTCGCCAAGGCGGTGCACGCCATGCAGGACAACGTGTCCATTCCGGTGACGGTGAAATGCCGCATCGGCATCGACGATCAGGACGAGGATGAAGACCTGGAGAGATTCATCAATACCGTGGCCGATGCCGGTTGCCGGGTCTTCATTCTCCATGCACGCAAGGCATGGCTGAAGGGCCTTTCTCCCAAGGAAAATCGCGACATCCCCCCACTGAACCGAGAACGCGCATATCGTCTGAAGGCGAGTCATCCGACGCTTCACATCGGCATCAACGGCGGGCTCAAGACCCTCGATGAGTGCAAGGACCAGCTGACACATGTCGATAGCGTGATGGTTGGTCGCGAAGCCTACCAGAACCCCTGGCTGCTCTCGGCTGTCGATCGGCAACTGTACGGTGTGGCCGGCCCAGCTGAGAGTCGACATGCCGCCGCTCAAGCGTTTCGTTCCTACATCGCTCAACGTCTCGATGACGGCGTGAAACTCAATCACATCACACGTCATCTGCTGGGACTGTTTCAGGGGTGCCCCGGCGGCCGCAAGTTCCGTCGTCATCTATCGGAACATGCACATCGCGACGGTGCAGGACTCGACGTCTTCGACGAGGCACTATCCCTGGTCCCTGCCTTCCACGACGAGGAGCAGCAACGCGCTATTCTGGAAACCGCCTGATACCGCCTCCGCTACTCAGGACAATCCACTGCCGGGATCATAGTCCGACTGGAAATTTTCCACGGCATTCTCAGCCTCCTCGATAGCCTCGAAACGCGCCACATGGAACAGGGCTTCCCCTTCATTGGCGAGGGGCAGGTTACTCATACCAATCACGATGCCGTCAGCTGTCGCCTTCACCTCTCCCTCTGCATTGCCGAACGGATCCGCCACCAGCCCGAGCACCTGCCCCTTGGAGACCCGGGCACCCAACTTCACTCGCGGTCGTAGAATGCCGTCGATAGGCGCACGCGCCCAACTCGAACCATTGGCAACTTCCGCCGGCGGGGGCTGACGCCGTCGATGCTCGCCCGATAACATGCCAAGCCGACGCATGACTCTCAGTACGCCGCGAACACCGGGAGCAATGGCCCATTCGTCGAATCGCAGCGCTTCGCCTGCCTCATAGGTCAACACCGGTACGCCGCGGTTCTGAGCGTAGTGACGCAAGCTCCCTTCACGTAGTTCGGCATTGAGAATGACCGGCGCACCGAAGGCATCGGCCATGGTCGCCGTTTCGGCATGGGATGTCAGCTGTGCACGGATCTGCGGGAGGTTGGTGCGATGGATCGCGCCGGTATGCAAATCGATGATATGCGTGGCCTGATTGACGATCTGGTCGCGGAATAGTGCCGCTACCCGCGACCCGAGCGACCCTTCTTCACTGCCGGGAAAACAGCGGTTGAGATCACGCCGGTCGGGAAGATAACGACTGTGTTGTACGAAACCGAACACATTGACGATAGGCACCGCAATCAAGGTACCGCGTAGCCTTGATATCGCTCTGCTGCGGAGCAAACGGCGCACGATCTCGACACTATTGATTTCGTCGCCATGAATGGCCCCACATACCAGTATGACGGGACCATTCTGACGCCCATGGACGACTTCCACAGGGATATGAAGCGGGGCATGGGTATACAGCTTGGCAACGGGTACGTCGATTTGCGTGCGCCCACCCGGCACCACTCGGGTGCCGGCGAGTTCGAAAGCGGATCGTCGGGCCATCCTCGGTCCTTATTGATAGTCGCGGGCCTCTTCGGTACGGGCTAGCGTACCAGAAACGCTCCTCTTTCACCCATCAGGCAGCCGACCCGTTATTATGCGTTGTACTGTTTTGATTACGGTGACGTTTGTGCATCAATCTCAGATGACTCAGATAGGCCCGTGTCTCGAGATACGACGCTGCCGGCACACTTCGGTATGCATCCTCATCAGGCAGATACTTGACCAACACCCGTCGCTCATCGATTTCCGGCAAAGCGTCAGGCTTGGCATGTAGATGGACAGTGTTCGAGGGATCATCCTCATAAACGGCCGTGGCATATTCACTGCCAGGGATATGCTCGATCACACGCACGGTTTCTCCCAGCTGACAACGATGCGCCGAAGCCGGGTGACGATGAAACCAGACATGCATGCGGCGACAAATGGCCTCCGCTATCGGGGATGCGGCCACGAAACTGGCCCACAACACCACGACGCCGACCGGCACCCGGAACATGCCCAGTGCCAGCCATTGCAATACGGCAAGCTCAATCGCCAGCGTGAAAGCGCCCGCAATTATCAGGAGCACCGTCACAGCCACAGAGGCCGGCACACCGGCAAACCCCAGGGAGACCATGGTACTGGCCAGATGATCGCCCTTGAGACTGTCGTGTTCGAATAGCTCTACCGGCGCTAGGCGCAGGACAACCAGCAGCCAGTAGCAGGCCGCCAGCACCAGCAGCAGAGTGAATAGAATCAACGGAAAGCTCAGCGCAAGACCGATGGCGTTCTCCATGGCGTGCTCCTCACGCTGGTTCTTGGCCAGCGAATTGGTTCATAACTTCATAATAGACCAGATTCCGATATATGTGCTCGGTACCGTCATGAGACATGTCCAGACGCCATAAAAAGCGGACACCCCGAGTATCGGGATGTCCGCTTGCGAATACCGACGATGGAGTGACAAACCGCTTTACTGCGAGTCACTCTCCAAAGCCGGTTGGCCGGTCTGATCTTCGTAATGACCCAACTTGCGCCGTAGCCAATCGGACATACGCGCAATCATGGCGTAAAAGGACGGCACGAAGAAGCTGGCCAGAATCGCGACCGACGCCATCCCCACAGCAACCGTGGTACCGATCTGATGGCTGCTCGCCTCACTGGCACCGGTGGCCAATGCCAATGGCAAGGTACCGAAGATGAACGCCAGCGACGTCATCACGATCGGGCGGAAGCGAAGTTCCGCCGCCGTGATAGCGGCATCGGGAATCGACTTGCCTTTTTCCCGACGTTGCAATTCCGCGAACTCCACGATCAGTATGGCGTTCTTGGCCGCCAACCCGACCACTACAAGCATGCCGATCTGGACATAGACACTGGTTTCCATGCCGCGCAATACGATACCGCCAATCGCGCCCAGGAAGGCGAAGGGTGTCGAGGTCAGGACCGCCAGTGGCAATGACCAGCTCTCGTACTGAGCCGCCAGGATCAGGAACACCATAATCATGCCGAAGATGATCGCCAGCATGGCGGTATTACCCAGTTCCGATTCCTGGTAGGCCGTACCGGTCCAGCCCATACCCCAATTACTTCCCAAGGTATCCTGAACGACCTCTTCCATCGCCTCGATCGCCTGGCCGGAGCTATAGCCGGGGGCCGGTCCCCCCTGGAACTGCGCACCGAGGTAGACACCGAAACGTGTCACCACGGCCGGTTTGGCATCGCGCTCGAACTCCACGAACTCGGACATCGGGATACGCTCGCCATCACCGCCACGCACATAGACGTTATTGATATCCTCCGGGGTCTTGCGGTACTCATCCTGGTTCTGCAAGTAGACCTGGAAGTTGCGGTTCTGGTAGCTGAAGTAGTTGACGAACCCTTCGCCGAACGTATTCGAGAGCGTCGAGTTGAGATCCTGAAGATTGACGCCATAACTCAGCGCCTTCTGCTGATCGATCTCGGCATGATAGCCCGGCACATTGGTGTTGAAGGTCGAGAACACCTCCTGCAGCGCCGGATGCTCGTTCGCCGCCTGCGTTACCTGCAGCGATGCCTCGTAGAGCTCTTCGGGAGACGCCCCCTCATACGACTGCAGATACCCGGTGAACCCGCCTGTGGTGGATAGTCCCTGGATAGGTGGCGCATTGAACGCCATCGCCGAGCCGCCCTCGATCTGGGCACCCAACTGCATGATCCGCCCTACCAGTTCATCGGCGGTGAGATCCCGGTCACCCCAGGGTTCCATGTTGATGAACATGATGCCCCGCGCCGAGTTCACCGCACTCGACAGAATGTCGTAGCCGGCTACCGCAGTTGAATATTCGACCCCCGGGATCTTTTCGATCTCGCTACTCAGCTTATCCATGTAGCGATTGGTTCGATCCAGCGAGGCAGCATCCGGCAAGCTCACGCTGGCCAGGACGATCCCCTGGTCGGTTGTCGGTACCAGGGTCGATGGGGTGTTCTGATAGAGCCACCAGGAGCCGAAGCCCACCAGGGCAGTCAACACCAGCGCCAGTCCCCAGAAGCGTACCAACACTTTCACGACCCACATGTAACACGCCGTGATACCGGCAAACAGTCGGTCAAAAAGCCGTAACGGCGTGCTCAACGCCCTCATCAGCTTCGACTGTTCAACCTTGGGCTTGTGTTTGATGAAGATCGCTGACAAGGCCGGCGTGAACGTCAACGCCATCAAGGCCGAGAACGCCACCGAAATGGCCACTGTCAGAGCGAACTGCTGATAGATCTGCCCGGTGAAGCCGCCCAGAAACGCGACCGGAATGAAGACCGCCGCCATGATCAACGACGTGGCGATGACGGGGCCACCGACCTCTTTCATGGCACGTATGGTGGCCTGACGAACGGTGATGTCATCTTCTTCACTCAGCACACGTTCAACGTTTTCCACCACCAGTATGGCGTCGTCGACCACGATCCCTATCGATAGCACCAACGCAAACAGCGTCAACAGGTTGATCGAGAAACCAAAGGCGTAGAATCCAGCAAAGGTGGCAATAACAGAGACAGGCACCACCGACATGGCGATGATCGTGAAACGCCAGTTCTGCAGGAAGATGAACAGGATCACCAGGACAATCAGGAAGGCTTCCACGAAGACATGCTCGACGGTCTCCACCGAGGCATCGATGAAGAGCGTCGTGTCGTAAGGAATCACATACTCCATGCCGGCCGGGAAACGCTCTTCCAGATCGGCGATGGTCTCCTTGACGGCATCGGCCGTCTCCAGCGCATTCGCTCCCGGCTGCTGATTGATGATGATTGGCGTCATCGTATCGCCGTTCAGGCGCGCATCGACCCCATAGAAAGAGGCGCCTAGTTCGATTTCCGCCACATCGTCAAGTCGCAGAGACGAACCATCCGGATTGGTCCGCAAGGGAATCTCGCGAAAGGCCTCGGCATCCGTCAGCCGGCCATCGGCAGAGATGGTATAGGTATAGGCCCGGGGCTCCTCCTGAGGTGTCGCTGCCAGGCTACCTGCCGGCACCTCGGTATTATGCGCCTGGATAGCTTCGGACACTTCCGACGGGGTCAGATCGTACTGGGACAGCTTGTCCGGATCCATCCAGATACGCATGGCAAATTCGCCACCCCCCAACACCTCAGCGTCCCCCACGCCGGGCACCTGGCGCAGTTCGTCGAGAACGTTCAGGGTCGCGTAATTCTGCATGAAGATATTGTCGTAATCGCCCGAGGGAGATATCAGGGAGATCAGCATCAATATCTCATCGGAGCGAAGCTCCACGGTGACTCCCTGGTCCTGGACCTCTTGCGGTAACTGCGAGAGCGCCCCCTGGACCCGGTTGTTCACATTGATGGTATTGATGTCACCATCGGTGCCGATATTGAAGGCGACACTGAGGTTGACGGTACCATTGCTGGCACTGGTCGAGTTCATGTAGATCATGTCCTCGACCCCGTTGATCGCCTCTGCCAGTGGCGCTGCCACTGTCTGTGCCGCCGTTTCGGCATCCGCACCGGGGAACTGCGCCTGAACGGATACTGTCGGCGGGACCACGCTGGGATACTGCTCGATCGGCAGCGCCCGCAGACTGACGGCGCCGATGATCGTCAGGATGATCGCCAGGACCGTGGCGAAAATCGGGCGGTTGATGAAGAAGTTGGAGAAGTTCATTCGTCCTCGGCCCCCTCATCTCCGCCACTGTCGTCGGTGGCGTCACTGCCTCCGCTCTCACCGCCTTCCAGGGCTTGCTGAGCCTGCTCTTGGTCTTCGGCTTCCTCTTGCGCCTGTTCCTCCTCGGCATCCTCGACCACAGCCCCGGCATCACCATCGAACGACTGAGGATCGATCGCCGTGCCGGGTTCAATGCCGGCTGGATCGCCGACGACCACGCGGTCCCCCTCGTCCAGCCCTTCCCGGATGATCTGCCACGGGCCGGCCACTTCACCGAGCTTGACCGTGCGGGCACGCGCCTCATCATTCTCATCCAGCACGAACACCTGGGGCCCCATCAGACCTTGAGTGACCGCGATTTCCGGTACAGCCAGCACGTCGTAACGCTTCATATCTTCCAGTTGCACGCGGACAAATTGTCCCGGCAACACAGCGGCCTGAGGGTTGTCGAAGATCGCTGCGGCCTGCACGGTGCTTGTGCTCTGATCGACGCGCGAGCCCAGAAAGTCGAGACGACCTTCCAGCGTGGTATCCCCACGATCATCCAGCCCTGGTACCCGCAGATTGGCACCGATATCGGACACCGAGTCGTTTTCCGAGAGCTGCTGACGCAACTCGAAGGCATCCCGCTGTGGGAGCTGGAAGCGCACCTCCAACGGATCAAGCGGCGTGATCGTCGCCAACTCGGTCCCATCCGTGACGAGGTTCCCCGTATTCACTTGGTGCAGACCGATCATGCCCGATACCGGTGCCGTCACTTTTGAATACTCGAGATCCAGGTGAGCACTGGCCAGGGCCGCTTCTGCCTGGGCGACATTCGCTTGCGCGACTCGCTGATCCGCCATGGCCTGATCATACTGTTGACGGCTGACGGAATCCTGGCTCAACAATTGCTCGTAGCGCTCAGCATCCCGATTGGTACGTGCCAGCTCGGCCTGGGCACTTTGCAGATCCGCCTCTCGCTCATTGACGGTGGCCTCATACAGGTCCGGTTCGATCGTGAACAGCCGGTCACCTTTTTCGACAAAGGTCCCTCGCTCATAGTGACGTTCCTCCAGAAACCCGGAAACCCGCGCCACGAGAGTCACCTCATCATCACTGCGCAACATCGCGGGGTAGGACTTATCCAGCGGAATATCCTGCCGCGCCATCTCCATCACCTCGACGGGACGAGGCGGGGGCTCCTCACCGCCCTGCGCCTGTTCCCCGGATTCGTCTCCCTGGTTGCATCCTGTCAGCACCAGTAGCGTGACCAGCACTGCCAGGCTTCCACGAAGCGAGAAACTCATTTTTTTCATAGCGTTGTTTCCATTGAACATATCGTAAGGCGACCCACAGTCAGCCCACATGTATATCGTCAGCGGGGGTCGATCGTTCCCAAGTCACGCCCTTGAACGGCACGGCGGTCAGGACAGGAGGATCGCGCCAAATTCAACGCTTACCGCCCGGTTCAACCAGCAAACAACAGAATGGGCAGGTGACAAGGCATCCTGATCAGCAGACCGCATGAAACAGACTCCACGAATGAGACGTTAGGCAATGGCCCTATTCTCGAGCCAATCGAAACCATGCATTATAGTTACATGCATGTATGTATGCTAGGAGTGCGAACTCTACATCCATACAACCATGAATGTAAATCACGACGCCTAACGCCCTCCTGGGGTAAACTGTTTGATGACCTTTTGTGAAATCGACATAACACTATGCCCAGACGCACCAAAGCCGAAGCCGCCGCCACCCGTGAAGCCCTGCTTGATGCTGCCGAGGACGTATTCTTCGACAAGGGCGTCGCACGCACCTCACTGGAACAGATTGCCCGCCATGCCGGGATGACACGCGGAGCCGTCTACTGGCATTTCCGCAACAAGGCCGACCTCTTCCATGCCCTGCTGGAACGGGTACGTATGCCGTTTGCCGAGCTGGTCGACGAAGTCGAGCAGGGATCGGAGGCATCGCCACTGGAAACCACGCGTCTGGCCTGTCATGTCAGCCTGAAACGATTGGAACAGCCACGCTATCGCCGCATCCTTTCCATCCTCGTTCACCGTTGTGAATTTTTCAGTGACATCAACCCCCTCGAGATGCAGGACCAACTTGCCAACGAATGTTTTGCAGAATTGTGTGAACAATTTCGACGTGCTCATGACCAGGGCGCCCTGGCACCTCATCTGACACCTGAAACTGCCTCGCGCCTGCTTCAATCCACACTTGGCGGCCTGTTCCACGATTGGTTGCGCATGCCGGACCGCTTCTCCATCGTGACAGAAGGGGGGCACGTGATAGATACCCTGTTCGAGTTGATGCAACACCCCTCCAGCGAAGAATCATCACACCAACCCTAGCGCTCTTGACGCCACCTCGCTAATGTTGCGAAGCAACATCGCATCTACACTCTATGCAGTAGCGGCCATGGCGGGAGGAGCACAATGGACAAACTGGATCTGGTTCGGGTCAGGCAACTGGAAATCGCCGTGCGTATTTGGCATCCGGAGGCCTCCAGCACCCTGATCGCCTGGCACGGCTTGGCGCGACATGGCGGTGACTTCGAAGGACTGGCACGCCAGTTGGGACCGGAGTGGCGGATACTCGCACCGGATACCCCTGGACGCGGGTTGTCGAGCTGGTCGCTGTTTCCTGCCCACGATTATCTCTACAGTCACTATATGCAGATCGCCATCGCCCTGCTCGATCACTATGAGTTGGATCATGTGCCTTGGCTGGGGACTTCCATGGGCGGTTTGCTTGGCATGCTGATCGCCGCGGACGACACCCATGGCGACCGCATCGAGCAGCTCATTCTCAACGACGTCGGTCCGGAAATCGATCCACAAGGTCTGGCCGGGCTCGCCAGTTACTTTGCCATTCCGCATCGCTTTTACACGTTCGGCGAGTTGCTGACCGAACTGCGCGACCACTACGCCTCGTTCGGCATCACCGACGACGCCACCTGGCAGGCCATGGCACTCGAAAGCGCTCGCCGTTTGCCCGATGGCAGTTGGACTTTCCACTACGATCCTCGCATCGCCGAACAATTCGTCAACGATACGCCGCGCGACACCTGGGCTGACTGGGCGGCCATTCGATGCCCCTTGACGGTGATCCGCGGTGTCGACTCAACGATTCTCGCCGCCGACACCGTTCACCAAATGAAGCTTCAGCAACCTGGACTGGCAACGCTGGACGTACCGGGATGCGGACACGCCCCCATGCTGAATACCCCCAGTCAGGTACAACCGATTAGCGACTTCCTGAACCGCCCCGCCGACACCATCTCCCCCGCAACGACCAAGACCAAGGTTCAGGGGTCCCTGTGGCAACGACTCTTGCATTGGGTCCGGTCACTCTGGCCGCGCTAGCAGGCGTAATCCGAACGGTGAGGACAACGCTCAACCGGTGGGGGCCTCCGGCGCATCACCGATCTCCATCGCCTCGTCATATCGACTGTCGCCACCAGTTTCGTCCGGCAATTGCAGTGACACCGGATCTTCATCACGTAGCCACTCATTCACCGAGCGAATAGCATCGGTATCGAGAATTCCAGCCTGCTGGCGAAGCTCGAGCATGTCGACGACATAGTTATAGCGGGCTTCCGCATGATTGGCGATGGCGTCGTACAGATTCTGCTCGGCATTGAGCACATCGACGATGTTGCGGGTGCCGACGTCGTAGCCCGAACGAGTGGCTTCCAGAGCGCTCTGGTTGGATTCGATCGCCTGCTGACGCGCTTCCACGCTCTCGACATCATTGCTCACCTGAGTGAACAACGAGCGTACCTGCTGAATGGTGTCACGCCGCTGCGCCTCGGCATCATACTGCGTCGACTCGAGCTCATAGGTACTCTGTTGGATACCTGCGCTGGTCGAGCCACCAGTATAAAGTGGCAGGCTGGCGCGTAACCCCACCTGGCTGGACGAATTGTATTCGTCCTGAATCTCGCTATCGGTGTCAGAGTATTGATAATTGGCGAACGCCTCCAGTGTCGGCAACCGCCCTGCCTTCGAAACATCGACAACGCTACGGGCGACATCGATACCCGCTTCGGCCATCAGCACCATCGGGCTGTTTTCCATTGCCAGATCGACCCAGTCATCCCGCGTATCCGGTTCAGGTGACTCGATCGGCACGTCGTCGCCCAATCCATCGATGCTGTTGTAACGATTGCCGGTCAGACGCTCCAGGGCCTCGAAGCTGACCTGTAGATCGTTTTCCGCCGCGATGCGATCGGCCCGAGCCTGATCGTAGCTGGCTTCCGCTTCATCGACATCAGTAATGGCGATCAACCCGACATCGAACTGCTCGCGTGCCTGTTCTAGCTGGCGTTCGATGGCTGTTTCCTGGGCCTCCCGGGCGTCGAGGATGTCATGGGCCCGCAGAATATCGAAATAGGCCGAGGCCACATCGTAGAGGAGTTGCTGTTGCGTCGCCTCCAGCGAATACGCCTCCTGGTCGATTTCCTCTTCGGCGCGCTCCAACTCATACCAGTTGGTGGCATCGAACAGCGCCTGCGTCGCTTCCAATGATGCACTGGCACTGTTGTAGTCGTCATCGACACCGCCCCCTGCAGCAGCTCCACCGCCCTCACCACCTTGGGACGATCCACTGTAGGTCCGGTTGTGTGCCCCTTCTGCCGACGCGCTGAGTTGCGGCAACAGGTCACCGCGCTCGACATCGCGCCCCGACTCGATACTGGAATAGCTGGCTCGAGCCGATGCCAGAGTGGCATCGTTTTCCAGCGCATCGCGCGCAATGGTCAGGAGATCGGCCGCCTGTACGGGAGTTGTCATAGCTGCCGAAATCATCAGCGGCAACAATGCACGACGGCCAAGGGCAACAACTCCACAGGCGGCGGAAGATGCATCATTCAACGGCGACATCAGGAATTCCTTTGCTGGGCGTAGACAACAGTTTACATACAATGCCGCATGTTTGCCTGCGAATCAATCTCGGACAAGGCACATATAGAACCTAGCTCAGGGACAGAAGACATGAAAGCGCGTCATATGCACTTCCAAAGAGATTGCCAATTTCCCGCCTTTACCCTGCTTCAACACGGCTTACGGCCCGTTCGACCGCACCGCGATAGGCACCACCGAACAACAACAAGTGGTTGAGCAGCGGATACAACTGGAACAGCGCCTCGCGCCTCGGCCAGTCGTCGGGGCCTGAACCATTCCAATAGGACTCGAAAAACGCCTCACCCGGTGAACCGAACAGCGTCAGCATCGCCAGGTCGACTTCGGGATAGTGGCGATACACGGCCGGATCGATCACTGCCGGTCCCTCCGGGGTAAACAACACATTACCTGACCACAGGTCACCATGTATCAAGCTCGGCGGAACATCCTCCAGCCAATTCTCCAGACCGCCGGCGACTCTCTCGATCCGTTCTCGTAGCACCGCGGGCAACAAACCGCGCTCATGACAGGCCCTGGCCATCGGTACCAAGCGTCGCTCCCGTTGAAACACCCGACCATCGCCGGCAGGACCATTGGGCTGAGGAGTCAGCCCGCAGGCGTTATCGCGCGACCAGCCATGCTGTTTCCCGATAACGGAATGCAACTCCCGTAGCCCTTCACCAAGGGCGACCTCATCACGTCGACGTGAACCCGAGGCATCCAGTGCTTCCATTATCAGCCATCCATCCCCCACGGCCAGGACCGCTGGTATATACAGTGAGCTTCCAGCCTCACGCAGGGCCTGCAACCCATCGGCCTCCCCCGCTAGCCGCTCGGCATCGTCATGCTTTACCACGACACTGCCCTGCGCCGTTTCCAGACGGCTGACAGATGCAATGTCGCCGCCGCTCATTCCCTTCGGCTCACTCAAGGGAACCAGACCGACGTGATCGAGCAACGCTTTCAATGTCTCGTGCATCATGCCTCCTTTTTTGCGTGCCTCCAGCCAGGATTTGTAAGAGATTAGCGATAACGCTTGTAAGCCATCTCAGTCGAACCGCGTCAGGCCGGTTTCCCCGGTGACAGACTTGACGTAGCGTAACGGCCGCGCCTGACGACAAGGATAGTTTCATGGCCCAGACAGGTCTGCAGTTTACACTCGAGGGGGCCGGCGCCCCGGCCGGGGAACTGGTCGTCGTCGACTTCACCCATACCGAGCAGCTGCAAGATGCTTCATCATACCAGCACCCCTTGCATACCAGGCCACGGCATCTCAACCTATGAGAGCAATGTAGTCACGCCATCATCAGGAGTTCGCATGTACAAGCTTGCTTTCTTCGTGCCCGTGGAAGATGCCGAAACCGTCAAGGAAGCTATCTTTGAAACCGGTGCCGGACGTATCGGCGATTATGAGGCGTGCTGCTTCCAGACCCCCGGCACGGGACAGTTTCGCCCGCTCGAGGGCGCCGATCCGCATATTGGCGAAGTCGGAGGCCTGGAGCATGTCGAGGAGTTGAAGGTGGAGCTGGTCTGCAGCGATGACGTCATCCATCCTGCGGTAGCGGCACTGAAGCTGGCGCATCCTTATGAAGAGCCGGCCTATGATGTCTGGCAACTCGAAGACATCTAATCCACTGCCGACGCATCGTCTCCCTCGTTGCCATGAGCATGCTGCCAGAGCTGGGATACCAGTTCCTGGATGAAGTTGCGCACCATCAGAGAGGGTCGCCGACCGGCACGAGTCACAATGCAGAATGGTGAGGGAATCCGGATGCTGTCGGCCATCAAGGGGCGCAGCTCCCCCCGAGCCACCCAGTGCGCGGCGTAATGCGTCGGCAGGTTACCGATGAAATGCCCGCTCAAGATCAATAATGCCTGGGCTTCCATGTTGGATGCATGAGCGCCGACCTGTGCCCCGGGAAAGGCCTGCAACTCCTGCAGGTTGGCATACGGCCGCACGACGAACGGATACCGGCTGATCTCACCAGCGTTCAGCGCGCTATCCGGCTGTCCAAAGAGCGGATGACGAGCACCGCAATATACGCTATGCATTTCCGTGTAGATCTGGCGATGCTGGAGCCCTTCCATCTGCGTCGTCTCAGGCAGGATGCCTGCCTGAATATCGCCATTGGCAATCTCCCCGATCAGGTAATCGGGACTCCCCACCATGACATTGATTCTGACTTTGTGGTTCTTGCGCAGGAATTCGCCGATAACGTCTTGTAGCTGCAATTCCTCATTCATGATGGTGTTATCCACCACACCTAGCCGCAACGTCCCATAGACGGTGCTGCGCAACTCGCTCATTTCACTGTCGAAGTCATCGACATCCGCCAGCAGCGCCTTGGCGCGTTCATAGGCGATGGCGCCACGTTCGGTCAACTCGAACCCTTGTCGCCCACGCTGACAGACCGTGAACCCGACCCGCTCCTCGATCGCCCGGATATGGAAACTGATGGCGGACTGACTCATGTGCAGTGCCGTCTGCGCGCCGGCAAACCCTCGGTGTTCAGCCACGGCGAGAAAAACGGCCAGGCTCTTGAGATCGGCGGCAGCGAGTTTCATCGGTTCTCCGCGCTAAAGTGGTGCAAATTACATCAATATCGTAGGTATGAACTGCAAAAAATAGCAATTTTTTTGTTGTGAATACCCTGCTTTACTAATACCGACCCTAACGACACAACGCAGTGCCTCTCCGCAAGTAACAAGACCACCAACCGGAGGATCGACCATGAATTGCGCATTTACGATAAGCGGTGTCATCGCGGCAACGACACTCGGCATCGCATCGGCCCACGCCGATCTGCTGGAAGACATCAAGGAAGAAGGCGTTTTTACCGTCGGTACGGAAGCGCGTTTCGCCCCGTTCGAGTTCGTCGAGGATGGTGAGATCGTCGGCTATTCCGCCGATATCATGGCAGAAATCATGCCTGAGCTCGAGGGTGTGGAACTGGAGCGCAAGGATCTGCCATGGCAGGGCATTCTGCCCGGCCTGGAACGCGAGCAGTTCGATTACGTTGTCACGTCCGTGACCGCCACTCCCGAGCGCATGGAGCGCTACCATCTCAGCGCCCCGATCGCCGATGCCACCATGGCGGTCATGACGCGAGCCGATGACGACTCGGTGGAATCGCCGGAAGACATAACCGGCAAGACCGCCGGCGCCCAGGCCGGTTCAGCCCAACTGGAAGCGCTGGAAGCCTACTCCGAGAGCCTCGACGAAGGCGTGTCGACCATCGAGACGTATACCTCCGTCGACGAGGCTTATGCCGATCTCGGCAATGGGCGCGTCGATGTCGTCATCAACAGCCTCCCCAACCTGATGGAAGCCGAGCGCACCCGTCCGGACACGTTCAAGGTAATCGGCACCTTCGGCGATCCGGTCTATTTCAGTTGGGCGGGTCGCGATGACGATGAGAGCGAGAGCCTCAACACCTTCATGGACGAACAGATTCAACGGCTCAACGAGGACGGCACCCTGGCGGAGCTGCAAGAGAAATGGTTCGGCGACACCATGGATCTTCCCATGGAGCTACCCGAGCCGGACGTCGAGTAACGCCATCAGGCGAATAAAGCCCCGGTACCCCCATGTTCGAGATACTGATCGACAATTATCCCGTTCTGCTGCGCGGGCTCACGTTCACGCTGATCGTATCCCTCTCGGCCATCGCACTGGGCATGCTTCTCGGCATGACACTGGCGTTCGCACTGACCAGCCGATTCGCGACCGTTCGCTGGCTGGCCGGGGGGTACCGTAGCTTCTGGCGTGGCACGCCCATCCTGCTGCAACTGCTACTGGTCTATTATCTGCTGCCGGAATTCGGCCTCAACATTCCACCGCTGCCGGCTGCCATTCTGACTCTGACGCTCAACACCGCCGCATTCCAGTCGGAAATCTTCCGCAGCGGTATCGCCCACATCCCTCAGGGGCAGATCGAAGCGGCGCGTATGGTCGGCATGCACCATTGGGATATTCGCCGCCGTATCGTGGTGCCTCAGGTTTTCCGCCTGACCTTGCCGCCACTGACCAATGAGGTCATCACCATTCTCAAGAATTCATCGCTGATTTCGGTGATCTCAGTGACGGAACTGATGCGCACCAGCGAACAGATCGCCTCACGCACCTTCCAGCCACTGGAAACCTACCTGGTCGCTGCACTGCTCTACCTGGCGGTCAATCTACTGCTCGCCCGCATCAGTGCCTATCTCGAGCGCCATATGAAGGGCGGCCTGGCCGCCGAGTGAGGAAGCCTCAATGTTCGATTTCCAACTACTGTTCGAGATGCGCGGCCTGATTCTGCAAGGACTCTGGAATACCGTCTGGATCTGCTTCCTGGGATGCCTGGTCGCACTCGGTCTGGGGTTGGTACTTGCGTCGCTACGGCTCTCCAGCCCGCGCCTCGTCGGGCCGCTGGTGGCCACCTATATCGAGTTATGCCGGGGCATCCCCCTGCTCGTCATCCTTTTCCTGCTCTACTACGGCGGGCCCAGTATCGGACTGCGGTTGAGCGCGGAAATCGCCGGGCTGGTGGGAATCGGCCTGTACGGTGCCGGCTATTTCGCCGAGATCTATCGTGGCGGCTTCCTCTCGATTCCACAGGGGCAACTCGAAGCCGCCCGCATGCTGGGGATTTCGCGACTGAATATTCTACGGCGAATACAGATTCCCCAGATGCTGCAACTGATTGTGCCACCGAGCACCAATCAACTGATCATCCTGGTGAAAGAGTCGGCATTGCTGTCGGTGATCTCGGTCGACGATCTGACCAAGAACGCCACAGCCATGGTCAACGAGACCTTTGCAGTGATCGAGCCCTACATCACGGTCGCCCTGCTCTACTGGCTGATCATCGAAACGATCGCACGCGGCGGCTATGCCCTGGAAAAGCGACTGGCACAACGCAGCCGGATGCCCACCCCATCGTCATCCGACACCGCAGGAGCCACTCATGCCACCTCTTGAGACAACCATCGATCCAATCACCAAGGCCAAGACGACAGCCGTCAATGGTTCACTGATCGAAGCCAGAGGCATCAGCAAGCATTTCGGAGATCTGCACGTCCTGGACAACATCGACTTCGCCCTGTCGCCGTCAGAGGTCGTGTGTGTCATCGGCCCCTCGGGTTCGGGAAAATCGACCCTGTTGCGCTGTCTCGCGTTTCTCGAACCCTATGACGACGGCAACGTATATATCCACGGCCAGTTGCTCGGCTACGAACAGCGTGGCGGCATGCGCATCCGCGCCAGCGAAAAAGCCATTGACCGGGTCCGGGCACCATTGGGCATGGTGTTCCAGCATTTCCATCTCTGGCCGCACCGCACAGCACTACAGAATGTCACCGAAGCGCTGCGCCTGGTACAAGGCCTGTCACGCCGCGAGGCCGACCGTGAAGGCATGGCCATGCTGAAACGTGTCGGCCTGTTCGATCGCGCACACCACTATCCGGCGAGCCTCTCGGGTGGACAGAAGCAGCGCGTCGCCATTGCTCGCGCCCTGGCCATGAAACCGGAAGTCATGCTGTTCGATGAACCCACCTCGGCACTCGACCCGGAACTGGTCGGTGAAGTGCTCGCCGTCATGAAGCAACTCGCCAGCGACGGCATGACCATGGCTATCGTCACCCACGAGATGGGGTTCGCGGCAAATGTTGCCGACAGGGTCGTGTTCATGGATGAAGGTCGCATCGTCGAGAGCGGTAAACCCGAGACGCTATTCCGTCGCCCCGCCAGCGAACGGCTATCGCAATTCCTCAATACCTGGCGTGAACGCGCCCTGACCTGAAAGGAGAACCCCCATGACATTCGATCACGCCCGTATCGCTACCATGCCGCGACAGAACTGTTACCCCTGCGGCCAGAACGGTACCCTCGACAATCCCATTTCTCCTCAGGGCATCCCCGTACTGGGCGAACGCTATGAGGTCCCCGCCCGTCAGGGGCGTGCCGTGCGTCTGACGGCCGGTCAAACGATTCGTATCATCAATACCCACGGCACTCAGGTGTGCGATACCTGGGCGTTCAGCACTCACAATCTCAATGAATTCATGTCCTGGGAGCATGGCCGGGCCTGGATCGATGGCCTGATCCCCTCGGTCGGCGACCCACTGCTCAGCAACCGCCGCCGACCAATCATGACGTTGACCGCCGATACCTCGCCGGGCATTCACGATACTCTGATGGCGGCTTGCGACCTGTATCGCTACATGACCCTGGGGGTAACCGGCTACCACGACAACTGTGCCGACAATCTGCGACTGGCGATGCAGGCCATCCAACTCTCGGTGCCGGAAGTGCCCCAACCGCTCAACCTGTGGATGAACATTCCCGTCAACGCGCAGATGAAGATCGACTGGAGCCCGCCGGTATCACGCCCCGGCGATTACGTCGAACTGCGTGCCGAAATGGACTGTATCGTGGCCATGTCATCCTGTCCGCAGGACATCATTCCCATCAATGGTGAACAGTGCGAGCCGGTCGAACTGCATTTCGAGGTCCGAGCATGACATCGACGACCGGACGGGTGGTGGCTGCGCTGGATGGCGCACGGCTGTGGGCGGAACTGCATGATCTGGCGCAACTCGGTGCCCGCACCGACGGTGGTGTCGCCCGGCTCACTCTCGACGACAACGACATACAGGCCCGGCTGTGGCTGGCCGAACAGGCAAAGGCCATCGGCTGTCAGGTGCGAGTCGATCCGATCGGCAACATGTTCGTCCATCTGCCGGGCACCGATCCCGATCTGCCTCCCATCACCACCGGCAGTCATCTCGACAGTCAGCCGACCGGCGGCAAATACGACGGGGCCTATGGCGTACTTGCCGGGTTGGCGGCCTTGCGTGCCTTCCGGGAAGCGGGCGTTCAGCCTCGCCACTCGCTGGAGGTGGTTTCCTGGACCAACGAGGAAGGCATGCGCTTCGCGCCGGGCACCTCGGGATCGGCCTGTTTCACCGGTGTGCGGCGTAAAGACGAGACACGCGCCCTCACCGATGCCGATGGTATCTCGTTCGGCGAAGCGCTCGATGCCTGCCTGACCCGACTCGGCGAGGCGGGGATTGAGCGATGCCCTCTCGGCACGCCCATGCAGACATTCATCGAGTTGCATATCGAGCAGGGACCGATACTGGAACGACAAGGCGCGCCCACCGGTATCGTTACAGGGATTCAGGGCGTTGGCTGGTTCGAATGCGAGGTGCGAGGAACCGCCAATCACGCCGGCACGACACCTCGTACCGCGCGTCAGGACGCTCTGGAAGGGGCTTGTGCCCTGGCTGCCGCATTGCGCAATGCCGCCTGCGATGATGAGGACCTGCTGCGCTTCACCATCGGCCGCTTTCAGGTCTTTCCCGGCTCGGTCAATACCATTCCCGAGCGCACATTGTTTACCATCGACCTGCGTCATCCCGATGCCGGTACGCTTACTGAACTCGAGGCTCGCTTCCAGGCGCTGGCCGCCCAGGAATGGGCCGGCTGCACGGCCGCGCTGACGCCTCTATCGCGCATCGACCCTGTCGCCTTTCCCGAGGTTGTCACTGATGTCATCGCTGAAGCGGCGGCCGAGTTGGGACAGAACGCACCGTGGCTGGTATCGGGAGCGTTTCATGACGCCATTCACCTGGCGGGCCATTGCCCCACCGGCATGATTTTCATCCCTTGCAAAGGAGGTATTAGCCACCACCCCTCGGAGCGTATCGACGCCAATGATGCCATAGAGGGCGCCCGCTTGCTGACCGCCACGCTATGCCGGCTCGCCATGTAGCATGCTGGCGAAGTATCTAGGCGCTGCCGAAATAGCGCTCCCTATCTTCCGGCGTGATATCGCTGATGTGAAGGGGGTAATCATCGCTGAGCCGATCCTGATAGAAGTGCCGCAGCGTGCGCTCGATGGTCGGGAACGCCAGCTCCTCCCAGGGAATCTCGTGCTCTTCGAACAATGCGACTTCCAGGCTTTCCGGGCCGGCATCGAAACCGCCGTCGAGATCGGCCCGAAAGATCATGTAGACCTGATTGATGTGCGGCAGGTTGATCAAGGTGTAGAGACCGTGGATCGAGACGTCGGCACACGCCTCTTCCTGCGTCTCCCGGGCAGCGGCTTCAACGGTTGTCTCGGCGTTTTCCATGAAACCTGCCGGTAGGGTCCAATACCCCTTGCGTGGGGGAATCGCCCGGCGACAAAGCAGAATCTTGCTGCCCCTCACCGGCAACGTGCCGGCCACGATACGTGGATTCTGGTAATGGATGGTGCCACAGGCCTCGCACAAGTAACGCGGACGGTCGTCACCATCGGGTATCGCAAACTGGACGCGGTGTCCGCAGTGACTACAGAAATTCATGCATGGCCTCATGCTTGACGCCTGGAAGCGGCTGGGTATGAACGGAAGGCTCCAGGCGGAGCGTCCATGTTAGAGAAATTACACGAGTGCCTGCAAGCACGACTCGCCTCCGTATTGATCCGGTGATATTCAGCATGGCCGGTCACCGCAGGGGTTCGCGTTCATCATCCCGAACCGCATACCGGGATCGATATTGGGTAGGAGTCATCCCGTACCAGTGGTGATGGGCTCGAAAGAAGCTATTACGTTCCGAAAAGCCCAGTAACCAGGCCACTTCCTTGAGGTTGGCGTTCGAGTAGCAAAGCAACTGATGCGCCCTCTCCCGGCGGGTATCGTTGATGATCGCCTTGTAACTGGTACCGCATCGATGCAGATTGCGCTGCAGGGTCCGCTTGCTGACACCCAGGTCCCTGGCCACATCCTCGATGGTGGGTACGCGTCCGACCAGAGCCTCGCTCACCTTGTCACGCACCTGTCGGACACAGCAGGCACTGCCGATCTCATTCAGCGCCGTATCAGCCACCTCCCGATGCACATCATCCAGAACTGCATTGGCGGTACGGAGGGGGTTGCCGAGTTCCGAGGTATCCAGCGCCACGGCATAACGTGACTGGCCGAACGATAGGCGCGCTCCGAATAGCGATCCGGCATGCGAGGCACACGGCTTGCCGTGCATCAAGGCGATTTCATCTATCCGAGGGTAATGACCCAGCAGAATCCGGAAGAATCCCATCAGCCCCGACACTCCAGCCAGCGTGAAACCATGCGGTAAGCGCAAGCCACGAGAATAGCTGGCCGCCAACCAGGTTCGCTTCCCCTCCGAACATACTGTCACCGCCACGTCGTCATCGACCAGTGGCGCATAGTGTGCCAGCCGCGCCAAAGCGTCCCCGAAAGTGGCACTGGTCATCATCACGTATCCCGTGATACCCAGGAATCCCGCATCCACCAATTCATGTCCCGCCACGGCCACATTCACGTCCGAGCGTTCTAGCTCAGCCAGCGCATAGAGTCGCAACAGATCGGCACGCCTCACCCGATGATGGGTCTCGCTCAACGCCGTCCGATCCACCCCTGCTTGTCGGCATAGCTTCCGTTCATCCAACCCCATTCTGCGAAGCAGCTCGATCTTGAATCGCGCGGCAGAGGCTGCAACGGTCGCCCCGGTATCATCGCCAAACTCAGAGCCTCGTTCACATTGCGACATGGTCCTTCCCCTCTTGTTATTGGCTTCCCGCCATTGACGAGTCAGTCGCATCTCATTTTTAAATTATTGATTTTAAAAAAATAATGACGTCTCTCAGAATTCATATAGCAACACATGCCAAAAGAGTAGCATTACACGCCAGCCAATACAGTCACCCTGTACCAGGTGGTAATGTCAGATGCGGGCAGTGATCCTGCCGTTCGATTGCCCATGCAAAAGGACAAATACAACCAAGCCACGGAGTGATCCTCTATGCGAAAACAACGTCTATTACTGGCAAGTAGTGCGGCATTGCTATCCGGCCTCATGACCCTACCCCTGCAAGCCGACACCTTGCGCATTGCCATCATGGGCGAACCGGCGTCGCTCGATCCACACAAGATCAGCGGCACCTGGGAGAACGATGTTGTCGGAGACCTCTTCGAGGGGTTGGTCACCGAAGCTGCCGACGGTGAGCGAATTCCGGGCGTCGCGGAATCCTGGGAGATTTCCGATGACGGCACCGAATACACCTTCGAGCTACGTGACGACGCCCGCTGGTCCGATGGCGAAGTCGTCACTGCCGAGGATTTCGTCTATGCATTTCAACGCATCCTGAATCCAGCCACGGCTGCGGACTACGCCTATCTGCTCTATCCGGTCAAGAATGCTGAAACGGTCTATGAAGGCGATGCCGATCCGGAGACGCTCGGCATCGAAGCCGTCGATGATCATACCCTGAAGATCACGCTGGAACGCTCGACGCCCTACTTCCTCGATCAATTGTCACATTACACGGCCTATCCGGTGCCCAAACATGTCGTCGAGGAGCATGGCGATGACTGGTCCCGCGCCGACCACATGGTGTCCAACGGGCCTTTCAAACTGGAACGCTGGCGCTCACAAACCCGCATCGAGGTTTCCAGGAACGACCAATTCCACGATGCCGACGAGGTGGCACTCGACGAGGTGGTGTATTTTCCCATCGAAGAGCGCACGACGGCCCTGAATCGCTTCCGCGCCGATGAAATCGATGTCGCCCGCGATTTTCCGACCCAGCAGTACGACTGGCTGCAGGAAAACCTGCCGGATGCCACGACGACGGCACCGTTCCTGGGCATCTACTATTACACGCTCAACACGCGTGACGGCCATCCCACGGCCGATCCACGAGTTCGTGAAGCGCTCAGCCTGGCGGTGCGGCGCGAGGTCATCACCAACCAGATCCTGGGTACCGGTGAAGAACCCGCCTACAGCTTCGTCCCCCCGGGCGTGAATCGCTATGATGCACCGCAATCGTCCATGGCCGACATGAGTCAGGAGGAGCGCATGGCCCGCGCCAAGGAGCTCCTCGCCGAGGCGGGCTACGGCCCTGACGATCCGCTAGAGTTGAACCTGCGTTATAACACCAGCGAGGACCATCGCAAGGTCGCCATTGCCATCGGCGCCATGTGGGAACCGCTGGGGGTCGAGGTCGAGCTCAACAACTCGGAAGTGGCCGTGCATTACGAGGACATGCGCCAAGGCGACTTCGATGTCGGTCGTGCCGGTTGGATCGGCGACTACAACGATGCCCAGAACTTCCTGAGCCTGCTGGAAACCGGTGTCGCCAACAATTACGGCGCGTACAGCAATGAGAAGTTCGATGCGTTGATGGATCAGGCGTCCGAAACCCAGGATCTCGACGAACGCGCCGACATCATGGCCGAAGCCGAAAAGCTGGCGCTCGACGAGACGGCCACCCTGCCAATCTATTACTACGTATCACGCAATCTGGTGAACCCCGATCTTCAAGGGTGGGAAAACAATATCGAGGACATCCACCGCTCGCGCTGGGTCTCCTTCGACGATTGACATCCCGTTTTCCTGACTGGCATGACGGGCCCCGACACGTGCGGGGCTCAGGGGAATCCTGATGCTGCACTACATTGCTAAACGCCTGCTACAGGCCATACCGACGCTGCTGATCGTCATCACCGTGTCGTTCTTCCTGATGCACCTCGCACCGGGCGGTCCGTTCGATGGCGAACGCCAGCTGCCCGCCGAGATCGAGGCCAATTTGCTGGCCAGCTACAATCTCGATCAACCGATCTGGAAGCAGTACCTCATCTATTTGGGCAACCTGCTGCAAGGCGACTTCGGCCCCTCGTTCCGCTACGAGGACTTCAGTGTCACCGAGCTGATAGGCCAGGGCTTTCCGGTCAGCCTCGAACTGGGCATGTGGGCAATACTGCTTGCCCTGGCCGTCGGCCTGCCACTCGGCATCATCGCCGCGCTGCGCCGCAATTCCAGTATCGACTACCTGGTCATGGGCACGGCCCTGGCCGGCATCGCCATTCCCAATTTCGTCATCGCCCCCTTGATGGCACTGGTGTTCGGCGTGTTCCTGGCGTGGTTGCCGGTGGGGGGCTGGAACGACGGCCACTGGCGCAACATGCTGCTTCCCGTGGTGGCACTTTCGATCCAGCAGATCGCCTATATCGCCCGCATGATGCGCGCCAGCATGATCGAAGTGCTGGGCAGCCAGCATATCCGCACCGCCCGAGCCAAGGGGCTGTCGGAACGGGAAGTCATCTGGCGACATGCCATGCGTCCGGCCATGCTCCCGGTGGTGTCCTACCTGGGCCCGGCTGCGGCCGGCATCATCACCGGTTCGGTGGTCATCGAACAGATTTTCGGCATCCCCGGTATCGGACGTTACTTCGTCCAGGCTGCACTCAATCGCGACTACACCCTGGTGATGGGGACGGTAGTGTTCTATGGCGCGTTGATCGTGCTGCTCAACCTGATCGTCGACCTCATCTACTCCGCTCTCGACCCGCAGATTCGCTATGACGACTGACCTTCCTACAATGCATACGGCCAGCGAGGCCCATACCGTCGGCGAGAGCCTGGGACGCGAAGCCTGGCGGCGCCTCAAGCAGAACCGGGCCGCCATGACCAGCCTGGTCATACTGATCATCCTGACCGTCGCCTGTATCGCCGGGCCATGGTTGACGCCCTGGGGGCTGAGTGAAGTCGACTGGAATGCCTTCACGGCACCGCCCAGCCTGGCCGAGGGCCATTACGCCGGCACCGATGCCAACGGCCGGGACCTGCTGACACGCTCACTCTACGGTGGACAGATCTCACTCTCCGTGGCGGTCGTCGCCACGCTGGTCTCCCTGGTGATCGGTGTCCTCTATGGCGCGATCGCCGGTTTCATGGGCGGTCGCGTGGACAACCTGATGATGCGATTCGTCGACATCATGTATTCGCTGCCATTCATGTTCCTGGTGATCCTGATGATGGTGCTGTTCGGACGCCATATCCTGCTGATCTATGCCGCCATCGGTGCGGTCGAGTGGCTCGACATGTCGCGCATCGTGCGCGGCCAGACCCTCGCCCTCAAGCGCCGCGAATTCGTGGAAGCCGCCCGCGCACTGGGTGTCACCAATCGCACCATCATCGTCCGCCACCTGATCCCCAACACCCTGGGGCCGGTCATCGTCTACGTCACCTTGACGGTGCCCAAGGTCATCCTGCTGGAGAGCTTTCTATCGTTCCTGGGCTTGGGCGTCCAGGAGCCGATGACCAGTTGGGGCGTGTTGATCAGTGAAGGCACCGACATGATGGAAACCGCCCCCTGGATGCTGATCGTCCCCTCAGCGTTTCTGGCGTTGACGCTGTTCTGCCTGAACTTCCTGGGCGATGGGCTGCGCGATGCCCTCGATCCCAGGACCCGTTGATGGAGACCGACATGTCGCAACTGTTGCTGGAAATCGACCGGCTGCGCGTTGACTTTCCCCTGCCCCAGGGACGCATCACGGCAGTCAAGGATGTCAGCCTGTCACTGCATACCGGCGAGACCCTGGCGCTGGTCGGTGAATCCGGTTCGGGCAAGTCGATCACCGCCACCTCGATCCTGCGGTTGCTCCCGGAACTGGCCGAGGCCAAGGGCGATATTCGCTGGCACACGCCACAAGGGATCAAGTCACTGCTCGATGTGAGCAACAAACGGATACGTGCCATTCGCGGCAACGAGATCGCCATGATCTTCCAGGAGCCGATGACCTCCCTGAACCCCTTGCAACGCATCGGCCACCAGATCCGCGAAGTGCTTGACAAGCACACCTCGCTGAACGGTCGCGCCGCACGGGACCGGGTGATCGAATTGCTGGAACAGGTCGGCATCCCCGAGGCCCAGCGTCGCCAGACGAGCTACCCCTACGAACTCTCCGGCGGCCAACGACAACGGGTAATGATCGCCATGGCGTTGGCCTGCGAGCCCAAGCTGCTGATCGCGGACGAACCCACCACGGCCCTGGATGTCACGGTCCAGGCACAGATTCTCCAACTGCTCAAGACATTGCAGGAGCAGTACGGTCTGGCGATCCTCTTCATTACCCATGACCTGGGCATCGTTCGCCACTTCGCCGATCGCGTCTGCGTCATGCGTCAGGGGGAAGTCGTGGAAACCGCCCCCACGGCGGAGTTATTCCGTTATCCCCGCCATGACTACACGAAAACATTGATCGAGGCCGAACCTCACGGCAGCAAGCCCCCGGTCGACGCCTCGGCCCCCCTGTTGGTGGACGCCAGGGATCTGCGGGTACGCTTCGCGCTCAAGAAGCGCCTGTTTCGCCCCAATGCCTATTTCGAGGCGGTAAAGGGGATCGATCTTCGTATACAACGTGGGCAGACCCTGGGGATCGTCGGCGAATCCGGGTCGGGCAAGTCGACGCTCGGCCGGGCACTGCTGCGCCTGCTCGAGAGCCAGGGCGAGGTGCGCTTCGACGATACCGAGCTGACCCACCTCGACGGCAAGGCCATGCGCCCGATACGGTCACGCATGCAGGTCGTTTTCCAGGACCCGTTCGGCTCGCTGTCGCCCCGTATGACGGTGGGCGAAATCGTCAGTGAAGGATTGCGCGTCCACCATCCGGAACTGAATCGCCGCCAGCGTATCGAGCGCGTGACCGAAGCGCTGCAGGAGGTCTCGCTGGACCCGGCGATGCGCCAGCGTTACCCGCATGAATTCTCGGGCGGACAGCGACAACGCATCGCCATTGCCCGCGCCCTGGTGCTCAAACCCGAGTTCCTGCTGCTCGACGAGCCGACATCGGCCCTGGATCGCTCGGTCCAGGCCACGGTCATCGACCTGTTGCGCACGCTGCAGAAACGTCACGACCTGACATACCTGTTCATCAGCCACGATCTGGCGGTTGTCCGCGCTCTGTCGGATACCGTGCTGGTGATGAAGGACGGGCAAGTGGTCGAACAAGGAGACACCGACGCACTGTTCCGATCGCCCCGGGAAGCCTATACCCGGGAGCTCATGCGCGCCGCGTTCCTGGACATGCCTGCTTGATGGCGTATCACGACGTTCCGTCTTGACGCCTGGCAGTGGGCTGGGTACAAACGAATGAAACCCGACGGAACTTCCATGTTAGAGAACGTTCGCGAGCGACTGCACGCACTCCAACCCCGGCGCATCGCCCTCGATATGCCCCAGGCGGCCGTATTGATGGCAATCGTCGAGCGTCCGGCCCCGACGCTGCTGTTCACGCGCCGGGCCGATCACCTCAAGCAGCACAGCGGTCAGGTCGCCTTTCCCGGCGGCAAGCGCGAGCCTGATGATACCGATCTGCTCGCGACCGCGTTGCGCGAGGCTCACGAGGAGATCGCCTTGCCTCGCGACCATGTCGAGGTGATCGGCCGGTTGAGCGACGTGATCTCGTTGCACGGCATGCGGGTCACCCCTTATGTCGGGCTAATCCCGCCGGACCTGCCGCTGCGACCGGACTTCGAGGAGCTCGATACCATCTTCGAGGTACCGCTTTCCCTCTTCCTCGAGGACTGCCGCAGCCATACCGATGTCATCACCGTCGACGGGCGTCCGATCTACGTGCCGAGCTATCACGCCGAAGGACATATCATCTGGGGGTTGTCGGCGATGATGCTGGTGGAACTGCTGGCGGAGGGTTTCGGCTGCGATATCAGCCTGGATCGTTTCCCTGTAGGCGGCCGCTTGCGCTATCGGCCACCTCGCAAGCTGAGGACGACATGAGCGACATGCTCTCCCCTCTGCCCAGATGCCGAGCCGACCCGGCTGATCGACAGCGAACGTGTCATTGAGGCAGGCAGGAGGCATCATGGCCATCGCTTACTTCCGCTTTTACGGCGATCTCAACGACTTCCTGCCACCGGATCGGCAGCACCAGTACATCGAGTACTCCTTCGAACGACGCGCCGCCATCAAGGACGTAATCGAAGCACTGGATGTACCGCACACCGAGGTCGACGTCATCGTCGTCCATGACGCATCGGTCGGCTTCGATTACATCCTGCGCGACCGGGACAGGGTAGCGGTCTTCCCCTGGACCCTCGACGCCGACGTCGATTCACCGCGCCATCTGCGACCGAGGCCACCGCCATGCCCCTGCTTCGTGCTCGATGCACATCTCGGGAAGCTGGCCCGCTACCTGCGGCTGCTGGGTTTCGATACCCGCTACCGCAACGATTATGACGACCAGGAACTGGCCGTCTGCGCCGATGAGGAACACCGCGTACTGCTCACCCGTGATCGCGACCTGCTCAAGCGCAAGCGGGTCTCCCTGGCACATTTCGTGCGCGCCGACGATCCCTGGCAACAACTCGAAGAAATCTGCGACCATCTCGGGCTGCACAGCGGTTTCGCTCCGTTCACACGCTGCGCTCACTGCAACGGCACGCTGCGGCCCGTCGACAAGGCGCAAGTGATCGACCAGCTCGAACCCAAGACCAAGCGCTACTACAACCACTTCCTGCAATGCGACACTTGTGCCCAGATCTACTGGGAAGGCAGTCACGTCAACCGCATGCAGGCACTGATCAAACGCCTCGGACAACGCCGCAAAGAACCGCCACGGTAGCAATGACCGGTTCGGTCTTTGTTATCCTCAGGGTATCGATATTAACGCAACATGGAGGTGTGACCATGTCACTGACACCATCGCAAATGACCGAACTGGGTTCGCCCATGCCTGACTTCGACCTGCCCGATGCCCAGGGCGGCCATGTCGACAGCAGCCGGTTCGAGGGCCAGCCGATTCTGGTCGCCTTCATCTGTAACCACTGCCCGTTCGTCAAACACATTGCCGATGCCTTCGCCGAATTCGCTCGCGAGTATCAGTCCAAGGGGCTGGCGGTGGTCGCCATCAACAGCAACGACTTTCATAACCATCCTGATGACAGCCCCGAACGCATGGCCGAGGAAGCCCAGGCGCGCAGTTACGAGTTCCCCTATCTGGTCGACGAGAGCCAGGAGGTCGCCCGCGCCTTCGATGCCGCCTGCACGCCGGACTTCTTCCTGTTCGACTATAACCACAGACTCGCGTATCGCGGCCAGTTCGACGACAGCCGCCCCAGCAAGGACACACCGGTCACCGGACAGGATCTCCGCGATGCGGCCGACGCCATTCTCAATGGCGAAACGCCCGACAGCAACCAGACACCCTCGATGGGCTGCAATATCAAATGGAAGTGAATGGCAACGGCGCGGCTCACTCTTTCTTGTGCGCCAGGCTCATGAGATAGAGTGCCGCCGCCAACGCCAGCACTGACAGCGCCAGATAGATGGCGTCCAATGGCGACTGGAAACGGATATCGACCACAGCCCGGAAGAACTCGATAATCACCGCCAGGATCACGACCCGCGCGATCTTGTCCTTGAGTTGATCGAACGATTGCACGTTGAAAGGATGATAGGATGAGTGCGTCTCGGCCTGCTCAATGGGCGAGACGAATAAACGGTAGACCCCCAAACCGAAGATCAGCAACACGATGGCGATCAGATAGATATCCACGGCCATGATGATGTTGGGTACCACCACATCGTGGATGTCTTCCGTGGCACCGAAGAAGTAATACTCCACGGCAACCAGCAGCACGTGAAAGATATCGACGGTGCCGATGATGAACAACACCAACGCCCCGAGCAGACTGGGCACTACCGCCAGCATGACCAGCAAACGTGAATTCCAGAGATAGCGTTCGAACCGCTGTTCGTGTCGGTTGGCATCAGGCTTGTTGGAGTTGTCTTCCATGGTCTCTCGCAGATCGGGAATAATGATGTCCACGGCCATTATAGCCGTTCAGCACCCAGCGTCTCATTGCGTCGTCAACCGTCGTTCACTCGACTTCAGCGTTGAGGATAGCCACCGTGTCGCCGATCACGCCATCAGGAGATAACCGCATGTCACGCATTCAGCAGTTGATCGATCATTATCGCCTCCAACCGCACCCGGAAGGCGGGCACTTCGTGCAGGTCTTCCAGAGCCGCATGACATTGAATTCGCCAGTGAACGGCGCCATTCGCCCCGGCGCCACGCACATTTATTTCCTGCTCCAGCGCGGCGAGCGCAGCCGGTTTCACCAGGTGCTGCACGACGAACTCTGGCATGTCTATGAAGGCGCCCCGCTGCGGCTGATACGCGGCGACGGCCAACGATTCGAGGCGACCACCATCGGCGCAGGCTGCGACGATTACTTCGCCGTGGTTCACGGCGGCCAATGGCAAGGCGCGGAAAGCACCGGCGACTATACGCTGTGCGGCTGCACGGTCGCCCCGGGCTTCGACTTCGAGGATTTCACCATGATGTCGGACGCACAAGCCAAGGAAGTGCCGCCCGACTGGCGGCATTTCGTGTGATTCACGACCTGAGAGAAGAGCCCATGTAGGGTCTCGAGCGGCGCAGACAGCCGCGAACGAACAACTCGCTGATCCTGAAGCGCCAGCGGAAGAATCAGTCGGGTTCGAGACCTTGGTTCCCTCACCGGCGTTATTGCCGCTATACCAAGGCAATGTATTTCTGGTGCAGGTCGTCGCCTTCAGGGCCGCAGCGGTATAGATGGGCGCCGATGGTGAGTTCGCCGTCCCAGTAATCGGCGTTGATCAGGGCGAAGTTATTCTTGCCCGCCACGGTATAGAGTTGTTCGAATTCACCATCATAGCCGTTGATCCCGGCCGAGCGCTGCATGGCAATGGTGGCCAGAGATGGTGCCGGCGAGCGCGATATCGCGCTGGAGGTGACATTGAACAGGTTGGCCTTGGCGTATCGGGTCGAGTGGGTAATGCGGAACGCACTGGCGCAGTGAACATCGCCACTCAGGATGATGATGGGCAGTTGGTGCTTGTCGGAGGTTTTCAGTAACAGATCCAGCAGTTTCCTGCGCTCGTCGTGGTTCGTTTCGTGCCCCCATTCATCCATGAAATCGTCTTTCACGCTTCCCACATCGAGGGTATTCGCCACCATCTCGTTCCAGTGTACGACGGGCACGGGAGAAATGATGAAGACCGCTTTCTTGCGCGCCATCTTGCGCGATGTCATCCAGCGCTCGAAGCGCTTGAACTGGGTTTCCCCGAGCAGGCGGTACGCGTCCCGCTCGCAGTCATGGTGACCGCGCAAATCCAGGGCGTAGAAGGCGAACTCGCCATGCTCGAAGCTATAGTCCCACTGAGTGTCGTCCAGGTTTTCCAGGTTCAGCGTGGTCGATGGATTATGGGAGTGTTGATATTCCCAGTACACCTTGGAGGCGGCCCGGAACATCAGCATGACGAGCTGGTAGTCCTTCTCCGGGTCGTCATCCCGGAACATTCGCGCCAGTTTCTCTTCGCGTTCCTTGCGGGTCAGCGAGCCCCAGCCATCAACGATCTCATGGTCATCCCAGATCATGTATTGCGGAAAGCGCCGGTAGACCGCCCTGACGTTTTCGAAATGCCAGTAGACGCGGTAATACGTTCGATACAGCTTGACGAAATAGTCGACCAGGCCTACCTCATCGAGGGTGCCGCTATCATCGCTGTATCGTTCGATCAGCGCCTGCTTGTTCTCTTTCAGCCAGTCCCAGACATCCTGGATACGCGACGCCTTGTTGGTATCGCAGTAGATCTGATCGCCACCGCCGATCACGAAGTGGGCCCGGCGGTCGTCGAGCACCTCGCGGAAGTTCTCCCAGGCGCCTTCGTTACTCGGTTTGACGCTATAGGGGTCGTGGCAGGAGTAGAAACCGAACCGCAGCCCGATCGGTTTCTGCGGCAGCGTGCGAAACCAGTGCTGGTGATCGCCGCCCAGCTCGATGCGCCTGTCGATATCCGACGATCCGATCAGGTAGTAGTAATAACGCGTCTCGGGAGCCAGACCCTCAATGGTGAAGCAGTGAGTCAGGCCCTCGTCCTGGCGGAACTGATGATGGTCGAGAGCGACGACGTCATCGTGTTCCTCCTTGATCGCTGCAGGCGTCTTGCCCGACAGGTTGTAATTATCCTCTTCCAGTTTCCGCTCACTGAGCAATAGCCACCACGTCCCTGCCTTGTATGTGCGAACCCAGAGCCGCACGGAGGACGACGTGGTGTGTCCCACGATCGCCGCTGAATTCAGCTTCGGCTTCATCGACTCGTAATTGTCGGGATCCTGCAATACGGACATCGCTCGCCTCGCTTGTCGTTGTGTCGTCATGCACGCCTGGACTTCTGGATAGCAGAGGATACCCTGCATTCACAGCGATTCATCCAGCGCTCGTTCCACGCTGGAGACGACAGGCGGTGCCGCCGTATCGCTCTTCAAGAGAACACGGGAGTCCGATGCCGGTCATGCTCCGGGAACTTCCGGTGATGGGGGTTTTCGTGCATGATGTCGACGCTGAATGATGGAGTCATTTACCGCTTGATAAGGACATTGCAATGAAAGGATGGATGCTGGGTGTGTCACTGACGCTGCTAAGTGGGGGCAACGTGGCACTGGGGCAGACTGACGATGTGGAAACACGAACCCGCGAAGTGCTCGATCCCATCGTCTCATCGCTGATGGACGCGCAACATATCCCCGGCATGGCGATCGCCGTTGTCAGACCGCAAGGTACGTGGATTGCCAATTACGGCGTCGCCGATCGCGAAGCCGAGACGCCGGTCGATGACGACACCGTGTTCGAGATCGGCTCGCTCAGCAAGACCTTGACCGCCACCCTGGTGTCGCTGGCGGTCGTCGAGGGCCAACTCGATCTCGACGCCCCGGTGAGTCGCTATCTTCCTGAACTCGAGGGCAGCGCTTTCGATGAAATTACCGGACGCCACCTCGGCACTCACACGGGCGGCGGTCTACCGCTTTTCGTGCCGGAGTCGATCACGGATCGCGAGTCATTGATGGCGTGGTATCGCCAGTGGCAGCCACGCGAGCCGATCGGCGAGAGTCGTACCTACTCGAATCTCGGCATAGGGTTGCTGGGGCTGGCAACCGCGGCCGGCCTCGATAGCGACTTCGTGACGGCGATGCACGACAAGGTGCTGGAACCCTTGGGCATGGCGAGTACGTGGTATGACGTCCCCGACGCACGGATGGCGGACTATGCCATGGGCGAGGACAAGGACGGCGAGCCGATTCGTGTCTCGCCCGGCGTTCTGGATGACGAGGCTTACGGCCTCAAGACCACGGCCACCGACCTGGCCAGGCTGGTGCAGACCTACCTGCATCAGGAAGACACCGGAGGCGAGCTGCAACAAGCTGTCGACGCGACACGCCGGGGCTATTACCGGGTCGGCGACATGACGCAGGACCTGATCTGGGAGCAGTATCCGTTACCCGTTGCACTCGATACGCTGCTCGCGGGCAACGGCTACGACATGATTCTCGATCCCAACGCGGCCGAGGCGATCGAGCCGACGCAGCCTCCGCGTGATGATGTCTGGGTCAACAAGACCGGCTCCACCAACGGCTTCGGCGGCTATATCGTGATGCTTCCCGGTGAGCAGACGGGGCTGGTGATGCTGGCCAACAAGAATTATCCCAACGACGCACGCGTCGAGGCCGCCTACCGCATACTCACCGGCCTCGACGTGATCGATGGCGAGTCATTCTGACTGATGCAGCGCCCGTTCCACGGCCCCGGCCGCATGGATGGCCGTCGTGTCGTAGAGCGGGACGTCAGTATCGGTTGCCTTGACCAGCATGGCGATCTCGGTACAGCCGAGAATCACTGCCTGGGCACCATCGGCGTGCAACGAGCCGATCACACCCAGGAACCCGTCTTTCGAGGCGGGTTCGATACGCCCGAGACAGAGTTCATCGAAAATAACCCGATGCACATAGTCTCGCCGGGCCTCATCCGGCACCATCACCTCGATGCCGTAACGCTCGGTCAGGCAGGATTTATAGAAATCCTGCTCCATGGTGAAGCGCGTACCGAGCAAGCCGACCCGCGTGATGCCGTCGGCGGCCAGGCGTTCGGCGGTGGCATCGGCAATATGCAGTAACGGGATATCGATGGCCGCTTCCACCTGCGGCGCCACCTTGTGCATGGTGTTCGTGGCGATCAGCAGAAAATCCGCCCCGGCCCGCTCTACCTGGCGAGCGGCATTCGCCAGCACCTCTCCGGCATCGTCCCATCGCCCCTCGTGCTGCATGGTCTCGATCTCGGCGAAATCGATACTCACCATCGCTACCTTCGCGGAATGCAATCCGCCCAGCGCCTGCTTCACGCCCTCATTCAGCGCCCGATAGTAGCTCTCGGTGGATTCCCAACTCATGCCGCCAAGCAACCCGATGGTAAGCATTGCGAACCGTCCTCTGGATGTGTATTGATGAACAGACTCTGCATGAACCTGAGCGATATCGAATACAATAGACGACATACGCCGCTTGACGCGACTCGCACTCAGCCACGACCGACCGGGAGGGACTCCAGATGAGCCAGCGCGACCACCGCTACCAACTTCACCTTACCTGGACCGGCAATCGCGGCAGCGGCACCAGCGCCTATCGCGACTATGACCGGGACATGATCATCGATATCCCCGGCAAACCGGCCCTGCACACCTCCGCCGACCCGGCCTTCCTCGGCAACCCCGACTTGCACAATCCGGAAGACATGCTGGTCAGCTCGCTCTCGGCCTGCCACATGCTGTGGTATCTGCATCTGTGCTCCGATGCCGGCATCGTTGTCACCGCCTATACCGATGACGCCACCGGGCATATGACCCTGACCCGCGACGGCGGCGGCCACTTCACCCAGGTCACGCTCAGGCCACGCGTCACGATCGCCACTGGTTGTGACGCAGCACGTGCCGAACGACTGCACGCACGTGCTCATGAACTCTGTTTTATCGCCAACTCGGTGAATTTCCCGGTGGCATGCGAAGCGGAAGTCGAGGCAGCGGAATGATTCGCGGACACCACGAACGCTAGATACCACTCACCTCTCATCGATGCTTCTGAGCACCGCCTTGATATCGACGATCGGCGTTCCATCGATTGCCTCCATGGCGGCGACCTTCAACCGATGCCCATCGATCTCCAGCACCGAAACCCGATGCAGCCCCAAAGGATTGGGACGATCCGGCGAGCGCGTCGCGAACACGCCGACCAGCGACGACTCGACCCTGCTGCGCGGATGCACCTTGAGCACATCGCGCCGGCCGTGATGCAACAAGGTCAACACGAGAATCTCGTCGCCAACCTCGATTCCATCGAGCCCTTCCGCCACCGAATCGAAAATCTCCAGCCACACCTGCGGCGCCCCCTCGTCCGCCTGACGGGGCGCCTCCTTGCGACTGGTCAGTGGCGAATGCACCACCCCAATGGGTTCAAGTGTGTAGTCGGTTTCGTTCATGTCACCCAGACCTGGCGCTTCAAACACTCACACCAAACCAGGTACTGGCCAAGTGACCGGTCAGGAAAGCCAATCCCGCAGCGGCTCCCCCCATCAACAGGGTGCGCAGCCCCGATTGCAGTACCGGCCGATTGTAGATGACGCTTTTCATCATCCCGATCAGGAAGAACATCAACCCGGCGACCAACAGGCTGGCCAGGAACTGCCGTGTGGTATCGAGGAACGTCACGGCATAGGGCATCAGCGGCATCGCGCCAACGATCAGGAAGGCAGCGAATGTGGTCAGCGCGGAACGAATGGGGCTCAACCCCATCTTCTGCAGGCCGTGTTCTTCACTCAGCATGGTATCCACCCACACCTCGCGATTCTGGCTAATGGTCTCCACCACACGCTCCAGCGTCTCTCCCTCGAATCCTTTACGCTGGAAAATCTGGCGGATTTCGTCACGCTCTCCTTCCGGAATCATATCGATATGGTACCGCTCGCTTTCGCGGATATCGTCGATGTATTCGCGCTGCGCCTGGATCGACTCGTAATTGCTGATCGCCATGCTGAAGCCATCGGCCAACAGATTGGCGAAGCCGAGCACCAGTGCGACCGTGGCCGAAAAACCGGCACCGAAGGCACCGGATACCACGGCGAAGGTGGTCACGCAGCCATCGATACCGCCCAGGATGGCATCGGGGATCGTCTGCGCCTTGGGCATCTCATCCAGACGGCGGCGAATCTCCTCCGGACGGTGCTCACGCTCCAACGACTCACGGGCGGGCTTCTTCATGACAGTTTCCTGCGCCGCGTCTCCTGATAGGAGAGAACGACCAGAGTGAGCACAGTGATCGGCAGCACGAAATAGCCGAACAGCACGCCCCCTTCCCAACGGCTGATCGTGCCATTGGTGAAACAGATCGGCAGGCAGGCCAATGCCACCGCGATCAGCCTGGCATGATCATCGAGATAGACGAAGCGATACCCCGCCAGGCGCTCCAGGGCACCACGCAGTTCTTCGACCGCCTTGAGCTCCTCGGCACCGAACATCCCATCGACGGCATAGGCATACGGTAGACGGGGGTCGCCGAGCAGCACGCTAACGTTCTGGCATCTCATATGATATCTCTACCCTCGTTTCTCGATCACTCGGTGAATTTCCCGGTGGGTTGCTTCACTGCGGGATTAACCCTGCCGCATGGCTTCCTCCACAATCACCGACAGCATCAGCCATCTGGGCAGGCTCCGGATCAGATCGACTAGCCCGTGAAGCCGGATCTCGTCAGTCTCGATAGCCGCAGCAAGACGTCGCTGTCCGATCCATACGCGCCCCATGACACGAACCGTGCTGACAACATACAGACTCACCTCGAAGCCCGGGTCGGACTGACAGAGATCCACCTCATCGTCCTCGACCAACAGCCACCAGCGGCGCATCTCTGCCGGAGCGTCGCTGTAGTCGAATTGAACCACGGTACGGCCAGGCGGCAAGGCGCTGGTGTCAATGCGACGCCGCATGTCCCACATGAGCACCCCGGCGTCCCAGTCCGGGCCGTCCAAAGCGCTTTCCACCCATCGCCGGCCCCACACCCCCATGGCGATGACGATCTGGCCGAGCCCATGGCCTGCCTCGGTCAACCGGTAGGTACCACCGGGCTCGTGGGTCAAGACACCGGCAGCCTCGAGCTGCCGCAACCGTTGTGACAGCAAGGCTCGCGACATCAGCGGCATGCCCCGGTGAATTTCATTGAAACCCGACGAGCCACTCACCAACTCGCGCATGATCAGAGGGGTCCAACGTGTCGCGAGGATCTCCGACGCCTTGGCGACCGGACAGAACTGGCCGTAACCTTCGCGTCCCGACATGTCACCCTCCTATGCCTCGGATGTGCCAAGTATGGACAACAGCCGCACTCTCTGACCGGTTCAGATTTTGAACTAGCGGCGTGCCCACCGCTCGGTGATGCTCAGAATTGCGGCGCCTGGTATCGCGCCGGATTCCGATAAAGGAGACATGTCATGACAATAGCACGGCAATCACGGATACACTCGATTCGCGACCATAACGCCGGCCCGTCGACCGTCTGGTCCAGTGGCGGAGCGGCCTATGACGAAGTGAGTCGCGGCATTCTCGATGCCATCGAGCACACCATCAATCGCCTGGAACCGACGCCCGACATGCGCATCCTCGATGTTGCCACCGGCACCGGCTGGACCGCCCGGCGCCTGGCCGATCTCGGCTTCCAGGCGGCAGGCGTGGACTTCGCCCCCGAGATGATCGCAGCTGCCCGCGAACGCGCATCTGCACGCGGACTCGACATCGAGTTCATTGAAGGCGATGCGGAAGCCCTGCCATTCGATGACGGTGCTTTTGACGCCGTCATCTCCACGTTCGGGGTGATGTTCGTGCAACGTCCCGAAGACGCCGCCGCCGAACTGGCAAGGGTGTGTCGCCCTGGCGGACGACTGGCACTGGCTGTCTGGACACCGGACGGCAATGTCTTCGAGATGTTCAAGATCATCAAGAGCTACATGCCCCCGCCCGACGGTACACCTCCGCCATCCCCCTTTGAATGGGGTCGTAAGGAGCGTGTGCAGGAACTGCTGGGTGACGCCTTCGAACTACGCTTCGAACAAGGCACTTCCTACTACCGGGAACCCAGCGGACGACATGCGTGGCACACCTTTTCGGAGGGGTATGGCCCCGTACGTACGCTAGCCGGCAAACTGGACGAGGCGAAGCGCATGCAGTTCGAATCCGAGTTTGCGGCGTTTCACGACAGCTTCGCTGATACACTCGGCATCACGGTTCCCAGGGCATACTGGGTGATCCACGGCATACGACGCCATTGACGGCGTATCGCAGTGGATGCGGTGTCAAGAACCACGTCAGCCGCGATGGGTGCCGCAACGCACCAGGCGGTATCACCGTCGGCAGGGCTCACTGCCCTGCCATCGCGGTTGAAACCATTCTCCCATCACCTCGTCAACCAAACTGACTGCGGGAAAGCAGTCAGTCGCGAGCAGTGCATGTACTGCTATCAGGTCAAGTCCTGATAAGGGTTGTATGCCACTTCCCAGTAGTGCCCCTCAGTATCCTGAAAGTAACCGGAGTAACCGCCCCAGAAGACTTCCTGGGCCGGCTTGATGAGTGTGGCACCGCCCGCAACCGCCCGGCGGAGTACCTCATCGACGTCTGCTTTGGTGGCAACATTGTGGGCTAGCGTCACGCCACTGAACCCAGCCTGCTCGGTAATGGATACACCGAGATCGTTCGCCAGCGCCTCTCGTGGATAAAGCGCTAACCACGTTCCCTCCAGGCTGAAGAAGGATATATCACCCTCGACATCATATTTCGGCAACCCCAGACCTTCCGCGTAAAAACGGGTCGCCCTTGCCAGATCATCCACTCCCAGAGTGATAAGACTGATTTTCGGTTTCATGGCTACTTCCTGATCATCTTCCGTATCCTGCAACATGTATTTTGCCGTTCATAACCGGTGCAGCGTGCGAGCGTTTCACCGCGGATAGCTAACCCTCTCGCTGCATCTTTTCGCGCCGGGTAACCTCCGCCGGTGTGGGAGGGTCCATGGCGAAGTCACCGGTTTTTACCGCACCGTCGCGCACATACTGTGCAATCACGACACCGCGGGGCGATACTCGACTGGCGGCGAGCTTGAACGCCGTTGCCCTGGCACCGTCGTCGAACAGCTTCTTGCCTCCCCCGAGCACGATCGGAAACGTGAACATATTGATCTCGTCGACGAGGTCGTTCGCAAGCAGTGTCCGGAGCAAGTCGGTGCTGCCTTGTGTGACCAGCGCTGGCCCGTCTTCCTGCTTCAGCTTGGCGACATCGGACGCCGCGTCATTGAGGGCCACCGAACCTTTCCAGGTCAGATCCAGGCCCCTGCGGGTCGCAACGTACTTCGTGATCGAATTGAAGGTTCTGGCGATGGAATCATCGGGCCCGTCCTCGGCATACGGCCAGTGCGCGGCGAATATCTCATAGGTCTTTCGTCCGAGCAGCAGGTCGAAACGCTGACTGAACATCCTGCCGATCGCTTCGCCGAATACGTCGTCCGCCAACGGCGCAACCCAGCCGCCGTAGCCGAATCCGCCGGTCGGATCTTCCTGGGGGCCGCCAGGCGCCTGCATGACGCCGTCCAGTGACACCATGGCGCCGACAATCACTTTCCGCATGAGCTCATCCTCCTGGTTTGCCTTCTCGCCCCCGGTAGTCGAACGAGACACCGTGCAATCGACAGCTCGGTACGTTCTGGATGTGGCTTCCAGAATGAGGCTTCTGAATTCAGACTCAGCCGTTCTTGAGCGTTTGGCGCCAGACCGAATGAGACTCCCTTTTCAGGATATTTCTGGATGAGACGCGTCGGGTTTGATAAGGATGGCGCGCCTACACTGGCGCCGGATTAATCCAGCGATGTGTCGCCGATCGAGCAGCTATCCGACACCACTCGCTGACATTCACATGCTCCATTGTGGTTTCACGTTACCTGGTATGCAGCCTGGCAACGAACTCTATTCGTGCCGCGTAAGGAGGTTCAAGGACGAGAGGTGGGGCGGGATGAAGCAGAGCGCCAGGTGACGCCCTGCGTACGGTTACTTCATCTCGAAACCGCGTTCGACGAGGAAGTCGCGCATATGCGGGCGCAGTTTGGTATCGAAAAGCGGCGTGAGGTTGCGTGACCAGTTGGCGTCCTTCTTGCCGCTGCTGCGTTGCTGATAATAGCTGTGCATGGTGTCGTCGAAGACCTCCACCTGCTCGCGATCGTCGCTGTAATGATCCTCCTTGAGGATCGCTTCGACCGGCAGGCGGGGCTTGATGTCCGGTTCGTGGGCCGGATATCCCAGGCACATGCCGAATACCGGGTAGACATGCTCGGGAAGCTGGAGCAGGTCGCTGACTGCCTGCGGGTTGTTGCGAATGCCGCCGATGTAGCAGATACCCAGTCCTTCGGATTCGGCGGCGATTGCCACATTCTGTGCCATCAGCGCGGTATCCACGCTGGCCACCAGCAGTTGCTCGGTCATGCCCCGCACCACGTTGGCACCGGTACGTTCGGAAGCTTCCGTGGGGCGTTTCATATCGGCGCAGAACACCAGAAAATCCGAGCACGTGGCAATATAGTCCTGACCGCCGGCCAGCTCGGCGATCTTCTCTCGCTTCGCCGGCGTCGTGACATGAATGACGCTGTAGGCCTGAACATGACTGGACGTCGCAGCGCTCTGGCCGGCCTGAATGAGCTCCAGCAGCAGCTCGTGAGAGATCTTGCGATCGGTGAACTTGCGGATCGAACGGTGGGATTTAAGCAATTCTATGACGGGATTCATGCAACCTCGCTCCACGTGAAATCATTTGCGTCCTAACCATGATACCGCAATTGTGCATCAACTCTCACGTGGGGGGTTGGAACGGGCGGTGAGCCGCCCGTTTGCCGTGCCTTGCGTGTGCGCTCAACTTGCCTTGATCGCCACCTTCAGCACCCCGTCGCGCTGATGCGAGAAGAGATCATAAGCGTCGGCAATGTCATCCAGCGGGTAGTGGTGAGTGACCAGGGGGCCGAGATCGAGGCGCCCGGAGTCGATCACTTGCATCAGGCGGCGCATGCGCTCCTTGCCGCCGGGACAGAGCGAGGTAATGATCTTGTGATCGCCCAGACCGGCACTGAAGGCATCGAGCGGGAGCGTCAGGTTTTCGGAGTACACGCCCAGGCTGGAGAGCGTGCCGCCCGGTTTGATGACACGCAGCGCGGCTTCGAAGGTTTCCTGCTTGCCCAGCGCTTCGATCGAGGCATCGACGCCACGGCCGCCGGTCAGCTTGAGAATTTCCGAGACGACATCGACCTCACGGTAATCGATGGTGATATCTGCCCCCATCTGCCTGGCCATGGCCAGGCGTTCGTCGACACCGTCCACGGCGATGATCAGGCCCGCACCCCGCAGGCGTGCTCCGGCCGTGGCACAGAGGCCGATCGGACCCTGGGCGAAGATGGCCACGCTGTCGCCAATCTTGATACCGGCCGATTCGGCACCGGCGAAGCCGGTGGACATGATGTCCGGGCACATCAACACCTGTTCGTCGGTCAGCCCATCGGGTACCGGCGACAGGTTGGCCTGGGCGTCGGGCACCTGAAGATACTCCGCCTGGGCACCGTCGATGGTATTGCCGAAACGCCAGCCGCCCATCGGCTTATAGCCGTGGGCATGGTGCCCGCCATCCTGGGAGCTGCATCCGTCCTGGCAGGCGTAGGAGGTAAAACCGGGACAGATCGCACCGGCGATCACCCGCTGTCCCTCCTTGTAGCCCTGCACGTTGGCACCGAGCTTTTCGATGATACCGACCGGCTCATGCCCGATCGTCAGCCCCTTCTCGACCGGGTACTCCCCTTTGAGGATATGCACATCGGTACCGCATATCGTCGTGGTAGTGACGCGGATCAGGGCATCATTGGGGCCGATGTCGGGAACCGGTTTGTCATCGATCTCGATTCGACCGGGCTCGACGAATATCGCCGCTTTCATCATGGTCGTCATGGCGTCTCCTCCTTGGGAGATGGGGATGGCACCATCAAAGCATAAACACCGTCACGCTATTTTGCGTTGGATCAAGAAAAGGCGCGATTCGCCTGATATTCCAGCAGTGTCTCCTTCCCTGCGTCGATGATAATGCGCTGCGCCCGGCCGACCGGTAGCCAGTGCCGCAGCGCGAAGTCGGCACTCGCTAACTTGTCATGATAGAAAGTACCGGTATGCCCTGCTTGTATGGCGACTTGTGCCTTTAGAGCGGCACGCCCCATCTGCCAGGCACAAAGCACGTGACCGGCCAGCGACAGATAGGGTGTCGCATAGGCCTGAACGGCGTCCTCCCCCCGCTCCGGATCGGCGCCCTGCTCCACCAGTCGCGTCGTCGCATGTCGAAGATCGGCGGCGGCGGCGGCCAGTGCCTTGCCCTGGTCATATAGCGCGTCATCGGCCTGCAATTCAGTAGCTGTGGCATCGACTGCATCGATCAGCACGGTCATTGCCTCGCCGCCGTCACGCTGAAGTTTACGACCGGCCAGATCGAGTGCCTGGATACCGTTGGTGCCTTCATAGATCGGGGCGATACGGGCGTCACGCAGTAGCTGGGCGGCACCGGTCTCTTCGATATAGCCCATGCCGCCATGGACCTGAATCCCCAATGAGGCGATCTCCACGGCCTGGTCGGTCGAGAAGCCCTTGACTATGGGTATCAGCACATCGACCGTCGCCTGGGCCGCCTGGCGGATGGCATCGTCGTCACCATGGTGCGCTACGTCCATCTGCGCCGCACAATAGAGCGCCAGGGCACGCATGGCATCCGTACGGCTGCGCATGGAGAGCAGCATGCGGCGCACATCCAGGTGATCGCTGATCGCACAGGACTCGCCGCCCCGCGTTTTCGGTGCGTGCCCCTGCTGGCGGTCGGCAGCGTAAGTGAACGCTTGCTGGGTCGCCCGTTCGGCCACGCCGATCCCCTGGATCCCGACCTTGTGGCGCGCCGAGTTCATCATGGTGAACATGTGATTGAGGCCACGCCCCGGCTCGCCGACGAGATAGCCGATGGCGCCTTCGTTCTCGCCGAAGTTCAGCGTACAGGTCGGCGACCCATGGATACCCATCTTGTGTTCCAGCGACGCACAGACGATATCGTTGCGCACGCCCAGCGTGCCATCGTCATTGACCAGGTATTTGGGTACCAGGAACAGCGAGATACCACGATTGCCCGCTTCCGCGCCCGGCATGCGCGCCAATACCAGATGAATGATGTTCTCGGCCGCATCGTGTTCGCCCCAGGTGATGAAGATCTTCTGACCCTTGAGCCGATAATGCGACTCCTCGGGGATCGCCAGGGTACGAACTCGCGACAGATCGGACCCCGCCTGGGGCTCCGTCAGGTTCATGGTACCGGTCCAGGTCCCGTCGATCAGTCGGGGCAGGAACAGCGTCTGCTGCGATTCGTTACCGTGCAGGGCAAGCGCTTCGATCGCACAGGCCGTGAGCGTGGGACATAGCCCCAACGCCATGTTGGCGCCGTGCCACATTTCCTGAACCGCGCTGGCGATCACTTCCGGTAACCCGTGTCCGCCCAGTGATTCAGGCACACCGATACCGTTCCAGCCCCCTTCGGCGAAAGCGCGATAGGCATCGGCGAATCCTTCGGGCGTAGCGACGGCATCCCCTTCGAGCCGACACCCTTGCACATCCCCAATGCGATTGAGCGGCGCCCAGACCTCGTTGGCCAGGCGTGCAGCTTCATCGAGTACCGCATCGACCACGTCGGGACCGGTCTCGTCAAAGCCCGGCAAAGACAGAGAGTCATGCTCGAGCAGTTCCCCGAGAACGAAGCGTATATCGCGCACCGGCGCGGCGTAGGATGTCATGATGCCACCTTTAAAACGAGTGTTTGACTCTCAGCATAGCGGCTTCATGTCAGCACGTGAAGCCTAGCCAAAAGTCGAACTCGCCGGCACGAGCATGCCATCGCGTTGAAGGTATGCGGGCCGTTTACCGCAGGTAATCGGCCAGGGCATCGAAGGCCGCACGCTGTAACGACGCTTGCCGTGCCCAGAACTGCAACACTTCAGCGTCATAGACTGCTGATGGAGGGTAGCCAATCGTCATGACAGGACTCCTGAAGGGACTACGCCCTCAGGATAGTCTTATTTGTTTTGCATCGCAGCAAAATTCGCAGCCTAAAAATATTTTTCCTTCATCCCGTCAGAATGCCGCCTTGCGCTTCTCCAGGAAGGCGCTCATGCCCTCGCGCTGCTCTTCACCAGCAAAGCCGAGGGCGAACAGGCTGGTTTCCAGGGCCAGGGCACTATCGAGATCCTGGTCCTGGCCATCGTGAACCGCCTGCTTGGCCGCACGCATGGCATTGGGACCGTTGCGCGAGAACTGTTTGGTGAGTTCAGCGATAGTGGCATCACGTTCATCAAGGGCGATGACGCGGTTGACCAGGCCGATGCGCAACGCCTCATTGGCGTCGATACGACGTCCGGTGGTGATCAGATCCAGCGCCATGGCGGGACCGACCCGGCGCGGCAGCCGCTGAGTACCACCGAAACCGGGGATGATGCCCAATCCCACTTCCGGCTGGGCAAAGAAGGCATTGTCGGTGGCAATCGCCCAGTCACAGGCCAGGGCCAGTTCGCAGCCGCCGCCCAGAGCGTACCCGTTGACCAGGGCTACGGTCGGCACCGGTAGCGTTTCGAGTCGTTTCAGGACCGTCAGCGCCTGGCTGGCGAAATAGCGAGCCTGTTCGGGTGTCTTGTCGCGCATCTCGGCAATGTCCGCACCCGCCACGAACGCTTTTTCGCCGGCGCCGGTGAGAACCACTCCACGCAAGCCCGCATGCGCTTCCAGGGCGGCCAGAACGCTACCGAGTTCGGCGATCAGGTCGGTATTGAGTGCGTTGAGCGCCTCGGGCCGATTCAGGGTCAGCGTCACCACACCGGCCTGTTCGGTTTGTTCGATCAACGACATCGTCATCTCCTTGCCTACTGGCTCATTCATAGTGATAGAAACCGTGTCCGCTTTTCCGACCCAGATGACCGGCGGCCGCCATGCGTTTGAGCAGCGGGCAGGGACGATACTTGGGATCACCGAAACCGTCCTGGAGCACCTCCATGATGTCCAGACAGATATCCAGACCGATCAGGTCGGCCAGCGCCAGCGGCCCGAGTGGATGAGCGGCGCCGAGTTTCATGGCTTCATCGATGGCTTCCGGTGTGGCCGTGCCTTCCTGTACCAGAAATGCCGCTTCGTTGATCATCGGAATCAGCAGCCGGTTGACCGCAAACCCCGGCGAGTCGGCGATCGGTACGGCGGTCTTGCCCATGGACGTCGCCAGCGCCTCGACCTTGGCAACGGTGGCATCCGAGGTCTGTTCGGCACGGATCACCTCCACCAGCTTGAGCACCGGCACCGGATTGAAGAAGTGCATGCCGACCACCCGTTCGGGATGTTCGCTGACCGCAGCCAGTCGAGTCAGTGACAGCGAGGAAGTATTGGAGGCCAGGATGGTATCGCGGGAACGCGCCGACAGATCACGAAAGATCGACTCCTTGAGTTCGGCCTTCTCGGGAGCCGCCTCGATGATCACCTCGCGGTCGTCCAGCGCGTCGATCTGACTGGCGGTACTCAGTCGTCCCAGTGCCTCGTCACGCTGGGATTCGCTCAGCCGCTCCTTCTGGACCAGCTTATCGAGGCCCTTGCCGATCCCGGCCCGGGCCCGTTCCAGTTGCTCATCAGCGATATCGTAGAGGATGACGTCGTGTGATGTAGTCACCAGCACCTGGGCAATGCCCTGCCCCATGGTACCGGCGCCCACGACGCCAATGCGGGAAGTCGTCATCGGTCGTGTCTCCTTGGCTAAGGCGCTCGCTCATGCGAGCCGATCGAGCCATAGCCTAACGCGAACGGCATCATCGCGTCAGGCGGAAACGTCATTCGGCTCGCGATAGGCCTCATTCGGCTCGGCGACCGCCACGTCAGGCACCACACCGGAGAGATCCTCCTGATGCTCGTGCTCGATGGCGCCCTGTACCAACTCTTCAGTGACGTTGAGTTCGGCCCCGACCACGGTCTGTGGCGGGGTTGACGCAAACGGTGCCACCGGCTGCGGTGCCGGCCGAACGCTACGACGCCAGGCAAAGAACCCGACCAGACCGAGGCCCAACGCACCGATCGACCAGAACAGCCCCCCGTCGCCGACCGCCGTCATCACCGGCGTGATCAGCGACGGACTGAGAGTGGAGCCGACGGCATTGATAAGCAGCAACCCCTGGCTCATGCGCACCAGAGCACCGGCCGGCGCTCGGTCTGCGGCATGGCTGACCGCCACCGGATAGAGTGCGAATACCCCACCCCCCAGCAGAAACAGCAGCGCCACTTGCATCCAGGTGACGAGCGGAAGCAGCAGCAGGGCCAGTGAGATTACTGCAGTAGCGGCGCCGATCAGGATAAGCACCAACTGGCGATCATGCCGATCCGACCAGCGTCCGATCGGATACTGGAGCAACATGCCGCCCAGTACCACCACCGCCATCATCTGCCCGATGTCGGCCACCGTCATGCCGGTACGCTGCAGATAGAGCGGCAACAGTGTGTAGATCGCCGCCACTGCCAGGCCAGAGCCAAAACAGCCCATGACACCGGTCGGCGTAATCACGATCAGGCGGAGCGGCGACAGCGGTTCAGCATGCTCGATCAGCGGCGATACCCGGGGGATCACCGCCATCGGCAATACCGACAGCGAGGCCAGCATCCCCACGACCATGAACGGCGCCGCCTCTCCCAGCGCATCGGTCACGCCTAACAGCAATTGACCGGCCACCCCTGCGGCATAAAGCGAAATCATGTAAAGCGCCAGCAAGCGGCCGCGCACGCGTGTCTCTGCCGAGGTCAACAGCCAGCTCTCGATCACCAGATAGACCCCGACTGTCGCCCAGCCACCGATCAAGCGCAGGACAAACCAGCTAGTGGGGTCAAGCCACAACCCTTGCAACAACACGGTGACGGCTACCAGCGAGGCGAAACAGCCATAGGCGCGGATATGGCCGATACGCAGCAGCAAGCGGTCGTTGAACAGCGCGCCGAGAGCCAGGCCGATGAAATAGGCCGACGAGACCCAACCGATGACGAGCGCCGACTCCCCTGCCGCATCGAGGCGTAAAGTGATCAGCGTCGCCAGGAAGCCGTTACCGATTCCCAGAATGAACAGCCCCAGCAACGGGGCCAATGCCATGGCCAGCAGTTGACGCGACATTGCAACGACATCCTCAATGATCAGATCAGAGGGAAAGGGGCGAAAAAGCGATGCGACTATAGGCCCCTTCCCGTCGATCGCCAAGCACTTTCATTGCGATGTCGAGCGGAGCTACGTCACTGTCGGTTTATGCAGTAACGCTACATCGGCAGCGGGAAATTCGACCTGCATGTCCAGGTGGCCGGCAAGCCAATGGAAGGTTGTCTCACTGAAGAATGCTACATGGGTCAGGTCACGGATGTAGTGCCAACCGGCAAAGGCCTTGCGTGACAGCACGCGCTTGGTCATGATGCCCATCCAGCCACCCGGCCGCAGCCGTTCGGCCAGCCGTTCCAGCTCGCTTCCGGGGGCATTCAGATGCTCGACCACTTCGCTGGCGGTAATGATATCGTAATACTGCTCGAAGACTCGGGTATCCGGTGCATAGAACGGGTCATAAAGGGTCATGTCGATGCCCTGTTCGACCAACATGGCCGCCAATGCCGGACCGGGACCGCAGCCGAAATCGAGCCCTGTGGCACCGGGCGGCACGCGAGCAAGCAACGGTCCGGCCAGGCGCGAGAGAAAACGCCGATACCCAGGGTCGTCGATATCGTTTTCATGCCGATCATAAACGGCCTTCTCCTCCGCAGGAGAAAGCTGTTGTCCAGGCGGCACGAAGACCAGTTCGCAAGCCTGGCACTGCCAGTAATCGCGCCACTTGTCGCGATGGTAGTGCTCTGTCTCGTCGTGGTGGCAGAGAGGGCAGGACAACCGGTCATTCATCGTCGTATGCTTGCAGGAAAACGGAAAGGAACACGTCATGCTATCAGCCATCGATCACCTGGTCGTCACCGTTCACGATATTTCCCGTGCCGTGGATTTCTACACGCGAGTACTGGGACTCGAAGCCCGCTACAGCGACGCGGGTCGCGTCGACCTGATGCTCGGCGACATGGCCTTCCGGTTGCATCAGGCCGACACTGACGCCAGCCCCAAAGCGGACGCGCCGACGCCAGGCAGTCTCGACCTGTGCTTCAAGAGCCTGTTGCCGCTCGATGAAATCAAGCAGCATCTCGATACCCTGAACATCGCCATCGAGCTCGGTCCCGTCGAGCGACGCGGTGCCACCGGCCAGATCGAATCGCTTTACCTGCGCGACCCGGACGGCAACCTGATCGAAATATGCCGTCCCAAGCGCTGATGGCATCCGCATCGGATGCCGGTATCATGTACGCGACCCAGCGACTCGACAGCGGATTTCATGAGTGACGTCGACACTTCCATCACGACCCGACTGCAAGCCGGAGCCATCAGCCTGCTGTGGCGCACGCTTGCCAACCGGCGAGTGAGCACGATCTGGCGGTTATCCCGTTTGATCGGCCCACTGATCCGGCGCTTCAGCAAGCGTGAGCGCAAGGTGACCGACATCAATCTCGGTGAGGTCTACCCTGATCTGGACACACAAGCGCGACAGCGTCTCTCCCGTGACAGTCTGGTTCATTCCAGCGCCACCATGCTCGAACTGGGGTTCGCCTGGATGGCGCCCCCTCAGCGTGTTGAAGCTTCTCTCCTGGAAGTCCATGGCCGCGGACTGCTCGATGAGGCGCGCGCCGAAGGGCGGGGAGTGATCGTGCTGGCACCTCATTTCGGTAACTGGGAGGTGCTGAATTTCTGGCTCTCGGGCCATTTCCCCTTCACCGCCATGTATGAACCGCCCAAACTCGCTCCACTCGACCCAATAATCCGCCAGGGTCGGGAACGCATGGGCGCCGAACTGGTGCCCACCAATGCCCGCGGTATCGCAGCGCTGATGAAGGCACTGAAACGCAGCGAGGCAGTCGGTATTCTCCCCGATCAGACCCCGAGTTGGGGCAGTGGCGTATTCGCGCCCTTCTTCGGCCGACCGGCCTACACCGCCACACTGTTACCCAAGCTGGTTTCGCGCACCCAGGCGCGTGTCGTCACCGGCGTTGCCCGCCGCCTGCCCGGTCGTGGCTTTGCGATCCATTTCCTGGCCGCTGACGAGCGCGTTTACGACAGTGACGAAGCCACCTCGGCAACGGGTGTCAACGCCTGCGTCGAAGCGGCGATCGCCCTGGACCCACCGCAGTACCAGTGGGAGTACAAGCGGTATCGCAAGGTCCCCGAGGAAGAAGCCGGCTATCCGGATTTCCGTCGTTATCGCCTCTATTGACCCGGCTCTCATCGTCACGACCTGCCATAGCGATCTTCCAGTCGTTCGATGTCATCCTCGCCGAGATAGTCGCCGGACTGTACCTCGATCAGTTCCAGCACGACGTTGTCGGGATTTTCCAGCCGGTGCGCCACGCCGACAGGGATATCCGTGGACTGGTTGGCATTCAGCGGAAACTGTCGCTCGTCGAGCGTTACCCACGCCCTGCCGCTCACGACCACCCAGTGCTCGGCACGCTGATGATGGCGTTGCAATGACACCCCGGCGCCGGGTGCAACCTGAATACGCTTGACCTGATAACCGGGGCCACGGGCGATGATTTCGTAGCTGCCCCAGGGGCGGTGCACCCGTGGATGCAAAGCGGCTTCTTCTCGCCCCTCGGCTTCCAGGCGCGCCACCAGGGTCTTGACCTCCTGGCTACGGTGGCGATCGGCGATCAGCACGGCATCACCGGTCTCGATAATGGTCAGATCGCTCACTCCCAAGGCCGCCACCAGGCGATGATCGGCATGCACCAGCAAGTCGTGTGATGACTCGACCATCACATCGCCACGAATCCGATTACCGTGCTGATCGGCCGCCCCGCTCTCCCAGACGGCCAGCCAACTGCCGATATCGCTCCAGCCGGCCTCAAGCGGCACGACGGCGGCATGGGCGGTCCATTCCATGACCGCGACATCGACAGAGAGATTGTCACAACTCAGAAATGTCTCGGCATCGGGGCGCAGGAAATCGAGATCGGGCTTGGCGCCCAGAAATGCCGCCTGACAGGCATGCGCCATTGCCGGTTGCCACCACTCGAGTTCCGCAAGATAGCGCGACGCACGAAACAGGAACATACCGCTGTTCCAGTCATACTCGCCACTGTCGACGTAATGACGGGCCGTGGCCTCCGCCGGTTTTTCGACGAATCGCGACACGGTAAATCCCTGGCTTCCCAAGGGAGTCCCGCGCTGGATATAGCCATAGCCGGTTTCGGCGTGTGTCGGCACGACCCCGAAGGTGACCAGGTAGCCCTGCTCCGCGAGCTCTCTGGCGCGATGCACGGCCTGATGGAAGGTGGCGACATCCTCGATCCGGTGATCAGCGGGCAGCACCAGCAGCAAGGGATCGTGCCCGTCACGACATGCCGCCAGGGCCGCCAGGGCAATCGCCGGAGCGGTATTACGTCCTTCGGGTTCGAGCAGCAGCGACGCGGCCTGAACACCTTCCCGGCGCAGTTGTTCGGCCACCAGAAAACGATGGTCTTCATGGCCGACGACGATCGGCGCCGTCGACGCCAGCCCGTCGAGACGTGCCAGGGTCTGCTGTAACAGGCTTCTCTCTCCCTCCAGCGCCAGAAACTGTTTGGGATACTGTTGGCGGGACAGGGGCCACAAACGAGTGCCGCTGCCGCCGGCTAGAATCACGGGAGTGATCAAGGCGATGTCTCCTCTGGCGTGGTATCGCGGGAAAAGGCGTCGTGCAACCAGTCGCGCAAGCGCTCCATACGCACGGCCGGACCGTCGTTGTCGGGTCGTGTGCCCGTGACGAAACCGTGCTCACGGAAAGGCCGTGTCAGCGACTCGTCACCGGCTATCACGTGAACGGGCACCTCCGGTCCCGCATCCTCACCAATGACGACCGGTGAGGCTTGATGGTCGCCCATGACGATCATCAGGGTATCATCGTCGACATGGCGCTCGGCCCAGTCGAGAGTGGCGCTGACAGCATAGTCGACCGACTTCGCATACTGTTCACGTACCCGGTCCATATTCTGCCAGAGCGTTTCGGGCGACTCACCGTCCTCGGTCCAGCGGTCGAACACCTTGCCATCGCCGACCGTATCCCAGTCGATGAGCGGCAGAACCGGTGTCCAGGGTGCATGGCTGCTGATCAGCGCCAGCTTGGCGAATATCGGCGCATCGATCGCATCACGAATATCGCGCTGGAAGCGATCGAGCGTGAACTGATCCGGCATGGTGACCCAATTGAGGGCCGGCCCGGCGTAGTCGAGATCGTCGGCTGCGTAGATGCGGTCGAACCCATAGGCACGGCCTTCCGGCCATGCCAGGGTAATGGCCGGCATCACCGCCACGGTCTCGTGTCCGGTGGCGCGAAAATCATCGACCAACGTTGCCTGGTCACTGTCGAGGAATAGCTGGTACTCGAGTTGGTTGTCGATCCAGCGTCCGCCGAGGGTGCTGGCATGAGCCAGCCACGACTGGCCTCCCTGGACGGGGGAGTGCATTCGGCCCGAGACCACCGACAGACCGGCCGATGACATACGCGCTTCGGCGTCTTGCAATCCCGGTACGACTCCCGGGGCCAGGCGCTCATCGTCCAGTAACGCCATGCCGTAGGATTCGATGAAAACCAGAATCACATCCTTGCCGGCCAACTCGACGAGTTCGTGAGTCTTGGCGGCATCGGCCTCAAGGCCGGACTGGAACTCTCGGCGCGCCGCCTGCGTGGCAATCGCACTGCGCGCCTGAGCGGTCAGCGTATCGATCAATGGCGTCGCTATGTGAGGCAGTGGCACCCCGAACACGCCCAGCCCGGTCACCACAGCGGTGGCAGCCACCACTCCCCAACCCCGGAACGGCATTGGCACACGGGTCGACAGTAACCAGCGAATGCCGATGACAAGCAGTACGATCGCGACAACGGCCAGCAGTACGACGGTCAATGCCACCAACAGACCGAAGTTGCCCGTCATCAGACGATAGAGAGCATCCAGCAGAGGCCAGTCCAGCAGCAGGTTCAGCGGGCGCCCCAATGACAGTTGTAACGTCGTGTCGCCCAGCATGATCAACCAGACCAGCACCACCAGCGCCGCCAGCCCCCAACGGCCTACCCGACCGGCGCGTGTCGCGGGTAACACACTGGCGAATGCCGCAATCAATACGGCATCGGCCGCCAGCCAGGGGGTCACGCCACCGTAGCGTATCCATAGCGGCAGAAGCAGCAGAACGTTCAGACCCACGAGGCTCAGCAGCAATCGACTCATCGACAAGAACCAACCTTGATAGCATCCCACCCGTTCATCAGTGTCATCGCAACACGCATCCGCGACACGGCGCCAAAAGTGTACGATATTTGTACAAGAGGCATATCAATCGTCTCTCTCCGGGATATTTCCTAGTATTCAATACAAAAAGCTGATGCAATGGTTATACACCATCGTCAGCGTGTCCATGGAGGACAGGACAATGGATGTTGTACGTTCACTGGCATTGGCCTGCTGTCTGACGATTCCAGCCGCAGCAGTGAATGCCGATCCATTCGAACAAGTGATCACACGGGCCAAGACCCTGGCAGACGCACCCTATGACGATCGACGCGATGCATTGCCTCCGGCCTTGCGGGAGATCGGTTACGATACCTACCGTGACATCCGCTTTCGTGCCGACCAGGCACTGTGGAAGGATAACGGCCATTTCTCGGTGCAGCTGTTTCATTCAGGTTTCATCTTCGATCAGCCAGTAACGATTCACCAGATCGAGAATGGAGAGACTCGGACACTGGAGTTTTCGCGCTCCCTCTTCGACTACGACGGCAATGCCGCTTCACTACCGGACAGTGACCTCGACGGCGCAGGATTCGCCGGTTTCCGCCTGCACTACCCATTGAACCGGGCCGACTATCAGGATGAGTTCCTGGTGTTTCTCGGTGCCAGCTATTTTCGCATGATAGGTCGTGATCAGGGATATGGCCTGTCCGCTCGTGGCCTGGCCATCGACACCGCCTCGTCCGAAGGAGAGGAGTTCCCGGCCTTTCGCGAATTCTGGCTGGTCGAGCCCGATGAGAACGCCCACCGAATGACGATCGTGGCCTTGCTCGATAGTCCATCGCTGACAGGGGCGTATCGCTTCGAGGTCATTCCCGGCAAGGATGTCGTACTCGATGTCGAGGCTCAGCTCTTTGCACGCGACACCATCGACAAGCTGGGCATCGCGCCACTGACCAGCATGTACGCCCACGGCGATACCACGCCCCGCAACGCCGACGACTTTCGACCGCGCGTGCATGACTCGAACGGATTACTGATGAACACCAGTCGCGATGAATGGATCTGGCGACCGCTCATCAATCCCCGCGAGTTACGCATCAGCCATTTTCAGGACGCGGCGCCTTCCGGCTTTGGACTGGTACAGCGGCCGCGCGATTTCGAGGACTATCTCGATCTGGAGTCACACTATGAACGTCGGCCCAGTCATTGGGTCGAACCCCTTGAGGGCGACTGGGGCCAGGGACACGTCGAACTGGTCGAAATTCCCAGTGATAGCGAAACCAACGACAATATCGTGGCGTATTGGGTCCCCGATCGACCGTTGGAGGCCGGCCAGTCAAGACGCTTTCACTATCGGCTATCGACCTTCGATGATCGGCTGCCTCAGCAGAATCTGGCGCAAGCGATCCGAACCCGGCAGGGATGGGGCGCCGTGCCCGGTCAGGACGACCCACCCCCTCGCTCGGTACGACAGTTCACTATCGATTTCCGCGGCGGCGAACTCTCCAGCCTGGATGCCAGTCACCCCGTGGAGGCTCGACTGGAGACCAGCAGCGGCGAGATCAGCAACCTCCAGGTGCAGCGCCTGCCCGACGGCGAGACCTGGCGGGCCGGTTTCCGACTGACGCCAGAGCGCGGCGAGGCCGCCGACATGCGTTGGTCGCTGACGTATCATGGCGAACCGATGACAGAGACCTGGAACCATGTCTGGTACCCCGACGAGTCCGAATGACACCGGCAACGCCGCTCCGACGACCGTTCCCTGGCAGGCGGTGAGGCGACTACTGTTCATTCTGTTGACCGTGACCAGTACCGTGCTGGCGGGCTGGACGATGTTCCATGTGTTGCACACCAATGGCATCACGCCGCTGCAGTGGGCCATCCTGGCGCTGTTCGTGATCACGTTCGGTTGGATCGTGACGGCATTCTGGCATGCCGTGGCCGGTTTTTTGTTACAGCTGTGTCGACGCGACCCCCTATCCCTACGTCGCCTGGCGACACAGGAGACCGGCAAGACGCCGTTGACCCTGCAAACCGTGTTGGTCATGCCGATTCATGAAGAGTCTCCACAACGGGTCGTGGCGGGTCTCGAGGCCACATGCCGGGATCTGCTGGCACAGGGCGATGATGCCTCTCTTTTCGAGGCCTTCGTGCTGAGCGACAGCCAGGATCCGGTCACCGTGCAGAACGAACAGCGGGCCATCGCCGGACTGCAGCAGCGACTTGCCGGTGCATTATCGGTTCACTATCGTCGGCGGGACGACAATCAGGGCCGCAAGGCCGGCAACCTGGCCGACTTCTGCCGACGCTGGGGTCACCGCTATGATGCCATGATCGTACTCGACGCCGACAGCCTCATGGGAGGCGCCACCCTGGTATCATTGGCTCGTTCGTTGCAGGCCAATCCGGATGTCGGCCTGATACAGACGGTACCGATCCCGGTTCGACAACGTACCGCTTTCGGGCGTGTCAACCAGTTTGCCGCCGCGCTTTACAGTCCCATGCTGGCAACCGGACAAAGCTTCTGGCAGGGAGACGCCGCCAATTACTGGGGTCACAATGCCATCCTGCGAGTCCAGGCGTTCATGGCACACTGTGGTCTGCCTCGCCTCTCCGGTCGACCACCGCTGGGCGGCGACATTCTCAGCCACGATTTCGTTGAAGCCGCCCTGTTGCGGCGTGCCGGCTGGCGTGTCCTGCTCGACCCCTACCTGACAGCCAGTTTTGAAGAGGTGCCGGCCAACCTGGTCGACTATGCCAAACGCGACCGCCGCTGGAGTCAGGGCAATCTTCAGCACTTGCGGCTACTCCCGCAACGTGGCTGGCACCTCATGAGCCGGTTGCATTTCCTGTTCGGTGCCCTCGCCTATATTTCCTCGCTACTGTGGATGCTGATGCTGATCATGAGCAGCGGCGAGGCGCTACTGCAGACGGTCGATGAACACCGGTTCTTTCGCACCGGCTATCAACTCTTCCCTGATTGGCCCGAATCGACGCCCTGGATCGTCGTCCCCCTGCTGGGTATCACGCTAGCGCTGCTGCTGTTGCCCAAGCTGTTGGGTATCGTATTGGCCATGTCCCGACGCCCAGACGCGTTCGGCGGACGTTCTCGACTGTTGTTCAGCGCACTACTGGAAATGGGCTTCGCGGTGATGATTGCGCCGATAATGATGGTCTGGCACAGCCGCTTCGTCATCAGCGTTTTGGCCGGCTTTCATGTCGACTGGAGCAGCCAGATTCGCGACTCCAGTCACATGGCCTGGCGGGAGGCGTGGCGACACACCTGGCCGGCAACGCTACTCGGCGCTATATGGGCGCTGGCCACTCACTGGTGGACACCCGCCTTCTTCTGGTGGCTGACACCGGTCTGGGGCGGATTGGTGATGGCAGCCCCCTTGACCTATCTCAGCGGTCAGGACCGCTGGGGACTCGCACTCGCCGGACGGGGCTGGCTAAGCGTTCCCGGCGAGACCGAACCGGCATCGGTCCTGCAACGACTGACCGATATATCGGTGTCTTGCGTGACACCGCATGCCACACCGGCACCACCACCGATCGAGTCCCATGGTCACATGCCAGTCCAGGCCTGGGGACGTATCGACAAGAACGCAAGGACACCACGTTTTGAGAACACCCTGAAACGCCGGGGGTCCTCATGAATCTGTCGCGTCACGCTACCCCCCTACAGCCGTGGAAGGCCCGATGCCGGCGCAGCATCGGTCTCGCCCGATCGCTGATCATTTATTGGCGTCCCGGCCGCCAGCGTGGCCTGCGTCGGCTGTATGGCGAGTTCCTCAGGCCGGGCGACCTGGCTTTCGATATCGGCGCCCATCTCGGTGACCGCAGCGCCGCTTTTGCCGGCCTGGGCGCCCGCGTCGTTGCCCTTGAACCCCAGCCCCACTTGTTTCGCTGGTTCAATCGCCTGCTCGGCCACCAACGAGACATCACTCTGATCGCCAAGGCCGCCGGTGCGATGCCGGGAGAGGCTTCCTTATCGCTCAGCCTCGCCACGCCTACCGTATCCACGCTGGCCAATCGCTGGCGCGATACCCTGGCCCGGGACAACAAAGGCTTTCGGCACATCCGGTGGGATGACACCGTGACGATAACGGTGACCACATTGGATACTCTGATCGATGAACAGGGCGTGCCGGCCTTCTGCAAGATCGACGTGGAGGGCTTCGAAGACCAGGTACTGGCCGGGCTCAGCCGGCCGCTGCCGGCACTGTCGGTCGAATTCGTGGCCGGCGCACTGGATATCGCACTGACTTGCGTGAACCGGCTTGAAAGCCTGGGGGGCTATGAATACAACGTGGTTGCCGGTGAAGCGCGTCGTTTCAAGTGGCATGAATGGCAGACAGCCCAGCGAGTGCAAGCCTGGCTCGATCAGGGCGCTGACGGACTGGCGTCGGGCGACCTCTATGCCCGATTGCGCAACGACAACACGTGGATATGCCCCGATAAGGAGAACCCATGAGCGAGCCGCGATTCCTCGACTGGCAGGCGCTGACCACCACAGAGATCCGGGCACTCCCCGCGGAAAGTGTCGCCGTCCTGGCGTTGGGAGCGATCGAACAGCATGGTAGTCATCTGCCACTGTCGACCGATAGCGATATTGCCGACGGCTTGCTCGAGGCCGCCACCACTCATTTCCCAACGTCATTGCCAGTGGTGCGTCTACCGACGATCGTTGTCGGCGCCAGCGACGAACACCTGGACTTCCCCGGCACTCTGAGCCTACCGGCAGACACCGCCATCGCAACGCTGGAAGCCTATGGAGCTGCCGTCGCTCGCGCCGGCCTCGAACGACTGGTGCTGTTCAACGCTCATGGCGGCAACAAGGCCATCATGGATATCGCGGCCCTGGCGCTGCGTCGTCGGCACGGCATGCTGGTGGTGAAGGCCCAGTACATGCACTGGACGCCCCCGGACTGGCTACCGGCCGAAGAGCACCGTCACGGACTGCACGGAGGCGCGCTGGAAACCTCGTTGATGATGCATCTGGCGCCGCACGAGGTGCGTCACGACCACCTGGGTAGCCCCACTTCCAGCGGCGAGACGCTGGAACGGCAAGGCTACCTGGTGGGGCCGGAAGGCGACGCGGCCTTCGCCTGGCTCGCGGAAGATCTCCATTCCGGCGGCGTCGTTGGCGATACTCACTTCGCATCTCAAGCGTTGGGCGAACGACTGACCACCCACTATGCCGAACGACTCGCCAAGGTCTTGATCGATACGCATGCCATGGCATGGCATGGCATGGTGACGGTAATCGGGCCTAGCCGCTGAAGACATCGTCCAGCCAATGTCCCCCCCGATCGGCCTTGGTACTGAGATAACGGTGGTTGTGATCGGTCAATCGCCCATAAACGGCCTGCCGGCCGATAACCTCGATTCCGGCCTCGCTCAGGGCGGCCATCTTCAACGGGTTGTTGGTCAGCAGCTGCACTCGTTGAATCGCCAGCTGGTTCAGAATATCCACCGCGACCTGGTAACCGCGCTCATCATCGCCGAATCCAAGGATCTGATCGGCATCCACGGTATCGTGCCCGATATCCTGAAGTGCGTAGGCACGCAGCTTGTTGCTCAGGCCGATACCCCGCCCTTCCTGCGCCAGGTAGAGCAGCACTCCACCTCCCATGGCGTGGATGTCGGCCACGGCATTGCGCAACTGCTCCCCGCAGTCGCAACGCAGGCTACCGAACAGGTCGCCGGTCAGACACGCCGAGTGCAGGCGTAACGGCACTACCGACGACCAGGAAGTCGGTTGGCCAATCAATACGGCGACATGCTCACGCAGGCCATCCGCTTCGCGGAAGAGGATGAACCGACTGTCCGGCGACTCGGCAAGCGGCACCCGTGCCTCGCTGACCCGTTTGAGGCGACCGCCGGAGGCATCCGCACAGCGTGCCGCCTGTTCGACCGGTACCGCCAGCAGGGTACCGTCAGCGATCCTGGCATCGACGACGGCACGCTGCGATGCCGGCACATGCGCCGTCAGCGCGGCGGGAATCAACAAGGCCTGTCGCATCAACGCCAGCGCGGTCCGATCCGCCTGACTGGCCGGCTCGGCCGACGCTGTCGCGGTTGATGACCGTTCATTCACCGCCGACACTGACATATTGGCTCCGACCGCCAACTCATACAGGTAATGCCGATTGCGGGCCGCAGCCATCGTCAAAGGCAACCGACCGGGCTCGGCATCCTCCGATGACTGCAGCAACGCCAGACGATGACGGCTGAGCACCAGGCCGGGGGCCTCACCTGCCAGGGTCACCAGGTCATTCAACTGTGACTCGGTCACCTCCTCGAGGGGCTGGACCAACACATACTCTCCCGCCTGACCCTGGAGTACGATGGGCAACCCTCGCCGGATATCGAAAATGGCTCGCTCGACCTGGTGCATGACTCATTCCTCGCTGTCTGCCCATCGACGTCGACGATGGGGTATTCCATGATTGGCTGGCGAAGACGACTTGGAGATCCCATGGCCCTGCCCCCGCTCGACGACAGCCTCGCCTGGACCTGCCTGCAACGTATCCGTGATGGAGATATCCGTGGCGCTACGGCCCTGTGCCGGGAGACCACGGGCCACGCCCTGCGAGTCGATGCTCAAGGATGGCAATTCGCCGGCCATGTCGATGCGTCTGCCCGGCAACTGCTCGACTGCCTGCTCCCGGTGGTGATACCGCCGGGGAATGTCGCTATCGCCCAGCTCGGGCAGAGTCTCGATGGTCGAATCGCTACCGTCACCGGCCATTCTCATTACATCAACGGCCTGGAAGGACGCACGCATCTCCACCGTTTGCGGGCATTGGTCGACGCCGTGGTCGTTGGCGTCGGCACCGTCGTGGCCGACGACCCGCTGTTGACGGTACGACATGTCGAAGGGCGCCATCCCGTCCGTGTCGTGCTCGACCCCAATGCCCGGGCACCAGCCTCCTCTCGCGTGTTCCAGGATGACAGCGCCCCCACCCTGCATGCAGTCGGCGCCTGGGCGAAGCCCGCCGCCGGCATCGGCGACCATGTCGAACGGTTGGTGATTGCCGACGCGCCCGGTGATGTCATGCCACCTGCGCTGCTTTCGCGACTGGTGGAACGGGGAAACCCGCGCGTGCTGATCGAGGGCGGCGCCGAGACGGTCTCGCGCTTCATCGATACCGATGCACTCGACCGCCTTCACCTGCTGGTCGCGCCGCTGTTGATCGGTTCCGGCGAGACAGGATTGCGTCTCGCCCCCATCGATACGCTGGACCAGGCCCGCCGCCCTACGCTGCGACGTTTCGACTGCGGTGACGACACTCTCTTCGACATCGCGTTCCGGACGCCGCTGCATGGCTGACGAGGTGCGTCGACGCGATATGAGACACAGCATCCCCGGCAGGCTCGCCAGCCACACCAGTACGCCATAGCTGAGCGAGATGGCCACACCCTGTGCCGCCGGTAACCCGACGCTGCTCCAGACCAACGCAGCGGCACCTTCACGCCACCCCCAGCCGGCCACCGAGAGCGGAATCAGCATCGCCAACAGTACCGGAGGCACCAGCGCCAGCAGGGAGGTCGTCGGCAGGTCGTTGCCAATGGCGCGGGCCGCGCAGACGAAGATCAGGGCATAAGTGGCGATCACCAGCACGGACGCCGGTAACTGGCGACGCCAGATTCGGTCGACGAGTAGTGCGCGTCGGCAGTCGTGAACCAGCGTGCGAATCGCGGCGGGGCAACGTACATGGTGGCGATGAAAGGCGACCGTTCCGCCAATGATGACGCTCCCCGCCACCAGCCACTCGATACTCATCGACAACGACCCCGTCACGCGGCCAAGGGCCTCATGCCAGAGCGGCGACAGTGCCAGGGCCAGCACCAGCGCCAACAGCATCACGAGCTGTCCCGACAGCCGCTCGATGATCACCGCCCGCCAGGCGCCGCCTGCCATACCACTGGCTCGGGCGTGACGCCAGGCCCGGGCCGCATCGCCCAGTACCGCACCGGGTAACACCTGATTGAGGAAGGTTGCCAGATAGTAGTCACCCAGCGCCCGTCGCCAGACCAGCCTCAATCCCAGTGCCCGAGCGGTCAGACGCCAACGCCAGGCCGACAGCCACATCTGCGGCACGGAAAGCATCAGTCCCAGCAACAGCCACAGCGGGTCCAGTCGCTGCACCTCAGCAGCGATCGCTGCCAGATCCAGCCACCAGGCCAGGCCTATCAGCACCACCAGGCTGAGCACGATCCGCAACAGACGCTGCCAAGCCATGATCACTCCCCGTCCCCAGCGATGGCGAACAGGTCCCTGTGGCCGACCATCAGCCCCAATGTCCCGGCGGTCAAGGCATCATGACGATCGCGGTGCCAGGCGCGAACACGATCGGCTGTATCAGGGCACTGTTCCTCCACTGCCATCGCCCACCCTTGGATCATCGCCAACGCCAGCGGTATCGACTCGGGCTGTTCGGGGCGCAGAATCCAGGGGCTCGGCCGTTTCCATACTCGGTATCCTCGGGCGCTGAATATCTGAGCCAGCCTTGTCGGCGCATCACCTCCCAGAGCCGGCCCGAAGCCTTTGTCACGATACTGATGAACCGCCAGGGTCTCGCGTATCCAGTCATCTTCCGGTGAAATCGCGAGGCGCTGGCCCGCCTCGGTAAACGCCCAGTCACCATCGATGCTGAGAGTGAAAAGTACCGACGCATCGTGGCGCGCACAGGCATCGGCCAGGCGAGCAACCCAAGAGTGAGAGACCAGATCGAACAGGGCCGATGCGGTCACCAGGTCGGCAACCGCCACCAGATCGTCCAGTGCCAGTGGATCGTGGCGCAGCTCCCGCAAGTCACGGACCGTTGTGGACAGACGAATGGGCCGGTTACCGGCATCGTGTAGCGAGCGGCCACGTTTCTCGGCCGTCGGCAACAAGCTGACATCGTTATCGACCAAGCACCAGGACTGTGGCCCCGGTAACCTGGGCGCCAGATAGGCGGGATTGGCACCGGCACCGGAGCCGAGATCGAGACACGCCACATGCTGCTGAGTGCCTTTCCGATGTCGCGCCAACCAGTCGGCACAGCGTGCAGTCAAATCCCTGTTACGCGCCTGGATATCGGCCGGCTCGCGTTGCGCCAGCCAAGGTGACGTGAATGCCAGATCATCGGCAGCGAGCGTCATGACGACCCTCCCGACGGCATGACGGGTGACCTTAGCAACGCATCAGCAAATGCCTGCCCGGCATCCTGCCAGCGAGGCAAACGGTCACGTGCCTGACGGGCCCCATGGCGTAACTGCCGACGCCACTGCGGTGAATCCAGCCAGCGACGCAATGCATCGCCCAGCGCATCGATATCGCCCGGTGGCACCGCCGCACCGGCGTCTTTCGCCAAGGTGTGGGCCAGAGCACCCCCCGTCGTCGTCAGTACCGGCAGGCCATGAGCCAACGCCTCGGTGACGACCATGCCATATCCCTCATAGTAAGAGGGAAGCACGAAGAGATCCGCCTCGGCATAAAACGCTTCCAGGTTGTCAGGGGATCGCTCGCCCTGCAATACGATACGCGAATCGAGCGCATGACTATGAATCAGCCTGGCCACCCGCGCGTCATGTGATGGATCGCGATCCCGTCCCCCGACACAATCGCATCGCCAGTGTCTATCCTTCAGTCCCGCCAACGCCTCGATCAGCAGGTCGTGCCCCTTGCGGGGAGTGACGGTGGCCACACACAACAGACGTTGCTCACGCTCGGCGTCATCCCCGTCGGTCGCACTGGCAGCCAGTGGTGCCGACACAACGCCGGGTTCGACCACCGCAATCTGCTCCGGCGGTACATGCCAGCTCGCCAGCCGACGCGCGGTAAAATCGCTGGTGACGATCACGCGCCCCACCGCAGCCAGCGCCCGTGTCTCGCTGGCCAGCAGGGCCATGCGCCGTGTCTCATCCAGCCCGGTTTCATCCGCCAATGGATGATGGATCAACGCGGTGATGTCGAGACGGTGTGCCGCCTGCGACACCGGCCCCGGCAATCCCCCCATGGCCAGGCCATCGATGACCACCCGCGCCCCATCCGGCAGCGCGGACAAGGTGCCGCCCATTGCCTGGCGAGCGGTCTCGTCGGCATCCGGAAAGCGTCCTTCCAGCCCAATGACATCGACATGCCAGCCCAGATCGCGCAGGGCCGCCACGATACGGGCATCATAGACATATCCGCCCGTCAACTGACCAGGGTCGCCGGCGACGATCAATGTCAGATCCGCGCTCACAGCGCCCCCTCATAGCTGGCCCAGGCGACATGGGATTCATGCAGTGTCACACAGAGAGCCGTCAGTCCCTTGGCGTGTTCACCCAGACGGCCTTGCCGAATGGCGGTGGAAAGTCGCTCGAAAATGACGTGAGCCATGAACTCCGTCGTGGTATTGCGCCCCTTGAATGCCTCGACATCATCGAGATTACTCAGGTGAAATTCGTTCAATACCTCGCCGAGTACCTGACCTGCCAGAGCGATATCGACCACCAGATCGTTGTCGTCGAGTTCCGGACGCCGGAAGGTCACATCGGTCACATAGGTGGCGCCATGGGTCCGTTGGGCGGGTCCGAAGGCGTCACCATCGAAGCTGTGGGCAATCATGAAATGATCACGCACGGTCAGGCTGTACATAAGATATCTCCTTGTCTCGGCCACCACTGGACTGACGCCGCCCTGTCGGTGCCGCTGTCACCGTTGGGCGTCGTAACGAATGCGGTGACAAAGTGTCTTTCCCTCATCATTCATCAGAACCGGCATCAGGGACGGGAGTTCACGAAAATCGCTTTCGCCACTGATCAAAACATCCAGGCGCGGATCATCGAGCAATGACAACGCCAGACTCAGGCGACGACGATGACTCCAGCGTGCCCGTCGGGCTGCGGGGATGCCACCGACCTGGCTGGAACGCAACGTCAGGCGTTGTGAGTGGAATGCGCTACCCAGCGGCAACGGAACATCCTGATCCCCGTACCAACTCATTTCCAATAGCGTGGCCTCATAACCGGCCAAAGCCAATGCCTGGGATAACCCCGACGGCGATCCACTGGCATGGATGACCAGGTCGTTATCCGTTGGTGCCATCTCGGGCAATTGGAAACCGATACCCAACGCCTCGGCCAACGCCTGACGTTGCGACGCGATATCGATCAGGCAGGTATGCGTCCCGGGGACGCCTGCGCACAGATACGCCACCAGCATGCCGATCACCCCACCGCCAACGACACAGATACGATCCCCGATCATCGGCATGGCATCCCACAGGGCGTTGACCGCCGTCTCCATGTTGGCCGCCAGCACGGCCCGTTCCGCCGGGATCCCCGGGGGCAGCGGAATGACCGCTTCGGCCGGCACCACATAGCGATCCTGATGCGGATGCAGACAGAAGACCTCGCGTCCTTGCAGATCGGGGGAGCCCTGCTCGACTCGCCCGACACTGGCATAGCCATACTTGACCGGAAACGGGAACTCCCCCTCCTGGAACGGGGCGCGCATCCGCTGATACTCGCTGGGCGGCACACGTCCGGCAAAGACCAGCGATTCGGTCCCGCGGCTGATAGCCGAGTAATGGGTGTCGATCAGGACTTCCGTATCGTCGGGCGGCTCAAGCGCTTCATCGCGCAACTCACCCCGCCCCGCTGCGGCCGTCCAGAATGCCGTTGCTTGTTTCGACATCATCATCCGTCTTGATTCCTGTCATGACTCAATAGTTGTACATAACATGTACTTTAGCAATAGAATTGCATCACTCTCCCTATAGACAGACGTTATGCACTACGCTATCAGCATAGAAGGAGAAGCACGGCTGTCGCCGCCTCGAGGAGACGCTGTCATGGCAAGACGTTTCGCTATTCGACCGGGGACGCTCGTACCCATTGCCCATTCAGCGGTACGGGAATTAGGTGCCGGCTTACTGATTGTCGCCTTGCTCACCGAAATCGTGCGTCTGCTCACGACAGCGCCTATCACGCTCCACCTGGGAGTCGGCAGCCTCTATCTCGGCATGGCGGGACTGCTGTTAGGATGGTGGCCGACTGGACGCTCGGGGTTCGGTTGGGCCAACCGTATTACACTGTTGCGCGGTGTACTGATTGCGATCTTCACGGGATTGCTATGGATGCCGACACTGCTAACCCGCCATGTCGAGCTCGTCATGGGGATAGCACTGGTCGCTCTGCTTCTCGACGGCGTGGACGGTTGGGTGGCGAGGCGAACGGCAACGACAAGCACCTTCGGTGCCCGTTTCGACATGGAGCTGGACGCATTCTTCATCCTGATGCTGTGCGTTGCGGTCATGCAGCTCGACAAGGTGGCTCCCTGGATCCTCGCCATCGGCGCACTGCGCTACCTCTTCGTCGCCGCGAGCTGGGCCTGGCCCTGGCTGCGCGCCGATCTCCCCGAGAGCCGACGCCGCAAGACCTTCTGTGTCTGGCAGGTCATCACCCTGTTGGTGATTCTGCTTCCTTTCATTTCCGAAACCACTGCGACGGGCTTGGCAGCCCTCTCCTTGTTGCTGCTATCGAGCTCGTTTCTTATCGATGGCCTCTGGTTGTACCGACAGCACACGGTCAACGCCACCTGATGCGTCTCCTAAACGCCATCGAGGATGTCGACGGTGGCCTCAGAGTCGGTCGCGGTTCACTATACTGCAGATAACACGCCTCGAGAGAGCAAGCTTTACCTGCCACCACCAGCTTGCTGCACTTGATCGGCACACCGGGAGTCCGTCTATGCTAATCAATGCCGATTTTACGCGCCGCGCGACGATGGCACCCGAGGAATACCAATGGGTTGACTCGCCGCAGATGGGGGTCGAGCGAGTGATGCTTGACCGTGTCGGGGAAGAAAAGGCGCGTGCGACCAGTATCGTGCGATACGCACCCAACTCTCATTTCCCACGCCACCAGCACCCGGGCGGGGAAGAGATATTCGTGCTGTCCGGGGTCTTCTCTGACGAGGAAGGCGATTACCCAGCCGGCTGGTACGTGCGTAACCCCCCCGGCTCGTCCCATCAACCATCGAGCGAGGACGGCGCCACCATCCTTGTGAAACTCTGGCAGATGAGACCTGACGACACCCACAGGGTACGCATCGATACCCATGATCCGTCTTCCTGGTTGTCTCGGAATGGTCGCGATGTCTGTCCGCTTTTCTCCGACGACCTCGAACGGGTCTGTATACAGCGCGTGGCGCCGGATGAAGTCATGTTTGCCGATCCGGTAGACAGCGCCGAGATGTTGGTACTGGCCGGAGATGTAATGGTCGCCGACCGATCCTATCCTCGCGGCGGTTGGATACGTCTCCCCCCAGGCCACTACCCGGATGTCATCGCGGGCACCCAAGGCGCAACCGTCTACCTCAAGACTGGCCATCTGGCCCATGCAACAACAGAGACGCCACCATGAACAGGGTCCATGGATGGCAAGCCGCGTACAAGCTGCTAGACTAAACCACACTCGCTTGACGGGGTGCCGGTGGAACCGGCTGAGATGGCGCAGGAGTGGCAGAACGGCTCCCGAGCGCCGATCCCGTTGAACCTGATCCGGGTAAAGGGTGCGATGCACCGCTGAACCGGCGTAGGGAATCAGGCGTGGCTCGGTCTGTTTTTATCCTTCCGTACCACCCCTGCTCCTTCAGCCCGGATCGACGCATGAATGGAGTTGACATGGGGTATCGCTTCGACGATCTGAAAGCCGCCTGCCAGGACGATTGGGCGCGCTATATCGAGCATGACTTCGTCCGCCAGCTCGGGGCAGGCACCCTGCCGGCAGACGCCTTTCGCCACTACCTTCAGCAGGACTACCTGTTCCTGATCCATTTCGCCCGCGCCTTTGCGCTGGCCATTTACAAGAGTCGCTCGATCGGTGAGTTGCGTCATGCCTATGACGAGTTGAAGACCATCCTCGATATGGAACTCGATCTCCATATCGACTATTGCCGGGCATGGGGAATCGACGAACAGCAACTGAGCAAACTGCCCGAAGCACGGGCCACACTGGCCTATACCCGCTACGTGCTGGATATCGGAGCGCGCGGTGACCTGCTCGACCTGCACGTGGCGCTCGCCCCCTGCCTGGTCGGTTACGGCGAAATCGCCAACTGGTTGAACCGGCAGTCGTTTACCGTCAGAGGCAATGACAACCCTTTCGATGCCTGGATCGCCATGTATGAAAGCCGGGAATTTCAGGACGCCATGGAACGCGAGAGGAACTGGTTGAACGCAAGCTTGAACGACGTGACCCCGGCACGTTTCCACGAGCTGACCACGGTCTTTCATGATGCGACCCGACTGGAGATCGACTTCTGGCAGATGGGATTGGATCAGGCCGACTGACCGTCCCATTGCCACGGCCGGACGGGGTTCCCGTTCGGCCATCCAGGTATCGCGCAGCGCGATGCCATCGCTTGACGGGGTGCCGGTGGAACCGGCTGAGATCATGCAGCGTCATCAACGCCGAGCATGGGGCCCGTTGAACCTGAACTGGTTAATTCCTTCGGGAGGGTACCAGCGTAGGGATCAAGCGACATGCAGGACGACAACCGATACCTGCCACTGTCCTACCTTCGCGACCTCCCCATGACAATGGGAGAGCAACACCGATGGCCACTACCCATCACTTTCTCGCTGAAACCGCGCACGTCGACGACGCAGCCGTTCACGCCCTGCCCGGTTCGCGCAAGATTTACGCCGAAGGCTCACGGGAAGACATCCGCGTGCCCTTTCGGGAGATATCACTGTCGCCGACCAAGACGTCTGGAACCGATGAGGAGAACCCTCCGCTGCTGGTCTACGATACGTCCGGCCCCTATACCGATCCCGATGCCGACATCGATCTGCGCAAGGGACTACCGGAACTGAGACGGCGCTGGATCGACGAGCGTGACGATACCGAATGGCTCGACGGACCGACCAGCGAGTACGGGCGGCGACGCGCCAACGACCCGATGCTCGCGCCGCTGCGTTTCGACCTGACCCGCACACCGCGACGGGCGAAGTCCGGCAGGAATGTCACCCAACTCCACTATGCTCGCCAGGGCATCATCACGCCGGAAATGGAATTCATCGCCATCCGCGAAAACCAGCGTCGTCAGGCACTGGGATCCGACGAGGTGGAACGCATTCTGGGCCATCAGCACGCCGGGCAAGGCTTCGGCGCCAAACTGCCCGAGGAGATCACCCCGGAGTTCGTGCGCCGCGAGGTCGCCGAAGGTCGCGCCATCATTCCCAACAACATCAATCACCCGGAAACCGAGCCGATGATCATCGGTCGCAATTTCCTGGTGAAGATCAATGGCAACCTGGGCAACTCGGCGGTGACCTCCTCCATCGAGGAAGAAGTCGACAAGATGACCTGGGGCATCCGCTGGGGTGCCGACACCATCATGGATCTTTCCACCGGCCAGAACATTCACGAGACCCGCGAGTGGATCATTCGCAACTCGCCGGTACCGATCGGCACCGTACCCATCTACCAGGCGCTGGAGAAGGTCAATGGCGTCGCCGAGGACCTGACCTGGGAGGTGTTCCGCGATACGCTGATCGAGCAGGCCGAACAGGGGGTGGACTACTTCACCATCCATGCCGGCGTGCGATTACCGTTCGTGCCCCTTTCCGCCGACCGGGTCACCGGCATCGTCTCCCGCGGTGGCTCGATCATGGCCAAGTGGTGCCTGTTCCACCATGAGGAAAGCTTTCTCTATACCCACTTCGAAGACATCTGCGAGATCATGAAGGCCTATGACGTGGCCTTCTCCCTAGGCGACGGTCTGCGCCCGGGCTCGGTGGCCGACGCCAACGACGAGGCGCAGATGGCCGAGCTCCGCACTCTGGGCGAACTCACCAAGGTTGCCTGGAAGCATGACGTGCAGGTGATGATCGAGGGCCCCGGCCACGTGCCCATGCATCTGGTGAAAGAGAACATGGACAAGCAGCTCGAGTACTGTGACGAAGCGCCCTTCTATACCCTGGGGCCGCTGGTCACCGATATCGCCCCGGGCTACGACCACATCACCTCGGGGATCGGGGCGGCGATGATCGGCTGGTACGGCTGCGCCATGCTCTGCTATGTCACACCCAAGGAGCACCTCGGCCTGCCCAACAAGGACGACGTCAAGACCGGCATCATCACCTACAAGATCGCCGCGCACGCCGCCGATCTGGCCAAAGGTCATCCGGCCGCCCAACGCCGCGACAACGCCCTGTCCAAGGCACGTTTCGAATTCCGCTGGGAGGATCAGTTCAACCTGGGGCTCGACCCGGACACCGCCCGCGCGTACCACGACGAAACCCTACCCAAGGACTCCGCCAAGGTCGCGCATTTCTGCTCCATGTGCGGACCGAAGTTCTGCTCGATGAAGATCAGCCATGAAGTTCGTGACTACGCGCGGGAGAAGGGCCTGACCGGCGACGAGGAAGCGATCAAGAAAGGCATGGAGGAACAGGCCGAGAAGTTCCGCCAGCAAGGGGCCGAGTTGTATAAGGAGGTGTGAACCCGGTCACGATTCAGCGACGCGGGGGTGCCCCCTGCGTCGTGCCGCGAACCGCATCAGACGCCCAGCGATTTGACGCTGGCGACGAAATCGCTGAAACGCTCGCCCTGGATCAGGACGTGATCGCGCAATTCCTGCTGTGCCCGCTCGGCATCACCATCGACGATCGCTTCGACAATGCGTCGATGTTCGTTCATCGAGTGGTTCATACGCTTGCGCACCTGTAACTGAAGACGCCGGTAGGGCTTGAGCCGCTGCTTCAACTGCCGCGCTTCTTCGGCCAGGAAACCATTATGACTGGCCGCATAGATACACTCGTGGAAAGCTTCGTTCTCGTAATAATACTCGTCGGTATCGCCTGCCGCGGCCGCAGCTTCACAGCGCTCGAGAGTGGCGCTGAGTGACGCAAGTTCCGCGGCACTGATCCGCCGCGCTGCCAGGCGTCCGCACATCCCCTCCAACTCGGCCATCACCTCGAACATCTCGATCAACTGTTCGATTCCGACCTTGGCCACGAAGGTCCCTTTCTTGGGTGACACCGTAACCAGGCCGCTGGCGACCAATTGCTGGATCGCTTCACGTACCGGGGTACGGGAGACATCGAACTCGCGACACAGGGTATCGGGATCCAGGCGCTCCCCGGGCACCCGATGGCCATTGATGATGTCATTTTCCAGAGAGTCTCGCAGCCGCTGGGCATTGGATCGCTTCATGCCATCTCTCCTTCCTGCATGGGCTTCGCTCGCTCTACCACCATTGTCTACCCCGGGACGTTTGACACTAGTATATCTATAGGCCTATAGAAGTATACATCAGCAGTGCTGATGAATATGAGATACCACAACAACAATCTATTGGAGCTATCATGACACGCCCACTCACTCCCGCCGTCACAGCGTTATCGCTGGCGGCGCTGACAGCCAGTTCTCTTGCGTCCGCCGACACCGTATTGCGCGCCTCCCACCAATTCCCCGGCGGCCAGGGGGACGTCCGTGACGAAATGGTGCAGATGCTGGCCGAACGCGTCGCCGAAGCCGATGTCGGCCTGGAAATCGAAGTCCATCCGGGCCAGTCACTGTTCAAGGCTGATGAACAGTGGGGCGCCCTGGTTCGTGGCCGCCTCGACATTACCGCTCTACCGCTGGACTATGCCAGTGGTCGCCACCCTGAGTTCTCCGCCACGTTGATGCCCGGCCTGGTCCGCAACCATGAGCATGCCCAGCGTCTCAATGACTCCGAATACATGGACATGATCAAGGACGTCATTCAGGAAGGCGGTGCCCGCGTGCTGTCAGATGCCTGGCTGGCCGGTGGTTTCGCATCCAGCGAACGCTGCATCACCTCACCGGATACCGTCGAAGGCCAGAATTTCCGTGCCGCGGGTCCGGCGTTCGAGCAAATGCTGGAAGCCGCCGGTGCGTCGATCTCCTCCATGCCTTCTTCGGAGATCTACACCGCCATGCAGACCGGCGTACTGGATGCCGCCAACACCTCGTCCATGTCGTTCGTTTCCTTCCGACTCTACGAGCAGGTGGAGTGCCTGACCGAGCCGGGCGACTATGCGCTGTGGTTCATGTATGAACCGATCCTGATCTCCGAACAGAGCTGGCAGGACCTCGATGAAGAACAGCAGGCGGCCCTGATGGCCGCAGCGGAAGAGGCGGAAGAATTCTTCGCCAACGAGGCTGCCGGCCTGGACGACAAGATGGTCGAAGTATTCGAAGAGAACGGCGTCGAAGTCGTCAGCATGTCAGAGGAGGACTACAACGCCTGGCTGGAGATTGCCAAGGAAACCTCCTACAAGAACTTTGCCGAGGAAGTCGAGAACGGTCAGGCGATCATCGACGCCGCTCTCGCAGTGGAGTGATCCCCGGCCGCACGCCCTGCGGACCGGAGGGACCGCCCCTTCGGGGGCGGACATCCTGTTATTCCGGAGAGATCCATGTCTCATACGACGTCATCCTCGGCCCCCTCTCGCAGCGTGATCGTCGGCGGCTACATCCGGCTGATGGATGCTATCAGTCAAGCCTTGGCTTATCTGGCAGCCGCACTGTTCATCGGCGGTACATTGGCGGTCACCCAAATGGTCTTCGTACGTTACGTACTCGGTATGAGTACCAGTTGGCAGACCGAGTTCACGGTTTTCTCGGTCACGGGCGCGATGCTGTTGGGTAGCCCTTATGTGTTGTTGACCGGTGGACATGTAGCCGTACGCGTACTGCCGGACAAGCTCAACGGTATGCCTCGCAAGTTGATGAACCTGGCTGCGTCGTTATGTGGACTGGCCTTCTGCGCCTGCCTCGCCTACGCCTCATGGGTGTATGTGTATGAAGCCTGGCATGGCGGCTGGACAACCGGTTCGGTATGGAACCCACCGTTATGGCCGGCAGTCCTGCCCATGGCCATAGGCGCGACCCAGTTGTCCTTGCAGTACATTGCCGAAATCCTGCGTGGGGAGGAGTGAGTATGGATCCCATTACCGCCGGTATCCTCGTCGCCATCGGGCTGATCGTACTGATGGGCATCGGCATGCCGATAGCCTTCGCCCTGGGCGGCATCTCACTGATCGCTCTGGTCAGCAGTCGCGGCATCGCGGAACTCACCTATTTCGGTGAGACGTTTTTCGACCGGATCGCCGAATTCGGCTTCATCGCCATCCCCATGTTCATCCTGATGGGCGCCGCGGTGGCGTCCTCACCCACCGGGCGCGACCTTTATCGCTCGCTGGACCTGTGGCTGGGCCGACTGCCTGGAGGGCTGGCGATCTCCAACATCGGCGCCTGCTCGATTTTCGCCGCCCTGTCCGGCTCCTCGCCGGCGACCTGTGCAGCCATCGGCAAGATGGGCATCCCCGAAATGCGTACCCGTGGCTATCCGGACGGCGTGGCCGCCGGCTGTATCGCCGCTGGTGGCACACTGGGCATCCTCATTCCCCCCTCGGTGACGATGATCATCTACGGCATCTCCACCGAAACCTCCATCGGCAGACTATTCATTGCCGGCGTAATCCCAGGCTTCATGCTGGCGGGGCTGTTCATGGCCTGGACGCTGATCGCCTGCAAACTGGCCGGGGGATACCACAATCCGCTGGCAACGACTACCGAGAGCCTCAAACGCAACATGCGTGAAAACATCGATGCCAATCTCAAGGCATTGGTGCGGGTTCTCCCCTTTCTGGTCGTGGTACTGGGAATCCTGTTCGCTCTCTACGGCGGTGTGGCCACGCCGTCAGAAGCCGCCGGTGTGGGCGCCATACTATGCCTGGCACTGGCGATCCTTATCTATCGCATGTGGCAAATCGGGCCGATCAAGCTGATCATGCGTGATTCGTTGCGTGAGAGCGTGATGATCATGTTGATCATTGCCGCCGCCGAAGTTTTCGCCTATGCCCTGTCCTCTCTGTTCATCACCCAGACCGTGGCCGGAGCGATTGCCGACCTGGAAGTCAATCGCTGGGTTCTGATGGGCGTGATCAATATCTTTTTGCTGGTAGCCGGTTTCTTCCTGCCACCGGTGGCGGTGATCGTGATGACCGCGCCGATCCTGATGCCGATCATTCTGGCTGCCGACTTCGATCCTTACTGGTTCGCCGTGGTACTGACCATCAACCTGGAGATCGGACTGATCACGCCGCCGGTCGGCTTGAACCTGTTCATTATCAACAGTATTGCACCGGATATTTCACTACGAGACGTATTACTCGGCAGCCTGCCCTATGCCCTGTGCATGGTGCTAGGCATCCTCCTGTTGTGCTTCTTCCCGGGACTGGCTACCTGGTTGCCCGATCTGGTGATGAGCTGAAGGACTCCGCGATCATGAACATGACCTTCCTGCAAGAGTTGTTTCAATCCATCACCCAGCGCGATGCGCTGTTGCGGCGCCGACAGGGCGATGGAGAGCCTCCGGATCACCGGCGCCTCATCGAGGCGTGCCACACCCTGCTGGCCAGTGACGGCGAGGCGTCCAGTATTGCCCTGGCGAGTCGAACGCTCGGCATGTATCAACGGCTTGGCACTGACGAACGCGAACGCTTCTTCGAGCGACTGGCCGACGACTTTGCCGCCGACCCTGACGCGATCGACGCGGCCTACACTCGTTATGCCGAGCGGCGAGACAACGACAGTCTGGGGGCGTTGTTCAGGGCATGCGAGCCGCGACGCCAGGAACTGATCCGGCGTCTCAATCTGACCAGCGGTGGCACCACGGAACTGGTGCACATGCGTGAAGACCTGCTGGCCTTATTGCGCGACCGACCGGAGCTGACACCTATCGACGCTGATTTCGCTCATCTCTTCGGCTCCTGGTTCAATCGCGGTTTCCTGGTACTCAAGCGTATCGACTGGAATACACCGGCCTCGATTCTGGAAAAGATCATCCACTACGAAGCCGTGCATGAGATTCGCGACTGGAACGATCTGCGCCGTCGCCTCGATGCCCGGGACCGGCGCTGTTTCGCCTTTTTCCACCCGGCCATCGGCGATGACCCGTTGATCTTCGTGGAGGTGGCACTTCACAAGGGACTGCCCGACCGCATTCAACCGATTCTTACCGGCGACGACTCAGGCGTTCAGGATCCGGAATCCGCGGACAGCGCTGCCTTCTTCGGTATCAGCAACTGTCAGATGGGGCTGCGCGGCATTTCCTTCGGCAACTTCCTGATCAAACAGGTGGTGCAGGAACTCAAACAGGAACTGCCCCAACTCAAGCATTTCGTGACTCTTTCCCCCGTCCCGGGCTTCGCTCACTGGCTGGCCGAACAACGTGAGAACGAGACGCTATCCAAGGACGTGCTGGACACGCTCGCCGAACTCGATACGCCTGACTGGCATGCCGATGTCGAGCGCTGCGAACGACTCAAGTCCGTGATCAAACCCTTGGCAGCCCGTTATCTGGTCGACGAGAAGAACAGCCGTGGACTGCCGCTCAACCCAGTGGCGCGTTTTCATCTGGGCAATGGCGCGGAATTGCATCGCATCAACTGGCTTGGCGACGTCTCCACCAAAGGTCTCAAGCAAGCCGTCGGGTTGATGGTCAACTACCTCTATGTCCTCGACAATATCGAGCGCAACCACGAAAACTACATCGCCAACGCCACCGTGGCCCGTTCCAGCGAGGTCCGTGACCTGGCCCGTAAAGCCAGGAAGCTGGCCAAGGGAGAGACTGTCAAATGAACCATAACCTCTTCGCCATCTTCGAACGACGCATGCGAACGCGCGGTGATGCCGATTTCATCGGTACCCGCGATAGTCGTCGCTACGCTTACCAGGAAGCACTCGATGCCACCGAGCGTCTGGCCGGGGCCCTCACCAAACTCGGGGTCACTCCCGGTGATCGGGTCGCGGTGCAGGTCGACAAGAGCCCGGAGACGATCCTGCTCTATCTCGCCACACTACGGATCGGTGGCGTTTACCTGCCCTTGAACACCGGTTATACGAGCGACGAGGTTCACTACTTCCTGAGCGATGCCGAACCGGCACTCTTCGTTTGCCGACCTGCCGATCGCCCGGATGCCGAACGCGTGGCCACTGCCGCCGGTTGCCCACAAGTCGCCACACTGGGTACCAACGCCGACGGCAGCCTGATGGACATTGCCGAACAGACTGCGCCCCGCACCGATATCGTCATGCGGGAAGAGAACGACCTGGCGGCCATCCTCTATACATCGGGCACCACCGGTCGCTCCAAGGGCGCCATGCTCACCCATCGCAACCTGAGTTCCAATGCCGAGGCACTGGTCAAGTACTGGCGCTTCAGCGCCGATGACCGACTGATCCACGCACTGCCGATCTTCCACACCCACGGACTGTTCGTAGCGTGCAACGTCTCGCTGATGGTGGGGTCAAGCATGCGCTTCCTGCCACGATTCGATGCCGAGGCGATCCTGGATGAGCTACCACAGGGCACGGTGATGATGGGCGTCCCGACCTTCTATACCCGGTTGCTTCAGGACGAACGGCTGACACCCGAACTCACCGCCAACATGCGCCTGTTCATCTCCGGTTCGGCGCCATTGACCGCCGAAACCCATCGGGAATTCGAGCAGCGGACCGGGCATGCCATCCTCGAACGTTACGGCATGACCGAAACCAACATGAACACCTCCAATCCGTACGATGGGGAACGTCGTGCCGGCACGGTGGGTTTTCCCCTGCCCGGCGTGGAGATCCGTATCACCGATCGCGAAACCGGCGACGAGGTTCCCAAGGGGGACATCGGCATGCTTCAGGTACGCGGACCAAACGTCTTCATCGGGTACTGGCGCATGCCCGAGAAAACCCGCGAAGAACTGCTCGACGATGGCTTCTTCATCACCGGCGACCTGGCCATGGTCGATGAACGCGATTACGTCCACATCGTCGGCCGCGACAAGGACCTGGTCATCTCCGGGGGCTACAACGTCTACCCCAAGGAAGTCGAACAGGTGATCGACGAACTCGAAGGGGTCGTGGAATCCGCGGTGATCGGGGTGCCCCATCCGGATTTCGGCGAGGGGGTGACCGCTGTCGTGGTCCCCGACGCCGATGCCGATATCGACGAGGACAAGGTGCTGTCCTTTCTCGACGGCCGACTGGCGCGCTACAAGCAACCCAAGCGGATCTTCTTCGTCGACAGCCTGCCTCGCAACACCATGGGCAAGGTACAGAAGAACCAGCTTCGCCAGCAGTTCCGGGATAGTTATCGGTGAGCCATCAACGCCCCTTCGACACGCTCAGCACCACGATACCGGCCAGCACGACCGCACCGCCCATTAGCTGGATGGGGGTCAGAACCTGGCCGAGCACCAGGTAGCCCAGCAACAGGGCGGCCACCGGCTCGATATTCATGACCGGGGCATTACGCGGCATGTCGAGCCGTGGGACGCAGGTGAAGAGGACCGAAAAGCCGACACCGTAGAGCACCGCCAGCAGGATCAGGCCATACCAGCCCTCGATACGGCTCGGGGTTGCCAGACCACCCGGCAGTATTCCCGACATACCGGCGAGCACCATGCAAATGAAGACGGTAACCATCGTCAGCAGGGTGCGCACGGCACCGTCGAGGCCTTTCAGCTTGCGATCGGTGACCCATAGTGCACAGGAAAATGCCGAGGCCGCCCCCACACCGAAAAGGATTCCCGGCAGCCATTGCGGCCCCATCGCTTCCGGCCGGGACAACCAGGTGGGGATGTCGAGCACCAGCACTAGACCGATCAGGATACCGCCCATGATCAGGCTTGCCCGTAGTGATGGCCGTGCACCGCCCAGCGCCCAGGTCAACAGGGCCAACTGGATGGGGAAGGTATTCATCAACAGCAATGCCACGGCCACCGGCACCCGAGCAACGGCTGAATAGAGACACAAGCTCTGCAGGGTAATCAGAAAACCGACCAACAGCTGCCAGCGTCGTTGTCCCGACGGAACCGCCAGGGTTTCGCGCCGCCAGACCACGATCGCCGACAGCACGACGATCGCCACGCCCGAACGCGCCAGCACGGCCAATAGCAAGCCGGTGTCGGCATCGAAAGCGATGCGGGCGGCCACATGATTCGAGGCAAACAGGCAGGCCACGCTCATCAGGATGGCGATGGCCAGTTGGCGAGAGAAAACCGCCGGCGTGTCCGGGGCTGCGGACGATATGGATGACGAGCGTTGTGACGTCATGAAACTGACTCCGATTCAACGTGGGCGGACCTTCGCTCGCGAGTGGTCAGGACGACACCGGCGATCACGACAATACTGCCCACGATCTGCGCCGGCAGGATGCGATCGCCCAGCAACCACCAGGCGCCGAGCATGGTGAAGATCGGTAACAGATTGAGGAACACCGCTGCCTGGGTGGGACCCACGTCGCCGATGGCACGGGTATAGCACAGCAGCGCCACCACGGACGGGAAGATCCCCAGATAGAGCAATCCCAGCCAGTGGCCAGTATCCAGGGCCGGCGGCGTCCCGAGGGCCAGATTCTCCCACAAGGCAATGGGCGCGAGCGCGAGATTGGCGATGACCAGCATCACCAGCAGTCCCCCGAATCGTGGGAACGTCGACAAATGATCCTTGACCAGCAGCGAATAGCCAACCCACATCAGTACCGCTACTGCCATGATGCCATCGCCGATGTTGACCGATGCCAGGCCAGCGTCGGCTGAATCCGCCATGACGATCACCGCGATGGCTCCCGCCAGCGACATCGCCACACCCAGCCACTGGATGGGCCGATAGCGCTCACCCAGTAATAAAAAACTGAACAGAATCGTCACCACCGGAATCGTGCTCTCCAGGATGGCGACATTGGTGGCCGACGTGTATTGCAATGAGGTGTAGATCAAGGCATTGAAGAATGTCACGCCACTCAATGCCAGTCCCAACAGCACACCCCAGTGTTGACGAAATGCTTGGCGCGCTTTTACCGCCTGCCGCCAACCAAGCGGTATCATGAATAACAGGGCGATGAACACGCGACCGAAGGAAATGGTCAACGGTGGCAAATCGCTGAGGGCCTTGCCGACCAGGATGTTGCCCGAAAAAATGATCGCGGTCAGCAGCAGCAACATATAGGGAACGAAGGCGCGCATACCCCTCCACTGGTTAGCGGGATTTTTTGTATGGATGGCTAAAAACCGGCGTTTTTCCCTGGCTTTTGGCCCGGCCAACGCCATAGTCTAATGGGTTACATAACGAAATAGGGAGTGAATGCCATGCCCGGTCTATTACCCGACGTCGATCCGGATGGATTGCTCGAGTATTCGGTGGTCTATACCGACCGATCGCTCAATCACATGTCGCAATCGTTCCAGCAGGTGATGCGCGACATTTCCCATACCCTCAAGGCAGTCTACCATGCCGAAGCGGCAGTGATCGTACCCGGTAGCGGTACCTTTGGAATGGAAGCCGTGGCACGCCAGTTCGCTACCAACGCCTCGACCCTGGTGATCCGCAACGGCTGGTTCAGTTACCGCTGGACCCAGATCTTCGAGATGGGCGATATCCCGGCGTCTTCACGAGTCATGAAAGCCCGGAAGATCGCCGACGGTGCTCAATCCCCTTTTTCCCCCGCTCCCATCGAAGACGTGGTGGACGCCATCGAAACGGACAAACCGGATCTGGTCTTCGCTCCTCATGTAGAGACCGCCGCCGGCATGGTCCTGCCCGATGATTACCTTCGCCAGGTTGCCGAGGCGGTGCATCGCGTCGGCGGCATGTTCGTGCTCGACTGCATCGCCTCCGGAACGGCCTGGGTCGACATGCAGGCGACCGGCGTGGATGTGTTGATCAGCGCTCCCCAGAAAGGCTGGAGCGGTTCGCCCTGCTGCGGCATGGTGATGCTGTCACCGCGGGCACTGGAACGACTGGAGACCACCACCAGCACCAGTTTCGCCGCCGACCTGCGTAAATGGCACCAGATCATGCAGGCCTACGAGAATGGCGGGCACGCCTACCACGCCACCATGCCCACCGACGGGCTACGTCGCCTGCGCGACATCATGCGGGAAAACGAAGCCTATGGTTTCGACAAGGCATGCGATGACCAATGGCAGTTGGGGAGACGCGCCCGTGCAGTGCTGGAACGACACGGCTTTCCCAGTGTCGCCGCCGAAGGCTTCCAGGCACCCGGTGTCGTGGTCAGCTACAGCGACGACCCCGCGATCGCCGCGAAATTCATGCAAGCTGGATTGCAGGTCGCTGCCGGCGTTCCCCTGATGTGTGATGAAGGAGCAGACTTCCAGGTCTTCCGTATCGGTCTATTCGGTCTCGACAAGTTGCAGAATATCGACCGAACCGTCGACCACCTGGAAACCGCACTCTCGCAATTGCCACGCTAACCGCCCGACCGGCCTGTATCCAACTCGTGACGACCCCATGCGTCGTCACGAGACGGGCCACGCCGGGCCTGGATGTGACAACCTGCGACAAATCGTCCCTTCCCTTTACCGCCTCTGATCACGATAATGCCATCCCCGTGAGAAGAGGCTCGATCGGCGACTCCCATTTTCCGCCCCGAGCCTGACACCCGACTCCCTTGCGGTTTCCGCTCCGTAGCATCTCAGGATAGCTTATAGCGAGTGCCACGACAGGGAGAGTCCTGGAATTGCCGTTTTTAGCCTGCTAACAGGTGATATGGATGATGTCCTGCCTCCAAGCCCTGACGAGGTCGTAACATGAGAAGACCCCACCACTTGCGCGTGCTCGGCATCTTGCTGCTGCTGACGCTTACCCTGCTGCTGACGGGATGTAGTTCGGAGTTGCTGGATCCCATGGGCCAGATCGGTTCGGAACAGCGGACCCTGATTCTGACGTCATTTGCCCTGATGCAGATTGTCGTCATTCCCGTCATCGTGATGACACTGCTGTTCGCCTGGCGCTATCGCCGTAGTAACAAGGACGCGGCCTACCATCCGGAATGGGCGCACAATAACTGGATCGAAGGGATCGTCTGGTTCATTCCCTGCATCATTATCATCTTCCTGGCCGGGCTGACCTGGTATACGTCGCACAGCCTGGACCCACACAAACCGATCGCGGATGACCCATCAGAGCAGATGGAGATTCAAGCGGTATCGCTGGATTGGAAGTGGTTGTTCATCTATCCGGAGCAGGGCATCGCAACGGTCAACGAAGTGGCCTTCCCCACTGACGTACCGGTGCGCTTCCGGGTCAGTTCAGGTTCAGTGATGAACGCCTTTTTCATTCCGACCCTGGGTAGCCAGATCTACGCCATGGCCGGCATGGACAATGATGTTCACCTGATCGCCAATCACGAGGGGGTCTACGACGGTCGCTCCACCAACTACAGTGGCGCCGGCTTCTCAGGCATGACGTTCGATGCGATCGCCACATCACAGGAGGAGTTCGAAGCGTGGGTCGACGAGGTTCGTGAATCCGACCAGACGATCGACTTCCCCGACGGCTACAACGAGCTGGCACAACCGACCGAAGACCATCCGGTGGAGTATTACTCGGAGGTCTCACCCGGCATGTACGAAGACATCATCAGGAGCTTCCATACCGGCAGCGACGATGGCGATATGCACGCCGGTCACGGCGAGGCAGAGGACGACCACGGCGATATGCCCATGAGTGCGGAGGCAGCGGAGTAACACTATGTTCGGAAAACTCAGCATAGACGCGATCCCTTTCCACGACCCCATCATCATGGTGGTCGCGGTCGCGATGGCGATCGGAGGCATCGCGTTGATCGGTGCCATCACCTATTTCCGTAAGTGGAAGTGGCTGTGGACGGAATGGTTCACCTCCGTCGATCACAAGAAACTCGGCATCATGTACTTCATCGTCGCTCTGGTGATGCTGATCCGAGGGTTTGCCGACGCCATCATGATGCGGACCCAACTCGCCATGGCTTCGGCCGGCGCTGAGGGATATCTGCCACCCGATCATTATGACCAGATCTTCACCGCCCACGGCGTGATCATGATCTTCTTCGTCGCCATGCCCATGGTCATCGGCCTGATGAACCTGGTGGTGCCGCTGCAAATCGGAGCGCGCGACGTTGCCTACCCGTTCCTCAACAACTTGAGTTTCTGGCTGTTCGCGGCCGGTGCGATCCTGGTCAACATCTCGCTGGTGGTGGGTGAATTCGCCAAGACCGGCTGGTTGGCCTATGCGCCATTATCAGGGATCGAATACAGTCCCGGGGTCGGGGTCGATTACTGGATATGGGCATTACAGATATCGGGGATAGGGACGACGCTCACCGGTATCAACTTCTTCGTGACGATCCTGAAGATGCGTACCAAGGGCATGACAATGTTCCGCATGCCGATCTTCACCTGGACGTCGCTGTGCGCCAACGTATTGATCATCGCCTCTTTCCCGATTCTGACCGCGACCATCGCCCTGCTGACGCTGGATCGCTACTTCGGGATGCACTTCTTCACCAATGACTTTGGCGGCAACATGATGATGTACGTCAATCTCATCTGGGCCTGGGGCCATCCGGAGGTGTACATCCTGATCCTGCCGGCTTTCGGCGTCTTTTCCGAGGTCATCGCCACTTTCGCCAGGAAGCGTCTGTTCGGCTACGGCACGATGGTCTGGGCCACGGTGGCGATCACCATCCTGTCGTTCATTGTCTGGCTGCACCACTTCTTCACCATGGGGGCGGGCGCCAACGTCAATGCGTTCTTCGGCATCATGACGATGATCATCGCCATACCCACCGGGGTGAAAGTGTTCAACTGGCTGTTCACCATGTTCCGGGGACGTCTCGAGTTCACCTCGCCGGTACTGTGGACCCTGGGCTTCATCATCACCTTCACCCTCGGTGGCATGACCGGTGTGATGCTGGCCATTCCAGGGGCGAATTTCGTGCTGCACAACAGCCTGTTCGTGATCGCGCACTTCCACAACGTGATCATCGGCGGTGTGTTGTTCGGCATGCTGGCCGGCCTGACCTACTGGTTCCCCAAGGCGTTCGGCTTCACGCTGAACGAGAAATGGGGCAAGCGTTCTTTCTGGTGCTGGCTGATCGGCTTCTATCTGGCATTCATGCCGCTCTACGTGCTGAGCTTCTTCGGTGCCGTGCGTCGCATGCAGTCCTACGACACCGCTGAATGGCAGCCATGGATGCTGTTGGCCTGGGTCGGTGCCGTCATCATCCTGTTCGGTATCATTTGCACCGTGATCCAGTTCTACGTGAGCATTCGTGACCGCAAACAGAATCAGGATGTCAGCGGCGATCCCTGGGACGCTCGTACGCTGGAGTGGTCCACCTCGTCGCCGGCGCCGTTCTATAACTTCGCCCATCTGCCGAATGTCAGCGGCATCGATACCTTCTGGGCACAGAAGCAGGCCGGTGCCAAGACGGTAAGCGAAGGACCGTATCAGGATATCCACATGCCAAGAAATACCGTAGCAGGGCCCATCATCAGCCTGTTCGCCCTGATCCTCGGCTTCGCCCTGGTATGGCATATCTGGTGGCTGGCAGCGGTCGGTGCGATCGGCACCTTCGTCAGCTTCCTCGCGCGCGTGTTCAATGACGACATCGATTACTACGTACCCGCTTCCGAGGTCGAACGTATCGAGCGCGAACACAAAGAACGGCTGGAGATGCAGGCGTAACTATGACAACGGAAACCATGAGCAATCACGACGCCCATGCCGATGAGCATGAGCACCACGATGCCGGTGGCATAAAGATCTTCGGCTTCTGGGTCTACCTGATGAGCGACCTGGTGATCTTCGGATCCCTGTTCGCCACCTATGCCGTGCTCATGAAGGGCACGGCCGGCGGCCCCACTGGCGCCGATATCTTCGAACTCCCGCTGATTCTGATCAGCACCTTCCTGCTGCTGTTCAGTAGTTTCACCTATGGCATGGCCGTACTGGCCATGAATGCCAACCGTGTGACGCAACTGAAGGCTTGGCTGGGCATCACCTTCCTGCTGGGAGCCGGATTCATCGGGCTGGAACTCTATGAATTCCAGCACCTGATTCATCTCGGTTACGGGCCGGATCGCAGTGCCTTCCTGTCCTCGTTCTTCACATTGGTCGGCACTCACGGCCTGCACGTCTTCTTTGGCCTGGTCTGGCTTCTGGTGATGCTGGTGCAGCTACAGACCAAGGGGCTCAACGACATGACCCGCCCGCGCATCATGTGCCTGAGCCTGTTCTGGCACTTCCTGGATATCGTCTGGATCTGCGTTTTCTCTTTCGTCTACCTGATGGGAGTCCTGTGAGATGAGCGAGTCGCACTCTGCACACGGCGAGCACAGTCACGGCAGCGTCAAGTCCTATGTCATCGGATTGATCCTGTCCCTCGTACTGACCATTATTCCGTTCGCCGTCGTCATGACCGGAGCCATGGCCACGACGCCCACGGTATTGATCATCGTGGCCACTGCCGTAGCGCAGGTTCTCGTCCAGCTGGTGATGTTCATGCACATGAACACCAAGGCGGATGAAGGCTGGAACTTCATGTCCTTCGTCTTCACCATCACCATCCTGCTGCTGGTCATTGGCGGCACATTATGGATCATGCACCACCTGCACCTGAACATGATGATTGGCTGATCAAGATTCGACGATAGTAGCGAGTTAGCGCGACGGCTAGGCAAAGCCGTCGCACTCCTGCCTATAATGTCAGTGAGGCCCGTTAGCTTACGCAGGGCACGAACTGGAATGTTCCAGTTTCAATTCTGACAGGTAGGAGGTTGTGGATGCTGACTCATGTTTGGGGGCTTCTTGCCCATCCCCACCGCGAGTGGAAACAGATCCAGCATGAGCGTGAAACGCTGACGCATCTCTATGCGCATCACGTTCTCGCCCTGAGTGCCGTTCCCGTCGTCTGTGCCTTCATTGGCACCACCCAGGTCGGGTGGGGCCTTGGCGGCGACCGTACCATCCTGCTACATCCGTTGGACGCGTTCTACGCGGGCTGTGTCTTTTATCTCACGATACTTGCCGCCGTCTATCTGATGGGCAGCGTCATCCATTGGCTGGGCCAACGCTACTCGGCCCACCCGAGCCGACGCGCCTGCGTCATCTTTGCCGGCTATATCGCCACGCCCATGTTCCTGAGCGGTATCGTCGCGCTCTATCCGATTATCTGGCTATGCCTGCTGGCCGGGATCATCGGGCTGTGTTACACGGCGTACCTGCTTTATATCGGGATCCCTGCCTTCCTCGGCATTAGTAGTGAGGAAGGGTTCATCGTCTCCAGTTCGACACTGGCCATTGGCGTGCTGGTACTCGAGGCGATGCTGGCGGCCACCGTGCTGTTGTGGGGCTACGGCGAACGCATCATACTCTCGATATTGTGACATGATTCCCCGCGGTCATACCCCCACGATGCGGGGGGTATGACCGGGCAGGCCTTCACGCAATGCGTCGTCCGCATCGCCGTCAGTGACGATGACATCGAACTCATCCAGCCGAGCGAAATAGGCAGGCCGGACAACACCCAGCTTGCTGTCGTCGCAGACCAGGATGCGTTGCATGGCGGACGCAATGGCCGCTTGTTTGGGCACCACCTCGTGAAAATGGAAACAGCTCACACCGCGCTCGACGTGCATACCGGCCGCGGAGATGAAGGCTTTATTGATCCCCAGCCGACGAATGGCCTGCGGCATGTCTTCGCTGCCGAACGACAGAGATGATGCATAAAACAACCCGCCGAGCAGCACCAGTCGCACGTTCGGTAAATGACCGACGGCATTGGCGACATTGAGTGCATATGTCACGACCGTGACCTCATACTCTACGGATGCCAATGACGATGCCAGCGGCATGAGTGTCGTCCCGCAGTCGACGAACAGCGTATCACCCGCCTCGATGAACGCTGCGGCTCCTTGGCATAGACGCTGTTTTGCCAAGGAGTGACTCCCCTTCTCTGCATCCAGATCATAGAGCGGTGCGTATTGCGGATTATCGGCCATCACCAACCGACCGCCCAGAAAGACCATGGCACCATCACTGGCAGCCACATCGCGACGAATGGTCATCTCCGAGACACCACACAGTCTTGCCGCCTCCGAAAGATGGATCGTGCCCCCCCGGTTGAGAATATCCTGCAGACGTGCCAGACGCTGTGCACTTCGGCCTTTCATTACCCCTTGCTCCTTGCTCCCGTCGTGTAGTTCCAGTCGAGTGGCTTATATCTTATCAATCAGAGAGTTACTCGAGCCATTCAACACCCTCTTGACCCATCCATGCTGCGACAGGCGTCAGCAGAAAACCAGCGAAAAGCGAATCGGCCTTAAAAAATGTTAGAAAAATAACACTAGATGTTATATTTTTCACTTGTTATGCGCTGCCGGGTTCCCGGTAACCACAACGACAACTCCGAGGTCCCCATGACACTACTCATGAGCTTGGTCGGGATGGCGACGCTCATCCTGATCGCCGTACTGTTCTCGTATAATCGCAAGGCAATACGACTTCGCACCGTGGGCGGCGCTTTTGCTATCCAGGCGGCAATCGGCGCCTTCGTACTCTATGCGCCTTTCGGTCAGGCCGCTCTTCAGACGATATCCGACGGTGTCAGCCAGGTCGTGCTTTATGCCAACGATGGTATCGAATTCCTGTTCGGTGGCCTGGTCGATGAAGAGGACATCGGCTTCGTCTTCGCCATCAATGTACTGCCGGTCATTATCTTCTTTTCGTCGCTGATCGCCGTACTCTATTACCTCAACATCATGCAGTGGGTCATCCGCATACTTGGAGGCGCACTGCAATGGGTGCTGGGTACCTCGCGTACCGAATCGATGTCCGCCACGGCGAATATCTTCATCGGGCAGACCGAAGCACCACTGGTGGTTCGTCCCTTCATTGCTCGCATGACACCCTCGCAACTGTTCGCCGTGATGTGCGGCGGTCTGGCCTCGGTGGCCGGTTCAGTACTGGCCGGTTATGCCGCGCTGGGCATCCCCATGGAATACCTCATCGCCGCCTCGTTCATGGCAGCACCGGGAGGCTTGCTGTTCGCCAAGCTGCTCATGCCCGAAACCCAGCAACCGGAAGACAGCGTGTCAGCTGCGCAGGAAATCATCGAAGAAGAAGACCATCCAACGAATGTCATCGATGCCGCCGCTTCCGGGGCCACGTCAGGACTCAAGCTGGCGGGTAATATCGGCGCCATGTTGCTCGCTTTCATCGGCCTGATCGCGCTTATCAATGGCTTGTTGGGGGCGGTCGGCGGCTGGATCGGTATGGATTCACTGAGCCTGGAGATGATTCTGGGCTGGTTGTTCGCCCCGCTTGCCTTCCTGCTCGGTGTGCCTTGGGAAGAGGCCAACTTCGCGGGCTCGTTCATTGGCCAGAAACTGGTGGTCAACGAGTTCGTGGCCTATATCAATCTCGCGCCCTATGTGAATGGAGAAGAAATGGTCCCGGGAACCGGTGACGCCTTGAGCACGCATACCACGGCGATCCTGTCGTTTGCGCTGTGCGGTTTCGCCAACCTGTCTTCGATCGCCATTCTGCTGGGAGGCTTGGGGAGCATCGCGCCGAGTCGCCGACACGATATCGCACGCTATGGCATCAAGGCGGTACTGGCCGGTACCCTCTCCAATCTCATGTCGGCAACAATCGCCGGTTTCTTCATTGCGCTGGCCGCCATGGGTGGCTGAACGCATCATAATGACAGGTAACGATCGGGGCACCTCCAGGAAGCGCCCCGAAGGAACGCCACTTGCACTTGGTTGACACGATGACAACATTATCACAAGCCGCTCAGCGGGCTCTAACGCTGATGGACCTGACCAGTCTCAATGATGACGACACCGACCGCAGTATTCGCCAACTCTGTGCCCGTGTCTCCACGCCGGTAGGCCATCCCGCCGCCGTCTGCATCTATCCCGATTTCATCACCACTGCGCGTCACGCGCTGGCGGAACAGGGCCTGGCCGGGCGGGTGAAAGTGGCCACCGTGGTCAATTTTCCCGCCGGCAGTGACGACATCCAGCGTGCCGCCGGGGAAACCCGCGACGCCGTCGTGCGGGGTGCCGACGAAATCGATGTCGTCTTTCCTTACCGAGCGCTGATGGACGGCGATGAGTCGACCGGTCGAACCCTGGTCGAAGCCTGCAAGTCCGCCAGCGGCGAACGCTGCCTCAAGGTGATTCTCGAAACGGGCGAGCTCAACGATCCTGCCCTGATTCGCCGTGCCGCTGACATAGCCATCGATGGGGGAGCCGACTTTCTCAAGACCTCTACCGGCAAGGTCCCGGTCAATGCCACGCTGGAGGCGGCCGAGATACTGCTGACGGCCATTCGCGGCAAGACAGACCGGCATGTCGGCTTCAAGGCCGCCGGCGGTGTGCGCACCACGGAAGATGCCAAAGCCTACCTCGACCTGGCCGCCGGGCTAATGGGCGATGAGTGGATCACTCCCTCCTACTTTCGATTCGGCGCCTCCGGCCTCCTCGACAACCTGCTCGAGACGCTCGGGCTCGATCAGGTACACCCACAACCCGAAGGGAGCTACTGATGCTTCCTCAGGAGATCATTCGCCACAAGCGCGACGGGAAGACGTTGGACGACCACGCGATCCAAGCGTTCGTGAAGGGCATGACCGACGGCTCGATCGGGGATGCCCAGATCGGCGCTTTTGCCATGGCCGTATTTCTCAACGGCATGAGCGATGCCGAAAGCGTGGCACTGACGGAAGCGATCCGCGATAGTGGCAACATTCTGGAGTGGACCTCCCTGGACCTGCCCGGTCCGGTCGTCGACAAGCACTCCACTGGTGGTGTGGGTGACCTGGTATCGCTGATACTCGGCCCATGGGTCGCGGCCTGCGGCAGTCATGTACCAATGATTTCGGGACGTGGTCTCGGCCATACCGGCGGTACCCTCGACAAGCTCGAGGCCATCCCCGGCTATGATGTCCGCCCCGATCACGACACCTTCCGTCGGCTCGTCAAGGAGGTCGGCGTCGCCATTATCGGTCAGACCGGCGATCTTGCACCGGCAGACAAGCGTCTCTACGGGATTCGTGACGTCACCGCCACGGTGGAATCCATGCCGCTCATCGTCTCATCGATCCTGGGCAAGAAACTTGCCTGCTCACTGGACGGGCTGGTCATGGACGTCAAGGTGGGTAATGGAGCATTCATGCCCACCGAAGATGCCTCCCGCCATCTGGCTCGCATGATCGCCAATGTCGCTACCCGCGCCGGTACCCCCACCACTTCCATGCTGACGGACATGAGTCAGCCGCTGGCACCGGCCGCCGGCAATGCGCTGGAAGTGCGCGAGGCACTGGCCGTCCTGACCGGCAAGACCGTGGATAGCCGCCTGCTGAGCGTCACCCGGTCACTGGCTGTCGAGATGCTGCGGACCGTCGGGATTGTTACCGACCCTGACGACGCCACCCGCCGACTCGACCGAGCTCTCGCCTCGGGTGCAGCAGCCGAGCGATTCGAGCGCATGGTGGCGGGGCTCGGCGGCCCGAATGATCTGCTCCACAATAGCGATCGCCATCTTCCCACCGCTCCCGTGATACGTACCGTTCATCTCGAACACCACGGTTATCTGGCATCGGTCGATACCCGAGCCCTGGGCATGGCAGTCGTCGAACTAGGCGGAGGCCGACGCCAGCCGGGCGAGTCGATCGACCATCGGGTCGGCCTATCCGAGTTGGCGGCGATCGGCGACTATGTCGACAGTGAACGTCCGCTGGCACGCATTCATGCCCGCGACGACGATAGCGCCGACCAGGCGATCCGACAGGTGCGCACCGCGATTCGATTGAACGACACGCCTGTCAGCGCACCCACCTTGATCCACGACGTTCACCCTGCGGAGGTATCATGACGCGAGCCATCGTTCTTGTGCTGGATTCCTTCGGCATCGGGGCCGGTCCGGATGCCGACCGTTTCGGCGACCAAGGGGCCGACACCCTGGGCCATATCGCCAGTGCCTGTGCACATGGGCAAGTCGACCAGGAACGGCAAGGCCCGTTGTCGCTACCCAATCTGGCCAGGCTGGGTCTCTTCCACGCCCATCATGACAGTACCGGCCACTGGGCAGAGGGCGTTACGCCACCGGTTGCGACCATCGGCGCCTATGGCCATGCCAGCGAGATATCCTCCGGCAAGGACACGCCGTCCGGCCACTGGGAACTCGCCGGCGTGCCGGTACGTTTCGAGTGGGGCTACTTCGAGTCGAAGGAGAATAGTTTTCCGGCCGATCTGCTCGATGCGCTGGTACGCGACGCCGAACTCCCCGGCGTACTGGGCAACTGTCATGCCTCAGGCACCGACATCATCGCGCGATTGGGCGAGGACCACCTGACCAGCGGCAAACCGATCGTCTATACCTCAGCCGATTCGGTATTCCAGATCGCCGCCCATGAGAACGCGTTCGGGCTGGAGCGTCTCTACCGGGTCTGTGAAGTCGCCCGGCGACTGCTGGAACCCTACAATATCGGGCGCGTCATCGCCCGCCCCTTCGTCGGCGACGATGCCGACAGCTTTGCTCGCACCGGCAACCGGCGTGATTATTCCGTCGAACCGCCTACGCCGACCGTCCTGCAGAAGCTCGCCAACGCAGGAGGCAATGTCGTGTCGGTCGGCAAGATCGCCGACATCTATGCGCATTGCGGCATCACGCATGCCGTCAAGGCCAGCGGGCACGAGGCCCTGTTTGACGCCACCCTCGCCGAAGTCGATGCAGCCCATGACAACACCCTGATCATGACCAACTTCGTCGACTTCGACATGGTCTATGGCCATCGTCGTGATGTGGCCGGCTACGCCGCTGCACTGGAAGCCTTCGACACGCGGCTCCCGGAGTTGCTGGACCGGCTCGGCAGTGACGACCTGCTGATCATCACCGCCGATCATGGCTGCGACCCGACCTGGTCGGGTACCGACCACACCCGTGAACAGGTGCCTGTTCTGACACTTGGTGGCGGGCTGCTTCCGGGGGCACTGGGCGCTCGCGCCACCTTTGCCGATGTCGGCCAGACTCTGGCCAGTTACTTCGGACTGCCGCCCATGGCGGATGGCGACAGTTTCCTGGCCCACCCGTCGCAACCGGCTTGATCAGACAGGAGAGTATCGATGCCTACCCCGCACATCCAGGCCGAACGTGGTGATTTCGCCGATACCGTATTGCTGCCTGGTGATCCGCTGCGCGCCCAATACATCGCCGAGACCTTCCTGACCGATGTCCGGCGCGTCAACGCGGTCCGCAATATGTATGGCTATACCGGCCGTTATCGCGGACGCGCCATCTCGGTCATGGGTAGCGGCATGGGCATTCCATCGATCTCGATCTACGCCAAGGAGTTGATCACCGATTATGACGTCAAGCGTCTGGTACGGGTCGGCTCCTGCGGCGCCGTACGCGATGACGCCCAACTGCGCGATATCGTCATCGGCATGGGCGCCTGCACCGACTCGAAGGTCAACCGCATCCGCTTCATGGATCATGACCTGGCTGCCATCGCCGACTTCACGCTGGTACGCCGCACGGTCGAAGCGGCGGAACACAAAGGCCTTCCCGTGGCCGTCGGCAATCTCTTCTCCACCGATCTCTTCTATTCACCTCAGGAGGAGCTCGCCGACATGATGAAACGCTATGGCATCGTCGGCGTGGAGATGGAAGCCGCCGGCTTTTATGGTGTCGCCGCCGAGTTCGGCGCCCGTGCGCTAACGGTATGCACTGTCTCGGATCACATTCTGAGGGGAGAATCACTGAGTTCGGAGGAACGTCAGAGCTCGTTCGACGACATGATGGAAATCGCCCTGGAGGGCGTATTGCGTGATGACAACCCGGCAGGAGTCTGACGATGTCTCAACTGAACGGTGAACAAACAAGGCGATTGATCGCCACACGCGACAGGGCTTATGTGCCCTACTCACATCACCCGGTCGGCGCCCTGATCGAAGCCGATGATGGCAGCCTGTATCTCGGCTGCAACGTCGAGGTCGCGCATTACAAGGGGTTATGCGCCGAAGCGTCCGCGATCGCCGCCATGATCACCGCCGGCCATCGGACGATACGAGCTGCCTATGTCCTCGGTCCGGGAGATCATCTATGTACTCCTTGCGGCGACTGCCGACAGCGCCTGCGCGAATTCGCCACCCCGGAAACCCGCATCCATGTGCTGAATGCCAACGGCGTGGCCTTGAAGCACTATCGCATGGAAGACCTGCTACCGGACTCCTTCGGGCCGGAGAACCTGAATGACTGCACTTAACCGAACCGCCGACGTAGATAGGCGATAATGTCATCCGACTCGTAGAGCCACTCCTCACGGCCATCGTCATGCGTAATATGCAGGCAGGGCACCTGGATACGACCGCCTCCGGCTTTCAGTGCCTGGCGATGCTCGGGATCCAATCGGGCATCCCGCACCTCGATCGGCAGATCCAGTCGGGTCATCTCCCGACGTACCTTGATGCAGAAGGGACAACTCATGAACTGGTAAAGAATCAGCTGGCGGCAAGCGCGTTCGACTTCCGCCTGAGAGGCATCATCGCGCTGCACCTCGCGCGAGGTGCCCAGTGTATCGGCGACCCAGATGACCGGCGCCAATATCTTGCCGACAATGCGTTGCGATCTCGAACTCATACCTGCCTCACTCAACCCTAGATTACCTGTTACAGCATAACGTTTATGGCATGTCGTTGTCGGCGGGCACCGCACCTATCAATATTTTACAATATCCGCCGATACCACCACCGGACTGGTGGGGCTTGCCAAGCATGGGGCGCCGAGGCGACCATAAAAGAAAGAACATGGCTCGACCGTCCACGACAAGAACATGAACGCCCTGGGAGTCACAAGGCATGCCCCTTGCCCGCTTTTCATCGTTTGAACTGCTGCTACTCAAGAGCCGGCACCAGACCGATACGGCCAGTTTGCTGTTGATGGCCTGGGTGCTGGCCAGCAGAGGACACATCACTGCTCCCGACCGGCAGCGTTTTGCCGAGCTGGCCCACGATTTTCGACACGGCCACGACCTGGACCCGTTGATCGAGATTGCGGCATCCCATGACCTGGCCGCCATCCAACTGGCCGCCGAAGTATTGCACAAGGATGCCAGTGGCGAACGTGCCTATCCATTCCTGCGTCAGGTAACGGCGCTGGCAGCCAGTGATGGCCCATTGACGGCAGCCAACTACCACATCCTTTGTTTTCTGGCGGATCTGCTGGGTGTCCCGCCCAACGAGTTCTCGGGCCTGTTCGAAGCGACGACCGGTCAGCCATTCAAAGCCCCCGACGATCCCAGTTGCACCGCCTACTGGCAGGCCAAGGAGCGGCAACAGGAACAACATCACCAGCGCGAGTCCGAAAACCGACGCGACAGCTCGTCCCGCCAGCAACATCAACACGATCACCACAGGCAAGATCAGCGCTCTCAGCAACAGCAACGTCACCATCATCAGCGGCAGCATGAGAAGCGATCCAATACTCATCAAAGCCCGCCACCCAATGATCGCACCCGCCGCGCACTCGCCGTGCTCGGACTGGAACCGGGCGCGAGTCGCAGCGAAATCCGCAAGGCCTATCGCCGCCTGGCCCAGGTGCATCACCCCGACCGCGTCTTTGCCAGGGGGGATGCCATCACCGCGTCGGCCTCACAGCGCTTTCAGCGCATCAAGAAAGCCTACGATTATCTGATGGAAGCGAGTTGAGCCATGCGTGACCTTTATCAACGTCTGGGTATTGATCGTCAGGCCGGCACCGACGACATCCGTCAGGCCATCGATGCCTGCGATCACAATGCTCTCAAGACCGATGCAAGCACGGTGCTCGAAGTGCCGTCACGTCGTGAAGAGTATGACCGGCTACACGCCACCCTCACGGATATTGGCTGCTTGCGTGCCCGGTTGGGTCTGACGCACGGCCCCTACTGGCGGGACAGCGTTGCCAACGATTTTTCGCTGCCCCCCGATACCAGCCGCCCCCTCCATGAAGTCCTGCTTTCCCGGATCGGGGAAGCGGTCATGCTGCACAATCGCTGGCGACGTTATCGAGGGCCCTGGTTGATCGGGGGCATCTTTGTGCTGGGCTTTCTCATGGGCGCCGCCTTGTGTCACTGGTGGCTCTGAGTCGCCCCTTCTGCTGCGTTCGATCCCTGATCACTTACTGCGGCGCAGGATCCGGCGAACCGCCTCGCGGACTGGTATCGCCCTTGGGATCGGCAACGCCGGCCTCGCCCGGTTGGCGCCCCGCCGCGTCTTGCTCGTCGCTCTTCATGGTGTCATCGATATCCAGTGATTGCCCGGCTTGCCCTTCCATGTGCAGGCTCAGACGTGGCATGGCCATCTCCATGCCATCCGCCTCCAGTCGCTGCTTGATGCGAAGATTAAAGGCGCGCGCCACGTCCCATTGCATGACCGGTGCCGTGCGCATGCGCATACGCAGGATCGCTGCCCCATCCTCGAACCCTTCGATGCCCTGCATCTCCAGTGGCGACCAGATATGATGGCGCATCACCGGATCCTGACGCAGTTCCTCGGCCACTTCCCGCATCAGCGTGATGGCATCATCGATCTTCATGGCATGTGGAATACGCAACTTCATCAGGGCGATGCCGAACTGTCGCGACATGTTGTGGATCGAGGTGATCTGGCTGAAGGTGATGATATGCACGATGCCATCCAGATCACGCAGACGAACGGTACGCAACGTCAACCCCTCGACCGTGCCCATATGACCGCCCAGGTCGACGAAGTCGTCGATCGCCAGGGAATCCTCGATCAATATGAACATCCCGGTGATGAGATCCTGCACCAGCGTCTGTGCCCCGAAACCGATCGCTAGCCCGATCACCCCGGCACCGGCCAGCAACGGCGTGACATTGACGCCCAGATTGGCCAGGCCGACGATGACGGCGATCACCACGATGGTGGCGAAAATCACATTGCGGATCAGTGGCGTGATGGTTTGTGCCCGGGCACTGTTGACACGCCGGCCACGGGTCTTGGCCGATGAGGTCAGTGCTCGCTGGATCGCTGTATCGGCGAATATCCATACCAACCAGGCCAGTAACACGGTAAATCCGATCGCCAACAGAGCCTGCCCGATTCGAGCAGTGGCCGCGTCGTTACCGACGCCGAGTAATGAGGCCCCCCAGACACGCAGTGAGAGCTCGGCGAACACCACCCAGCAGAGCATATGGGCCAGAGTATAACCAAAACGCTCCAGACGTTTGCGGTATTGCGAAATTCGTTTGCGGCGGGTGATCAATTCGCTATGTCGGCGCAGCAAGCCGGTCACGACCAGGGTCAAGACCAGCAAAGCGGAGCAGATGATGGCGCGTGTCAACGCATCGCCGACATTTCCCACCGAGACGAAGATGGCAATCAGCGAGGCGACCACCATCAACATCGCAGGAATATGCCATAAACCGCCCAGCACCCGGACCACATCATAGCTGGTACTGTGCTGCTTGCGTTGTGAATAGGGGCGATTACGAATCAAGTGCTTGATATGGCGCTTGAAACGCAGGATGAAACCACCGCTCAGGATGGCAGCCAGAATATTGGCCAGTACCGAAACCAGATTAGCCAAGTGATCACCGAGCATCTCGATGAGGTGACTGGAGTCCATGGCATCGCCCAATGCCACCAACGCACCGATCGCGAACAGACGTCGCATTGCCTTTTGGCGCAACAGCGTAACGGCAACGTAGCGGTGTCCACGCGTAAAGACCGAGAAGACGATTTCGCAGACCAACGAAAGCAATCGGCCACAAAGGGCGACGTAGGCGATTACCAGCGCCAGCGTACGTCCCGGACTGGAAGGAATGAACTGGGCCAGTGCCAGCATCAATGCGAATGACAGCAACCAGGGCGCCAAGCGACGCAGAAAATGGACGACCAGCCACCAGGCACGTGGCTCACGGGGCAGTGTCAACGGCCAGTTCCGCCGTTTTGCCAACAGACGGCTCGCGGCGATCAATAGCAACAGCAAGCCGACCCATACCCCCAGCATGACCGCGGCTTCCGCAGCCAAACGCAGCATTTCAGCGGTACCGGTTTCCGTGGCGATCGCCTCGACTTCCAACCCAGCCTGCCTCAGCTGCCGTTGCCAGACATCGAAAGGCGACCGGCCTGACTCGGCCTGCTGCCCCATGTCGTTGAACGTCTCCGCCAACGCTCCGAGCAGACCTTCCCTCGGCGCCTCACTGTCCTCGCCCTCGGCAGCGCCGGCGGTTTCGCGCAGTTGCTTGAGGTTCGACACGAGTTCCTCACGCTGCTGGTCATTCTCCAGCGTGGTGATCACCTCATCCAGGGATTGCAGGAACTCCTGGGGGTCGCGCTGCTCCTCCTGCGACTCATCATTGCCGCTCGCGAATCCCGGCAACGTCAACGACTGAGCACTGGCAACCGTCGGTATCGCTAACAACAGAACCAAGAGCATCACCGACAAGCAGTGAACGATACCGACGGGTGACAAAGAAGGGTGACGGGGCATGATTCCTCCATGACGTACGCAATAGGGCGCGATAGGGAGAGTCTGCACGGCTTGCCATCCGCGGTACAGTAGGAAGCTTTGTCGAATCATCTCAGAACGTAAGGATACGCAACGTCATGCTGCCGGATTACTCGCTTTTTGCCTGGGGACTGATCGTTTTTGCGACTTACATCACCGGAATTTCCAAAGGAGGCTTCGCGGGTGGCTTCGGTGGTCTTTCAGTCCCGTTGATGGCGATCGCCATCGGCCCCGTCGAGGCTGCCGGGCTGTTGCTGCCATTGTTGATCGCCATGGATGCATTCAGCATACGCGCCTGGTGGGGCAAGCACTCACGCGTCGAAGTTCGCCACCTGATCCCCGGTGCCATCGTCGGGATCGTGATCGGCACGCTGCTGAGCGGGGTACTCAACGACGATGCCATCCGATTGATCCTCGGCGTTCTCTCGATCCTGTTTGCTGCCTATATGCTCTTCCAGCCTTCCAACCCCCGGCAACCTCATCCGGTCTGGGCCTGGCCGGCCGGTATCGGCTGCGGTTTCACCAGCTTTCTGGCCCATGCCGGTGCACCGCCGATCAATCTTTACCTGATACCTCGCGGTCTCGACAAGGCCACCTTCATCGCCACCTGTGTCGTGACGTTCACGGCGGTGAACCTGCTCAAGCTCGGACCCTATCTATGGCTGGGAGAAATCAATATTGCCAGCGCCTGGGCATCGGCACTACTGGTTCCCGTGGCATGGGCGGGGGTCCGCAGCGGTTTGTGGTTGCAGCACCGTGTCAGCGAACGGCTGTTCTTTCGTCTGATCATCGTTTCCATGGCGGTCATCGGCGTCCAGTTGATCACACAGGCACTGCGCAGCTGACGTACCGCGCGGCCTGTATGGTAGGCTCATGACACGTTCAACGGGGATGTCGCCATGATTCCACAGTCACCACCTCAACCCTACACGCGCCAAGGCAGCCCCCGTCGTGTAGGAGTGGAGATCGAATTCGCCGGCATGCTGCCTCAGGACGCCGCGCAACTCGTCAATACGCTTTTCGGCGGCGAGATCGAAACACTCAGTCCACACCGTCTGCGTGTCGTCGATACCCGCTGGGGTGATTTCGCCATCGAGCTCGACGCCCAATACGCCCATCCCGACAGTAAAATCATCGGCAACTTACCCCAGGACAAGGATGAATCCGGGCGTAACCCCATGCGCGTCGAGTTACACAATCGGACGCGTGAATGGATCGGCGATGTCGTCGCCGGTCTGGTGCCCACCGAGATCGTCTGCCCTCCCGTACCGTGGAACGAACTCGGTGATCTCGATGCCCTCTTCAATGCCTTGAGGGACCAGGGCGCCAAAGGCACCGATGCCAGCCTGCTTTACGGGTTCGGTCTGCATCTCAATCCGGAAGTGCCTTCGACCGAGGTCAGCAGTCTGCTCGCCCATTTGCGGGCCTACCTGTTACTGGCCGAGTGGCTACGCGACCAGATCGACATCGATATCACGCGGGAGGTGCTCCCTCACGCCAATCCGTTCCCCAAGGCCTACGGTATCAAGGTACTCGACCCGGCTTACGACCCGAGCCTGGAAGTGTTGATCGACGACTATCTCGAGTACAACAATTCACGCAATCGGGAACTCGATCTACTGCCTCTATTCGCCCATTTGTGTCCGGATCACCACCACAGTGGCCTGCAGGATGAATTGATCAAACCGCGGCCGACGTTCCACTACCGCCTGCCCAATGCCCAGCTGTCCTCATCCGATTGGGGTGCCGTCATCGAGTGGAACCGTTGGCTGGAAGTGGAGCGACTCGCTGCGGATAGCGCATGTCTCGAAGCCCGTTCGCGCGAGTATCTCGACTACCATACGCAATCGCCCATGTCGCGCTGGTTGGACAAACTGCGAGGCTGGATGAAGGAATGACGCGTCCACGGATCGGCATCACGACATCGGATCGAAAGAGCCGCATTGCCTGGTGGTTCGACTGGTTCGCGGTACGTCGACATGGAGGCATTCCCGTACGACTCTCCCCCTCGCGGGAACGTCCAGACCATCTCGACGGCCTCATCATTGGCGGCGGGGATGATATCGAGGCCCACCTCTATGGTGGTGAAATGCAGCTCGACGTACGCGTCGACCCTGAGCGGGACCGTCTCGAACTCGAGCTGCTCGAACGTTTCATTCCGCAAAACTGCCCGGTTCTGGGGATCTGCCGTGGAGCGCAATTGATCAATGTCTATCTTGGCGGCACCCTGGATACCGACATCTACACGACCCATAAGAGCCTCAAACGGCGACGCACGGTGCTACCGCGCAAAACTGTCGATATCGTCCGTGGCAGTCATTTGCATCGCATCCTGCGTGTCAGTTGGTGCCGTATCAACAGCCTGCATCACCAGGCCGTGCAACGTACCGGGGACGGTATCGACATCGTGGCCCGCGACCGTAACGGCCTCGTGCAGGGTATCGAGTCACGCGAGCACCATTTCTTGATCGGTGTGCAGTGGCATCCTGAGTGGCTGATCTTCAACCGCCCACAGCAGCGCCTGATTCGGGCATTGATCCGCGCCGCCTCGCGTTGATCCGCGGGCGCCATGCGACCGTTGTCGTCTCTGAATCACCTGCGATGCCGACCCGGACCGGGCCGGCATCACGGAACCATCGGAAGGATGACAGCCAGGATCAGCTGTCGAGCTTGGCCGTCAGTGTGATTTCCGCCTTCAACAGCTTGGAAATCGGGCAGCCGGCCTTGGCTTTGTTGGCAGCATCCTGAAAATCGCTCTCACTCGCTCCAGGGACACGTGCCGCAGTATCCAGATGGATGTGTGTCACACTGAATCCGTCATCATCCGGCTCCAGAGTGACCGTCGCTTCGGTCTTGATGCTGTCGGCCTCGAACCCGGCCTCGCCCAGAATCATTGATAACGCCATCGAATAACAGCTGGCATGCGCCGCACCGACCAGCTCTTCCGGATTCGTGCCCGGCTCACCCTCGAAGCGATGCTTGAAACCGTAAGGATTGTCCTTGAGTGCACCACTTTGGGTCGATACCGTGCCTTTGCCTTCCTTGAGACTGCCTTGCCATTCGGCGGAACCTGTCTTCTTGATACTCATACAACCTCCTGGTTGATCACGCTGAGTGAGTTTCCTTGGTGAAGCGACTCGGCCAAGTGACTGGCGCCGATCACCTCAGTGTAGATGGAGTCTAGCCACGGCTGCCATCACCTGAGCGCAGCCATGGCGGCATCGTAATCCGGCTCTTCCTTTATTTCCGGCACGAGCTGGCTATGGATCACCCGGTCATCCTCATCGAGGACTATCACGGCACGCGCCGTCAACCCCGACATGGGTCCGCTCGATAGAGCGACACCGTAATCTTCATGGAACTCGGGATGGCGGAATGTCGACAGGGTAATAACGTTCTCCAAGCCTTCCGCCCCACAGAACCGTTTGGCAGCAAACGGCAGATCGGCGGAGACAACGAGAACCACCGTGTTATCCATCTGCGAGGCCAGTTCGTTGAACTTGCGAGTCGATGTCGCGCACGTCGGCGTATCGACACTGGGGAGGATATTGAGCACCTTGCGTTTGCCTGCAAAGCTCTCCAGCGTCACATCCTGCATTTCCTGCGTCGTCAGCGTCAGTGCCGGCGCCGGCCTACCCGGCTGAGGAAAAGTACCGACCACCTCGACGGGGATACCGGCACGCGTCACCTGTGTCATGGGATCTCCTAGATACGAACCATGAAAAACACCTTCTTACCCACCCCATTCATGCGGCAATCGTCGCCAATATTCAAGCCTGATCGTTGATGTCACGACCGCCTCTTGCCATGAAGCGGTCTGCTAATCCAACATGATGATGAAAACAATTTCCACTATAAGGACAAACCATGACATCCGATTCAAGACCGACGGTCGAACTGGCGGCCACCAATGATCAGCCGGCCGAAACACTTCCGGTGATCGGCCAGGGGACCTGGTACATGGGGGAAGGCCTGGCGGCCGAACGAGACGAGATCCGCGCTCTGCAACAAGGACTGGATCTGGGCATGACCCTGATCGATACGGCCGAAATGTATGGAAACGGCGGCGCCGAAACCGTCGTGGGCAAGGCCCTTTCCGACCGCCGTGACGAGGCTTTTCTGGTCTCCAAGGTCTTTCCCTGGAACGCCGGACGCGACAGCGCCATCAAGGCCTGTGAACACAGCCTGGCCCGGCTGAATACCGAGTATCTGGACCTGTATCTACTGCACTGGCCGGGCAGCATCCCCCTCGAGGAAACTCTCGAGGCCTTCGAGCGTTTGCAGGCGCAAGGCAAGATCCGTCGCTTTGGGGTATCCAATTTCGATGTCGACGACATGCAGAAACTCACAGCATGTCCCGGCGGCGATGCCTGTGCGGTCAATCAGGTGCTCTATCATCTCGGTTCACGCGGTATCGAACACTCGCTGCGTCCCTCGCTCCGCCAACACGCAGTACCGCTGATGGCATACTGTCCGCTGGCTCAAGGTGGACGACTGGGGCGGGACCTTCTGAACGACGCCGATATCGTGTCAATGGCCAGGGAACGTCGCCTGACACCGGCACAGTTGCTACTGGCATGGGCCACACGCCCCGTCGAAGGGCAGCGCGACGTCATCGCCATTCCCAAGGCGGTCGACACGGGGCATGTCACCGACAACGCCAATGCACTCGACATTGAACTCGACACTGAAGCCATCGAACGTCTGGATGCACTGTACCCCGCTCCATCCGGCAAAACAGCGCTGGATATCGTGTGATACTTCTCATCCCCGCCGAGATGCCAGCCGATCCGCCAGCCGGGTCGGCTCCGGCAACTTGGTTCGTCCCAGGCAGCGCACCACCCATGTCACTGCGGTATCGAGGCCAATCCGGTGGCCAGGCGACACGTAGACCGGTTTGACACCCTGACGTGAGCGCAAGACGGCTCCCAGCTCTTCACGCTGGCCTTGTGCATCCTGATCCCAGAACGGTGTCCAGGCGCCACGCGCCTCGGGAACACTGTCATGACGACCGCACAGACGCTTCTTGGCAACCCCGATCGTCGGCAGGTCGAGCCATAGACCCAGGTGAGATGCAACACCGAGACGGCGTGGGTGCGCAATGCCCTGTCCATCGACCATGACCAGATCGGGAGAGTGTGTCAGTCGTGCGAAGGCTTGCAGCGCGGCGGGCACTTCGCGGAATGACAGCAGGCCGGGAATATAAGGCATACGAGTCGGTTCACGGTGCACGGCCCGTTCCAGTTCACCGAGCCCTGGCCACTTCAGAACCACGACAGCGGCACGAGTCGTCTCGCCGTCATCCTCGAAACCGATATCGACACCGGCGATGCGCTGGACATCGGCGATGCGATCGTCCCGTTCGACGCTGGCCGCCAGACACTGTTGAAGTGCCACCGCCTGGGCCGGCGTGACATCCCAGTCATGCAAGGATTCCATCATGCTCCTACGTTAATCGCAGAAGCCCCACCCTTCCAACAGCATACGCAGCTTTTCGACACGCGCCCGGTTCTTGCCGAGATCGGTAACGCCCAGGCGGGATGCACTACGGACGTGACAGACTCCTTCGTCGTCACTCCAGAGAAATTCCAGGTCGTCGACGAACCCCAGCAACGGTGAGTGACATTCCGCATGCAGATAGCCATCATCCACTGTCACGACTTCCACATCCTCACAACCTTCGATGGCGATTCGCAGACGTGCCATCAACTCCTGCTTGCTGCGGTTACCGGGATCGAGCGGTGCCACATAATGGGCGTTGTCCTCGGCCTGGCTGCAGACACTGTTGGGAGAGTTCGGGCAACTGGCCAGTCGACCATGGTGAACCCCGATGTGGGATGGGCGCTTACGCGTCAAGGGATTGGTCATCATGGTGGCGTTCCTCGCTATCTATGGACCTATCAGCAAAACATTATGACCACTGTCATCAACCATCGGAATCATTTATGGAAAATAATTCCATATGCTGGATTAACCATAGCAAGTCCCGATTCCGCTGCCAAGACACATCGTTAAAGCGCGTCGTGGAAAAGCGCCATCAGTTCACGTTTGTCCTCGAACCCGATTCCCGGTATCTGCGGCATTGCCACCCGCCCCTGCTCGATCGGGGTGGAGTCGGCAAATCCCCCGAACGGAGCGAACACCCGGGGATAGGACTCGTTACCGCCCAGCTTGAGTCCAGCGGCAATGTTCAAGGCAAACTGATGTCCCCCATGAGGAATGCACTGACGCGGCGACCAGCCATGCGTCTTCAGTACATCGAGCATGCGAAGGTATTCGACCAGGCCGTAGGAGAGCGCGGGGTCCATCTGCAGCACGTCTCTATCCGAACGCATGCCGGCATAGCGCAGCAGATTGCGCACGTCCTGATGAGAGAAAAGGTTTTCACCCGTCGCCGACGGCGGCGCATAATGCTCGCCGAGTTGCAACTGCAATGCGTAATCGAGTGGATCGCCGGCCTCCTCGAACCAGCGCAATCCATAGGGAGCCATGCCTTGGGCAAATGCCAGCGTGGTCTGGAGATCGAAACGACCATTGGCATCCACTGCCAGACACGCCGGGTCTCCCACGATATCCAGGGCCGCTTCGATGCGGCGCAGGTCATCTTCCAGCGGCACGCCCCCGATCTTCATTTTGGTGGCGGTATAGCCCATATCCAGGTAATCCTGCATCTCCTCCTGGAGACCGCGAATTTCCTTATCGGGATAGTAGTACCCACCGGCAGCATAGACGGGGACGCGTGGATCCGGTTCACCGTCGCCGTAACGTTCTGCCAGCAATTGTGCCAACGAACGGCGCTCAACCTTGGCGACGATATCCCAAATCGCCATATCGATGATGCCCACCGCCACCGAGCGTTCTCCGTGCCCTCCCGGTTTCTCGTTGGCCATCAGGACATCCCAGACCCGGAACGGGTCCAGGTTGGTTCCATTGTCATCCAGCAGTGAAGCGGGGTCGGCTTCTCTCAGGCGTGGCAGGAATCGTTCCCGCAACAAGCCACTCTGCGCATAGCGACCGTTGGAATTGAAGCCATAGCCGATCACCGGCTGACCATCGACCGTGACATCGGTATGAATGGCCAGCACCGAGACATCCATCCTGGCAAAGGAGATATAGGCATTGGCGATATCGGACGCGATCGAGACACGGGCCTCGCGAATGTCGGTAATTTTCATGCTGTCACCTTTAGATCAAGAAGCCGGCCGGCAAACGAATGTTGAGCACTTCCTTGAACGTCAGATAGAAGACACCGACCAACAAGAGAATCGCCGGGCTCCAGCGCAGGAGCCGATGCCAGCTGACGGGTCCCTCGACGCTGGCGAGGTACCAGGTCAGGGCGTAGAAGGCCACCACCGTCGAAACCAGAAAGCCGATATGATTGATAGCAATCCACCATACGAAAAAACCAATCGCAACGACCATCAGTCGGCGTGGACTACCGGTAATTTCGACACGACGCTCCCCGGGCCGAATGAATCCCTTGATGATCAACACCACGGACAGCAGTACCAGAATCACCAGTACCGCTCGCGGAAAGAGGATGCTCAAGCGCCCCATGCTCCCATGAGGCAACCAGAGGAGCGCGGCAAAGGCGAGCCCCACCAGGCCGGCGACGACATCGGTATTGAGACGCAGGATCATGTCTCCTCCTTCTGGTCACCCGGGGCATTCGGTTCCTGATCGACTCGTGCCAACCGGCCGCTACGCTCCAGCCAGATGGGAATCAGGGCCGTGGCCGCGCCGACCAGCACCAGTCCGGCCAATATCTTCGACAAGGGATTCTGGAGCAGCCGCAACCAGGGAACAGGATCCGCTACCGCAGCCAGCATCGTCTGCACATAGCCTTGCTCGGCGATACCACCGAGAATCAGCCCCAACACGATGGGGGCGGCATGAATGCCGATCAGCCGTAGAAAATAGCCTGCTGTGCCCAGAATCAGCATGATGCCGACATCGACGATACTGTTGCGTAATGCGAAGGTGCCCAGAATAGTGACCATGGCAATACTGGGTACCAGGAAGTAGTACGGCGTACGGATCACCGCACGATGAATGATCCGACCACCCAATAAACCAATCGGCAGCAGCATCAGGGCGGCCAGCCCCATCGAAAGGATGAAGCCGTTGGTCAAGACGCCCGTTTCGGTGAACAGGTCGAGTCCTGGACGCAGGCCATGCAGCAGCAGCACGCCCAAGATGATGGCATCCGGGGGCGCGCCGGGAATACCCAGCGTCAACAGCGGTATCATGCTGCCTGCGACCATGACGTTATTGCTCGATTCTGAAGCGACCACACCTTCCAGGTTGCCTTTGCCGAAACTTTTCGGATCCTTGGAAAATCGACGCGCTTCGTTATAGGCCACCAGACTCGTGACGTTCCCGCCTGCACCGGGAATGATGGCGACGAGCTGTCCGATCAAGCAGGAGCGGATTAGATTGGCCGGTCTGCCGAACACCTGGCGGGCGATACGGCCGATGGATAGCTCGCGCTTACGCAGTTCACCACCACTGGGAATGGCTCCCCGACCCTCCGCCGCCATGGTCAGCAGTTCAGGAATCACGAACAGACCGATCAGTGCCACGATCAACTCGATCCCACCCTGGAGTGGCGGATAGCCGAATGTGAAGCGGGTTTCGCCACCCACGGGTGATACCCCGATGGTGCTCAACATCATGCCGATACAACCTGCCAGCAGCCCCTTGAGCAGCGAGCCGCTTGACAAGCTGGCAACCAGCGTCAGCCCCAGCATCGCGACCCAGAACATCTCGGCAGGACCGAAAGCCACGGCCAACCGCGCCAGCGGCGGTGCCAGTAGCAACAGGAAGATAACCCCGACGACCCCACCCACGACCGAGGCCATGGTCGCTCCCGCCAGCGCTTCGTAGGCTCGCCCCTGTTTCGCCATGGGGTAGCCATCGAAGGTGGTGGCAATGGATGAGGGGGTACCGGGGGTATTGATCAGGATGGCGGTGAAGGCGCCACCATAAATCGATCCCATGTACACGGCGCCCAGAGCGATCAGTCCCTGCAAGGCCTCCATGGAAAATGTGAAAGGCAGCAATACCGCCAGTGCCATGGTCGCCGTCAAGCCAGGCAACGACCCGATGAACAGCCCCAGCGTCACACCGACCAATACCGTCAAAAAGCTTTCCAGCGTCAGCACCGAAGACAGTGCCTGCAGCAGCATCTCCATCTATCTCTCCAGCGTGGCGTCGGGCGAAATCATGGCGTTACCCACATAATGAGGATCACGCCTGAAGATGAAGAAGAATCCACTAAAAAAGCCACCCAGCTCCGCGATTCACGAAACCGGGTAGCGAGGGAGAGCAACTTACTCCTCTTCTTCGGCAGCTTCTTCGAGGATCGGTCCGTAAGCGTCTCGTAGTTGGCCAATGACCTCGTCGACTTCCTCACCGGTGATATCTTCCATCACGAAGCCGAGCGGCTCCTGCTTGGAAGCGATTTCCTCGTTAGCCTTGGCAAAGGCATCTTCCAGGGTTTCGACCACTTCATCCGGTGTGTCTTTGGGGACCGCCACACCTCGGTAGGCGCCACCGACGATATCGTAGCCCTGCTCCTTGAAGGTCGGCGCATCCGGCAATGCCTTGACACGTTCTTCTGAAGCCACGGCCAGGACACGAGCTTCATCCTCCATCTCGGTTCCCAGCATGGTGTAGTTGAAAATACCGGACAGATGGTTACCTTCGATGGCTCCCTTGAGGGGGCCTGTGCCGGTGAAAGGGATGTAAGTCAGATCAATGTCGGCAGCCTCTTCGAAACGCAGCATACCGAGATGGTTGGCACTATAGGTGCCGCTACCCCCCAGCGTGATGGATTCCGGATTTTCCTTGGCATCCTCGACCAGATCATCGAGCGTTTCATAGGGGCTGTCGTCAGGCACGATCAGCGCATTGGGAGTGGAGTGGAAGAACGTCACGATACGCCAGTCATCGGTTTCGAAGCCGGCGTCGCTACGCTGAATCGGCTGACCGATGATATGGGGGATATTGACGCCGATGATCTCGTACCCATCGGGTTCCGCATCATTCTGGAACTGGCTCCAGGCCACGGCACCACCGCCGCCGGGCTGGTGCGTCACATTCACGCTGACCCCCAGTTCTTCTTCCAGAATCGGTTCCTGGAATCGCGCGGTCACATCCGATTCACCACCAGGGTCGAAGGGAATGATATAGGTGATGTCTTCTTCCGGATAGTCTGCCTGCGCCGCCATACTGAACCCGACTACGGCCAGGGTTGATATGGCCACGACAAGTGGTTTGCGATTGAACTTCATTTGGCATGCTCCCGATCGTTGTTATGCAGTAAGCGTTACCTCGATGCAGTCGCCCTGTTATGTCTTATCGTATGGACGCTGCGTCTGAATCAGGCCGCCATTGGGACGATGGCAGGGCCCTGATTAGGAAGCTAGCCAAGTTGTAAAAGTTGTCAAGTACGGGTGCTGACACTGACGTCGTACTCAGCCCTGAAATACCCGACGGCGGGAGTTGCCGAGATGCGCCTGCATGTGGCGTGCAGCGGCCTCGCTATCGCCCGTCAGGATGCTATCGGCTATGTGTCGATGTTCTTCCTGCACTTCCGGAAGATGATGCAAGGGGCGTCGCAAACCAAGACCGCGTGCCAGGTTCTGGCCATACGTGATCGGTTGCTCGAGCGATAGCAGAGTATCGGAAAAGTAACGATTGTGGGTGGCCCTGGCGATGGCGAGATGAAAACCGAAGTCGGCATCCACCCCGAGGGCGTTGTCACGGATGCGTTGTTCCAGCAATCCCAGCGCCTCACCCACGGCCTGACGGTCTTCATCAGTGGCGTTGAGAGCAGCCAACCGGGCAGACTCCGTCTCGACAGCGATACGGAATTCGAAGCAACGCTGAATGTCCGCGAGGCTTTCCAGCGGGGCAAAGTCCAGCATCGCACGTGTCGGACGGCGACGCACGAAACTGCCGGCACCGCGATGTGAGTCCACCAATCCATCCTTGCGCAACCGTGCCAGTGCCTCGCGCACGATCGGACGAGACACCCCATGGGAGCGTGCTAACGCCTCTTCCGAAGGCAGTCGGTCCCCTTCCTCGAATTCCCGTTTGATAATGCGATCGATGATGTCGCCATAAACTCGATCACTCAACTTGGTCGTCTGCCCCCCACTTTGCGCTCGCCCAGGCAGTTCCTCTCGCTGCTGATGGTTAGCCATCAAGCCCCCTCTCCTGTGTCGACAGCCTATGCCCTACGCTAGCGTGGATTGCGATGATTCGCTAATCGTATCAACATCATGGCCAAATGCTGTCATGATAAGCGCATGTGCAACGCTGCTGGAGGCATCCCATGACGACCGCCAAACAAATGCTCGAATCGCTGGTCGGTTTCGCCACGGTATCCCGCGACTCCAATCTGGCGTTGATCCAGTTCATCGAGCGCTTCCTCGATAGTTACGGCGTGCCTCATCAACGCATCGACAGCGACGATGGCAGCAAGGCCAACCTGCTGGCACGCATCGGTCCCAAGCACGAAGACGGCGTCGTACTGTCGGGGCATACCGACGTCGTTCCGGTCGACGGTCAGCCCTGGAGCAGTGATCCATTCACGCTCACCGACAAGGGCGATGGTCGCCTTTACGGTCGCGGCAGTTGCGACATGAAAGGCTTTATTGCCTGTGCACTGGCACAAGTGCCCGCGTGGACACAACAGGAACTCGATCGTCCCATCTACCTGGCACTCTCCTATGACGAAGAAGTCGGTTGTCTGGGGGCCCCACGCTTGATCGAACGGCTGATGGAAGACCAGCCTCGCCCCGCCGCCGTCATCGTCGGCGAACCGACCTCCATGGCACCGGTCGTCGCGCAAAAAGGCGTGACCAACCTGCGCACCACCGTCACGGGCCGTGAAGCGCATTCCAGTCAGATCTATCAGGGTGTCTCCGCCATTCACGTCGCAGCGCGTTTGGTGACGAAGATCGAGGACATCATGAGCGAACTGCGCACGGAAGGTCGTGTCGATGAAGCTTTCAATGTCGCGCACTCCAGCTTGCATGTCGGCAAGATTCAAGGGGGAACCGCCATCAACATCATGGCGCGGGAATGCCACTTCGACTGGGAGATTCGCCATCTTCCCGACGATAAGGCCGAGGAACTGCTCGAGCGGTTGACGGCCTACGCCGATGAACTGCAGGCCGGCCTGCGCCAACGAGCCCCGGAGATACGCATCGAGACCAAGTGCTTGACCGATACCGTGCCCGCCCTGGCCGACCGCGACAACCAGACTGCCCTGACGCTATGCCATCAATTGCTGGATTCGCGTCGTAACGAAGCGGTGGCCTACGCCACCGAAGCCGGCCAATACCAGGGGGCCGGATTGTCGACGATCATCTGCGGTCCCGGCAGCATTGCCCAGGCACACCAACCCGACGAATACATCGACCATGAACAGCTGGAAGCCGGTGAGCGTTTCATGGTACGCCTGGGAGAGGTCTTGTCAGAGACTGAGTGACTCACAACATATTGCCTGTATGTTCAACATATGGCACGTTGAAACGACATTTATCCGGACTGACCCCCTATCGTGAAGGCAACCGCATCCAAGTCATCTCCACGCCCGAGTATCGCCGAGTATCTGGCGGAAACCATCTTCTCCGGACGTTATCAACCCGGCGATTTCGTCCCCAAGGAGGTCGATCTCGCCCAGCAGTTCGCCCTCAATCGTTCCGCCGTACGGAGTGACCTCCGGCAACTCGTGGATACCGGCATCATCGAGCGTATTTCCGGCCACGGCTCGAAAGTCAGAGATTACGAATCCTGGAATATCCTCGACCCCATGGTCACCGACTGGATGACGCGCTATGCCGCACCCAATCCCCGCATCCACCGCGAGATTCTTGCCTTCCGGCTGGATGTCGAGCCCTATGTTGCCATGACGGCCGCCCGGCGCGCCAAGGCACGCGACCTGGTGGCCATCGAGGAAGCCTTCGAGGGCATGGAGCAGAACTTCAACAACGCCAGTTGTGCCGAGGAACGCCGTCTCCACAATGACTATGACGTGGCATTCCACGTTGCCATCTACAAGGCGACGCACAATATCGTCTGGTCGCAGCTATCCCACATCCTCAAACCATCGATCTACCTGCTGGTATCGATGTCCAATGTCAGTGCCACTGACCCGGAAGACAGCCTGGAACGCCACCGTCAGGTCATGGAGTGCATACGGGCGCGCCGGCCACGGGATGCCTTTCTGGCCGCCCAGGCGGTACTCGACGGTACCGCCGATGCGTTAGGACTGGAGCCCGGCGGCAGTACCTTGGGGCGGGACCTGGACCCTTATTGATTGACCGTGACAGTCTCAAGTGGCCGACGAAGGGTCGAAATCGGGATACCGACGACGCTCCAGTCGACGTTCGTACAAGCCCTTGGCCAGCAGGGTACCAATCACCAGTGCACCACCCACGAACGACAATGGCGCCGGCTGCTCACCCAGGATCCACCAGACCCACAGCGTGCCCACCACGACTTCCAGCAGCAGGAGCAGCCCCACTTCGGCGGCTGGCAAGTAGAGCGGCCCACGCTGAATCAGTGTCACTCCCAGTGGCACGATGACCAGACACAGTACTACCACGACCAACCAGCGATCGATCGGAGGCAACGACAGCCCGCCGGACGAGAATTCGACGAAGCCGGCACCGATCGCCACGATCAAACCGGCAAAGGTCAGCATGGGGCTCATGTCGATCCCGGGGCGAGTGCGACACAGGGTAAAGTTGATCGCCAGCGTGGACGCAGCCAGCAACGCAAAGGCATTGCCCTGCCAGGAGCCCACACCGCTATCGTCGAGCGCTACCAGTACGATGCCGATGACGCACAGCGCTATGGCCAACCAGGTTCGCCGTGGCAATCGCTCCTTGAGAATCACCCATGACAACCCGGCGGCAATCAACGGCGCTCCCGCCAGGATCATCAGCACATTTCCCCCTTTGGTGTACTGATTTCCCAGCACGAAACCGCAGGTCGTCATGCTGAACAACAGCGCGACACCGATGCCGACCCAACCACAACGCCGGTATGCCGCGACAGTATTGCCACGATGGCGCGCCACCACGATCAGAAAGAAACCCAATGCCGACAGCAAACCACGCCACATCAGAATCTCGGCATCCGGCAGGCCGGCCACCTTGATCAACAGTGCATCGGGCGACATGACCAGTGCCCCACCACCAGTCAACAGAAGTCCCTGCTGGCGGTGGGACAAGGTATTGAAACCGCTCATATCAGTGATTATCGCGCGGCGGACTGCGACGAGCGACATCCCGATACTTGGTCGCCGGCTCCAGTGTCATGCCGCGATCGAGCGGCTCGACCATGCTGCGTTGAATCTCCTGCCAGGGCGTCTGATGATCGGGATACGCATACCCCCCTTGGGATGCCAGACGCTGACGGCGAGCCTCGAGTTCCGCCTCGTCGATCAATACGCGGACTTCACCGCGACCGAGATCGATGCGGATGCGATCCCCGGTCTCCAGTAGCGCCAGGCCACCCCCGGTGGCCGCTTCCGGTGACGCGTTGAGGATCGATGGCGACCCTGACGTCCCCGACTGGCGACCATCCCCCAGACACGGCAGCGACTCGATGCCTTGTCGTATCAGTGCTTCCGGCGGCTGCATGTTGACGACCTCGGCACCGCCAGGATGGCCGACCGGCCCGGCGCCCCGCATCACCAGGATGGTGCTTTCATCGATGGCGAGCGATGGGTCGTCGATACGGGCGTGATAGTCCTCGGAACCATCGAACACGGCCACCTTGCCTTCGAAGGCGTTGGGGTCATCGGCATCGTTCAGAAAGCGCCGACGGAATTCGCGCGAGATGACGCTGGTCTTCATCAATGCCGAGTCGAACAGATTGCCCTTGAGATTGATGAAACCGGCATGCTCCACCAACGGATTGTCATAGCGCCGGATCACCTCGGGATCGCTCGTTTCACGACCCTGAACGTTGGTCGCCAGTGATCGGCCGTTGACCGTCACGACATCGCCATGAAGACGCCCGGCACCCAGGAGCTCATGAATGACGGCAGGCACCCCGCCGGCACGATGGAATTCTTCACCGAGATACGCACCAGCAGGCATCACGTTGGCCAGCAACGGTATCTCGTGGCCGAGCCGCTGCCAATCGTCGTTGTCGAGTTCGACGCCGGCATGGCGGGCGATGGCGTTGATGTGAATGGGGGCGTTCGAGGAGCCACCCAACGCCGAGCAGACCACGATGGCATTCTCGAACGCCTCACGGGTCAGGATCTCGGAGGGGCGCATATCCTCCCAGACCATGGCGACACTGCGCTCCCCGGTCTGGTAGGCGATCATGCTGCGCTCCTTGTAGGGCCCCGGAATCATGGCCGAGCCGGGCAGGCTCATACCCAGCGCTTCCGCCATCGAATTCATCGTCGAGGCCGTACCCATGGTATTGCAGTGACCGACGGACGGCGCCGAATCCGTCGCCCGCGACAGGAACTCTTCGTAATCGATATCGCCGGCGGCGAGTCGCTTGCGCAGTTCCCAGATGATGGTGCCCGAACCAACGCGCTCACTACCGCGCCAGCCGTTGAGCATCGGTCCACCGGAGAGCACGATGGCCGGGATGTTCACCGTGGCCGCCGCCATCAGGCAAGCCGGTGTGGTCTTGTCGCATCCCGTGGTCAACACCACGCCATCCAGCGGATAGCCGTGCAACACTTCCACCAGGCCCAGATAGGCTAGATTGCGGTCCAGCGCCGCCGTGGGTCGGCGCGCATTCTCATGGATGGGATGCAACGGGAACTCGAACGGCACGCCTCCCGCCGCACGAATTCCATCCTTGACCCGCTTGACCAGTTCGATGTGATGGCGATTACAGGGCGTCAGATCGGAGCCCGACTGGGCGATACCGATGATCGGCTTGCCACTGGAGAGCTCTTCCAGGGTCATGCCGTAATTCATGTAGCGCTCGATGCACAATGCCGTGGTCGCGGGGTGGTCGGGGTTGTCGAACCACCAGCGGGAACGCAGTTTGTCGGGTGTCATAGGATAGTTGGAATCGCTCATGGCGTGCTCGTCTCTCATCGCAAATTCGCGGCATACGCCGCGCGGCGTCACGGCCGATTAGTCATGTACCAAGGGACAACGATAGTTCAGGCGCTCATCGAGAGGCAGTCCGAGGAGCCCGGGGGCGCTTCCAGTAACAACGCCCCTGGTACAGCGTGATCATCGTGTTCTGCCTACCTTACGCTATCGTGGTCCTCTACAGTAGCACGCCTCTCGGTATTCGTGGATCAGTGCGAGTGCCGCGGGACTTCCGCCCCCCGCTTGCCGACCAGGAAGTCGAAATCGCACCCCTCATCGGCCTGCAATACGTGCTCGATATAGAGCTGACGATAACCGCCGTCACTGGCAATGCGTTGTGATTCCGCCGTCGGATCACGCTCGGCCAGACGACGCTGGAGTTCTTCATCACTGACATCCAGGTGAAGACGCCCGGCGTCGCAATCGAGATCGATCCAGTCACCGTCCTGAACGGCCGCCAGTGGACCACCCGCCGCCGATTCAGGCGCCACATGCAGCACGACGGTGCCGTAGGCCGTACCGCTCATGCGAGCGTCGGAGATGCGCACCATGTCGGTAACGCCCTGTTCCAGCAGCTTGGCGGGGAGACCCATGTTGCCGACTTCCGCCATGCCATGATAACCACGCGGCCCGCAATTCTTCATCACCAGGATGTCGTCGGCAGTGACGTCGAGATCGGGATCGTTGATGCGCGCCTTGTAGTCATCGAAGTTCTCGAAAACCACGGCACGACCTCGGTGCGTCATCAGTTCGGGGGTCGCGGCGGACGGCTTGAGGACGGCCCCATTGGGTGCGAGATTGCCACGCATCACGCACATCCCTCCATCGTCGCGTAGCGGGTTATCGAGCGGACGGATCACGTCGTCATTATAGAGCGGTGCCTCCTTGACGTTCTCCCACAACGACTTGCCATTGACGGTCATCGCGTCCTTGTGCGGCAACCGGTCGGCCTCGCCCAGGCGACGCAGCACGGCAGGGAGTCCACCGGCATAGTAGAACTCTTCCATCAGGAAGCGACCGGAGGGTTGCAGATCGACGATGGTCGGCGTGCCCCGTCCGATACGTGTCCAGTCGTCGAGCGCCAGATCGACCCCGATACGACCGGCGATCGCCTTCAAGTGCACGACGGCATTGGTCGAGCCACCAATAGCGGCGTTGGTGCGAATGGCGTTCTCGAATGACTTGCGCGTCAGAACCTTGGAAAGATGCAGATCCTCATCGACCATCTCGACGATACGGTTGCCGGACAGGTGTGCCATGACGTAACGCCGTGAGTCCACCGCCGGAATCGCAGCATTGTGTGGCAACGAGACACCCAGAGATTCCGCCATGCACGCCATGGTGGATGCCGTCCCCATCGTATTGCAGGTTCCCGCCGAGCGTGACATGCCGGCTTCGGCCGCCATGAAATCGTGCATCGAAATCTTGCCTGCCTTGACGTCTTCGGAGAGCTGCCAGACCACGGTGCCGGAACCGATATCCTTGCCCTGGTGCTTGCCATTGAGCATTGGTCCGCCCGTAACCACGATGGTGGGAATATCGCAACTCGCCGCCCCCATCAGCAGTGCCGGCGTGGTCTTGTCGCAACCGACCAGCAACACGACGGCATCGACCGGATTGCCCCGGATCGATTCCTCAACGTCCATGCTAGCCAGGTTGCGGGTAAACATTGCGGTCGGCCGCAATAGAGACTCACCGTTCGAGAACACGGGAAATTCGACCGGATAACCGCCCGCTTCCAGCACTCCCTTCTTGACGTGCTCGGCAAGCTTGCGGAAGTGGGCATTGCACGGGGTCAACTCCGACCAGGTGTTGCAGATGCCGATGATCGGTTTTCCCTGGAATTCATGGTCCGGAATGCCCTGGTTCTTCATCCAGCTCCGGTACATGAACCCGTTCTTGTCAGCGTTGCCGAACCACTGGGCACTGCGCAAGGGACGCTTGCGATCGGTCATACAAATACTCTCCTGAAGCAAAGGTTCATGCGCGCTGACGTCGCGTCTGCTTCCAGCGATCGAACATCACCGCCAGCAGCAGTATGGCGCCACGCACCAGGTACTGATAAAAAGTGGGAACGTTGAGCAGGCCCATCGCGTTCTGGACACATCCCATGATCAGGACCCCGACCAGCACGCCGGTAATGGTCGCGACACCGCCGGAAAGGGCCACTCCCCCCAGGACACATGCCGAGATCACGGCCAGCTCGAGACCCATGGAGGTGTTGGGGTCCCCCATGCCCATGCGAGAAGCGAGCAGGACACCGGTCACACCGGCAACCACGCCCTGCAGCCCGAATACGATGATTTTCAGTCGCCGCACATTGACACCCGCCAGGGCGGCCGCTTCGCTGTTACCACCGGTAGCCAGCACGTTACGCCCGAACGCGGTCAGGTTGAGCAATACGCCAAAGATCACGAAGCATGCGATCATCGCCCAGACGGGTAGCGTCAGTCCCAGGAAGGACGCCTTGCCCAGTGCAAAGAAGCCGGGCACAGTCACCATCACGGCATCGCCGCTGGAGGTGATATAGGCCAATCCACGGACGAATTCCATGGCCGCCAGTGTGGCGATCAGGGAATTGATCCCGAACTTGGCAATCACGAATCCGTTGAAGGCCCCGACGGCGCCCCCGGCCGCCACCCCAGCGATGACACCAATGAACACACTACCCACCGCTGAAGTGACAACGGCAGCCACCACGCCGGTGAACGCCACGATCGACGCGACCGAAAGATCCACTTCGCCAAGTGCCAGTACCATCATCATGGTGGTGGAAATCGTGCCGATCAGCGTCACCGACAACAACAGGCCGACCATGTTGCGGCCGGTCAGGAAGTCGGGAATGAAGATCGACAGCGCCACGAACAGAATCACGAAAATGCCGATCAATCCTGATGTATCCAGCAGGGTACGCAGCGGCTTGGCCAACCCCTGGCGGCCCTCCGGCCGCGCGTCGGCCCCGATCTCTTCCTCTTGCGCCACTTTTTGTGTCGTCATGATCCACTCTCTAGCAATCGTTCATTAGGAAATCAGGCAGGCAGGGCGAGACCGAGCAAGCGCTCCGGTGTCGCCTCATCACGCGGCACGATGTCGACCAGGTCGCCATCCCGCATTACCCCGATGCGGTCGCAGATGGAGCTGACTTCCGCCAGGTCACTGGAAATCACCACCACGCTCTTGCCCTTCTCCGCCAGGTCGTAAAGCAGGGTGTAGATATCGCGTCGCGCACCGACATCAATCCCTCGGGTGGGCTCATCCATGACGAAAAGCTCGATCTTTTCGGAGAGCCAGCGCCCCAGAATCACCTTCTGCTGGTTACCGCCGGACAGGGTGCTGATTCGTGTTCGAGGACCCGGTGTCTTGATGCTCAAGCGACGGATGTATTCTTCCGTGTTGGCGAGTTCACGCTTGGAATTGCGAAAGATTCCCCACCGCTTGAAGAAACGACGACAACTGATGTTGAGATTGTCCGTCACGCTGGCGATGGGAAAGATCCCCTGCGATTTGCGGTCTTCCGGGCACATCGCGATGCCCGCCCGGATCGCCTCCGAGGGATGCGTGAACCGGCGTGCTTCGCCACCGAATCGAACGCCGCCGGCGCTCGGGGCTTCGACACCACACACCAGACGCATCAATTCACTGCGCCCTGCACCCACCAGTCCGAACAGGCCGAAGACCTCGCCACGACGGAGGTCAAAACTGACCGGAGAATTGATTCCCTTGCCCTCGATGGCATTGATATCCACCAGCACGTCACCCAGATCACGCGGTCGAAAGCCGTATACGTCCTCGATGTCACGCCCGACCATCTCGCTGACCAGTGCGTCATGATTCAACGCGCCGAGACCTTCGTGCGTGCGAATGTGTTGGCCATCCCGGAATACGGTCACGGCATCGCACATTTCAAAGACCTCTTCCATGCGATGAGTGACATAGAGAACGACGCGCCCTTCGTCACGTAAGCGCTGGATGATCCGCTTCAACTGCCGGGTTTCCTGAACAGAAAGACTGCTGGTCGGCTCATCGAAAGCGATCACTCGCGCATCGCGTAACAAGGCCCGGCCGATCTCGATCATCTGCTGTTGACCGATCGACAGGTCACGCACCTTGGTTCGAGGGTGAATGTTCTCTTCGCCCAACTCCTTCAAGATTCGACGCGCCGAGGCATCGAGAAGGGAACGATCGACCAGGCCCCGTTTCTTGGGCAACTGCCCCAGCATCAGGTTTTCGGCCACCGTCATGTTCGGCGACAGAGTCAACTCCTGATAGATGATGGCAATACCGTGCCGCAAGGCTTCACGTTCGTTGGCAAACACATGCTGTTCACCATCGATCCATAGCGTTCCCTCGGTAACCTGATTGACTCCACTGAGCACCTTGAGCAGCGTCGATTTGCCGGCACCGTTCTCGCCCATCAGAGCGTGGACCTGCCCTGCGTGAGCGCCGAAACTGACGCCATCCAGGGCACGTACGCCGGGAAATTCGACGCTGATGTTGTCGAAACGCAGATAGGGTTCACTCATGTTCGTGCTCCATGCGCCTGCCGAGCCTCCGACAGGCACCTTACCTTTGGATTACAGGCCGAGTTCTTCCCGAACCTCTTCCCAGTTGTTGCGCGTCATGAGTTTGCCCTTGGTTTCCGTATTGGCTTTCGGCTTCTCGCCTTCGGTAATCCATTGATAGAGATTTTCCGCTGTTTCACGGCCATGCATGGTCGAGCTTACAGCGATGGTGCCGTGGAAACCGGTCGGCTCATCACGAGAAAACTCAGCAAATGCCGCGCCGGAGCCATTGATGCCGACACCAATGACGTCCTCGGCATCGATACCGTACTGTTCGGTCGCACGGACACCACCCAGCACGCTCTCTTCGTTCAGGGCGTAGATGATCCAGTGTTCGATATCTTCATTCTGGGAAATGACCGGTGCAGCGGCGGAAAAGGCACTGTTGGTATCGGTATTCTCCTGCGGTGCATCGAGGATGTTGTCTTCAGGGAAGCCGTTATCAATCAAGACATCACTGGCGCCCGTCGTCCGTTTGACGGCAGTGGGCAATTCTTCATTGGTGATGCGCAACGCGGCGACATTATCTGCATCCCATCCCCGCTCCTGCATTTCTTCATGGATCGCCTCACCGACCTGCTCGCCGATCTTGTAACCCGACATGCCCAGATGCGGCACCTCCTCCATCGGATCGCCATTCGAGTCCACGAAACGATCATCCACGGTGATCACTTTCATGTCGTACTCTTCCGCACGGTTCATGATCGTGGGACCCAGGCGCACATCCGGGGGACAGATCACGAAACCCTCCGCCCCTTGGGAGTTCAAGTTATCGATGGCGCTCAGCACGGCCTGGCCGTCTTCGCCGCCCATCCTGACGACCTCGAAGCCCATCTCTTCACCGACCTCGGTAGCGGCCTCTTGTTCGTTGATGAACCAGGCCTGTTCAGGCTTCTTGACGATAAAACCGATCTTGACCTCGTCTTCCTCGGCCTGGACCGTGCTCGCAGCGCTCAATGCGACGGCGCTGCTGAGCAGTAATGGAGTCAATCGCGTTGTGAGTGGCATATTCCTCTCCTTTTCCCGATACCGGGGATTTGTTGTTGTCGCCGAAGCGGTTACCGCGACTCATGCACACCATAATCCGATACAGCTATAACCATCCAATACTCATATTGTCAGATATCGATATCATTTTTTATATCACCCAACTGACAACAGCCGAGATACCGTCCAGCGCATTCGCCTATGCTGCGACTAAAGTGTGGATAGCGCTCGACCTGCCGAGGACAACGGCCAAAAGCGCTGACGCCCCGGCGGAGAGCCAGGGCGTCGATGCAAGTCTCATGGGGTCGCTATTATCGAAGTGCCGTTACTGCTCGGCATCACGGACTGAGAAGTCATAGCGGGTCTGACTGCTATACGTCTCACCGGGCGATAACAAGGTTGATGGAAAGTCAGGCTGGTTGGGTGAATCGGGAAAATGCTGGGTTTCCAGTGCGAGGCCGGAGCGGTGGCCGTAATCCGTGCCTGATTTCCCGGTCAGTGAACCATCGAGAAAATTCCCTGAATAGAACTGGAGACCCGGCTCGCTGGTCTGGACCTCCATGACCCTTCCGCTTTCCGGAGCGACCAGTCGGGCGGCTGTAACCAACTCGCCCTCCTCCACCTCGCGTCGATCCAGCACGAAATTGTGATCATAGCCGCCCCCTTTCTCCAACTGTTCATCGTCGTTGTCGATACGAGCACCGACAGAGGCGGGATCGCGGAAATCAAACGGCGTGCCGTCCACGGCGCGGATCTCTCCAGTGGGAATCAGACCGTCATCCACCGGGGTGAATGCCTTGGCATTTATCATCAAACGATGATCGAGAATATTGTCATCACTGGCGCCGTCTCCAGTGACTCCATCGAGATTGAAGTAGCTGTGCTGAGTCAGGTTGACTGGAGTCACGGCATCCGTCGTGGCCTGATAGTCGACGACCAGCTCGTCGCTATCGGTCAGGGTGTAGCGAACCCGAGCCTGCAACTCTCCCGGATAACCTTGATCGCCATCCGCACTGGTCAATGACAGGATCACCCCGACCCCACGTTCATCCTCGACCGTCTCGGCATCCCATAAGCGCTGGTCAAAGCCCTTGTCGCCACCATGCAGATGATTGTCACCATCGTTGGTGGGGAGCCTATGGGTTTCCCCATCGATCGTGAACTCACCATCGGCGATACGGTTACCATAACGACCGATCAGTGCGCCGAAATAAGGATTGGCCTCGCGATAGCTATCGGACAAGTAACCATCCAGAGAATCGAATCCCAGCACCACGTCATCGAATGCTCCTGACGCATCCGGCACGCGGAGCGCTACGATGATCCCCCCGTAGGGGGTCACCGAAAGACTCGCCCCGTTGGTATTGGTCAGGGTGTAGAGTGCCACGTCTCGCCCATCGGGCATTGTGCCGAATGCGCTCTGCTCGATATGCCGATCGCCTTCCGTTCGAGTATCGTTGTTATCGTTCGAGTCCTCCGCCGTGGCGGCCGCCGTCACAAGAGGTAATGCCGTCAACGCCGCCCACACCCACCGAGAGGTGGCACCTGGGTAGCCCCTGGCCTTCCTGGCAGTCATTTTATTATCAGTCATGTCGTCTCCTGGTTTGTTGTTTTCCGTTGAGCCGGCACGCCCCACGTTAGACAGGCGACGACTTAACCGCTAATACTAGATAGCTCGTCTATCCATATTCATTCGGTTATCACTGCATGACACGACGCTCCGTCATGGGCGAACTACCGCCCGACTGGTTTCTCAAGGTAAGACTAAAGTTACGCCATCTTCAGTTGTTCCTCGCACTGGACGACCATCGCAATCTGCACCGTGCGGCCGACACCCTGGGCATGAGTCAGCCGGCCGCGTCCAAACTCCTCAATGAGCTGGAGGAACGGTTGGGAATGCAGTTATTCGAGCGCCACTCGCGGGGCATCGAACCCAACTGGTATGGCGAAATCGCCGTGCGACATGCCCACGACATTCTTTCCTCGCTGCAGCAGACAGGTGAGGAGCTCAACGCTCTCAATGATGGCAATGCCGGAGTCGTATCCGTTGGTACGGTGATGGCGCCGGCCGTGACCTTGATTGCCCAGACCCTGGAACGTGTGCACCGCCGACTCCCGGGACTCAAGGTCAACGTCCATGTGGATGTGAGCCCGGCGCTGATCCCACGCTTGCTCGAAGGCGAGTTCGACATGGTTGTCTCACGAATTCCCGCCGGTTTCGACCCGGGCCATTTCGTCTTCGAAGAGATCGGCGAAGAGGCGATCTGTATCGTGTGCCGGCGGAATCACCCTCTGGCCGACAAGGGCTCGCCGACACTCGCCGAGATGACGGCCTATCCCTGGTCCCTCCAGCCACCCGGAGCACTGATGAGACAACGTGTCGATCACCTGTTCATGTATCACGACCTGTCGCCACCGGCCCGGATCGTCAATACGCCGGACATGCTGGCATCACTGGCGCAGGTCGCGGTTTCGGATACCCTCACGGTCGTCAGTCGTGAAGTCGCCGAACTGCTTTGCGACCCACAACGCTTTCATCTACTGCCCACCGAGGAATCGCTCAGCGTCCAGCCTTATGGTCTTGTCACCTTGCGCAAGCAACGCCTCTCTCCCGGAGCCGCGGCGTTGAGCACAGTGCTCCGTGAAGTGATCGAAGACAGTCGTTCGACTGAGTGACGACAAGGGTGAGTCGCCAGCTCCCGCTGGCAGTGCCCAGCACGCCACTGGACTCTCTCGTGACAAGGCATCGAAGGGACGCTCGACTAAAGTATATGTTGAACATAAATACCATATGTTCAACATATACAGACTCAACTCACACCAACCACGCATCAACAACAACACGTTGCGGAGAGAGTCATGCTCAAACATCCTCTTATCATTACCAGTTCCGTTCTTCTGATCGGTATGTCCGCTGCCCAGGCCGCGGAATACGAATGGTCGTTCCAGGCCTCGGAGACATCCGGCGAACCCAGCTTCAAGATCAAGCAAGAGTGGGCAGACAAGATCGAGACCATGACGGATGGCCGTGTCAGTATCGAGGTCATGCCCATCAACTCCGTCGTCGGCCCGACCGAAACACTGGATGCCGTCAGTTCCGGTATACTCGACGGCCACATGACAGACCCGAGTTACTTTTCTGGGCAGGATCCCGCCTTCGGCATGCTGGGCAACCTGGTCGGTGCCTGGAGCGACCCTTATGACTTCCTCGAGTACATGAAATATGGTGGGGGCGAAGACCTTTACAACGAGTTGATCGAACCCTACGGCGCTCACAACATCGCTTCCGCCACCTTCCCGCTCGAATCGGTGCCGACGATCGAAAAGATCGAAACGATCGAGGACTTTGAAGGCATCAAGATCCGTGCCCCGCAAGGGATGGTCTACAACATTTTCGAGCGCATCGGCGCCTCACCGGTCAATCTGCCGGGCTCCGAGGTCTTTACCGCCATGGAGAAAGGCACGATCGATGCCGCCGACTCCACCGTACTTTCGAACAACGATGCGATGGGGCTCCACGACTTCGCCAAGTATCCGCTCTATCCCGGCTTCCACTCCATGCCGATGATCGATATCTCCATCAACAAGGAAACGTGGGACAGCCTGCCCGAAGATCTGCAGACCACGCTGGAAACCGGTTTCGATGCCATGGCTTACGACTTGATCGCACGCCTCAAGGAACAGGATCTCGAAACGCTGCAGGAACTCAAGGAAAATCCCGATGTGGAGCCTGTCGACCTGTCAGCCGAAGAGCGCAAGAAGTTCCGCGAAGCGGCCAAGGAAGAGTGGGCAGAATGGGCTGAAAAGAATGACATGACACAAAAGATCTACGATTCCGCCACCGGCTTCCTGGAATCCCGCAACCTTCTCTGAGGCATCGACAATCACTTCATCATACCGGTGTCCCATCCTGATCCCGATCGGGATGGGGCCGGAGAGTTCCCATGTCAGAAAAGTCTCCACAGTCCACCGATATCACCGAAGTCCTCGAAACCGTCGAGGATGTATCCCCTGAACGCAATGGCCTTGATCGTCTGATATCACGCGGTGCCCGTGGTGCTGCCTGGATGATCCTGTTCGCCATGGGCATCAGCGTGGTCGAGGTCTTCCTGAGGTACGGCTTCAACTCGCCGACGTCCTGGGTGCACGAAACCGTCGTTTTCCTGGTCGCCACGAGTTTCGCGCTCGGCGGACCGGCGGCACTGGCCAAGAACAGCCATATTCGCGTCAAGGTACTCTACGACAATGTCGGACCTCGTATGCGGCATTGGATGGACCGTTTCAATGACCTGGTAATCCTGGGTTTCTGCATCACCATGAGCTATGCCGCCTTTCATTTGTTCTGGCGCGCCTCACACAATCCCATGGGTGATTGGCAACTGGAACGCTCCGGTACGTCCTGGAATCCGCCGATCCCCGGGTTGCTCAAAGGCATCATCCTTTTTGCACTGCTGTTAATGACGGTACAGGCCCTGCTGCACTTCATTCAGTCACTCCGAGCCACGCCTGAGGAGCGCACGTAATGGATATTTCGACGGCAACGATGCTGATGGTCGGCGCGATCTTTGCGTTGTTGGTCACGGGCCTGCCCCTGGCATTCATTACCGGCCTGGTCGCCATGGTGTTTACCTTCGGATGGTTCGGTACCGACGCTTTGCCATTGGTCACCAGTCGCGTTTACGGATTCATTACCGAATATTCACTGGTCGCCGTTCCCATGTTCGTGCTCATGGCGTCCTTATTGGACCGATCAGGCATTGCCAAAGACCTGTTCAATGCCATGCGAGTGTTCGCAGGGCGGCTGCCTGGCGGGGTAGCCATACAGACTATCGTCGTCGCCTTTTTCCTGGCGGCCCTGTCCGGCATCATCGGTGGTGAAATCGTTCTGCTGGGCATTCTCGCCCTCCCGCAGATGCTGCGTCTGGGCTACGACAAGCGACTGTCCATTGGCGTCGTGTGTGCCGGTGGCGCCCTGGGAACCATGATGCCGCCCTCGATCGTATTGGTCATCTATGGGTTGATTGCCAGTGTATCCATTGCCGATCTGTTCGCGGCAGCGGTGACGCCGGCAGTGATCCTGATGGGCTCCTATATCGCTTATGTCCTGGTCCGTTGTCTCAAGGATCCGCAAAAGGGACCGCCACTGACGGAGACGACACGAGACAACCCTTTCGCCAGCAGGCTGGACGCCATCAAGGCGATCCTGCTCCCCGCCCTGATCGCTCTCATGGTGCTCGGCACCATCTATGGCGGCATCGCCTCAGTGACGGAGGCGGCGGCCATGGGTGTTTTCGGTGTCATGCTGGCCATTGTCATCCGTCGCGAATTCTCGATTACCATGTTGCACCATAGCCTGGCTCAGACGCTCAATACGTGTGGCATGATCATCTGGATCGGCATTGGTGCTGCGGCACTGGTCGGTGTCTACAACCTGATGGGTGGCGATCGCTTCGTCTCGAACCTCATCCTCGGCATGGACGTCGCCCCGATCGTGGTCATTCTGGTCATGATGGCGATCATGCTGGTGCTGGGGCTGTTCCTGGACTGGATCGGCATTGCCATGCTGGCGCTGCCCATCTTCCTGCCGATCGTGACGCAACTAGGGTATGACCCCATCTGGTTCGGCATCCTGTTCGCCGTCAACATGCAGGTATCGTTCCTGTCGCCGCCATTCGGTCCCGCTGCGTTTTATCTCAAGAGCGTGGCACCGCCCGACATCGCTCTCAAGGATATCTACCTGTCGGTACTGCCGTTCATGGCTATCCAACTCGTGATACTGGCGATCCTGCTACTATGGCCGTCGCTGGCAATATGGCCCCTGTAACCCGCTCCCCGCAGTCAAGAGAGACGATCATATGCGACTGATTCAATGCTTGTACCAAAACCAGCCACGGGCCGCACTGGTCGAAGACAATGATCGTGTCCGGGTGCTGGATACCGATACCTACCACCTGGCATCCCGAGCCATCTCCCACGGTCGCCCGCTCGCGGAGATGGTCGAATCGGCCCTGACCGATACTCGGCTCGACTATCAGACTCTCATCGATGAAAAGCGACTGTTACCGCCACTGACTCACCCCGATCCAGCCCATTGCCTGGTGACCGGCACCGGTTTGACCCATCTGGGCAGTGCCGATACCCGGGCCTCGATGCATGCGAAGACACAGATCGACGACAGTGAGTTGACCGACTCCATGCGTATGTTCAAATTGGGAGTGGAAGGTGGCAAACCGGAACCTGGCGAGGTTGGCGCCCAACCCGAATGGTTCTACAAGGGGGACGGTGACTGCATCGTCGCGCCGGAGGACGACATCCCTGTGCCCTCCTTCGCCCAGGATGCCGGCGAAGAACCCGAACTGGCGGGTCTCTATCTGATCGGCGAGGATGGAACACCCTGGCGGGTCGGCTATGCACTCGGCAATGAGTTCTCCGATCACGTCACTGAGCGCTATAATTATCTGTGGCTGGCCCATTCCAAGCTACGCGCCTGCAGTTTCGGCCCGGAGTTGCTGATCGGTGAGCTTCCGGAGCATCTGGAAGGCACCAGCCGCATCGTTCGCGAAGGAACGACCTTGTGGGAGAAGCCGTTCCTGACCGGCGAAGCCAACATGGCACACAGTCTCGCCAACCTGGAATATCACCATTTCAAGTATGCGAATTTTCGTCGGCCAGGTGACGTCCACGTGCATTTTTTCGGCACGGCGACCTTGAGTTTTGCCGATGGAATCCAAACACAAGGGGGGGACCGCTTCGAGATCGTGTTGGACACGTTCGGACGACCACTACGCAATCCCCTCAACACTGACAATGCCCCTGATACTGTCACCCTACATTCACTTTAATGCCTGACGCTGTCCCTGACATTCAGGAAAACGACAAGCGCTATTTCAGGAGGTCAAGATGACACTCGAAGGAACTTCGCTAATCGGCCAACAATCCGTGGCCGGTAATGCAGCCAGCATCAACGCCATCAACCCTGCCACCGGCGAGACGCTGGAACCGACCTACGCCGGCGGCAGCAAGGCCGAAGTCGACAAGGCCTGTGAACTGGCCGA
>NZ_FNNI01000003.1 GCF_900106955.1 Aidingimonas halophila | reverse complement strand
CATCCCGCCGGGCCGTGCCTCAGCAGGGAAGGCGTATTCTACCGGATTCCACCAACCTGTCAATCCCGATAACGCCCCATGATCCGAAAATAACCCATAAAACAACTACTTCGGACCATCACACCACCGGCAACGCCTGCGCCTCGCCGGCAGCGGATGCGTACTTTACGCCCTGACGATGAAGAACGCAAGGATGATCTCTAACATCAGCGGAGCGTGATGCGGGCAATCCGCTTCTTACCGGCTTGTACAATGTACGTCTTGCCGACACCAAGCATATGGTCGCGCTCCACCGCTTGCCCATCGACCTTCACTCGGCCATTACCGAGCATATCCTTGGCCTGGGCACTGTTCTGGGTTAGGCCAGAGCGGTTAAGGACAGCTGCGATCGGGGCTTGGTCACTTCCTTCGAAGTCGACGTCTATCTCGGGCAAATCTTCCGGCAACTCTCCGTCGGCAAGCTGGTTGCCTGCTGACTTGTGAGCATTGGCGGCCGCATCTTCACCGTGATACCGCCCGATCAACTCACGCGCAAGCACCATTTTGATATCACGCGGGTTAGCGCCTCGTTCCACGTCTCGTTTGAGTGACTCGAGCTCTTCGTTTGATTTCAGTGACAGCAACTCGAAATAGCGCCACATCAAACTATCCGGCATCGACACCAGCTTGTTGAACATCGTCCCCGGGGTATCATTGAACCCCACATAATTACCGAGGGACTTCGACATTTTCTGCACACCGTCGAGCCCTTCGAGCAACGGCATGGTCATAACGACCTGAGACTCCTGACCGAAATGCTTCTGGATCTCTCGACCCATCAGAAGATTGAACTTCTGGTCCGTACCGCCCAGCTCGATATCGGCTTCCAAGGCAACGGAGTCATATCCCTGGATCAGGGGGTATAAAAACTCATGAATGGAGATCGACTGTCCTGACTCGTAGCGCTTCTCGAAATCGTCACGCTCCAGCATACGCGCGACGGTGCTCTGACCAGCCAATTCGATCATGTCGGCAGCGCTCATCCCCGCGAACCACTCCGCATTGAAACGTACTTCGGTAAGGTCAGGGTCCAGAACCTTGAAAACCTGCTCACGGTACGTTTGTGCATTGGCCCTGACTTCCTCTTCGGTTAGCGGCTTGCGGGTGACGTTCTTGCCGGAGGGATCCCCGATACGACCGGTAAAATCTCCGATCAGAAAGATGATCTCGTGACCCAGATCCTGGAATTGACGCATCTTGGTCAACAGTACACTGTGCCCCAAATGCAGGTCCGGTGCCGTGGGGTCGAAGCCCGCTTTGATTCGAAGCTTTCGTCCAGACGCCAGCTTTTCCTTCAACTCGTCTTCCAGCAAAATCTCATGGGTACCACGCTGTAGTAGTGCTAGCGCGCTCGAGACATCGGTCATCTTCTCCTGCTCCACTCAAAGCGGTTGGCTCATACCGGATAACAATACGGCATTGAAATAAAGCAAGATGGTAACATGCATGACCTCCCTGAGGTGAGGTCCTCCACCTTGAGGAAAATGTCCATGAAATTGTTCGTTGGATTGATGTCCGGAACCAGCCTGGATGGGGTCGACGCTGCCCTCATCCGGCACGAGCCGGGACGACTGCCCGTATTGCAAGCGAGTCATGCAGTCCCCATGCCTTCCGATCTACGGAAATGCCTGCTCGATTTGTGCCAAGCCGAAACGATCAGCTTTGCAGCCCTGGCCCGAGCGGAGCATGATTTCTGCCACCTCCAGGCCAGAGCGGTTGACGCACTGCTATCGAAAGCCCGAATATCGCGTGATTGCATCACCGCGATTGGTAGTCATGGCCAAACAATAGAGCATGCGCCTTCAGGTCATGGAGACAAGCCGGGGCCAGCTTACACATGCCAATTGGACAACCCCAGTCTGCTGGCAGAACTCACCGGATGCCAAGTCGTAGCCGATTTCCGACGACGGGACTTGGCCGCCGGGGGGCAGGCCGCTCCGCTGGCTCCTGCATTTCATGCGGCACTTTTCCGACATCCCCGCGCATGGCGCCTGATCTTGAATCTGGGCGGCTTTGCCAACCTGACGTTACTTCCTCCCGAATCCAGCGATGCGGCTATCATCGGCTTCGACACTGGCCCTGCCAACGTGCTCCTCGATGCCTGGTACCAACGCCATCATCATGGAAGCTATTACGACGCCCAGGGTCAGTGGGCCAGTCGTGGCAACGTCAGCCAAGCACTGCTCAGCCGACTGTTGGAAGATGAATTCTTCCACCGTCACCCCCCAAAAAGCACCGGACGCGAGGCGTTCCACTTGCCTTGGCTGGAAGCCCGCCTAAGGGGTGAGAATGCCGCTGACGTCCAAGCCTCACTCGCCGAGCTCAGTGCAGTAACGATAGCCATGGGGGTGGCAATGGCGTGTCAGTACCAGTCCGTATCCAAGGTTGAGTCGCTGATCGTGTGTGGAGGCGGCGCCCACAATACGGACCTGCTGGAACGACTCGCTAGACACATCCCCGAGATCGCAATTAACAAGCCGGATGCTTTTGGATGGCCAGCCGACTGGTTGGAAGCGGGCGCATTCGCGTGGTTGGCAGCACGTCGCCTCGAAAGCCTGCCCGGGAACCTCCCGTCGGTCACCGCCGCCACAGGGCCGCGAATTCTGGGCGGCATCTACAGCGCCTGACTAACATCAACCGTGAAGCATGCCTTGAGCCTTGGGGTGCGCGGCTTCCCTGGGCACGACCCCCTGACTGACCAGCGCTTCCAACGACATATCCAAGGTTTGCATCCCGACACTCTTGCCTGTCTGGATAGCGGAATGGATCTGGGCCACGCGATCCTCACGTATGAGATTACGTATCGCCGGCGTCGCCATCATGATTTCGTGTGCAGCAACACGACCGCCACCCACCCGCTTGATCAAGACCTGGGAGATCACTCCCTGTAACGACTCCGACAACATGGACCTGACCATGGGTTTCTCCTCGCCAGGAAATACATCGATAACCCTATCGATCGTCTTGGCCGCCGATGCCGTATGCAGCGTTGCAAGCACCAGATGCCCCGTTTCGGCGGCGGTTAACGCCAGACGCACGGTCTCGGCATCACGCAACTCGCCAACGAGGATGACGTCCGGATCTTCACGCAGTGCACTTCGCAAAGCCGGAGCAAAGCCATGCGTATCCCGATCCACTTCACGCTGATGGATCAAGCAGTGCTTACAAGAGTGCAAATATTCGATCGGGTCTTCGATCGTCAACACATGCTCACAACGGGTATCATTGATGTAATCAACCATGGCAGCCAGGGTCGTACTCTTTCCTGAGCCGGTCGGGCCAGTGACCAATACCAAGCCGCGAGGCAATGACGCCAATCGTTGAAAGACAGCACCCAACCCCAGCTCTTCCATCGTCGGCACTTGCGAAGGAATGACTCGGAACACCACGCCCATACCACGATCATGAGTGAACACATTGGCCCGGAACCGAGCCACGCCTGGTAGCTCAATCATGAAATCGCACTGGTAATGTTGTGCAAGACTTTCCCGCTGACGATCAGCCATGAGCTCTTGAACTTGGCTGCGCAGGTCGCCATCGCTCATTGGCGCCTTATCCAGGCGCTGGATGTCACCATCGACACGTATCATGGGTGGCAGGCCTGCTGACAAATGCAGATCCGAGGCGTTCTGTTTTGCCGAATATGCCAGCAGTTCGGTAATATCCATGCTAATTCCCTGCATCAGATTGAGGTTGCGACCAGTATGAAAGAGGTGGACATCGCCCAAACGCTGACGGCCACCCGGGCTCGCCTGGCGCGAGCCTTGCTTTCTGCTGGACGCCCCAGTGATGACGCCGCCCTGTTGGCGGTTAGCAAAACCAAGCCGGCCAGCATGATTCGAACAGCTTACCATTACGGTCAGCGCGATTTTGGCGAGAACTATCTGCAAGAAGCCCTGGAAAAACAAGAGCGCCTTGCCGATCTAAACGGGGTCGCATGGCATTTCATTGGGCCACTGCAGTCCAACAAGACTCGCAGTGTTGCCGAGCGATTCGACTGGGTGCATAGCATCGACAGAGCCAAAACGGCACAACGGCTATCTCGATACCGTCCCTCTGACAAGCCTCCGCTCAATATTTGCATCCAGGTCAACACCAGTCGTGAGCATAGCAAGTCCGGTGTACTACTGGACGACCTGGACGATCTGGTTGCCGCGGTTGTCGAATTGCCCGGCTTGCAGTTGAGAGGCTTGATGACCCTCCCCGCGCCAGTCGAGGGATTCGATGCCCAACGAGTCCCTTTCGCTCAGTTGCGGCAAGCGCTGGAAAGCCTGACCTCTCGCTATCCGCATGCCAAATTGGATACGCTATCCATGGGCATGAGCAATGACCTGGAAGCGGCGATTGCCGAAGGCGCCACCTGGGTCCGACTAGGAACAGCCATCTTCGGCGCGCGCGATTATCCGGCTGCCCATCACTCATGAGGTTGATAGCAGCGCCGTGCTATCGAACAGGAGTCTTTTCATGACCCGACATATTACATTTATCGGTGCAGGCAACATGGCCAGTGCAATTCTCGGCGGCATGGTCGACAGCGGTTATTCACGTGAGGCGATTACGGCTTCGTCGCCCGATGAGTCACAACTGGCAGCATTGCACGAACGCTTTGGCATTCAGACAACAACCAGCAATGTCGACGCTGTCAAACAGGCCGATGTCGTCGTTCTAGCCGTCAAGCCACAGCTCATGAAAGACGTCTGTACGGAACTGCACGGTACCGTTCAGGATACGCGTCCATTGATCGTCTCTGTGGCAGCAGGGATACCAGCGGACGCACTGGAACGATGGCTAGGAGGGGATCTACCAGTGGTCCGTTGCATGCCCAACACACCATCTCTGGTGGGGAGCGGTGCCTGTGGATTATTTGCCAACCCGCGAGTCGATGCCGATCAACGTGACCTAGCTACGACATTGCTGGGCGCCGTCGGACTAGTCGAATGGGTTGACGAGGAGTCACTGCTGGAAGCCATTACAGCGATATCGGGTAGCGGACCGGCTTATTTCTTCCTAGTATTCGAAGCCCTTGAGGCTGCCGGAGTCAAGTTGGGCCTACCGGCAGATAGTGCCCGGCGGTTAGCATTACAAACCGCAGCCGGTGCTGCCCGAATGGCACAGCAAAGTGATCAATCGCCGGAACGACTTAAACGCAACGTCATGTCGCCCGGTGGAACAACAGAACGTGCCGTTCACTGCCTGGAGGATGCTCACTTAAGGCAGGCATTCTTAGAGGCAACCGACGCTTGCGCTCAGCGCGCCCGAGAAATGGCCGAGGAATTCGGCAACCGTTAGACTTTCAGCCACGAGGAGCCCCCATGGGCAGTCAATTGGGAAACGACCTGTTGCACACGTTGATCAACATCTATTTGTTCATCCTGATGTTGCGCTTTTTGTTGCAGGCCTCTCGCGCCGATTACTACAACCCCATCAGCCAATCGGTGGTTAAAATCACCCAGCCGGTCGTGGGCCTGTTCCAAGGGTTCTTGAAACCTATCGGTCCCTTCGACATGGCGACACTGGCAGCCGGTTTTCTTCTCAAGGCCATCAGTATCATCGTCATCCTCCAGATAGACGGCTTTGGCATGCCACCGATTCACTGGGTTGCGATTGGAGCAATCGCTGCACTGGCCAACGCCATACTGAAGATCTATTTTTTCGCCTTGATCGCCATGATCATTCTCAGTTGGGTCGCTCCCCAGGCGAGTCATCCTGGCGCGATACTCATCATGCAACTAATGGAACCGGTCATGTCGCCGCTGCGCAAGGTCATCCCTCCGCTGGGCATGATCGATTTATCTCCTATCGTGGCTTTTATTGCCATCAGCCTTCTCGATGGTCTGATTGTCAACTCTCTGATAAACGCTGCCGGGGTTCCTGGGACTCTGATTGGCCTATAACATCACAATGACAGGAACACTTTGATTGTGCAGGACACGACAACCCTACAGAGTACGGATGCCACAATGTCCGGGATGCCTGCTGACTCGGTTGGCCTTGTCACACCGCAGAAGGCCCACTTCGACACACCGTTGCCACTGGCCTGCGGGAGAACGCTGCCCAGTTACGATCTGGTGTACGAAACCTATGGCGAACTCAATGATGACCGCAGCAATGCCGTGCTGATCTGCCATGCATTGTCTGGTCACCACCATGCGGCTGGCTATCATCACAAGGACGACCGCAAACCCGGGTGGTGGGATGCGCATATTGGCCCGGGGAAAAGCATCGATACCAACCGGTTTTTTGTGGTTTCTCTGAATAATCTGGGGGGCTGTCACGGCAGTACCGGTCCCTGCTCCATTGATCCGGAAACGGGACGAGAGTGGGGCCCTGATTTTCCCATGATGACCGTCACCGATTGGGTACACAGTCAAGCCAAGCTTGCCGACCTGCTTGGCATAGAACGCTTCGCTGCGGTTGTCGGCGGCAGTCTGGGAGGAATGCAGGTGATGCAATGGTCCCTGGCCTATCCCGAGCGCATTGCCAATGCCGTGGTCATTGCCGCAACGCCCAAACTGTCAGCACAGAATATCGCCTTCAATGAAGTCGCCCGCCAGGCCATTCGTTCCGATCCCGAATTCCATGGCGGGCGTTACCACGAGCATGGCGCACTCCCCAGGCGAGGCCTCAAGTTGGCTCGCATGGTAGGCCATATTACATACCTCTCGGAAGACGCGATGGGATACAAATTCGGCCGCGACTTACGTGAGGATAACTTCCATTTTGGTTACGATGTCGAGTTCCAGGTCGAATCCTATCTGCGCTACCAGGGAGACACCTTTTCGACCTCGTTCGATGCCAATACCTATCTTTTGATGACCAAGGTATTGGACTACTTCGATCCCGCAGCCGTTCATGGAGGCGACCTGGCCACCGCTCTGGAACCGGCGTGCTGCCCCTTCCTCGTCATCAGCTTTTCCTCCGACTGGCGATTTCCGCCATCCCGCTCCGAAGAATTGGTCGATGCCCTGATGCAAGCCGGTAAGTCAGTCAGTTATGCAAGGATCGAGTCGCCTCACGGCCATGATGCCTTCCTGCTGCCAGAACCCAGATATCAAGCGGTTTTTTCCGCCTTTATGGAACGGGTAGCACGTGACTTGTGTTTGGAGGCTAGCCACTAATGCGCTCTGATCTGGTTCTCATCCATGAGTGGGTACCCGCCGGTGCTCATATCCTCGACCTCGGCTGTGGTGACGGTGAACTCCTCGATACGCTGGCCCGAGAAAAAAACGTCAGTGGCTACGGGCTCGAAATTGACCCCGAAGGCATAACCGCCTGTATTGCACGAGGCATCAACGTCATCGAGCAGAACCTCGATCAGGGCCTGGCCAATTTCGATGACAACGCCTATGACCTGGTCATCATGACGCAAGCTCTGCAAGCGTTACGCCGCCCCGACCTGATGCTCGATGAAATGTTACGGGTCGCCGAAGAGTGTATTATCACCTTCCCCAACTTCGCTTATTGGCGACATCGAGCGCACCTCGGTTTCAAGGGGTACATGCCTGTCTCGAAATCACTACCCTATGCCTGGTACGACACACCGAACATCCACTTGTCGACCTTCAATGATTTTGAACAGTTGTGCCGCCAAAAGGGGCTGATCATCCGTGACCAGGCTGTCGGCAACGGTGACCATGAAGGTCATTGGACGGCTCGCCTCTGGCCGAACCTGTTCGGAGAAACGGCCGTGTTTCGCATCGGTCGGCGTGCAGCCTGATAACAATATGACTGCATAACGGGGGCCTCCATGTGCTTCGATCTGGAAGTCTCCTACGAGCCGAATGAGTCGCCCGCGGATATCAGCTTCATTCAGCGCTGCTACATCGATCGGCACTCAGGGACTGTTACGTCATCATCACCGATAGACGATCTGCCAGATGGATGGCTCGGGGCTGCCCTGAGTGGGTTGTCACCCGACAGCCATATGCCAGTACCTCTACCCCGTTCCCCACACATTCTTTCAGGCTTGAAGCATAACGCGGGTCCAGATGTACAGCGGGAGCAACCTCTTCAATCTGGGTATGCGCCACGCAAAACAACAGCACGGCACGCCGGCCTTGAGCCACCAGCGACGTCAGGCTATCGAGATGCTTTCGTCCTCGCACACTGACTGCATCAGGGAAATAGCCACGACCATCGGCCTCACGCAGCGTGACCTGCTTGACCTCAACGACACAAGGGGCTCTATCGCTGCCATCGAGTTGGAAATCCAGTCGAGCGGCCCCATGAACTACCTCACGACGCAAGCCGGTATACCCGGCCAACTCCGGTACATGACCATATCGCAAGGCTTCTTCGACGATATCGTTGGCGCGGCCGGTATGCACCGACACCATCGCGGTGCTGCCATCTTCCTGCGGCAACTCGATCAATTCCCAAGTCCATGGAAGCTTGCGCTTGGGATTATCACTTGCCGATAACCATACGCGACAACCCGGTACGTTGACGGCTCGCATTGAGCCGGTATTGGGGCAATGGGCTACCACCAGGGAGCCATCATCTAGCACCACATCCGCCAGAAAGCGTTTGTAACGGCGGCGTAACGTCCCTGGTATCAATTGCAGATAGTCCATTTATCTCCCTGAATGATGTGACAGGAACCGCTCCAGACGACTGACGGCCTCTTCGAGGCGGTCGATTCCCGTCGTAAACGCAATCCGGATGTGATGCTCTCCCCCATTGACCGCAAAATCGACACCCGGTGTTATCGCGACATCCTCCTCTTCCAGGAACTGCCGACAGAACCTTTGGCTGTCCCGGCTGTAACGAGAGATATCCAGCCACAGGTAGAACGCTCCCTGGGGCGGCTGAGAAGGAGCCAGGCCAAGGCGTGCCAAGCCGCTCAACAGGGCATCGCGACGCAGGTGCAACTCGTGACGCCGGGATTCCAACTCATCGTAAGTTGCATCATCGAAGGCTGACAACGCCGCGTATTGGGCAGGCGTGGAGGGGGCCAGGAATAGGTTTTGCGCCAGCCGTGTCAAAGGCTCCACCGCAGAAGCTGGTGCGACCAACCAGCCAAGACGCCACCCCGTCATACCAAAATACTTCGAGAAGCTATTGACGACAAAGGCGTCATCAGTGCATGAAACGGCAGAGACCGGGGCCATGTCGTATGTCAACCCCTGATAGATCTCATCGATCAGCAAGTGGCCGCCGCGGCGCATGACCGTATTGACCACTGCCGACAACTGATCTGCATCTAGCATATGTCCCGTGGGGTTGGAGGGTGTGGCCAGCATGGCCAACCGGGTATCTGCCCGCCAGTGTGAAGCGACTCGTGACGCATCAAGCTGCCAGCCACTTTCCGGCCCTACAGGGACAGTCTCCAGCGCTGCCCCCGCCAACGCCATGAAATGCCGATTACATGGGTAATTCGGGTCGGCCATGATGACGTGATCACCTGGCCCGACCAAGAGTTGACTGGCCAACAACAGGGCTCCCGACGCACCCGGTGTAACGATGATACGGCCAGGGTCCACCGCTGTGCCAAACTGCGCGGCATAATGTCCTGCGATCGCCTCGCGCAATGCAGGAAGCCCCGTCGCCGGCGTATAGCGTGTCTGCCCATCCGTCAATGCCTGATGCGCAGCTTCAAGAACAGGCGCCGGTGTCGGGAAATCCGGCTCTCCCACTTCAAGATGGATCACATCATGCCCCGCACGTTCCCGTGCCTGAGCGGCCTCCAACAACCCCATCACCTGAAAGGGCTTGACATAGTTGACCCTTGAATTCCAGCGCATCCTCCTCTCCTGCCTACCCCTTTACAGATAGGGCACCGACTCTGTATGACATTGTCCAATAACAGTGTACGCTTGGCAGGGAGTATTGCGCATGGCATGTTCCTTCATCCAGTGGTTGCAAAGCCCGAAAATTTTCGCTAAACAGGCATACCTTTGGCGGGAGATACCTCACTCAACGTCAGGTATTCATCAGCAGTCACTCACGTAATGAGGCAGCCCCATGCCAGCAACAGAGCAGAAAGCGGAAGCGCTGAAGAAATTCACCCCTTATGAAGCCGCGCCGGGTGAAGAGTACATGAACGAGAAACAGCTGGAGCATTTCCGGCAGATTTTGTTGAGCTGGAAGCAGGAGCTGATGGAGGAAGTCGACCGGACTGTCCGCCACCTTCAGGAAGAAGCCAACAATTATGCCGATCCGGCTGACCGGGCAACCCAGGAAGAGGGCTTTAGCCTCGAATTGCGCACTCGCGACCGAGAGCGCAAATTGCTCAAGAAGATCAATGAGACCATCGAGAAAATCGATGAAGAAGAATACGGTTACTGCGAAGCCTGCGGTGTAGAAATCGGTATTCGCCGTCTCGAGGCACGCCCCACCGCCACGCTATGCGTCGATTGCAAGACGCTGGACGAACTCAAGGAAAAACAGCTCGGGGGTTGATCGAGCTCGTGCCGGTAATGCGTTTCCCTGCCCGCGGCATACCTCCCAAGCCGCGGGCCCTTCCTTTTGTACAATCCCTATGAGTGCTTATCGCGGCCGCTTCGCCCCGACACCTTCCGGCCCCTTGCATTTCGGTTCCTTGATCGCTGCGCTAGGCAGCTTCCTGGATGCCCGTCACTTCGGTGGAAAATGGCTTGTTCGTATCGAGGATATCGATCCCCCGCGGTGTCCTGCCGGAGCCAGCGATACCATCCTGCGTCAGCTTGAAGCCTTCGGCCTATGCTGGGACGAGGATATCCGATATCAGCAGACGCGTGGTGACGCTTATCAGGAGGCCTTGGATAGATTGCTTCAGGATGGCCTTGTTTACCCCTGTAGCTGTTCGCGTAAACAATGGCGTAACCACCCCATCTATCCCGGTTGGTGCCGTGCCGGGGTCCGAGAACCCGGCATGCCAGTTGCCTGGCGTTGGCGTAGCGATCTGGGGATACGTCCGGTGGAATGGAGTGACAGATTATTCGGCTGTCAGACGCTGGATCCAGCCGAATTCGGCGATGTCATTCTCAAGCGTAAAGATGATCTCTGGGCCTATCAGTTGGCAGTGGTTGTCGATGATGCCGACCAAGGAATCACCGATATCGTGCGAGGATACGACCTGCTTGACAATACCCCCTGGCAACGCCAGTTACAGATCGCTCTCGGCGCATCGCAACCAGACTATTTGCACCTGCCACTCATTATCGGTCCTGATGGGCAAAAACTTTCCAAACAGAATCTGGCCGCCCCCTTGCCATACCAGGGAGACGCCGTGCGTGATCAGCTTTACCGAGCCTTGATCGCTCTGGACCAGTCACCGCCAAAAGCATTGGCGGATGCCACCGTTCATGACCAACTGGAATTCGCAATTCACCACTGGGAGGTCGGTAAACTACCTGCCAACACCCAGCGTCAGGAACCAGGCTGGTAGCATCTCGTCTCCACTATCATTAGCCGATCGGTGTTCTTATGTATGTATACCGCATCATGTTGTTCCTGGTATTCGGCGGTTACCTGCTGTCGCCGATGCTCATGAGTGGATGGGCCACTCCAGGAGAAGCCTGGTATCGTCCCTTTTTGATCTGGGGCATTCTTGTCGCACTCTCTTTCTGGCTGGAGCAGAAGAGGCATCTCGATGAGCGGTAGTTTCGTTGGTATCTGTCTTCTGGGTATCGGCTACATGGCGCTACTGTTCCTATGCGCTCTGGCCGTTGAACGGGGCTGGATATCCACACGCATTGTCAGGCATCCGATCATTTATACCTTGGCGCTCGGCGTCTATGCCAGCGCATGGGCAACGTATGGCAGTCTGGAGTTCGCAAGCCAGTCGGGTTACGGCTACCTCGCTTACTATCTGGGGATAGCTGGCGCCTTCCTGTTGGCACCGGTACTACTGCTTCCCATCCAACGAATGACACGAACCTATCAGTTATCTTCCCTCGCTGATCTATTCGCCTTCCGCTATCGGTCCCGTTGGGTTGGTGCACTGATCACCGTGGTCAGCCTGCTGGCAGTCTGGCCCTTGCTGTCGTTGCAGATCCAGACCCTGGGTGAGGCCATTGGTCGGCTGTCAGATAATCGTTACCCAGCACTGTTGGCCCTCGCGTTCTGCGCCATGATCGCACTGTTCGCCATTATCTTCGGCGCAAGCCATACGCGGCTGCATGCTCGCCACGATACCGTCATCGCGACTATCGCACTGGAGTCTCTCATCAAGCTCGCCGCCATGCTCATGCTAGGCGCCATTGCCTTGTTCGGCATTTTCGATGGCCCCATGGAGCTTCAATCCTGGCTCGAAAGTGATGGACTCAGCCACCAAACCGGCGTAACGGCACTCGACGCGGGACAGTGGCGCACCTTGTTGCTACTTTTCTTCGCTGCGGCATTTCTGATGCCTCACATGTTTCACATCACTTTCGCCGAAACACTCTCTCGTCGCGCTCTTCTCAACGCCGGCTGGAGCCTACCACTGTACCTGCTGCTCATGGCGCTTCCGATTCCCTTGATTTTATGGGGAGCACAGCGCGCCGGCGCCAATCCGGAGGCCTTGGGAAGCGCGTACCTGGGCTTCGGCCTGAACTCCTCGGTCTGGGTGGAGGCATTGGTCTTCCTGGCCGGTCTCGCCGCAGCGAGCGGTACATTGATCATCCTTTCTCTTGCCCTGTCCGGCATGATACTCAATCACCTCGTACTGATTGCCCATCCGCCTTCACACCAGCCAGACCTGGATCGCTGGTTGCTTTGGCTGCGGCGAGGGCTTATCGCGACGGTCATCTTTGGTGGCTGGCTGTTCTACCGCACCATCGGTATTCATCACGACCTGACCAGCCTGGGACTGACATCTTTCGTCGGCATGGCCCAATGCCTTCCTGGCATTCTGGCTTTGCTGTACTGGCCCGGAGCCAACCGTAAAGGCATGGTAACGGGTCTGATTACCGGGGTAACAATCTGGTTGGTTGGGCTTGGATGGCCACTGGTCAGTCATCATTCGCCGATCGTCATCATTCCTCCAGGGCTCGAGATGCTGGCCACGGAACCTACCTGGTATATCGTGGCCCTCACCTCTTTAGCGGCGAACATGTTGACCTTCATCCTGGTGTCGCTGATCACTCCCACATCGGAAGGCGAGCGGGCTGCTGCTGAAGCCTGTTCGGTCGATGCTGTGATTCGCCCCAAGCGCCTGCCGTTACTGGCCACCAATGGTGAAGAGTGCAAGCAGTTCCTTGCTCAGGCTCTCGGGAGAGAGTTCGCCGATCGCGAAGTCGATCGCGCCATGGCCGATCTGAACCTGTCAGACCATGAAAATCGTCCCTACGCCCTGCGGCGATTACGCGACCGTATTCAAGCCAACCTGTCCGGCTTGATGGGGCCTTCGGTTGCCCAGGATATCGTTGATCGTTACTTGCCTTACCGCCGGGATGGTCAAACGGCTACCGATGACATCCATTTCGTCGAAAATCGTCTCGAAGCCTACCGTTCAAGGCTTACGGGGCTGGCCCGAGAGCTTGACGAGCTGCGCCGATACCACCGCCGCACCCTTGACCAACTGCCGATTGGTGTATGCGCTTTCGGCGATGATGGTGAACTGCTCATGTGGAATGACGCGCTCGGCAAGCTCTCGGGTATCGAGGGACATCGTGTCGTCGGCGCCCATCGCAATAGCTTGCCTCCACCGTGGTGCGAACTACTCGGCAGTGTTCTCACCGACGAGCATGAGCGCCTTTACAAGCAACCGGTCGACCTACCGTCCGGCCGACGCTATTTGACACTACATCGGGCATCCCTGCAGGGCAACGATACCGGTAGAGGTGGCAGCGTCATTCTGCTCGAGGATCATAGTGAACTGAAATGGCTCGAAGATGAACTCGTCCATGCCGCTCGACTCGCTTCAATCGGACAATTGGCAGCCGGTGTCGCTCACGAGATCGGCAATCCAATCACAGGTATCTCGTCATTGGCGCAGAACCTGCGCTATGACACCGACGATCCTGCCATACTGGAAACGGCCGAGCATATTCAGCAACTGACCGATCGTGTATCCCGCATCGTCGATTCGCTGGTCGGGTTCTCCCATGGTGGCCGCCATAAGCATGCGTTGGAAGTGGCTCCCGTTACAGTGCATTTAGTCATCGATGAAGCCATGCACTTGATTCATTTGGCCAGATCACGTCAGGATGTCGAGTATCGTAACGACTGTGACGCAGACCTATGTATTGAAGGTAATGTGCAGCAACTGGTTCAGGTCTTCGTGAACCTGCTGAGTAACGCTCGTGACGCCAGCCCGATAGGCGGATGCGTCATGATCGATGCCCAACGTGACGTACATGAAGCACACATCACTGTCACAGACGACGGGCCTGGCATCGACACCAGCGTACGTGATCACCTATTTGAGCCGTTCACTACGACCAAAGCCGCTGGAGAGGGCACAGGTCTCGGCTTATCGCTGGTCTACAGCATCATTGCCGAGCACCAGGGACATATCCAAGCGGAGTCACCGCTCCCTGGCCAAGCACACGGCACCTGCATCCATATGTGGTTGCCCTTGAGCGAAAAGGATGGCGACGCCACTCATGAGCCGGATTCTGATCGTTGAAGACGAAGCCATTATCCGCAGTGCGCTCAGACGTCTGCTGGAACGACATGACCACGAAGTCAGTGAGGCTGGCTCATTGGGTGATGCCGAGTCACTTGACCCAAGAACCTTTGATTTGATCATCAGTGACTTACGCTTGCCGGATGCCTCAGGTACCACGCTGATCGATATTGCTGCACCGGCACCCGTGCTGATCATGACCAGTTATGCCAGCATGCGCTCAGCCGTTGACGCTCTCAAGCAGGGAGCGGTGGACTACATTGCCAAGCCCTTCGACCATGATGAGTTGCTGGACACCGTCGATAAAACACTTCAGCAGTATGCGCCCAGCACAACGCCGACGCCCCCGTCTTCCCATGAAGAGTCCCCGGATATGGTGGGGGACTGTGCCGCCATGCAGGCTGTTTACTCCCGCATTCGCAAGACGGCCCCCGCCGATGTCACCGTACTGATTCAGGGCGAGTCAGGCACCGGCAAGGAACTGGTTGCGCGGGCAATCCATCAGCAAAGCCAACGAAGCCGGGCACCGTTGATTTGCGTCAATTGCGCGGCGATTCCCGAAACACTGATCGAGTCTGAACTCTTTGGCCATGAAAAGGGGGCGTTTACGGGAGCGAATGCAGCACGCACCGGGCTCGTTGAAGCCGCCGATGGCGGCACACTGTTCCTCGATGAGATCGGTGAGTTGCCGATGGACGCCCAAGCACGCCTACTGCGCGTATTACAGGAAGGCGAGATTCGCAAGATCGGTTCAATCGAGACGCGCCATGTAGATGTTCGCCTGATTGCAGCAACCCATCGTGATCTACATGCCCTATCGAGGAACGGCGAGTTCCGTCTCGACCTATATTACCGACTCAATGTCATGCAGATCGATCTGCCCCCTCTTCGTGATCGCGAGGACGATATCCTGAAGATCACCGATGTGTTGCTCGCGTCGGCCTGTCGACGGCATGGCCGCACGGGGTTGAAGTTATCCCGCACCGCTCGCCGAGAGCTTCGTGACTACCCATGGCCAGGGAATGTACGGGAACTGGAAAACGCCTTGGAACGCGGCGTCATCCTGGCGGAAGGTAACCTGATTCACCCCGATGACCTAGGACTACGCCCCGTAACCATACAACGTGGCGCACCAACGCCGGGGCCCGCTTCACCCCCCCGACAGTCTTTCCATCATGCTGAGACGATACCCAACGACGATGAGCTCTCTCTGGAAGACTATTTCCAGCACTTCGTACTCGAGCATCAGGATCAAATGAGCGAAACCGAGCTGGCTCAGAAGCTGGGGATCAGTCGCAAGTGCCTCTGGGAACGCCGGCAACGTCTCGGTATTCCCCGGAAACGCAACACCCGCAATCGCTCGGCCAGCTGACATTGCGACCAATGTCTAACCCTTGGATCGACCAGTACCACCCCGACTTTCAAGCACGACGCCAGCAGTTTCTGCACCACTTGTTACCTTACCACACAGGACTTGCCCCATAAGATGGCGTCTTGGGTAACACAAGAGGACCGTACGGCACGGCCTCGCACGACGAAAAATTCTATTACCATGAAAAAAAAGGATTTTTTTGGCTTGGGCACGCGTCATGCAACTACCATGGATAAGAAGAATAATTTCCGGACCATTGCCGAACATCCGGTTCAGCCAAACAAGAACAATGCGGTAACACTTCGGCCTTGCCATGCCACCACCAACAACAAGAATGGTATCGGCAACGACGCAACTTGGGCCAAAACAACAACAAGGTTCAACGTTGCAGTTCGATCACAACAATGACTACAGGATCGAGAGTCCGGATCAGGACGCGACGCATCGGGTGTGGGCAATAACAAGAACAAGCCCTCCAGGGATGCAACTTCGGCAACAAGAACAACACGCCGGAGGAAGGTAGCTATCTACCGTCGTGGTTGGATTATTGTTTTGAATACGAGACGGTCGTGACAGGGAAAAGTGCCAATAACAAGAAGATAGCTTGCCCAAACGATTTGAACGACTGTGGTGCGTATTCAAGGCGATGCGCCATCACGAAGAAGAATCAGCAGCACGGATGCTGAATGCATGCTTCAAGGGGAGACCATAGGGTCTCCCCTTTCTACATTGTGCCGCGTCGTGACATTGGTGCCTGTTAGTCTCCTCCCCCCTGGATTGCAATTGCTATAGTGGATCGCGGACCGAGTCAGTCCGGATCGGCCCACACTGGACACGTTGATTCTCCCGCAACCGGTTCCCAAGGTGTCGGTGGTCGGCTACACTTTAGGTCTTTTACCATCTGCGAGTTAATTCGCTTCATGTTCAGAGGATTTATCCGCTTTCTCCAGTATCCCGGTGAACGTTTGAAACATATTTTTGCCAGTCAGGAAGGTGCCGGACAAACAGTCGGCGTGCGCATCATTCCGCGTGAAGAACACACTGTCTCGCGACGCCTCTTTTCCGATGCCGCATTGAAGGTACTGTATCGGCTACATAATGCTGGATACGCAGCCTATCTGGTTGGCGGCTGCATTCGTGATGCGCTGCTGGGAAAACAGCCCAAGGATTTCGATGTCGCCACCGATGCGACCCCCGAACAGTTGCGAGACCTGTTCCGCAACTCGCGCATCATTGGCCGACGCTTCCGTATCGTCCATGTTCGCTTCGGCCGTGAAATCATCGAGGTCACCACATTCCGGGGTCGCCCGAATGACGACCACAGCGATCATGTCTCCCGACAATCCGAGGAAGGGCTGCTACTGCGCGATAATGTCTGGGGTAATGTTGAGGAAGACGCCAGGCGCCGCGACTTCACCGTCAACGCCCTCTATTACAATATTGCGGATTTCTCCATTCATGACTGGGCCGACGGCGTCAGAGATATCGAGAGCCGCACGTTGCGTCTGATCGGCGACCCAGAAACTCGCTATCGCGAAGATCCAGTACGAATGCTTCGCGCCATACGGTTTGCCGCGAAATTGGATTTCCAACTGGATCGCAATACCGAGACCCCCATACGTGAGCTGGCTCCCTTGTTGCTGCAAATCCCTCCCGCCAGGCTATTCGATGAAACTCTCAAGCTTTTCCTGGCAGGGCATGCGCTGACAACGTTCCGCCTACTCAAGGAGTACCAGCTATTTGCCATGCTGTTCCCTGAAGCCGAGGAAGCCATGGATGAATTGCCCTGGGCGGAGGAGCTGATCAAACAAGCACTCGCCAATACGGATTCGCGTATCCTCGAGGACCGTCCCGTGACCCCGGCGTTCTTGTTTGCCGCGTTGCTCTGGCCCGGAGTCATTCTGAGACGACAACAGCTGGAAAGAGAAGGAATGCCCGCCGTTCCCGCGTTGCAGGCCGCTGCACAACAAGCCGTCTCACGCCAGGTGAAACACATTGCCATTCCCAAACGTTTCAGTCTCCCCATGCGGGATATATGGGAGCTACAGCAGCGGTTTCCTCGCCGCAATGGCAAGCGAGCATTCCAGACCCGTGATCACCCCCGTTTCCGCGCTGCCTATGACTTTCTGTTGCTTCGTGAACAAGCCGGTGAAATCGAACCGGGATTGGGACAGTGGTGGACTGCGTTTCAAGAAGGCGATGAGCATGAAAAACGTCGCCTGCTAGATAAGGTCGATACAAAATCCAGTGACCGTCCAACAAAGCGTCGGCCTCGAAAACGCCGTCGCCGGTCCTCCTCCTCTCCGCAAGATGACTGATTCACGTTACGCTACCGCCTATATCGCGTTAGGAAGCAATCTGGACACGCCTCGTCAACACGTCGAGCGCGCAGTCACTCAGTTACGCGAGCTCCCCGTCACACACCTGACCAGATGCTCGCGCTTGTACGCTAGCAAGCCTGTCGGCCCACAGGATCAACCCGACTTCGTTAACGCAGTGGTGGAAGTTATCACGCAGCTCTCTCCTCTGGCTCTACTCGATCAATTGCAGGCGCTGGAACAGCGTCACGGTCGAGAGCGTTCTCGCCACTGGGGTCCCCGCACCCTCGATCTGGACTTGCTCCTTCATGGCGACACCCGAATGCAGACATCAAGGCTGGTGTTACCTCATCCTCATATGCATGAACGTGCGTTCGTGCTGGTACCACTGGCGGATATTGCTGGCAATCTCACATTGCCTGGAGATATCGATGTCGCCACCTTGGCAGACAAATACGCGAATGACGACTTGCGAGTACTGTTACCGTGAAGGTAGAGTCATTTATCATCGATGTTACCAATACGCCCAAACTACCCAGGCCACGTAACACTTGTCGCAACGTGAACGGCGGCAAACGCAAGCGACAGGGCCAGAAACCAAACCTCGGTCTCCGGAAAATAACGACGAGACAGCACGCCTATGAAACCGGTCACTCTGAGCACACTGCAAACCTGCAGGAGTGCTAATGAACCCTTCAGTTGTTTAACCGCCTACGATGCCTCCTTTGCCCGCCTGGCCAGTAGCGCGGGTATCGAGGTGTTATTGGTAGGCGACTCACTGGGAATGGTGTTGCAAGGCCATGACAGCACTCTGCCAGTCACACTCGAAGATATTCGCTATCACACGCAGTGCGTGGCTCGTGGCAAGGAGAGCAGTCTATTGATGGTAGACCTGCCCTTCATGAGCAACAGCAGCACCGAGCAGCTGCTACAGGACGCCGGCGTCCTGATGCGCGCCGGTGCGGAAATGATCAAGATCGAAGGCGAGGCATGGCTGGCAGACGGTATCCGGGAGTTGTCACGGCGCGGAGTGCCGGTATGCGCCCATATGGGGCTGACACCACAGTCTGTCCATCAGTTTGGCGGCTATCGGGTGCAAGGCCGTGATCAGCAACAAGCGAAGCAGATCATCGCCGATGCCTGCACCCTGGTCGATGCCGGCGCCTCGGTCATCCTGCTCGAATGCGTGCCAGCTTCACTGGGACAGGCGGTCCATGAAGCTGTCGAGGTCCCCGTCATCGGTATCGGCGCCGGCCCGGATGTTGATGGTCAGATACTCGTCATGCATGACGTGCTCGGCGTAACACCAGGACGGGTTCCGAGGTTTGCAAAGAATTTCCTCGCTGACAGCGGTGATGTTGCATCAGCATTCCGTCGTTACCATGAAGACGTCAAGACGCGCCGTTTCCCGGCTACGGAGCACAGCTTCTAATGCGTACCGTACGAGAGATCAGCGAATTGCGTCAGATACTGACAGAGAGCCGTGAGCGTGGCCAGATAATCGGCCTGGTACCCACCATGGGTAACCTGCACGATGGCCATTTGGCGTTGGTTGGCGCTGCACGTGACCGTGCCGACATCGTCGTCGCCACGATCTTCATCAACCCCATGCAGTTCGGTCCCGGTGAAGATCTCGACACCTACCCACGGACATTCGAAGCTGACCGTGAAGCACTGGAGACAGCCGGTTGCGACCTGGTGTTCGCCCCTTCTGCGGAAAGCCTTTACCCACGAGGTCTTGCCTCACACACCAAGGTCGTTGTCCGCGGTGTCAGCGAAGGACTCTGTGGCGCCAGTCGTCCGGGTCATTTCGATGGTGTGGCTACCGTCGTCTCCATGTTGTTCAATTTAGTGCAACCTGATCTGGCCTGCTTTGGAGAAAAGGATTATCAGCAACTGACCGTCATTCGTCGGCTCGTCACTGATCTACACATGCCTATCGATATCGTCGGTGTCCCCACGGTTCGGGCCACGGACGGCCTTGCCCTGTCCTCACGTAACGGGTATCTCAACGAACCGGAACGTCGTCAGGCCCCCTTCCTCTATCATACGCTGGTCGAAGCCCGTACGGCCCTGGAAGCGGGTGCCGACATGACGGCAACACTGGATACCGCAAGGCAACAGCTTGCCGAGGCAGGGTTCAAGGCCGAATATCTTGAGCTGCGCCAAGCTGACAACCTGGAGCCGGTACAATCCGGCACCACTCATGGCGTCCTCCTGGCAGCAGCTCATCTCGGGCCAGCCCGGCTGATCGACAACCTGGCCGTTCGACTGCCCGGGGATCAAGGCGACTGAGTCATACGGCAGTGCTCCTGTATTAGAAAAACACAATGTCATGTTTTCTCCCGCCACCCATTGTCGCGGCGCACAAGACTCACCTATGCTAGAAGTTCCCACCTACGTTACGAGGACGCTTTTATGCAAGACGTGGTGATTGTTGCAGCCCGACGCACAGCTGTCGGCACCTTCGGCGGCTCGCTTTCCGGCATACCCGCCAGTGATCTGGGTGCCCATGTCATCAAAGACTTGTTGAATCAGACCGGGGTATCAGGCGAGCAAGTCGACGAGGTGCTGCTCGGCCAGGTACTCACAGCTGGAGTCGGCCAGAATCCTGCGCGCCAAGCCTCTATCAAGGCGGGCCTGCCCGATGCCATTCCTGCCATGACCATCAACAAGGTCTGCGGCTCGGGCCTGAAGACTCTCCACCTGGCGACACAAGCCATTCGCTGTGGTGATGCCGAACTCATCATTGCCGGTGGCCAGGAGAACATGTCACTCGCACCACATGTGCTGCCTCACTCACGTACCGGCCAGCGTATGGGCGACTGGAAAGCCCTGGATTCCATGGTTCATGACGGCCTGTGGGATAGCTTCAACGACTATCACATGGGCATAACCGCCGAGAATCTTGCCGACAAATATGGTGTCACTCGCCAGCAGATGGACGAGTTTGCCGCCGCATCCCAGCAGAAAGCGATTGCTGCCATGGACGCGGGCAAGTTCAACAGCCAAATCGTTCCCATCGAAATTCCGCAACGCAAAGGTGACCCTGTCGTCGTTGCGACCGATGAAGGACCCCGTGCCGGTGTCACAGCCGAGAAGCTGGCTGACATGAAACCGGCCTTCAAAAAGGATGGCACGGTCACCGCAGGCAATGCGTCATCAATCAATGATGGTGCTGCCGTGGTGATGATGTGTAGTGCCGATAAGGCTCGTTCGCTGGGCCTGGAGCCGTTGGCACGTGTTGCCGCCTATTCCAATGCCGGCGTTGACCCAGCCATCATGGGAATCGGGCCGGCGCCTGCCACTCGTCGCTGCCTCGAAAAGGCAGGTTGGCGTTTGGACGACCTGGACCTAGTCGAAGCCAATGAAGCCTTTGCCGCCCAGGCTCTGTCAGTAAACAAGGAGTTAGGCTGGGATGCCAGCAAGGTCAACGTCAATGGCGGGGCGATTGCCCTGGGCCATCCTATCGGTGCTTCCGGCTGTCGTATTCTGGTAACACTGTTGCACGAAATGATGGCCCGTGATGCCAAGAAAGGGCTTGCCACCTTATGCATCGGTGGCGGACAGGGTGTGGCGCTAGCCATCGAACGCTAAGCGCCAGCTACCAGCGATAAAAGCGTGCCCTTGCGGGCCTCCACCGCAGGGGCATTGACTTTTAGACTCGTCATACAAAAACCCCCATGGTTTTTGACCATGAGGGTTCCGTTTATTGACAGCTTCCAGCAAATGGAGGCTTAGAGTTCCGTATCGGCCGTTTCGGCTTCGAACGCACTCCGCTCTTCGTCAGTAATCTCCTTGATAGAGAGCTTGACGCGATTGCGATTATCGATATCGAGCACCTTGACGATGACCTCATCACCTTCATTCAGGTAATCACGGACATCATTGACACGCTCGGGCACAATTTGCGAGATGTGAACCAGCCCATCGGTACCCGGAATGATGTTGACGAACGCCCCGAAATCGGCGATGCGCACGACCTTTCCCTTGTAGAGTTTGCCGATTTCCGCTTCGGCGGTGATTTCCAGAACCGCGTCGATTGCCTTCTTGGCAGCCGTCTTGTCGTCAGCATAGATACGCACGGTGCCATCATCATCAAGATCGATGGAGGCGCCAGTGTCATCACACAGCTTGCGGATGGTCGCACCGCCCTTGCCGATCACATCACGGATCTTCTCAGGATCGATATTGATCGTGGCCATCGACGGTGCATTTTCCGAGACTTCGGTACGGCTTTGAGAGATCACCTGGTTCATTTCACCAAGGATCTGGAGGCGAGCCTCGAGCGCCTGCTGCAACGCTGTCTCCATGATCTCTTCGTTAATGCCCTCGATCTTGATATCCATCTGCAGAGCAGTCACGCCTTCCGCCGAACCAGCAACCTTGAAGTCCATATCGCCAAGATGGTCTTCATCACCGAGGATATCGGTCAGTACTGCGAACTTTTCTCCGTCTTTTACCAATCCCATGGCAATGCCGGCGACAGGCGCCTTGAGAGGCACGCCAGCGTCCATCAGCGCCAGTGATGTACCGCATACGGTCGCCATGGAACTGGAGCCGTTGGACTCGGTAATCTCGGACACGACCCGGATGGTGTAGGGGAAGTCGTCGTCATTCGGCAGCATCGCTTCGACGCCCCGGCGCGCCAAACGGCCATGGCCAATCTCACGACGCTTCGGGCCTCCCATGAAGCCGGCTTCACCGACACAATACGGCGGGAAATTGTAATGCAGCAGAAAACGGTCTTTACGTTCGCCTTCCAGCGACTCGATGAATTGGGCATCCCGTAATGTGCCCAAGGTCGAAACGACCATGGCCTGGGTCTCGCCCCGTGTAAACAGCGCTGACCCATGTGTCTTGGGCAAGATACCGACATCGATATCCAAGGGACGCACAGTCTTGTGGTCGCGCCCATCAATTCGGGGTTCTCCATTCGTGACCCGTGTACGAACGACTCGCTTTTCAAGACTGGAAAAGGCATCCGCAATCTCGTCAGCATCGAACTGACCATCTTGCTCGCCAGCCAATTGTTCGATGGCTTCCGCCTTGATAGCGGACAACGCTTCCTGGCGCTGCATCTTGTCGGTAATGCGGTAAGCATCACCCACTTTATTCTCGAAGCGGCTCTTCATGGCTTCTTTCAAGGCGGTATTTTCCGTCGGAGGCTGCCAATCCCATTTCGGCTTACCAGCCTTCTTGACCAACTCATTGATCGCCGCTATGGCCACCTGCATTTCCTGGTGAGCATACAGTACCGCTCCCAGCATTTCGTCTTCGGTAAGCTCTTTGGCTTCCGACTCGACCATTAACACGGCCTTTTCAGTCCCGGCGACGACCATGTCCAGTTCAGAGGACGCGAGTTCTTCCACGGTCGGATTGAGAAAATAGCCGTCGTTCTCGGTAAAGCCGACACGTGCGGCTCCGATGGGGCCATTGAAAGGGATCCCGGAAATCGCCAACGCTGCCGAGGTGCCGATCAAGGCAGCAATATCCGGATCCTGATTGCGATCGGCGGATAACACGGTACAGATCACCTGCACCTCGTTCATGAACCCATCGGGAAAGAGTGGACGAATGGGTCGATCGATCAGGCGTGAGGTCAGCGTCTCCTTCTCCGTGGGACGCCCTTCTCGCTTGAAGAAGCCACCGGGAATCTTGCCAACCGAGTAGGTCTTTTCTTGATAAAACACCGCCAGCGGGAAAAAATCCTGCCCGGGCTTCAGGTCCTTCTTGCCAACCACGGTGCACAATACCACGGTATTATCCATGGTCACCTGCACGGCGCCAGTGGCCTGTCGAGCGACGCGGCCCGTTTCTAGAGTGACGGTACTGCGACCGTACTGAAAACTTTGCTTGACCGGATTCACGGCAACATCCTTCAACTTGTCTGTTTCATGTTTGGGTCGTTTTGACTCGGCGACCATTTTAGGAGTTCCTCGCATTCTGAGCCATACATAGCTGCAAAAAGCCAGACACCAAACACAACAGGCAGCCCTTTTCGAGGGCTGCCTGTTATGAAAGCACCAGGCTCGTACATCAGCTTGCCTGGCGGTGGGGCTGACGAGAGCCCCCTCTTGAATAGTCGATCGCCAAATCAGCGACGCAGTCCAAGGCGCTGAATAATGGACTGATAACGCTCATAATTCTTGCGCTTGATATAGTCCAGCAGCTTGCGACGCTGATTGACCATGCGAATCAAGCCGCGACGCGAATGGTGGTCCTGCTTATGATCCTTGAAGTGATCCTGCAAACCATCAATGTTGGCCGTCAGCAGCGCCACCTGGACTTCCGGTGAACCGGTGTCATTATCATCCTTGCCGAACTCTTTGACGATTTCGGCCTTCTTTTCAGCAGTCAGTGCCATCTGTTACTCCAGTATGCAATATGCCTGAATGGTGAATGTCGGAGACCACGCATATTTGCAGCCTCCTGCGACTGAATAGCCATCTGTCGATGGCTCATTATACACCGCCGAGTTCTGCGGTCGTATTCTTCAAACGGCGAGGAGCCACTGCCCCCGCCCCCTTGACCATGCCCAAACCGAGAAAGGCATCATCATGATAAAGCCTGGCGAGTGTTTCCTGCGCCAAACCTCGTGTATCGACATGACCGTATTGGCCGTGCAGCAACCGCGACGCGGGCACCTCATCGATCACCAGCGATGGCAGATGGGCAACCAGCGAGTCGACCGGCAATAACGTTGCCTCAAGGCTGGACTGATCATGCAATGCTTCCAGCGCCGATAGCGATTGCATGTCAGCGCCATCGAACGGCCCACTCTTGAGTCGACGTAACGCCGTCAAATGGGCACCGCACCCCAATGAGCGACCGAGATCTTCCGCCAATGTGCGAACATACGTTCCCTTGCTGCAGGATACTTCGAACTCCAGCACACCGGCACCATACGATACAAGGCGCATATCATAAACCGTCACGGAACGAACTTCACGTTCAACCGTTTTTCCTTCCCGAGCCAATTCATAGAGCGGCCTGCCTCCCTGCTTCAACGCAGAGTGCATAGGGGGGACCTGCTCAATATCCCCCTGGAATGCCGCTAAGGCGCCTCTCAGCCTCTCAGTGGACAGCTCAGGCACCTCGTGGCGCTCAACGATATCTCCTTCGGCATCACCGGTCGTCGTCACCTCACCGAGTCGGACCCGGGCCAGATAGACTTTGTCGGCTTCCAGCAAAAAGGAAGAAAACTTCGTCGCCTCACCAAAGCAAATCGGCAGTAGACCGGTCGCCATAGGATCCAGCGTTCCGGTATGTCCCGCTTTCTGAGCGCGGAACAGGCGCCGGACCCGTTGCAGGGCATGGTTGCTCGATACACCAGCCGGTTTATCGAACAACAAGACACCGTCGACCGGCAATCCACGACGACGCCTTGCCATCAGCGCCCTTCCTCATTGTCCTCATCCTCGCCCGTTTCATCGGCATGGCGTGTTTTATCGCTCGCCACCGCCTCATCAATCAGTGACGACAGTTCTTCACCACGCACAATGCTTTCATCGTAATGAAAGCGCAATTCGGGCACGTGACGCAGCTTGATACGACGCGCGATCTGACTGCGCAGAAAGCCGCGCGCCCGTTTCAAAACGCCGATGTTCTCCTCGACTCGCTCAACATCGTTCTCACCCAGAAGCGTGATATAGATATCGGCGTAGCCGAGATCCCGACTCACCGTGACGCCGCTGATCGTCACCATGCCCAGGCGCGGATCTTTTACCTCACGCTGGATCAGCACCGCCAGTTCCTTTTGCAGTTGATCGGCGACACGGTCGGTTCGTTTGAATTCGCGCATGAATACCCGCCTTACAGGCTTCGCTCGACCTTGATCTGGTCGAAGACTTCGATCTTGTCGCCGACCTGGACATCGTTATAGTTCTTGACGCCGATACCACACTCCATGCCATTACGAACTTCGTTGACATCGTCCTTGTAACGGCGCAGCGATTCCAGCTCACCTTCATAGATAACGACGTTATCACGCAATACGCGAATCTTCTTGTGACGATGGACCGTACCCTCGACCACCATGCAGCCAGCCACAGCACCAATCTTGGGTGCACGGAAGACATCGCGGACTTCAGCGATACCGACGATCTCTTCTTTCCACTCTGGCTCGAGCATGCCGCTCATGGCCTGCTTGACTTCGTCGATCAACTGGTAGATGACACTGTAATAACGTAGCTCCAGCCCCTCACGCTCGATGATTTCACGAGCAGCGGCATCAGCACGCACGTTGAAGCCGATCAGAATGGCATCGGATGCCAGTGCCAGGTTGGCATCGGTCCCCGTGATACCGCCGACACCGGACGATACTACAGCCACCTGCACTTCATCGGTCGACAGGTCCTCAAGCGCCCCTCTAATCGCCTCAAGCGACCCCTGGACATCAGCCTTGAGCACGATATTGACCTTGGCAACCTCTTCTTGGCCCATCTGGCTGAACATATTCTCCAGCTTGGCCTTCTGCTGGCGGGCCAGGCGAACTTCGCGATACTTGCCTTGACGGAAGTTGGCCACTTCGCGAGCCTTCTTCTCATCGGCCACGACCATGAAGTCATCCCCCGCATCCGGAGTGCCATCAAGGCCCTGGATCTCCACAGGCATCGCCGGACCGACTTCTTCGACCTGCTGGCCGAGCTCGTTGGTCAGCGCGCGTACTCGGCCATAATGTAGACCGGCAAGAACGATATCGCCCTTACGAAGGGTTCCATTCTGGACGAGCACGGTAGCCACCGGTCCCCGACCTTTATCCAGACGCGATTCGACAACGACGCCCTTGCCCGGCGCTTCCGGCACCGCCTTGAGTTCCAGAACCTCGGAAACGAGCAACACGGCCTCAAGCAGCTCATCGATACCATCGCCGGTTTGCGCCGATACGTAGACGAACTGGGTATCGCCACCCCACTCCTCGGATATCACGCCGTGCTGGGATAGCTCATTCTTGACCCGGTCCGGATCCGCGCCTTCTTTATCCATCTTGTTGACCGCCACGACAATCGGCACTTCTGCCGCTTGGGCGTGCTCGATCGCCTCGATGGTCTGTGGCATCACACCATCGTCAGCAGCCACCACCAGGATGACCACGTCAGTGGACTTGGCGCCGCGGGCGCGCATCGCAGTGAAGGCAGCGTGGCCCGGCGTGTCCAGGAAGGTGACACCACCGTGGTTACCCTGCACTTTTTCCGCTTCCACGTGGTAGGCACCGATATGCTGCGTGATACCCCCGGCCTCACCAGTCGCCACCTTGGCCTGACGAATGTAATCAAGCAGTGAGGTCTTGCCATGGTCGACGTGCCCCATCACAGTGACCACCGGATCACGGGCGACCTCCTCGCCTTCGTAGGAGATGGCCTCGAGCACCTCGGTTTCCAGCGCATCGTCCTTGACCAACTTGGGCTTGTGTCCCATCTCCTCGACCACGATCACCGCCGTCTCTTGATCAATGGTCTGATTGATGGTGACGGCTGCTCCCATCGAGAACATTGCCTTGATGACCTCATTGGCCTTGATCGACATCTTGTCGGCCAACTCAGCCACACTGATGGACTCGGGAATCGTCACTTCACGTACGATAGGCTGGGTCGGTTTCTGGAACCCATGTTTGCCCCCGCCATTGCCATCGCGGCCACCTCGACGGTTGCCACGGCGCTCGGCACGCTTAGTTTTCTTGCCACCGCGACGGCGTTCTTCGCGCTCACTGCGATCCTCATCGTCACTGCGACCGTGTCGACCTTTTTTCCCGCTCGCTTTCTTGGGCGCACGGCGCGCATCACCACGATGTTCCTTGGGTGGTGCACTACCGGCTTCCTCGCCGCCCTTGGCACTTTCATCCAGTTCCGGCACGGGGATTTCAGGCTCGGTCGGGGACGGCGCAGCAGCCTCCTGTGCCTGAGATACCGACTCACTTTCCTGTGGCGTCTCTTCGCCTTTCGCCTCGCTGACCTCTGTCACAGCGTCAGATTGCTCCGCAGTCTGACTCTGAGTGGCCTCGGTAACCGGGGGCTGCTCCGGTACAGATTCCGCTGCCGCCTCGCTAGCTTCCGAAGCCTCCGATTCAGCGGCTTCCGCTGCTACGGCCTGCGCTTCGGCTTCAGCCTGCTGCCGGGAATCCGCCATATCACCAACCAACTGACGTGGCCCGGTATCTTCAGGCTGTGACTCGACAGCAGCTTGCTCCTGCTCTTCCTCGCCACGCTTCACGTAGGTACGCTTCTTGCGCACCTGTACTTCGATCGTCTTGCCCCGCTCGCCTGAACGGATGCGACTCTTTGTCTTACGCGTCAGGGTAATGCGATTGCGAGAGCCCCGACCGCCACCATGACTTTTGGTCAAATAATCGAGGAGACGTTGTTTATCCTCTTCGGAGACGGCATCGCCCTCGGACTTATGCGGAAGTCCGGCTTCCTTCATCTGTTCCAGCAGACGAGGCACTTCACGCCCCACCTTCGCTGCAAAATCTTTTACGGTCATTTCTGACATTACGACCCTCCTGAGCCCGTGACCAGTTTACTGTTCGCTCTCGAACCAGGGCGCACGGGCAGTCATGATCAATGCCGCGGCGCGCTCTTCATCCACTCCGTCGATGTCTTTGAGATCATCCACCGACTGCTCGGCAAGATCTTCCATGGTGACGATCCCGCGACTGGCCAGGATGAAGGCCAAATGACGCTCCATACCCTCCATGTCAAGAAGGTCATCAGCAGGTTGCGCCCCATCGAGAGCCTCCTCGGAGGCAATCGCCAGATTAAGTAGTTCGTCCTTGGCGCGCGCACGCAACTCCTCGACGAGGTCTTCGTCGAGATCTTCGATTTCCAGCATTTCTTCGCGCGGTACGTAGGCCACTTCCTCCAGAGAAGTGAATCCCTCCTCGACCAGCACACGCGACAGCGACTCATCAACCTCGAGATGATTGATGAAGTACTCGACCAGGCTATCAATCTCCTGCTCGCGTTTGCCTTCAGCCTCGTCCTCTGTCATCACATTGAGCTTCCAGCCTGTCAGCTCCGAAGCCAGGCGGACATTCTGGCCGTTACGCCCGATAGCCTGAGCCAGGTTATCCTCGGCAACAGCGACGTCCATCGAATGGTTGTCTTCATCGACGAGAATCGAGGCGACATCCGCCGGCGCCATGGCATTGATGACCAACTGAGCGGGATTATCATCCCAAAGGACGATGTCGACCCGTTCGTTTTGCAATTCGGTGGAGACAGCCTGGACGCGGGAGCCGCGCATACCAACACAGGCACCCACCGGATCAATACGCCGGTCATTGGTCTTGACAGCGATCTTTGCCCGGGAGCCCGGATCGCGAGAAGCCCCTTTGATTTCGATGAGCTGCTCAGCAATTTCCGGCACCTCGATCTTGAACAGCTCAATGATCAACTGCGGACTGGTACGCGACAGAATCAACTGCGAGCCTCGCGCATCGGCATCCACTTTCACCAACAGGGCTCTAACACGTTCATTCAGACGATAGCGTTCGCCCGGGATCATTTCATTGCGAGGCAGAAACGCTTCCGCATTTTCCCCGAGGTCGATGACCAAGCCGTCTCGCGTCGTCTTCTTGACAATGCCTGCGACCAGTTCGCCTTCGCGGTCCATGTATTGACGAACCACCTCCGCGCGCTCAGCGTCACGCACCTTCTGGACGATTACCTGCTTGGCGGTCTGGGCGGCGATACGGCCGAAGATGGCATTCTCGATACGCTCTTCAACGACCTCACCGAGAGCCAAGGGTGGATCACGCTGCTCAGCGATGGAGAGCTTGATCTGGTAATCCGGCGTCTCGAAGTCGTCATCCTCCACGACAGTCCAGTAGCGGTATGTCGCGTACTCACCGGTTTGCCGGTCGATTTTTACACGAACCGCCGCTTCCTCGTTCTCGAAGCGCTTACGAGACGCGCTAGCCAAAGCAGATTCCACTGCCTCGAAGATCACTTCGCGGGGCACACCTTTCTCATTCGAGATCGCGTCCACGACCATTAAAATTTCTTTGCTCATGCCATTGCCTCGCCGGAATAGCCGTCTTTACGTAACGAAATCATTCGCCAAACTGGGGTACCACCCGCGCCTGATCGATGGATTCGATGGGAAAACAATACTCCTCGCCGTCGAGTTGCAGCAGCACCTCATCGCCCTCAGTACCAGCCAGAAGTCCCTGAAACTTACGACGTCCGTCGAAGGGCACTCGCAACTTGAGAACTGCCACATGCCCCTTGAAACGTGCGAATTGTTCGAGTGTGAACAACGGCCGATCCAAGCCCGGTGACGACACTTCCAGTCGATACTTCCCCGCAACCGGTTCTTCGACATCAAGCATGGCACTGACTTGCCGGCTCACATCGGCGCAATCATCTACCGTCACACCATCGGCGCTATCAATGTAGACCACCACGCGAGGTTGTTTGCCCTGGTACTGCTCAACTCCCCAGAGTTCGAACCCCATCGCCGTAACTACTGGCTCGACAAGCACCGTAAGCGCCGTATCATTGATTGCCACAGACAGACTCCTACAGCCGCTGTATTAGGCACCTGGCCAGGAGATGAAAGGAAGCTAGGTGGCTGATTGGCGTGATCCCAGCACAGCCTGCCAACAGACGGACCGCCAACAGATGAGCTGCTAACAAAAAGCCCCTTCGCTGGAAGGGGCTCTTTACAAGAAACCTTTCATACCAAGTTGGCCAAGACTCGCCAAAATGGTAGCGGGGACCGGATTCGAACCGATGACCTTCGGGTTATGAGCCCGACGAGCTACCAGACTGCTCCACCCCGCATCACAGGTCGGCGAGCTTATACGCAATCGCCTGAAATGTCAAGCTTGGCCATATACCAATCTTGGTTCTAAGTGACTCCAGCATGGTCACCTATGGTGCCGAAGGCGGGACTTGAACCCGCACGACCGTAAGGTCACTACCCCCTCAAGATAGCGTGTCTACCAATTCCACCACTTCGGCATCAACTCTCAATACTGGATATAGAGGGATACGACAGCGACAATGACACCATATTGCTTAGTCGCTGCTGTCCTCCAGCACTGGCGCGGCATTATCCTCTTCACCGGCTGTATCGTCAACCTCTTCTTGCTCAGACCCGCTCTGCTCGATGACTTGCGTATCCGGAATCCCCTCAACCGGCGCATCGGCCGTCTGGGAGGCGAAATACGCAAGTGCCAGCGATGTCACAAAGAATGTCGCTGCCAAGGCACCGGTCATCTTGGCGAGAAATCCCCCACTGCCACGTGAGCCGAATACGGTTTGGGACGCACCACCTCCAAAGGAGGCACCAGCGTCGGCGCCCTTGCCCTGCTGGAGCAGAATAAGGACGACCAGGGCGATAGCGATCGCCACATGAAGCATGAGAACGGCAACTTGCATGAAATTCAACCTGCTGACTGACAAATGGCTAAAAATTCGTCGACCTGAAGTGATGCACCACCAATCAGGCCGCCGTCGATATCGGGCTGCGCAAGCAGTTCGGCGGCATTGGCAGCCTTCATGCTACCGCCGTACAACACATGCAGGCCCGCGGCCAGCGCGACCGAGTATTGTTCAACATGAGCGCGAATCGAGGCATGAATGGCCTGCGCCTGATCCGGGGATGCCGTTTTACCGGTTCCAATTGCCCATACCGGCTCGTAAGCAATCACCAACCGCTCCCGAGCCTCGGCATCGATGCCGGAGAACACGACATCTACCTGCTTAAGGACCACGTCTTCCGTGCGTCCCGCCTCACGCTCCGCCAATGTTTCGCCAACACAGACCACTGGTGTCAGGCCAACATCCAGCGCCGCGGAAACCCGTGCCAGCACGGCGGCGTCATCTTCATGAAACATCGCCCGCCGCTCAGAATGCCCAATCAGGACATAGCGCGCTCCGAACTCAACCAGCATCGATCCGCTGACTTCGCCAGTGAACGCACCGGAACGCTGGTCATGTAGCGTCTGTCCTCCCCAAGCCATCGGCGTACCGGACAGTGCCCGCTGGGCAACGGCCAGATAGGGAAATGGCAGCATGAGCGCGATACTGACATCGGGAGGTACATTGGCATCGGCGAAGGCTTCACCGAACTGTTCCACCAACGCCAACGAGCCATTCATCTTCCAATTACCGGCGATCAGTGGCGAGCGCATGAATAAACCTCTTTCTCGAGTGGAGCGAAATGGTATCGGAGCCGCCCTATCATGACAACATCCCATTGGCAATAGTCCGGGATCAGTTGATCAGCGCTTCGACATCGCCAGCCAGGCGCCTTGCCAGGGCTTCTACATCCAGATGGGGACGCCCCTCGACCATCACACGTACCAGAGGCTCCGTCCCTGAGGGACGCAATAACACACGCCCCTGGCCACCCAGCTCTTTTTCCATTACCGCGACCGATGCCTTGAGTTCGTCGTTATCCATCAGCGCCGCCCGATCGGTCTGCGGTGAAAGACGAACGTTGACCAATGCTTGCGGTGCTTTCTCGAAACCCTCCAGCAGTTGTGCCAAAGGAACATCTTCCCGAACCATGACTGCCAACACCTGTAGTGCCGATACGATGCCGTCGCCCGTCGTCTGGACATGTCTGCACACGATATGCCCAGACGACTCGCCACCCAGTTGCCATCCATTGGAGAGTAGCCGTTCCATGACATAACGGTCCCCGACTTTAACGCGCTCGAAGGGAACACCCATAGCTTCCAATGCCGCAGCAAGGCCGAAATTGGACATCAGCGTGCCAACGACGCCGCCACCCAGTTCACCTCGGGCATGGCGGTCACGCGCTATCAGATAGAGAATGTCGTCTCCATCGATCTCACGCCCATCGGCATCCACAAGCAGCACACGGTCACCATCACCGTCAAATGCAATGCCGAGATCGGCACCTTCAGTGATCACTGCAGCCCGTAATGCGGCAGGATGCGTCGACCCCACGGCCTGGTTGATATTCAGACCATCCGGGTTCGACCCGATCTGCGTGACCTCGGCACCCAGCTCACGAAACACATTGGGCGCAATATGATAGGTGGCTCCGTGAGCGCAATCGAGAACCACCTTCAGGCCGTGCAAATTGACGCGATCCGGTATGGTCGATTTGCAGAACTCGATATATCGTCCTGCTGCATCATCGATACGCACCGCTTTGCCCAACTGATCCGCTGCCACGGTTTCCAGCGGCTCATCTATCTGCTGCTCGATCAGGTCTTCGACCTCATCGGGCAACTTGGTGCCCGCAGCGGAAAAGAATTTAATGCCGTTATCACCATGCGGATTGTGCGAGGCGGAAATCACGATACCGGCATCGGCACGGAAGGTCCGGGTCAGATAGGCGATACCAGGCGTCGGCATCGGTCCGAGCAGTGACACATCGACACCGGCAGCGGATAGCCCGGCTTCCAATGCCGATTCAAACATGTAGCCGGATATACGTGTATCCTTACCTATCAGTACCTTGGCACGCCCGTCACGAGACAGGACTCGTCCCATGGCCCACCCCAGTTTGAGCACGAAATCCGCGGTGATCGGATACTGGCCGACCGTACCGCGAATCCCATCGGTTCCAAAGTAGCGTCTTGTCATGGCTCCAAGCCTTCCTGTAGCACGGCCCACGTCATATTGGCTGCATCCACGGTAGGGCCAACATCGTGAACGCGCAGCAAGCGGGCCCCTCGTTCCACGGCCAGCGTGGCCAGTGCCAGCCCGCCCGAAAGTCGCTCTTCCACGGGACGCTCCAGCACTTTGCCAATCATGCTTTTACGGGACATCCCTGCCAATATCGGCAGCTCGAACCGCTTGAGAGTATCCATCCTGTTTAGCAAGCGTAGATTGTGTTCGACCGTCTTGCCGAACCCGAAACCGGGATCGAGGATGAGTCTCTCCCGGTGCAGCCCGGCTGCCTCACACGCACCGATTCGATCGGCCAGGAACTGTTCGACGGCACTCTCTATCTCCTGATCATAATGGGGAGCATCCTGCATGTCTCCCGGCTCGCCAATCATATGCATGACACATACCGGCAAGCCAGAGCGTGCCGCCGCCTGCAGTGCGCCCTCACGACGCAAAGCACGAACGTCATTCAGCATGCCGGCACCGAGAGCGGTCACCTCTTTCATGACTTCCGGCGCACTGGTATCCACCGAAACCAGCGCGTCAAGTTCCCTCACAAGCCCTTCAATGACCGGAGCAACACGATCCAGTTCCTGCTGCGGCGACACTGGCGAGGCTCCCGGTCGGGTCGACTCTCCGCCAACATCGATGATCGCCGCACCTTCGGCCAGCATCCGCTCAGCATGACGCAACGCGTCATCCACAGCGATGTGGCGACCGCCATCGGAAAAGGAATCCGGTGTCACATTGAGAACCCCCATGACCCGGGGAAAGGAGATATCCAACCAATGCCGACCGCAGTGAAGCATGTTCATAGATGGTGTATCGCTCATGACCCCCTGTCCCATGATGGACTGTCCCACATTATCGTTCGCATGAAGGCGATCACTGTAAGGGGCGCCCTGAACAGGTTCAAGTCGCCTGACGTAGCGGGGGCGCCCATCGGGCGCCCCCGCTTCAGCAACCATCAATTGTCACTGGAGGCCTCCACCGTCAATGACCGGCCGGACCACCCAATGGATCCGAAGGTCGGCGGCGCGGGCCGTCATCGTCCTCTTCTTCTTCACCATCATCCGTCTCGGGCGCTTCCGGCTCGGATGCCGGCTGCCCCGTAATTGGCGAGCCGCCATCCATGTCGTCACCATGCCAGTCCTTGGGAGGGCGCGGCTTGCGGCCCTCCATGATGTCCTTGAGCTGATCGGCATCGATGGTTTCGTACTGAACCAGCGCTTCAGCCATGGCATCAAGCTTGTCCCGATTATCTTCCAGGATCTGCCGAGCTTTCTCGTAGCACTCATCGATGATACGACGGACTTCCTTGTCGAGTCGGGTCGTCGTCTCGCCGGACTTGAGCTTACCGCCTTGTCCCGGGCCACCGAGGAACTGATGGGACTCATCCTCATCATACATGACCGGCCCCATCTCCTCGGATAGGCCCCACTTGGCAACCATGTTATGCGCCAACTCGGTAGCACGCTTGATGTCGTTCGACGCCCCTGTCGTGACGCCATTGGGCCCCAACGTCATCTCCTCGGCAATACGTCCGCCAAACAGGGAGCAGATCTGGCTGATGAGCTGTTGTCGAGAGAAGCTATAACGATCCTCTTCAGGAAGGAACATGGTGACACCCAGTGCCCGGCCACGCGGAATGATCGTTACCTTGTAAACCGGGTCATGCTCCGGCATCACCAAGCCGATGATCGCGTGTCCGGATTCATGGTAAGCGGTATTGAGCTTCTCTTTATCGGTCATGACCATCGACCGGCGCTCTGCGCCCATCATGATCTTGTCCTTGGCCATTTCCAGCTCTTCCATACTGACCAAGCGTTTGTTACGTCGGGCAGCAAACAGTGCCGCCTCATTGACCAGATTGGCCAGATCGGCCCCGGAGAAACCGGGCGTACCACGTGCAATGAGTTGTGGTTTGACGTCGTCACCCAGCGGCACCTTGCGCAGATGCACGCCCAGAATATGCTCGCGGCCCCGAATGTCCGGCAGCGGCACAGTGACCTGACGATCGAAGCGGCCTGGACGCAGCAGAGCCGGGTCAAGCACATCGGGGCGGTTGGTGGCGGCGATGACGATGATGCCCTCGTTCGCCTCGAAACCGTCCATTTCGACCAGCAATTGGTTGAGAGTCTGCTCACGTTCGTCATTGCCGCCGCCCATGCCGGCACCCCGCGAACGGCCTACTGCATCGATTTCGTCGATGAAGATGATGCAGGGTGCCTGTTTCTTGGCCTGCTCGAACATGTCACGAACGCGGGACGCACCGACACCCACGAACATCTCGACGAAATCGGAACCGGAGATCGAGAAGAAAGGCACCTTGGCCTCGCCGGCGATGGACTTGGCCAATAGGGTCTTACCCGTGCCCGGCGGACCGACCATGAGTACACCTCGCGGGATCGTGCCGCCCAGACGCTGGAACTTGGACGGGTCACGCAGGAAGTCCACCAGTTCCTCGACCTCTTCCTTGGCCTCATCACAACCAGCGACATCGGAAAAAGTCGTCTTGACCTGATCGTGGCTCAACAGCTTGGCCTTGGACTTCCCGAAACTCATCGGGCCACCCTTGCCGCCGGCTCCTCCCTGCATCTGACGCATGAAGAACATGAAGATCGCCAGAATGATCAGAATCGGGAAGCTGGCAATCAGCAGTCGGGTCCAGATGCTCTGCTGTTCAGGCTCCTTACCAACCACAGTCACATCATTGGCCAGAAGGTCATCCATCAATTTGGGATCTTCCGCTGCAGGACGGATCGTCTGGAATTGCGACCCGTCATCGCGCTCACCCGTCACTTTGTAGCCATCGATGGTGACGCTACGAACTTGATCTTCCTGTACCTGCTCGACAAACTGTGAATAACTCATCGCCTGTGGAGAGTTATCCACACTGAAATTGTTGAACACCGTCAGCAACACGGCTGCGATGACCAACCACAGGATCAGGTTCTTCGCCATATCATTCAAGGGTGTACCCTCATTGCCAAAATCGCTCTACCAGCCTCATGACGTTCGACACCACCTAAGCTGGCAGCGTTCCAACTCTCTCGGATACGTCAGGGTGACATACCCGCAGCTCATTGTCTGTCTATCAACACGTTAGTTCGTAACTATGCCTGCCAACAACCCGACGCCACTCTGACGCAGGGCATTTTCATCATACCATGTCGCTTACCATGTCAGGAGGCCCAGCCGCGAAAGCCTTTCGCCAACAGGTAAACCTCTTTTGACCTATCTCGGGACGCCTGGGGCTTACGTGTCATTACTTTATCGAAATCCCGTCGCAGCGTCTTGAGATAGTCATCGAAACCTTCGCCCTGAAACACCTTGGTAAGAAAGCTGCCCCCCGGTGACAGCACTTGATGCGCCAGATCCAATGCCAGTTCGCACAAATGCATCGCGTGTGGCTGGTCGATGGCGGCCATACCACTCATATTGGGGGCCATATCCGAGATCACAAGGTCGACTTTGCGCTTATCGAGGCCAGTCAGAATCGCTTCGAGCACTTCCTCCTCGGTAAAATCCCCCTGAATGAACGTCACCTGTGGGATGGCATCCATATCGAGGATATCCGAAGCGACGACACAGCCATCTTCACCCACACGCTCCGCGGCAATCTGGCTCCACCCACCCGGAGCGGCACCGAGATCAACCACGGTCATGCCGGGTTTGAACAGCGCATCCCGTTTATCAATCTCAAGCAGCTTGTAGCTGGCCCGACTCCTGTACCCCTCCTGCCAGCTACGCTGTACATAGGGATCATCAAAATGCTCTTTGAGCCAACCACCACGACGTTTTCCGCCACTACCGGGTTTGGCCGCTTTACTGGACTGGGATGAACGTGCCACAACGCCACCTGGAGTTCGAACGTCGGTTATTCATGATCACAGCATTGAGGAAGGCACTTGCCGACATCACACCTTTCGCTATCGATGCTTTCACCTTACCATGGCGCACCGGCAATACAGGAACGAACACGATACCATGAGCTTGTCACAGCAACAAAAGAAAGCGCTGCGCCGCATCGGCCACCATCTTAACCCTATCGTCACCGTCTCGGAACACGGCATTTCCGAAGGGTTGCAAGCAGAACTCGAGCGCGCGCTCGATGACCATGAGCTGATCAAGGTCAAGATCGCACTATCCGATCGCGAAGACCGCACCGCCATGGTGGAACAGCTCGTCGCCGACAGCGGCGCAGAAGCCGTGCAAGTGATCGGCAAGACAGCCCTGCTCTACCGGACCAACCCTCGAGCCGACCCTAAACTCTCCAATATCCAGCGATTCGAGAACCATCACGGCCGCCGCTGAGCTAACACTCCATGCTCTGAATCAAAAGTGATAAGCCGTGAACAAAACAAAATACCCCGCGGCTCATGCCGCGGGGGCTAGTCTACGGTTTACGGCTTGCAGCTTATGGCCGACCGAAGGTCACAGATGCTCGACACTGCCTATCTCGTATTCGACTTCGCCTTTCGGTGTCTTGACGGCAACGACATCCCCTTCCTCCTTGCCGATCAGGGCGCGGGCAATCGGCGACGTCACCGAGATCATACCGGCTTTGATGTCAGCTTCATCTTCACCGACGATCCGATAGCTGACCTCTTCTTCGGTATCCAGATTGATCAACTCGACCGTGACACCGAAGATCACCTTGCCGGTCTTGGGTAGTTTGGTCACATCGATCACCTGGGCACTGGACAGCTTACCCTCGATCTCCTGGATACGGCCCTCGATGAATCCCTGCTGCTCACGTGCCGCATGATATTCGGCGTTCTCCTTGAGATCACCGTGTTCACGCGCTTCGGCAATCGCATTGATCACCCGGGGCCGTTCGACACTCTTGAGCTTTTCCAGCTCTTCGCGCAGGCGTGCTTCGCCTGCGACGGTCATCGGCACCTTATTCATTGATTGGCTCCTGCATGCAATTCCTGTAACCGCCGCACGGAAATCTCCTTGCCATATTCCAATGCCATACATACAGCACGGGCACCTGCCAGCGTTGTAGCATAAGGCACCTTGCGCGCCAGGGCTGTACGGCGGATAACCGCAGAGTCGTTGATCGCTTGACGACCCTCGGTTGTATTGACGATATAGGCCACCTCGTCGTTCTTGAGCAGATCGACGATATGCGGACGCCCTTCGTAGACCTTATTGACGGTCTCGACGGGAAGCCCGGCAGCCTCTAGGGCGTGGGCGGTACCGCGAGTAGCACATAGAGTGAATCCTAATCCTAGCAGAGATTGCGCGACTTCGAGAACGCCTTTCTTGTCAGGATCACGCACGGACAGAAACGCCTTGCGGTCCCCATCCAGGTCGGGAATCGCCTCCCCGGCACCCAGTTGCGCCTTGTAGAAAGCTTCGGCAAATGTTTCACCACTACCCATGACCTCACCGGTGGACTTCATCTCCGGTGACAGGATCGGATCCACTCCAGGGAACTTGTTGAACGGAAAGACAGCTTCCTTGACGCTGTAATAGCCAGGAATGATTTCTTGCTCGAATCCCTGTTCTGCCAGCGTCTTGCCGGCCATGCAGCGTGCTGCAACCTGAGCCAGCGACACTCCGATGCATTTGGACACGAACGGTACGGTGCGCGAGGCTCGAGGGTTTACCTCGATAACGTGGACCTCGCCATCTTGCCAGGCCAGTTGAACGTTCATCAGCCCGACCACATTGAGCTCCACGGCCATGCGCTTGACCTGCTCGCGCATCCGATCCTGGACTTCCATAGGTAACGAATAAGGTGGCAGCGAGCAGGCGGAGTCGCCGGAATGTACACCGGCCTGTTCGATGTGCTGCATGATACCGCCGATCACGACCTGCTGACCGTCGGACACCGCATCGATATCGATCTCGATAGCGGCATTCAGAAAGTGATCCAGCAGGACCGGACTGTCATTGGACACCTTGACGGCGTGGGTCATATACCCTTCCAACTCGGACGGGGTGTAGACGATCTCCATGGCACGCCCGCCCAGTACATAGCTGGGCCTTACCACCAACGGGTAGCCGATGGCCTCAGCCTTGGAAAAAGCTTCTTCGAAGGTGCGTGCCGTCGCATTAGGCGGCTGCTTAAGCCCCAGCTTGTCGATCATCTGCTGGAAACGCTCACGGTCCTCCGCACGATCGATGGCATCCGGCGTGGTACCGATGATCGGCACACCGGCCGCTTCGAGCTCACGCGCCAGCTTGAGGGGAGTCTGTCCACCGAATTGCACAATGACGCCGACGGGCTGCTCCTTGTCAGCGATCTCGAGGACATCTTCCAGGGTCACTGGATCGAAATACAACCTGTCAGAGGTATCGTAGTCAGTGGACACCGTTTCCGGATTACAGTTGACCATGATGGTCTCAAAACCATCGTCACGCATGGCCAGAGCAGCATGCACGCAGCAGTAGTCGAACTCGATTCCTTGACCGACACGGTTGGGACCACCGCCCAGGACCATGATTTTCTGGCGGTCGCTGACATCAGCCTCGCACTCTTCCTCATAGGTCGAGTACATGTAGGCAGTACTCGATGCGAACTCGGCAGCACACGTATCGACACGCTTATAGACAGGCCGAACCCCGAGCTTCTGCCGCCGCTTTCGCAACTCCTTCTCCGAGACACCGAGGAGGCTGGCAAGCCGGGCATCGGAAAAGCCTTTACGCTTGAGCAGGAACAAGTCCCGAGCGGAAAACTCGGCCAATGACCGCTTACTTACCTCGGACTCTGTGTTGATCAGATCCTCAAGCTGCACCAGATACCAGCGATCGACATTGGTCAAGGCGAACACCTCATCGACACTCAACCCGGCGCGCATCGCATCAGCGATATAGAAAATCCGCTCGGCGCCTGGCGTCTGCAGTTCGCGCTTGATCACTGCCATGGCTTCTTCATCGAACTGATGAAGTTTGGGATCCAGGCCATCATTGCCCGTTTCCAGACCGCGTAACGCTTTTTGCAGTGACTCCTGGAACGTCCGACCGATAGCCATGACTTCACCCACCGATTTCATTTGGGTGGTGAGCCGATCATTGGACTGAGGGAACTTCTCGAATGTGAAACGCGGAACCTTGGTAACCACATAATCGATCGACGGCTCAAATGAGGCCGGAGTCACGCCACCAGTGATGTCATTGGACAACTCATCCAGGGAGTAACCCACTGCCAGCTTGGCCGCGACCTTGGCGATCGGGAAACCGGTCGCCTTGGAGGCCAACGCTGACGAGCGCGACACCCGCGGATTCATTTCGATAACGACCATCCGCCCGGTACTGGGGTCGACACCGAATTGCACATTGGACCCACCAGTTTCGACACCGATTTCACGCAATACCGCCAACGACGCATCACGCATCCGCTGGTATTCCTTGTCGGTCAGCGTCTGCGACGGAGCGACGGTAATCGAGTCGCCGGTATGCACCCCCATGGGATCGAAGTTCTCGATCGCACAGACGATGATGCAGTTGTCGTGCTTATCGCGCACGACCTCCATCTCGTACTCCTTCCAGCCCAGCAGCGACTCATCGATAAGCAATTCGTGATTGTTCGACAGGTCGAACCCGCGTTCGCAGATCTCCTCGAATTCTTCCTTGTTATAGGCCACGCCTCCACCGGATCCCCCCATGGTGTATGAAGGACGGATGATGACCGGAAACCCGAATTCGCTCTGGATAGTCCATGCTTCATCCATGGAATGGGCCACCTTGGCCTTGGGGCATTCGAGACCGATATTCCGCATCGCCTTGTCGAACAGATCACGATCCTCGGCCTTGTTGATGGCGTCCGCATTGGCGCCAATCATTTCCACACCGTATTTGGCGAGAATGCCGTGCTTATCGAGATTCAGCGCGCAGTTCAGCGCAGTCTGACCGCCCATGGTCGGCAGCAAGGCATCCGGGCGCTCCTTGGCGATGATCTTCTCGACCGCCTCCCAGGTGATAGGCTCGATATAGGTGGCATCGGCCATCACAGGGTCGGTCATGATCGTCGCTGGATTGGAGTTGACCAGGATGACCCGGAAACCCTCTTCGCGTAATGCTTTACACGCCTGGGCGCCGGAATAGTCGAATTCGCAGGCCTGACCGATGACGATCGGGCCTGCGCCAATAATCAGAATGCTTTTGATGTCGGTACGCTTGGGCATGACGGTTCCCGCAGCTGGATTCGTGAAAAACGGATGGTTCGGCAGCACTCACTCAGCGACGTGCTTGCATCATCCCGACAAAACGATCGAACAACGGCATGACGTCGTGCGGGCCGGGACTCGCTTCGGGGTGCCCCTGGAAACTGAAAGCCGGTCGGTCGGTACGTTCGATACCCTGCAGAGTGCCATCGAACAGTGAGCGGTGCGTAGCACGCAGATGACTCGGCAGGGTCGCCTCATCGGCGGTAAAGCCATGATTCTGACTGGTGATCATGACCTGACCACTCTTCAGGTCCTGCACCGGATGATTGGCCCCATGGTGGCCATGTTTCATTTTCACTGTCCTGGCACCGCTGGCCAGTGCCAGCAACTGGTGGCCCAGACAGATACCGAACACCGGGATCTCGGTGTCGAGGATCGCCTGAATGGCCTCGATGGCATAATCACAAGGCTCGGGATCGCCGGGACCATTGGCCAGGAAGACACCATCAGGATGCATGGCGAGCACTTCCGATGCCGGGGTACGAGCCGGTACGACAGTCAGACGGCACCCCCGAGATGCCAGGATGCGTAGAATGTTGTGCTTGACGCCGTAATCGTATGCCACGACGTGGAAAGGGCGCTCGGCCGATGCCATGTCGGCGTACCCTGTCCCCAGTGCCCACTCGCCCTCATGCCATTCATAGGGCGACTGGCACGACGCAACCTGAGCAAGGTCCATTCCCTTGAGCCCTGGAAATGCCCTGGCCACTTCAAGGGCGCGGGCTTCGGCATCATCGCTGCCGGCTTCGGGTCCCGCCAGAATAGCACCGTTCTGAGCCCCCTTTTCTCGCAACAAGCGCGTCAGGCGGCGGGTATCGATATCGGCGATACCAAGCACATTCTGACTCTTCAGATAATCGGAGAGTGACTGTTCCGAGCGGAAGCTGCTGACCAGCAGCGGCAGGTCCCGGATCACCAGCCCTGCGGCAGCGATGGCGCCGGATTCGACATCCTCATGATTGACGCCGGTGTTGCCGATATGAGGATACGTCAGCGTAACGATCTGTCGGGTATAGGAAGGATCGGTCAGAATCTCCTGATAACCGGTCATCGCGGTATTGAATACCACTTCGCCGCTGGTTTGCCCATCGGCGCCGATGGCCGTGCCATGAAACACGCTGCCATCTTCCAAGGCCAGTATCGCGGGTCTATTCAACGCAACTTCCTCCCATGCTGACTCGAGACTGCAAAAGGTCGCAGTCTCGATGCGGACTCATAAACTCTGATTAGGCGGCAACGCTAGCCAAGGACAGGACCGAGAGGGTCGTAAAAAAGCGGGACGAAAGCCGATATCAAGACCGGTTTCATCCCGCTTGTTGTCATTCGCTCGGAATGCTGGTGGCCCGACTCAACAAGCGCCCACACGGCTTTTCACCCTGCGCCCGGCCAAAAAATTTTAAGAATTCTACAGGATTTCCGTCATTGTGGCTAGCCTTGGCTCAACCCTCAGCCTTCAAACCCAAGACATCCTGCATATCGTAGCGCCCGTTCGGCCGCTCGGCCACCCAGCGCGCTGCCCGAACGGCCCCCTTGGCAAACGTCATCCGGCTCGATGCCTTGTGGGTGATCTCGATACGCTCGCCCTCGGTGGCGAACATGACCGTGTGCTCGCCGACAATGTCACCGGCCCGCAACGTGGCAAAGCCGATTTCGTCGTCACGACGTGGTCCGCATTGGCCGACCCGCTCGAAAACGCCGTGCTCCTTGAGGGTCCGCCCCAGCGCCTGAGCAACCGTCTCTCCCATTTTCAGGGCGGTACCTGACGGCGCGTCCACCTTGTGACGATGATGTGCCTCCACGACTTCAATGTCGTAACCTTCATCGCCCAGCGCGGTAGCCGCTGTCTGAAGCAAGTTGAGCGTCAGGTTGACTCCGACGCTCATATTCGGTGCAAAGACCATCGGCACTCGGTCACGATAGCTGTCCAGTTCAACCAATTGCGCATCGCTCAATCCGGTCGTCCCGATCACGATGCGCTTGCCATGCTCGGCACAGAAAGCCAGGTTGGCGAGCGTCAGTTCGGGGGTCGAGAAATCGATCAGCACATCGATGTCTTCCGCAATATCGGTCAACGATGACGCCGCCGTTACGCCCAGGCGGCCGATACCCGCCAATTCGCCGATATCGGCACCAACCAATGAACTCTGCGGCCTCACGGTACCGCCGGCCAGGGTGGCGTCACTATCCTGATACGCGGCCGCCGTCAGCACTCGGCCCATGCGACCGGCGACACCCACTATGGCAATACGGGTCATGCAATCTCCTGCTCGGTAAGGCGTGGAATGCTGGCAGTATAACAAATGCGAGCCACCTAACGGGGCGCATCACTGCCGCCATGTATCAGCAGCATGACAGCGCCCAACACTAGTATGGCCCCCGGCGCCCATATCCAATCGATCCGTTCCGGCGCTCGAATGAACAACAATATCATCGATACGAACGGCACCAGATAACTGTAGGCTGTCACGGCTCCCGGTGTCAGCACTGCCGTCGCACGTTGTTGCAACCAAAAAGTCAGGGCACTGGACCCCACTCCCAGATAGATCAGCAGCAAGGCATCGCTTAGCGTCATCTCGGTTAACGCAGTCACCGGCTCGATACCGAGCCCCACCAAGCCGATCAGCACTGCGCCCACTGCCAGGCTCCAGAACGTTCGCACGGCTGCCGAAGCAGAAAGCCACCCTCGCCTCAGTCCCCACTTGCTCAACACCGGATAAAGCGCTGACGACAAACAGCCCAGGAAGAACACCCCCTCGCCGATACCGAAACGCCATCCGGCACCGTCACTTTGACGCGCCTCAGCCCAGGCCAATCCCAAGGCTCCCAGAGCCCCCAGGGCCAGCACCAACGGCAAGCGCCAGGCGATGCGCTCGACACCCGCCAGACAGCCCATCAAAAAGGCCAGCAACGGCACACTGACGAACAGCGTCGACATGGAAACCGCTGTAGCATGATGCGCTGCCCAGAACATGGCCCCGAAGAAGCCGGCAAGACACAGTCCCATCAAGGCGTACAGCCCCATCGCCCGGGCATGGGGACGCCAATCCGACGCTCGTCGAACCAACAGTGAGAGCGCCAGGGACGCAATGACAAAGCGTAGCGAGGTCAACAACAAGGGAGGCAGAGAATCGCTTAGCCAGCCGACAACCGGGAAGGACAAGCCCACCAGTAATGACCAGCACAGCATGCCGAGATGTGCTCGGAGTACACCCCCTGACGCATCAGGAGGCCGGGAAGGGGCATGGGAAGCCAAGGCCATCCCGTTCAGTTTTCCCAGACGATATCCAAGGTTCCCCTGCCTGCCATCCGAGCCAGGTGTTCATCGACCACCTGCTCGAGACGATCGAGACTGGCATCATCCAACGCTTCGAGCGCCACGATCAATTTATCCTCATCGGCTTGCATCAAGCATGTCCCTTCGTCGAACACGACCCGCGCCTGTTTGTCATCCTTCTCCACATCCAGCTTGTGGCCCCAGTGCTTGCATAGGCGCTGCATCAGGACCAACCCGGAATCAGTCATGATATTGGCTCGAGAAATCGGCATGACGGTCTCCAATCACTATGTATCAGCACCTAGCGTATGACCGTTGCCCCTGCTGATGCCAGATGTCAGCCGACAAAAATCTCAACGTCCTGCACCGCCGAACCGCTCAGGACGGAATGGCGTCATATCCACCAAGGTCGGCTCACCCGACATCATTTCCCCGAGTAGACGGCCGGTCACAGGGCCCAACGTGAAACCTTGATGCCCATGCCCCAGCGCGAACCACAAGCCACCATGGCGAGGCGCTGAACCAATGACAGGTTTCATGTCCGGCATGCAGGGACGGTCCCCCCGCCAGGGCTCGGCATCCAGACGCTCGCCCAACGGAGCGAGTCGGCGTGCCACGGCTTCTGCCGCTTCGAGCTGTCCGGTACGAATCGGTGCGTCCAGCGTGGACAGTTCGGCACCGGTCGTCAGACGCACGCCGTTTTGCATCGGGGCCAACAGGTACCCCGACTCGAAGTCCATCAACCAATGGTAGAGTCGAGCCCCCTTCCGGAGAGCGTAATGCATATGGTAGCCGCGTTTGGGGAACAACGGCAGGCGATAGCCCAGCGGCTCCAACCACTGCAATGACCAGGGGCCGGCAGCAATGACGACGTCACAGGCTTCCAGCCGGCCGTCACGTGTCATCAGGCGCCATCCGTTGGCGGTGGGATCCAGCCGCTGTGCCTCAGTATGCTCAATGGCACCTCCTAGCCCCGCGAACGCGCGAGCGTAAGACTGCACCAACGCACCGGGATCACGCACCGTCCAGGCATTGGTCCAATGGACAGCACCGATCAACTCATCTGCCAAGTGCGGCTCGGCATTCCCTAGCGCCCGTTGATCGAGTACCTCATGAGTGACGCCGAAACACCGCTCGAGAGTCCGGGCATTGGCAAGCACCTCATCGAATACGGGCGGCGAGCGGAACCCTTCCAGCCATCCGGTCTTGCATACCAGAGACTCGGCCCCGGACGCCTCGATCATGACCTCATGTTCGCGGGTGCAGTGCCGAATCAGGGTCGCATATTCGTTGACGATAGCCGCATAGCGGGCAGGTGCCGAATGACGCCAATATTGCCACAGGGGCCCGGCAGAGGCGGCCATTCCCTTGGGACGGTAACGAATATCGATGCGCCGATTGGGTAGCACGCGCATGAGCGTGCCGATATCGCGCGGGAAGGGATGCGGTTGAACGGCTTCACGCTGGATGATACCAGCATTACCAAAGGAGGTGGCCTGCCCGGGCAATTGCCGGTCCACCAGCGCCACGGAACGCCCGCGTCGAGCCAGGTGATAAGCTACCGAGGTACCGACCATACCGGCCCCCAGAACAATCGTATCGTGGGTCATGCCAAACGTCCTTGAAGGCTATGTCACCATCATCGCCGATGACTGTTCCGCTTGGCAAAGCCTTGGCCCCACAGCAACAAGGCCTTTGCCAGCATGTGACAAAGGCCTTGTAAAAGCGGCGGACCGGGTCTTCGCTCGCGTGTTACGGTTTCATGTCCTCGAAGAACTTCTTCACACCGTCGAAGAAACTGCTCTTCTTGGGCGAGTGGCTGTTGTTCTCGCCAAGGCTCTCCTGAAACTTGCGCAACAGTTCCTTCTGTTCTTCATTGAGCTTGACCGGGGTTTCCACCACCACTTTGCACAGCAAGTCGCCAGGCGCACCACCACGGACAGGCTTGACTCCCTTGCCCTTGAGACGGAACAACTTGCCGGTTTGCGTTTCCGGCGGAATCTTGAGCTTGACCCGACCGTCGAGGGTCGGCACTTCCAGCTCGCCGCCGAGCGCCGCATCGACGAAGTTGATCGGCACATCGCACTGTAGATGCCTGCCATCGCGCTGGAAGATGGGGTGAGGCTTGATGGATGCCTGCACATACAAATCACCGGGCGGGCCACCATTGATACCGGACTCACCTTCACCATTGAGACGGATACGGTCCCCGGTATCGACACCGGCGGGGATCTTCACCGACAGGGTACGGGTTTCCCGGACACGCCCTTCGCCATGACATTCATGACAAGGCACCTTGATATGCTGACCGCTGCCGTGGCAGGTCGGACAGGTCTGCTGTACAGCGAAGAAGCCCTGCTGCATTCGCACCTGTCCATGCCCGCCACACGTGGGGCAGGTCTCCTTGGTAGAACCTGGCTCGGCGCCATCCCCATCACAACGACCGCATTCGACATGGCGTGGCACGCGGATATCCACGCTGGTACCGGCTACGGCATCCTCGAGGTCGAGCTCAAGGTTGTAACGCAGGTCGGAACCGCGTTGCGGTGCATTGGGATGGCGTCGACCACCGCCACCAAAGATGTCACCGAATACATCACCGAAAATATCGCTGAAGCCCCCGGCCCCGGCACCACCGAAACCACCAGCGCCGAATCCGCCACCGGCCTCGCCATCGACACCGGCATGGCCGAACTGGTCATAAGCAGCGCGTTTCTCGTCGTCGGTCAACACCTCATAGGCTTCGGAGACCTCGCGGAATTTTTCCGCCGCACTGCTATCGTCGGGGTTACGATCTGGGTGATATTTCTGAGCGAGGCGACGATAGGCCTTCTTGATCTCCTTCTGATCGGCCCCGCGCTCGACGCCCAGAATCTCATAGTAGTCACGCTTGGACATGGATCCATGTGCCTCCGTTTGCCCGTTGCGGAAACGCCAACGCGGGAGTTGCCTCCCGCGCTGCCGTTATCCTTGGCCTGGACGTCGTGGTTACTGCTTCTTCTGATCGTCGTTGACTTCTTCGTATTCCGCGTCAACCACGTCATCTTCCTGCTTGGTGCCGGCATCATCTGCCTGACCACCTTCCGCCTGAGCGCCTTCACCCTGTTCGGCGTACATCTTCTGGGCCAGATTGCCGGAGGCTTCGGTCAGGGCATCCAGCTTGCTCTGGATGGCTTCCTGATCGTCCCCCTTGGCAGCTTCCTCCAATTCGGAGATTGCAGTCTCGATCGCCTGCTTCTCTTCATCGGTCGCCTTGTCGCCGGCTTCCTCGAGCGTCTTGCGGGCAGCGTGGACCATGCCGTCGGCCTGGTTACGCAGTTGCACGAGCTCCTCGAACTTCTTGTCTTCGTCAGCATGCGCTTCGGCATCCTGAACCATCTGTTCGATTTCTTCTTCCGACAGACCACTGGAAGCCTTGATGACGATCGATTGTTCCTTGCCGGTCGCCTTGTCCTTGGCGGACACGTTCAAGATACCGTTGGCATCGAGGTCGAACGCCACCTCGATCTGCGGCACGCCGCGCGGTGCAGGCGGGATGTCGGCCAGATCGAAACGGCCCAGCGACTTGTTCTGGCCGGCCTGCTTGCGCTCACCCTGCAGCACGTGAATGGTCACGGCGGTCTGGTTGTCGTCCGCCGTCGAGAAGGTCTGGGTCTTCTTGGTCGGAATCGTCGTGTTCTTCTCGATCAAGGGCGTCATCACGCCGCCCAGCGTCTCGATACCCAATGTCAGCGGCGTGACGTCGAGCAGCAGCACATCCTTGACGTTGCCGCCGAGCACGCCACCCTGGATCGCCGCACCAACAGCCACGGCCTCGTCCGGGTTGACGTCCTTACGAGCGTCCTTGCCGAAGAATTCGGCCACTTTCTTCTGTACCAGCGGCATGCGCGTCTGACCACCGACCAGAATCACGTCGTCGATCTCGGAGTTGGATAGCCCAGCGTCAGCCAGCGCTGTCTTGCACGGCCCCAGTGAGCGCTGCACCAGATCTTCGACCAGCGATTCCAGCTTGGCCCGAGTCACCTTGACATTGAGGTGCTTCGGCCCGGTGTTGTCCGCCGTGATGTACGGCAGATTGACATCGGTCTGCTGCGCGCTGGACAACTCGATCTTGGCCTTCTCGGCAGCTTCCTTGAGACGCTGCATGGCCAGATTGTCGCCTGACAGATCAATGCCACTGTCCGACTTGAACTGATCGACCAGGTAGTTGATCAGTTGCATGTCGAAGTCTTCGCCACCCAGGAAGGTGTCGCCATTGGTGGCCAGAACCTCGAACTGGGTCTCGCCATCGACATCCGCGACCTCGATGATCGAGATATCGAAGGTACCACCACCCAGGTCGTAGACGGCAAGGGTCTTGTCGCCGCGCGACTTGTCCATGCCGTAGGCCAACGCAGCCGCCGTCGGCTCGTTGATGATGCGCTTGACCTCAAGACCGGCGATCCGACCGGCATCCTTGGTCGCCTGGCGCTGAGAATCGTTGAAGTAGGCCGGTACAGTGATCACCGCTTCGGTCACTTCTTCACCAAGATAGTCCTCGGCAGTCTTCTTCATCTTCTTCAGCACTTCCGCGCTGACCTGCGGCGGCGCCAGCTTCTTGTCCTTGACCTCCACCCAGGCATCGCCATTATCAGCCTCGGTGATCTTGTACGGCACCATCTTGATGTCTTTCTGCACCACATCGTCGCTGAAACGACGACCGATCAGGCGCTTGATGGCATACAGCGTATTTTGTGCGTTGGTGACCGCCTGCCGCTTGGCAGCCTGCCCCACCAGAATTTCCCCATCATCGGTGTAAGCGATGATGGACGGTGTGGTGCGGCCACCTTCGGCATTTTCGATGACTTTCGGATTGTCACCGTCGAGAACTGCGACACAGGAGTTGGTTGTCCCCAGGTCGATACCGATGATGCGTCCCATAGATATTCCTCGAAATTCGTTGCTTTGATCCAGTATGCGTGGCCTTCGCCACGGAGTTGTCGTCTATGTGGGGGCTTGACTCGTCATTTCAAGTCTGTGCCCGCCTTTATTTGCACTGCCCTGACCGAATCCGGCACACAATGCTGCTATTCGGAATCGGCGGCCTGGCTGACCACGACCATCGCCGGGCGCACCAACCGGCCATTGAGCAGATACCCTTTCTGAATGACCTCCATCACCGTATTGGGCTCTGCATCAGGATTGGGCACCATGGCCATCGCTTCGTGGTATTGCGGGTCGAAGGGCTCGCCTTCCGGTTCGACCACCTCGACACCGAACTTGGCCAGCACATCGAGCTGCAGTTTCAACGTCATCGACACGCCTTCACGATGCGCCTCGCTGGCACCGTCCTGCATGGACTCGAGCGCTTTCTCCAGACTGTCGACGACCGGCAGCAGCTCCTGGACGAATTTTTCCAATGCGAATTTACGTGCCTTTTCGGTTTCCTGCTCGGCGCGACGACGCACATTCTGTGCCTCGGCAGCCGCCCGCATTGCCTGATCCTTGGCTTCGGCGAGACTGTTTTCGAGCTCTTCCACCTTGGCCGCCAGCACATCGGGATCCTCTTCTGTCTCCGGCTCTGCCGCGGTTTCGGCCTCGGTGTCTCGCCCTTCCTCGAGCGTATCGGCCGCTTCGGCGGCATCATCCGGCTCACCCTCGGTGGCCTGCGGTTCGGCGTCGCTTTCTTCGCGCGCGAGTTCGTCTTCCAGCGGGCTCTGAGGTTCTTTCGCCATGTGGATCTCCTGAAGCATGCGCAATGGGCGTAATCGCTTGATAGCGAATGTTGTTGGCTATATGGGGATGGTTGTCGTGATCTCAAGCCATGGATCACGACAAGATCACGCTGCGCATTGCCGCCACCCACCAACTACTGTATAAACACACAGAATCGGTATTGCCGACAGCTTCGATCGGCCTTTGACGGGAGGGCATACGACCATGCTGGTACAGCTCGCCATTCGAGATTACGCCATCGTCGACAGTCTCGACCTGGAACTGCAGAACGGGATGACGGCGATCACCGGGGAGACCGGCGCCGGCAAATCGATTCTGCTTGGGGCTCTAGGCCTGTGCCTCGGCAACCGGGCCGACGCCGGCAGTGTTCGTCATGGATGTGAACGCGCCGATCTATCGGCCCGGTTCGACATTACGGCACTGCCCGGTGCACGAGGCTGGCTCGCCGAGCGCGAACTCGCCGAGGACGACTGCCTGTTACGTCGCGTCATCACTGCCTCCGGCCGCTCCAAGGCCTGGATCAACGGACAACCAGCGGCAATAGCCGACCTCAAGGCGCTGGGTGAGCATCTGATCGACATTCATAGCCAGCATGCCCATCAAGCCCTGTTACGTGATGAAACGCATCTGCGCCTGATCGACGAATTCGCCGGCCACACCGCGGAGGTCGCCTCCCTTGCCGCCCTGTATCGGCAATGGCACGAACGACGGCAGCGTCTCAAGCAGCTATCGGAGGATGGCGAAGAAATCCAGGCACGCCGTCAGCTAGTACGCTATCAGGTCGAAGAGCTCGATCAGTTGGCGTTGTCCGAGGGCGAGCTCGATACACTAGAGCGTGAACAGGAGTCGCTCGCACATGCCGAAGAATCACTACGCGAAGCCCAATTCGCCTCCGACTGCTGCAACAGCGATGAAGGCGGCGCGATGTCTCTGCTGCATCAGGCCCTCAGCCGGATATCGTCATTGCCCGGGAGCGATCGCGGTCCCCTCGCTGACGCGCTCTCGATGCTCGGAGACGCAAAGATTCAGATCGAAGAGGCATCCCACGAACTACATCGATTCATAGGTGCTACCGAACTGGACCCCGAGCGGCTGGCCTGGGTCGAGGAACGCCTGAGCGAAGTGCACCGAATCGCTCGCAAGCATCAGGTCCTGCCCGAAGAGTTACCGGAGTTGCATAAGCGCCTGCATGACGAACTTGCCAGCCTGGAGGGAAGCGATCACGACCTTGACGCTTTGACTGAAGAAGTGGAGTCATTGCGGGAGCAGTGGCGCGAACAAGCGCGCCGTGTCAGTGAAGCACGCCGCCAGGCCGCTGCCCGGTTCGGGCAGGAAGTCCAGGAGCAGCTGGCTTTCCTTGCCATGGAAAAGGCCTCCTTCGACGTAGACGTCAGTGCTCGGGACAAGCCAGGGCCGGAAGGACTGGATCACGTACGCTTCCTGATCAGCGCCAACCCGGGGCAACCGGCGCGACTGTTGAACAAGGTGGCATCAGGCGGCGAGCTCTCGCGTATCAGCCTCGCCATCCAGGTCGTCGCCGCCAGGCACTCCACGACTCCCACCATGGTGTTCGACGAGGTCGATGTCGGCGTCTCCGGCGCGACAGCGGAAATTGTCGGACAGCTGCTCAAGCGCCTTGGCCAGCATGGACAGGTCATGACCGTCACCCATCTGCCACAGGTCGCGGCCCAGGCACATCAGCACCTGCATATCGAAAAGCAAGCCGAAGAAGAGACCACGTTGACGCAGATAGCACATCTCGACTCCGGGGGTCGTGTCCGTGAGCTCGCACGCATGCTCGGGGGCATCAAACTTTCCGACCGTACGCTTGCGCATGCCCGGGAGATGCTCGAAGCCAGTCAGAACAACCCGCACTGAGCCCACTGTAGCAACCACCTAAAAACGCCATGACACCGATCAGCCTCTCAGACAGTCGGTGTCATGGCGCCTGGCCGCTCGAGGCAGTGCAGATACTACTTCTTGATCGTTTCCTGACGCGTCACCTTGGAGCCCTTGGGGCGGACATACAGGACCAGAGCATGATCGACGAGCTCATAGCCATGCTCCTCGACGATCTCCTGCTGACGACGTTCGATGGCCTCATCGAAGAACTCGATGATTTCTCCGCTATCCAGACACACCATATGATCATGGTGCTCTTCCTGCGACAGTTCGAACACCGCGTGACCACCATCGAAATTGTGACGAATCACCAAACCGGCGGTTTCGAATTGAGTCAGTACGCGATACACCGTCGCCAGACCGACGTCCTCGCCCGCATCCAGCAATGCCTTGTAGACATCTTCGGCACTCAAATGATGCTGATCCGGGGCATTTTCCAGGATCTGCAGTATTTTCACGCGTGGCAGGGTGACCTTGAGACCCGCCTTACGCAATTCATGGTTCTGATCAGCCATGGTCGCCCTTCGCAGTAACGTGTAGTGTCGGGTATGATCGACCGAATCCACGATAGTGAAGAACGGGCTCAAATGCAAAAGCTGATTACCATTATTACCCTCTCTGCCGCCTTGTCATTGACCAGCGGATGCAGCTATTTCGGCGTTTATAAACGCGACCTGCCCCAGGGCAACCTAGTGGATCAGGAGATGATCTCGCAGCTGCAACCCGGCATGACCCGCAACCAGGTGAAATCGATCATGGGCACTCCCTTGCTGGAAGCCCCCTTCGATGCCAGCCAGTGGGACTATGTCTTCTACCTCGATGAGGCATATGGAGACGTAGAGAAGCGCCGGTTGACGCTGACCTTCCAAGGGGACCGTCTGGCCAATATCGATGCACAAGGCGACATGGACAGTGACATCGAGCTGCCCACCGACCAGGAAGCCGGACCCGCACCTGAGGGGGCCGATCCCCAGGGAGCCATGCCGTCCAATCCGGACGAGCCGGAACCCGCTCCAGGTCCCGGCACTGCACCCAGCGGAGGCGAGACATCCAGCGAAGATGAACCGATCGGTGGTTCCAGCGGTGGTGACGACTCGGTCGAATCGGAATCGTCCAGCGGTTTCTAACGCTGCCCACGTTTGGCTGAACGTGTCTCGGCCGCACGCCGGGCACGGGCCTCCTTGGGGTCGATGAGTAACGGACGATAGATTTCGACCCGGTCCCCGTCACGCAATACATGCGATTCGGGGTCACGCAGCGCCTGACCAAAGATTCCGAGATCGGCCTTCAGAAAGGTCGACTCCGGCAAGTCAGGAAAATGGCGGGGCATGTCAGCCTGCACGACGGCCTGCCGTGCCGTCGTGCCCGGCGACACTTCCAGACTGACGATCTTCTGGCGCTCTGGCAGGGCGAAGGCCACCTCGACAGACAGGAAGGCCTCGCCATTTTCGATGTCCGGTCGTTCAGTAGGAACCATAGATGTCGTCGGCGCGTCGAGTGAACGAATCCACCAGTTGCCCTGCGACCTGTTTGAACAGTTTGCCGAAGGCCATACCCAAAATACGGTTGGCGAATTCGAATTCCATTTCGAGACTGACCTTGCAGGCCTCTTCTCCCATCGGCGTGAACAGCCACCTCCCGCGCAATCGACGGAACGGACCGCTGACCAGCGACAGTTCGATCCGCTCCGGTTCATAAAGGTCGTTGCGCGTGGTGAAACTCTGTTCAACACCAGCCTTCGCCAAGGTCAATTCACCGACCAGGTGGTATTCATCACGCTCCAGCAATCGTGCATCACGACAGCCAGGTAGAAACTCGGGATAGCGCTCGAAATCATTGACCAAGTCGAACATGGCCTGAGGAGTGTGCCGCACCAGGGCGGAACGATTGACCGTTGGCATGTACCTCTCCGCTGACTTTACAAGGCCTTGGGCGTATCATGGATAGTTTACCCATCAAACCTTGAATGGTATCACGCTTCCCCCCATGTCGAAGGGGGAGTCGAGGCATATCAACACATGAGGTCCTATGGCCAACAAGAAAGGCAAGCGCAAAGGCCCGGGCGGCAACGTCATCGCGCTGAACAAGAAGGCTCGCTTTGAATACCACATCGATGAGACCTTCGAAGCCGGCCTGTCACTGAGCGGCTGGGAGGTCAAGAGCCTGCGCGCCGGGAAGGCACAGCTTACTGACACCTATATCCTGGTCAAGAATGGCGAAGCTTGGCTGTTGGGCAGTCATATCACGCCGCTCAACACCACCAGTACGCACGAAGTGGCCGATCCCACGCGGACTCGCAAGCTGCTGCTGCATCGCAAGGAGATCGCCAAGATCTTCTCACGCACCCAGGATAAGGGACATACCTGTGTGCCATTGAAGCTCTACTGGAAAAAGAACTTGGTCAAGTGCGAACTGGCATTGGTCACCGGCAAGAAGCAGCATGACAAACGCGCTACCGAGAAGGAGCGTGACTGGAACCGGCAACGCGCTCGTATCATGCGTGAAAGCAATTGATCGAGCCCCTTGATCTGGCGCGTCACCATCCCCATCTGGTATCGTAAGCATTACGGGGGCGACATGGCTTCGACGCCGGTGACAACCCCTGAGGTGCATGCCGAGAGCGTGATGTATCTCGTAAATCCAACATCACGATAAAATAGTCGCAAACGACGACAACTACGCTCAAGGCGCACTGGCAGCGTAACAGCTGCTAGTTGTTAGCCTGGCCCGAAAGTGATGCGCCCATTCATCACGGACGGGATACGAGCCAAGATTAATGGGATCGCGTCTGACGGCGTCTCCCCGTCAGTCGTTAAATCGAAGGAGAATCGCGCTTCTGAATCCTGTTCGTCGGAGTCAGCGGCGTTAAAGCAAATGACGAAACTAAGCATGTAGAGCCGATGGGCGAGTACCGGCGGACGCGGGTTCGATTCCCGCCGCCTCCACCAAACCGAAGTTTCAGGAAGTTCCACAACACTTCAGAAACCGCATGGACAGGGGCCTTCAGGCCCCTTTCTTGTGTCTGGACGCTTGATGACACATTGGCAATCCAGCTGCCACAGGGGATGGATAGACGAGCACGGGCCTTGTCGCTCTCATGCCTCCTGCGACGAGAGGTACGTGATCAACGCATCTAGCGGCATCGGGCGGGCGAACAGATAGCCTTGCAGAATATCGCAGCCGAAACGCATCAGGCATGCCTTTTGCGCCTCGGTCTCCACGCCTTCGGCTACAACGGTCAGCCCCAGATGATGCGACATGGAGACGATCCCCTGAACGATGGACGCGTCATGACGATTGCTTTCCACATCGCGAATGAAGGTGCGATCGATCTTGATCTTGCCGATCGGCAGGTGTTTCAGGTAACTCAGACTGGAAAAGCCCGTGCCGAAATCATCGATGGCGACACTGATCCCCAATCGCCGTAATTCATGCAGGATACTGATTGCCGACTCGGCATCATCCATCAGGATACCTTCCGTCAATTCGAGTTCGAGCTGTCTAGCAGGCAGGCCGGTGGTGGCAAGCGTTTGGTACAGGTTGTCGAGGAAGCGGGACCGCCGGAACTGCAACGGCGAGAGATTGACGGAGACCACGAGTTCCCCCAGCTCTTGCTCACGTAACTGCAAGACATCACGGCATGCTCGATCCAGGACCCACTCATTGATGGCAATGATCTGGCCGGTCTCTTCGGCCAGGGGAATGAACTGGTCGGGGGGAATGAAACCTTTCTCGGGATGCGGCCAACGTATTAGTGCCTCGACACCTACGACACGACCGTCCAGATCCAGCAGTGGTTGGTAATGAAGCACGAAATGGGCATTGTCGATCGCTTCCTGCAATTCGTTGCGAAGCGCGACACGGGCATTCACTTTATCGGTGATTTCCCGCGTATACCACTGATAGGCATTACGCCCCTGACTCTTGGCCTTGTACATGGCCATATCGGCTTGCTGGATCAATTCCATAGGCTGCACGATTTTCTCGTCGCTGACGGCAATACCGATGCTGCAACTCAAGTACAGTTCATGACCCGCGATGCGATAGGGACTGGAGATCAAAGGCAACAGGCGTGTAGCGAGACGGCTGACCTCCGCTTCGTCCGTCAATCCATCCATCAGAATCACGAACTCATCACCCCCCAGCCTGGCCAGGATATCCGTGCTGCGCATGGCACCGGTCAGGCGCGAGGCGACATTGACCAATAGCTGGTCACCGACATCATGCCCCAGACTATCATTGATAGGTTTGAATTCGTCGAGGTCGACAAACAGGACGGCCAGCCGATCGTTCTGTCGGCGGGCACGCCGAAAGGCCTCGTTCAACTGCCCTTCGAAAAACGTCCGGTTCGCCAGTCCGGTCAGGAAATCATGGCTGGCATGGTATGCCAGTTGGGCCTGGTGAGCCTTGTGCTCGGTGATTTCCTTGGCGATGCCGTAAACACCATGGACTTGACCATCGACCATGATCGGCAGATGTGTCATGTCGAGTATATGGGTTTCCCCGTATTGATCGGTGATTTCGATCTCATAGCGACAAGGGTTACCGGCGACAGCATGACGAAAATGGGTCTCCAGAATGTCCTGCTGGCCCGGCGTCGCCAACGAGAAGCAGGATGCCCCTACCAGAGTGTCCGCCGCACGACCGGTCAATTCCATACAGGTGGTATTGGCGGTCACGAACCGTCCTTCGAGATCCAACGAGAACACGGCATCCGGGTTGTAGACGAACAGTGACCGATAGCGCTGCTCACTTTCCCAAAGGGAACGGCGATCCTGATGTCGCTCGATCGCCAGCGCCACTAACCCAGCAGCTTTTCGGATCGCCTCAAGCATATCGCGGGAAGGGGAAGACGGCGCATCGCTATACGTGGCAAATGTACCCAGAAGCCGTCCATCCGTCGCGACCACAGGGTAGGAGCAACAGGCACGGAAGCCATGTTGACGAGTCAAGTCATGATTGATGTCCGGCTGGCTATTCCGGTGGGTATCGTGGCAGATGATTGGACGACGATGATACGCGGCGGCGCTACTGACCTCCTGACAAGGATCTATCGGCAAACGGGCCAATGCTTGCTGATAGGCTAACGGTAGACGTTGCCCAGAGGCCAAGCGGAGTGTCTTGCCCTCAGCGTCACTCATCATGACGGCACAGTGCACCCCCGCAAGCTGTTTCTCGAGCATACGACACACCGAGGCCAGCGTTCTCTCCAACGGTGCCTCCCGGACGATCAGTGCTTGAATGTGCTGCTGCTCCTCGAGTGAACGCTGGGTCACCATCAAGGCTCGTGAACGCATCATCACCAGTCTGACCAACCCCAGACTGAAGCCCAGCAGGTAGCTCATTGTCAGTCCCACTCCGATCACACCGGTGGATACGCCTCCGGCCATTAGCCAGTTGCGTTCCGGCGCGAGATGGACTCCCAAGTCCAGCACCGGACCACCCGGCATACCGACCGATCGCTGTTCCAGGGTTGTGAGATCGGGGACCTCCGATACCGTCGACGATCCAGCCGCTACCATATCGAGCAATACCGAATTGCCCCGGCTGGCAGTGACTTCAAATGGGCCCAATTGAGCGCGCAACTGATTTTCCAGCAACAAGGGCAAATCCATCATCGCCACCAGTTGATAGTTCTGCCCAGGGATCGGTGCCACCAGCAAAGCGACGGCGCCTCCGCTCTCGTCGGGCACCATCAAGCGTGGTTGCGAAAACGGCGCCATCATCCAGGCTTCGATATCGCGTTTGGCAACCTGGCGACTCAACCAGTCGCGGCTCGCCGCGTCTCGAGCTCGCCCCACTACCCATTGCTGCGCCTCGTCCAGAATGGCGACGGCTCCCAGACTCGGTATATCGCGCAGATGATTTTCGGCGTCACGCAGAAAGCCCTCGTTACCCTGTGGATGCTCCCCGGGCTCCCAACGCTCAGCCATCCGTTGCAACCGGGTCAGTCGGGCTTCCATGACCTGCTCGATATTCAACTGGAGATTATCCAGTAAATAATCCGCCTGTTCATGAAGCGAGTGCTGTTGCTGCCACGTGACCAGGTACCAGCTCAAGCTGCTCACTGTGACGCCCAGGACGCAAACCGCAATGGCCATGCGACCCAAATGCATATCACGTGCCGGATAACGGATGCCGACAGCCACCATGGCCACCCCGAACAACAAGGTGTACAGAACCGCCACCCAGGGTGACGACGCATATACACTGGCCCATCGCGTCTCTCCCGACGGCAGAAACAGCCAGATCAGCAAGATTCCCCCGAACCCCAGCAGCAACACCCCCATTGCCGACCAGAGCCGTCTCTTCCATGGGTGAGTGACCCCCATGACCAGGCAGCCTGCCACCAGCAGCAGCTGTAAGGCGGCGGCCGAGGAAATGCGCTGTTCACCACTGATCCATGACAATCCCGAGACATTGCCGCCAACCATCACATTGTGAATCAGCGTATACGCCATCACGGCCAACAGAGCGGCGCCCGCCATGCAGCGAATCCAGGGCTTGCGCTGAATCGTCGCCACTAGCGCGATGCCGGCGAGTAGCGTGGACAAGGCCGCATCCGAAACCACCAGAGTCCGGAGCGAATAACTCATGGTTTCCACGGAATTAGCCAGCAATCCCCCCACTCCCATGAGAATGAAGGTAGCGGCTACCATGAGCAGGCCGGTATCGAGAGCTATATCGCGGGTCTTGAATGGCATGGGTGGAACAAGAACTCCCCGATAGTACGGGTGATCAGGAAATGGCGGGCGTTATCGTGGGAACCTCCCCTATGCTATCGGCCATTGCGGTCATGACTTGAGAGTGAGTCAGTCGAAATCGATCGCTTTCGCCAACTCTTCCAGGCGACGAAACTGCTCATCCAGCACACGCGAGTAGTCTCCCGACGATTGCACATGAATACGGGTGCCGAATTCCCGCTCCAGTCGTTGGCGATGCATATCGTCATCGAGTACCTGCAGAAGCGCCGACACCAGCACGTCTCGTCGTTCAATCGGTGTCCCCAGCGGAGCGAACAGCCCCCGGTCGGTCGTATTCACCATGTCGATTCCCTGCTCCTGCAGGGTCGGCACGCTCGGCAGTGTGGGTAGCCGCTGTGTATCGGCCACGCCCAAAGGCGTTAACGTGCCCGATGCGAACAATTCACCACCGGAAGGCAGGTTGAGCATCGAGAAATCGATTTCCCCCGTCATCAGAGCGGCAATCTGGGATGCCGTGTCAGGGTATCCCACGAGTGCCACCTGATCCTGATCGATGCCGGCTTCCTCGAAGAAATGCAGCCAGAAGAAATGATCCGTCGAGCCTTCGATCATGCCGAATCGAACGTTGTCACCATGCTTGGCGACATAGGGAGCGATCCCATCGGCCGCGTCCACGGGGTGATCCGCCCGTGTGGCGGGGATGTTGATCGTGCGCATCAGCAGAGCCACAGGCGCAAAGGCCTCATAAGAAAAATCGGCCTTGCCATACAGATAGGAGAGCGACAATGTCTGATGGCTACCCAGCAACGTATAACCATCGGGGGTCGCCTCCTTGACATCGCTCGCCCCCCGAATCGCTGCATCGCCGGACACATTGACAGGGTCGATCGGTGTGTCCAGTGACGTCTCGAGCCAATCGGCCACCCGTCGGAACAGCACGTCGGTCGCTCCGCCCGGACCGAAGGGAATCACCAGGCGAATGGCCCGGTCCGGATAATCCTCTTCCGCCTGCACCGGCACCGCACCACCCGGCACGGCGAGAATCATACATGCACAGACAGCAACGGCACGGCGCATCGCACTTCCTTGTTTCGTCATGGCCAGACATCGTGTTCACAACCAGTATACGATAGTCCTCATATGATGAAACGGAAAAGCGAGCAGACACGACGGCTATACGTTGCCCCATTATTCCGGCAGGATTAGTCAGGTCATTGCGTCATGCGCCCTATCGAAGGAGGTCCGATGCTTCATCGTATGCGCTTTTCCTTACTCACTGCTGCAAGCACGCTGCTGCTTGCTTTCACCGGCGTTGCGGCAGCGGGTGATGACAAGACATTCGGCTGGGTCGAGAAGACGACTGTCGAGCCATGGGGTGTCGAGGTGAAAGCCAAGCTGGACAGTGGCGCTCTCACCTCGTCGATGGATGCCCGGGATATCGAACGATTCGAGAAGGATGGTGAAGAGTGGGTTCGCTTCCGTATCGAACTGGAGGATGAAGAAACAGGGGAAGTGACTTCCGAAACTCTCGAGAAGGAGGTCAATCGCAACTTGATCCTGCGCGGTGCCGGCGGTGAGTCACGGCGACCGACAGTCATCATGGACATCTGCATGGGTGATACGATCTACGAAGAGGATTTCAGCCTGCGTGACCGGAGCAACATGCATTATCCCATTCTCCTCGGCCGTCGCACCATCAAACATCTCGGCGTACTGGATGTGCGTGAAACCTTCACGACGGATCCCGAGTGTGATGAGGACTCCCCGGTCCAGCCTTACGAAGAGGATGAAGATTGAGGATAGTTCTTGGCTTGACAGTCGCTTCATGTACAATATCTGTACAATTGTTGTTTCATGACTGGATCGAGACCATGACGTGGAACACGCCAACGTCCTAGGATACCAATACATATTTCCGGCTCCCGGGTGCCTCTCGGGGTGGCACCGAGTCCGATTCCACGCGAATAGGGAGGTCGCAGCGTGCTGAAACTACGTTCTCTGGCGTTATTGATTGGTTGGTTGCTCATCACCACCCTATTGATCGTCCCTACTGCGCAGGCCCAACAGGACGAAGGCACCGCCGATGCCCCCGCCTACGCGACACTGGCGGACTTGTTGGAAAATGAAGAGGCCCGAAACCAGTTAATTGACGACCTGCGGCAACTCGCAGACACAGAGGGCCACCTCGAACCATCCTCTGACGACGCCTCGACCGGGATCGCTTCGGAAGCGCCCAGCGATCAGACGGCCGAAGAGGTCTCCTTGCCACGTCGACTGGCGGAAACCTCGAGCCAGATTGTCGGCGACCTCGGCAGCCAGTTCAGTCAATTGGTTTCCGCCATCGCCGGCCTGTTCGGCGCCGACTCCGCTGCAGCGAGTGCCAGCTCATTCGATGCCAGTGCGTTCACATCGGCCGCGATCAATCTCGGCCTGGTGATCATTGCCACCATCGCGGTATTTCTGGTTTTCCGCTATCTGGCACGCTCCCTGTTTACCCGTATCAGTCAATGGTCGACCTCCGGCAGCCGGCTTACCCCTGTACTGCGACTGGTACTTGCCGTCGGGATGGCCGCCGTTGTCGATGTACTGATCGTCCTGCTCGCCTACGTCGGCGGGAGCCTGATTGCCACCTTTGCCATCGGCGAAAGCGGCGAGCTATCGACACGAGCGTCGCTGTTCCTCAATGCCTTCCTGGTCATCGAACTGCTCAAGGCAGGCTTGCGCATGCTGTTCGCTTCCCGCTATGAAGGCCTGCGTTTGCTGCCGATTTCGGCAACCGATGCCTCCTATTGGAACACCTGGTTTGCCCGGTTGATCGGCCTGGTCGGTTACGGATTGTTGGTGGTCGTGCCGTTGATCAATTTCTATGTCTCTACAGCTCTCGGCCAGGCCATCGGTACCCTGATCATGCTGGGTGCCTTCATTTACGCCGTGAGCGTGGTGCTCAAGAATCGGCTTTATCTGCGTCACTCCATTGAACGGGCCGCCGAACGCTCCAGCATGCATGCCACGCGGGTCTCCCTGAACCTGCTGGCCAAACTCTGGCACGGGTTTGCTATCGCGTACTTCCTGATGGTCTTGCTGGTCACGCTGCTCCGTCCTGAAGATGCCCTGCCTTTCGTGGCGATGGCTACACTCAAGACCCTGATCATCATCGGTGTCGGTGCGTTGGTGTCCAACCTGCTGACACAGACGATCGGGCGACGGATTCAGCTATCCGACGCACTACGCGACAAGCTGCCGATGCTGGAAAAGCGGCTCAACGCTTACGTGCCCAATATACTGCGCATCATTCGGGCCGTTATCCTGATCGTCGTGGTCATGATGACGCTCAATGCCTGGAACGCCTTCGATCTGGCTGCCTGGTACGCCTCCGAAGCGGGACGCGCGTTGACCGGCAATCTGTTCAGCGCCTTCTTCATCATCGTACTGGCGTTAGTCGTCTGGATCGCTCTGGCGAGCCTGATAGAGCACCGTCTCAACCCCGAGACCGGTGGCGGCGAACCCTCCGCTCGTGCCAAGACGCTGCTCAGCCTGTTCCGCAACGCACTGGCGATCGCCATCATCACCATCACGGCGATGATCGTGCTGTCGGAGATCGGCATCAACATCGGTCCACTGATCGCCGGTGCCGGTGTATTGGGTCTGGCCATCGGTTTCGGGGCACAGAAGTTGGTGCAGGACATCATCACTGGAGTCTTCATTCAGGTCGAAAACGCCATGAATACCGGCGACGTCGTGACGGTCGGCGGCATTACCGGAACCGCCGAACGTTTGAGCATCCGCTCGGTGGCAATTCGTGATCTCTCGGGCACCTATCACATCGTGCCTTTCTCCAGCGTCGATACGGTATCCAACTACATGCGCGAGTTCGGCAACCATGTTGGCGAATACGGTATCGCTTATCGCGAGAATATCGACGAAGCAATAGCGCAGTTGGAACAGGCATTCGAGGATCTCAAGGCCAGCGAAGAACATGGCAGCAAACTGCTCGCGCCCTTGACAGTCGCGGGTGTCATCGCCCTGGCCGACAGCTCGGTCAATATTCGTGTCGTGATCAAGACCACACCCGGCGACCAGTGGGCTGTGGGTCGCGCCTATAATCGGTTGGTCAAGATGCGCTTCGACGAAGCCGGCATCGAGATCCCCTTTCCGCATACCACGCTGTATTTCGGCGAAGACAAGGATGGCAGTGCCCCGGCCGCCAACCTCCGGCTGCTCGATGGCTCGAAACGCTCGCCGAAAACCTCGTCGACCACCGCAGGAAACCGTCAGGAGGATGTCGACCACATCGGCGACGCGTCGCATGATAAGCCGGATGGCGATGACGTCGACGAGCCCTCATAGCGGTTAATGTCAGGATCCACGCCAACAACGGGGGCTGCCGGTCGGCGGCCCCCGTCAGTATGGACACCTCGGATGTTCATCAGTGGGCCGTCACCAGCATGACGATACTCAATGCCGCCGATATCCACATTGCCGGCTTGATCTCGGCCAGCTTCCCTGTGCATGCCTTGATGATCACGAAACTCAGGAAGCCGAACGCAATCCCCAGCGTGATCGAATATGTCAACGGCATCAGTATAATGGCCAGGAACGCCGGAAACGCTTGATCATAGCGTGACCAGTCGATCTTGCCGACAGGCGCCAGCATGAATAACCCGACCAGCACCAACGCAGGGGCCGTTGCAATTCCCGGCACCAGCGAAAGCAGTGGCGAAAGAAACAGGAATGGCAGAAACAGCAGCGCGATGACCACCGCCACCAGTCCGGTCCGCCCTCCCTGTGCGACACCGGCTCCGGATTCAATGAACGTCTGTGCCGCACTCGTCCCCAAAGGGGCGGCAATCATCGAGGCAAACGCATCAACGGTCATGGAGCGCTTGAGATTGCGCGGATTACCCTGATCATCCTTGAGGTCGGCGGATTCAGAGAGCGCCATGAAACAAGACAGCGCATCGAAAAAATTGGTGAAAAGCATGACGAAGATGAAAGGCAAGTAAGCGACTTTCAGCGCTCCCCAGATATCCACCTGCATGACCGCACTGAAATCGGGCCAGGCCATCATGCCGCCCCATTCAACCAGCACTTCTTCACCCCACAAGCGTCCCATGGGCGCCGCCAGCAGCGTCGTCAGTGCGATACCCAGGATCAATGCACCGTTGAAACGCATGATCACTAGAACGACAGTTGCCATCATGCCGATGAAGAAGGTCACCAGTGACGGACTCAGCGACCCGAGCGAAACCAGTGTGGCTTCACTACCGACGATGAATCCCGCGTTCTTTAGCCCGATGAAAGTAATGAACAAGCCAATGCCACAGGTGATGGCGTAGCGCAGTGACTCCGGAATCGCCTCGATAATGGCCTGTCGAACGTTGAACATGGCCAGGATCGCGAACAGGACTCCCGACCAGAATACACACCCCAGGGCGACTTCCCAGGAAAGCCCGGCCCCCATTACCAGGGTGTATGTGAACAGTGCATTCATGCCCATACCCGGTGCCACGAGGATGGGGTTACGCGCATAAAGCCCCATCGCCAGGCTGCTCATGAAACTGATCATGACGGTCGCGGATAGTGCTGCAGAAAACGGAATTCCCGCATCGCTCAGAATCGCCGGATTGACAACGATGATGTACATGGAGGCCAGGAAAGTGGCAATCCCGGCCAGTATCTCCGTTTTGACCGCTGAACCGCGACGGCTCACGTTGAAGTAGGCATCCAGCCACTTCCCGGGATGCGACGCGCCTGACCGCGGCGTCTCGGCGGATGCAGTCGATGGGTGTTGCATGGTCATGGTCCCTTTGTTGTTGAAATGGGCATTGGTGATACCGGTCAACCGGCTTGCACACGCCAATATTGACCACATGGTCAATATGCTTGGGACAGACTAGGCAACACCTGACCAATTGGACAACTCATGAGACTGATATTGCCTATCAGAAAACCAAATAAGTGCATCGTTTCCGCGCAGAGGCGTTAAAAAAAGGGCACCTTGCGGCGCCCAGGAGAGCAAATCGATCAGATGAAAACAGCGGCTTCTAGAGATTCTCGTCGCTCGGCTGAGGCAGTGCCGGCAACGATTTATCGAGCAGTTCGACACTCTGCCGATAATAGAGCTGGCTCTTGTTGTGTTCACCGAGATTGGCATAGAGCCTGGCAAGTTCGGCACAGACGACACCGCTCGGACGCTGGCGTTGGCTTGCCTCGAAATACTCTTGCGCCTTGCCCCAGTAGGCATTGCGGAGCGAAAGGCGGCCCAGCGTCAACAGAAGATCCGGGTCGTTGGGGCGCTCCTGCAGCCATTTTTCGGCATAGGCGAGCTGGCGACCGGCATCGACATTCAGCAATCCATAGCGTAGCACCAAACGGGAATCCCAGTGCTCTTTCAGAGAGTGGCGCAACAGGCGCTCCGCCAGCCCCTCCTCGTTTCCTCGAATCAGGGCTTCGGCATACAACACCACCAGATCGACATCGCCACGCAGATAGTCGGGCATATCGGCCCACAGGTTGCGGACGCGCTCGATATCTTCGGGATGTTGAGACGCCTGCATGAGCAACTCACGATAGGCCCGCTGTTCCAGCGAATGTTGCTCTTCCTGGGAAATCAACTGCTGGGACGCCATGCGCGGCATCAAACGACGCAGGCCATCCCAGTCGTTGACGCTCAGATAGGCCTGTTTGAGCTGCTTCAACACCTGGGGGTGGTTAGGCAATTGACGATCCAGCCGAGTCAGCGTTGCCAGCGCTTCCTCGAATTGCTGCCGGTCGAGCATCAGTTGTGCTTGCACCATACCGACCGCAGTATCGGCACCTTCGGTACTGAGGTGGGCTCGTTTGAGCAGCGTATCCGCCTGGTCATAACGTCCCTGGTAATGCGCCGCCAGTGCTGCAGACAGATAATTGACCAACGGGGTGCTGGAGTCGTCGGCGGCCTTGACCAACGATTTCTCGGCGCGTTTCCAGCGGCCTTCGGCCAAGGCTACCAGGCCGCGCACCGTCCGGCGCATCGCATTCCGGTGCCGCGCTCGACTGTTCCACAGCTTGAACCGACTGACCGGGCGACGCAGCCGCATCAACACGCGCAGCGTAAAGTGAAGGACCAGAAACGTTGCCAACAGCAGTATCAGGCCAAACCAGAATGATGTCTGTATCGACGTATCGCCGACACGAACCAGCCAGTATCCCGGCACGGACTGCATCAATTGACCGAACAGGGCCCCGACGGCGAGACCGACGACGATCAGTAGGATCAGCTTTCTCATTCCTCATCCCCCTGTTCGTCCGCTTCTCGATCGCCATCGTTTTCAAAGCGACGTTCGATGAAGGATGACAGGGCCTGCTGAGAGCCACTGATATCGGGGAGTTCGGGGCGTACGGCCTCTTCGCGCAACGATGCTAGCCGGTCAAGCACGGACTGAACGCCATCCCGTTCGGTATCGTAATAGGTCTCCACCAGGTTGATAGCCTTTTCGAGGCTGGCCTCATACAGCGCTTCTTCTTCTTTGAGCAGGGCCAATTGCGCCTGTTCAATCAGCAGACGTACATTCTGCCTCAGATAGGATTCCTGTTCGGGCGAAATCAGCGCTTCCAGCGCTTGATCGTGGCGTCGAACCGTCACCAGATCCTTGAGTTCAGCACCAAAATGGGCCAACTGTTCCTGCCACCCCCCTGTCGGCCCCTGGCCATCCTCACCTTCGACCGTCTGGGCTTCGACATCCTGCTTGAGCGGTAATCCGGCGAGTTGCTCCTGTTGTGCGTTGAGAGAAAGATACAACCCCGTGCGGTCGACTTTCGGCACGGATTCCAGTTCGGCCAGTTCGGACGCGATCTCTCGACGGACCGGCGTCAGCGCAGGGTTGTCAGCTTCGCGCAAACGTTCATCGGCCGTCCGCAATAGCGCAGCGGCTCCCTCGGCATCACGCTCGAGCTGCAAACGCTGATTGGCAAGCCGTAACAGATAGGCAGCCTCGGCATGCAACCACTCGCGCTCGTCGGTATCCTGTTCACTGGAGAGGTCTTCAAGCACATCGTCCAGGGTGCTGTTCATCTCGCTACGATAATCGTCGAAATCATTGCGCAGTGACGACAGGGCCTCGTCCATTTCGGACTGGCGCTCGCTGTTGCTCTCTTCAAGTCGAGTTTCCAGTTCACTGATGGCCTCGGCATTAGCATCCATTTGCGCTAAACGTTGCTCTTGCTGGTCGAGACGCTGCCATCCCCACCAGCCGGCAACGAGAGCGCCGACCGCCAACACAATCACCAGCACCAGGGCGATGATACCGGTCTTGTTGCCACCGCCTCCCCCTTGGCTATCACTCGGCTGTCGGGCCCCTGACTGCCCCCCAGCCCCTGACGACGATGAAGTGCGACTTGCCGCGGAAGATGAGGTGGAGGATTCACCCGACGCCTGGGAGGACGCCCTCTTGGCACTATCGCTCTTGCCACCGGCCTGCTGCGATCGAGAGGACTTGGACTTGCCGGAAGCACTGGGCGGCGCCTTTTTCCTGCTGCTCGCTTGACGAGATGACTGGCCCGACGCCGATGCCTTGCTGGAACTGGCATCGTCACCGGTGGCGTGTTTATCCGCTTGGGCCGATTCCTGTGACGAAGATGCCGCGCCCGACGACCTGGACTTCTGCTCCGAACTCGATCCGGGCGTTGATTCGGCGCTATCGGACGATGGCGGCGTCGAGTCAGTTTCCGTGTTCTCCTGATCCGGACCGTTCGGCTCCTGCTGCGAGGGCGTTTGCTGTTCGTCCTGATCGTTTCGTTGCTTGCTCATCTGTCGCTAGCCCTTTTCAAGATCATCATTGATCGACATCGCCCCCGTCCAAGCCACATACCCGAGCGGTCATTGCCGCCAGCGAGGTCGCCGACGCACTGTCAGCGACATGCGGGGCGGCGAATCCCAGGTTGCCTGCCAGTGTAGCCAACCGATGACTGGATACGATTAGCGGTTGGTTCAACGCTGCAATATCACACCATCCTGCCAGATGTTCGAGAAGTTCGCCGCTACTCACGATCAAGGCATCGAAATCAGCGGAAGCAAGGCACCTTTGCATGGCCGCATCCGGCGCCGTGAAAACACGTCGATAAAGTGCCAGACGGGTCAGGCGGGCCCCACGTGATGACAGTGCCTCGGCCAACGTCGTGCGACCACCTTCACCGGCGACCAGCAGGACCTTCTGTTCTGCGAGCCCGTGTAGTGAGGGCAGCGTCAACAAGGCCTCACTGGTTTCACGTCCCGATTGGCCATTCACATGTTCCGGCGGCAAATGCACCTTGACGCCGAGCTCCCGGTTCAGCACCTCGGCTGTCGCTGCGCCCACGGCGTAATACCTTGGCCCGATCGGCAATTGCGGCCAGTAACGATCCAGCGCTTCGACCAGACATTCAGCAGCAAACGGACTGACGACCAGGACGCGAGAAAAATGGTCGAAATCCAACCAGACGGACCGGATGGCGGCGGTTTCCGGCAACACCTGCTGGTGCATCAACGCCAATGGCCGAGGGTCCAGGCCGTATCGTGACAATGTGGTTGCCAGTACCTCCCCCCGGTTCCCGGGACGCGTCACCAATACCCGAGGCCGTTCCCGCATCAGGCATTACCGTAGACATCTGCCAGAATCTCACCCGCTCCCTGTTCAAGGAGATCCTCAGCCACTCTCAGTCCCAAGGCTTCGGGCTCACTGGCCGCCCCACGGCCCTCGGCTCGCAATACCCGTGTCCCTTCCGGCGTCCCGACCAGTGCACGCAGCCACAGGATACGGCCTCCCTCCTCAAACACCGCATGCCCACCGATCGGCACCTGACACCCCCCCTCCAGCCGGGTGTTCATGGCACGCTCGGCACGCACACGGGTCGCCGTGTCCGGATCGTCCAATGGTGCCAGCATCTCGATCAACCCCGCATCATCACTGCGGCACTCGATACCCAGGGCCCCTTGACCACAAGCCGGCAAACAAACCTCGGGAGCCAGTTCGGCCGTAATCCGCTCTCCCAGTCCCAAGCGATTGAGACCGGATGTTGCCAAGATGATGGCATCGAACTCGCCGTTATCAAGCTTTGACAAGCGTGTCTGGACATTGCCACGCAGCGTCAGCACCTCGATATCGGGACGTGCTTCTCGTACCTGCAGGCCTCGGCGCAAACTGGACGTCCCGACGCGCGCCCCGTCGGGCAGGGCGTCAAAGGTGGCGTATTGGTTGGAAACGAAGGCATCGGTCGGCTCCGCCCCTTCCAGAATCACGGACAACCCCAACCCTTCAGGAAAATGCATCGGGACATCCTTCATGGAGTGCACGGCGATATCCGCCCGCCCATCGAGCATGGCATCCTCGAGTTCCTTGACGAACAGCCCCTTGCCGCCAACCTTGGCCAGCGGCGTGTCGAGAATTTTGTCACCGCGCGTGGAAATGGGCACCAGCTCGACGTGAAGTCCGGGATGGACAGTCATCAGGCGATCACGAACGTGCTCGGCCTGCCACATTGCCAGGCGGCTTTTACGGGTGGCGATGCGCAGGGTGGTATAGGCGGACACGGCTCTCTCCTGTCGACGAGCGGGGGCTTTCCTGGGCCCGCTCAAGTGAGATGGAAGCGACCTCGGCTTCCGATTCAGCTGTTATCATAATGCACCTGGGGAAGCAGGAAAAATGCGCGGGGATGGTGTCGCTTCGCTACGTGGCCTGCGTCGCCGACTCTGATACACTGCCAGACCAATTTCACGTTAGACGTTCAGGCCCAACAACGCAGGATATTCCGTTCGATGAGCCAATCAACCAATCAATCCTGGGGCGGTCGTTTCAACGAGCCCACCGATGCCTTTGTCGAACGCTTCACGGCGTCGGTCGGTTTCGATCAACGTCTTGCTCAGCATGACATTCGCGGCTCGATTGCACATGCCACCATGCTGGCCCGTGTCGGTGTGCTCGACGACGCCGAACGCGACGCCATCATCGACGGGCTCAACGACATTGCGCAGGAAATCGAAGCCGATACGTTTCCCTGGTCGATCTCGCTGGAAGACGTGCATATGAACATCGAGGCACGTCTGACCGAGAAGATCGGCATCGTCGGCAAGAAATTGCATACCGGTCGCTCACGCAACGATCAGATTGCCACCGACATCCGCCTGTTCCTGCGTGACGAGATCGATGCCATCGAGGCGGAACTGGTTCGCCTGCGTGAAGGCCTCATCGAACTTGCGGCGAATCACGCGGATACCATCATGCCGGGCTTCACCCATCTGCAGAGCGCTCAGCCCGTCACCTTCGGTCATCACCTGCTGGCCTGGCAGGAGATGGTGGCCCGGGATCACGAGCGCCTGCTTGACTGCCGCAAGCGTGTCAACGTCATGCCCCTGGGTGCTGCCGCATTGGCCGGGACCACCTATCCGATCGACCGCCATGTCAGCACCGAACTGTTGGGTTTCGATCGTCCCGCAGAAAACTCCCTGGATGCCGTCAGTGACCGGGATTTCGCGATCGAGTTCACGGCGTTCGCAAGCACGCTACTGATGCACTTGTCTCGCATGAGCGAAGAACTGGTTCTCTGGACCAGCGCCCAGTTCGATTTCATCGACCTCCCTGACCGCTTCTGCACCGGCAGTTCGATCATGCCGCAGAAAAAGAACCCGGATGTGCCTGAATTGGTGCGAGGCAAGACCGGCCGTGTCTACGGACACCTGATGAGCCTGTTGACTCTGATGAAATCCCAGCCGTTGGCCTACAACAAGGACAACCAGGAGGATAAGGAACCCCTGTTCGATACCCTCGATACCGTCAAGGGCTCACTGCGCGCCTTTGCCGACATGATTCCGGCCGTCGAAGCCAAGGCGGACAACATGTACGCCGCAGCACGACGCGGTTTCTCGACCGCCACCGACCTGGCCGATTACCTCGTCCGCAAGGGAGTGGCCTTCCGCGATGCCCATGAAATCGTCGGTCAATCGGTTGCTCATGGTATCCGCCATGACAAGGATTTGTCGGAGATGTCGCTTGATGAATTGCAGCAATTCTCCGACACCGTCGAGGCCGATGTCTTCGACATCCTTACCCTCGAGGGATCGGTAGCCGCTCGCAATCACATTGGCGGTACGGCACCGGACCAGGTACGGGCCGCCGCTCAGCGGGCACGTGATGCCCTTGCCACGATGACACGGCAGGAGACCTGACATGCGCCAACTGGGAATCGTCGCGTTGCTTGTCATGCTGCTCGTCATCGCCGGTTGTGGCCAGAAAGGGCCGCTTTATCTGCCTGATGACGACGAGGCGGCCGAGCGTTACGACCCGCAGGGCACCAGCGATGATGACACTGATGAAACGGACGAGGCAGACGGGAACTGAGCATGGACCATTTCGACTACCGTAGCGGCGTGCTATATGCCGAGGACGTCCCCCTGGCCGATATCGCCGAACGTTTCGGTACCCCTTGCTATGTCTATTCACGGGCGACGCTGGAGCGTCACTTCCGGGCATACGATGATGCTCTGGGCACGCATCCACACCTGATCTGCTATGCCGTCAAGGCCAACTCCAACCTCGCCGTGCTCGGATTGCTCGCGCGCCTGGGGGCCGGATTCGATATCGTTTCCCGGGGTGAACTGGAGCGCGTTCTTGCTGCCGGCGGCGACCCCGCGAAAGTCGTATTCTCCGGTGTCGCCAAGCAGGATGCCGAGATGGAGCGGGCGCTGGAGGTCGGCATCAAATGCTTCAATGTGGAATCCCGTGCCGAACTCGAACGGCTCAATGCCGTCGCGGGACGCCTTGACCGGAAAGCCCCTGTCTCATTGCGCGTCAATCCCGATGTGGATGCGGGCACCCACCCCTATATTTCCACCGGGCTCAAGGACAACAAGTTCGGTATCGCGGTCGATGATGCCTTTGCCGTGTATCAGCGAGCACAGTTCCTGCCCCATCTGAATGTCGTGGGCCTGGACTGTCACATCGGCTCCCAGTTGACCGAGCTGTCACCCTTTCTCGATGCCCTGGACCGGCTGCTGGTACTGCTTCAGCGCCTCGAAGCCGAAGGCATCGCCATCGATCACCTGGACCTGGGAGGCGGCCTCGGCGTCCCTTATCGTGACGAGCAGCCACCGGTCCCTTTCGACTACGCGTCGGCGCTGCTCGAGCGACTCGCCGAACATGGCCGTCATCACATGACGCTGTTATTCGAACCCGGCCGCTCGATCGCCGCCAATGCCGGCATCCTCCTGACCCGGGTGGAATTTCTCAAACCCGGGGAAACGCGCCACTTCGCGATCGTCGATGCGGCCATGAACGACCTGATCCGGCCATCGCTCTACCAAGCCTGGCAGGCCATCCTACCGGTGGACACGACCCTCGAACGCGAGGCCGAGACTTATGATATCGTCGGACCGGTCTGTGAGACCGGCGACTTTCTGGGTAAAGACCGCCATCTGGCAATTGCTGCCAACGACCTGCTGGCGGTCCGTTCAGCCGGGGCCTATGGTTTTGTCATGGCGTCGAATTACAATAGCCGCCCCCGCCCCCCCGAGATCATGGTCGACGGCCGGCAAGTCCATCTGGTACGACAACGCGAGCGCCTGGAAACCCTCTGGGCCGGTGAGTCACTATTGCCACCCGATGAACCGGAGGCATACTGATGTTGCTGCATTTCACCAAAATGCACGGCCTGGGGAACGACTTCATGGTCGTCGATCTGGTGACGCAGCGAGCGCGGCTTTCCATCGACCAGATCCGCCGTCTGGCCGATCGCCATTTCGGTATCGGATTCGACCAGTTGCTGATTGTCGAACCGCCGCAGAATCCAGACATGGATTTCCGTTACCGCATCTTCAATGCCGACGGTGGAGAAGTCGAGAACTGTGGCAATGGGGCTCGCTGTTTCGCCCGCTTCGTGCGCGATCAACGACTGACTCACAAGCGCGAGATCCACGTCGAGACACAGACGGGAGCCTTGACCTTGACCGTCGAAGACGATGACCGAGTCACTGTCGATATGGGGGAACCGAGTTTCGATCCTGCGGTTGTGCCTTTCGATGCGGCTGACGACCACATAGTGCATGATCTGACGGTCGACGACGCACGCATTCAGGCCGGGGTGCTGTCGATGGGTAACCCGCATGTCGTACTCGAAGTCGATGATGTCGACACGGCGCCTGTCGCCCGGCTGGGGCCGGCCCTCGAGTCGCATGCGCGCTTTCCGGCACGCGTCAATGTCGGTTTTCTGCAGTACATGTCCCCACATGAAGCCCGCCTGCGGGTTTTCGAACGCGGCACTGGCGAGACAATGGCCTGCGGTACCGGTGCCTGTGCCGCTGTGGCTCATGGCATCCGTCGCGAGCGACTGGCAAGCCCCGTGACGATACATCTGTTGGGAGGCGACCTGACCATCGATTGGGCGGGTCCCGGTCAGCATCTTTTCATGACGGGACCGGCGGAACGCATTTTCGACGGTCGCGTCCACTTGACGTGAGTTCGCACCGCCTAACGACAAGAGGAGACAATTCATGGCCCGTGCCCAGGCTCCTGAACCGCGGCAAACCCTGGACCCCGACCGAGTGGCCCAGTGGCTGGCCCGTCACCCCGACTTTTTCGTCGGTCGCGAGGGGTTGTTACAACAGCTCAAGGTGCCTCACCCTGAAACCCAGGGGGCCACATCGTTGCTCGAACGCCTGGTCCATGATCTTCGCCGACGTGCCGAGGTCGCGGAAGAACGCCTGGAACAGTTGCTTGAGTCGGCCCGCCAGAATGAAGTCCATTATCGCCGCATGCGGGAACTGGTCCTGGCGCTGCTCGAAGCCGAAGACAATGACGCCCTGGCCCAGGCAGTGGCCACGCAGTTGAGTGAGCGATTCCAGATCTCGTCGATCGCTCTCTGGTGCCCTCCCGCGTTGACCGACAGCGAACCGCAGCCACCGCAGCCCCCCCGTCACATACTGGACAATAGCGTGGCACCGCGGCTGTCGGCATTGCTCGATGGGCGTTCCAGCCGCTGTACCAAACTAACGATCAGTGACTGGAAACGTTTGCTGCCACATATCAAGCCACCAGGTCAGGCCGGCTCATGTGCCATCACGCATTTACCGCTTGGCGAGTCGTCAGGCTACCTGGTCCTGGCCGATGCCGACCCCGACCATTTCCGCGCCAGCCTGGACACCCTGTTCATCGAGTATCTGGGCGAAATACTGTCACGGTTGATGTTACGTCTCGGTGGACAACCCCATGACAGATGACTCGCCACTGATCACTGATCTGGCACCCTTTTTCACTACCTTGGCCCAGCGCGCCAGCCCGGCGACCGTGACGGCCTATCGGCACGACATCGCGGCGCTGGTCGACTTCCTGAGTGCGCATGATGTGAGCGACTGGAGCGAGCTGGATGCCGGCATGCTGCGCCGTTTTCTCGGCCAGGAGCGCAGCCGTGGACTGGCCCCCCGAAGCCTGGCCAGGCGCCGGTCCGCCATCTCACGTTTGGCCGATCATCTGGTTCAGCAAGGCCAGCTCAGCCATAACCCGATGACCCTGACACAAGCACCTCGACAACCCCGTCACCTGCCACATCCAGTGGATGTGGACCGGCTGCAGCGATTCCTGGACACACCGCACGACGATACGCCCCTCGCACGGCGCGATCAGGCCATGCTGGAGCTGCTTTACTCCAGCGGGTTACGTTTGGCCGAATTGGCCGCACTGGATCTCGATCACCTGCAAAGACAGCGTGTCCGGGTGATCGGCAAAGGCGGAAAACCCCGTCAGGTCCCGGTCGGCCGGCGTGCCCAAAGCGCTTTAGCAGCCTGGCTGGCCTTGCGCAGCAGTATCGCCCGCACCGATGAGAGCGCCCTGTTCGTCGGCACTCACGGTCATCGTCTGGGTCATCGAGCCATCCAGCAGCGGCTGGCCAAACTCGCCAGGGAGCGCGGTCTGGCAGAACACCTGCATCCGCATCGCTTGCGTCACTCCTTCGCCAGCCATTTACTCGAATCGAGTCAAGACCTGCGTGCCGTTCAGGAACTGCTCGGTCACGCCAATCTGTCAACGACGCAAGTCTACACTCGCCTGGACTGGCAGCACCTGGCAGCCAGCTATGACGCAGCGCACCCACGAGCACGCCGACGCCGGAAACAAGACACCGATCTTGATCATTGACCCATGACTCTCGATACGCTCACATTCGACCTTGATGACACCCTCTGGGATAACCAACCGATCATGGAGCATGCCGAACTCGGTCACTTCACCTGGCTCAACGAGGCCCTGTCGGCGCGATTTCCCGAATTGACCACGACGCAGGGGAGTTTCGCCGATCACTTTCCCCTCGAAAGCTACCTGGCAAGGCGTCAGGACATTGCACGTCTTTATCCCACCCGTCGTAGCGACTTCACCTGGATTCGTCGGCATGCGCTATTCGACAGCCTCATCGATTACGGGCTTTCGTCCCAGGACGCTCGCCACTGGAGCGACGCTGCCATCGAACGGCTACTGGAGCTACGACATCAGTTGCGCCCGTTTGAAGGCGTGGAGTCGCTACTGAAAACGCTCACTCAACGTTATCGCTTAGGGGCGATCACTAATGGTAATGCCGACCTGAAACGCCTTTCGCTCGACGCTCACTTCGACATCATCGTTTCGGCGGGAGAAATGCACATGCCCAAACCGGAACCAGCCCCCTTCCTGTTTGCTCTGGACCGGCTCGGCAGCACGCCCGACACGGCCATGCACATCGGCGATTCCTGGAAGGAGGATGTACTGCCGGCGCATCAGCTGGGCATGCAAGTGGCCTGGATCGCCCCCCTGGGCAGTACGACAGATTCGTTGCCTGCAAGGGTCCACCGCCTGGCCCATGTCAATGAGCTACCTGGATTATTGGCTCGGCTCGCTGCATGACGGCACGCGATCGTGCAGCCACTCATCGAGCTGCTGACGCGCCTGATCGATCCCCTGACGCTTGAGTGCCGAAAACAGCTGCAGACTGACCAGATCCTCCCATTCTCGCAAACGATCACGTACCTGTTGCAGGGCTTGCTTGGCGGCGCCGCTCTTGAGTTTGTCCGCCTTGGTCAAAAGAATATGGACCGGCATGTCTCGGTCATCAGCCCACCCCAACATCATTTGGTCGAATTCACTTAAGGGGTGTCGTACGTCCATGATGAGCATCAGCCCCTGTAGCGATGTGCGGCGGTGCAAATAGTCAGCCAAGTGGTGCTGCCATTCCTGTTTGACCGCCTCCGGCACTTTGGCATAGCCATACCCGGGTAGGTCCACCAACCGCTGATCGCTTTCGTTCTGCAGGGTGAAAAAATTGATCAATTGCGTGCGTCCCGGGGTCTTCGATGTACGTGCCAACGCTTTCTGTCCCGTCAAGGCGTTGATGGCACTGGACTTACCGGCATTGGAGCGGCCGGCGAAAGCCACTTCAACGCCTGTATCGGGGGGACACTGCGCCAGCGTGGGTGCGCTGGTGAGAAAGGCGGCGGTTTGATAATTGAGGCGTGACATGGGACAACTCGCTATCTGGAAAAGCTCACAGGAGCAGGCACAAACGGCACCGCCGGGCTTGACTTCGCGTTACCGAGCGGATTCGTTATAATCGCCACATTCGAATCCGCTTGTTGGTGCACAAGCAGTTGACGGGGAAACGCAAAGTGTATCACCCCCTTTGCGGTGACTCGACTCCCGCAGCAAGCACGACAGCTACCGGCCAAGCAGGTGGAACCGATACCGCGAGAGGCCATCACGACAATATCTAACAACCAACAGCACAATGGACTAGCGATGAGACAGTTACTGGCAAGCCTGGCAATTACCCTTAGCGCCCTGGGCGTCGCCCATGCCCAAGAGGGAGACCCTTCCAACGGCGAGGAACTGGCACAGGAATGTGCCTCCTGCCATGGAGAGAATGGCATCAGCTCATCCGGTGACTTTCCCAGCTTGGCTGGCCAAAAAACCGCCTACGTGGCCGAGCAGATTCTTGATATCCGGGATGGTGAACGCGAAGTTCCCGAGATGGCCGGACAGGTCGACGACTATTCCGAACAGGATGCCTGGGACGTCGCCGCCTATTATGCCGAGATGGAGCCCAATATTGGCGAGGCGAAGGACGATGCTGAATTGCTCGAACGCGGCGAAGAGCTGTATCGTGCCGGCGATGCCTCACAAGGTCTACCTGCCTGCACGGCTTGTCATGGCCCCACCGGGGACGGCATCAATAGTGCCGGCTATCCGGCGCTATCCGGTCAGCAGCCCGGCTATACGGTCTCGACGCTACAAGACTTTGCCTCGGGTGAACGTAGCAACGACGACAACGGCATCATGAGGGATATTGCTTCCAAAATGAGTGAAGAGGACATGGAGGCTGTCGCCAACTATCTGTTCGGCTTGCATTGACCTCATCCACTACCGCTTGGTTGGGGAACCCGAGGCGATTTACAGGCTCAAAGGGGCGGAGTGCTACCTGTCTTCGCTTGGTTTACGGCAGACAATAGGTGTGGGCAGACGGTCGTTTAGTGTTTTCAAGGAGAGTTCTGCATGTTCAAGCCATTGATGATTGCCTTGATGGGAATCAGCTTGTCCTCCCCGGTAACTGCCGATCTGGTTGAGGGAGAGGATTATACCGAGCTCGACGAAGCCGTCGAAACATCGGTCGACGATGACCAGATCGAGGTAACGGAAGCCTTCTGGTACGGCTGCCCACATTGTTACAACCTCGAAGAGCCGCTCAACGAGTGGGTCGCTGAGCAACCCGACGATGTCGTGTTCACACGCACGCCGGCCACGATGGGAGGCGACTGGAACCAACACGCGGCCGCCTTTTACGCCGCCCGGGAGTTGGGCATTCTCGATGACTTGCACGATGACTTCTTTACGGCCATTCATGAAGAGGGGCGCTCACTGACCAGTGAAGATGATCTTGCTGACTTCTTCAGCGATTACGGAGTCAGCGAGGAAGACGCCCGTAATGCATTGAACTCGTTCGATGTCAAAAGTCAGGTCAACCGCGCTCATGCCCGTATGCGCGCCTATGAACTGACGGGTGTACCTGCGCTGGTCATCGATGGTCGCTACGTCATCACTCCCTCCAGCGCCGGAGGGCTGGACGCCATGCCCGAGATTGCCGGTGAGCTGGTCGACAAGGTTCGTGAGGAACGGAGCGAGTAGACACATGACCCGGGCCGAGGCCGCCGTACCGTCGCGTTCGCACGACCATCTGCGCCTGCTAACGTTCAATCTGCAAGTCGGCATCCAGACCTCGGCCTACCATCACTATGTCACCCGTAGCTGGCAGCACCTCCTGCCTCATCCAAGACGGCTCGGTCGACTCGATCTGGTCAGCGAGGTGCTCGAACCATTCGATATCGTCGGGTTGCAGGAAGTCGATGGCGGCAGCTTTCGCTCCGGCAACGTCAACCAGGTGGATTATCTGGCAAGACGGGCGGGCTTTCCTCACCACTTCCAACAACTCAACCGCAACCTCGGCCGGGTGGCCCAACATAGCAACGGACTCCTGTCCCGGTTACGCCCCACACGCGTGGAGGAGCACAGCCTGCCAGGCACGCTCCCCGGCCGCGGGGCCATCCATGCGCGGTATGGTGATGGCGATGAGGCCTTGCACCTGTTCGTCGCTCACTTGGCGCTTAGCCACAAGGGCCGCATTCGCCAGCTCGATTATCTCAGCGAAATCATTCAACCGCTGAAACATGTCGTGGTCATGGGCGACCTCAACTGCACGCCCGAGCAACTGCATGCTCACCCGCGTTTCTGTGCATCGCTGCCACTGCATCCGGTTCGCCCGGCATTAAGCTACCCTTCCTGGCAACCCCGACGCGCACTGGACCACATCCTGCTCTCGGAATCCCTGGTGGCCGATGACATCCAGGTCCTGGACCAACTGTTTTCCGACCATCTCCCCATCGCCGTCAACATCCGTCTCCCCGAAGCTTGTCACCCTTGGCTGGCCACCTCTCACGCGTTCTGAGCCGATCGCCTCTACTGGATCGATTTCCCTGCAAAGGGATGACGAACGTTTCGTGATCGGCGATGATGCGCACCCTATTACCCCAATAAGACATTGAATCACGTCATGGAACGCACGATGCGACACTCTGCCCTGCTGTCCCGGCTGGACACGTTCACCGAGTGCTTGGGACGCGCCGTATCCTGGCTGCTGTTGATCATGATGCTGGTGCAGTTCGCCATCGTCATACTGCGCTACGCCTTCAATATCAACAGTATCGTTGCTCAAGAGTCCGTCATGTTTCTGCATGCTGTCGTCTTCATGCTGGCTGCAAGCTACACCCTCAAGCATGACGGTCATGTACGGGTGGACATCTTCTATCGGCGTCTGTCCATGCGAGGGCGCGCCTGGATCGACCTGTTGGGCACACTGCTACTCCTGTTTCCGGTACTGATCTTCATCGCCGCCTCGAGCCTGGGCTATGTCGCCAAGAGCTGGGCCATTCTGGAACGCTCGCCTGATAGCGGCATTCCCGTTGTTTTCCTTCTGAAAAGCCTGATTCTGGTCATGGTCGTGCTGCTGTCACTCCAGGGCATCGCCCAGATGATACGTCAGGTCATGATGCTGCGCGGCCGCATGCCAAGCATCGATACGGACAAGGAGAACCACAACAGTGCTTGAATTCATGCCCTTGATTCTTTTCGCCACCGTCTGCGCCGTTTTGATGCTTGGTTACCCCGTGGCACTGTCGCTGGCCGGCACGGCGCTGGCATTCGCCGGCTTGGGTCTCGGGCTTGAAAGCCTGAATATCGGCGTGCCTTTTGAGCCGAGCTTAATGGCCGCGATGCCCAACCGGCTCTACGGGATCATGACCAACCAGACGCTCCTGGCCGTACCGCTATTCATCCTAATGGGAGTGCTACTCGAGAAGTCGCGGGTAGCAGAGACCCTGCTCGATGCCATGACGCTGCTGTTCGGCAATCTTCGCGGCGGGCTCGGGATTGCCGTCACGCTGGTCGGTATGCTCATGGCCGCCTCCACAGGCATTGTCGGTGCCACGGTCGTGACCATGGGACTGCTGTCGCTACCCACCATGATGAAACGGGGTTACGACCCCGCGCTGGCGACGGGGACTATCTGTGCGACGGGCACCCTGGGCCAGATCATTCCTCCATCGATTGCACTGATTCTTCTCGGTGATGTCCTCTCCAATGCGTATCAGGAAGCGCAATTGGCGATGGGGATTTTCAGCCCGGAAACGGTATCTGTCGGTGACCTGTTCATGGGCGCCCTTGTTCCCGGCTTACTCCTGGTGGTTCTTTATGCCATCTATCTACTGATCGTTGCCTGGCGACGACCGGCTCTCGCCCCATTGAGTGACCGGGAAACGTTGATGCGTGACCTCGGCCATACGGGTCGGCTTTGGCCATTGCTGTTCAAGGGGTTGTTGCCACCGGTAATATTGATCATAGCGGTGCTGGGCTCGATTCTCGGGGGGCTGGCCACACCGACCGAAGCCTCTTCAGTAGGGGCTTTCGGTGCGCTGGTGCTGGCATTGGTCAAACGCCAGCTCGACCTGGCCACGTTTCGCGACGTCTTGCATAGCACAGCGCGTGTTACCAGTATGGTATTCCTCATCCTGATCGGCGCCACGTTGTTTTCCCTGGTTTTCCGCGCTTACGGCGGTGAAGAACTGGTTTCCGAGTTGTTCGATGCCATGCCTGGCGGCGTGCTGGGCGCCACCTTGATCACCATGGTGGTGATCTTTTTACTCGGCTTCATCCTCGATTTTATCGAGATCACCTTTGTCGTGGTGCCCATCATCGGCCCGGCGTTGCTGGCCATGGGGCTGGATCCCGTCTGGCTGGGCATCATGATCGCCGTCAATCTACAAACCTCATTTCTGACGCCGCCATTTGGGTTTGCTCTTTTCTATCTTCGTGGGGTCACGCCGGACCATATTCCCACATCGGCCATTTACCGCGGCGTGATCCCCTTCATCGTGCTGCAACTGGCCATGCTCGGCGCCTTGGCCGGCTTTCCACAGCTCGCCACCTGGCTCCCTTCGATACTATAGACCACGACACATCAGTGCCGATATCGCGCAAGGATCAAGATGACATCATCCCAAGCAATCGCCAATGTACTGACCATCGCCGGCTCTGATCCGAGCGGCGGTGCCGGCATTCAGGCCGACCTCAAGACCTTTTCCGCCCTGGGGACGTATGGCACAAGTGTCATCACGGCCCTCACGGCGCAGAATACATGCGGTGTCACTGGCGTTCACCCCATTCCCACCGATTTCATCGCCGCCCAGCTCGACACCTTGATGGAAGACGTACCGCTTGCTGGCGTCAAGATCGGTATGGTAGCCAGCCGTGAGGTTGCCGTGACGATCCGCGAAACACTCGAGAAACGACGGCCGCGCTGGATCGTGCTGGATCCTGTCATGGTCGCGAAAAGTGGCGACGTGCTGGTCGATGATGTAGGCATTCAGGCGGTGCGGGAACTTCTGGTCCCGCTGGCCGACCTCATCACCCCCAATCTCCCTGAGGCAGCCGTGCTTCTGGAAAGCGACACGCCACGGGATCGCCAGGCCATGGAGGCACTTCTGCCTCAGTTGATCCGTCTGGGTGCCGAGAACGTGCTGCTCAAGGGAGGCCACCTGCAGGAGGACCGCTGCCCGGACCTGTTGGGGGGAAATACTCCGCAACAGTGGCTGGATATGCCTCGGGTTCCGACCAATAATCTCCACGGTACCGGATGCTCGCTCTCCTCGGCCATTACCGCCTATCTGGCGCGCGGAAACGATCTTCCCTCGGCCGTCGAGGCCGCCAAACGCTGGCTCTGCGATGCACTGCAAGCCAGTGAACGCCTCCATATCGGCAAAGGGCACGGGCCCGTGCATCATTTCCATGCATGGTGGTAATTGCACGTCTATGCAGACTTGCGGGTCTCGCCAACTGGCACCATGCTGAACAGTGCTTGGTGGTCTCAGCGGCTCCGTGTTGAAGGGAGAGAAATCATCATGACCCGCACCCTGTTGTTCGCCTGCGATCTGTCGGAAGAAAACCGTTCTGCCTATGCACGCGCGATTCGGCTCGCGCATGAGAACGGGCTGCGCCTGGATATCATCCATGTTCTCGATCCCCATCTTCCCAAGCTGGCATTACGGGATCTTGAGCAAGCGGTCGTCGAGGAAATGCAGTCATTGATGACAGATATCCGTGAGGACTATGCGCTTCCCGCCCCGCCTTGCTTGACTCAGACCGTCGCTGGCGCTCCCTATGCCGAGATCATTCGCGAGGCTCACGAACGTGATGCCGATATGATCGTTCTCGGCGCCCACCGCAAGCGGGGACAACCCGACCTGGTCGCCGGCACCACCTTGGCCAGGGTATTGCGTGGCGCACCATGCCCGGTTCTCTCGGTCAGTCATCTGGCGACACAGGACTGGAATGACATTCTCGTGCCCATCGATTTTTCCCTGACCTGCCGTCACACATTGCGTGAGACGCTCAAGCGCTTTCCCGATGCCCGGTTGACATTACTGCACGCCTGGGATCTGCCCGGTGAACGCGAGCTCGGCTCCGACAGCGATTATGCCCGCTGGCGGGACCGACAGGTGGAACGCCTGCGAATGCAGCTGGAAAACGAAATCGAACGGCTGATGGCCGAACTGGACGCCGTCCCTGAACTGGAGCTCGAACTCGAGCAGGGTGATCCACTCGACGTCCTGATGGGTCGTCTGCGTCAGCAGCCGCCCGATCTGCTGGCCCTCGGCTGCCGCGGACAGAAGGGACGCCAGAGCCAGTTGACCGAACAGCTGCTTTCCGAACCTCACTGCGACATCATGGTGTGTCGCGCCTGGTAGATGCCCCTCCCCTATCCCATCCAGCGTGTTACGCTGCCATTTTTTCCTGTCATGGTAGATGGATAAGCGATGAAGGCATTGATCCAGCGCGTCGAACGGGCCAGCGTCGAGGTCCACGGCGACACCGTCGGAGCCATTGATCATGGAATATTGGCACTGATCGGCGTCGAGAAAGCAGATGACGAATCGCATGCCGAGAGGCTGCTGCACAGGCTGCTTCACTACCGGATCTTCAGTGACGACGCAGGCCGGATGAACCGGAACCTCCAGCAGGTGGAAGGCGGTCTGTTACTGGTTTCACAATTCACCCTGGCCGCTGATACACGGAAAGGATTGCGCCCCAGTTTTTCCAGCGCCGCACCGCCCGATGCCGGTGAGCGACTATTCACTTATCTGTCGGCACTCGCCATGGAGGCATGGCCGAATGTTGCGTTTGGTGAATACGGCGCCGATATGCAGGTCTCGCTGGTCAATGACGGGCCGGTGACGTTTCTTCTGGAAACCTAGCGGCAAACGCGCTGTATGGACGATCTGCCTTACCTCAATGTCCGTTCCAGCTGTTCCAGCTCTTCTTCGGCGGCCAACCACTGCTGTTCCAGAGTATCGAGCTGACTCTGGAGCTCCCCCTGACGTGTCAGTGCCTCGGTGAGCTCTTCCTTGCGCGCACTATCAGTGTAAAGTTCGGCATCCGCCAACTGGGCTTCCACTTCACCAAGCGACGCCTCGATATCGGACATGCGCTTTTCAATTCGGTCACGCTCGCGCTTCAGAGGACGGAGCCTATCGCGACGTTCAGCAGCAGCACGGCGCTCAGCCTTGCGGTCGACACGCGGTGGCGCCGCCTCACGTTTTTCATCACGCGTCTCGCGGCGAGTTGCCTCCAGCCGGGCCTTGAGCCAGATACGGTAATCCTCGAGATCGCCATCGAACGGTGTGACCCGGTGGTCGGCGACACGCCAGAATTCGTCGACCGTCGCACGCAGGAGATGTCGATCGTGGGACACGACGATGACCGTTCCCTCGAAACTGGCCAATGCTTCCGTCAACGCCTCACGCATCTCCAGGTCCAGATGGTTGGTCGGCTCATCCAACAGCAACAGGTTGGGCTTCTGCCAAGCCACCAGCGCCAGTGCCAAGCGGGCTTTTTCCCCGCCCGAAAACCGGCCGACCTCACCGAATACATCATCGCCGTGAAAACCGAATCCGCCCAGAAAATTGCGGATCGACTGGTCGCTCTCGCCAGGCGAGAGTCGCTGTACATGCAGGAAGGGAGTCGCGGAGAGGTCCAGCCCTTCGATCTGGTGTTGGGCAAAATAGCCAATCACCAGATTCTCACCCGGGATGCGCTGGCCGGACAGCAAAGGCAACTCCCCCGTCAACGACTTGATCAGGGTCGACTTGCCCGCCCCGTTCGGTCCCAGCAGTCCAATGCGCTGGCCAGGCATAAGGCTGAGCCGGACTTGCTCCAACTGCACATGGACGCCTGTTTCACTGCGGTAGCCAAGATTGGCCTCATCCAGCACCAGCAAAGGATTGGAGGTCTTGTCCGCCGCCGGCAGGGAGAAGTGAAACGGGGAATCGACATGCGCAACGGCGATGGTCTCCATGCGCTCCAGCATCTTCAACCGACTCTGCGCCTGTCGTGCCTTGGTTGCTTTGTAGCGAAACCGCGCCACGAAACGCTCGATCTCTTCACGACGGGCCTGCTGCTTGGCCGCTTCTGCTTGCTGCTGAGCCAATTTTTCGGCGCGCGTATGTTCGAAAAGGGTGTAATTGCCGCGATACGTCACCAGTTGGCCATGATCGAAATGCACGATGTGGTCACACACTGCATCAAGGAAATCGCGATCGTGAGAAATCAGCAGCAAGGTTCCTGGATAGCGGATCAGCCACTGTTCCAGCCATAGCAGGGCATCGAGATCGAGGTGGTTGGTCGGTTCGTCAAGCAATAACAGGTCGGAGGGCATGAACAGCGTTCGCGCCAGATTGACACGCATGCGCCAGCCACCGGAGAAATCGGCCAAGGGTCGTTCGAGATCGGCTTGCTCAAAACCAAGCCCCACCAACAGCTGTGACGCTCTGGCACGGGCACTGTACCCATCAAGCGCTTCGATCCGCCCATGCAGGTGCGCCTCGCGATGGACATCATCCTCCGTCCGGGATTGCTCCAGCGCGCGCTCGGTTTCACGCAATTCGTGATCGCCATCGAGGACATAGTCGACGATGGCACGGTCCAGGACCCCGACCTCCTGGTCCATATGGGCAATCCGCTGCCCCCCGGACATCTCGACCTCGCCCTTGTCGGGCGCCAATTCACCGAGGAGTAACTGGAACAGACTCGACTTGCCTGCACCATTGGGACCGACGATTCCCGCCTTGTGGCCATCGTGCAGGGTCAGCTCGGCATTCTCGAACAGCTTGAGCGTGCCGCGTTGCAGGGATAGATGGCGCAGTGCGATCATGCCAACTCCATATCTAGCGCGTATAGTACCGCCGTCGGGTCGACGAAGGGGCGACAATTCGTGAATTCTACCGCAATCTCCCGGTCACTGCGGACCCATCCTCTGTGGGAATATGCCTTGGCGCTATATTCTTCCGACGGCGTCGAGGCAAGCTGTCTGGTTCTGCAGGACGAGGGCGGTACCGATGTCTGCGAATTACTGTGGCTATGCTGGTTGAACCGCCATGGCTTGACCACGACGGAGGATATCGAGGGACATCTGGCCGCAGTCCGCCAGTGGCAAGCAGATATGACGCACCCGTTACGGCATCGGCGCCGTACTCTCAAGGAGGCCACGAAAAATCAGGCATCACGTGCGGAATTGAGACAGGCGCTCAAGCATGCTGAACTGCTTGCTGAACGCGAAGCCCTGCTTCTTCTACAGGACCTTGCCGAACATGGGGGCGGCACACGCCTTCTGCATCAAGAGGATCCGCCACTATCCCGGCGTCTGGCGCAATGGTTGCCACACCCCAAGGAATGCCTCTCCAGGTCACTGGAAGAAGCACTCATGACATTGTCAATGACCAGCACTGTCTTGACCCTCCCCCCATCCCGCGCTAGCCTCAATTGAGTAAAGGGTACTGATTTTCCTGTATTTCAGTCGCCGGATGCGACTGAACGTTCTCGCAACACAATTAAGGGGAAGACAACAATGAAAGGCCAAAAACTGCTTACCTTCGCCAGTGTGGGCGCATTGATGTGCGGCTTGTCCGCTGCGGCCAATGCTGCCGAATGGAAATACGCCCACGAGGAGTATGAAGGCGATGTTCAGGACGTCTTCGCCTATGCCTTCAAAGAGTATGTCGAGGAGAACTCCGATCACACCGTGACGGTATACCGCTTCGGCGAACTCGGCGAATCCGATGACATCATGGAGCAAACGCAAAACGGCATTCTCCAGTTCGTCAACCAGTCGCCCGGCTTTACCGGCTCATTGATCCCCGAAGCACAGATCTTCTTCATCCCCTACCTGCTTCCCACCGATGAAGAGACCGTGATCGAGTTCTTCGATGAGAGCAAGGCCATCAACGAGATGTTCCCCGAGCTCTACGCCGAACAAGGGCTCGAGTTGCTGAGCATGTATCCGGAAGGGGAGATGGTGATCACGCTGGATGAGCAAGTCAGCTCTCCGGAAGAGCTTGAAGGCAAGAAGATCCGTACCATGACCAACCCATTGCTAGCGGAAACGTACAGGGCCTTCGGCGCGACGCCGACACCGCTGCCGTGGGGCGAAGTGTACGGTGGGCTGCAGACCGGCACGATCGATGGCCAGGAGAACCCCATCTTCTGGATCGAATCCGGTGAGCTCTACGAAGTCTCACCCCACCTGCTGTATACCGGCCATGGCTGGTTCACGACGGCCATGATGGCCAACCAGGATTTCTACGAAGGCTTGTCCGACGAAGACAAGGAGCTGGTTCAGGACGCCACCGATGCGGCCTATGACCATACTATCGAGCATATCCAAGGGCTGGCTGAAGAGTCACTGGAAAAGATCAAGGAAGACTCCGACGAAGTCACCGTTACGCGCCTGGATGAAGAGCAGATCGAAGCCTTCCGCGAACGGGCGCCGCAAGTCGAGGATGAGTTCCTCGAGATGACTGGCGAGAAAGGCGAGGAACTGCTCGAACAGTTCAAGGCAGATCTGGAAGCGGTCACCGAAGACTGATCGTCATCGTTTGAATGCCGTGACTCAAAGGGGCAGTCGCACTGACTGCCCCTTTTTGCATGGCGCATTCGCTCGAACGTACAACAAACGTTGACGATTCATCCACGGCGGTCGACAGGTTTCCATTAGCCTTTACCTTATACAACCGGCAAGTCATGACCGCGAGGAGACTCACTCCATGTCCGAAGATGACTCGGAAAAACACTATCGCTCGAGCCTGCCCGGCTTTCTGGGCACCATAGATACTGTCATCAGTCGCATCGAGTCCGTCATGCTGGCAGCCGGTGTGCTATTGATGGCTACCAATACCATGGCCAACGTGCTCAGCCGCTTCATCCTGGGCTCCAGCATTTATTTTTCAGAGGAGATCAACCGGATCCTGATCGTTCTGATCACGTTTGCCGGTATCGGCTATGCCGCTCGGCATGGCCGCCATATCCGCATGTCGGCATTCTACGACATGCTCCCTACAGGCGGACGTCGGGCACTGATGATCGTCATTACATTGTTCACGTCGGTCATCATGTTTTTCCTGTGTTATTACTCGATACTTTACGTGATCGACCTCTATGGCAAGGGACGGGTGCTCCCGGCATTAAGCATCCCCATCTTTCTGATCTACCTTTGGGTCCCCATCGGTTTCCTGGTAACCGGCATTCAGTATCTCCTCACGGCCATCAAGAACATGAGATCCCGTGACGTCTATCTATCCACGGAAATCGTGGATGGTTACAAGGACACCGAAAAGGAAGTGTAACCCCGATAACTCTGCGGCTGGTTTAGAGGACACACGGAATGACCACCATCATCATCGGCACCATGATCGGCCTGCTCCTACTGGGCTTCCCCATGATGATCCCGCTGATCACCGCAGCGGCGATCGGCTTCTACATGACATTCAATGGGTTCGACAACATGGGGACCCTCGTCCAACAGATGATGGCCGGTATTCGACCGACCTCGTTGATTGCCGTGCCCATGTTCATACTGGCGGCGGACATCATGACTCGTGGCCAGTCGGCGTCACGCCTGATCAACATGGTCATGGCGTTTATCGGCCACATCAAGGGCGGTCTGGCGGTCAGTACCGCCACTTCCTGCACACTCTTCGGGGCCGTCTCGGGCTCCACCCAGGCGACCGTGGTCGCGGTGGGCTCCGCGCTTCGCCCTCGGCTACTCAAGGCAGGCTACTCGGACCCCTTCACACTGGCATTGATCATCAACTCCAGTGATATCGCCTTTCTGATTCCGCCGAGTATCGGCATGATCATTTACGGCGTCGTCTCGGGCACGTCCATCGGCGAGCTTTTCATTGCCGGTATCGGCCCGGGGCTTTTGATCCTTCTGCTCTTTTCGATTTATTGCGTCATTTATGCCATCTTCGCCAAGGTACCGACAGAACCCAAATCCAGTTGGGGCGAGCGCCTGTCGGCCATACGCCAGGCCTTATGGCCATTGGGCTTTCCCGTCCTGATCGTCGGTGGTATCTATGGCGGCATATTCAGCCCGACCGAGGCAGCCGCCGCCTGTGTCATGTATGCGTTGATACTGGAGTTCGGTGTCTTCCGCTCCCTGAGTGCCCCCGATATCTACGCTATCGCCAAGTCCACCGGGCTCATCACGGCAGTGGTCTTCATCCTCGTCGCCGCCGGCAATGGCTTCTCGTGGATCATTTCGTTTGCCCAGATTCCGCAGGCCATCCTGGAAGCCGTGGGGGTCAATCAAGCCGGGCCGACAGGCGTGTTGATCATCCTGTCGATCGCTTTCTTCATTGCCTGTATGTTCGTCGACCCGATCGTCGTCATCCTCGTACTCACACCAATCTTTACGCCTGCGATTGAAGCCACCGGCCTGGACCCTGTGCTCGTGGGCATCCTGATCACCTTGCAGGTAGCAATCGGCTCCGCCACGCCCCCATTCGGATGTGATATTTTCACGGCCATCGCCATCTTCAAACGTCCCTACATGGAAGTCATTCGTGGTACCCCCCCGTTCGTCTTGTTGCTGGTGCTGGCCGCTGCGCTGCTGATCACGTTCCCGCAGATTGCCTTGTTCCTGCGCGATCTTGCCTACGCCTGATCCGCTCTTAGGGAGGATGCCATGTTTCATAAGATTCTGGTGCCGGTGGATGGCTCGAAAGGGGCCCTGGCTGCCCTGGACAAGGCAGTCGAATTACAGAAGCTCTGTGGCGCCGAACTCTACATCCTGTGCGTGTTCAAGCATCACAGCCTTCTGGAGGCATCGCTATCCATGGTGCGACCCGCCCAGTTGGATATCCCGGATGATGCGCTCAAGGATTACGCCACCGAAATCGCCGTACAGGCCAAGTCACGCGCTATCGAGTTGGGCTCCCCCTCGGTTCGCGCTTTCGTCAAGGGTGGCCGCCCTTCCAGCACGATCGTTCGATTTGCCAAAAAACGTGGCGTCGACCTGATCGTTATCGGGTCACAGGGCACCAATGGGGATAAAGCGGCGTTATTGGGCAGTGTGTCACAACGGGTCACCTCGACGGCGAAATGCCCCACGTTGGTGGTATGACGTCCACATTACCGGTGCACGAGGCAAGACTCGCTGCTAGAGTTCGAGGTCCGATGCCAAATTACCCAAAGGGGCTTGAATGAAAACACCCACTTTCACCGTATGCCTTGTCACATCATTGGGCATGATGCCCCTGGCCAACGCCGATGCCTTACAAAGCGACGAGGAAAAACTCAGTTATAGCCTGGGGGTCACCTTGGGACAGAGTCTCCTGCAGGATATCGATGAACTCGACATCGATGCATTCACCCAGGCGATCGAGGACGTCTATGCCGAGAATGCTCTCGCCATGAGTGAAGAGGAAATGGCCACAACGCTCAGCCGTTTTCAGGAGGAGGCCATGGCCGAGCGTCAGTCCGAAGCCAATCAGGCGGCCCAGGCCAACCAGGAAGAGGGCCAGCGTTTTCTCGCGGACAATGCCGAGAAAGAGGGTGTCGAGGTCACGGAGTCCGGCTTGCAGTATCGCGTCATGGAATCAGGCGACGGGGCCAGCCCTACCGCTGACGACACCGTGGAAGTCCACTATGAAGGCAAACTGCTGGATGGCACGGTATTCGACAGCTCGTATGAACGCGATGAACCGGTCAGCTTTCGTGTCGACCAGGTCATCGAAGGGTGGCAGGAAGCCCTTCAGATGATGAGCGTCGGCGATACCTGGATGGTTTATATACCTGCCGAGCTCGGCTATGGAGCTCAGGGGCAAGGCCCCATTGGTCCCAACGAAACCCTGACATTCAAGATCGAGCTGCTTGATATCGAGGAGTGATCATCAGATCTCCTGCGCGTCAAACTCTTCTTCCAATGTGTCAATCAGGCGATTGGCGGCCGGAGAATACAGTACCTCACTGAGTATCTCACCATTGCGGTCGACCAGAAATAGCGAGGCTGTATGGTCGACCGTATACTCCATCTCGGAATCCTGAACGTCGACTTTCCGCCAGGAAACACCATAGCGATCGGCGAGGTCGTTCAACTCCGCCTCGCCACCGGGACGAACACCGATAAAGCGATCACCGAACGCACTGATGTACTCGTCCAGACGTTCCAGCGTATCGCGCTCCGGATCCACAGTGACCAAGATGGGTACGATACGGTCGGCTCTGTCCGCCTCCAGACGCTGTAACGCCTGTCGAATCACCGATAGCGACATCGGACAGACATCGGGGCAATTCGTGAAACCGAAGAACATCACTCCGATCTCGCCCTCTTCCATATCGGACAGCGAGAACTCACCACGGGTCGAAGGCAGCGTGAAACCTCCACCTTCCGGCTCACCATCGTCGGCAAGGTATTGTTGATACCCCCACCCCCCGGCAGCTACGGCAATCAACACGATGGCCAGGACGATCAACACACTCTTGCGGCGTCGTTGAATCATGTTTTCCTCGTTATATCGAAATCGAACCAGCTACCTTTTTGCCCGTCATCGGTCTCGACGATCACCTGGGCACGCCAGGGTACGACATGCTCGGTCCCCGCATGCAACCGCCCCTCACCGCGAAACACGCCATCGCCATGCTCTTCCAGTTCAACACGGTGGACTCCAACCGCCATGTCCCGACCGACGAATTCCACCGTCACGGCGCTTGCCTCCACCCCCTCCAATTCCACGGTCATCGGCATAGGGGACGAGATCTCGATTGTCTCATCAATACGGAACGTCATCTCGGCGTGCAATCCCAGCGCCGCTCGACAAGCTCCCTGATGCAGATTGCAAGGGGTCTTGGGCGGATACCAGGTCATGTGTTCGCTGCTACCCCGCATATAATAATCGACAAGATACCAAGCGGCGACGACCACGGTCACCAGAGTCACGACAATCAACCAGTTCAACAGCGGCGACCTGGGCGCGTCATCGTCCGTCGTTCGCAAGGAATGAGACATGGCAGGGAACCCCCTCCTTTATGACAGCATTTGACGATAAGCTTATCAGCAATGACGAAAATACGATGGTCGACCCGATAACCGACAACACACTCACACCAAGGAGATTCCATGACCGGCGTCGACGATGCGCTAGGCCCACTTTTCCTGCTGATTCTACTGGGTGCGGTACTCGGCTGGCGACGTTGGCCAGGTGGCGATTTCTGGCCGCGAATGGAAGGTGTCATCTACTACCTGCTGTTTCCCGCCATGCTGGTCTCGACGCTGGCAACCGCGAATGTCGACGATGTGCCGCTCGGACGTCTTGCCATTGCCTTGCTCGGCGTCATGATCGGATTCGCGCTCCTGCTTTGGCGAAGCCAACACTGGCTAGGGCTCGATGGTGCAACGTTCACTTCCGTCTTCCAGGGCGCACTGCGATTCAATACCTATGTCGGAGTCGCCGGTGCGGCGGCCATACATGGCAGCAGTGGCGCCACCGTTGCCGCCGTCGCCGTGGCACTGATGGTACCCGTCGTCAATATCCTATGTGTCGCCAGCTTCATCGCCGCAGGCACCCTCGGCCGCGCCGGCCTGGGGCGCAGTCTGCTGGCGCTGATTCGCAACCCATTGATTCTTGCCTGTGTACTGGGAATTGTCCTGAATCTGACCGGTACTGGCCTCCCCGGCTGGAGTGGCCGGGCCATCGATCTGCTTGGCGATGCTGCCTTGCCGCTGGGCTTGGTGGCCGTCGGTGTCGCGCTGAGACCACACTCGCTGATGCGACAGGACCGCGGTGTCTGGACCGCCAACCTCATCAAACTGGTGCTGACCCCCGCCCTGGTGCTTGGCCTGACCTTCCTGCTACGACTGGACCCCGTCAGCCGCGACGTGGCATTGCTTTTCGCCGCGCTTCCCACTGCCACGTCGGCTTATATCCTCGCGCGCCAGCTTGGTGGTGATGCCGATTTGATGGCTGCGCTTATCACCGGCCAGACATTATTGGCCATGATCACGCTGCCCATCTGGCTGCTGTTGACGGGATGAAACCATACGGACGATATCGAGAATAAAATCTGAATAAAAAAAATTCTCGTTACGCTTGACGAATCAAATGAGAATGATTATCTTAACAACCGTGGCGTTTAGCTAACGCCGCAAGCCATACAGAGAATGTCAGGTTCCCTGCTATGGTTTCTCCTCATCAAGCTAGTCACGGTCTTGACGGCGGCTCCATCGAGTCGCCGTTTTTTTATCGGTCACCATGCCAAGGACCCCGCTTTATCAAGCGGTCCCGCAACATGGTTGCCAGGGCGTCGACCGCCTGTCGGGAATCGCGATTGATGCGTTTCGAGAAATACAACCCAGCTTCACAGCTCGACAAGGGCGGTAGACCTTCCGCCTCTCCCAGGATACGCATGGCCGTGGATACCCGTTCCCGATCGAGTACGCTAATGGCCAATCCGGATGCCACTGCCGTTTCCACGGCGTGAATGCTGGAACTGGTAAAAACGGGATACCAGGCACGCTGACAACGCTCCAGGGCTTCCAGGGCGAGCGCACGATATGGACATTGCTCGGTATGCAGGGCAAGGAGGAGCGCTTGGTCAGCCACCTCGTTCATACGCACTTCACGGCCTGCCACCCAGACGGGAGACGTTTTCCACAACGGCTCGCCACCCTGCAACCGGTGCGGCCGGTCCAGCATGATCGCCATCGCCAACTCGCCCGCCTCGATCAATCGTGCCAGCTCACCGCTGGGCGCCGTCACCGTCTCCAGCAAGACATCGGGATGCTGCGCCAGGAATTCCGGCAGCACCTCTCCCACCATGGCACTGGCATAGTCTTCAGGCATACCGAAAAGGACCCTGCCACTCAATCCCCGGCCCGTGAAACGGGCCATCAGCGCATCATGCTGGCGTAATAGTGCGCGGACCTCCCGCAGCAACGATTCACCCGCCGGCGTCAGACTCACCCCACGCGCACCACGAACCATCAAACGAGTATCCAGCACCCTCTCCAAACGCTTGATCTGCATGCTCAGGGCGCTCACGGTGCGGTGGCGTTGCGTCGCCGCACCGGCCAATGACCCCTGTTGGGCCACTGCCTGAAAACTGCGCAATAACTCGATATCCAGTGCTGCCGATGAGACTTCAACCATATTTGACTCTCTATGCAAAAAATATCGATTCATTGAAAACAGTAACCGATTCACAATCGCCTCGCCATCAGTAACAGGAGCGAGGCCATGATTCATCGACTGTCCCCAGGTCAATATCTTATCGCCGCAGGTTTCGTCGTGTGCTGGAGCAGTGGATTCGTCGGTGCGCGTCTGGCAATGGAATCGCCGATGCCGGTATTGGGGCTTTTTGCCTGGCGTTTCTTGCTGGCCTGCATACTGGTGACCACCTGGTGCTGGCTACGTGGCCGCTCCGCATCGACACAGGACATTGCTCATGAGGCCGTGATTGGCAGCTTGACGATGGGCGGTTATCTATTGGGCGTGACGTTGGCCATCGAGTTCGGTGTCAGTGCCGGCATCACCGCACTCATCGCTGCCCTTCAGCCTTTATTGGCTGCGGCTCTGGCAGGCCCCTGGCTGGGGGAGCGGCTTTCCCGACAGGGCTGGCTCGGCATGGCAATCGCCACGATCGGCGTGACGTTCTGTGTCATTGATGATATCGGGAATGGTACCCAGACACCCTTGTGGGCCTATGCATTGCCACTGGCGTCAGTCGTCTCCGTGACCCTGGGAAGTTTGCTGTCGGCCCGACGCCCCACGTCGCTGCCACTGGACTGGACCCTGGCCAGTCAACTGGGGGCCACGACGATCATTTTCACGGTGGCGACCCTGATTGCGGGAGGCGGTCGATTGACCACGCCGTCACTGGATGGCGTGACGCTGACCGCCGTCGTCTGGTTGATCGTACTATCGAGCCTGGGAGGCTACGGTTTCTTCGTCACCAGCCTGCGTCGTCTGGGTGTCACCCTGACATCGACACTGGTCTATCTGACACCTCCGGTGACATTGGTTTGGGCAGCAACCTTGTTCGGTGAAATGCCTGGCGGGCAGGGGATCGCCGGTATGGGAATCGCCATTGTCGGTGTCGGTCTGGCTATTCGCAACGCGCGTAAATCAGATCCCAGACATCATGCCCGAGACGCTCGCCACGCGCCTCGAACTTGGTCAATGGGCGAAACGCGGGACGCGGCACAAAAGGAAACGTCTCCTTGTCCGCCACATTGCGATAGCCCGAGGCGTTCTGCATGACTTCCGCCATGTGCTCGGCATAGTTTTCCCAGTCAGTCGCCATGTGCAGAATGCCGCCGGGTTTGAGTCGGGTTCGGACCAGTTCGATGAATGCCGGTTGCACGATTCTGCGTTTGTGGTGTTTCTTTTTCGGCCAGGGGTCGGGGAAGAACAACTGCAGTGCGTCGATGGTCTCAGGTGCAATTCCCTCCTCCAGCACGCGAACCGCATCATCGCGATAGACTCGAACATTGGTCAGCCCACGCTTGTCCGCTTCGTCTAGCAGTTTACCGACACCCGGTGCATGAACCTCAACCCCCAGAAAATCCAGCTCGGGATGGGATTCGGCCTGCTCGATCAGCGACCCTCCCATACCGAAGCCGATCTCGACGACACGGGGAGCCTGACGGCCGAATACGCGGTCCAGATCCGGCCTCTCCCCCTCCAACGTTAATCCGAGACGAGGCCAGACTTCGTCGAGCCCCCGTGTCTGGGCTGCGGTCATTCGGCCCGCCCGCAACACATAGCTCTTGATGCCACGTCGATGGCGTGGCGACGCTGTCTCGGTACTGTCATTGGAGATATCGGTCATGCGGTGTGCAACTCAGTGTTGTCAAGAAACCGGAAGGATCAGTCGTTGATACGACCGGCGAACGGAGAAGAGGGATCAGCCGACTGACGACGTGGCATACGCCCCGCCAGATACGCGTTACGCCCGGCTGTCACGGCCTGTTTCATGGCCTGCCCCATCAGTACGGGTTGTCGGGCATGGGCGATCGCCGAATTCACCAGCACGGCATCATAGCCCAGTTCCATTGCCATGGCGGCATCCGACGCCGTGCCGATGCCAGCGTCCACCAGCACAGGCACTTCAGCCTGTTCGGCGATCAAGCGCAAATTGTAAGGGTTCTGCAAGCCATGGCCGGAACCGATCAACGAGCCGAGCGGCATCACGGCGGCACAGCCACGTCGTTCCAGCTCCTTGGCAACAATGGGATCGTCACTGGTATAGACCATGACTTCGAACCCGTGGCTCAACAGCTCATCGGCGGCCTTCAGTGTTTCCACCACATTGGGATACAACGTCTCGGAATCACCGAGCACTTCGAGTTTGACCAGGTTATGACCGTCCAGCAGTTCACGTGCCAGATGACAGGTACGCACGGCATCCTTGGCGGTATAACAGCCGGCGGTATTGGGAAGCAGGGTGTAACGTTCGGGCGAAATGATATCGAGCAGACCGGGCCCATCGGCGCTCTGACCCAGAGTGGTGCGTCGTACGGCAAACGTCACGATTTCAGCCTCACTGGCTTCGATCGCGGCCGCAGTTTCATCGTAGTCACGATACTTACCGGTTCCTACCAGCAGGCGTGACTGGAAACTACGATTTCCGATCATCAAGGGGCGATCGACATCTTGAACGGACATGGTGGCTCCTTTGAACTGTCAACCGCCGCCAATGGCATGGACGATTTCCACACGGTCGCCGTCGGCCAGTGCCTTGGCACTGTGCTGGCTGCGCGGCACGATCTCTTCGTTGACCTCGACGGCAATACGTCGCCGGGTCAGATCCAACGACTCGACAAGATCACGAATCGTGGGATTGCCATCGAGCGAGGTTGTCTCACCATTGAGTTGAATCTGCATGGCAGCCTCCGGATAGATCCTCATCATGATCTGGCACCGACCATCATTTTAACGCCAAATGCGGGGGTCAGGCATCCTTTGCGGGCCAAACATCGTCATCGACCAGTTCGGGGCGCTTGAGCACAGACGGCTGGAATACCGGTTCGTAGACTCCCTTCCGACGTTGACGCTCATAATCCTTGAGTACGGTGATCGCGATCGGCGCCATGATCAGGATGGCGAACAGGTTGGTTGTTGCCATCAGCCCCATGGCCAGATCCGCAAAGTTCCAGACGAACTCGAGTTCCGCGACCGAACCGATCAACACCATCGCGAGGATGCTCACCTTCAGACCCGACACGGCTTGCCGTGCGTGACGACGAAACAAGTACTCGATGTTGACCGCCGAAAATGAAAAGTTGGCCAGAATCGACGTGAAGGCGAAGAACAGGATAGCCAAGGCGATGAATATTTCGCCGAATCCACCCAGGTGATCGACCATTGCATCCTGGGTGAGCTGAATCCCTTCGATGCTCTCTCCCTGCGCTGTCGACAGCAACCGTTCATAAACGCCTGACAGCAGAATCACGACTGCCGTGCAGCTACAGATGACCAAGGTGTCGACGAACACCCCGAACGACTGTACCAACCCCTGAGCCGCCGGGTGCTTGACGGTCGCCTGAGCCGCCGCATTGGGCGTGGAGCCCATGCCGGCCTCATTGGAGAACAATCCGCGCTTGATACCATTTTCCATCGCCGCCTTGATGGCATAGCCTGCCGCACCGCCCATCGCGGGCCCGAAACCGAAGGCGCTCATCACGATCAACGATAGCATCTCGGGGACGGCGGTAATATTGGTCACCAGGATCCACAGCGAGACCAGCAGATAGGCAATGGCCATGACCGGCACGATCTTTTCAGCCGTGCGCGCCACCGACTTGAGCCCCCCATAAATCACCAACCCTGCCAGGAAGGCGATCACCAAGCCGGTCGCCCACTTAGGGATATCGAATGCGCCATTCATGCCCTGAGCGATGGTATTGGATTGCGCAACATTGAACGCCAACCCGTACGCGATGATCAGGAAGACGGCAAACAGCGCACCGAGCCAACGCCAACCCAGGCAGCGTTCGATGTAGTAGGCCGGTCCGCCACGAAACACGCCATCCTCGTTGCGATGCTTATAGACCTGAGCCAGGGTCGATTCAATGAAGGCCGTGGCGAAGCCGACCAGGGCCGTGATCCACATCCAGAAAATGGCGCCAGGGCCTCCGATCCATAACGCCAACGCGACGCCTGCCAGATTGCCGGTACCCACACGCGCCGCCATGGACGTCGCAAAGGCCTGGAAACCACTGATACCTTCGCCGGCGCCTCGTGCCGTCACGGTCACGCGAGCCATGTGACCAAATAGCCGAAACTGCATGCCCCGGGTCATGATCGTGAACACCAGGCCCGCGCCAAGCAGCAGATAAACGAGGATATAGCTCCAGATGAAATCACTGACCGGGTTCATGACAGCGTACAAGCCGTCACGCAGTGGTTCGACGAACGAGACTAGTGGCTCCATGGCATTCTTCTCCCTGAATTGTTTTGATACGCCTACATGACAAGCTGGGGCGGCAGTGCCGAAAGCCGAGCATGGTAACGGCAATGTGGTGCGCATGCATCCTGTCGACCCAGCCTATCCCCACAGCATAGTCAGTCAGGAGTTCTCATTCATGTCGTATCGTGCTGCTTGGCTCGTTGTCGCCCTGAGCGGTTTTCTCACCGTCGTTGCCGGTGCTTTCGGCGCTCACGGACTCGAGCAGCGGTTGGCGCCCGAGATGCTCGACAGTTTCGAAACCGCCGTGCGCTACCAAGCCTGGCACACTCTGGCCGCCTTGGGCGTTCTGGCCTGGCGTCAGAGCATGCCACTCGGCGGACAGGGGCTCACACTTGGGTTATGGGCCGCAGGTACGGTGTGCTTTTCCGGCTCGATATATGGCCTGGTCCTGGCTCAGCTTTCCCTGCTGGGCCCCGTGACACCATTCGGAGGGGGATTACTGATGGCAGGTTGGTTGTCTCTGGGCTGGAGTGCCTGGCAGGCTCAGTCTCCATCAGGCAGGCTATAGGTCGCCGTCACCAGCGCAACCGGCGTGTCATCGCCGGCCGAGTACAGTTCCACTTCGCCCACTGCCAGCCGCTCGCCGAGCTTGACCAGATACGCATTGGCAATCAGGTCTCGATCGCCGCGGGCACGATGCAGGAAGTGACAATTGAGATCCGTGGTCACCGCCATGGGCTCGGGACCGATCTGTGCCAGAATCGCCACATAGAGGCAGACGTCCGCCAGTCCCACCAATGTCGGTCCGGAAACGCAGGCGCCGGGACGCAGATGCTCATCCTCGATTGCCAGGCTCATGGTTGCCCGCATGTCATCGACACCTTCGATGGTGCCTTGCCGATGGGGAAAGACCTCGTCGAGAAACTCCTCGATGGCGGCAGCGGTCATCACGGTCATGCATCACTCCTGGCAACGGGTCCGAACCTGCGGTATTGCGACTCAAGATAGACCATGCCGAACGCCACCGACAGTCGGCAAATCAACGAAATACGCCCCGACCCATTCCGGTCGAGGCGTATTGTCGTGCCTATCGCTCGAAACCGCGCTTACTTCGACTTGTGGACAGCGCGCCAGTGATGCAGCAGGGGTTCAGTATAACCGGCCGGTTGGACCCGTCCCTTGAAGATCAGGTCGCTGGCGGCCTTGAACGCCGTGGACGCTTCGAAGTCCTGGCTCATGGGGGTATAGTCGGGATCATGAGCATTTTGCCCATCAACCACCTTGGCCATACGTTCCAGCGTCTCGCGCACCCGTTCGGGCGTCACCACCCCATGATGCAGCCAATTGGCCAGTAACTGGCTGGCGATGCGTAACGTTGCCCGGTCTTCCATCAACGCCACATCATGAATGTCCGGGACCTTGGAGCAACCGATACCGTGCTCGACCCAGCGCACCACGTAGCCCAGAATTCCCTGGCAGTTGTTGTCGAGTTCCTGCTGGATCTCGTCGTCACTCCACTCAGGATTTTCCGCGACAGGTACTGTCAGTAACTCATCGAGCAGATCGGGTTTCCCCTGGCGCTCCAGTTCACGCTGTACGGCGTCCACATCGACCTGATGATAATGCAGGGCATGCAACGTCGCCGCCGTCGGCGAAGGAACCCAGGCGGTATTGGCACCGGCTTTGGGATGGCCGACTTTCTGCTCGATCATGCTGGCCATCAGATCCGGCATTGCCCACATGCCTTTGCCGATCTGGGCACGGCCTCTCAAGCCGCAGGCAAGACCGATCTGCACATTGTTGCGTTCGTAGGCGCCGATCCAGGTGGCGCTTTTCATGTCACCCTTGCGAATCATCGGTCCCGCTTCCATGGCGGTGTGCATCTCATCACCGGTACGGTCCAGGAAACCGGTATTGATGAAAACCACCCGGGAGGAGGCTTCGTTGATGCACGCCTTGAGATTGACCGTCGTGCGCCGTTCCTCATCCATGATCCCCATCTTGAGAGTATCGCGGGCCATGCCCAGGAGATCCTCGACCCGTGAGAACAGTTCGTTGGAAAAGGCGACCTCCCTGGGACCATGCATTTTCGGCTTGACGATATACATCGAGCCACTGCGAGAGTTGCATGCCTCGCCGTCTTTCTTGCCGAGATCGTGAAGTGCAATCAGCGAGGTGACGACCGCATCCAGGATACCCTCAGGCAGTTCATTGCCATCGGCATCAAGAACCGCCGGGGTGGTCATCAAATGGCCGACGTTGCGCACGAACATCAGCGAGCGGCCCGGCAAGGTCAACTGACCTCCATCAGGGCTGACGTACTGGCGATCGGGATGCAAGCGGCGTGTAACGGTCTTGCCACCTTTGTCGACCTGCTCTTCCAGATCCCCACGCATCAATCCCAGCCAATTACGATAGACACCCACCTTGTCTTCGGCATCCACCGCCGCGACCGAGTCTTCGCAATCCATGATGGTGGTAACGGCGGCTTCCATCACGACATCCTTGATACGTGCCGGATCCGTCTTGCCGATCGGATGGGTCTCATCGAACTGGATTTCCAGGTGCAATCCATGATTGACCAGCACGATCGAGGTCGGTCTATCAGTATCGCCCAGGTAGCCCACCAACTGGCCGGGGGACTTCAAGCCGGTTTCCTGGCCACTTTCCAATGTCACCACCAGACGCCCATCACGAAGCGAGTAACTGGCACTGTCGTGATGGGAGCCATCGGCCAGCGGCGCGGCCTGATCCAGAACCCCGCGAGCATAGGCAATGACCTTCTCTCCGCGCTTCGGATTGTAGCTGGCCCCCTTCTCGGCACCCGCCTCCTCACTGATGACATCGGTACCGTAGAGCGCATCATACAGGCTACCCCAGCGCGCGTTCGCGGCATTCAGGGCATAACGGGCATTACTGACCGGAACGACCAGTTGTGGGCCGGCCTGAACGGCGATTTCCTCGTCGACATGGGTCGTCGTGGCACGGACCTCGTCCGGCGCCTTGACCAGATAGCCGATACGCTCGAGGAAGGCGCGATAGGCTGCCATGTCCTTGACCGGACCGGGATGATCACGATGCCAAGCATCCAGTTCGTCCTGAAGACGCTCACGCTCAGCGAGCAGTTCACGGTTCTTTGGGGTCAAATCATGAAAAAGGGTATCCACCCCCGCCCAGAAAGCGTCGGCGTCAATACCGGTTTCCGGCAGGACTTTCTCGTTGAGAAAACGGTCCAGTTCTGAAGCCACCTGAAGGCGGTGGCGGGTGACACGATCGGTCATGGGAATCTCCTGATGCGCTGTCACCGGCCTATGAGAGGCCAGTCAATGAATCGTTATGGTGTTTCTATCGGTAACACTATTTGTGGAAAACGCTTCCATATGCTACCCAAAAATGTCACCAAGGTCTTCATGAGTCGACTAAAAGTTGAGTTCCAGCGCATAGAATCTGGTCTGACATGTCGCCGGAAGTTAGCATGGAAGCATAGGAGACAGGCATGACCGATTTCACGGAATTGACATCGCTGGGGGACATCACATCGGCGGGACTCGGACAAATGGCGCCGGGCCACGATACGCTAGTCAGGTCGCTCGATCGTTACCTCGTGCATTACCAGTTGGCCCCTCTTCTAGCAGAGGAGATCGGCCTCCATGTCGGCTTCGTCGACGCCGGGGAGTTTCGGCTCTGGACCCAGGTGTGGCAGCCACCCGCTCCCCGCGGTACGGCCTTCGTGGTGCACGGTTACTTCGATCATCTCGGCTTGTATCGCCATTTGCTGGAATTGCTGCTGTCGCGAGGGTGGCAGGTCGTTCTCTGGGACCTACCCGGCCATGGCCTGTCCAGCGGCCCACGTGCTTCGATCAAGGATTTCGCTGTCTACGGCGACTGCCTGGCGACGCTGCAGTCGCATCTCGAGCTACGTAATCTCGCGCCAACGCCCTGGGTCGGCATCGGCCAGAGTACTGGCGCCGCCATCTTGGCCACCGACACCTTGAGCCAAGGAGATGCGAGCCGCTGGTCCGGCTTGGCACTATTGGCTCCACTGGTGCGCCCCTGGGGATGGTCGCAATCGAGCTGGCTACACTGGTTGGCCAGCCCATTCATCAGAACGCTGCCCCGCAAGTTCCGCGCCAACTCGACCGACACCGATTTTGCCACATTCCTCCGCCAGGGCGACCCCTTGCAGCCCAGCCACCTGGATGTCACCTGGATCAGTGCCATGCGACGCTGGATGCCGCGCCTGCTGGCACTGTCACCCCATTCTTTACCCATACTGATTCTGCAGGGAGAGCAGGATGTTACTGTCGACTGGCAATGGAACCTCGAGGTTCTACAGCGCAAATTCCCCAATGCACGCCTCCACCGGCACCCGGAAGCGCGTCATCATCTGGTCAACGAAGCCGCTCCCATCCGGCGCGCGCTCTTCGATGAGCTCGAGACCTATCTCGGTGATATCGAAGCCACGCCCTCAACGCCACATCACACAATTCGGATCGTAACCTGATGTCTTGCCGATATCGTCCATGGGGTCTGGCCGGATTGCTGTCGATCTGGCTGTCGGCTTGCGCCACGAGTCCCGATCAGCCGACCGACCTGCGACAGGCGTTGCTCGGCTTGAGCGAACGCGCCTCCGAGGCGGTACTTGAAGACCCGGTCTGGTCGCGTCCTACCCAGGATATCGTACTGCTGCTCGCCGAGCCCGACATCGACAACACCCTGAGTCTGGATACGGAACGCTTCACCGAGACACTGACTCGCGCTCTGTTGGGTCGGTCGGAGGGCCCACAAGTACTCAACTGGCAGCCCCTCATGGCGGAGACAGAGCTGCCTGACAATCAATGGTTGCTGGCAAGCCGTCTCGAAGCTGATGGGCCGCCATTGAAACTGTCCGATCGTGAATTGCTGCCGTACCGTCTGACGGTCGAACTCAAACGCCCCGGTGAAAGCGACCCCCGATGGTCACGTGAATTCAGTGGCGCCTTCGATGCGACAGCACTGTAACCACTGGAGGCCAGCCGACTGTCATCCTGACTTGAGCAATCGATCCAGTTGCCGATAACCGACCGCTTCCATGAGATGCGATTTGGCGGGCCGCTCTTCACCCGCCAGATCCGCCAATGTCAGGGCAACGCGTAATACGCGATGATACGCTCTTGCCGAGAGATTGAGGCGCTCCAGCACATCGGCCAACCAGGTGCGCTCGGTGGCCCCCAACTGACAGGCGTCTTCCAGTTCCCGCCCGGGAAGATGCGCATTCAGCGTGCTGCGACGGGCCTGACGCCGGCGGGCATCGACGACACGTTGGCGTACGATCGCGGAGTTCTCCGCCGTGTGTGTCGATGTCAGTTGGTCAGGGGGAAGTGCCGGTACTTCCACCTGCAGATCGATACGGTCGAGTAACGGCCCCGATAATCGCGCCTGGTAGCGCTGGATCTGTGCCGCCGTACATTGACAGCGCTGACGCGGATCCCCCAGATGACCGCAAGGACAGGGATTCATTGCGGCCACCAGCTGGAAGCGTGCGGGATAGCGACGTTGATGACTGGCCCGGGAGATAGATATCGCCCCCGACTCCATCGGTTCGCGCATCACCTCGAGGACGCTGCGACTGAATTCCGGCAGCTCATCGAGAAACAATACCCCCTGATGGGCCAGCGAAATTTCGCCCGGTCGGGGTTTCGAGCCACCACCCACCAGAGCCACGGCACTCGCCGTGTGGTGTGGAGCGCGAAACGGCCGCTGGCCCCACTGCTCATCGATGGGCAGACCGCACACAGAACGGATCGCGGCCACCTCCAGCGCCTCGTCCTCGATCAGGGGTGGCAGAATGCTCGGCAACCGGCTGGCCAACATGGTCTTGCCGGTACCGGGCGGTCCGGCGAAAAGCAGGTTATGACCGCCAGCGGCTGCCACTTCCAATGCACGGCGTGCCTGATGCTGCCCCCGCACGTCCTGCAGATCGTTGTTACTATCCGGCAATACGATCAGATCATCGCGACGGTGGGCCGGAATACGCGTCTGTCCCAGCAGATGTGAAACGACATCCAGCAGATGATCGGCAGGCAATACCTCAAGATCACCTGCCAGCGCCGCTTCATCGGCATTGGCCCTGGGGACGATGAGACGGCGTCTTGCCTGCTTGGCAGCCAGGGCAACGGGCAACACACCGGGCACGGAGCGCAACTTGCCATCCAACGCCAGCTCGCCGATGCACTCCAATCGTTCAAGCGCCTCGGCAGGGACCTGTCCGGAAGCCACCAGAATGCCCAGGGCAATGGGCAGGTCGAAACGCCCGCCCTCCTTGGGCAGATCGGCAGGCGCCAGGTTCAAGGTGATGCGACGGGTATTGGGAAAATCGAACCCCGTATTGACCAGGGCGCTGCGGACCCGCTCCCGGCTTTCCTTGACGGCGGTTTCCGGCAGACCGACCAAGGTCAGACCGGGCAACCCATTGGCCAGGTGAACCTCGACCAGAACTTCGGGGGCGTCCAGGCCGAGGCTGGCCCGGGTATTGACAATCGCCAGCGTCATTGGCGTTCCCTCGCTTGACTTGGCTGGTTGGTTATCCAGGGTGAGCCATGACGATTCAATTCGTCGATGTCACCCCGAAGCTATCGATATGTTCAGGAAGTCGTGTCGTCACCGCCCGCCGAGACTTCACCGGCACCCGCGTCCTCTTCCGGGGCCTCTTCAAATGAGTCCCGTTCAGAACGAGCCCCATGATCGGGGAGCTCACCGCCATCCAGGCGCGCTTCCAGATCGGCAACCTGCTTTTCCAGGGTTTCGACACGTGAGCGTGTGCGTTGAAGTACATCCATCAGGATATCGAAATCCTCGCGCGATACCAGTTCCAATCGGTCGACGGCGCCACGCAGCATGCTCTGCACATTACGTTGTATCTCTTCCGGGGCATGGGAAGCCCCTTGCAGCCGCTCCCCGATCTGCTGAGCCAAGCGGCTGATGGGATCGCTATGAGTCATGATGGGCTCCCTCTCATTTACGCCATTATTCGCACAGAATACGCAATAACCCCGCGCCGCGCACACCTTTCCCCTTGCCCCAAAAGGGATCATTGCCGCGCACCGACCGCACTCTTGTAGTGCATACACAGCTCTCCCCTGCATCCCTTCTGGTGCAAAGCACTAAATATCATTACATAAGCAATTGAAAAATAAAAAAAGATTAGCTTCTGGCACGCTTTACGCAATCTGCTTCATAGGCGCAAGCCGTTAACGCACGCCACGAGTCATTCAATTGCGAAGAGGGTCCGGGATGAAACTCATCACCGCCATCATCAAACCGTTCAAGCTCGACGATGTCCGCGAAGCGCTCGCTGACAACGGCGTACAGGGGATCACCGTTACCGAAGTCAAGGGGTTCGGTCGACAGAAAGGGCATACCGAGCTCTATCGCGGCGCCGAGTATGTCGTCGACTTCCTGCCAAAGGTCAAGGTCGAGGTCGCCGTCGATGACGACCGCGTCGAAACCGTATTGGATGCCATCCGTACTGCCGCCAACAGTGGCAAGATCGGCGACGGCAAGCTATTCGTCACGCCTCTGGAAGATGTCATTCGCATTCGTACCGGCGAACGTGGCGCCGATGCCGTTTGAGCACGATGTCGCCATGCCCTAGTAACGCGGGAACTGTTTGCAACGGCTGATTGCAAACCTCAATGCCAAAGCGGATACCGAGAATAGACGCTGGCTCAGGAGAGATTTCAATGTCCGAACTGACAGAGCTGACATACGCGCTCGATACCTTTTATTTCTTGATTTGCGGTGTGCTGGTCATGTGGATGGCCGCCGGCTTCGCCATGCTCGAGGCAGGCCTGGTCCGATCCAAGAACACGGCAGAGATTCTGACCAAGAACATTGCCCTGTTCGCCATTGCCTGCACCATGTACCTGCTGCTCGGCTATTACCTGATGTATTCCAGCAGCGGTGGAGGCTTCCTGCCCAATCTGGGCTTCTTGATCGGTACCGAAAACTCCGTGGACGCCATCACCAGTGGTAATGATGATGCGCCCTACTATTCACTGCGTTCTGACTTCTTCTTCCAGGTCGTATTCGTCGCCACGGCAATGTCGATCGTTTCCGGGGCGGTGGCCGAACGGATGAAACTGTGGGCGTTCCTCGCCTTTGCCGTGATCATGACCGGAGTCATCTATCCGATCTCCGGCTACTGGACCTGGGGCGGCGGTTGGCTGGCTGCAGCCGGTTATTCCGACTATGCCGGCTCCGGTATCGTGCATATGGCAGGTGCCGCCGCGGCTCTCGCCGGTGTCCTGGTCCTGGGGCCGCGCAAGGGCAAGTACGGTAAAGATGGCAGCATCTACGCCATCCCTGGCGCCAACATGCCGCTGGCCACGCTGGGTACCTTCATCCTGTGGATGGGCTGGTTCGGCTTCAACGGCGGCTCGGAATTGAAGCTTTCTGACGGCGCCTCTGCCAACAACGTGGCCCAGGTCTTCGTCAACACCAATGCCGCGGCCGCCGGTGGCGTGATTGCCGCACTGATCCTGGCCAAGCTGTGGTTCCGCAAGGCGGACCTGACCATGGCACTCAACGGCGCCATCGCCGGCCTGGTAGCCATCACCGCCGAACCGCTGGCGCCCACCGCACTGGGTGCTGCCATCATCGGTGCCGTAGGTGGCCTGCTGGTCGTGGCCTCCATCGTCGTCCTGGACAAGCTCAAGATCGACGACCCGGTCGGTGCCATTTCTGCCCACGGCGTGGTAGGTATCTGGGGCGTTCTGGTCGTCCCCATGTCCAATGGTGATGCCTCGTTCGGTGCTCAGCTTCTCGGCATCATCGGCATCTTTGCCTGGGTATTCCTTGCCAGCCTGGTCGTCTGGTTGATCATCAAGGCCATCATGGGTATCCGGGTCAGCGAAGAGGAAGAATATGAAGGGGTCGACCTGGCCGAATGTGGCCTGGAGGCCTACCCCGAGTTCAACGTCGCCACCAAGAAATAACGGCGATATACCGAGTGAGCTGGCGTGCTCCCCTGGCCCCCGTTTGGGGGCCTTTTTTTCTTCCCTGCCACCACGGTGTATGCTGGTAAGTTACTGTCCCATCATGACGTGGGATATTCCATAATGTCGGGAGTGACACTAGACAGCATGCGGCGGCACCGCCTTCACCCTTCGAACGCAAGGAGACAACCATGAAATTGGTGACAGCCATCATCAAGCCATTCAAATTGGATGATGTCCGCGAATCACTTTCCGAAATCGGTGTACAAGGGATCACGGTCACGGAAGTCAAAGGTTTTGGACGTCAGAAAGGGCATACCGAGCTGTATCGTGGCGCCGAGTACGTGGTCGACTTCCTACCCAAGGTGAAACTCGAAGTCGCCGTGGATGACGACATGACCCATCAGGTCATAGATGCCATCACTCAGGTTGCCAATACCGGAAAGATTGGTGATGGCAAGATATTCATCTCCCCTCTTGAGCAGGTTATCCGGATTCGCACCGGCGAAACCGACAAGGATGCCGTCTAGATACGCGGCCGCCGGCGGTCATTTCCGGAGCGTAGCAGTATCTTGTCATCATGGAGAGGGACGTGCTCAGAGCGTCCCTCCGACTTCGATGCAATAAGCCAGATCGATCGTTGCCTCTTTCACTGGCTGCCCGCGAATCCGGGATAACAACTCTTCCGCCGCACGCGAACCGATCGCCTCCCGGGGCGTGACGACACTCGCCAGCCGCGGTGCCATCACCTGCCCGACATCGTGTCCGTGAAATCCAGCGATCGCCATGCGTTCCGGCACGAGCACATGGCGGCGCAAGCATTCGAAATACGCGCCGACAGCCACGTCATCGTTGGTACAAAAGATACCATCAGCCTGCGGGTATTCCGCCAGTATCTGCGCCATCAGCTCAGCACCGACACTGTATGAAGATCGTCGCGTACTTTGAAGCGTGATCGGGGTCAATCCCTGCGCCTCCATCGCGGCTCGATATCCCTCCTCACGCTGACGTGTACGTTCATCCAACCTGACTGCCAGATAGAGTATATGTCGCCGTCCCCGACGAATCATTTCCGCCACCATGTCGTGTGCAGCCTGGACATTGTCGAATCCGACAGCCTGGTACAATGGAGGCAGGCAGGTATCCATGATTTCGATCGCCGGTATCCCCGCCGTTTCGAGCATGCGTCGACTTCGCTGGGTATGCCGACGGTCAGACAGGATCACGCCATCGACATTATAGGAAAGCAGCGACGCCAGACTCCGCTCTTCCAACTGCTCGCTATAACCATAGTGAGACAACATGAGATGGTAACCGGCCGGCTCGGTCACGGTTTCGATGCCGACGATGACGTCGGCGAATACCTGATTGGTCAGTGAAGGGACCAACAGCCCTATCGATCGGCTGGTCGCCTTGGATAACAGATCAGGCGCCCGGTTGGGGATGTAACCGATCTGCTCCGCGACCGCAAATATCCGCTCACGTAAGCCTTCCGATACCGTGGAAGGGTCACGCAAACATCGGCTGACCGTCATTTTCGTCGCACCGACCCGGTCAGCGATATCCTGTAATGTCGGACGTTTCTTTTTCACGGTGACGGGTCCACGATTTCTGTCGCGTCTATAGGTAACGCCATCCGGCATACCGCATTATCGACTCGTTAGGGTCGCGGGGCAGCGATAAGCCATTGGAGAAAGTCAGATACGATCCGCTGTGGCGGTAGTGCGATATCCAGCCCATGCGCCTCGCTCTCGTCTGGCGGTTCCAGATCACCGAGCTGGCTATCGAGCATGCGGCTTCCCTTGAAGAAATGGGACGACCGTTGTCCCAGACGTTCCAACAATACGTCGCGACTTCCCCGCAAATACAGGATCGCCAGCGACGGATCCCCGGTTCTCAGGATATCTCGGTAGCGATGCTTCAAGGCCGAGCAACCGATCACGACCGAGACTCCGCGCTCACGGTAGGAGGCAAACAGGCCGGCCAGCGTCTCCAGCCACTCTTGTCGATCATCGTCGTTGAGTGGCTGACCACGGGACATCTTGGCGATACTGGATGATGAATGATAATCGTCGCCATCGATGAATTCCGCCTCCAGCCTGGACGCCAGCATTTTTCCGATATGCGTCTTGCCTGAACCGGAGACCCCCATGACCAGAATACGATGCGTGGTTGTATCCAAACTTCCTCCTTGATCAGCTACCCCTGACCTGAGCCAGGTTAGGCAACCACGTCACGATATCCGGGAAGGCGATGAGAATAACCAATACCACCAGCAAAGCGGCATAGTAGGGCAGCATTGCCCGTACCAGAGCTTCCATGGATACACGCCCCACACCACAACCGACGTACAGGCAGGTTCCGACCGGCGGCGTCAACAGACCCACCCCGAGAATGAACGCCATCAGCACGCCGAAATAGACCGGATCAACACCGACGGCTTCGACGATCGGTGTCAGCATCGGCGCCATGATCACCATGGCAGGTGTCAGGTCCATCACGAGCCCGACCACCAGCAACAACGCAGCAACGATCAGCAACAGGGTGAATGGATCCTGCGTCAATGCCTGCACCTGGGTCACCAGCGTCTGCGGCACCATGTTGATGGTCAGGAACCAGGCAATGACAGTGGCGAACGCCAGCAATAGCAGCACCATGCCCGTCAGGCGCGCCGTGCGAATACACATCCCCCACAATTCACGCGGATGAATCTCGCGGTAAATCACGACGGAAATGAACAGCGAATAGAGCAACGCCGCCACGGCCGCTTCCGTTGCCGTGAAGATGCCGGTAATGATGCCACCAATGACGATGATGGGCAGTACCAGAGCCAGCGCCGCCGACCGAAATGCCTGCCATAGAACGTCCCAACGAAAGCGCCGTGTCTGACCGCTATGCTCGATGCTGGACATGATGAAGGTCGTGATCATCAGCGCCACGCCGATCAACAAGCCAGGGACGATACCCGCGATGAAGAGTCGGCTGATCGAGGTTTCGGTGACGATACCGTAGAGAATCAAAGGAATCGACGGCGGTATGATGATGCCGATGACCGAAGAAACGGTATTGATCGCCGTCGCATGCGATGCCGAATAGCCCTGCTGCTTCATCGAGGGAATCATCATGGCACCCGTCGCTGCAGTATCGGCCACCGCCGAACCACTGATGCCACCGAAGAACATCGAGCCGGTTATGGCGACCTGGCCGAGTCCACCGCGAATAAAACCGACCAGAGCGCCGGCCAGATCCATCAGGCGGCGAGCAATCCCACCGGCACTCATGACTTCACCGACCAGGATGAAAAAGGGAATCGCCAACAAAGGGAAACTGTTGACACCGCGAATCGACTGTTCAACCAGAATCGATAACGTAATATCGGAAAGCACCGCCATGACCACAGCGGCCACACCCAACCCGAAGGCAATGGGCAGCCCCAGGACGATCGACGCAATGAGAATGCCAAGGAAAATCCACAACATGCTGTCAGGTCCTCCGACGGATCAGGCTCAGACTCTGCCAGGCACGCCATATGGCCAGTGCAGCGATGAACAGAGCACATACAAGCATCGAAACATTAATCAGATTCCACGGCACACCAAGAATAGCGGTAGTCCCGGTTGACCGGCTCAGGATCAATCCTCCGCCATAAAGAACGAATCCCATCAAGACCGTAATGATCACGTGTTGGGTGAAATACATGGTATACGCCACACGGCGGGATGCCTTCTGCACGATGAAATCGACGGCGACATGCTCATAGCGCGCGAAAGCCGCTGCCGCGCCGATAAAAATCAACCAGATGAAAAGCATTCGGGCCAGTTCATCAGCCCAGGGCAACGAGTTATTGAGTAACGATCTTGCAACGACATTACTGGAGACGGACACAATCAGCGCGACCAGAATGGCAGCGATCACATGCTCCATGATGATCGTCAGGTAGCGGAAAGGTGCCGGCCCACGCTTGCCTTCGATATCCAGTTCCAGAGGACCGCGCCTGGGATCTTCATGCGATGCCACTTCAGCGACCGCTTTATCGCTCGACTCCATAGAGGCTCCATTCAATCTCGGGCAAGAGGCTCGTCCCCCTTGCCCGAACAACGACATGATGTGAAGTGTGAAGAGAGTGGTCAGGTGTTATTCATCCTGAACGTCGGCAACGATGCTCTGCACCTCTTCTACGACATCTTCACCGATCTCCGGCGCCCACTCGTCATAGACTTCTTCCACGGCTTCCTGGAATTCAGCAACCTGTTCATCATTCAGGCGGGTGATTTCCATGCCGCGCTCTTCGAGCTGCTCGCGTGACCAGTCATCATACTCGGTAGCCAGCTGAATCTCATACTCCGCGGACTTGCGTGCCGCCTCCTGTACCAGTTCCTGGTACTGAGGATCGAGCTGGTCCCAAGTCTGCATGGACATCATCAGGATGAAGGGCGTATAGACGTGCCGAGTCTCGGAGCCATAGTCCTGAACTTCGTAGAAGTTGGACGTCAGGATGGTGCTCCATGGGTTTTCCTGACCATCGATAACTCCCTGCTCCATGGCCGAGAAGACCTCGCCGAACGCCATCGGTGTCGGGTTGGCGCCCAGGGCTTCCCAAATCGACAGCTGCACGTCGTTTTCCATGGTCCGGATCGTCAGACCACCAACATCGATACCCGCGACATCTTCAGGTGACTCGACTGGACGTACGCTATTGGTCAACTGACGATAACCGTTCTCGGAAAAAGCCAGCGCCTTGATGTCTGACTCCTCGAAGGAGTCCAGCATGTCCTGAGCAACATCGCTATTCATGACCTCAACGGCCGATTCGCGAGTCGGGAACAGGAACGGCAGATCGAAAACCGCCAGTTCAGGTACATAGGTGGTGGCCGGTGAAGTCGACGGATAGGTCATATCCAGCGACCCCGTCTGCAGCATTTCCATCATTTGCACGTCATCGCCCAACTGGCTGTTGGGGAAGATCTCGACGGAAATTCGACCTTCGGTACGTTCATCGAGAATATCGGCGAAGTACTGACTGGAGAGGTACTGCGGTGAACTTTCCGCCAGACCGATTCCCAGCCTCAATGTATGACTCCCCAGATCTTCAGTGATGACTTCACCGTCGATTTCAGGGGGCTCGGAAAGATCGGGCTCCTGGGCCTGGGCGACACCCATCGTGAGCGAAGCGGCACCAGCGAGTGTGAGCGAAGTACGCCAGATTGCAGACATGGCGGTTATCTCCCGTGGTCGTTGTTCATTGTCGATGGCAACTATTGGGGGTTGCTAATATATTGTTGATTAACTTGCGGATTGCTACCGATGTTACCGGTAACAGCCACAGGAAAGATTAGGCTCAGACGTTACCCGCGTCAATCAAAATCCCATTGACAAAATATATACGTTAGTATAAGAGACTTTCGTATCACTGCTGGCACTGCCCCCGAAATGGAACCGCCCTCGCCAACATGAATGGCGAGGGCGGCGTTCGGCAGATCTCCGGGAGTCGATATCAGGCATGACTATTTTTCGACGAAAGCGCGCTCGATCACATAATCACCGGGTTCCCCCATGCGTGGCGAAATGTTGAAGCCCAGATCATCAAGCAAGGCGCTGGACTCATCGAGCATGGCCGGACTACCGCAGATCATGGCACGGTCTTGCTTGGGGTCCATGACCGGGACGCCGGTATCCTCGAACAGTTTGCCGCTGCGAATATGGTCCGTCAGCCGGCCCTGGGTGTGAAATTCCTCACGGGTCACGGTGGGGTAATACACCAGCTTCTCGCGGATTTCGTCACCCAGATACTCGTGAGCCGGCAGGTCGTCCTGGATAAAATCGGCGTACGCCAGTTCACTTACCGTGCGAACCCCATGGATCAACACCACCTTTTCAAAACGCTCGTACACTTCCGGGTCCTGAATCAAGCTCAGGAAAGGCGCCAACCCAGTACCGGTGGACAGCATGAACAGGTTCCGCCCGGGCAACAAATCGTCTGTCACCAGGGTGCCGGTCGGCTTACGGCTCACCATGACCTGATCGCCCACCTTCAAATGCTGGAGCCGTGAGGTCAGTGGCCCATCAGGAACCTTGATGCTGAAAAACTCCAGATGATCCTCGTAATTGGGGCTTGCAACGGAGTAGGCTCGTACCAAAGGCTTGCCTTCTACCTCGAGACCGATCATCACGAACTGCCCATTCTTGAAACGCAGACTGCGCTCGCGCGTCGTGCGGAAGCTGAACAGCGTGTCATTCCAGTGATGGACACTCAGCACTTCTTCCAGGGCAAACTTACTCACAACCGACTCCTTATATTCCAGAACCGAATAAATACGGCAGCTTCAACTTTTTGACAATTCTAAGCCGTTAAGAAATATCTGTTAAATGGATTATATGGATAACACTTATCTATACTATAGATATACATTTTCTGAAGCCCGATACCATGCGCTATACCTTCCGACAATTAGAGGTTTTCGTGGCCGTTGCCCAATACGAGAGTGTCTCCCGTGCTGCTCGAGCGCTCGCCTTATCGCAGTCGGCTGCCAGCACGGCCCTGGCCGAACTGGAGCGTCAATTCGACTGCCAGCTTCTCGACCGCATCGGTAAACGTTTGAAACTCAACGCACTGGGCTTCCAGTTATTACCTAAGGCGGTCGCCCTACTGGACCGTGGTGAAGAGATCGAGGAACTGCTCCGCGGCCAACGCGGGATCGGTTCGCTGGACGTGGGGGCGACACTCACCATCGGCAACTACCTGGCCACGCTGTTGATCAGCGATTTTCTGCAACAGTATCCGGAAAGCCGCGTCCGTCTTCAGGTTCGTAATACTCAGTTGATCATCGAGGGCGTGGTTCAGCATGAACTGGATGTGGGGCTAATCGAGGGCAATTGCCAGGAAGAGAATGTCGTACTTCAACCTTGGGTTGAAGATGAATTGGTGGTTTTCTGCTCACCCGAGCATCCCATTGCCAATGCGGGTCCACTCGATATGGACCGCCTGTTACGGGAAGACTGGATCATGCGGGAGAAGGGGTCCGGTACCCGATTGACCCTGGAACATGCCATGCGCCATCGCCGCGGTCGTTTCAATATCCTGCTCGAATTGGAACATACGGAAGGCATCAAGCGAGCCGTCGAGTCCGGGATCGGTATCGGTTGCGTCTCGCGGCTGGCGGTACGTGATGCCTTTCGACGTGGCAGTTTGATGCCGCTGGAGACGCCGGAGCTCGATCTGCGGCGCCAGTTCAGCTTTATCTGGCATCGCCACAAGTATCTCACCACGGGCATGCGCGAGTTCCTGCGTCTATGCCGTCAAATGACCGAGGGAATCGAACGTAGCGACCAGATCGAGCTGCCCTACGTGCCATGATCCCCTCGGTCCGGCATCAGCCGCACTCACACGCGTTCAGGCAAGCGTGTGTCCGGAAGCGCTTCTTGTCGTGACGTATCCCTCGTATCACGCTCGGCAAGGGTGAAACCCGCTATGATCGTGGCAAGATGGTCGGACTGCGCCTTGAGTTGTTCGGCCGCCGTGGTCGATTCCTCGACCAGCGCCGCATTCTGCTGGGTCATCCGATCCAGCTCCGCCACCGCCACGTTGACCTGGCCGATACCGTCGCTCTGTTCACCCGCCGCCGAGGAAATCTCGCCCAGCACACCGGTCACCCGATTGATGCTCTCGACGATCTCCTTCATCGTCTCACCGGCCGAACGCACCAGCTTCGCCCCTTCTTCGGTACGTGATACCGAGGTGTCGATCAAGCCGCGAATCTCGCTGGCCGCCTCGGCACTGCGGTTGGCCAGCTGACGCACCTCACCGGCGACCACGGCGAAACCGCGCCCCTGCTCACCGGCACGCGCCGCCTCCACCGAGGCATTCAGTGCCAGCAGATTGGTCTGGAAGGCGATGTTGTCCATGGTCTGGATGATGTCGGCGATCTGCCGCGACGAGGCCGTAACCTCATCCATGGTCTCTACCGCTCGGTCGACCACTTCGCCACCACGCGCTGCGACATCCGAAGCCGACTGCGATAGGTCATTGGCTTCACGCGACGAGCTTGCGGTGTTCTCCACCGTGCTGGTGATCTCTTCCATGGACGCCGAGGTCTCCTGCAGGCTCGATGCCGCATCGTCGGTGCGCCGTGACAGATCCTGGCCGCCACTGGCAATCTCGGTCGCCGCCACACGGACCGATTCGCTGCTGTCACGGACATCCAGCAGCACGTCATTGATCTTGTCGGCGAAAGCATTGAACTGAGTCGCCAACTCGGCCGTTTCATCACGTCCTCTGACAGGCAGGCGCTGCGTCAAGTCGCCATCGCCACTGGCGATGTCCCTCATGCGACCCGCCAGTAGGCGCAAAGGCTTGGCGATACGCGAACCAACCCCCCAGATGGCGATCAACCCCACTATCGTCACCAGCAAGCCGACACCAATCATGCCGAGAATATCCGTGCGGCGCTGTTCATCGAGTCGTGTCTGCAACGTGGCCAGCTCCGCCAGTGCGGCCTGCTCCGGTAGCGTTACCATCAGCACCCAACGCTGCTGAGTATCGCCTATCGAGAAAGCGCGGTAACGTTCGAGCACACCCGCTTCGTTGATACTGACCGGCTCACCACTCTGTCGGGCCTCTTGGAGACGGCTCAACGACGATGCATCCAGCACCTCATCAGCAGACGCACCCAGAGCCTCGTCATTCCCTGTGTGCGCAACGAGGCCGCCCTCCGAGGCGACCAGGGCCATTTCGCCGGCACCGTCGTACAACTCCTGGTTCGCCGCCGCCAGCCGCTCCTGAATGAAGTCGAGTGACAGATCGACGCCAGCGACACCCTTGAACTCATCATTGACCATGACCGGGACATTGAAGGAAGTCACCAGCAACGTCTCACCGCCGTAGTCGTATGGAGCCGGGTCAATGACACAGGGAGCCTTGGTTTCCCGTGGGCAGAGATAGTATTCACCTTCTCGCATGCCCCCGGGTTGGACCTCTTCACTCTCCATGGTCTCGCCCAATGGCAGCACGTCGATATCGCCGTTCTCATCACGGTACCACCAGGGCATGAAGCGGCCAGAGTCATCATAGCCCTGCGCCTCTCTCCCTTCGAAGGCCTCATCGTCACCGAACGCGTTCGGTTCCCAACCAATGAAGGCATCCAGCAAAGAGGGGTTCTGTTCCACGGTGTTGCGCACCAAATAGGAGAGCTCGCCACGACTCAACGAGAACTGTGACTCGCCATCCCGATCCCCCATCAGGGCATTGGTATCGGCCAATTGTTCAGCCAGCAACAGCGCCTGTTCCAACTCACGCTGAATACGCCCGGCCTGATCCGAGACCAATGCTGTCAAACGCTCATCGATGACTCCTTCAAGGAGCTCCTCGGTGTGTGACGCTACCGTATGCTGGGTGCGATCGGTGACGAACACGGCATACACCACCAAGGTCGTTGCCACCAATAGCAGACAAGCACCCGCCATGACCACGACAAACCAGCGCAGGGACTTAAATTGCATGTTCACTCGACTCTTGATGGGTGGTTTGCTGGGTTGAAGGCAGCGTGTTGGTGCGACGGGGTGTTCCTGAAGATGACGCCGACAAGGTAAAGGCGCCCACTGCCTCAGCCAGACGATCCGATTGCGCCTTGAGTTGCTCGGCCGCCGTGGTCGATTCCTCGACCAGCGCCGCATTCTGCTGGGTCATCCGATCCAGCTCCGCCACCGCCACGTTGACCTGGCCGATACCGTCGCTCTGTTCACCCGCCGCCGAGGAAATCTCGCCCAGCACACCGGTCACCCGATTGATGCTCTCGACGATCTCCTTCATCGTCTCACCGGCCGAACGCACCAGCTTCGCCCCTTCTTCGGTACGTGATACCGAGGTGTCGATCAAGCCGCGAATCTCGCTGGCCGCCTCGGCACTGCGGTTGGCCAGCTGACGCACCTCACCGGCGACCACGGCGAAACCGCGCCCCTGCTCACCGGCACGCGCCGCCTCCACCGAGGCATTCAGTGCCAGCAGATTGGTCTGGAAGGCGATGTTGTCCATGGTCTGGATGATGTCGGCGATCTGCCGCGACGAGGCCGTAACCTCATCCATGGTCTCTACCGCTCGGTCGACCACTTCGCCACCACGCGCTGCGACATCCGAAGCCGACTGCGATAGGTCATTGGCTTCACGCGACGAGCTTGCGGTGTTCTCCACCGTGCTGGTGATCTCTTCCATGGACGCCGAGGTCTCCTGCAGGCTCGATGCCGCATCGTCGGTGCGCCGTGACAGATCCTGGCCGCCACTGGCAATCTCGGTCGCCGCCACACGGACCGATTCGCTGCTGTCACGGATACCAATCAACACCTCTTCCATCTTGGCGACGAAACGGTTGAAAGCGGCAGCGATCTGAGACACCTCGTCCTTGCCATCTTCAGGCAGACGCTGGGTGAGATCCCCGTCGCCACTGGAAATGTCGATCATGGCATTGCGTACGTTCTGCAGACGACGAAACGCCATCTTGAGCACGATGCCCAGTACCAGCGCCGCCCCTAAGGCCACCAGGACAAACGTGATGGTCGAGGTCCCCAGCATGGCTCGGAGTCCGGCCGTCGCCTCTTTTTCATCCAGCGCCACCACCAACTGCCAGTCGGTACCATGAACTGGCGCACTGCGTAGTAACTTGTCCGTACCTTGCAGAGACAGCGAGCGCGGAGACTCGGCCTGCCTCATGGCCGCCAGATACGGCGCGTCCAATGACTCGGACAGTTCCGTGGCGCTTTCCAGGTTCAGATCCGCATCGGGATGGGCGACCAGCGTACCGTCATCAGCAACGAGAAATGCAAAGCTCGAAGGCGTCGGTTCGATTTCGGCTATGTCAGCGACAATGTCATCGATGACGACATCCGCTCCCACCACGGCAGCCAATTCATCACCGTCATACACAGGGTGGGCGAACGACACCACGAGTTGTCCGGTATTCGCATCCGTGTAGGGTTTCGTGACGATCGCTTCTCCGGCATCGACAGCCTGCTGATACCAGGGGCGTTCGCGCGGATCATAATCCTCCGGCGGTTCCCACTCATCCGAAAACACGGTGCTACCGTCTTCCGGATAGCCGACATACGCCAACATGAAGTCGCCAGCCCGAGCTAGTTGCTTCAACGACGCCATGGGGTCGTCATCCTGCACAGCCTCTTCGACTGATGTCAGCATGGTGGTATTAGAGGTAAACCATTGATTGATCGCCTGAGCATTGCCTTGGGCGATGGCGTTCAGATTGCCCGCCACTTGCTCATCGTTATGCGATTTGACGGTGAGATAGCTGGCCAGACCGCTTATCGCCAATGCCAGCGCGATGATCACCACACAGGTAGTCAGGATTCGGTTCTTCAGAGAAGACAACATTGGGCCACACTCGTTGACAGGAAAGGGGGTTTTCCGCGTCGATACCACACGGATGTGCCCTTTCTATCGGCCGAGGCAGCCCAGGCTTGAGGGTCAAATGAAACGAGTCAGCGTAGTTCTCTGACGGCGTTCTGAATGGTCTCCAGCGCTGCCTTGGAGAGATCCTTCGACAAGGTGTGCAGGATCAGCTTGCTGGTGACAGCATCGAGCTTATCCCGGATCAGACCAAGGAACTGAGGAGGTGCCACGAGAATCAAGTTGGCCATCTTGTTATCGACACGGGCTCGGTACAAGCGCTCGGCGACTTGCTTGGCAAACAGTTCGGCATGGTGGTGCAGAGCCACTTCCTCGCCACCCGACGATGTCGCCGTCGATTCGTGCATATCACCGCGCCCATCGGTGATCAGGTCGCCCTCATGCATGCGCCCCTCGGCATGTACCAGACTATCCTGTTCCGTCAGCTTCAGACCATCACGCGTGAAAATCCGGGCCCGGGCGGCATCCGCTACCACTATATAGGTCGTCATCAGCGTTTTCTCCATGAAGCGTTGCGTTGCCAGCTTGAATCAGCACATGTCTCACTTCTGGAGATTGGCAAGCACAGTCACATCGGTCAAACCGTCTGCAGTGAACGGGATGCCATGTCGGCATATATCGACACCTGCAGCCATTGCCATTCTGGGGTAGCATGCAGTCACCGGCAGGGATGCCGGCGCAACCGACCATAGCCGTCGATACCGCTCTACCGGGAGGTAACATCATGCGTCAGTTTTTATTCCCGCGTCGGCCACTGGCGCGACGTACGCTGCTCGGCTGCCATCTGATCGTTCAGCTCGGGCTACTGGTTGCCGGTAGTGCCTGGCTGGTACCTCGCACACCCTGGCTGAATGGCAGTGACTGGCATACCGCCTGGCCGGCCCTGGCCATGGGGGGAGGCATACTAGTGCTCGCCATGATCGGCGTCAGGCTACTGGCTGAACTGTGGCTTCTTCCTCATCACCTGGCCGGATTGCGAGCCGGCTTTGCCCCCAACGCCGTCGTTACGCGCTCCTTCGAGCGTCGTCCGGCCATCCATGATGACGACATGGCATGGACCAGTAGCGCCCGCGCAGTCGACAGCGAGGACACGGTGCTGGGCAACGCCAGACCCGCCTCGTCATCCGCGCGACAACAGCGGGGAGAGCCGACACTCGACATTGTCGCTGGTGAGGAGTCATCGACGACGCCTCGCCATGAGCCGCGCTTGTAGAGGTCGAGCCGACAATAGACGAGTATCATTCAACGCTCAGGTCAGCGCGCCTGGTCCGTGGCAGAGATCCGTCATTGTCGGCACAACCACTTCCGGCGTATTAGATGCAGGAGTCCCGTTGCACTGGCGGCCCCCAGCACATTCGCGCTGATATCCAGCCAGTCACCACCCAGACGCCCCGGCACCCAAAGCTGGGCGAATTCGATAGCGATGCCATACAAGCTCACTACCACAAACGCCCAGCGCAACGGCCACCCGGCCAGCCCCGACAAGCCGGCCAGGCCGGCATAGCCGATGAAATGATTGAGCTTGTCCCAAGGCAGTGTGTCGGGCATTTCCTTCCCGGGCGTCAGGCTGCCAAACGCGATCACGGCAGCGGCAGCCAATGCCAGTACCGCCCACAACCGGCGCCGGCCATGCCAGCGTGCAAGCCATCCCCGTATCATGTCGACACTGGATGGTACGTTGGACTCAGTTCGTGCAAAGCCTCCATCAGTGCGTCGACATGCGTAGGGTCGGTGAACTGACTGATACCGTGCCCGAGGTTGAACACATGGCCACTCCCCTCACCGAAGCTATCGAGAATACGCGCCACTTCGGCGCGAATCGCAGCTGGCGAAGCAAACAACACATTGGGATCGAGGTTCCCTTGCAGGGCAACCTGATGACCGATACGTCGACGTGCATCGGACAGCTCCGTCGTCCAGTCCAGCCCAACCGCATCGGCACCGCTGTCGGCGATGTGTTCCAGCCATTGGCCGCCGTTCTTGGTAAACAGGATGACGGGTACCCGGCGCCCTTCTTGTTCGCGGATCAGGCCGGCAACGATCTGTTCCATGTAGCGGAGCGAAAACTCCAGATAGGCCGGCGTCGTCAGCGTGCCTCCCCAGGTATCAAAGATCTGCACGACCTGTGCACCAGCACGAATCTGCGCGTTGAGATAATCGGTCACCGCCTGCGCCAGCAGGTCGAGCAACTGATGCATGGCATCGGGATTGCCATAAAGCATCGATTTGACGTGGCGAAAATCCTTGCTCGACGCACCCTCCACCATGTATGTCGCCAACGTCCAGGGACTACCGGAAAAGCCGATCAACGGCACGCGTCCATTCAATTCAGTCCGAATGGTGCGCAGGGCATTCATCACATAGTCCAGGTCATGCTCTACATCCGGTAACTCAAGTGCCGATACGGCTTCGGCGGTACGTACCGGCTTGCGGAACTTCGGCCCTTCGCCGGTTTCGAAATACAGCCCCAGCCCCATGGCATCGGGAATGGTCAGAATATCCGAAAACAGAATGGCACCATCAAGTGGATAGCGTTCCAGCGGCTGCAAGGTGACTTCACAAGCCATATCGGCATCACGGCACAAGTCCATGAAACTACCGGCACGCTCCCGAGTGGCACGATATTCGGGGAGGTAACGTCCCGCCTGACGCATCATCCAGACAGGGGTCCGGTCGACTGGCTGGCCGGCCAGGGCTCGCAGCAATCTATCGTTGCGGAGTTCCATCAGGGGCTCTCGATTGCGAATGTGTTCATATTGTACCCAATCGTATCAACCTCGGCGCGGGTCGTGAGCCATCATCATGATCCTGCTAGAATGGAGGCCCCCTTGAAACCGGCAACGTATGCCGGTCCGGCTATGCTGAGGTCAACACGTGACGATTCGATTCATCGCCGCTTCCCGGCTCCCCACTCCCTGGGCCACCTTCACCATGCACGGCTTCGAGGACGAGGCCACCGGCAAGGATCATATCGCTCTGACGCTGGGAGATGTCACCGATGGTCAGCCGGTACTCGGCCGCGTACATTCCGAATGCCTGACCGGCGACGCTCTGTTCTCGATGCGTTGCGATTGTGGCTATCAACTGCAGGAAGCCCTCAAGCGGATTGCCGACGAAGGGCGTGGCGTACTGCTCTATCTGCGTCAGGAAGGTCGGGGTATCGGGCTGCTCAACAAGATTCGCGCCTATCATCTCCAGGATGAAGGCGCCGATACGGTCGAAGCGAACGAACGTTTGGGATTCGAGGCCGACATGCGCCGCTACGACCTCTGTGTACCGATGCTGGAACATCTCGGCGTCGCATCGCTCAAGCTGATGACCAATAATCCGCGCAAGGTAGAGGCATTGACCCGTGACGGTGTTGCGATCGCCGAGCGGCTCCCCATCACGACCGGCCTCAATGCCCATAACGAACAATACCTCTCCACCAAGGCGGGCAAACTCGGCCACATGATGGCGCTGGACGATTTTACCCAAGCCAGCGACATCGATATCGAGCGAAAGCGCTGATACCTCATCTGCCTGAGCAAATCGTCGCGCAGCAAGCGATTCGTCGCCTGCTTTCAGGCAAAAAATTGCCTATGCTGACGATCCATTTCGCATACCAAGTAAATAACTTATTATTTTTATTGACGTTTCATGGAAATGGCATGCGCGCTGCCCTGTCAAGGGTGTCCACAAGGACATTTTTTCCTCATACAGCGTCAAGGAGCAGACACATGCCAACCCCTTGTTACATCAGCATCGAAGGCCAGAGCCAGGGCAACATCACGGCCGGCGCCTTCACGCCGGATTCCGTGGGCAACATTTACGTCGAGGGCCATGAAGACGAAATGCTGGTCCAGGAATTCAAGCACGTGGTCACGGTGCCCACGGATCCCCAGTCCGGTCAGCCTTCCGGTCAACGGGCCCACAAGCCTTTCATTTTCACCGTGGCCCTGAACAAGTCCGTACCCCTGCTTTACAACGCGCTCGCTTCCGGTGAGATGCTGCCCAATGTCGAACTCAAGTGGTATCGCACTTCGGTGGAAGGCAAGCAGGAACATTTCTTCACCACGACCCTGACTGACGCCACCATCGTCGACATCAATCTGCGTATGCCGCATGCTCAGGATCCGTCCAAGGCCGAGTTCACGCAATTGATGGACGTGGCACTGTCCTATCGCAAGATCGATTGGGAGCACACGGTTGCCGGCACCTCAGGGTCCGACGACTGGCGCGCACCGAAAGAAGCGTAACCAGCGTTGACCCCCTCCCCATACCACGTGGGGAGGGGATTGCTACTCAAGGTAAAAAAGCACTGACTACGCTTCAGCGGCACGCGCTTCCTTGATGACATCATAGGCGTTGCTTATTTCACGCGTTCGCTCTTCCGCCATTTCCCGCATGCTTTCCGGCAACCCCTTGCCTGCCAATTTATCGGGGTGGTTTTCACTCATCAGCCTACGGTAGGCCCGCTTGATCTCTGCATCACTCGATTCCGGATCGACCCCCAGCACGCTATAGGCATCCTGTAGCGATTGCCCCGATGATGCCTGACGGCCTTCACTGGTACTCCCGCGCAACATGGCCTCGATTTGCGCGATTTCCTCTTCGGAGCAGCCCAGACCACGCGCGATGCGCATCAACATGTCATGCTCGGCGGGATGCAATACTCCATCGGCAGCAATGGCGGAGAGTTGCACCTGCAGGAACACCTGCAGCAGAGCTCGCTGGCTACCGGCGATACGCCGTACCGTCGCCAGCTCAGTGTCCAGGTCGAAGTCCTCTCGCCTGCCACGTTCGAAAGCTGCCCGGGCCCGTTCCTGCTGCTGGGAGCTCAAGTGCAGCCGCTGGAAAAGCGCTTCGGCGACCTGCAGCTCATCATCGCTCACCTGACCGTCGGCCTTGCACAGGCAGCCCATGACGGCAAAGGTTGAATCGAGGAATTGCGTTTGCAATTGAGCGAGTCGTTTGACTACGACACCGCGTACGAACCGGCGTGCGATCCACCCTCCCAGCACGGCTCCGATCAGCAGCCCGGGTAGGCGACCGATCATGTAGCCCAACATCGCTCCAATCAGAATCGCGATCAGCATGCCAGTATCCTTATGAGGTCAGCGCATTGATACGTCGGCGGATGGAGGCCTCGATACCTTCGGCATCGAGGCCACATTCATGGAGTAACTCCGCCGGTTTACCGTGCTCGACGAATGCATCAGGCAATCCCAGATTGAGTACGGCACACAATTCACCTGCTTCCGCCAACAGTTCGTTGACACCACTGCCTGCACCACCAGCCACCACGTTTTCCTCCAGCGTGACCAGCAGGTCATGCTCCCGTGCCGCTGCCAGCACGGCGTCACGATCGAGCGGTTTGACCGTGCGCATGTTGATGTGCGAGGCATCGAGCCGTTCAGCCACCTCGGCGGCCGCCGTATTCAGGCTACCGAAAGCGAGCAGGGCGATTCGCTGCCCCTCGCGACGGATCTGCGCCCTGCCGATATCGATGGCCTCCAGATGCTCCGGCACTGCCACACCGGGTCCTGTACCACGTGGATAACGAACGGCCGCCGGACCGGGATGGTGATAGACGGCGCTCAACATCGCCCGGCACTCGGCTTCATCGGCCGGCGCCATTACCACCAACCCCGGAATACAGCGTACGAAGGAAAGGTCCAGCGCCCCATGATGCGTGGGGCCGTCTTCGCCGACCACCCCTGCCCGGTCCAGCGCAAACATGACATCGAGCCCCTGAACCGCCACGTCATGAATCAACTGATCATAACCACGTTGAAGGAAGGTCGAATAGATCGCCACCACCGGCTTCATGCCTTCGCAGGCGAGTCCCGCAGCAAGCGTCACGGCATGCTGCTCGGCGATGGCGACATCGTAATAGCGCTCGGGATACTCCTTGGAAAACCGCACTAGATCCGAGCCCTCACGCATGGCCGGCGTAATGCCGATCAGACGCTCATCCCGGGCTGCCATGTCACAGATCCACTCGCCGAAGACATTGCAGTATTTGCGCGGTTTGGCGGCCGGCTCGGGTTTCGCTTCACTCGGTGCCTTGGGCTCGACTTTCGGAGGCGGCGCCGGTGCCGGCTTTTCCAACTTCGTGATGGCATGGTAGCCGATCGGATCGGATTCCGCCGGCTGAAAACCACGCCCCTTGCAGGTCTTGATATGCAAAAACTGCGGCCCCTCAAGATCCCGCATGTTACGCAATGTATGCACCAACGCCGGCAAGTCATGACCATCGATGGGGCCGATGTAATTGAATCCCATCTCCTCGAACAGCGTTGCCGGACTGACCATGCCCTTCATGTGCTCTTCGGTTCGTTTGGCCAGCTCCAGCGCCCCGGGCAGATGCGACAAGACACGCTTGCTGTTCTCACGCATCAGGGTATAGGGCTTGCTGGTAAGAATGCGGGCCAGATAACTGGCCATGCCGCCGACGTTTTCCGAGATCGACATCTCGTTGTCATTGAGGACGACCAGCAGATTGGCATCGACATGACCGGCGTGTGCCAGTGCCTCGAAGGCCATCCCGGCCGACATGGCACCGTCACCGATCACGGCACAGACACGGCGTTTCTCGTGACGGGTACGCGCTGCCAGCGCCATGCCCAGCGCCGCCGACACAGAGGTGCTCGAATGGCCGACGCCAAAGGTATCGTATTCCGACTCGGCACGGCGGGGAAACGCCGCCAGGCCGCCATACTGACGGATGCTCAGCATCGCCTCGCGTCGTCCGGTCAGAATCTTGTGAGGATAGGCCTGATGACCGACATCCCAGACGAGACGGTCATAGGGTGTATCCAGGGCGTGGTGTAGTGCCACGGTCAACTCGACCACACCCAATCCGGCACCGAAGTGCCCGCCGCTACATCCGACACTATAGAGCAGGTAGGCACGCAGTTCGTCGGCAACCTGCATCAATTGGGACTGGTTCATGGAGCGCAGCCCAGCCGGCGTGTCGAGCGTGTCAAGCAAAGGCGTGGCCGGTCGCTCGGCGGGAATTTCGTCGAACAGTTTCATGAAGATATCAATCGTGTCAGTGATCGCGCTCGATCATGTATCGGGCCAGTTCGGCCAAGGGTGAGCCATTCTCGCCCAATGGAGCAAGCGCTTCCAGGGCTTCGTCCAGCAGCCCCTTCGCTTTTCGACGTGAGGCATCGAGGCCGAGTAACGCAGGATACGTGGGTTTCTCCCGGGCTGCATCGGCACCGGACGTCTTGCCGAGCGTCGCGGTATCGCCGGTAATATCGAGAATGTCATCATGGATCTGGAATGCTAGACCAATAGCCGCGGCATACCGATCGAGCGCGGCGACTCGGGCATCCGTTTCGGCCACCGCCGTCAAGGCTCCCATCCGCACGGCTGCACGAATCAACGCACCGGTTTTATGACGATGCATCTCGACCAACGCATCGACACTCGGCTGGGCTCCCACGGCATTTAGGTCCAGCGCCTGACCGGCAGCCATTCCATCACGGCCAGACGCCTCGGTCAGGCTACGCACCAGCGCCCCCAAGCGTGGATGTGAAGAACGCGCCAGCACCTCAAAGGCCAGCGTCTGCAAGGCATCCCCGGCCAGAATGGCCGTAGCGTCATCGAAGGCCTTGTGGACAGTTGGATTGCCTCGGCGCAGGTCGTCATCATCCATGGCGGGCAGGTCGTCATGCACCAGCGAATAGGCATGAATCAATTCCACGGCGGCGGCCGGTGCATCGAGTGCATCAGGCGCGGCTCCCAGGGCTCTACCCGTGACATAGACCAGGATGGGACGCAGGCGCTTGCCACCACCCAACACGCCATGACGCATCGCCGCCTCCAAGCGGGTCGACACCTCATTCCGATCATGAAAAAGAGCCTCGAGCACGCCTTCGATGCGCGTACGATGCTCGGCCAGACGGCGTTCCAGCGATGCCACGTCAGTCATTATCCCCAAGATCCTGATCGGCCGACTCGCCCAGGGAACCATCCGGCTGCTCGACCAGCGTACGCACCTTGAGTTCGGCTTCATCGAGTCGCCGTTGAGCATCTCGTGTCAAGCGTACTCCCTGCTCGAAGGCGGATAGCGACTCTTCCAGGGACAATTCGCCTGACTCAAGCCGATTGACCAGTGTCTCGAGCCGTTCGAGGGTCGAGGCAAAGTCCTGCGGTGTCACGGACTCGTCGGGTGCAGCATCCTGATCAGCCATATTGCCTCTCATTCATCCTCTCATCGTGCATGTCTTACCGACATGTCAGTCGCCAGTATACACGCAATCCCCCTGGGGGCGTCTGCCCCCGGATTCGATCATGTGCCTTTTTCATAATCCCTTCATGGCATTTTCATGGAGACTCCCCCCGGTAAGCATGCCAACTGTGCTAGGATAAGTCCGTTTTCGATTCCCGGGCATCGCGGACAGCCCAATGCGTCCCTGATGAGACAGCAACCGGGATCCATGAACTCCAATCGATTCAGAGATCAACGCGGCGCTTGCCGCGAGAGGGTTGACGCAACGATGGCCAAAACGTCCCTGGACAAGAGCAAAATCAAGATCCTGTTGCTCGAGGGTATTCACCAGAGCGCAGTGGACAACTTCCTGAACGCCGGCTACACCAACATTGAACACCTCTCCACCTCCCTGGATGAAGAGACGCTGATCGACAAGATCCGTGACGCCCACTTCCTGGGAATCCGTTCACGCACTCAGCTCACCGAGCGTGTCTTCGACGCGGCGGAGAAACTGACAGCCGTGGGTTGCTTCTGTATCGGTACCAATCAGGTCGACCTGAACGCTGCCCTGAAACGCGGGATTCCGGTTTTCAATGCCCCTTACTCCAACACGCGCTCGGTGGCGGAGCTGGTATTGGCCGAGTCGATCATGTTGCTGCGCGGCATCCCCGAAAAGAGTGCCCAGGCTCACCAGGGCGGCTGGCTGAAATCCGCCAAGAACTCACATGAAGCGCGCGGCAAGACTCTGGGTATCGTGGGTTATGGCAATATCGGTGCCCAATTATCGGTACTCGCCGAGTCGATGGGCTTCGATGTCCTCTATTACGATGTCGTCACCAAACTGGGCATGGGCAATGCCCGTCAGGTCGGCAGTCTGGAGGAGCTGCTCGCGCGATCCGATGTCGTCAGCCTGCATGTCCCCGACGTCCCCTCCACGCGCTGGATGATCGGCAAGGAGCAGATCGCTCTGATGAGGCAGGGCGGCATTCTCATCAACGCTTCCCGCGGCACGGTGGTGGATATCGAGGCCCTTGCCGAAGGGCTCAAGGAAGGCAAACTGCTTGGTGCAGCCATCGATGTCTTCCCCGTCGAACCCAAGAGCAATGGCGAGGAGTTCGTCAGTCCTCTGCGTGGACTCGAGAATGTCATCCTGACACCCCATGTCGGCGGCTCGACCCTGGAGGCTCAGGAAAACATCGGCGTCGAAGTCTCCGAGAAGCTGATTACCTACTCCGACAACGGTACGACCATCACCTCGGTCAATTTCCCGGAAGTGGCTCTGCCGGCGCATCCGGACAAGCACCGCCTGTTGCACATCCACGACAACGTCCCCGGTGTGCTGTCCGAGATCAACCGCGTGCTGTCGGAAAACGGCATCAACATTTCAGGCCAGTACCTTCAGACCAACGAGAAGGTCGGCTATGTGGTCGTCGATGTCGACAAGGCCTATGGTCCCAAGGCCCTGGAAGCCCTCAAGCAGGTCAATCACACCCTGCGGCTGCGCGTGCTCTACTCCGAGAGCAACTTCAATGCGTGACGCCACGGCGCAATGCCCCTGATATAGCACGGCCCCTCATACGAGGGGTCGCGACCTCAAGACATCGCGTCGTTCTGCGTGCCGCATGCCTTGCGCCACTCAAAAGTGCGTCGTTATCACCTCCGTCACCTCCAGCGTTTCATCGACGCACAACATGCGGCGCCACTTGTCAAAGGTCAGGCAGGGGTGAGACGTCCCAAAGGCCAGCACATCTCCCACGGCGATATCAGCGTTATGAGGGATCGCCAGGAACGTATGCTGGTCCATGATATGCGTCGTCCGCCAGCCACTGACGTCGACCGACACCGATCTTTCCGCACTCCGCGGATAACGGCGCAGCGGGAGCGGGAGATCCGGCTCATGACCGATATCGCGCTTACCCAGTGCGACGATGGCCAAACCTGGCTCGGGTAGTGACTGCACATGCGCGAAGACCTCGAGCGCCGGCTGCAATTCACCCTCGAGTCGAGGGTGGCGCGCCTTCACATCGCTCATCGCCCCGGCATAGAGCTTGTGATCGTGGACCACGTAGCATCCCGGCCGCAACACCGGGGTGTAGTGTTCACGCAATTCCGCCTTGTCGAATGCCTCGGCGATCAGATCGAACCATTTGGAGCCTGACGCGGTGACGATCGGCGTCTCCCGCTGGAGCACACCACTGGCATGCAAAGTGCGCACGGTCTCAACCAACCGTTCGCCGTAGGCACGCACAGCAGCCACTTCATTGCTGCCGGCGATCATGCCCTCGTACCCTTCGATGCCCGCCAGCGCCAGGGCGGGCTCTTCTCTGATCGCCGCGACCAGCATCTCGACCTGCTCGACATTGCGACATCCGCAACGACCGCCGTCGATGCCCAGCTCGATCAGCACATTGAGCGTCAGGCCGCGTTCGGCGAAGTACCCCCCTAGATCGCGCACGTTATCGACGTCATCCACCACGCAGTAATACTCGAGCCCGCGCTCGATGGCATCCGCTACCAGCGTCATGTTGGGGCGCCCGACCAACTGATTGGCCATCAACACGCGCGCGATGCCGTGAGCATGCGCCGCCACACTCTGCACCGCCGTCGCCAACGTTATGCCCCAAGCCCCCGCCTCGATCTGCCGCTTGAACAGAGCCGGTGCCATGGTGGTCTTGCCATGCGGGGCCAACTTGGCGCCGTGAGCGTCCGCGAAACGCTGCATCCAGGCCAGGTTATAGGCCAGCGGTGCCTCGAAGATCGCCGCCGTCGGCAGCGGAACGTCATGCAGCAGATGCGCCGGCTGCACGATCGGCACACCTTTTTCGATTTCCCATTGAGCGGGTTCGGACATCGTATTTTCCTCACGTTTTCTACTTCTAGTGTATTTACTAACACATAAAATAAAAATATGTTAGTTATTAACACACACATCAGCCATCGGATACGGACCTCTCGTGAGTCAAGAATTCGACATCCTGTCGCATATCACCGCCTGCTTGCCGAGCCTTCGCGAGTCGGAAAAAAAGGTTGCCTCGCTGATTCATGACGACATCGACTTCGTCACCGAGGCAAGCATCGGCGAGATCGCCAAACGCGCCGAGGTAAGTGACGCCACGGTGACGCGTTTCGCGCGAGCGGTGGGCTGCCGCAATGTACGCGACTTGAAAACGCGCCTCACACGGGCTCTGGCTGCCGGCCGCCGTTTCATTCATGAGGCCAGCGAAGAGGACGGCCTCAGCGTCATCTACGATACCGCCGCGCAGACGCTCTCGCTCAACCGCGAACTGATGGAACAGGCCGACGTCGAGGGAGCGGTGGCGATGCTCGACGATGCCCGCCAGATCCTGGTCTTCGGTGCCGGCGGTGGCTCCACGGTAATGGCACAGGAGATGCAATTCCGGCTCGTGCGGCTCGGTTACGCCATCAGTGCCTATCCGCAAGCACTCCTGCCTCGCATGGTCGCCTCGACCCTGGAGCCTGACGATGTCGTCGTCGCGCTCTCGATCACCGGCTACACCCCGGAGATCGTCGAAGCGGCCGAGCTGGCGCGCCAGTACGGCGCGCGCGTACTGGCGATTACCGCCACCGGTTCGCCACTGGCCAAGGTCGCCCATATCACGCTGCCGCTGGCGGCCCGCGAGACCGACTACATCTATTTCCCGTCATCATCGCGCTACGCCATGATGGCCGCCATTGACATGCTGGCGCTGGGCCTGGCGCTGCGGCACCGCGACCGTACCCGCGACAAGCTGCGACGACTCAAGATTACCCTCGATGCCCATCGCGGCGGCGATAATCGCCAGCCGCTGGGCGATTGAACCATATTGCGCAAGGAGTCGACATGTACGTCGATTTACTGATACAGCACGCCACAATCATCGACGGCAGCGGGCGTGATGCCTTCACCGCCGATGTCGCCATCCAGGGGGAACGAATCGTCGCCATGGGCGAACTGGAAAACACCAGTGCCCACGACGTGATCGAAGCCAAGGGCCTGATACTCACCCCAGGCTTCATCGACGTGCATACCCACGACGATACCAACGTCATCCGCACCCCGGAGATGCTGCCCAAGCTCTCTCAGGGCGTGACCACGGTGGTGGTCGGCAACTGTGGCATCAGCGCCAGCCCGGTCACGCTCACAGACGACGTACCCGATCCCATGAATTTGCTCGGCCGCGCGGAAGACTTTCGTTACCCCACCTTTGCCGCGTACGCCCAGGCAATCGACGCGGCGGTGCCCAGTGTCAACGTGGCGGCCCTGATCGGGCACACGAGTCTTCGTAGCCAGGTGATGGATCGCTTCGACCGCCCCGCCAGCGACGACGAGATCGCCGCCATGCGCGAGCAGTTGGAAACAGCATTGGGTGAGGGCGCCGTGGGCATGAGTTCGGGCTTGGCCTACCGCAATGCCTTCCATGCACCAACCACCGAGATGAACGCTCTGGTCGAGGCGGTAGGCCGCGCCGGCGGCGTCTATACCACACATCTGCGCGACGAATTCGCCGGGCTGATCGAGGCCATGGACGAAGCCGTCGCCACCGCGCGGCACGGTCAGGCGCCCTTGGTGATCTCGCATCTCAAGTGCGCCGGCGCCGGCAACTGGGGCAACGCGCCCAAGGCGTTAGTAAAGCTCGACGATGCCGCACGCTCCCATGGTGTGCATTGCGACTGCTACCCGTATACCGCTGGCTCCTCGACGCTGGATCTGGGCCAGGTCACCGATGAGATCGATATCTTCATCACCTGGTCCGACCCGCACCCGGAGATGGCTCGCCAGCCGCTGCAGGCGATTGCCGAGGCCTGGGATCTATCGCTGATGGACGCCGCCAAACGCCTGCAACCAGCCGGCGCGGTCTATCACAACATGAGCGAGGCGGACATGCGCCTAGTGCTATCGCATCCGCTGTCGATGGTCGGCTCCGACGGCCTGCCCAACGACCCGCACCCACATCCCCGTCTGTGGGGTACCTTCCCGCGCGTGCTCGCCCACTATAGTCGCGACCTGAAGCTGCTGCCGCTGAGCGAGGCCGTGCGCAAGATGACCGGGCTCTCGGCGACCAACTTCGGGCTAACGGACCGTGGCGTCATCCGCGTCGGCGCCTTCGCCGATCTGGTGCTGTTCGGGCTTGCACGACTTCAGGATACCGCCACCTACAGCGTCCCGGTTTCACTCGCCAGCGGCATTGAGCTGGTCGTCGTCAACGGCATGATCAGTTATCGCCACGGCGAGGCAAGAGGAATGCGAGCCGGACGGCTGTTGCGCCGTGACGTCCGGCTTTCTCCAGCCCCGGCCTCCGCGGACATTTCCAACGGGCGTGACAACGCCTTATCCCACTAAGTCGCATCCGAAAAGTCGGCAACCAGCAATACAGGAGGGCAAATCATGAGCATCAAACGTTATGGCGTCGAAGGGGGCATCGGCACCGGCGGCCAGACACTCCCTTTCGCTCGCGCCACCGAAGCGGGCGGCTGGCTGTTCGTCTCGGGGCAGACCCCCATGACGGACGGTGAAGTCGTCGAAGGCAGCATCGTCGAACAATCCCGACTGGCCTTCGCCAACTGCCTGAAGATCATGGAAGACGCCGGCTATGGCGTGGAGCACGTCGTGCATGTCACTGCAGTGCTGACCGACGCACGCTACTTCAGCTCATTCAACAAGGTATTCAAGGAGGTGTTCGGCGAGCATCCCCCGGCGCGCATCTGCAGCGTTCAGGACCTGGTGGTCGACTGCAAGGTGGAGGTCGATGTGAAGTGCTATCGCGCGGACAAGGCCTGAACCCACACCGAGAAGGCGCATGGTGCCGTTCGGGCAAGAGAAGGAGGTCGCGCCCCGGCAAGGGCGCGACCGACAGCGTAAAACCCCATTGGCTATGACATTCCACACTGCCCCGGCCGCGGCAACGGCCGGGACAACAATTATAAGAGGTTATTATGAACAGTCACGTTTTCCTCGGGTCATTCATCGCTTATGTGGTCGCCATGATCGCATTCGGCTGGTGGGTATCCCGCCATAGCCGCAGCAGCGGCGACGATTTCCTGTTGGGAGGCCGCAGTATTCCGATCTTCCTGACGATCGGCACCACCGTTGCCACCATGGTCGGCACCGGCTCCAGCATGGGCGCGGTCGGCTTCGGCTATGCCAACGGCTGGGCCGGGGCCCTCTACGGTATCGGCGGCTCAATCGGTGTGCTGCTGCTGGCGGCGTGGTTCGCACCGGTACGCGAGCTGCGTTTCATGACCATGAGCGAGGAGCTTTCCTACTATGTTGGCGCCAGTCGCCTGGTGCGCAACATCGTCGCTGTGCTGATCTACATCGCCTGTATTGGCTGGCTCGGCGCGCACATTCTCGGTGGTGGACTCTATCTATCATGGATGGCCGACATCGACCTGACTACCGCGCGCATCCTGGTGGCGTTGGGCTTCGGCATCTACTGCGTGATCGGCGGCTATATGGCCGTGGTATGGACCGACACCATCCAGGCAGTAGTGCTGTTTATCGGCTTCATCGTGATGGCCATCATCGCATTGTTCGAGGTCGGCGGATTCTCCGGCCTGGGCGCTGACATGGATGTCGCAACCACCAGTTTCCTCGGCATCGACAAGATCGGCGTGATACCAGCGTTGTCTCTGGCAGCGGTCATCGCCGTCGGCGTGCTGGCAACGCCCTCCTATCGACAGCGCATCTACTCCGGCAACTCGGTCCATTCCGTCCGCAAGTCATTCGTGATCACCGGCATTCTTTATATGATCTTCTCGATCATCCCGGCGATCATCGGTATGGCCACCCACGCGCTGAACCCCGGCCTGGACAACAGCAACTTCGCCTTCCCCTTCCTGGCGACCGAAATCCTGCCGCTATGGCTCGGCTTGCTGTTACTCGTTGCCGGACTCTCGGCGACTATGTCGAGCGCCAGTTCGGATGCTATCGCCGGCGTCTCGATCCTGCTGCGCGATGTCTACGTGCTGTTCACCGGGCACACACCCGCTGGGCACAAGGTCGTCATCCTCTCGCGCCTGGCGCTGGTCGCCACCATCGGCTTGGCGCTGTTGTTCGCGCTGATCTCCGACAATGTCATCGATTACATCACCAGCATGATCGCCACGGTCATGGCCGGGATGTTCGTGTGCGGCGTGCTGGGACGCTTCTGGCCGCGCTACAACTGGCAGGGCGCCATCGCCACCCTGATCGCCGCGTCGGCGACCTCGCTGGCGGTGATCAACGTGGACAGCTGGACGGCCTTCTGGGGCAACCCCAGCATCCCCGCCGTTCTGGTCGCACTCATCGTGGGCGTCGTGGTCAGCCTGGTCACACCCGCCTCCAAGGTGTCGTCAGAACATGCCCTGCAACGTATCAACGAGGAGCGCCAGCGCATGGAAAGCGATATCAATCCTGCATTGACACCTCAGGCCGATTCAGCGACCTGAGTTTCCCGTTAGTCCCTGGCCGCCCTAACCAACAGGTGGGGCGGCATCATGACGCAGATGCATCACCGTGAGGCATTGCGTAAAATACCCGCTTTCAGCGACACCATCACATTATCCCGGTCCGCCCTTTGCGAGGACGACAACCAGGAGACAAGGCATGAATCATCCCAGCGATTCTCCACGAATCGTCGTCGTGGCGTTGTACAAGTTCGTCACGCTCGAAGACCATGAAGCCCTGCGCGAGCCGCTTCGGCAAGTCATGCTCGACAACGACGTCAAAGGCACGCTGTTATTGGCCCGTGAAGGCATCAATGGCACCGTGGCCGGCCAGCGAGCGGGTATCCAGGCCTTGTTCGACTGGTTACAGGCCGACTCGCGCCTCGCCGATGTCGATTACAAGGAGTCCTATTGCGACCATCCTCCCTTCTACCGCACCAAGGTCAAGCTCAAGCGCGAGATCGTGACCATGGGCATAGAGGGGATCGATCCCAATCAGCAGGCCGGTACCTATGTCGAGCCGGAAGACTGGAATGAGGTCATTACCGATCCCGAGGTACTGGTGATCGATACACGCAACGACTATGAAGTTGCCATCGGCTCATTCGAAGGCGCCATCGACCCCAGGACCAAGTCTTTCCGCGAATTTCCGGATTACGTCAAAGAGCGCTACGACCCTTCCCGGCACAAGAAGGTCGCCATGTTCTGCACAGGCGGAATCCGCTGCGAGAAAGCCTCCAGTTTCATGCTCGAGCAGGGATTCGAGGAGGTTTATCACCTCAAGGGAGGCATCCTCAATTATCTGCAGCATGTCCCCGAAAATGAATCGCTCTGGCGCGGTCAATGTTTCGTGTTCGACAACCGTGTCACGGTGCGTCACGACCTCAGCGAAGGGGAATATGACCAATGCCACGCCTGCCGTATGCCGATCTCTGCCGAGGACCAGCGTTCCGAATCTTACGAGCCCGGGGTCAGCTGTCCCCACTGCTACGATTCATTACCCGAGAAAACGCGTGCCGCCGCCCGTGAACGTCAACGTCAGATCGAACTGGCCAGGGCCCGGGGCGAACCGCATCCGATCGGTCATGACCCCCGCAAGGAGAGATCGGAGGCCTGATGGGAGGCTGATAAGCGAAGCAGTGCCTTTGCATGCCCTCAAGTTTTCACCGGTCTGGCCGATAGTGTTGATGACATCCCATATTCATACCCCATTATCGACTAGCTATCCTGGAGAACTGATACCGTGCGCATTTCGCGAAGCCGACAGCGCTCTCAGAAGCCTGAGAAAATCTATAGCGACAAGGATATCGAGGGCATGCTGGTGCTGTTGATCTATTCGGGACGTCACAGCCATGCCGAACCACTGCTGGCGGAAGCCCGCAAGCTGCTGCCAGGTGTCGATGAAGATCAACTCAACGGCGTGGCAAACAAGCTGGCCAAGCAATTGAAGGACAATGGAATTGCCTGGTAGAGCGCACTGAGGCGACCACGGAGGTCAGAAGCAGGTTGCCATTTCCTCAGCGCCCTTTATCGAGAGACAATTGCATCGCATGGCTGTTGCGCTCCTCATCGCCGTCAGGGCGACTATTGTGATGTGTCGCGCGCATATTGTCAGGCCTTCGGCAGAACCAGGATGGCACGGAAATCGTTGACATTGGTCCGGGTCGGACCGGTCACGATCAGGCCATCGAGCTCGGCGAAAAAATGATAGGCATCGTTGTTGTCCAGGTAGTCGACTGGCGAGATCCTTGCTGCTCTGGCGCGGTCCCAGCACGTGGGGCCGAACATGGCACCGGCATTATCCTCGGAGCCATCGATACCATCAGTATCGATGGCCAGGGCATAAATGCCTGCGGCCCCCTTGAGGTAAGCAAACAGGCCCAGCAGATATTCGACGTTGCGTCCGCCTCGACCATCACCATGCACCGTGACGCTGGTTTCACCTCCCGACAGGATCAACAGCGGCCGGTCGATTTCACTCTGGCACTCGAGCGCCAACCGGCCCTGTGCCTGGCCGAGTTCACGAGCCTCTCCTTCCAGATCGTCACCGAGGATCCTGACATCCACCCCGCTGCGCTCGGCTCGTTCGCGTGCTGCCTCCAGGGCATCACGAGCACGAGCCAGTATCAGTGCCTCATCACGAGCGAAACCGGGATCATCACGGCGTGGGGCGTTGTCATGTTTCGTCAGGTGGTGATACACGCTATCAGGGATCTCGATACCATAATGCTCGATAAGCGCCAGGGCATCCGCCGCTGTCGAGTCATCGGGAAGCGTGGGGCCGGAAGCGACCAGACTCGGTTCATCACCGGGCACATCGGACACCAGATACGTGACGACCCGGGCCGGATGAGCGTGAAATGCCAGACGTCCCCCCTTGATTGCCGACAAGTGTCGACGCACGGTATTGATATCCTGGATTGGCGCACCACAGCGCAGGAGCGCCTGGTTCACGGCTTGCTTGTCAGCCAGCTCGAGTCCCGGAGCCGGCAATGTCAATAGAGCCGACCCGCCCCCTGACACCAGTACGATCACCAAGTCATCGGCTGTCAACGGCCCGACCCGATCAAGTATGCGTTGGGCCGCCTCGATGCCGAGATCATCCGGCATGGGATGAGACGCTTCCAGTACTTCGATATGGCGACAGGGTTCACTATGTCCATAACGTGTGACGACCATCCCTTCAAGCGGAGCAGTCGGACAATGCGCCTCCCAGGCGGATTCAAGTGCCTTGGCCATGGCGGCGGCGGCCTTGCCGGCCCCGACCACCACAGTCCGTCCATCGGGCGAATTGGGAAGGCAGTCGCCAAACAGGCGATCGGGATACACAGCCGAGACAGCCGACTGGGCTAGATGAGTCAACCACTGCCGAGAAGCGTCATGGCTGGTGAAAGGCACATAGGCATTCATCGACGAAGTCCTCGCTGGAAAGACGACACGCGTTACGACGGAAAAAAACCGGCAGCGGGTCAACTCAAAGCTACCCATTGCCGGCGGAGGGCCACATGTCGTGGCGAATGGCGGGCGACGACCCCGCGCCCGCCAAATCAGGAAACGTAGGGAAAAGCGGCAGATGTGCAACCGCCTCGATTCAGCGGTTGACCTCGTGATTGGCGAGAGCTTCCAACGCTTTCAACATGCCGGAATGGTCCCACTCTTCTCCACCATGCGCCGCACAAGCCTGGAACAGTTGCTGCGCATTGGCGGTACCGGGCAAGGAAAGGTTGAGACTGCGCGCTCCCTCCAGCGCCAGATTGAGATCCTTCTGGTGCAGATGCACCTTGAAACCGGGCTCGAAGGTACGGTTGATCATGCGCTCGCCGTGGACATCAAGAATCTTCGACTGTGCCAACCCACCGAGCAGCGACTCACGCACCTTGGCCACGTCGGCGCCCGCCTTGGAGGCGAACAGCAGCCCTTCGGAGACGGCCTCGATGGTCAATGCCACAACGATCTGGTTGGCGACCTTGCAGGTCTGGCCGTCGCCATGACCGCCGATATGCGTGATGGTCTTGCCCATGACCTCGAACAGCGGCAGGGCGCGTTCGAATCCCTCCTTGGTTCCACCGACCATGATGGTCAACGCTGCATTGATCGCGCCTCCTTCACCACCGGAGACCGGCGCGTCGACGTATTCACCACCAGCATCGTGAATACGCTTGGCAAAATCCTGTGTCGCCAAGGGCGCAATGGAACTCATGTCGATCACCAAGGTACCTGGCTTCAGGCCCTCTACGACACCGTTCTCACCGAACAGGACCGCCTCCACGTCCGGTGTATCCGGCACCATGGTAATGACGATCTCGGATACCTCGGCGACCGCCTTGGGGCTGGCTACCACCTGAGCCCCCTTGTCCGCCAACTCCTGGGGAAGAGGCTTGCGATGTTCAACGGTCGTGACGTCGTGACCGGCATCCAGCAAGTGTCCTGCCATGGGACGCCCCATGATACCCAATCCAATAAAACCGATCTTGCTCATGATGTTTCTCCTTTCAGCTTGTCTTCATGATCGTTGGCAAACTTCTGAAACGCGTCGTGAGCGCAGGCAGGTCGGCCACCGCCGGCACGCAGTCACCGGAGTTGACTGGGTGCTCAATGAGGATTGCGACGGTTCGACGCCTCGACACCGCCGGCGGCCAAGATGCCGAGCGCAACAGCGTTTCACCGATCCAGCCAGCCGAGCCCTTCACGCGTTGTCGTCCGGGGTTTGTACTCGCACCCGACCCAGCCGTCGTAGCCGAGACGATCGAGGTGAGCAAACAGAAACGGATAGTTGATCTCTCCGGTGCCAGGCTCATGACGTCCAGGCGTATCGGCAATCTGGATGTGAGCGATTCGCGACTGGTGCTTCTCCAGCGTTGGAGCCAGGTCCCCTTCCATGATCTGCATGTGATAGATGTCGTACTGCAACTTGAGATTGTCACTTCCCACCTCGTCGAAGACACCGAGAGCCTGCTCGGTCCGATTGAGGAAGAAGCCGGGAATATCTCGGGTGTTGATCGGTTCGGCGATCAGCAGGACGCCGGCGTCCTTGAGCTTGTCGGCGGCGTAACGCAGATTTCCGATCAACGTCTTGCGTGCTTCATCATGACTGACACCTTGCGGCTGAATGCCGGCCAGGCAATTGACCTGCTTGCAGCCAAGCGTCGTCGCATACTTGATCGCCGTATCGACACTGTCACGGAACTCATCGATCCGATCGGGGTGGCAGGCGATCCCCCGCTCGCCTGCACTCCAATCACCTGCCGGCAGGTTGTGCAGCACCTGGGTCAAGCCATTGGCATCGAGTCGCTGCTTGATGTCCTCAGCCGGATAGTCATAGGGAAAAAGGTACTCTACCCCCTTGAATCCGGCATCGGCGGCGGCCTGGAAGCGATCCAGGAAATCCATCTCGGTAAACAGCATACTGAGATTGGCGGCAAATTTTGGCATAACGGTCTCCTCGCTTGTTATCGATTCTCGTGACGATCCGCCGACGTCCGGTCAGCCTCAAGTCAGGGCAGCGATGGATGTCGGTGCTTCGGTGGTGTTTTCGGCCAGCGCCTCGAACTCGTTGACCCCGTCGAGATCGGTCCCCATGGAAATATTAGTCACCCGCTCGAGAATGATCTCGACAACGACGGGCACTCGATACTGTTGCATCAATTCACGCGCCTCGGAGAATGCCGCACCGATCGCCTCGGGACGGGTGACCCGCAGGGCCTTACAGCCCAGGCCTTCGACCACCGAGACGTGATCCACACCGTACCCATTGATCTCGGGACAGTTAATATTCTCGAACGCCAGTTGTACACAGTAGTCCATGTCAAAACCGCGTTGCGCCTGGCGAATCAGTCCCAGGTAGGAGTTATTCACCAGAACGTGAATATAGGGCAAGTTGAATTGGGCACCGACAGCCAGTTCCTCGACCATGAACTGAAAGTCATAGTCGCCCGACAACGCCACCACCTCCGCTTCCGGATCCGCTCGGCAGACCCCAAGGGCGGCAGGAATCGTCCACCCCAAAGGGCCGGCCTGACCACAGTTGATCCAATGACGGGGCTGATAGACATGCAGGAACTGAGCGCCGGCTATCTGCGACAGGCCGATGGTGCTGACATAGCGCGTGTTTCGCCCGAAGGCCTTGTTCATCTCTTCGTACACACGCTGCGGCTTGACCGGCACATCGTCGAAATGTGTCTTGCGCAGCAAGGTCCGCTTGCGCTCCTGGCATGTTTCGGCCCAGTCACTGCGATCCTTGAGCCGGCCTTCGGCCTGCCACTGTCGGGCCACCTCGACGAACAGCTCGAGCGCGGCGCCGGCATCGGAGACGATCCCGTAATCCGGCCCGAAGATCCGGCCGATCTGGGTCGGCTCGATATCGACATGGACGAACGTGCGTCCCTGAGTATACGTATCGAGGCTGCCGGTGTGTCGGTTGGCCCAGCGGTTGCCGATACCCATGACGAAATCGGAAGCCAGCAGCGTAGCATTGCCGTAACGATGCGCTGTCTGCAACCCCGCCATTCCTGCCATCAAGGGATGATCGTCGGGGATCGTCCCCCAGCCCATCAGAGTGGGAATGACCGGTACCCCGGTGAGCTCGGCTAATTCAACGAGCTTGTCGCTGGCATCGGCATTGATGATGCCTCCGCCCGCCACCAGCAAAGGACGCTCCGCGTCATTGAGCATGGCCAAGGCCTTCTCGATCTGGGCGCGTGTCGCACTCGGCTTGTAAGCCGGTAACGGCTCGTAGGTGTCGGGATCGAACTCGATTTCACTCATCTGCACATCGATCGGCAGATCGATCAATACCGGACCGGGACGCGATGAACGCATCAACTGGAAGGCCTGCTGAAATGCCCGGGGTACCTGGGCCGGTTCCAGTACCGTGACCGCCCACTTGGTCACCGGGCCGGCAATCTCACGAATATTGACCGCCTGAAAATCTTCCTTGTGAAGCTTGGCGCTGGGCGCCTGTCCGGTGATGCAGAGGATCGGGATGGAATCGGCACTGGCCGAATACAGTCCCGTGACCATGTCGGTTCCCGCTGGTCCGGACGTGCCGATGCAAACGCCGATATTGCCGGCCTGGGTGCGGGTATACCCCTCGGCCATGTGCGAGGCACCTTCGACGTGGCGCGCCAGCACGTGATCGACACCACCAACGCGACGCATAGCGGCATAGAACGGGTTGATGGCGGCACCCGGCAGCCCGAAGGCAACCTCGACACCTTCCTTCTTGAGTACGTGAACGGCGGCTTCTGCTGCTGTCATTTTAGCCACGACGAATCCTCCTCGATGGCGTTCGCTTTGTTGTTGTATATAAAGCTAGGTCTCAACGACGACTCTGTCAATATTTATGGAAATATTTTCCATAAAAAATTTATAAGGGCAAAATGACACAAAAAAGACCGGCAAATCAATTGCCGGCCATCAGCCCACGCATCGGAATGCTGACTCACCATGTGGGAAGCGGGTGTATCACTCCAGCGTGACCCGCAGGTCCAATGAATACTCCTCACAGTTGTCACCCGGCCCCCCTCGGTCGACAACCAGGAATTCGCCCTCGCGATCCAGCACCGATTGAATCGCGTGCCAGGTTCCCGCCCGATAGTTCACTCCCTGGCGACCATCGGTAACGAAAGCGCGCACCGTTGCCGGATCGATTGTCTCCCCCGGGGGCGCCACCACGATCAGGAAACGTTCCCCATGAAGTGGCATGAAGGCCTGGCTGCCGAGGGGATGACACTCCAGGAAGTCCAGTGTCAGGGGAATCGCCACCGGCTGGCTGGCGAAGATGCTGATCAAGGGGCGTGCCTCGTCCCCCAATAGCTCGACCATGGCCAGATCGTGGTAACGACGCGTGCGTCCGGCATTGATGTGGAAATAATCGGCCGTTCGTGTGTCGATGACGTCACCGAACGGTGCGAAGGCCTCCGGGGTCAATGGTTCGGCTGTCAATTCCAGCATAAGTACTCCTCTGGCTAGCGGGGGCCGGGTCGCAACGATGCATGACGGTTCACGTCCTTATACAGCAGATACCGGAATGGCCCGGGCCCCCCGGCATAACAAGCCTGAGGGCAAAAAGCGCGCAGCCACATGAAATCGCCGGCTTCAACTTCCACCCAGTCCTGGTTGAGATGATAAACGCCCTTACCTTCCAGTACGTAGAGCCCGTGCTCCATCACGTGCGTTTCATCGAAGGGAATCACACCGCCCGGCTGAAAGGTCACGATCGTCACATGCATGTCATGCCGCAGATCTTCGGGATCGACGAAGCGTGTCGTTGCCCAACGGCCATCCGTCTCGGGCATCGGTGTCGGTTCGATATCGTTTTCATTGGTCACGAAGGGGGGCGGCACGTCCAACCCCTCGACATGCTCATAGGCCTTGCGGATCCAATGGAACCGTACTGCTGCCGAGGCATGGTTGCGTACCTGCCATGGGCACGCTGGCGGTAGATACGCATAACCCCCGGGCCCCATGACATGGTTTTCTCCATCGATCGTCAGCGTCATTTCACCCTCGACGACGAACAGAACGGCCTCGGCAGCGGCATCCGGTTCCGGCTTGTCGCTCCCCCCTCCAGGCGACACCTCCATGATGTACTGGGAGAACGTCTCGGCGAATCCCGACAAGGGACGCGACAGCATCCACAGTCGGGTGTTGTCCCAGAAGGGGAGATAGCTGGTCACGATGTCGCACATGACCCCCTTGGGAATCACCGCATAGGCCTCGGTGAATACCGCCCGATCGGTCAACAACTGGGTCTGGGGCGGCAGGCCACCAGTCGGTGCATAGTATTGACGCTGCGTCATAAGAAACCTTTATGGAAATATTTTCCATTTATTTGATGGAATCGCTCATCAACCATTTCGCACGGGATGTCTCTCGGCCCAGTGCCTGGCGATATCGATCCGTCGCGTGACCCAGACACGGTCATGGGCCTCGATGTGATCGAGAAAGCGCTGCAGGGCCCGGAAGCGTCCGGGACGACCGATCAACCGGCAGTGCAAGCCAACCGACAGCATCTTTGGGGTCTCCTCGCCTTCAGCATAAAGGACATCGAAGGCGTCGCGGAGATAGGTGAAGAAGTGCTCGGCAGTGTTGAATCCTTGCGGAGAGGCGAAGCGCATGTCGTTGGAGTCCAGGGTATAGGGCACGATCAGATGATCATGCATGTCTCCCTCGCTGTCCTTCGCCTGTGTCCAGAACGGCAGGTCATCCCCATAGTAATCGCTGTCGTAGAGGAAGGATCCCTCGTCGAGGACCAGGCGACGGGTATTGGGGCTGTCCCGTCCGGTATACCAACCCAAGGGTTTTTCCCCGTAGAGCTCCTGGAAGATCTCGATGGCGCGACGCATGTGTTCGCGTTCGACACTCTCCGGCACGCCCTGGTAATGAATCCAGCGCCAGCCATGACAAGCCACTTCGTGTCCCAGCTCCTTGAATGCCTGAGCCACGTCGGGATGACGCTCCAGGGCCATGGCCACGCCGAAGACCGTCAATGGCAAGCCGCGACGCTCAAACTCATTGAGTACCCGCCAGACGCCAACGCGGGAGCCGTATTCATAAATCGACTCCATACTCATGTGTCGTTCGGGATACGCCTCGGCACCCACGATCTCGGACAGGAATTTTTCTGAGTGGCTGTCGCCATGCAGAACACAGTTCTCACCACCTTCCTCGTAATTGAGAACGAACTGGACAGCGATCCGGGCCTTGCCCGGCCAATCGGCATGGGGCGGCGTGCGTCCGTAACCTTTCAGATCACGAGGATATTCAGCGTTCGTGGAGGGACTCATGATGTCTTTCCTTTGATTGTTCGGAGTCATCGACCCATTTATGTATACAATAAAAATGTAGAGTGTATCCATATTAGATGCAAGCCATGCCTGATCCCGGACTGATCCTGCAAGCACAATGTGCGCACGGTTCCTGGAAGAAGCCGCCCGATATGGATACGTCAAGCGTTTTTCAACGTCGCTCTTGCGTTCGGTGAAAGCGGCTTCTATTTTGTGTACAAATAGCTACTATTTTGTTCACAAAAGTTGCCCAATTGGTCAGGACGCATGCCATGCATATCCGAGTCATCAATCCCAATACGACCTCGGCGATGACCGAGACGATCGGTGAAGCCGCTCGGCGTATTGCCGCCCCCGGCACACGCATCACGGCAAGTCAGCCCAGCGGCGGCCCCGTCTCGATCGAAAGCCACTTCGATGAAACCATCAGTGCCGTCGGGGTAACCGAGGAAATCCGGGCCGGTGAAAATGATGCCACCGATGCCTATGTCATTGCCTGCTTCGGCGACCCAGGCCTGCTGGCCGCTCGTGAACTGACCCGGGCACCGGTCATCGGTATCGCCGAGGCGGCATTTCACATGGCGACCCTGATCAGTACCCGCTTCTCCATCGTGACAACGCTCGGTCGCACCACCATCATCGCCGAACATTTGCTGGAACAGTACGGCTTCCGCCATCACTGCCGGCGAGTGCGTGCCGCCGACATTCCGGTACTGGATCTGGAAGAGGAGGGCGAGGCCGCTCTCGGGCGCATCATCGATGAGTGTCGGCGGGCCAGGGATGAGGACAACATCGGCTCCATCGTCCTGGGGTGCGGCGGCATGGCCGAACTGACGGATACCATCAGTGACGCTGTCGGACTACCGGTCGTGGAGGGCGTCACATCCGCGGTCAAACTGGCCGAGGCGCTCGTGGGTCTGGGACTCGGCACCAGCAAGTACGGCGATCTTGCTTTTCCGCGACCGAAGGCTTTCACCGGTCGCTTCGAACACCTGTCGCGCGAAACGCCCTGAGGCGAGGTGGCACCAAACCGACACAACAACGAGCCGCACGCCGCAAGACTCACACACTCAGCCCTGATGGGCGCGGTGGCTGACAACAACAACCCCGAGATACTCTTGCGAGGACAACAACATGCAACAAGACATCCCCCAACCCGACGCCGTTACGCCGCATCCCGCAGCCGTCAACGATAAAGCCCCAGGTGACGAGAATCTGGCACCACAGAAGGTTCGCATCATGGGGCGTGCCTCCTATTTTCTGGCCTGGTTCGGTGGCTGCGTCTCCATCGGCACCTTCGCCATGGGCTCCAGCGTGGTGGGTACTCTGAATCTGATCCAGGCGACCCTGGCCATCGCCATCGGCTGTTTCGTGATCGGCGTCGCTCTGGCACTCAATGGCGCCGCCGGCTACAAATACGGCATTCCCTTCATGGTTCAGGCACGCAGTGCATTCGGCTTCTCCGGCACCCGCCTGCCCGGGCTGGTACGCGCCTTGCCCGCCATCGTCTGGTACGGCTTCCAGAGCTGGATCGGTGCCGGTGCACTGAACGCTGTCTCGGAAACGCTATTCGGCTTCAGCAACATCGTCTTTTTCTTCATCACCTTCCAACTACTGCAAATCCTGCTTTCGGTTTTCGGTTTCCAGGGCATCAAGTGGCTGGAAAATATCGGCAGTGCTTTCATTCTCGCCTCGCTGGTCTATATGTTCTACAGCACCATTCAGCGCTATGGCGACGAGCTCTCGGCAAGCCTGATCACCATGGAAGGCTCCTGGGGGCTGCCGTTCTGGGGGGCCACCATGCTGTTCCTGGGGATCTACAGCACCATGATCCTCAATGTCAGTGACTATGCCCGTGAGCTCAAGCATGGCAGCGGCCCCGGCATGCTGACCACCATTTACTCCATGTCCATCCTGCCCTGCACCATTTTCATGGGACTCATCGGGTTCATGGTGTCCGAGGCAACCGGCGTCGCCGACCCCATCGATGTCTTCGCCAATGCCGTGGACAATACGCCGCTGTTGATGACCACCCTGCTGTTCATTGCGTTTGCCCAGGTGACCACCAATGTGCTCAACAACGTGGTGCCACCCACCTATGTGTTGATGGATGTCTTCAAGCTGAAGTACCGAACCGCCACCGTCATCGTCGGTTTCCTGGCCTTTGCCACTTTCCCCTGGGAGCTGGTCAAGGACGGCTCGGCGGCGGGCCTCCAGGTGTTCGTACAGACCTACTCGGCTTTCCTCGGCCCGATTTTCGCGATTCTGGTAGTGGATTATTACTTGATCCGTCGCCGCCAGTTGGATCTCGACAAACTCTATGATCAGAACGGTCCGTATCAGGGGGTCAACTATGCGGCCCTTATCGCGACCGGCATTGGCGTTGTCGTGGCTTTCACGGTATCGGATATCTCCTGGTACGCCAGTCTGATCCCGGCGGGAGTGGCCTATTATGTGCTGATGCGCTACTGGTCTCCCTGCCAACGTTTCACCAACTGACTTACCCACCATACGGCAGGACCGCTGCCCTCGGCGGTCCTCTTCACGCGCTTGCAGGAGTGGCCAATGAACGATAACGAACTCGATATCGCGAGCCGGGACCCGGCGCTTTACAATGCCGACCTGGCCCCGATCAAGAAAACTGAACGCCGATGGGGCGCCTTCGAGATTTTCAATGTCTGGTCCAATGACATCCAGAGCCTGTTCGGCTATACCCTGGCCGCCTCGCTCTTTCTCTCGTATGGTCTCAACGGCTGGGCGGTGATGGCAGCCATCATCCTGGCTGGTGTGGTGGTGATGTTTCTGGTGAATCTCACCGGCAAACCCAGCGTCAAGTACGGTATCCCTTTTCCCGTCATGGTACGGGCCAGCATGGGGGTTCACGGCGCCAACTTCCCAGCCATGCTGCGCGCCATCATTGGCATTTTCTGGTACGGCGTACAAACCTATTTCGCCTCAACCGCCATGGCATTGCTCCTGACAGCGCTGTTTGGCGACCCCGGCGGCACACTGCTGGGATTATCGACGATCGACTGGATCTCGTTCGTGATCGTCTGGGCCTTTCAGATCGCCATCTTCTGGTCCGGGATCGAGCGCATCAAGCACTTCCTCAATTGGGCCGGGCCGCTGGTCTACCTGGTCATGATTGCATTGATGGGCGTGGTATGGATTCAGGCCGGCAGCGAGCTGCTCCCTGCCATCGGCACCATTTTCAGTGGTGAAGAAGGCGACGGCGGAGGTAACCCCATTACGGCTTTTCTGGCCATCACCGGAACCATGATCGCCTACTTCGCCGCGGTCGTGATCAATTTCGGCGATTTCACGCGCTTCGTTCGCAGCGAACGCGAGATGAAGCTTGGCAACCTGCTCGGCCTGCCGCTCAATGTCGCGTTCTTTTCGTTCATCGCATTGATCATCACCGCCGGTACGCTGGTGATATTCGGCGAAACCCTGACCAACCCCTCGGATATCGTCGAACGCGTCGATGCACTCCCGCTGACGATCATTGCCGCCATCACCTTCTTTGCTGCCACGGTCGGGATCAATCTGGTCGCCAACTTCATTCCACCGGCCTATGACTTGGCCAACCTCTTTCCCCGCAAGATCAGCTTTCGTGTCGGCGGGTTGATCACAGCGATCATCGCTTTCTTCATCGGCGCCCTGTGGGTCACCGTGATCAGTCGTATCGGCGTTCCCGGCTTCGTCAATGCCCTGGGTGCCGTCGTCGCGCCGTTCTACGGCATCATCGTGGTCGATTATTACCTCGTGAAACGTCAGAACCTGGACCTGGAAGCCATGTTCTCCTCCGCCCCGGACAGCGCCTATTACTACACCAAGGGATGGAATCAGCGGGCGCTCGCCGCCTTCGGTCTGGCTGCGCTGTTCTCGATTTCATCGGTATGGGTACCGGCACTCGAAGCACTGGGTGGGTATGCCTGGTTGATCGGCGCGGGCCTCGGCGGGCTGTTCTACTATGGTTTCATGTCACGCCACACCGCTGTCGCCCCTGCCCCTTGAACGGAATTTCACGCCATCCATGCCAACCGACCCGGTGTCCTGACACCGGGTCACTCGGCAAAGATGCGATACAGATCGGGGGTCTGATCTTCCTCTTCGACGATCGACAAGGAAGACTCGATCGTTTTGAGGTGACGACTCATGAACGTTTTAGCCCGCTCGCCATCTCCGGCTTCCAGATGACGGACCAGTTCGTCATGATCATGGGACTCGCATCCCAGGTGGCCGGAACTGCCATACACGGCCAGAATCAATGAGGAGCGCGAGCACAACCGTGCGACGAAATCGGCCAGCGTGGCGTTGCCTGAAAGCTGTGCCAGGCGCTCATGGAACGCTGCCGATAATTTGATGGCGGTACTCTGTTCCCCCACCCGCAAGGCGTCGCGCTCCCGCTTGGCCATGTCCCGCAGCTCGTCGATATCCGCTGCCGTGATGCGACGCGCCACGGCCTCCATCAGCCCGCATTCGATCATCTGACGGGCATCGAATACATCCTTGGCTTCATCCGCCGTAGGCCGTGTCACACTCGCACCGCGACGTGGCGTCAAGGTCACGATCTGTTCCAGGGCCAGGCGCTGGAGAATCTTGCGAATCCCGGTGCGGCTGACACCAAACACGTCGGACAACGCGTCTTCCCTCAAACGGGCACCGGGTTTGAGACGATGCTCGATGATGGCGTCACTGATCGCGCGATAGATGGCATCATGACGCTTGTCACCATCACCGTTCTTGCCCCGGCGACGCTGAGGGGAAGAGGGACTGGACACCGGTTGTGATTGTCGCTCCGTCATGGTCAACAAGGCTCCACATCAGCTGTAAATCACGTCTGACCCCATTGTATACGCTTTCGTTGACGAAGCGACCCACGCCTCCTTATTCACGCCAGTCGGCGATGACCTCCCGCTCTTCCTCGGTCATTTCGGTCACGTTACCCAACGGCATGTATTCGCTGGCCACTACCTCCTTGGTATCAGCCATCATCTTCTGCAACTGCTCCTTGGTATCGTATTCAATACCCGCGGGCGCCGAGGAGTAGCCATCCTCACTCGGGTCGGACGAGTGACACTGGACGCAGCGATCCTCGACGATGGCATGGACTTCATCCAGTGTCGGCCCATCAGCGTCGGCGCTCTCGTCCCCAGAGGAACTGCCAGCTGGGGCCGCAATCCAGAATGCCAGCAATATCAGAGCCACCCCGGCAGCCGGATAGGCCGGACGAATCGATCCCGCATGCATCAGTACGAAGAACTGACGAATCAGGGCACCCGCGAAGATGAACAGCGACATGAGCAACCAGGCATACTCGTGGGAATACACGAACGAGTAATGATTGCTGATCATCAACAGAACCACGGGTAGAGTGAAATAGGTATTGTGTACCGAGCGCTGCTTGCCTCGCTTGCCATCGAGCGGATCGGGCTCCTCACCGGCCTTCATCGCCTCGACCATGCGACGCTGTCCGGGAATGATCCAGTAGAACACATTGGCCGACATGGCGGTCGCCATCACGGCACCGGTCAACAGGAAGGCGGCGCGTCCGGCAAAGAGTTGGGTACTCAAGTAAGCGACAAAGACCATCAGGACGGCCACTGCCAGGCTAAGCAGGCCATCCCGCTCCATATTGGGGCTGATGCGCTTGCACATCTGGTTGTAAACGACCCAGCCGCCGAACAGGAATGCGAGCGCCAGGATATTGGCTTCCGCTCCGTTCATGTTCGCCGCCCATTCCCAGTCGTTACCGGAATCGACCAGATAGAAACCCGGGTTCGCCATATAGAGCAAGACGAACAGAGCAAATCCCGACAACCAGGTCGTATAGGACTTCCAATACGACCAGTGCAGGTCATCCGGCAGTTTTTCGGGGCTCGTGGCGTATTTCTGGTTGTGGTAGAAGCCGCCACCATGTACGGCCCACATTTCGCCGAAAACGCCCTTGCGTCGGCTGCTCTCGTCCTCGGGCGTTTTCAGGCTGTTATCCAGCATCACGAAATAGATCGATTCCCCGATCCAGGCGATGGCCGCAATGACATGCAGCCATCGCAGCATGAAGTTAATGAAATCCAGCAAATATGAGGGCATGAACAGATCCTCGGCAAATGTCGTTGTTGTTCATTGATGGCGTGTCGTGCGCTCTTCAGCTGCCGCGATACGAGGAATAGCCGAACGGCGACAACAGCAGTGGCACGTGATAGTGCTCACCGGCATCAGCGACACCGAACCGTAGAGGGATGCGATTAAGGAAACGGGGTGACATCCCTGGCGCCTGATGACGATCGAGATAATCACCGGCATGGAACAGCAATTCGTACTCACCGACGGTGAAGGCGCTGCCCTCCAGAAGCGGGGCATCGCAACGTCCATCGTCATTGGTCACGACCTCGCCCAGGTACTCGCGGCGTTCTCCCTCGAGACGGAAAATTTCGATACGGATGCCCTCGCCGGGACGACCACGGGCAGTGTCCAATACATGCGTTGTCAGGTAACCCATGGGAATTCTCCTCGAACATTATCGATTGATGATAGGCGGCATTACGTTCACGACGCTGACAGGTTGAACGACAGCCGCTAGGCTGATCCCTACTCCTATGAAAACATTTTTAGCTCTTAATAGAGTACATTTCAAAGATTTTTTGTATACAGTTATTGTATCGAGTACGCCAACTCACTAGCAGGAGATAATCCATAATGACGACGCCACTGCTCTCACCGCGCCCCAGTCAGCTCGATAGGACAGCGTTCGTGGCCCACTATGGCGATGTTTACGAACATTCACCCTGGGTAGCCGAAGGCGCCTGGGAGAGAGGTCTGACCGAAGCACACGACTCACCGGCGGGTTTGGCTTCCGCCATGGCCGCCGTACTGTCCGAAGCGAGCCCGGAACAACAGCTGGCAGTGATCCGTGCACACCCCGATCTTGCGGGTAAAGCCGCTGTGGCGGGTGACCTGACCGACGATTCGACCCTTGAACAGGCAGGGGCGGGGCTGGATCAATGCACGCCAGAGGAGTTGGCCCGTTTCGAGCGCCTCAACGACGCCTATAAGAAACGCTTCGAATTCCCGTTCGTGATGGCCGTCAAAGGTAATGATCGGCACACGATTCTGGCGGCCTTCGAATCGCGCCTGAACAATACACCGGATGACGAACGACGCACCGCCATCGATCAAATCAACCGTATTGCTCAACTGCGCCTGGAGGCCCGCGCCGAACGATAATGGAATCGATTTCCGTCACCACGACAGAACCGTCATGAAGGTGTATGCTATGGCGCGAAATGAACGCACGGGTGACGGAGAAGCAGGCGTGACGGAGACCAAACGCAAAACGGTGGGGCGGCCTGCCGGCTCTGGCAAGGGCAGTGGCGGGCATAGCCAGTCACTGGTGCGTGGCTTGAATATCCTCGAGGGGCTGGCAGCAGCGCCGCTCGGCCTCGCCTTGTCCGACATCGCCCAGATCGTGGGTCTGGCCCCCTCGACCACGCACCGATTATTACAGGCTCTGCACAAACAGGGATTCATCACACAGGATACCGAACTCGGTCTGTGGAAAATCGGCGTGAAGACATTCCAGATCGGTAATACCTTTCTGGAAGCGCGCGATTTCGTGGCGACGGCGCGCCCTTATCTTCGCCGACTGACCGAAGAGACGGGTGAGTCCGCCAATCTCGGTATCCGCGATGATGGCATGGCAGTCTTTCTGGCCCAGAGCGAATCCCCCCAGATGATGCGCATGATCACGCCGCTGGGATCACGTGCGCCGATGCATGCCTCAGGCGTGGGCAAGGCCTTGCTGGCCTGGCTTCCCGACAAGGATATCGAACGCATTCTGCAGGCTCGCGGCCTACCTCGGGTCACCGACAATACCATCGACACACCGGCCCGGCTTCGACAAGGTCTTGCCGAGATCCGGCGCCAGGGGTATGCCTGCGATCGTGAAGAGCACGCTGTGGGCTTGCACTGTGTTGCCGCGTCGATTCATGACGAGCAGGGTAGCCCATTGGCCGCCATTTCGGTGTCAGGCCCCGTCGCCAGGATTTCCGAATCGCGCCTGGCGGAACTCGGTGGACTGGTCAGCCGCGCGGCGCGTGAAATCACGGAGCAATTGGGCGGGCGGTTGCCGGAAGCAGCGGAATACACTGCCTGAACCGCATTTCTTTGCAGGCGCCTCGTGACGTACACCCGACAGCGGTTACACTATCCACCGCCATTCGTCACACCACATTGCGAGGCCCAGCGCGATGACGCCACATCTGTTGTCAGTCGACTCCCTGTCCCGTGAACGCGTCGAACATCTCTTTCAGGTAGCTCGGCAGGTCGAGCCCATCGCCCAACGACGCCAGGTAACGCGCGTTCTGGAAGGTGCCGTGCTCGGCAACCTGTTCTTTGAGGCCAGCACGAGAACCCGCGTCAGTTTCAATACCGCCTTCTGCCGCCTGGGAGGCAGTGTCTGCGATACCACCGGCTTCACCTTTTCCTCGATGGCCAAGGGGGAGTCACTCTACGATACCAGCCGGGTGATGAGTGGCTATGTCGACGCCATCGTCATGCGGCACCCGGAACAGGGCTCGGTAAGTGAGTTCGCCCAGGCAACCAACGTCCCGGTGATCAATGGCGGCGACGGTCCCGGCGAGCATCCCAGCCAGGCATTGCTGGACCTGTATACTATCGACAAGGAATTCACTCGGCTCGGCAAGTCACTGGCCGGTGCTCATCTGTTACTGACCGGCGATCTAAAGTACGGCCGCACCGTGCACTCGCTGATCAAACTGTTGTCGCTCTTCGATCCCCTGCGCATCACCTTGGTCTCACCGCCCGGCCTGGAAATGCCGGATCATGTGGTCGACCTGGCCGTGTCACGCGGCCACCGTATCGAGCGTCGGCATAACCTGGTCAGTGACTTTCATGATCTGGATGTCATCTATACGACACGAATCCAGAAGGAACGCTTTACTGAAGAGATGACCGAGAGTTTCACCGGCCTTACGCGAGACTTCATCGTTGACCGGTCGTTCCTCGACCGTCACTGTGCCCGCGATACGATCGTCATGCACCCATTGCCTCGTGATAGTCGGTCCGAAGCCAATGACCTCGACCCCGACCTTAACGGAGATCCTCGCCTGGCAATATTTCGCCAGACCGACAATGGCATCCCGATACGCATGGCGATTTTCGCGACGCTGTTGGGTGTCGAGCATCTGATCGACAAGGAGCGCCGTGACGTCCGTTGGTTTGTCCCCCACAAGATCGGCGTGGATGATGCGGATTTCTGACGCGCTGGTCAGTCGTTAGCCCTGTCCATGACGTGACTAGACCTTCGCAGGGCTGATCATGCGCGATGAATATGAGAAGCTATCGCCGGATAACCGGTCGGATACCAATGACAAGAGCGAACGATAAGGGAGGCATGACGCCTATGAACCTGGAGCGAGCCTATATGATGTTAGGCGCCCTATACAGCCTGCTGCTCATCCTGGGGGTGATCGCATTGATGGTCGGTGGCGGATCGGCGATGGTCGTGATCCAGGTCGCCGTCGGTGCTTTGGCTGTCGCCGGGCTATGGGGTTATGCACTCAACAAGGGGGTCATGAACCCACGTATCTGGCGACCATTGGCCATGTTCCTGGCGGCCGGTGCCATCATTCAGGCGTTGCTGCTGTTGACGACATCACCGTCGCATGCCCAGATCACGCAGTTGTTGATCGGGATCGTGTTCTCGGCCTTGCTGATTTCCATCCTCTACCAATACGGTGATCGCGATCAGGACCTCTGGGCCACGTCGGAAGAGATTCAGGATGGGGAGCAGTTGGAGGCCATGCTGTCCCGTCACGGAGAACTGACCGTCAACAAGCAGGTTTATGGTCTTGAGGCAACCGTTCATGTGGCCCGGGACGGCGACCAATATCGTGCCCATGTCGTTCGTGAACGTGACGGCAACCGAGAAGAATTCGAAGAGCGTTTCGCCTGTCCTTCGACACTGGCGTTCTTCATGGACAAATACACCTGCATCACCGTGGACGATGTCAGGGAAGCCTACGCCGACGCCACGGCATGAATGTCATCTCGAGCCGTCACGGCCGTGACCGTGGCGGCAAGCCCTCCCGAGCGGCGAAGTACCCCTCGAGAATCAACTGGGCGGACAAGCCGTCGACCCCTTCATCGCGATAATTGCCTTTATGACCGGCTTCACGGGCAATCGCCTTGGCTTCACGTGTGGACCCCCGTTCATCGGTCATTTCGCAGGGCTTGCCATAGCGACCATGCAGACGATTGCCGAATTTGCGCGCCCGCACGCTCATATCGGATTCCGAGCCGTCCATGTTGAGCGGCAATCCGACCACGAACAGGTCCGGTTGCCATTCCTCGACTAACCGGGTCACCTGCTGCCAGTCGGGAATACCATCGCGGGCCGGTATCGGATCCAGGGCCGTGGCACGCCGAATCCATTCATTACCAACGGCCACGCCCATCCGACGGGTCCCGAAATCGAACGCCAGGATCAGGCGCTGCCCCTCTGTCGCCGTCATGGATCAGCTATGGCCGGCCTCGCGGCTCATCAGGTTCAGGTCGATGCCAAGGATGCCGGCCGCCGCATTCAAGCGTTGCTCCGGCGGCACCTCGAACAGGATATCGGCACGTCCTTCGACGGTCAGCCAGGCATTGTCCTTGATTTCGGACTCCAACTGACCGGCCTCCCAGCCGGAGCACCCCAGACACACCAGGAACTCATCAGGGCCGCGCCCCGACCCGAGGGCATGCAGCATATCCATGGAGGTGGTAAGCGCAATGTCATCCGCCACCTGGATACTGGAATCCCACGACTGGCTACTGCCACGATGCAGGATGAATCCACGATCCTTGTGCACGGGACCACCGTAGTAGACCGGTGCGTCGCGATGAGGGCTCTCCTCGTCATCGATATCGAGTTGTTCGAACAGAGCATCCAGCGTCAGATCCAGCGGTCGATTGACGATCACGCCCATCGTGCCGTTGTCGTCATGATCGCAAAGATAACTCAGGCTGCCGGCGAAATTGGGATCTTCGAGATGCGGCATCGCCAGCAGAAAATGGTGTTTCAACGTTTGCATGGGCCTCCCGGGCGGCAGCGGGTATCAGCTCTACTGCTCGCCGACATTGTTACCTATGGCTCTATCTCGAATTGTATCATTTCTTGATGTCCTGTCGGGGCCCGGTCTCAACACGTCGGGCGATGACATCCATCAGATCTCCGGCAATGTCGGTGCCTCGCTGGTCGTCGATTTCGCGGATACACGTCGGACTGGTGACATTGATCTCGGTAATATAATCCCCGATCACGTCGAGCCCCACGAACAACAGTCCCTTGTCACGCAGAGTGGGCTGCACCTGCGCAATCAGCCAGCGGTCACGATCCGTGAGTTCACGGCTCACTCCTCGCCCCCCGGCCGCCAGGTTGCCACGGGTTTCCCCCGCCATCGGGACCCTCGCCAACCCGTAGGGTACCGGTTCCCCATCGATCAGCAGGATACGGGTATCGCCCTCGGTAATCTCGGGGATATAGCGTTGGGCCATGATCTGGTGACGGCCTCGCTCCGTGAGTGTCTCGATGATCGCCCCCAGGTTGCGGCCTTCCGGCCCGACATGAAAGATCCCGCTGCCTCCCATGCCGTCCAACGGCTTGAAAATCACGTCGCCATGTTCGCCATGAAACGCCCGCAGGATCTTTTCATCGCATGATACCTGGGTCGGCGCACAGCAGTGCGGGAACTGCTGGGCAAAGAGCTTCTCGTTGCACTCCAGCAACGCCCGGGTCGGGTTGACCACCAGCACGCCCTCACGCTCGGCAAAACCCAGCAGATGAACGACGTTGAGAAAATGGCTATCTACCGGCGGGTCCTGGCGCATCAAGATGACATCGAGTTCGGCAAGCGGCTGGACCTGAGGGGTCCCCAGGTCATACCAGCGCTCGGAGTCATGATAGGCCTCGAGCTCTCGCATCCGACTCCAGGCCCGACCATCCTGAAGAAACAGCTCGTCCGGCTCCATGTAATACAGCGACCAGCCGCGAGCCTGGATGGCCCACAGCATGGCCAATGTCGAGTCCTTCTTGTAGGCGATGTCGGCGATGGGATCCATCACCACTCCGACCCTGAGTGCGCGTTCGCTCATCGTGACCTTTCCAAGATGTTTCAACGATGAGCGCAGTATGACCCAGCATATCGGGGAGACCAAGCGCCCCGTTGACACAGGACAGGATCAGGCCCTGCGCAGGTCGCCGAACCGGAACTGCAACAGGCTGAGGGCTACCACGGGCGCGGTTTCGGTACGCAGGATGCGCGGTCCCAGCGACAGCGCCGAGAATCCGGCTTCCCGGGCGGCATCGACTTCGGTGGGGGAGAGGCCTCCTTCAGGACCGATCAACAGCGCGGCCGACGCGGGAATGTCTCCATCGAGGCCGTGATGTTCGGCAGCGGGGTGCAGCATGAGGCGCAAGGCCTCGTCACGCCCTGTCAGCCAGTCAGCCAGCGACGAGGGCGCATGGACAGGAGGTAGGGTGGCACGACCGCACTGTTCGCATGCACTGGCGGCGACCGCCTGCCAATGTGCCAGTTTCTTGGCCTGACGCTCACCCTTGAGTCGCACGTCACCATGGGCTGTATAGAGAGGCGTAATGGCCGCCACTCCCAGTTCGACAGCTTTCTGGATGGCGTAATCCATGCGGTCCCCCTTGGAGATCGCCTGACCGAGATGGACGACAAGAGGGGATTCGCCCTGACCGGCACCGACAGCATCAATCTGTACCGCGACACGCTTGCGATCCACGTCGACGAGCGTCGCGCACGCTTCGTGACCTGCCCCGTCGAACAAGGTCAACGTATCGCCACGACGCATGCGCAACACCAGCGCCACATGCCGTGCCGCGGCTTCCGGTAGAATGAGTTCGCCGCCGGCAACGAGCTCGGCGGCGACATGGATGCGAGGTAATGACACGATTGCCGAACCTTACTGAGTGGTTTCGGTACCTTGTCCTTGTTCAGCAGCCCGTTTCTTCTTGCGGGCATACATCGCTTCGAAGTTGACCGGCGCCAGCATCAACGGTGGGAAACCGCCACGATTGACGAGATTGTCGATGCACTCCCGCGCATAGGGGAAGAGCAGATTGGGGCAGAACGCCTCGAGCGTGTGTTCCAACTGCTCGCCTTCGAGCCCCCCGATGCGGAACAGTCCGGCCTGCTGAATTTCAGCGAGAAACGAGGTATTGCCACTCTCGCTATGTGACACCTGGGCGGTGACCTTGATCACGACTTCGTACTGATCATCGCTGACCTTTTCACTGAAGGTGTTGAGATCGAGACCGACCTTGGGCTTGAACGGCTGCTTGAACACCTCAGGCGCGCTGGGCGATTCGAACGAAATATCCTTGACATAGATACGCTGCAGCGAGAACTGTAACTGCGGCTTGTCCTGTTGCCCGCCAGCGGCCTGCTGGTTGCCGTCTTCAGGCTGATTGTTATCTTCCGCCATACTGAAGTCCTTGAAAGAGTCTGAAACGAAAAAACTGACGTTGCCGTCGCGCGTTGTATGTGGCTATTTCTTGACCACCGGAAGGCTATCGGCTTGCCACTGCGCCATGCCTCCCTTGAGCTTGTAAGCTCGAGTGAATCCGGCCTTGGCGAGCTTGGCTTGGGCCGCACCGGACGCCTGACCGTGCTTACAGGCAACGATCACCGGTGTCTCCTTGAACTTTTCCAGCTTATCGAGGCGGCTGTCCAGTTGGCTCTGCGGAATATTCTTCGCCCCCGCAATGTGTCCGGCCTTGAAATCCCCCGAGTCCCGGATGTCGATCACGACCGCGTCTTCGCGATTGATCAACTGGGTCGCTTCGCTTGAGGTGACTCCGTTGCTGGTGCTGTTTTTCACTTCGTAAGCAATCCACGCAGCCAATACCAACAGGAACGCACCCACCAGGAGGGGATGGTTCTGCACGAATTCAAACAGCTGATCGATCATGAGGTCGGATAACTCTTGTTGAAAAAACGCAAATGTCTTGACGTCGCGGCCAGAGGCGACGAGCGCGCCATAGTATACACCAGATGGGGGCCTGCATCCGAGGCCGGGCTGACGCCCCATGCCGCTCTGCGATATGATGCCTGAAGGAGCCGTGAGTCGCGACCCCGGAGCCCTTATCCGGCTACCGGCACGTTCGACGTCCAACAGTGAGGCCAACAGCATGTCCGATGCCCCTTCGTCAGCGCCACGACCGGTTGCGCTGATCATTCTCGATGGCTACGGCCATAATCCGACGGCGACAGCCAATGCCGTGGCCGCTGCCGCTACACCGGTGATGGATCGTCTGCAGCAGACCTATCCCAGCACCCTGATACATACCGACGGTCGCCATGTCGGCCTGCCCGACGGACAGATGGGCAATTCCGAAGTCGGTCACATGAATCTGGGCGCCGGCCGTATCGTCTATCAGGATTTCACTCGCATCACCAAGGCGATCGACGACGATGAGCTCGTCACCAACGAGGTCCTGACGGCCCCCATCGACGCCGCTGTCGGCGCCGATAAAGCGGTGCATCTGCTTGGTCTGCTGTCACCGGGCGGCGTACACAGCCATGAGGATCATATTCTCGCACTCGCCGAACTGGCCGCACGCCGTGGTGCCAAGCGGCTCTATCTTCATGCTTTCCTCGATGGCCGCGACACGGCTCCCAAGAGCGCTCTTGCATCGATCGAGCGGGCCAATGCACGACTGGCCGACCTGTTCGGTAGCGACAACGCCTTCGTCGCCTCTCTGATCGGCCGCTACTACGCCATGGATCGCGACAACCGCTGGGAGCGCATCGAAAAAGCCTATCGCTTGACGACCGAGGGTATCGGCGAGCACGTTGCCGCCTCGGCTGAAGCCGGACTTCAAGCGGCCTATGAACGTGACGAGACCGATGAATTCGTATCCGCCACCAGCATCCGACCGAATGACACAGCGGTCACCATGGAGGAGGGCGACGCCGCCATCTTCGCGAACTTCCGTGCTGATCGTGCCCGCGAGTTGACTCGCGCCTTCGTCGACCCGGATTTCAGCGGTTTCGTACGCCGAGCAACGCCCCAACTCGCCGCTGACGGCCTGGTGATGCTGACCCGTTACGCTGCTGATCTACCGGCACCGGCCGCCTTCCCACCGGTCGACCTGCGCAACACGCTCGGCGAAGTCATGGAGTCGCGAGGCAAGACCCAGCTGCGTATCGCCGAGACGGAAAAATACGCCCATGTCACCTTTTTCTTCTCCGGCGGGCGTGAGGCCGAATTCACCGGCGAGACGCGTGAATTGATCCAGTCGCCCAGAGACGTCAAGACCTATGACGAAAAACCCGAGATGAGCGCCTTCGAGGTGACCGATACCCTGGTGGACGCCATCGATGCCGGCCGATTCGACCTGATCGTTTGTAACTATGCCAATGGCGACATGGTCGGTCATACGGGAGATCTGGATGCCGCTATCAAGGCGATCGAGACTGTCGACCAGTGCCTTGGCCGTGTCATCGACGCGATACAACGGGCCGGCGGTGAGTGTCTGGTCACGGCCGATCACGGCAATGCCGAACAAATGGTCAATCCGGAAACCGGTGCACCGCATACCGCTCACACGACCTTCGAAGTGCCCTTGGTCTATGTCGGCGAGCGTCCGGCTCAGCTACGCGAAGGCGGTCGTCTCTGCGATCTCGCCCCGACGCTGTTGGCGATGATGGGAGAAGCGATCCCTGATGAAATGACCGGTCACGCACTGATCGACTGGCAGGCCCACTGACCGGACCGGGACGAAAGCAGACTTGAGCGTTTTCCGATGGCCGTTGATCGCTGTCATTGCCCTCTCCCTGATCGTCATGGGGTCACCGGCGAGCGGCCAGCCCAGTGAAGAGGAAGTCAAGGAGCGCCTCGAGACCATCGGTGACGAGATACGAACGCTGGGCGAGCGTCTTGCCGACACCGATGAGGCTCGAGACGAGGCAAGCGAGTCGCTACGCGACGTTGAAACCGCGCTGGCCGATACCCACCGGCGTCTGGATGAACTCCAGGCCGAACGTCGCGATCTCGATGAACGGATCCGGACATTGGAAGAGGAGCGGGACGCCCTTCAGGCGGAACGCGACGACCAGGTGGCCGAACTCGCCAAACAGTTCGGGGCTCTCTATCGGCTGGGCACCTCTCCCGAGCTCAAGCTGCTGCTCAATCAGGATGACCCGGCTCGCCTGGACCGGCTACAGACCTATCTCAACCATCTTGCCAGAGCCCGTACCGAGCGATTGGAGGAGATCGCCGAACTGGACGAGGAGCTCGCAGACAACCGGGAGACACTGCAGCAACGAGATCAGGAAATGTCGGCGTTGCGTGATGAGCTGGATGAACGGAGCGCCGAACTGGCGGAACGAATGGAAGAACGCGAGGCATTGGTGGCCAAACTCGATGCCCGCTATGCCAATGAAAGCGAACGACTCGATGCGTTGGAGCGTGACCGAGAAGATGCCGAACAACTTCTCTCTGAAGTCCAGGAAGCCATGGCTCGACTCGAGGAACCCGCACCGTCCACTGACATCGAACGGACACAAGGGGATCTTCCCTGGCCGGTACAGGGAGAGGTCAGTTCCGTATTCGGCGCTGGCGAGGGAATTGCTCGCAACGGCTTGGTCATTCAGGCCAAGGAGGGAACTGCAGTACATGCCGTCCATGAAGGTCGCGTCGTGTTCGCCGATTGGATGCGGGGCTTCGGCAACTTGCTGATCCTCGATCATGGCGATGGCGTGATGACGCTCCATGCCCATTTGCAGCATTTTTCGGTTACGCTCGGTGACAATGTCCCCCAGGGAGAGACTATCGGTATCGTTGGCACGAGTGGTGGTCGCGATACCCCGGCCTTGTATTTCGAGGTCCGTCGTGATGGTGATCCGATCGATCCCCAGGGGTGGGTTGCCAATCGATGATATGCGGCCCTGTCCGGCCACGAAATGAGGTTACCGACAGATCGCCACGATCTGGATAATCGCTGGGTTCAGACGCTATGCTGAGTCCTGTTTACTCGTCCGTCTGCGGAGTTCGAATGTCCATCAATACCATCAAATCCATGATTCCCTGGTTATTCACGATAGCGCTGGTCCCCCTTCCTCTCCAGGCTCAGACCACGTCATCCGTCGAGATCGAAGACGACCTGCCGATCGAGGATGTCCAGACACTTGCCGAGGTGTTCGAGCGCATCAAGCGAGCCTATGTCGAAGAGGTCGATGACAGTACGCTGCTTCGCAATGCCATGCGCGGCATGTTGGGGGAACTCGATCCGCATTCGGCCTATCTGGATGAGGAGGAGTTCGAAAGCCTGCGTGAATCCACCGAAGGGGAATTCGGCGGCATCGGTATTGAAGTCGGGATGGAAGACGGTCAGTTGACGGTCATCACGCCAATCGACGACACACCCGCCTCGGAGGCCGGCATTCAGGCACGCGATGTCATTCTGCGGATCGATGACACCTCTACCGACAACCTCTCACTGCAGGAAGCCGTGGAGTTGATGCGCGGGGATCCCGGGGAGGATGTCGAGATCACCATCATGCGCAACGGCGAGGACTCTCCCCGGACCCTCACGCTGACCCGCGAGAACATTCGTGTGGAAAGCGTCAAACACGAAATCCTCGAAGAAGGCTACGGCTATCTTCGTATCAGTCAATTTCAGAACCGAACCGGCAGCCAAGTCCAGGAAGCCATCACGGACATGCAGGAAGACGCGCCGCTCGAGGGGTTGGTACTGGATTTGCGCAACAATCCGGGCGGTGTGTTGCAATCGGCCGTGGATGTCGCCGATGCGTTTCTCGACAGCGGTCTGATCGTCTACACCGAGGGACGCCTGGAAGACAGCGACCGGCGTTTCTCCGCGTCTTCAGACACGGTGGCAGCCGATGTCCCACTGGTCGTTCTGATCAACGGGGGCAGTGCCTCGGCGGCGGAGATCGTGGCCGGAGCCCTGCAGGACCAGCGCCGTGCGGTGGTCATGGGTACCGATAGCTTCGGCAAGGGCTCCGTGCAACAGGTCATGCCATTGGGCAATGGTGATGGCCTCAAACTGACGACGGCACTCTACTACACCCCCGATGGGCGCTCTATTCAGGCACGTGGTATCGAACCGGATGTCGAGGTCGTGCGTGGCCGCCTGGAGGTCGCCGAAGACAGTGGCCTGCAATTGCGAGAATCGGATCTCGAGGGCCATCTGATCAATGGCAACGAAGAGAGTGAACGGCGTCGTAGCGGGGAACGCACACGCGAGGATTACCAGCTCGGCGAAGCCCTCAATCTGCTTAAAGCGCTCAATGTGCTCGAACGCCGCCCAGCGGAGGATGGCTAACGGCAGGTCCGCGGCAACCGGCCACGCTCACCGGTCGCTTGGTGCATCAACAAACGCTTGAGTGACGTGAACCGGTCAACACTGGACAGGCCCAGATTGCGTGCCAGCCGCAGCGTCGGTTGGCGCGTACCGAACAGCAGCCGAAAGCCATCCATCAGTGCCAGCATCGCCGTATTGTCGGGGCGTCGGCGTCGCTCGTAGCGTGACAGTATTCTGGGATCGCTCAATGCCGCCCCCCGTCGTCGCGCGTCCAGCAACTCCTCGGCCAGTACCGCCGCATCCATCAATCCCAGATTGACGCCTTGGCCGGCCAACGGGTGCAGGCTGTGAGCGGCATCCCCCACCAGGGCGAACCCCGGCTTCACATATTGACGGGCATGGCGCTGTGCCAACGGGAAACTGACGACGCGATCGATCACTTGTACCTGCCCGAGACAGGCGTCGCTGTCGCGTGCCAGAGCGTCCCCCAACGCCGACGGAGATAGCGATTGCAAATGGGCCGCTTCGTCCGGTGTCGTCGACCAGACGATCGAGCAATAGCTGGGGACGTCATCCACAGTCAATGGCAGGAAAGCCAGCGGCCCACCGGCAAGGAAGACCTGCCGGGCCATGCCGCCATGCGGACGTTCCGTACGCACGCTAGTCACCAACGCATGATGACCCGTCTCATGGACCTTGTTGTCGATACCGGCCATCTCACGCAATGGTGACCCGGCACCATCCGCTGCCACCACCAAGGGAGCCGATAGACACCGATCGTCGTCGAGCGTGACATATTGCCTCTCGCCCGACGTCTCCAGTGCAGTCACTCGATGACCGAAACAGGAGTGAACATTCGGCATGTCGGCGACACACGCCTCGAGGGCCGCCAACGTCACATCATTCTCGACGATATGCCCGAGACACTCGACCCCGGCTTCATCGGCACTGAAACGGATGCGACCGCTGCCTTCCCCGTCCCAGACCAGCATCCGGTGATAGGGCGTGACCCGTCTGCCTGCCATGCGAGGCCAGACACCGAGGTGCGATAATAGCCGCTGTGACACGGGAGTCAGGGCACTCACGCGTAACGCAGGCGAGCCCCGCCCGGCAGTCTCGGTCTCGATGGGCGCTTCCCTGGCATCGATACGGACGACGGAGACACCCGCTTCTCCCAGCAGGGCAGTCAGCGTCGTACCGACCATTCCGCCCCCCACGACGATCACTTCGGTCCGCTGCACGGCCGTCTCTTGTCTCATCACCATCCCGTTAACGTTCTATGCCCATGGCCCGACGCGCCAGAGTACGCCGCAGCGGGCCAACCATATTGAGACCGACCAGCCCTGCCGCCCGGGCATGCGACAACAGCGGATGGTCGATACCGAAGAGCCGAATCAAGCCATCACTGAATCGGATCACGTTATGACGATCCACCATGCGTCGATGCTCGAAATCCTTCAATAGTGAAATATCGCCTGGTGATTGCCCGCGAGCGAGCCCATGTTCGAGTGCTGCCACGAGATCCGTGACCCCCCGCAACGCGAGATTGAAGCCTTGACCCGCCACCGGGTGCAGCGCGTGAGCTGCGTTACCCAGTACTGCCAAGCCGGGGCGAACCGGTTCTTCCGCCGTCACCAGGGACAATGGATAATGGTGGCGCTGGCCGAGGCGACGAAACCGCCCGACACGATCACCGAAAGTACGCTGCAGTGCTGCAAGGAAATCACCATCCGCCAATCCCAGCCGGCCTTGCTCGCTGCCCTGAGGATGCGTCCAGACGAGTTCCATGCGCTGCCCGCGCAAGGGCAGGAGTGCCAGGGGACCTGCGGGAGTGAAACGTTCATAGGCCACACCGCCATGCGGTCGGCTGACTTCCACCGTCGTGATCACTGCCGTCTGCTCATAGGACGAAGCCTGACTGTCGATTCCCAATGCTTCCTTGAGCCCCGAACGTCCCCCATCGGCCAGCACGGTCAACGCCGCTGTCAGGTCGGAGCCGTCCGACAGTACGAGACGGTGTCCACCGGCTTGGGCTGTGATCGACTCGACACGTGCCGGACAGTGCCACTGTAATGATAGCCGTTCCAGGTGCTGGTGCAGCACGCGACCTATCCAGGCATTGGGAATCACATGACCCAGCGCATCGACCCCCAATTCGTGAGCATGGAGACGCGCTGCGCCCCAGCGTCCACGCTCACTGACATGAATGGTCCGAATCGGCTCGGCGTGCTCAGCCAGGGCCGACCATAGACCAAAGGCCGTGAATCGCTGTTGCGACCCCAACGCAATCGCACTGGCACGGGCATCGAAACTGGGTTGATAAGGCGTTGCGGAGGTCGAGGGCAAAGGAGCCGCCTCAATGACGGCCACTTCGAGGCCATGGCGATCGATGTAGGGAGTCAACGCACAGGCCAGGCTGGCACCGACCAGGCCGCCCCCGACGATGGCAATATCGACAGACCGTTGTACGGAATCAGACATCGCTCATCCATGCCTCGATGTCACTGACCTGCTTGGGCACGGCCGCGGTCAACACCTCACCACCCTCGGTCGTGACGACCACATCATCCTCGATGCGAATGCCGATACCACGATAGCGAACGGGAATATCGTCAGCATCCGGAATATAGAGCCCCGGCTCGACCGTCAGCACCATCCCGGGTTCGAGTCGACGAGGCTCTCCGGCGAGGCGATAGCTACCGACATCGTGGACATCCAATCCCAACCAATGCGAGGTCGAGTGCAGGTAGAAACGCCGGTAACTCTCGTCATCGATGCAGGTTTGTAGCTCACCCGACAACAATCCCAGCTCGATCAGGCCGGCCGTCAGGTCACGGACAACTCCCGCATGAATATCGGCGAGCGTGGCATCCGGTCGGACTGCATCCACGGCGCGCTGTTGGGCGTGGAGCACCACCTCGTAGAGCGCCCGCTGGGCATCGCTGAACCGTCCACTTACCGGGAAGGTCCGGGTAATATCGCCAGCATAGAGATCGAATTCCGCACCGGCATCGATCAATACCAGATCACCGTCGTTCAAGACATCGTCGTTCTCGATGTAATGCAGCACACAGGCATTGTCACCACTACCAACGATCGTATCGTATGCCGGTCCGGAAGCCCCTTGCCAACGAAACTCATGCTCGATTTCGGCCTGCAGATGGTATTCCCGTAGTCCGGCCTGAGCGGCGCGCATGGCTCGACAATGCGCCCGGGCGGAAATCGTCGCGGCATGGCGCATCAGCTTCAACTCGGCGTCACTCTTGATCAGGCGAGTCTCATGAAGCGTTGCCGTGACGTCGTGATAGGCAACCGGCGCCACGGCCCCCTGGCGCTGTCTGGCCAGCAGCCGAGTGCGGCTCATGTCGGCCAGGGCTCGGGTCCGGCTATCATCAAGGGGCAGATAAAGCGAACGGCGGCCATCCAGCAGTTCCGGAAGTCGTGACTCACGTTCGGCATTCTCGAAGGCCTCATCGAGTCCGAAAGCGGTAACGGCGCCTTCGGCTCCGTATCGGCGTCCTGTCCAGGCTTCCTGCGTCGGATCACGGTCCTGACAGAACAGCACCGCTCGCCCTCCGCACCGATCCGGCAGCAGCACAAGCAATGCCTCCGGTTCGGGAAAGCCGGTAAGGTAATGAAAATCACTATCCTGGCGAAAGGGGTAATCGCTGTCATGACTGCGTGTCACCAGCGAGGCCGATGACATGAGGATGGCACTGTCTTCCGGAAGTGTTGCCATCAAACTGGCACGACGTTGCCGGTACTCTTCCAGTGCAATCGGTTCGGGACGGGACAGCCTGTCCATGGATATCAGTGCTCCTCGTTGGCGGCGCCGGAAGGATCTTCCACTTGATCGACCTGGGGCTGGCCGGGATGTTGTTCAGTGTACAGCAGCATGGCAACCATCCGGGCATGCTCGGTCAAGGCGAACAAGTCGTTCTCGTTGTCACTATCCTCATCGAGTTCGACCTCCATGGCCGTCAATGCCTCGAGATCTTCCAGCGCCTCTCGCAAGTTCGCCGGCCACGTCTCGCGTTTATCCACGCCCACTTCATCGACGACTTCGAGAAACCCTTGACTCCACTCCTGGAGACCACGGGCCTGCTCGGTCAATGAGAACAACTCGTCGGGCAGTAGCGGGTCATAATTCAACTCTGAGGCAGACAACGCCTCCAGTGCCTGGCGCCGCCAGTTCAGAAACCCTTCCGCACTGGCGGGATCACGGGGTTGTTCGACGCCCAGGGAGGCGCAGACCTCAGCCAGCCACGCCTCTGCGGATATGTCGTGCAGCCCCAGATTGGCAGCCAGCCGACCATCGAGAAAGGCGGGCGATTGAAGGCTGCCATGCAGCAGAAACAGATCGGCGATAGCGGAAAAATCGAGACGTTCGTTGATCAAGGACATCGTTTACTTCCTGAGCCTCGCCAATACCGCTCAATGCGCGTTGACCGCTGGCGAGTTGCTCTCTTATAGTGAATTCACGCCTCCCATAATAACGTATCGGGCCATCGCTTGGCCCGTACCGGAGTGACTCATGACCGACGATTCGCGGCCCACCTCGGAAATCACGCTTTTGGGACGCAGTTATGTGATCGCCTGTCCGCCCGAGGAACAGGAAGATCTCGAGCGTGCGGCGCGATATCTGGATCGTGCCATGCACGGTATTCACTCGCGTGGCAAAGTGCTGGGTAATGAAAAGATCGCCATCATGGCAGCTCTCAACATTACCCATGAATTACTGCGTGTACTGGAAGAACGCAAGGCGAGTGAAGAAACTCTCAGCCAGCTTGGTGAACGCCTCGACAAAGCACTGAACGAGACCTCACGTTGAGCAATCCTCACTTTGGCACAACGCCACGCTCTGCTAGGATGGGAAACGTTCCCTGGGGTGTTCGCCAGTCGTTATCGTCCCTCGAGCCTATGCGCAGTACCTAGGGGGCCAAATGCTAGACGGGCCCGTGTGCATGTCCGTGCGACGGAAAGCCTGACGGCTCGTCTGCGGCCACCCACCTTGAACCAATGGGTTCAAGGGCCAGAACGACAACGGCACTCCGGGGAACTCATTCATGTACTGTCACGCCTGGATCAGCGCTTACCGTGAATGACATCCCGTTTTTTTCGACCTCTCGCCGACAACTCCGACGGGAGCTTAGACGACGCCGACGCGCACTCTCCGCGCGCCAGCAACGCGAAGCCAGTCAAGCGCTATGTCATCGTCTACGTTGCTTACCCGCGGTCTGGCGGGCACGGCGAGTCGCGTTGTATCTTCCCAACGATGGGGAAATCGACCCGACACCGCTGATCGACTGGTTCCACCGTCGACGGGTGGAAGTCTACCTTCCGGTGTTACGACCGCTGGAACATAACTGCTTGTGGTTCGTGCGCTACCATCGCCATACCCCCATGCGCCGTAATCGCTTCGGTATTCATGAACCGGATACCCGATACGGTGCGCACCGGGCCCGGCGTCGGCCGGCATGGGTGCTGGATCTGATATTGCTGCCACTGGTGGGATTCGATGCCCAAGGCCAACGCCTGGGTATGGGGGGCGGTTTCTATGATCGAAGTCTGGCCTTCACGCGTCAGCGACGCCCCCGGCCCACGCTGATCGGTGTCGCCCACACCTGCCAGGAGGTCGAACATCTCCCGGCTGCGGACTGGGACGTTCCGCTGGACGCCATCGTCAGTGATACACAGACGCTCTGGCCAGCGAATGACAAAGAGAAAAGTTAGCTTCCGCCGACGGCTTGAGCGTAGCCAGTCGCTACGACACCAATGCAAAAGAGCAACGCCAGTGACATCACCAAGTCTGGCTTGCGTTTCATTATCAACCCCGTAACAGTTTTTATTGAACATCCAGGCAAAAGTGCCTGACGACTGGGCGAACTATAGGACCTAATGCCGGAGTATGGCAATGTCTGGTTGCTGAATTCCTTGTAACAAAATGCAGAGCATACGGTCACCATAGCGTAAGTCATCACTCACTTCAGGCCATGAATAACCGATAGGCCGGATTATCGGACTCCTTCCAGTAACGATAACCGATCTTATCGAAGTACTCTTCGACATGTGTCCGGTCGCCATTGGGCACATGCATTCCCACCAGTACACGGCCATAGGCCGCACCATGGTTGCGATAATGGAATAACGAGATATTCCAGTCTGCCGGCAGGTGTGTCAGGAAGTTCATGAGTGCCCCGGGCCGCTCGGGAAATTCGAAACGATAGACCTCTTCTTCGAACACCTCCTTGGGTCGTCCACCACCGAGATGGCGAATATGCAACTTGGCCAATTCGTCATCGGTGAGATCCACGACGGGATACCCCGACGTTTCGAGTTTGTCGATGACGGCCTGGCGATCCTCGCCTCCCGGCTTGACTTTCACCCCCACGAAAATATGGGCCTGTTCGGGATCGGCATAACGATAGTTGAACTCGGTCACCATACGTTTGCCGATCGTCCTGCAGAATTTCTTGAAACTGCCCGGGTGCTCGGGAATCGTGACCGCCAGTATGGCTTCCCGTTGCTCACCTAGCTCGGTACGTTCGGCAATGTGCTGTAACCGATCGAAATTGGTATTGGCACCGGAATTGATACAGAGCAGGGTTTCATCCCTGGCGCCCGTCTGCTGTATGTACTTCTTGAGACCAGCCAGAGATAGCGCGCCCGAGGTCTCGGACACGGCTCGCGTATCCTCGAAGATATCCTTGACCGCAGCGCACATCTCATCGGCATTGACCGTGATGACATCATCGACCAGATCCTTGGCCAGGGCAAAAGGCACCTTACCGATCTGGGCCACGGCGACCCCTTCGGCAAACACACCGACCTGATCGAGGGTGACCCGCTTGTTGGCCGCCAACGCCGCCTTGAAACAGGCACTATCCTCGGATTCGACACCAATCACCTTGATGTCGGGACGCAGATACTTGATATAGGCAGCCACACCGGCGATCAAGCCGCCCCCCCCGACGGGCACGAAGACGGCATCGAGACGGCCACTGTGCTGGCGTAGTATCTCCACGCCGATGGTTCCCTGCCCAGCGATTACATCAATGTCATCGAAAGGGGGAATGTAGGTATAGCCATGTTCGGCGATCAACTCATTGGCATGATCGGCAGCAACCGAGAACGCATCGCCTTTGAGTATGACCTTGGCTCCCCAGGAACGCACCGCCTGCACCTTGATATCCGGGGTGATGCGTGGCATCACGATCACCGCCTTGACGCCCATCAATTTTGCCGACATGGCAAGCCCTTGAGCGTGATTGCCCGCCGATGCAGCAATTACCCCCTTGGCTTTTTGTTCATCGCTGAGTTGCGCCATCTTGTTATAGGCACCACGCAACTTGAACGAATGAACCGGCTGCAAGTCTTCGCGCTTGATGAGGATCTGGTTGTGCAATCGACGAGACAGGAAGGATGCCGGTGAAATCGGGGTTTCGCGGGCCGCATCATAGACCCGGGCATTGAGTATTTTCTTGACGGTGTCTTCTAGCATCCTGATGTCCCAAACGGGGAAAAGTTCCAATTGTTAACAGAATTGCCATCCCTGAGTCCAGCATGACGCAATATCTGCCCATCCACAGACCGGCGGGACTCACCTATAATGGCCGACGTTTTTCTCATTCCGTGACAACATAGCGAGACCGCCATGACCCAAGACGAACTCAAGGATGCCGTCGCTGCCGCCGCGCTCGACGATATTCGACCCCTGCTGGCACGTAATACCGTCATCGGTGTCGGCACCGGCTCCACAGCGGATAGATTCATCGACCGTCTGGCTGCTTTACGGGATGACTTCAAGGGTGCGGTAGCCAGCTCCGAAGCCACAGCCGAGCGGTTGAGGCGTCATGGTATCGAGGTATTCGAGCTAAATGAAGCCGGTACATTACCTGTTTATGTCGATGGCGCCGACGAAATAAACCCTCGACTGCAGATGATCAAGGGAGGCGGAGCCGCCTTGACGCGGGAGAAGATCGTCGCCGCCTGCTCCGAGCGATTCTTCTGCATTGCTGACCAGTCCAAACAGGTCGAGCGCCTGGGCGCATTTCCCTTGCCCGTGGAAGTCATTCCCATGGCACGCTCCTATGTGGCCCGCGAACTGGTCAAGCTCGGCGCCGATCCCGTCTATCGGCAGGGTGTCGTGACCGATAACGGCAACCAGATCATTGATTGTCACGACTTCATGATCGATGACCCGCTCACCATGGAAGCCCGTCTCAATGCCATTGTCGGGGTTGTCACCAATGGCTTGTTCGCCGCCCGCGGAGCGGACCGTCTCCTGTTGGGAACCGACCAGGGCGTGGAACGGATACTGCCCGGCTGACCGGCCGCTCATCCACTCGCAGTCGCGCTCCCCGTCTGCAGCAGCCCTGTCAGGCACTGCAGGGTGAACTCAAGCGCCCCCCGGTTCGCCTCGACGACGTTTCGACCGGCCTCTGCCAGTCGCCGGCATTCCCCGGGCTCAGCGAAAAGCCGGTCAAGCGTTGATGCCAGGGACACCGCGTCGTCGATGTCAAGCAGCGCGCCAGCATCGCGCAGGACCGACGCGACATCGCTGAAGTTGGTAAGATGGGGCCCCGTGATTACCGGCACCCCCAATGCGGCCGGCTCCAACAGATTGTGCCCCCCGACAGGCACCAGACTGCCCCCGACGAAAGCGATATCGGCCACGGCATACAGAGTCGCCAGCTCCCCCATGGTATCCGCCAGATAGACGGCAGTCCCGGCATTCGGCCACTCTCCGCGGGAGCGACGGGCCATCGTCATGTCATGTTCTCGGCATAACTCGGCCACCTGATCGAAACGCTGAGGGTGGCGGGGAACCAGGATCAGCAGGGCCTTGGGTCGCTGCAACCTCAGACGCCGATGTGCATCAAGCAGTTGCTCTTCCTCATCGGGATGTGTCGATCCGGCAACCCAGATCGGACGCTGACCCAGGCAGGTACGCAAGCGCTCACTTTCCTCATGAACACTATGATCATGGGAAATATCGTATTTCAGGCTGCCCACTACTGTCGTACGAGCCGGTGCCATACCCAGTTGAATGAAGCGCTCGGCATCGGCTGCTGACTTGGCACCCAGCCAAGCCACATGACCAAGCGATTCACGCAATAACGGACGAACGCGGCGATAACGCTCGAAGGCGCGTGGCGACAATCTCCCATTGACCACGGCAACCGGCACGCCGTATCGAGCGCAGGCATGCAACAAATTCGGCCACAATTCAGTTTCGAAGAAGATGGCCAATGCCGGCCGAAGATTTGCCACGAAACGCCTTGCAGCGCCCGGAAAATCCAATGGAATGAAGCAGTGCTGCAGGTCCCGTGACGGATGCTTGACCGCCAATGAGCCCAGCAACGAACGTACCCGTTCCGCCCCCGTAGCGGTCATGGTCGTCACCACCAGGCGGTGGCCGGGACACTGCTCGGTCAGGGCCTCGATCAACGGTCTGGCCGCCATCACTTCACCCACTGAGGCACAATGCAGCCACAGTGTCGCCCCGCCATCGACCGGGAATGGGAGACACCCCAATCGCTGGCGGCGCGACTCCCCCGGGAGGTGTTCACGCCATATGCGTTGCCAGATCAGTGGTGACAGACCGTACAGTGCCAGACTATAGAGCCAGCGCACTGCCCTGGAAAGTGATCGAGGTATCATCAGCGTTCACGGTCGAGAATGGTGGCGATCATCGCCGTTGTCGATACACCGTCCTCGAAGTCCAGTACCCGCACCTCGCCGCCATTGGCGATTACCGCCTCTCCTCCGGCGATCTCTTCCGGTCGATAGTCGCCCCCCTTGACCAATACATCGGGCAGCACGGCTTCGATCAAGCGCTGAGGCGTATCTTCCGAAAAGGGCACCACCCAATCCACCGAGCCCAGTCCGGAAAGCACCTGCATACGCCTGGCCAAGGGGTTGATCGGCCGCTTGGGCCCCTTGAGGCGAGCAATGGATGCATCGTCGTTGACTGCTACGATCAGGCGGTCGCCGAGCTGGTGCGCATGCTCGAGGTAAGCCACGTGGCCGGCATGCAGAATATCGAAACAGCCATTGGTCATGACCACACGTTCACCGCGCGCCTGTGCCGCACGCACGGCATCAACCAGCGGTACTTCTTCGATCACACCGAATTCGGCCAGTTTGTCGCCCTGCAGGGCCGTATAAAGCTCGGCGATGGACAGGGTCGCCGTTCCCGGTTTGGCCACCACCAGCCCCGCCGCCAGGTTGGCCAATGTCATGGCCTCGGGGAAACCATGCCCGGCCGCCAGCGCCAAACCCAACACGCCGATCACGGTGTCCCCGGCCCCCGTCACGTCGTAGACTTCGCGCGCCCGGGTCGGCAAGTGGAGCGGCGCGTGGTCACCGCGGATCAGTGTCATACCCTTTTCACTGCGGGTAATCAACAGCGCTTCGAGTTCCAGTTCGGCACGTAGCGCCTCCCCCTTGATTGCCAGTGTCTCATCATCGGGGCAAGGACCCATGACTGCCTCGAATTCTATGAGATTGGGCGTCATCACGCTGGCCCCGCGATACTTGCGGAAATCGCTCCCCTTGGGGTCGACCAGCACACGTTTACCGGTAGCACGCACCCGCGCTATCAGCGTTTCGACCTGATTCAGGGTCCCTTTGCCGTAATCCGACAGAATCACAAGGTCTGCCGACTCCATGACACGCTCGACCTGGGCCAACAAAGCCGTCGTATCGACATCGATCAGCCCCTCCTCGAAGTCGAGTCGGATCAATTGCTGATTGCGGCTCATCACTCGCAGCTTGGTGATCGTCGGGACCTCGCCGCTGCGCTGAAAGTGAGTGCTTACTTCGGCATCTTTCAACCGGGCTTCGAGCAGATCGGCATTACCATCGTCGCCCACCAGGCCCGCCAGCGCGGCATGGGCGCCCAGAGAGGCAATATTCAAGGCGACGTTGGCTGCCCCGCCGGGACGGTCTTCGGCATCGCCGACCTTGACCACCGGGACCGGCGCCTCCGGCGAAATGCGCCAGGTGCCCCCTTGCCAGTATCGATCCAGCATGACATCGCCCACTACCAGCAGGCGAGCCTGTTCCAGCGCGGTCAGATCAAGCTTCATGACGCGGCTCCAGGACGGGAGAAAAAGGATAGTCGGTCAAAAGCGCCTCCAGTCGTTCGATGACATCATCCGCACTGATCAGCGACATGGCATCCGGATGACGCACTCGCTGCCCCCAGGTAATGTCGTCCGGCGACTTGTGCATGAAGGTTCGTACGGCCTCGGGATAACGATTAACGACATAATCGCGCCAGCAGTAGGGCGCCGCCCGCACCGGGTTGGTCGTCGCGAACAGGCCCACTGTAGGGGTATGCAGGGCATTGGCCATATGTACCGGCCCCGAATCCGGGGCAATGACAGCACGCGCCTGGTTGATCAAAGCCAGCAAGCCTTTCAGTGACGTGGCGCCAATGGCGTCGATCACCGCGTCCGGTGCGGACAGTGACATGATACGTGTTCCCATTTCCCGCTCCTGGGGACTGTTGCCGCCACTGAGTACGGTTCTCAGTCCGTGCTGTGACCAGGCATGTTCGATCACTGCCGCATAACCTTCCGCCGACCAATTGCGAAAGTTACGCAATCGCGGATTGGCACAGGGGCTCATCAACAGATAGGGCTGGTCGCCGGCCAACTGCCGGGCTTCATCGGCAGCCGCATCCGGGATCGGCAGCTCCCATGCGAGACGCGTATCGTCGACACCCAGCAGCCTGGCGAAATCCATGAAAGACTCAAGCACATGCGCTTTGGAATGCGGTGCCAATTGGCGATGCGTGAACCAGTGCTGCCAATCCTTGGCCCGGGCTTTGTCATAGCCTATGCGTAGATTCGCCTTGAGCCCCAGTGACAGAATACTGGCCCGCAGGGCCTGCTGCATGTGCAACAGGACATCGAAACGGGTATCGCCCAGTCGACGCCAGATATCACGCATTCCCGCCAACCCGGTCGCCTTGTCATAGACAACGAACTCGACCCCGCTCAGGCCGGAAAGTAGACTGTATTCGCCCTTGCCGATAATCCAGGTGATACGGATATCAGGCCACTGCCGTTGCAGTGCACGAATGGTGGGTACGAGATTGCAGACATCGCCCAGTGCGGAGAGCCGCAGCACGCATAGGTGTTCTGGGCGGGCAGGCAGAGGATGCTTCATGCGGTTGGCAACATTCCCGATGGAAAAGGCATTCATTCTATACGATGCCGATAGTTTATGTGACGCAGGCCTGACGCCACAAATCGCACCATCGTGGTTCACCGTCGATTTCTGGCAGGAAGCCGGCGCTATCCTGGGCCAAGCCACCGGTCGAGGTACCAGCCTGTTCGTTCTCGCAGGCGACCGGGAATGGGTGCTCCGACCTTACCGTCGGGGTGGCATGGCGGCCCGTGTCAGTCAGCGTCGCTATCTCTGGACGGGTCATGGACGAACCCGAGCATTCCGGGAACTACGACTCACCGAACGGCTTTATCATCAGGGATTACCGGTACCGCGACCGATCGCGGGCTGTGTCTGGCATCATGGGCTCACTTACGAAGCCGCTTTGATCACTGAACGTCTGGCCGGGGTGCGTTCCCTTGCCGATCGCTTGCCGACGCTGGATGCACCGACACTATATGATGTCGGTGCGACACTTCGGCAATTCCATGACGCCGGCCTCGATCATGTCGACTTGAACGCCCGTAATCTTCTCATCGACGATACCGGCCACGTTTGGCTCATTGATCTTGATCGCTGCCGATTGCGTCGTCCGGGACGCTGGAAACAGGCTAACCTGCAACGATTGGAGCGGTCATTGAGCCGGTTTTTACATGCCGACACCCGCGCGACGATGATCGCTATCGAACGCGGTTATAACCGTATCGAGGGATGAATGGTGAACATTACCGGCGTGGTCATCACGCTCAACGAAGCCGACAATATCATGGCCTGTCTGCAGTCGCTCTCGCACGTCTGCGATGAACTGATCGTCGTCGACTCGGGGTCGAATGATGAGACCTGCAAATTGGCCGAACGGGCCGGCGCCAGGGTAATTCGTCAGCCCTATCTGGGTGACGGCCCACAGAAGAATGTCGGGCCGACCCATGCGACGCATCGCTGGATACTGTCACTCGATGCTGATGAGCGACTCACTGAGGAGGCGATTCATTGCATCACTGCACTCGACCTGTCGACGACAACGCACGACGGATTCGCTCTGCGCCGGCGCAACTACCTGGGCTCACGCTGGATCAAGGCCTGTGGGTGGTACCCCGACTACTGCATTCGCCTGTTTGATCGCGATCGAACCGGTTTTTCCGATTCCCAGCAGCATGCATCGGTTCAGGCTCGCCATCCGGCCAGACTCGACGCCGACCTGCAGCATTTTTCGTTTGCCGATCTCGGCGAACTGTTCACCAAGGCAAGCGGGCGGTTTTCCAAACGCGCCGCCAAGATCATGTACCGCCGGGGCAAACGTGCCAATGGGTGGTCACCGTTTCTGCACGGCAGTAGTGCCTTCCTGCGCAAATTCGTGTTCCAGAAAGGCTTTACCGCTGGCCTCGATGGACTGTCGGTGTCGTTGTCCGCTGCCGTCAACTCCTATCTCAAGTACGCCAAGCTCCTCGAATTCCAGCGCGATTCACGGATCAGGGACAATGAAGATTTCGACAAGATCTGGTAGTCAATGATGGCAGCACAAACCTTGCATATCCGCCATGTCAATCTTGCTCGACAATTTCGTGGCGGCGAACGTCAGACAGTGCTGTTGATCAATGCATTGGCCAAACACAGTGGCATCACACAAAGCCTCGTTTGTCGTCGTGACTCGCCAATGCGTGCGGAACTGGTCGAACGAAGCGACATCACCCTCATCGATGCCGATCACCAGTTTGCCGGTCATTTCCAGGGAGCGCATGCCGATCTGGTGCATGCGCACGAAGCCAAGGCCATTCATTGGGCATTTCTGCATTCGCTCCTGCGCCACACACCTTATTTGCTGACGCGTCGAGTCCCGCAGCCGGTGAAACAGACGGGATTCAACCGGTTGACGTATGGCCGGGCCCGCCACGGAGTGGCCATTTCATCCGTCATCGAACAACACCTTGAAGAACGGGGCTGGTGCAATATCTCACGCATCCCTAGTGCGCTATCGCATATGCCCCGACAGGCATCGCATGTTGCCAGACTACGTGACCGATTTGCCGGCAAGCGTGTCATAGGTCATATCGGCGCTCTGGTTGATCGTCACAAGGGACAACGCTTGCTGATCGAGGCGGCCAGACAATTACGCCGGGAGTTTCCGGACGCCATTTTCCTTTTTCTTGGCCAGGGCGACGATAAGGTCGTGTTGCAGCGCGAAAGCGCGGATCTGGACAATATCGTCTGGGAAGGCTTTCGCTCCAATATCGGTGACTATCTGGCTATCATGGATTTGTTCGTTTTTCCCTCACGAAATGAGGGACTAGGATCGATACTGCTGGACGCCATGGATTACGAGGTACCGGTGATCGCTAGCAATGTCGATGGCATTCCGGATATTGTGACGCATGACGACACAGGGATATTGATCCCACCCAATGATGGCAATGCCCTCACCGAGGCCATTCGCTCATTGCTCAATGCGCCTGACAGAGCCGCCGACTTGGCGGAAAGCGCCCATCAGCGACTGTCGCTTTTTACACCTGAAGCGATGGGAAATGCCTATTTGGCGTTATATGAACGATTGCTCAACCAGATGCGATAATGCAAAACGCCTGTCAGGTGAGGCACGGTGGCCCATGTACCGGGATGATTCTCGACGGCGTCACGACTTGCTAGCTATCCGTTCAGTCTAAGAGGGGTTAGTCTTGTTACATTTCCTGTCGAAACTACCTCTAGTCAAGCATGTTGTTCATCAACCTCGCTGGTGGGCGCTGGGGTTTATCGGATTATGTCTTGGCAATGCCGTCATAACGCCATTAACGCTGCCAATAGGATGGATGTTCGCAGTGGCCCTCGGCTGGGTAGCGCTGGCCTGGCTTTTCCGTTGGGGAAATCCGCGTCACCCGCACTCGCCAAAACGCGTCTGGCCCTGGTCGCTGGTGCCCTTGATCATCTGGTGGTTCTACGTCTACATGGCCGACACCTACGGTGATGTGGATATCGCCGCTATATTTTTCCACCTGCAAGCGGGAATGGAGGGGCATGGAGGCGGTAAACGCTTCCTGACAGCCATCGTCTACACGCTATCGGCCTTTTTCAGCCTGGTCGCCTTCGTCTGGCTGGTCCGGCACGACCACCGCTGGCGACTTCTGGAACGCATCCTGGCACTATTCTTGTTGGCAACCAATCCACTGCTGTTCGGTATCACGCAACGCAGCGCCACCATGGTCACCCAGGACGGCGCCTGGCTGGATCGCCGCTATATCGAGCCGAAGATCACCGAGGAACCGGCTGATCCCCCCAACCTCCTGTACATCTATCTCGAAAGTATCGAACGTACGTATGATGACAATGAACGCTTCGACGATGCCTACGAGGATTTCAATGCGATTGGCGAGGAAAGCGTCGTCTTCGAGGGGGTGCGTCAACTCGACAATACCGGTTGGACGATGGCCGGCATGATCGCCAGCCAATGTGGCGTTCCCTTGATGCCTGCCGGGCTTCTTCACGATGAACAGTTCGAACCCTTGGATCACGTCGTGCCTGGCGTCAATTGTCTTGGCGACATTCTCAGTGCTCAGGATTATCAGTTGACGTACATCGGTGGTGCCAGTACCGACTTCGCTGGTAAGGGGCTCTTCTATAATGACCACGGCTTCGACCGTATCCTGGGTCGGGAGGAGCTCGAGCCGCGCTTGGATGATCCTGACTATGTCAATAGCTGGGGGCTCTACGATGATTCGCTATACGACATGATGCTGGAAGAGCTCAAGATGCTGGATGAGAGCGATGATCCATGGGGAATGGTGGCACTGACATTGGGTGCTCATGCCCCCTTCGGCTTCCCGGCCGACAGTTGCAAGGAACGTCAGGGCGAATTCGATGGCGAAGACATCCTGTATTCCGTCGAATGTTCCGGCTGGCTGACACGCCAGTTTCTGGACCGCCTGGAGGACGAAGGTCTGCTCGATAATACTCTGGTGGTCATCGCCAGCGATCATCTGAGCATGAAAGTCTCCGCCTGGGATAAGCTCGTCGCCAGTGAGCGCGACAACACCTTGATGTTATACAGCGATGACCTGGAGCCGGCACGCATACGGCGCGAGAGTACAACACTCGATATCTTTCCCACCATTCTGGAAACGATGGGATATCAAACGGAATCCCATCGTGCCGGTCTCGGTGTATCCCTATTGGCGGAGCCACAGAATCTGGTCGAACGCCACGGCTTGACCTATCTCAATGAGCGCCTCACTGAAGAGAACGCCCTGCAAGAACGTCTGTGGGAAGGGGTCGACCGAGAAGTCCGCTTCAAGGAGTGACCGATGATGTCATGGCTTCCAGTACCTGGGCAGGTCTCAGTTGATTGAGACAATTGGTGTGACCCAGCGGACACGTCCGTTGAAAACAGGGCGAGCAGGACAGCGCCAAGTAATGAATCGTGGCTCGCTCCGTCAGGGGCGGCGTATATGCAGGAGATGACGAGCCATAGATGGCATGAACCCGACTACCGACAGCGGCGGCAACATGCATTAACCCGGAATCGTTGGTTACCACCTGATGGCAGTCGGCAAGCAGATCGACGGCATCCGCCAGTCGGGTCTTGCCGCACAAATTGTGGCTATGGGGCACATCTCGACAAATCGCGTCGCCGGCTTCGACATCTTTCGGCCCACCTAGCACGCGAACTTCATGACCGGACTCGACCAGGGCACACGCCAATTCCCGAAAATAACCCAATGGCCACTGTTTTGCGGGTCCGTACTCCGCCCCCGGCATCATGCCGACCGCGGGACGTGAAGAGAGTCCGAGCGATAGACGCAAATTGATGAGATTGTCGCTATCGATCTCCAGGCGAGGATGCGGAATATCGAAATCTCCCCGTCTCGCTTCATCATCAGGCAAGGCTAACGACACAAAACGCTTCACCGTTTGATCGAGAACCGACTTATCGAGGTCGCGACGCTCATTGAGCAGTATGACGCGCTGCTCACCCGTGAAACCAACACGGTGAGGTATCCGGGCCAGAAACGGCACCAGCGCGGCTTTCCAGGAGCGTGGCAACACGATCGCTCGATCGAAACGCCCCTTGAGTGTCACGGCTGTCCGATAGCGCGTCTGCCAGGCGACTTCCCCATGACCGACATCCAGAGGCACCACTTCGTCGATGGCGTTCATGCGTTCGAGTATGGGGCGGGACCAGGGAGGCGCGACCACCGAGATACGGCAACGAGGATCCCGCATCTTGAGCGTCATCAGAGCGCTCTGGGCCATCACCATATCACCCACCCATGATGGTCCGACGACCAGAATCCGCTCGCCGACAGTGGCGGAACGATCAGCCATTCAACCACTCCAGGTACGCACGGACGCCTTCCGCCACTGTGTGGAACTCGCCCTGATATCCGGCACGGCGAAGTCGTGAAATGTCGGCACGAGTATAGCTTTGGTACCGCCCCTTGAGCTCGTCGGGAAAGCGAATGTATTCGATCTCGCCCTTACCGTAATAATCGATCACGCTATCGGCAATGGCCTTGAACGGCTCGGCACGCCCCGTTCCCAGGTTGAAAATGCCTGAACACTCGGGATGCTCCAGAAACCAGAGATTCACATCCACCACATCACCGACGTAGATAAAGTCCCGGCTTTGCATGCCGGCCTCGTAACCGTCCCAGGCGCCGAACAGTCTGGGATTCTCGCCGGCACTTACCTGGGCATGGTGATGATAGGCGACGCTGGCCATCTTGCCCTTATGCTGCTCGCGCGGACCATAGACATTGAAATAGCGAAACCCGACCACCTGACTGGTGAATTCCTGCCAACGTGACCGGACGTACTGATCGAACAAGAGCTTGGAGTAGCCATAGACATTGAGAGGCTGCTCGTATTCCGGCGATTCGACGAATACCTCACTGCCGCCATAAGTGGCTGCGGATGAGGCATACAGGAAGGGGATACCCTTGCGTTGACAGTAGTGCAGCAACACCTTGGAGTACTCGAAATTATTGTCGAGCATGAACCGACCGTCCCACTCGGTTGTATCCGAGCAGGCACCCTCGTGAAAGATCGCATCGATCTCCGGCAACGCGGAAGGCTCACCCCGCATCTCGGCCTCGATACGCCGCCGGAAGTCCTCCTTGTCGAGATAGTCCCCCAACGTGCAATCCACCAGGTTGACGAATTTGGTCCCGTCACTCAGGTCGTCGACCACCATGACATCCTCGCGGCCTTGCGCATTGAATGCCTTGACCAGATTCGCGCCGATGAAGCCGGCGCCGCCCGTTACTACGATCATCTATGAATCCTCATCATCATTCGGCCGTCACCCGAGCGTCGATCCTCAAAAGTGCCTATAACCAATTACCCACTAATTGTATACTTGGCGGTTCTTGAATTCATGGGCCAACGGTACTTCACCAATGACACAGGCGACGCCAGACGTGAAAACCTTTCAGGGCCTGATTCTAGCCCTGCAGCGGTACTGGGCCGAGCAAGGCTGCGTCATCATGCAACCGCTGGATATGGAAGTCGGTGCCGGCACGTTCCATCCAGCCACTTTCCTTCGCTCCATCGGTCCGGAAACCTGGAACTCCGCATATGTACAGCCATCCCGTCGCCCTACCGACGGTCGCTATGGCGAAAATCCGAATCGGTTACAACACTATTATCAGTTTCAAGTGGTCATGAAGCCGTCACCGGCCAACCTGCAGGATCTCTACCTGGGTTCGCTGACCCAACTCGGTCTCGATCCCCTGGTACATGATATCCGCTTTGTCGAGGATAACTGGGAATCTCCCACTCTGGGCGCCTGGGGACTGGGTTGGGAAGTCTGGCTCAACGGCATGGAAGTCACCCAGTTCACCTACTTTCAGCAAGCGGGTGGCATCGAATGCTATCCGGTGACAGGAGAGCTCACGTACGGCCTGGAACGCATCGCCATGTACCTGCAGGATGTCGATAGCGTTTACGACCTGGTGTGGACCATCGCCCCTGATGGTAGCAAAGTCACCTATGGCGATGTCTATCTGCAGAATGAACAGGAGCAGTCCGCCTATAATTTCGAATATGCCAATGTACCGGCATTATTCGATGCCTTCGACCATCAAGAAAGCGAGTGCACCAAACTGCTGGAGGCGGGACTGCCCCTACCGGCTTATGAAATGGTTCTCAAGGCGTCCCACACGTTCAACCTGCTCGATGCTCGTCACGCAATCTCGGTGACCGAACGCCAGCGCTATATCCTGCGCGTGCGAACCATGGCGCGTGACGTAGCCCATGCTTATTATGACTCGCGCAAGGCGGCCGGCTTCCCCATGGCACCCGAGGCCTTGCGTCACGAACTGCTTGCCGAACAGGGAGAAGCCTGAGCATGACGACCGATACACTATTGCTCGAACTCGGCACCGAAGAGTTGCCTCCCGGCGCCCTTGATACACTGTCAGATGCACTGGCCTCGGGCATTGCTGAGGGACTGAACAAGGCTGATGTCCCGTTCACTCATGTTCACGCCTATGCCACCCCTCGCCGGTTGGCCGTCCGTGTCACGGACCTGGCTGCCAAGCAACCTGATCGTGAAGTGGAGCGGCGCGGCCCATCCTTGTCCGCAGCCTTCAAGGATGGGCAGCCTACCAAGGCAGCAGAAGGTTTCGCCCGCTCCTGCGGTGTTTCGGTTGCTGACCTGATTCACCTGGAAACTGACAAGGGAACCTGGCTAGGTTATCGCGTCCAGCAGCCGGGACAACCCATCGATCAGTTGTTGCCGGACATCATAGCGCAGGCTCTCGCAGCCTTGCCGGTACCCAAGAACATGCGCTGGGGTACGTCACGTGTCGAGTTTTCACGCCCGGTCCACTGGCTCGTTGTGCTGTATGGTAACCAGGTCATCGATACCGAAGCGTTCGACCTTGAATCCGGGCGAACGACGTATGGACACCGTTTCCACGCTCCCGATGGCATTGCGCTATCCCATGCCGATGAGTATCTCGATGCACTAGAAACCGCGTATGTGCTTGCCGACCGTCAGCGTCGTCGAGAACGTATCCGCGAGCAGGTTCTTGCTGAAGCTGAAGTCCACGACGCCGAAGCGGTTATCGACGATGAATTGCTCAGTGAGGTCAGTGGACTGGTTGAGTGGCCAATTGCGCTGACAGGAAGCTTCGATGAACGTTTTCTGGAAGTCCCTCCGGAGTGCCTGATCTCATCGATGAAGGCCAACCAGAAATACTTTCATTTGCTCGATCGCCATGATCACCTGAAACCGTTATTCATCACCGTGTCGAATATCGATAGTCGCGACCCTCAACAGGTGATCGAAGGAAACGAGAAGGTGATCCGGCCCCGTCTGTCCGACGCGGCTTTTTTCTACGACGTCGATCGCAAGTCCCCATTGATAACGCGACGCGAGGGCCTGTCGAATGTTGTTTTCCAACAGCAACTGGGGACTCTCGCCGACAAGACCGAACGTATTGCCGTGGTTGCCGGACATATTGCCAATGCCATTAATGGCGATGTTTCCCAGGCTGAACGGGCCGCCCAACTCGCCAAATGCGACCTGGTGACCGAAATGGTTCAGGAATTTCCTGAGTTGCAAGGCATCATGGGTTGCTACTATGCCCGTCATGATGGCGAGGCCGATGAGGTGGCTCAGGCTCTCTATGAACAATATTTGCCCCGCTTTGCTGATGACGAGATCCCGCAGAGCCAAGCAGGTCTGGCGCTGGCCCTGGCCGACCGACTGGATACACTGACCGGCATTTTTGCCATCGGTGCCCGTCCGACGGGTGGCAAGGACCCTTTCGCCCTGCGGCGGGCCACTATCGGTGTTCTTAATATCCTGATCAAGGGAGAATTGGATCTTGATCTACAGGAGTTATTGACGCTATCTGCAGCCCAGCATCGGGACGTGCCCCAGCCGGAAGACCTGGTCGACCAGGTATTGGAATATATGCTGGACCGCTTCCGCGCCTGGGCTCAGGATGCCGGCATTCCGGCAGAAGTCTATCTGGCAGTCAGAGCACGCCCCGTCACGAAGCCCCTCGACTTCGCCCGTCGCTTGCGCGCGGTGCACCACTTCAGCCAACGAGAGGAAGCGGCGGCGCTGGCCTCAGCCAACAAGCGTGTATCCAATATACTCACCAAACAGGGGCTGGATGTGGCAAGCAGCCACACGATCGATTCCTCGCTGTTACAAGAATCAGCGGAAATTGCACTGGCAGAGGCACTGAAGACCTCCGATGCAAAGGTACAGCCGCTCTTTGCCCAAGCGGACTATCATACCGCCCTGGATAATCTGGCGAGCCTTCGCGAACCCGTGGATCATTTCTTCGATGAAGTCATGGTCATGGCAGATGACGATGCCATTCGATCCAATCGATTGGCCCTGCTAGCGAGTCTGCAAGCGTTATTCCTCAAAGTGGCCGATGTATCGGAGCTCTCCCAATGATTTGACGCTCTGACGCTACTCGTTAGCCCAGTTTACCTAACCGGCATACCTGTATGCCGGTTTTTTCGTAGTCGGATGTCGTCATTTGCTGCGTTTCACGTGAAACATCCTATCTGCTCGTATAAAACTAGATTGGAAACCGCAGACGCCACCCATTGTTTCACGTGAAACACGGCTCTACACTTCGACTCTCGTTCATGGCAATGGGACCTATCGGTATGTCTGAAAAAGTAGTGGTACTCGACCGTGACGGCGTCATCAATCAGGACTCCGATGAGTACATCAAGTCACTCGATGAGTGGGTGCCCTATCCTCAATCCATTGAATCAATCGCCCGACTCCACCAGGCAGGCTGGCAGGTGGCCGTGGCAACTAACCAATCCGGCATTGCACGAGGGTTCTACACCAAAGCGACATTGGAGAATATACATCGTGAACTACATCGACGGGTCAATATCGCCGGTGGAGAACTCGCCCACATTGCTTATTGTCCCCACGGGCCCGATGATTTCTGCCATTGCCGAAAACCGCAGCCAGGGTTATTGGAACAGATACAGGATGTGCTTCACTTGACCGACTTCGAAGGCTGCTGGATGGTTGGAGACAGCTTGCGTGACCTGGAAACGGGGGCAGCGATGGGGTGTCACTTGGCATTGGTCAGGACGGGAAAGGGGTTGAAAACCGAAGCGCAAGGGGAAGGGCTGGAAGGCACACTCATCTTCGATGACCTTGCATCGTTTGTGGATTGGCTTCTGTTAGAACAGCAGAACGAGCTGAACTGCCGATAAAAAAAGCTGGCCATATACTATAGGCCAGCTTTTTGCCCTGTCGGCATCAATTCAGACTCTTCTCGAGCGAGGTTTCACGTGAAACATTTGGCTTCGATTCAGCGAGTCGTTTTGGCTCTGGTTCAAATATCAAGATTCGCCACTAGCGCAAACCGTTCTATGAAATCACGTCGAGGCTCGACTTCATCCCCCATCAACGTGTTGAACATCATGTCAGCTGCAACAGCGTCCTCGATTGAAACCTGCAGCATCCGCCGTGTTTCCGGATTCATGGTGGTTTCCCACAACTGATCCGGATTCATCTCTCCCAGCCCCTTGTAACGTTGAATGGAGAACCCTCGCTGCGCCTCTTTCATTAGCCACTCGAGGGCGTCATAAAACGAAGACACGGACTGAGAGCGATCTCCACGAGCAATATAGGCCCCTTCCTCAAGCAGCCCATCCAATGTTTCTCCCAACTCCGCCATGGCACGATAATCCGTGCTGCGGAAGAACTCCATTCCCCACACATAATCCGTCGTCACACCATGGGCCGTCAGAGACACTGCAGGAAGGAATACATTACGCTCCGTGTCCTCGTGCAAACTGAAGGTATAACGTGGTCCTCCCTCATAAGCCGCCATGGCATCCATTTCCGTCTGCAGGAAATCGATCCACTGTTGCATGGCTGCACGATCCTTGAGGGCGTCCTCACCTTCCAGTTTTACAGCATGCACAATTTTCCGCAGTACCTCTTCAGGATAGACACGTGACAAGCGTTCAATACGGTTCATCACATCACGATACTGATTCACCAGGGACTCCAACTGCGCACCCGCAATCCCCGGGGCATCCTTATTGACGTACAACCTTGCGCCATCGAGAGCCGTCGTCGTCAGATAATCCAGCAGTGCCTGCTCGTCCTTCAGATAAAGCTCCTGTTTGCCCCTCTTGATCTTGTAGAGGGGCGGCTGTGCAATATAAACGTGACCGCGCTCAATCAGCTGGGACATCTGCCGGAAGAAAAAGGTCAACAACAACGTACGTATATGAGAGCCATCGACGTCGGCATCGGTCATGATAATGATGGAGTGATAACGCAACTTGTCCGGATTGAACTCTTCACGACCAATACCACAACCCAGTGCCGTTATCAGCGTTCCCACCTCGGCGGAAGACAGCATCTTGTCGAAACGCGACTTCTCGACGTTAAGGATCTTGCCTTTGAGTGGCAATATCGCCTGAGTACGCCGATCGCGCCCCTGTTTTGCGCTACCACCAGCTGAATCACCCTCCACGAGATAAAGCTCGGAAAGACTGGGATCCTTTTCCTGGCAATCCGCCAACTTTCCAGGCAGCCCAGCGATATCCAATGCGCCTTTGCGACGTGTCATGTCACGCGCTTTTCGAGCCGCCTCACGCGCCCTGGCAGCATCCAGCATCTTGTTGACAATGCTCTTGGCTTCATTGGGGTGTTCAACCAGATAATCGGAGAACTGTCTGCCCAGCTCCTGCTCCACTGCAGTCTTCACCTCTGAGGAGACCAGCTTGTCCTTGGTCTGAGCTGAAAATTTGGGGTCAGGCACCTTGACGGAGATAATGGCTGTCAATCCTTCCCTTGCATCATCGCCTGACGTCGCCACCTTGGATTTTTTCAGTACGCCTTCAGACTCGATATAACTATTCAGCGAGCGTGTCAGCGCAGCCCGAAATCCTGCCAGATGTGTTCCGCCATCACGCTGGGGGATGTTATTGGTGTAGCAGAAGATATTCTCGGAAAAGGTGTCATTCCATTGCATGGCAACTTCAACACCAATCCCATCGTCACGCTCGACATTGAAGTGAAAGACGGGATTCAGGATGGTCTTATTAGTGTTGAGATGATCCACAAAGGCGCGCAATCCACCTTCATAGTGGAACAACTCCTCCTTGCCGGAACGCTCATCTATCAGCCGAATGGCGACGCCGGAATTCAGGAATGAGAGTTCGCGCAACCGCTTCGCCAGGATATCATAGTGGAATTCGATATTGGCGAAGGTTTGTGTCGATGGCCTGAAGTGGACTTTGGTACCACTCTGCTCCGTCTGACCAACGACCTGCAATGGCGATTGCGGTACACCATGACTATATACCTGTTCATAGACATCACCGGCACGCCAGATCGTCAGTTTCAGCTCTTCCGACAAGGCATTGACAACAGAAACACCTACACCGTGGAGACCCCCGGAGACTTTATAGGAGTTGTCATCGAATTTCCCGCCGGCGTGCAGTACCGTCATTATGACCTCCGCCGCCGATACCCCTTCCCCTTCATGGATATCGGTGGGAATCCCACGTCCATTATCGGTGACTGTGACCGACTCATCGGGATGGATAATGACACGGATTTCACTGCAGTGTCCTGCCAAGGCTTCATCGATGGAGTTGTCCACCAACTCGAACACCATGTGATGTAAGCCGGTACCGTCGTCGGTATCCCCAATATACATACCCGGACGCTTTCGTACCGCATCCAGCCCTTTGAGTACCTTGATGCTCGATGAGTCGTAAGCTTGTTCGCTCATTGACTACTCCGTCATGAAGTCTTGCATTCCGTGTGGTGATGCTGCCAGACGACCCTGTTTCACGTGAAACATATCGACCGGTGTGTCTGATCGCCAGAGACCTGGTAAAGCATCCTGATCAACGCTGGTGATAAATACCTGGCATTCCATGACTTCCAACCATCGACAGAACGCTTGGCGGTGATAAGCATCCAGTTCTGCCGCCAGATCATCGATCAAATAGACACAGGTGCGTCCAGTTGCGTTTTCCAGCAGGCGTCCCTGGGCGAGCTTCAAGGCACTGACAACCAGTTTTTGTTGACCTCGGGATAGCACCTCCACCGCCGGGCGGCGCTTGAGGCGAATACGTAAATCCGCCCGCTGGGGACCTTGCTGGGTGAATCCCATGGACCGGTCTGTATCCCGTGACTGGCTCAGCACCTCGCTCAACGAGCGTTGGCGATCCCAGCCGCGATAATAACGCAAGGACAGGTCATCGATGGGCAGCAATTCTTTTAATGTTTCCGCAAATACCGGCGAAAGCGCCTGCATATAATCGTCGCGCAGCTTGTCGAGCTTCTCGCCCCAACACACCAACTCATGGTCCCATGCATCCAGAGAACGATGGTCCATTCTATCATGTCTGAGCAGCGCATTCCGATGTTTCAACGCACGTCGGACGCGCTTCCAGGTCGTAAGAAAGTCGTGTTCCACGTGAAACACTCCCCAGTCGAGAAACTCACGACGCGTCGTCGGTGAGCCTTCGAGCAGACGGAATGCATCAGGATTGATCAACTGTAAAGGTAGCGATTCAACGAGGTGGGACACCCTCGTCACTCTCTCTCCTGCCATCCGTATCTCAAGGTCGCTCGTATTTCTTGCCCGTCGAAGCCCAATGGGGACAGCGGGATCCCCGGTGAGGCGGCCATGGAGAACCAGCGCCTCCATGGAATGGGAGATGGCATGTTTAAGCTGATGGGTACGGAAAGAACGCCCCATACCCAGAATATGAATTCCTTCAAGCAGGCCTGTCTTGCCACTGCCATTGGCGCCGGAGATCAGGTTGACACCGGTGCCGGGGGTGAAATCGACATCAACCAGGTTGCGTAACCCCATGAAGGCGAGACGATCGAGAGGCATTCGCAGGATCCTACGGCGCCTGAGAGACGCCGCCATAAAGGGTCAAATGAACAATGAAGATGTCAATGCCGACAACATACAAAGCATGGAAGGGATCACTAGAGCCGCATTGGCATGACGACATACATCGCATCACCACCACCAGGCTCTTCCATCAGTGCACTGCTGTTAGGATCCGAGAGTGTCAGCTGCACTCGGTCCTCATTCAGGACGGTCAACACATCGATCAGATAGCTGACATTGAAACCAATCTCCATCCCATCCCCACTATATTCGATGGCCACGTTTTCTTCGGCTTCTTCCTGCTCGGGGTTATTGGCAGTGACCCGAAGGTTGCCCTCCTCTAGCTGCAAACGAACACCACGGTATTTTTCATTGGAAAGAATCGAAGTCCGTGACAATACCTGACGCAATTCGGCACGCTCGGCAATCAATACCTTGTCACCTCCACGAGGAACAACGCGCTCATAATCAGGGAATTTACCGTCGACCAGCTTCGAGGTGAACGTGAATTCCCCCGTATGGGCTCGCACATGACTCGCTCCAACGGTCAAATTGACGGGCTCATCACTGTCACCGAGCAAACGTGTCAATTCGAGTATCCCCTTTCGAGGGACGATCAGCTTCTGGGGTGGATCCACATCGATGTCCGCTGGGCGAGAACACACTGCCAACCGGTGGCCATCCGTCGCGACCGTTCGCACGAGGTTGGAATTCAACTCCAGCAACATGCCATTTAGATAATAACGAACATCCTGTTGTGCCATGGCAAACGAGGTGGCATCGATAAGATGCTTGAGCGTTCCCCGAGGCAGGCTGAGCTCAATATTGCCAGGCCCATCCTCGATATTGGGGAATTCTGCGACGGGCAAGGTCGAGAGCGTGAAGCGTGACCGCCCACTGCGCAAGACCGCGCGACCTTCCTCTATTGCAAAATTGATCTCCGACTGTTCCGGCAATGATTTGCAAATGTCCATCAACTTGCGTGCCGGCACCGTCGCCGACCCCGGCTCATCCACCTGATCGGGAGCCACACGACCAATCAACTCAACCTCTAGATCCGTGCCGGTCAATGCCAACTGGTCATCCTGGACCTGCAACAGCACATTGGACAGTACTGGCAAGGTCTGGCGCCGCTCCACCACACCAGCCACCAGCGTCAAGGGGCGCAACAAGGCTTCGCGGGAGATGGAAAATTTCATGGAGACTCCACTTCTTGTCCTGAATTTCGGTATATATGCATCGCACTACTGCCATCAGCTGGTCAGCAATCGCAACAGATTCTTGTAATCCTCACGGATATCGGCATTGTCTTCCTGCAACGACTGGACCTTACGGCAAGCATGGAGAACCGTCGTATGGTCGCGTCCTCCGAAGGCATCCCCGATTTCCGGCAGACTGTGATTGGTCAATTCCTTCGCCAACGCCATGGCAACCTGTCGTGGCCTGGCCACGGAACGTGAACGACGTTTGGACAACAGATCCGCTAGCTTGATCTTGTAATATTCGGCGACGGTGCGTTGGATATTGTCCACGCCCACCTGCTTATCCTGGAGCGCGAGCAAATCCTTGAGTGACTCACGAATAAAATCCTGAGTGATCGGTCGTCCCATGAAATGGGAGTCGGCAATCACCTTTTTCAGGGCCCCTTCCAGCTCACGAACATTGGAGCGTATTTTCTGTGCAATGAAAAACGCAGCATCATGAGGCAGATCCACCTTGGCCTGATCCGCCTTTTTCATCAGGATCGCTACACGCGTTTCAAGTTCAGGCGGCTCTATGGCAACGGTCAGACCCCATCCAAAACGGGACTTCAGACGTTCTTCTACTCCATTGATTTCCTTGGGATAGCGATCAGAAGTCAAGATCATTTGCTGTCCACCTTCCAACAGGGCATTGAAAGTGTGGAAGAACTCCTCCTGCGAGCGCTCCTTACCGGCAAAGAACTGAATATCATCGATCAACAGCGCATCGACGCTACGGTAAAAACGCTTGAAATCATTGATGGCGTTCAGCTGGAGTGCCTTGACCATATCAGCGACGAAGCGTTCCGAATGCAGATAAACCACCTTGGCATTGTCGCTTTTCATCGCTAATTGATTCCCGACGGCATGCATCAAGTGCGTTTTACCCAACCCGACACCGCCATAAAGAAACAGGGGATTGTAAGCCCCACCCGGGTTTTCGGACACCTGACGTGAAGCGGCTCTGGCCAGTTGGTTGGACTTACCTTCCACAAACGTTTCGAAAGTGAAATTGGGATTGAGTCCACTCTGGTGCTTGAGACTTCCCTCCACCTGCACCTGGCGCTCGCCGCCGGCTCTGGTGTTTGATTCCGCCTGTTGGGAAACTTCGCTTTCACCGGCCCCGGCGTCACCGATTTCTCCCTCATCGGGCAGATCCCCACGAGGCGGAACCTGCACGGCCGGGGCCGCCGGTCTATTACTGTACGCATCGGCGGATACCGGATTCCCCAATTGCCGTGGCTGAGGGGCGGGTCCCGCCCGGCGACTGCCTACAGTCAATGACACCTTGGGAGGCTTGGAAGGGGACAGTTCACGTATCAATTCATTGATACGCTTGGCATACTTGTCACTGACCCAGTCACGCACAAAGCGATTGGGCGCCAGCAGGCGCAATTCGTTGGATTCACCTTCCTCTGCTTGCAACGGACGAATCCACGTATTGAACTGCTGTGAACTCAATTCATCCTGCAGGTACTCAAGACACTGTTGCCAAAGAGCGACAGACACCGCCACCTCATCCATTCATGGGCCAATGAAGACCGGACATTGTATCGTCCTGAGCCCAAGTTATCCACATGTCACCCACTATCAAGTACTGTGGAAAACTCATGATGCTCCATTAGCGATCCCCACGAGCCCCACGTTCTTTCCACCAAGTTAGCCACAACCTTGGAATCATTTTAAATAGTTGAATATAAAGGATTTAAAAGGTTATCCACAAATACCATCCCCAAGGTTAATAACAAATACTTCTAACAGGCGGACCGACACGACACACACCCATCACCCCGCTATCGTCGCCTCTTGCGCAAACAACGTGTCGAGGAAATTGCACCGGACTGGCGAATTCACTAAAATCCCCGTCTTGGTCCGAAGACCCCGACGCTTGTATAGAACACGGGGTCGCATTGATTCGTCATCAAGTCACATTCAACCACGTGGGAATCACGCATTATGAAACGCACTTTCCAACCCAGCGTTATCAAGCGCAAGCGCATGCACGGCTTCCGGGCACGCATGGCAACCAAAAATGGTCGTGCTGTTCTGGCGCGTCGTCGTGCCAAGGGTCGCAAGCGGCTGAGCGCCTGACGGCGAATACGTGTCTCAATATGAATTTCCCCGGCGCCAGCGGTTGCTCAGCGCCGGAGACTATCGACACGTTTTCGACAACGCGACGTACAAGGTACACGGCAAAGGATTACTGGCCCTGGCATGCAATAACGATTCGGGGCATCCTCGGCTTGGGCTCGTGATCAGCAAGAAAAGCGCTCGCCGTGCGGTAGATCGTAACCGCGTCAAACGTGTGACGCGCGAGTCCTTTCGCCTGCGACAACATCGGCTTCCGGCTGTTGATATCGTCATCCTGGCCCGGCGTGGTATCACCGAACTGGACAATGCCACTTTGTATCGCCAACTTCATGGGTTGTGGCGACGTCTGGAAAAGCAGGTACACCATGCCTCGGTTTCCGATACATGACGAGATGTCACTGACACCCGGATAGTATTGGTGGCTTGCACTGAGGCAGATCGTTACGCCAGCTTCTCTGATAACATCGCGTCGGCTGATACGTCGCCAGACCTCCACTTCCATCGGGCAGAACTCTCATGGATGTAAAACGACTCCTGCTACTGATTCCATTAGCCGTGCTTGCCTACCTTTTGGTGGTGCAGTGGAATCAGGATTACGGTCAAGTGCCTCCGGACACAGATGCGCCTTCCATTTCCAGTGCAGAAGAGGCTGGAACTGACTCGGACGCACCGGGTAACGAGGGTGACTCGGCAGATGACGAAGGCCTGGCCGCCCCAAGCTCGGAAGATGACGTCGACACCGAGATGGCCGATGACGTCGCAGACGAGGAAGAGAACGGACGCGAGTTGATTGCCGCCATCACGGACGTCCTGGATGTCCGCATCGACCCGCAAGGGGGCGACATCGTTTATGCCGCCCTCCCCAAGCATAAGCAACAACTCGACTCGGAGCAGCCTTTCATACTGCTCAGCGACAATGACCGACGCAGCTATGTCGCCAAGTCCGGTTTGCAGTTGGAAGGGCATGAAGGGCGCATCGCCTACGAGCCCGAGGCGACCGAATATCGCCTTGAAGACGGTGACGATGAGTTGGTCGTCGAACTGGATGCGGAAGTCAACGGCGTCGACATCACCAAACGCTATACCTTCGAGCGTGGCAATTACGCCGTCGATGTCAGTTATCATCTGGCCAATCAGGGCAATGAGCCGGTCACGGCTCGTTTTATCGGCCAACTGGCCCGTGACAACAGCCCCGATCCCTCCAGCGGTCCAGCGCTGGGGATGAAATCATTCCTGGGAGCCGCGTATTCATCACCGGATGACCGCTATCAAAAGGTCGATTTCGATGACATACAGGCCGGCAATTTCGACAACCGGGATGTCGAAGGCGGCTGGGTAGCCATTATCCAGCACTACTTCGCTTCGGCCTGGGCGCCTCCTCAGGATCAACAGAATCTGTATTACGGCACGACGGATTCGCGTGATCGCAACGTCGCCGCATTCGCCGGTCCCACACAGAATCTGGCTGAAGGGGGAGAAGCCACACTCGACGCGACCCTATTCATGGGCCCGAAGATCCAGGATCAACTCGAAGCTGTCGCCCCTCATCTGGAATTGACGGTGGACTTCGGCTGGCTATGGTTCCTGGCGAACCCGCTGTTCTGGCTGCTTGAGCATATCCATGACGTCCTGGGTAACTGGGGCTGGTCGATCGTCGTACTGACTCTCTTCGTCAAGCTGGCGTTGTTCCCGCTGTCTGCCAAGGCCTACAAGTCAATGGCCCGCATGCGCAAGCTCGGGCCGGAGATGCAACGGCTCAAGGAGCAATATGGGGACGATCGCCAGAAGATGTCCCAGGAGATGATGAAGTTCTACCAGAAGGAGAAGATCAACCCGTTGGGTGGCTGTCTCCCGATTCTGGTTCAAATGCCCGTCTTCATCGCGCTCTACTGGATGCTGCTGGAGTCCGTGGAATTGCGCCACGCGCCGTTCATCTTCTGGATCGAAGACCTGTCAGTGAAGGATCCGTTCTTCATTCTGCCGATCCTCATGGGCGCCTCGATGTTCCTGCAGCAACTGCTCAATCCGACACCACCAGACCCCATGCAGGCCAAGATCATGAAAATGCTCCCGGTCATTTTCACGTTCTTCTTCCTGTGGTTCCCGGCCGGGTTGGTGATCTACTGGATCGTTAACAATACCGTCTCGATCCTTCAGCAATGGATCATCACACGGAACATTGAAAGCGACCCCAGTGTCGGCAAAGGCATGAAGACGCGAAAATAGCATGTCTGTCGTCCACTATCAGACCCCCGCCTCAGTGCGGGGGTCTGGTGTTTATGGCCCGCCAACGGGAGAATAATCGGATCTACAGTTACCGGAGCCGTTATGTCCGCCGCTCTATACACTCAAGATACCATTGGGGCGCTCGCCACTCCCCCCGGACGAGGGGGAGTCGGCATCATTCGGGTTTCCGGCCCCGACTGCGTCACTGTCGCCAATACGATCCTGGGTTACTGTCCCCCGCCGCGTCGGGCGGATTATGTTCCCTTTCGCGGGGAAGCAGGCATTATCGACGAGGGTATCGCTCTCTATTTCCAGGCGCCTAACTCATTCACGGGGGAGGATGTACTCGAACTGCAAGGGCACGGGGGTCCGGTCATCATGGACCTGCTGCTGGAACGCTGCATCCAGCTCGGCGTCCGCATGGCCCGTCCGGGCGAATTTTCCGAACGCGCTTTTCTCAACGACAAGCTGGATCTGGCCCAGGCCGAGGCCATCGCTGACCTGATAGAGGCCAGCTCCCGAACCGCAGCCGAGAATGCCGTACGTTCGCTCCAGGGTGAGTTCTCTCAACGAATCGAGACACTGGTCAAGCGGCTGATCGAATTACGCATGTATGTCGAAGCGGCGATCGACTTTCCGGAAGAAGAGATCGATTTCCTCGCCGACGGCCACGTCGCCACTATGCTGGAGAGTGTGCAAGCGCAACTGGAAAGCGTGCGCAGCGCGGCTGGTCAGGGCGCCCTGATGCGCGAGGGAATGAACGTCGTGATCGCCGGGCGCCCCAATGCCGGCAAATCCAGCCTGCTCAATGCACTAACCGAACAGGAGACGGCAATTGTGACATCGGTCGAGGGAACGACTCGCGATGTGCTTCGCGAGCATATCCATATCGATGGCATGCCATTGCACGTGATCGATACCGCTGGCTTGCGTGATACTCCCGATGCCGTTGAACGAATCGGTGTAGCCAGAGCCTGGGAGGCGATCGAAACGGCCGACCGCGTACTACTGCTGGTCGATGCATCCACGACCATGGCAACGGACCCGAAGGCGATCTGGCCGGAATTCGTCACACGCCTTGCCGATCCCGGACAATTGACATTGATACGCAACAAGGTCGATGAAACCGGGGAGTCGCCAGGCCTGGAGATGTCCGATAACGCCCCGGTAATACGGCTCTCGGCCAAGACAGGCGCTGGCATGGAAAGCCTGCGAGATCACCTCAAGACAGTCATGGGCTTCTCCACGACTACCGAGGGGCGCTTCTCGGCACGGCGGCGCCATCTGGATGCTCTCGATCGAGCAAAGCGAGCACTCACTAACGGGAAAGAACAATTGTCAGGGCTTGGAGCCGGTGAATTGCTAGCCGAAGACCTGCGCGACGCCCAACAGGCACTCGGTGAAATTACCGGCGAATTCAGTGCCGACGATCTATTGGGTGAGATCTTCGGCAGCTTCTGCATCGGGAAATAGTGAGCTAGCCATCGCTATTCACCAACCCACCAATCGGCCTGGTAACCCGCCTCCTCGGGTAGGCATGACAGCATGATACCGAGGCTTTCATCCAGACGGGCATCCAGCCCCCAAGGCGGATTGAAGACCAACAGACCGCTGCCGTACATCCCGCGCGCTTCCGTTTCGGGGGATCGCCAGTATAGTTGGCTACGCCACAACTTTCGCATACCGGTGTCACGGAGCCGATCGAGCAGCTCATGGTGGTGTCCTGCCGGCAGCAGTGGATACCACACCAGAGCAATGGCATGCCTCGCCTTCCGAGATAGCCGATGCAGCGTCTCAGCAACCTCGACGTACTCCCCCTTTCGTTCATAGCTGGGGTCGATCAGGGCACATACCCGAGGCGTATCAACAGGCATCAGACGGAGAATGCCTTTCAGGCCATCGTCGTGATGCCGCTGGGCATTATCGGGTAATGGTTGATCACCAAGATGAGCATGCTCTCCAGGATGCAGTTCGTAAAGATGCAGACGATCCTGGGCGCGTAATCCTTGCACCAACCACCAGGGGGACCCCGGATAATGCGTCATGCCCCCATCCCCTCCCATCTGTTGCAAGGGCGCCATTGACGCTAGCCACGTCTTCAGAAGTGAGTTCTTACTAACCTCCCCCTGTTGTTTCCAGAGCAGTTCGACTCCCTGACGATACTCTGCAAGCTTGCGGGTTTCCGGTGCGTCGAGGGGGTATAGGCCACGACCGGCATGGGTATCGATGTAAGTCACGGCTGATGCCTTCCGGTGCATATGCTGGATTACGGCATGAAGCGCCAGATGCTTGTGCACATCGGCCATATTGCCCACATGAAACGCGTGTTGATAGGAGAGCATAGAGAAGGCGTGGTTGAGGACGAAAACCGAAGGCCCGTCCACTGACGGGCCCCGTGAGTGACAAGCGGTTTACTGCGTTGATTGACGCTGTTCGATCCGCTCTTCGATCGGAGACAGTGTGATTTCGACACGGCGATTCTGTGCCCGGCCCGAATCGGTATCGTTGCTGGCTACCGGACGGCTTTCGCCATAACCCGTCATGCTCAAGCGGGACGATGTAATGCCGCCCTGTCGAAGATAAGTACCCACCGACTCGGCTCGGCGCTCGGAGAGCCGCTGGTTATAGTCCTCGGCGCCGGTACTGTCAGTATGGCCGGCAATATCGATACGCGTATCGGGATAGGCATTGAGCACTTCAGTGACATCATCCAGGGCCCGCCGAGCCTCGTTGGTCAAATCACTGGAATCGAAGTCAAAGGTGACACTATCGGGCATGTTGAGAGTGATGTCATCACCGCTACGTTCGACACCAATGCCGGTACCTTGCATACGCTCACGCAGCTCTTCCTCCTGCCGGTCCATGTACGCGCCGATACCTCCCCCGGCGGCGGCGCCAACGGCTGCCCCGATCAGAGCGCGATCACGACGGCTGCTGCTGCCATCACCGCTGAGTGCACCAGCCACGGCACCCACGGCAGCACCGATACCGGCGCCTGTTGCCGTCTTGTTCCGGCGTGTCTCCCCGGTATTGGGATCCGTCGTTGCGCAACCGGCCACGAGAATCACTGCGGCAAGCGGGCTCATGAAACGGACTAGCTTGGGCATCATACAATCACTCCTTGAAACGAACGGGATGACTCCCGGCATCATTCATTGCTGATCGATGCCAGAAGGTCATTCAAGAATAATAGACCCCTAGGGGTAGCTTGAAGCCACATGGTATCTTGCACAAGAAGTCCTTTTTTGCGAAGTGGCGACAGTTGGGCCTCGAGTTCGTGGATCGGCCGCCCGGTATGCGCTTCCCAGATCGCCATGGGGACGCCATCGACCAGTCGCAAGGCATTCATGGCAAATTCCAGGGGCAACTCATCGACACCAATGGATTCACGTCCAGCGAGAAAACCGCGTAGATCTTTCCGGCGACGCAGATAGGCATCGGGCTGGCGGGTTTTCCAGCGCCTTTCGATGTGCCAGTCGCCGCCTTCTCCGCATCCCGTGAGCTTGCCATGGGCGCCGGCTCCGATTCCCAGATAATCGCCGAACGCCCAGTAGTTACGGTTATGTCGTGATGACAGGCCGGGACGTGAATACGCCGATATCTCGTACTGTTGAAACCCGGCGCCGGTCAGTCGCTCGTGGCCCGCTTCCTGAATGTCCCAGAGCAGGTCGTCATGAGGCAATACGGGAGGGTGCGTATAGAATTCGGTATTGGGCTCGAGGGTCAGTTGATACCAGGAGAGATGTTCGGGCTCCAGTACCGTGGCGGCATCCAGATCGGCCAATGCCTGGTTGACATCCTGTCCCGGTAACCCGTGCATGAGATCGATATTGAGATTGTCAAATCCTGCCCGCCGGGCAAGCGACACTGCCCTCTTTGCCTCATCAGCCCCATGAATGCGGCCCAGGACCGCGAGATGTTCGGGCTGAAAACTCTGAACGCCCAATGACAACCGATTGATTCCTGCCTGACGATAGCCATGAAAGCGTTGCTGTTCGATCGTACCGGGATTGGCCTCCAGAGTAATCTCGATATCGTCAGCCAGTGTCAGTCGGCTGGCCAGGGCCTCCAGAAAATGCTGGTAGAACGCCGGCGACATCAGGCTGGGCGTCCCGCCACCGATGAAAATGCTGGTCAGCTCCCGCGACGCGGCAAGAGGAAGCTCATCTTCAAGATCCGCCAACAGAGCTTGCAGGTAAGTCTCTTCCGGTAGTTCTGAATGATGACCCACACCGTGCGAATTGAAATCACAGTAGGGACACTTGCGTACGCACCAGGGCACATGCACGTACAAGGCAAGAGGGGGCAAGCTGCGGGTCGGTTCCATCATCGACATCAATAATGCCACTGGTCGACCAGGGCCTGCATCGCCCGACCGCGATGGCTCAAGCGGTTCTTCTCTTCCCCGGAGAGTTCGGCAGCGCTCATGCCCATGTCGGTCACCCAGAACAACGGATCGTAGCCAAAGCCTCCCTCGCCACGGGGATGCGCAAGTATTTCTCCTTCCCAGCACCGCTGGACAATGACGGGCACGGGATCGTCTGCATGACGCAAATAGACCAATACACACCAGTAACGCCCGCTTCGCTGCCCCTCGGGGATCCCGGCCATGGCAGACAACAATTTGTCATTATTGGCTCCGTCATCGGGTGGTTCCCCGGCATAACGGGCCGAGTAGATCCCTGGCGCCCCGTTCAATGCATCCACTTCCAGACCGGAATCGTCGGCGAGTGCCGGCAACCCACTGACTCTGCTCGCTTCACGGGCCTTGAGCAAGGCATTCTCAACGAAGGTGACGCCCGTCTCTTCCACCTCAGGCACCGAAAAATCTTTCTGAGCTCGCACCTCAATGCCTACGGGTGATAGCAATTCATTGAATTCTCTAAGCTTTCCTTCATTACCACTGGCCAGCACCAGCGTATGTATAGCAGACATGTCATTCATCCTCGCCGTGTTACCTCCATTCTACGTATCCAATAGGGAAGTGGGAATTTCCTCTTACACATCCCGAACTTTTACAACAAGTTAAGGCAAGTATTAATTATTTCATACTCATTGACTAAGAAAACAGTGTTACAAAAATTAAAGTTAGAATACTTTCGTTAGCTTGCTTTAGTATTTTATAAATTCATCAAATTATATAAATAACTGATTGATTTTAAATAAAAAACTTTATTGCCTATGTTTAGATTAACCTAATACTATTAAAATCATTCTTTTTTACAGTAACTTAACTTTACATTCATGGTGTTTGGATTACAGTTAGGAAGAGGGTCCTCCTTAATATCGTCATACTGTCAACGCATCGCGCTTCCCATAAGAAAGGAGCAGGGTCATGGATCAAGCCAAGGGATCGGTGCTTCTAGTCACCGATACGAACCCACAATCACAATTGTTCATCGATTATATCCATCAACAACTGCAGTGCCCCGTTGCCGTCAAGGGACTCACCGAGAGCTGTAGCCTGCAAGCAAATGAGACCACGCTGATACTGATGGATGCCGACCACGTCGATGACGAAACACTTCAACAATGGTACTACCAGACGTTGGAAGGGTCCGACATATTACTGGCGGCCTTCAACCTGCGTGATGAGGACCACGCCGCTGATGTACTGGCCAAGTTCCACCTTCAGGGCGTCTTCTATCGCAGTGACAGCCTGATGCTGATCTGCAAGGGCATCCGCAAACTTCTGGAAGGCGACCTGTGGATATCACGCGCATTGATGACCCGCCTGATCGATTTCTATCGGCGTCAGCAACGCAATGCCTACCGCCCCATCTGTGGGTTGACGCACCGTGAACTCGAGATCATTGGTCTTCTAGGATCAGGCGCCTCGAACTCGGAGATCGCCGAACGGCTCTTCGTCAGCGAGCACACGGTAAAGTCGCATCTCTATAACGTCTTTCGCAAGATCAAGGTGCATAACCGTATCCAGGCCATGAACTGGGCGCGGCAAAACCTGGGTGCCATGCCGATCAACCTGGCCAGTATGAGAACCGAAGACAACCCGCATCGCTCCTCGTTACGCCATTGAATCACGATGGAAAAAGCGTCCAGGGGATTATAAAGAACAACGCCGGGAACGAGAGTCACTATGGAAGTCACCAAGCGTTTGCTGTTTGTCGGTGCCGATCATCATCACACGCCGCCAGTCATCGCGGATATGGCCCAGCGCGGATGGTCCATCCAATGCGCGCCCGACACGTTTCACGCCGATGAGTTGATTCATTCGCACCCTTGCGATGTCGGTCTGATGTATGTCGATGTTGACAAGCATCACCAGAAAGCGGCCGAAAAGCTGGTCATGTCCCATCCCATGGAGTGGGTCGCCCTGGTCGACAATGCAGCACTCGACGATCACGTCAGCTGCCGCATCCTGAGCCAACTGTTCTACGCCTACCACACCTTACCGATCGATGTCGCAGAGATCGATTGTCTGTTGACCCATGCCCTGGCCATGGCCAGATTGGCGCCACTTCCCGGTCGGGACTGTCAGTTGGGATCCAGCGAGTACGAAATGGTGGGCACCACCCCGGAAATGCATAAGCTGTTCAACATGATTCGTCGTGTAGCAGCCGTCGATGCACCGGTCTTCATCAGTGGTGAATCCGGCACGGGTAAGGAACTGGCTGCACATGCTGTCCACGAGCGATCGACACGGGCCGAAGGACCATTCGTGGCCGTCAACTGCGGCGCCCTACCGGCCAGTCTGATTCAGTCGGAATTGTTCGGCCATGAGAAGGGCGCCTTCACCGGTGCGACACAACGCAAGATTGGCCGTATCGAAGCCGCATCCGGCGGTACCCTGTTCCTCGACGAGATCGGTGACTTGCCACTGGATATGCAGGTCAATCTCCTGCGCTTTCTCCAGGATCACCAGATTCAGCGTGTCGGGGGACTCAAGGAGATCAACGTTGATGTGCGAGTCCTGGCTGCGACACACATTGATCTTGAGGCTGCCGTGCGTGAAGGGCGCTTTCGAGAAGATCTCTATCACCGCCTCAATGTCCTGCAGATCAATGTGCCGCCGCTTCGCGAACGGCAGGAAGACATCGAGGTGCTGGCGCGTTTCTTCTTCGACAAATTCGCCAATGAGAAACCGGCTCAATTGCGGGGATTCAGCCAGGAAACGCTGGCCTTGATGCGGCAATATGACTGGCCAGGCAACATACGGGAACTGATCAACCGGGTCCGCCGCGCCATGGTGATGTGCGAACGACGCCTCATTCGTCCCGCTGACATGGGACTCGAACGGCGACACAACAGCCGTGAAGTATTGACACTGGAACAAGCCCGTGACGCAGCCGAACGCGATGCCCTGGTGGCCGCCCTGGCCCGCAACAAGTACAAGATCCAGAATGCCGCCAAGGAACTCGGCGTGTCACGGGTGACACTCTATCGATTGATCGATAAACATGACATCGTCCGCCCCGAATCCGCCGAGTTGCATCATTGAGATCGAGCCGCTGCCAGCCAGCGGCTCAGTGAGTTGAGTTCACTGCCTAGAACTGGAACGGCATCCGGAACGAGACCGTGAGATCCGAGGCATCGTCGGTCAGACCAACCGCCACGTTGGTAACCAGCGACGTATCGTCACTCAGCGCATAGGTAGCGCCGAAATTCATGGTCCCTACATTGGCATCACTGCCCACGACCTCTTCGGTAACCCCGTTCTGGGTCGTCTCGGATTTGAAACTGTGCTGGTGCGCGTAGGACATCGACAAGCTCAAGCGTTCATTCAAGGCAAATGCCGTACCGAATCCCAGATTGAAGGAGTCGCCCAGCTTGACATCTCCTGGCTGATTGCCTTCCGCGGCATCGATATCGCCGAAGCTCTCCTCGAAATTGTAGGTGTAGCCGGCATTGGCGAAGAGAATGGCGGGATCGACCGTCTTGAGCACCGAGAACCCCGTGGAAACGGCCCAGACGCCGTTACCCGTCGGCAGTTCGGTCGGAATCTCCACATTACCTTCACTGCCTTCCACTCGACGTGTCGGGATACCGAAGGGATCGTTGCCTGTCGGCGCACGGACACCAACATTCCAGACCAGATCGGGGCGTTGCGCGGTTTCATTCAACAATCGGTAATTGAGTGAGGCACTGATATCCCCCAATCCGGCCTCGCTCACGGAATCCTCGACATTGGGGTCATCTTCGGCCGCACCTCCCCCTCCGGTGCTCTCATAGGTACTGCTGCGATACAGGAACGGGAAATTGAGTTCGAATTCCAGACGCTCCGTCACCCCGTAACGAAAGTTGAGATCGAACGTGGTGATATGGCTCGAGACGGTATCGACATTGATTTCACCGAGAAAGATGGCATCCAGCGCCAGGAAACCACTCAGAGCCAACTGGCTACGATCCGAATAGGCATAACTGATCCCGGGTTCGATCGTCAGTCGATCCGAGAACAGCGCATGTTCCTCGCGGAGCACATTCTGGACGCTTTGCGTGGGGCCGGCCTCCCTGACAACCTCCCCGTCTCCATCGCCCCCCGGCGACACATCCTCTTGAGCCCAGGCCGATGTGGCCCACACACTACCCACACACAAAGTGACAGCGGTGATATACGGCTTGAGACTCAGTTGAGGATCGGCAACCTTGGTCATTCGCATTATCCACTCCCCTGACTATCGATTCCCTGGGTTTTTGATGGTATTCGATGGGCTGCGACTGAATCCTGTCGAGCAGGATTCCGACACGTTCCCGATCACTGCATTACCGTTTTGTTGTTCATGAACATCTGATGCACTAGGCAGTGTAGTCGACGGAAATCTCGGCGCGTTGACGTCAATATCACGGAACATCAACAATGCAGAAAGGGTGACCATCTCGCGTATCCTACGGAGACAACCACCCTGAAATAGATAGCGACCTGATTGCGAAACCATTGCCGGTCCGGTTAACGCCGCAGGCCACGTGCCGAATCCAGTGCACGCTTGAGCTGGGAACCTGACGCGTCACCCAGTGCCTGTTTCACCCCGACCTGTAGCCGTGTCACGTTTCGCACCCGCTGCAGATCGCTGTTGAGTTGCACCGACTGATGCAACCCCTGCCCCGATCGGAGCTGCTGCTTGATTCGGCCCTGGCCCGGCACGTCGATACCGACTTCCATACCGCGTCCATTCTGTCGAACGCTCAGATTGGCCGTACCGGTATTCAAGGACGTTTCACCATTGCCGGAAACCCGTGCGCCACGCGACGCATTCGCAAATGTCTGGATATCGAGTTCGAATTCGTTGGCAGCAGCGTTGCCATCACCAGCCGCCTGTATGGTTTGTACGACCCCACGCGCATTGCCACTACCGAGGTCGTTATAGCTCAGATTCGCATTATCATTCCCTTTCGACCGCATCTTGTCGCTATCGATGGACGTGGCTGTAATATGCGGTTTGAAACTGGCTTTGCCTTTGATCATATCGGCATGGAGATTGGCGCCCGCTTTCAGACTATCACCGCCAGCGGTGCGAAATTCACTCTCCATACTGACGCCGAAGAACATGACACTTTTGCCATCGATGAAACGGCCGCGCATACCGGCCAATTCGTCATCGCTGAGTTGACGGGAATCGGCCAACGCCGATACATCGGTCGTCGCGGCCCGTCCTTCTGTTGGCTGTCCAATGCCCCCTAATACAACGACGACTCCCAGTGCACCGTACCAACGTTTATCCACCCAGTGCCTGATCATATTTACCCCCTTGAATGCGCCCTTGCTGATGCCGTTATCCGTAGGCATCTCGCTCAGAAGAAGTCAGCATGGCGAAATCCGAAATCGAGAAGATCCTGTTCGGGTACCGGTGCAAACACATCGGTCAGCCGCCGCGCTGTCAGCGGTTGATCGGGATCGAGTAATGGGGTTTGCGTATCGAACCCTTCGCCTACCACGGCGAAGATGATGTTGTTCCAGGCGGCGAGAAATTCATCCCGCTCCATGACCCGGTTACCCAACGCTGGATCACCGACATAGACCCGATCATCACTGGCCTTTTTCATGACAACGAAGTGCTTGTAGCCATCGATATCGAGCAGCACGATGACGGGAATCGCCACCTCGTCCAGTGTCTCGGTGTCGACTTCATAACCTCGACCGCGATACCCCAGGCGATCGACATAATTCTTGAGGTCGAGCAGGGAAAAGCCGCGCTCCATCACCACGTCAGGATCGGCGACCTCGAGCATGCCTTCGAGCACGTCCTCTTCCGTGATCTCCGGCTGGTTGTAGGCATAGCGCAGCAACGTTGCCAACGAGGCGGCACCGCAGGAAAAATCCGTTTCCTGTTCCACCAGGGTGTCGAACTTCCGCTCACGCATCGACTGCACATCCTTGTTGATCACGGTACCCGATACCACATTGCCCAGACGCACGTTGGCCGCCTGGACATCGGATATTCCCGCTGCCAGCAGGCAGCCAGCGCCAACCAGAACAGACAACATGCGAGTCATTATCGAAGGAAACATCAGTGCTCTCCCACAGGCTCGTTGGAGTGGAAAACCGGCCCCATCCGGGGCCGGTTCACATCACTGACTAGCCGTGGTTACTCAGATCCACCACCCGTCCCTGCGGCAATGGAGAGCGAGTTACGCTGCTGATTGTTGTTACCCGCAGCAACGTTCACCCCGAGATTGCCTGACGCATCGCGGAGTGCATTACCGCTCAGGTTGGCGTCATTGGTCTGCATCTGGTTCTTGGTCGTCGTCACGGTTTCACTGCCGGAGTAGGCAGCCGCAAGCGCACCGGCGCTGGCTTCCGCACCGGCACCTGCACTAGCGTGTTTGTAGTAAGTGCCTGCGCTAGCGCCTGCTTCAGCACCGGCAGATGCCCCCGAAACCGCAGCTACACCATTAACCTGGGACGTTTTTGTTGTCTTGGTCTTCCCAGTTCCATTGAAGCTGGCATTATCGCTGTTCGATTGCACGCCGGCCGAGGTGGCATCGGCTGATCCATTGCTGGTATTGACGGACGCCGACAGGCTGTTCTGCTGGGCATTACCGACACCGGCCGCACTATTGAGACCGATATTGCCTGTGGCGCCGCGCAGCGCATTGCCACCTGCGCCGGCATCGTTATCGGTGCCCTTGTTGACCACCGTGTTGTCGTCAGAGGACTGTACCGAGAATGCGGCCGACTGTGCGAAGACCGTATTCGCGTCGGATGCCGCCAAGGCCGCATCATTGGCCTGTTGGTTGTTATCGCCGGCCGCACTGTTGATGCCGATATTGCCACTGGCATTTCGACCGGCATCACCGCCTACTCGCGCATCGTTTTCCACCAGATCGTTGAGCACGAAATTGTCTTCCGACAATTGCTTGCTATCGACCGTGGCACCCGCATAGTTGGGATCCAGTATCAGGGCGCCGCCCCAGACCTTGATATCCTTATTGGTCTCGGCATCATGCTCGATTTCGACTTCGACTTCATTTTCGAACTCAGAGTCGATCTCGCTATCGGTATCGAAACCACCGGTATACTCATCCGCCATCGCATAGGGAGCCATCATCAAGGTAGCGATAGCCAGTGCCAGCGGAGTTTTCGTCAATGTTTTCATGATCTTTCTCCTGAATGAACCTTGGTTCAACGTTGTTTATTCCGGCAGACTACTCACCGCCCCCAGGCCCCACACGGAGACTGAAGCTGTTACTGGTGGTATTGCCGTTTCCGGCTGACTGGTTCGTCTGGATAATTCCTGCTGCCCCCGAGAAGGCCGTCTTGTCGATCGTGACCTTGCGCTTCGAGGCATCGGAACTAGCCAGATCGGCCGTCAGTCCCTGCTGATCGGACAGCACCTGACCCATACTGCTCTCGCTCAGTGCACTGCCCTTGATGCCCAGAGCCATGCTGACTGCATTGCCCTGCACATTCGCTCGCCCCGCCGCCTGGTTGGTCGAAATCCAGCCTTTGGCGTGGCTGAATGCTCGACCCTCGATCGAGACGTTGTCTCGGCCAGGAACGGAGCCTTTGTCCAGTGTGGATTGCTGAATGACATGGTTATTCACGGAAGCGGTATCACCGATGGCAATCGCACCCGAATTACTCTGAAGATTGTTGGTTCCCGCTGCGCTATTGGTGGCGACTACGCCCCGCACACCGCTCAACGCATCACCACTGATGACACTGCTGTTCGCCTGAGGTAGATGCCTGAAAACCCCGTCGTCCCCAACGGCTTCATTCATCACGAACGTCATGAACACCAGCGGTGACATCGCCAGTAACATGCTCCGCAAACGGCCAGTTTTTTTCGATGTTTCGCGATCAAAGCTCGTGTTTCCGGCCATGACGTTCACCTTTGACTCTGGGTCGTAATGGAGTTTTTCTGGATATTTCCCTGACCCATGGAGTGATTGGACCCCTTGCTCGATCCACCCTGTTGTCCGGTATGACCTTCATCCCAGAGAATGACACCGTCAGCCGAGCCACTTTCGAGTTCGGAAGATGGGGTGTAACGGCCGCGAACCTGGCTCAAGGTGCCGCTATCAATGCTTGTATTCATCTCCAGCGACCTGAATGTGTCAGGCAAGCGTTCTTCCCCGCTGTTACCCCCGAAGTCATTGCCACTATCGAAAGCGACACGATCGGCCAAACCATGGTGGTCGTTATTGCTATATGACGATGACTGATGAGAGACCGTGGTATAGGCAACGGCTATGGTGTCGTTATCTCCCTGCAGCTCCCCTGCCCAGCTGACAGCCGGTCCACACGCCAGGATCAATACCGTCGCGACATACCGGCAGCGCGTTGCGATTGGCCTGGGTGGTAAAACCGATGTGGAGTATGTCACGCCGTTCATGGTCTCTATCCTCAGTGTCGTCACATAATACTGAGCAATCTCTGTGCCAACTTATAAGTTATTGATTTTAAATAATTAACCCACAATTCCCGGAGTGAGTGAGTGTTAACTCAGTGAAACAAAACACATCAATGTCATGAAATGTAAACGACAAAAAGAGGTCGAATCCCGCGCCAGGGCGGGCATCGAGCATCACCCTATACCGAGTGACACATTGCTGTTACAGGAGGAGGGCCAAGAAGCGGTGAAAATTGCTAATTCTCTATTTTAAAAGGAAAAACAGAAAATCGTATGGCTTTGTCAATGTGTAGAGCCTTGTCTTGTACCTCAGTAAAGACGTAGGAGGAATACGCAACAATGATGATGCATGGTTTCAAGGTCACCAATCTTTATCACTACCTTTTTAATTATTTTAGGCGGTATTTTTTTATCGGAAGATTTAGCGAAGAATAAATCATACCTGATCAGTAAAAAACAAAACTTTACAAAACAGTATCATATTACCAATATTAACCTCGTACCCGTGCCTAACTCTTGCCGCAAGTCATGTCATTAATATTTTGGCACAGAGAAGAAGGTACTTTTTCAATGCTCAGGGAGACGCCCAATGTATGCATTGAAGAGGCTTCTTTATATTGGCGATAGCGCAGAGTCGAATCGGCTTGTAATGAGTAAAAATATCCTGAATACATTTGATGTAATACATCACCGTCATTTAGTGCCAGCTTCTGAAAACATTCAACCTGATAAATTTGATATTGGCATCGTTGATTTAACATCACTTCGTCCATCATTTCATCCTTTTCTTGAAACACTGATTGATAAAAGCCATATCGAATGGATTGCATTAGCCAATCAAGAGTATCTTGATAAAAAGATAAATCGATTGGCGATAAGATCACTGTTCTATGCATATCATTTATTGCCAGGTTCATCTGATAAGTTGCATATACTACTCAGGCATGCTGCCACGATAAAATATGTACAAAACCCTCAAACATCGGACTTGCCACTGAAATGCTTACCCTCTGACAGACTGCTGATCAACAGTCTGGTACCCAGAATGCAACACCTGGTACGCAGTATACGTAAGGTGGCGATGATTCAGGCCCCGATCATGCTGCTCGGCGAGTCAGGTACCGGAAAGGAGCTGATAGCACGGACTATCCATGACATGTCAGCGCGACGTCATGGGCCTTTCATCGCCATCAACTGCGGTTCGCTTCCTTCGGATTTGATACAGGACGAACTGTTCGGGCATGAAAAGGGTGCCTTCACCGACGCACACACCAGTAAGCCTGGACGTATCGAGTCAGCACATGAAGGAACCTTGTTTCTCGATGAAATCGGTGACCTTCCCCATAACCTGCAAGTCAACTTACTCCGCTTTCTGGAAGATCAAAAAATTTGCCGTCTGGGTGGTGTCAATGAAATAAGAGTCGATGTCAGAATTATTTCAGCCACTCACATCGATATGATGGATGCCATATACGACAAGAAATTCCGAGAAGATCTTTATCATCGTCTCAATGTCATTCAGCTTGATATACCTCCTTTAAGAGAGAGAAAAGACGATATTGAAACTCTGGTAACCACTTTTTTTAATGATTTCTCCAAAGAGGCGGCGCCATGTGTCAAAGGATTCAGTAGTGAAGCCTTACTCTCTATTTTACAGCATGACTGGCCTGGAAATATCCGCGAACTTATCAATCGAGTCCGTCGTGCTCTGGTGATGTGTGAAGGTGAACTCATTCAACCTGAAGATTTAGGACTGACATATGAAAATATAAACGACGAAATTCCCAATACGACGCTAGATGCTGTACGGGACCAAGCTGAAATCGAGGTCATAAAAAAATCGTTGGAACGAAATAAAAGTAATATATCAGCAACGGCAAAGGAGCTGAATGTTTCTCGAGTCACTCTCTACAGGTTGCTGGATAAGCACCGTGTTGATTTATGCAGAAAACCAGTGAATGGCTCGAAAATATTCTAGAAAAACAGACTGTTATCGGTTATCCCACTTCCATCTGGTGATAAACGATGACATTAAACAAGTATCGAGGGATCTCCGGGAGATAACGATATGATACCAATAACCCTAACGCGCGTAGCAGGCCTGGCTTTCCTGTTTGTCGCCAGTCATGTATCGGCTCAAGATATCAACAATCAGGAGGCGGTCGGCCAACAACCGGTTGGTCAGGCGCCCGATATTGAACAGGAGCAACCCGAGATCCAGGCGATTCCCGATATCGGCGGCGTACTGACACCCAAGGGACGCCTGGTCATTGAACCGGAATTGCAATATTCCCATGCAAGCGTCAATCGACTCACCTTTCGTGGCGTCGAGATACTCAGTACCTTCCTGATCGGTGTCTTCGAGGCCGAAGATGCGGATCGCGACACCTGGACGGCTGCTGTAACCGGCCGATTGGGTGTGACCGATCGCCTGGAACTGGAGCTGAAAGTCCCGTATGTCTACCGTGACGACACACTCTACGCCACCGTCCCCGATGTCCAGGGTTTCAGTACGGACAGAGGCTTGAGCGGTAACGGCTTGGGCGATATCGAAGTCGCCGCCCACTATCAATTGAACCGGGGGCAGGATGGCTGGCCCTACTTCATCGGCAATCTGCGCTACAAATCCACGACCGGCGAGGGCCCTTTCGATATCCGACGTGACAGTGACGGTATCGAGCAGGAATTGGCGACGGGATCCGGTTTTCACTCCCTGGAACCGAGCCTGACCATGCTGTTTCCTTCCGATCCCGCCGTTTATTTTGCCAACATCGGTTATCTCTACAACATGGAGGATGATATCGATGAGTCTGTCGGTGATGTCTTCGTCGATGAAGTCGATCCAGGCGATGCCGTACGTGTCAGTTTCGGTATGGCCTATTCCATCAACGAACGATCCTCGTTCACGCTCGGCTACAAGAACGATTTCATCGACAAGACTACAACCCGTTTTACCGATGACGACGGGGATAGTGTCAGTACTCGATCCACATCACTGAACATCGGGTCTTTGCTCTTGGGTTGGTCCTATCAACTGTCACCGGATACCTCGGTCAATCTGGGGCTGGAATTGGGGGTCACGGACGATGCGCCCGATACCTTGTTGACTCTCAGGATTCCCTTTGGAATGAATGTCTTTTGAGGGTAAATCCCGCTATTAACCATCAGGGCAAGCTTCCGCTTGCCCTGTTTCTTGCTTGTGGCCACTGACGTTCAGAACAGCGAGTTCATGATCACCGAACGCTGCTGGGCTTCCCGAATGGATTTCACGTTATTGAGTTGGATATCGAGATTCACGTTCTGACGGATGTCCCGATTGGAGGCATGACTGACGACCGAACTCATGATTGCATCGCGAGTCACGCTATGCAGTGCCGCAGAAAACCCTTTCGGATCATTGAGGGTGACACCACTGAACTCCTTCATCCCCGGCAGCGAGATGTTGGCAGGCAGTGTATCCGTCAGCGGCTGGCCATTGCGCCCTACCTGTGTCAACTGCTGGTTGGAAGCCAAGCCCATATCACGCAAGGTTTCCGAGATGACCCGTGTCCCGGTCTGGGAAATGCTCAAGATCGTTTCATAGTGGATATTGTCGATTTGTGTCTTCAGCGTGGCACCGAAATTGATATCCAGGCCGGCGATACTGAAACCTCCCCGCATCTCCTCGAGCTGCGATTCGTCAATGACCGATTGACGCGCAAACGCCAAGGGTTCGGAGAAAGCGGTCACGCTCGGCGAATAATAGTCACCGTTGTCCACCACTTCTTCCAGGAAACCGGCTGGTGTCATGGAAGAAACGATCAGGCACAATCCGGCCAGCGGCCAACAAGCCAAACGGGCGCGAGACCTCGATTTATGACCCATCTCTGCGTTTCTGACATTCGATGAATCGTTCATTGTCACTTGTCTCCCATAGAGACCCCTATTTGCCCATTTCATTGGGACCGGGCAAGTTGAGGACCGTGGTCCCGATCCCCGAACGCCTCATGCCTTGCTTCAGCGGGGAATCCGGACGTATACGCCAATCATCGCCATGATTGAAGTTATGTTGCGCAATTTCCATGTCTCGCCTGGCTCCCAGCACCGTACCGCCCCACAATGTTTGGAAATGGGCTTTCGGCACGACAACCGTACCTACCGCCGGATCCCCCACCAGAACACGATCGTCATCCATGCCTTTAATGACGACAAAGTGCTTATAGCCACCGGTATTGATCAGCGTGATGGCAGGAACACCGACCCGGATGAAATCATCCAATTCGATACGAAATCCATCCGAATCCAGGTTCTCTTCATCCAGATACCGCTTCATGTCGAGCATGGAAAATCCATGCTGCTGGATCTTCTCCTGATCGCCACTTGCGAACATGCTGTCGAACACCTCGGCTTCCGAGGTGGGACGATCATAGTGATAGGTCAGCAGGGTAGCGACGGCGGCCGAGCCACAGCTATAGTCGTATTGCTGGGGAATGACCCGATCCCAACGCATTTCCACCAGACTCTTGCTGGGCACCTTGAACGAACCGAATGAACCGGCAATATTAACTGGACCGGCTTGTGCCGGCGTTCCTTCCACCAGCATCGTGATGGCAAGCAGTGATGCCGCAGCACCGGTTATCAGCCTTTTCATCGTCTATTACTCGGCCATGTAGATACTGACGCCAACACCACTGTTCACGGCATTGTTATTCCCGGTCACCAGATTGAACAATCCGATTCCCCCGAAATTTTCCAATGCCTGAGCTTCGATGGTGATTGCACCGCTCCGGATGGTGTCGGCATGGAAGCTGCTGTGACTGACAGAGGCATCGAGATTCTGAATGCTCTGGACATTCGTTATGTCGGCGAATCCCTCTCTTCCACGTAAGGAATCGAGTTCAGCGCCCTCCAGTCTCTCGGCAGCGGCAAACCCCCGGGATGAGTCGGATTCCGCTGCCATGGAAGCCGCAACCAGGGTGGAAAGCACGATACTTCCTATCAATTGCAGCGAGATACGGCTGAATCGTCTCATGATGACCTGCTCCTGAACGTCGACGCGTGAAAACCGATCGCACAAGGGTTGGCGACTGAACGCCGCCAACCCGTATTACCGCGTTACCACCATTGACCAACGTCCATCAGTTGCCGATGTTCACGTTGCTATGTGCAGCGACGTTGCTGGCAGCCAACTGGGAGTTGTAGATCCCCGTGGACAGGTTCATGTTGGCAATACCACCGAAGGTACCGGCACCGGCTGACATCGTCGCGGCCCCGGTTGCCAGAGTGGCATTCCCGCCATTTCCGCCATTGCCACCGTTACCTCCATTACCGGCAGCCGCCATGGCATCACCGCTGGTGCCGGTACCACCACCACCGCCACCACCGTTACCATTGGCACTTCCACCCGTGCCGGCCGTTGCATTACCACCATTACCTCCATCTCCGGCCGTACCCGTTCCACTACCACTTCCGGTACCACTGCCGGCACCACCGGTACCGCCGGCGGCAGCTGACGAGGCAGTCGCATCACCACCGGTCGCATCGCCACCGGTCGCATCGTTGTCATCGTCCTCGACAACGGCTGCCAGACCACCCAAAGTTGCGTTGCTGGCGTAGGTATCGTCATTCTCGGCATCAGCGTCTCCGCCTTCACCGGCTCCAAGGCCTAGCCCCAGACCAGCGCCATCACCGCCATCATCGCCATCGCCTGCCTTGGCGTAGGACTTGCCACCATCTCCGCCTTCGCCTGTACCGCCTTCACCGCCAACACCCACGCCCACGGAAGCAGCAACGGCATCGCCACCATCGGCTCCTGCTCCGCCCGTGGCACCGTCACCGGCATTGATATAGACCCTGGAGCCGGTCACTTGAGACTCCAGATCCTGATAGGCAATAACTTCAGTAATGGTGTTGTAGGATTCACTCATGGCCCAGGCATCGCCACCGCGTCCGGTCGCGCCGCCGGCCCCTCCCGCACCACCGGTACCGGTTCCACTGCCCGCCGTACTCGCGGCGTCCTGTGTGCCGGAATTGTCATCATCATCGACTTCGTCGAGGTAGTTCTTGGCTTTCGCGGACGCATCGCTGCTGCCGTTGCCGCCATTACCACCGCTGGAATAACCACTGTCTCCGCCTGTGGCTGTCGCATTCGATGTCAGTTCATTCGATTGATCGCCACTGTCATCGGTACCGATCTGCTTGTTGAAAGGGTTGGCGCTGGCGGTGGAAATCGCCATGACCAAAGCCAACATTGTCGTTCCCGCCAGTACGTACTTCTTCATGGTGAATCTCCCTTATCATGCATGATTGATTCATTCTTACGACCGATAAAACGGCAGTTCCCTGACAATGTCGGGAAACCATGCTTGCCAACGGGACACGATCCCCGTTGGTAGTCAGTGCCATCTTCATGGTCGAAAGGTATGGGGCAGGTTATGTGCCATAAGGCACGTAAGGGAGAAAAAAGGCCTTTCCATCAATGGGTTGGCGAATAGAAAAAGTGAGAGGAAATGACCGTTTGACAGCGCTTTTTCAGGAAGTACCGAGCCGATGTTTCAATAAAGATACATAAATGCTGGCGACTTTAGACCACCATTGTTGTTTATCTTTATTTAACAGGAAGGTACAGGATTTTTCCCGGTTTCCTTTATGTTACATAAAGTCACTCGAGCGCGGAAATCAATCCAACCGCATATGTCCCTGGATCAACCCCACCAGGGTATCGGTGGCATCATCAGCGGTCGTATCCAGATGAATGAGACGACGACGCTCATCGTCATCGAAGGCATCCATATCAGCGAGTTGTCTGTCCAGAACCGATAGCCCTGCCACCCGGGCATCATCTCCGGGGCCGACACGTTTTGCGATTCGGGCCCGTAACGTCGTTGTATCGGCTTCGAAGCTGACAAGTATAACCGGCAACCCCCTCCCCTCGGCCTGCCAAGCGAGCAAATCGCGTTGTCGGCGCTTCAGGCAAGTGGCATCGATGCAGACCGGTAACCCCGATTCGAGCAGGATCCCGCTCAGGCTTGCCAATCGCCGATATGTACGCTCGGTAACTTCAGGAATGTAACGTTCTTGGTCGCCTCGTCGCTCTTCCTCGATCAAACGTTGACGCTCCACCGCCGAACGCAGACGAATGCCACCCACTCGACGGATCGTTTCGCCGGTAAAACGACTTTTGCCACTGCCTGACACACCGACACCGATCAACAGGTAGGGAAATTGAAATTCACAATCATCTTCCGCCAGTTCGAGAAAGGCACGACAAGTTTCATTTGCATCGTTCTCGAGTTCATGCTGACAAGCGTGCCTGGCGCGTTCCAGGGCACGATAAACCTTGAAGAAGGTAAGTACGCGAGCCAACTCATGATCGCCGGAGAGTTCAAGATATCGATTGAGCGCATGACGCGCCATATGACGCTCGTTACGTACCTCCAAATCCACCAGTAGTCCCGCCAGATCACTGCAGACGTCCTGATAACAGGTAGCATCGTGGGAAGGAACCCGGTTTGCTTGCCACTGGCATGCTCCCTGTCGATTGACAACATCCACGCGCAGCGACGAATGGAGATCGCGAACGTATCCTTGCCGTTGGCGTTTCGACAGCACTTTCTGTAATCGAACGAACGCCTCGGCCATCCAGGTTCGCAAATATGTCAAACGACGTAGATCACCAGACTCATCCAGTCGCTTCATGAGCCATTCGAATTCGTCTTCGATGGCATCACGAAGCGACAAGACACCCTCCGAGTCGCCTGATGACCCCATGGATTGGGCGTCCTCATGGCATGCGACCACTTGCATGATGACATCATCGACCCATTCCCGAGAGAGGCCACCCTCGACATCCGGCTGTTTGGACAAGTGCCGATGACTCAATCGGCGCATCTTGACCGCATACTCGAACGGTGCATCCGCGTCGCCAAGTCGCGGCGATTCCGGCGACCCGGAGATAGGCACGACACTCAAACAGTGATGAGGCGACAACCGTCGATTGAAGCGAACTTCATTTTCACAAAGCCGACGACGCTGCTCCAGCGTCGTGCTATCGAGCACATTGCCGAAAGCCAGGGGTTTCCTCACTTTATAGGCGGCGTTCCCGGTCAATAGTATCCAGACCATGGGCGTTTCATGGCATTCAATCTCATCTACCGGGTGTGCATAACTTGTCGGTCGACTCATTGACCGAATCAACGCCTCACTCACCGCTTCCCTCCTGCCCCCTCGGTTGACCATCACCCCTTCTGTCAGGTTCGACCAAGGGTATCGAATGCCTTCTCGGCACCATCGAGGGTTTTCTGGATATCTTCCGGCGAATGCGCGCTGGACATGAAACCGGCCTCGAAGGGTGATGGGGCAAGATAGACTCCTTGATCGAGCATCCTCGAGAAGAAACGACGGAACATCTCGGCATCACAGGCTGTCACCTGGGCGAAATTGTCCACCCGAGTCTGGTGAGTGAAGAACAGCCCGAACATTCCCCCGACGCGCTGCGTGATCATGTCCACACCCGCCGCTTCGGCACGTGCTTCGAGTCCTGCACATAGAGTATCCACACGCTGGGCCAGGGCATCATGAAAACCGGGCTCACGAAGTTTGTTCAGCAGCGTCACCCCTGCCGCCATGGCCAACGGATTACCGGCCAGGGTACCCGCCTGGTAAACCGGCCCCAGTGGCGATATCCACGACATGATTTCCCGGCTTCCGCCAAAGGCGCCAACCGGCATTCCACCGCCGACAATCTTGCCCAGGCAGGTCAAATCCGGCATCACGCCGTAATGGGCCTGTGCACCACCGAGCGCCACCCGGAATCCGGTCATCACTTCATCAAAGATCAATACGCTGCCGTATTCATTGCAGATCCGACGTAGCCCCTTCAAGAAGTCAGGCGCCGGTGGAATACAATTCATATTCCCCGCCACCGGTTCGACAATGATCCCGGCAATCTGATCACCGATTTCCTCGAAACAGGCTTCCACCGCCTCGAGATCATTATACGAGAGCGTTACGGTATGTTCGGCCAGCGATGCCGGAATGCCGGGCGAACTTGGCTCGCCATGAGTCAGCGCCCCGGAGCCGGCCTTGACCAACAATGAATCGGTATGACCATGGTAATTGCCCTCGAACTTGACGATCTTGTCCCGACCGGTATATCCACGTGCCAGTCGCACGGCCGACATGGTGGCTTCCGTACCGGAATTGACCATGCGAACCATTTCGATAGTAGGAAGCAATTCGCAGATGAGTTCGGCCATGGTGGTTTCGATGGCAGTTGGCGTTCCGAATGACAGGCCGTCATCAAGACGCTTGCGCACGGCATCGAGGACCTCGGGATCGGCATGACCGGTAATCATCGGCCCCCAGGAACCGACATAGTCGACATAGCGATTATCTTCCACATCGAACAGGTAAGCGCCCTGAGCACGCTCGATGAAACGGGGGGCACGATCCATACCCTTGAAAGCACGTACTGGCGAATTGACGCCACCGGGGATATAGCGACATGCCTGCTCAAACAACTCAGCGGATGTGGTCATGAAAGCCTCTCGGGTCAAGATAACAACAAGGATGTCGGGTTGTGGATAAGTTTATGGATAACCCCACCACGGATGACATCAGTCAAGTCATCCATGGTCATTGGCGAATGTTCGATTGTCTAGCCGTCGATTCAATCGCTCGACGCACGATTTCAGGTTTTCCTGACCAAAAATACCACTGACCATGGCAATGAGATCAGCGCCCGCTTCCTTGACGACCGACATATTCTCGCCGTTGATTCCGCCGATCGCGACCCGGGGCAATCCGAAACGCGCCGCTTTCCGGAGACAACACGGATCCGCCGGTGGCGCCCCGGGTTTGGTGGACGAGGTGAAAAAGCGGCCAAACGCCAGATAACTGGCTCCCTCGCGAGCCGCCTGTTCAGCCAGATCCAACCGGTCATGGCAAGTGGCTCCGATGATGACCTGCTCTCCAAGTCGCTTGCGAGCATCACTCAAGGCACCATCCTCCTGCCCCAGATGTAGACCGACATGGCGATGGCCTTTCTGCTGCAGCCGACATGTCAGCTCAAGATCATCGTTGATGATCAATGGCACACCGTAACCGCGACACAGTGCCGCCAAGGCCTGGGCCTGACGCCAACGCTTGGGGCCATCCGCTGATTTGTCACGGTATTGCAGTAACGCCAACCCGCCTTGCAATGCCTGTTCACAAGCCGACAGCAAGGTCGGGTCGTCCGGTAGCAATGTCTCATCGGTGATCGCATAGAGCCCTTGCGTCCAACGAAATCCCATCACCGTTACTCCGAGGAAAACGACCGAATTGTCTCGTTCCAGAAACGTCTCGGTAACCACTGACCGTCACCGGGACTCCAGCCATGGCGTAGTGCTTGCCAGGTAAAGGATTGAGCCTGTTCGCAAGCCCGGATCAGGCTCTCACCACACGCCAGGCGAGCAGCCAGCGAAGAAGCCAGAGTACAACCGGAGCCATGGTAGTGATCGGGAAGTCGCGGCCAGTGCCACTGTCGACCGTTGTCCGGTGTATGCAGTGTATGCATCACGGTTTCGGTCGAGGTCACCGGTAACGGGTCATCGGTTCCCGTCACCAGAACGGCCTGGCAGCCGAGAGATAATAACGAGATCGCCCGGTCGGTGTCGTTATCCAGTGTCTCATCGGCAAGATGAGCCAATTCATAACGATTGGGCGTCAAGATATCCACAAGCGGTAGCAAGCGCTCACGGCAGGCATCGATCAATTCGGTTGTGTATAACTCCGTTCCTCCACCACTCTTGAGGACCGGATCGAGGACGAGTGGTACCCCGGGATAGCGACGCACGATATCCACTACTGCATCCAGCGAATCGAGACTGGCAATCAAACCTATCTTGATCGCCGCCACCGGAAACTCATCCAGTGCCAGCGCCATGGCCCGCATGTCCTCGCCGCGGCAAGGAAAAACACGCTCGACATCCCGTGTATTCTGCGCCGTCAGAGCGGTTGGAACCGTCACGGCCCAACCACCGCTGGCGGCAATGGTTTCACTATCAGCGATCAGACCCGCTCCACCGCTAGGATCATGACCCGCCAATACAAGTACAACGGGCAACTGTTGGGTAGAAGGCGGCATACCACCTCTCAGAACGGCTTGACAACGGCCAGAATGACGATCGCCAGAAGGAAGATCACAGGCACTTCATTGAACCAGCGAAAATAGACATGGTTCTTGGCATTGGTTCCGGCAGCCAGCTTCTTCATATGAGCCAGACACATGTGATGATAGCCAACCAAAAGTACCACCAGTGCCAGCTTGGCATGGAGCCATCCCTGACTCATGTATCCCGGTATCAGGTACATGAGCCAAATTCCCAGCCCGATCACAGCCAGCATTGACGGTACCATGATACCCCGATACAGCTTGCGCTCCATGATCTGGAAGTAATCGATCGCTTCGCGGTCGTCATTGTCACGCGCCATGGCATGATAGACGAAAAGCCGAGGAAGATAGAACATGGCTGCAAACCAGGTCACAACACTCACGAGATGCAGGGCTTTGATCCAGAGATACATGCAAGCTCCTTTCAGCGGGGGAATCAGAGTGTATCGCGATAGTAATGCTCGATGGCGTCACGAGTGACGATACCGGAAATACGCTGCGTCTTGGGTGCCTGCCAGTCAGCCACATAAAGCGCGTTCACTGCCTCCTTGTCGAGACGGGCCAAGGCCTCAGTCAAGGTGGCTTCGGCATGAATAGGTGCCATATCGAGCCGCACCCCCGGCACTTCCAGCAGATCCAGACGCCCGTTAGCATGAGGCTCCAGGGTGTGATCAAGCAAGGCCCTCGCCAGATCCGCAGCCTTGAGTGCGAGTGTCGGTTTGTCATCGGTGGAACGTAATATCACGATCCAGGACGGCTTGTCCTCCAGTAGTGACTTGGCTTCATCAAGCGCCACCATGCGTTGCGTACATACCAGCCGACGTTCCATGACTGCCGGAACGGAAACACGTGACAATGCCTGCATGAGGGGTTGCTGGAGGGGATGCAATCCCTGCTGAAGCATACTCATGTAGAACCCCTGACAATGCAGTTGTCGCGCTGTCAGTCCGGATATGACAACCGACAGCATGCCCGGAAGAATGATATTGGGATTGTGAGTCAGTTCCAGCAGCGCCATGAGGGCTGCCAGAGGCGCTTGAAGTACGGCACCGAGCATCGCCGCCATTCCCAGCATGGCATATAGAGAGGGATCGGCAGCCATGGCTGGCCAGAGCCATCCACCGAACAGCCCGCTCAACGTACCGGCCGCCGCTCCTGCCACCAGTACCGGACCAATGATTCCTATCGGGACGCCACAGGCCACGGTCAGTGCCGACAGCATCAGCTTGGCAATCGCCAGCGCCACCAGAACGTCCAGGGCCTGTTGTCCATTCAGGGAAAGAGCCAGACTGTCATAACCGATCCCCTGAACCTCGGGATACCACCAAGCCAAGGCGCCCGTCACCAATCCGACCAATCCAAGCTTCAACCAAGCCGGCCAGGCCGATAAACGCGAATCACCTTTGGCGATATGCACGAATACACCCGCCAGCATACCGATGCACAGAGCGGATACCACGATCCAGGGAAGATTGGAGAGCGACCCCAGACTGACACTCGGCACCTGGAATGCCGGCTCACTGCCATAAACGAACTGGGCCACCACAGCCCCTATCGTCGAGGCCAGGATCACCGGCATGAAACCGGCGATCGTGTATTCCATCATGACCACTTCCATGGCAAAGATGACCCCGGCGATAGGGGTATTGAACGATGCCGAGATACCCGCTGCCGTGCCACAAGCCACCAGTACCCGCAAACTATTGTGGGGTAACCGAAATTTCTCACCGAGACCACTGGCAGCTGCGGCACCGAGATGGATCGCCGGTCCTTCGCGACCGGCCGACAAGCCTCCGATCACTGTAACGACACCCACCCAGCACTGATTGATCCAATTACGCAACGGGAAACGGCCCTGATGATATGCCAGCCGCTCGATAACATGAGCCACACCCATCTTGCGGGCACCTGCAGGCTGTCGCCATAAACCAAGACCGATCAGCAACACCGCAATGAATGGCAACAGGGAGCGCGAGACGGGAGACAATGTTTCAAAGGCTTCGGAATCTCCATCCGGCATCAACATCATCCCACCCAGATCCAGAGTCAGGCGAAACGCTACCATCAATCCACCGGTGACGATGCCTGCCACCAACCCCAGCAGACAGAGCTGAGGCAAGGCATCGACACTGGCCAGCTGACGCCGGAATCGCCTTAAACTGAAATCAAGCCGCGGAAACGGTTTCACGGGACTCCCTGACGGATCGCATGACTTTCACATGGATATGGATCACATGAATCCGCTATCAGGTGTATCATAAACGGACATGCTACGCTTGTGGCGGATAGGATGAGGAGGCACTCGTGATCAAGGTGGGTATCGTCGGCGGCACGGGCTATACCGGAGTCGAATTATTGCGGTTGTTATCGCAGCATCCCGATGTCGAAGTGGACGCCATTACCTCGCGTTCCGAAGCGGGATTGGCGGTTGACGAACTCTATCCCAATCTGCGCGGTCATTTTCCCGGCCTGGCCTTTTCTGAACCCGATCCCGAACGGCTCGGCGATTGTGACGCCGTGTTCTTCGCCACGCCACACGGTGTGGCGCATGCCATGGCCGGTGAGTTGATCGGCCGTGGAGCCCGGGTGATCGATTTATCCGCCGATTTTCGTCTCGCCGATGCCGATGAATGGGCGCATTGGTACGGCCAGTCGCACGGGGCACCGGATCTCCTCGAAGATGCAGTATACGGACTCCCCGAAGTCAATCGTGACGCCATCTGCCAGGCGCGATTGATCGCTGTTCCCGGATGTTATCCCACGGCCGTGCAACTTGCCGCTCTGCCATTGCTGGAACGGGCATTGATCGATACCGATCATGTCATCGCCGACTGCAAGTCCGGCGTGACCGGGGCCGGCCGGGGAGCCAAGATCGGTTCGCTGCTGGCCGAGGCCAGCGAATCCATGAAAGCCTACGGTGCCAGCGGTCACCGCCATTTGCCGGAAATTCGCCAAGGTCTGACACGTGCTGCCGGCAAGTCGGTCGGCTTGACCTTTGTCCCTCATCTGACCCCCATGATCCGGGGCATCCATGCCACTCTATACGGTCGGCTGACTCATGAACCAGGCGATCTACAGGCCTTGTTCGAGCAACGTTTCAAGGATGAACCGGCCGTCGATGTCATGCCACCGGGCAGTCATCCGGAAACCCGCAGCGTCAAGGGCACCGACATGTGTCGTATTGCCGTGCATCGGCCTGGCGGTGGGGATACCGTCGTCGTATTGGCCGTCATCGACAACCTGGTCAAGGGCGCCTCAGGCCAGGCCATTCAGAATCTCAACCTGATGTTCGGCTTCGACGAGATGGAGGGACTCTATGCGCCGGCGCTGATGCCGTAATGCATATTGAATAACCAAAGTTGACCCTTTTGCTAAGGATTGCTGATAATGGGCAGTCACGCTTCATTTTTCGCACGAGGAGAGCGCATCGATGAGCGACACTGAATCCTTCGATCCCAGCGCTTTCAAGCCTCTATTGTTATCCGATGGGGCTCAGAACCGTCTGCGCACATTAATCGCTGAAGAAGGCAACAATGGGCTGAAGTTACGCGTCTACGTCACCGGCGGCGGCTGTTCAGGGTTCCAGTATGGTTTCGATTTCGCGGATGACGTCAGCGACGAGGACACCTTGATCGAATATGACGATGTCGCCCTGGTGGTCGATCCGCTTTCGTATCAGTACCTGGTCGGCTCCACCGTGGATTACGAAGAGGGGCTGGCCGGTGCCAGGTTCCTGGTACAGAATCCGAATGCCACCACCACATGCGGCTGTGGTGCTTCCTTCATGGTGTAAATAGCGTTTCCTCCCCCAGCTTGACGCTTCCCCCGGAACTCGCCATGGTAGATGACGTATTCCGCCAACAATCATAGCCAATGGGGAACTCCATGAAACGACAAATCTATAAGGTGTCCGCACTTTCCAGCCTGATGCTTGGCCTTGCAACATCCTCCACGGCCCTGGCTCAGGACACACTGGAAGTCGTGACCGACCCCAGCTTCGTCCCCTTCGAAATGATGGATGAGGACTCCGGAGAAATGGTCGGCTTCGACATGGACATCATCCGTGAAGTGGGTGAGCGAGCCGGTTTCGAAATCGACCTCGAAACCATGGATTTCAACGGTATCATTCCCGCCGTTCAGACCGGCAACGTGGATATCGCCATTGCCGGTATCACCATCACTGACGAACGCGCTGAAATCGTCGACTTCTCCGACCCCTATTACGATAGTGGTCTCCGCATTCTCGTCAGTGCCGATAACGACAGCGTCGAGGAATTCGATGATCTGGAAGGCATGAAGATCGGCACCAAGGTCGGTTCCACCAGCTATGACTATCTGGAAGAGAATCTCGGCGACGATGCCGATATCACTCCCTATCCAGGCAGTTCCGACATGTACATGGCATTGATGGGAGGCAGCGTCGATGCTGTGTTCTACGATGCTCCCAATGTCGAATACTTCGCCAACACCCGGGGCGAAGGCCAGGTCAAGGCGGTTGGACCGCTCTATGAAGGGCAGCAGTACGGCATCGCTCTGGTCAAGGACAGTGAATGGGTCGAACCCGTCAACGAAGCACTGGCTTCCATGAAGGAAGACGGGACTTATGATGAAATCTATGAAGAGTGGTTTGGAAGTGCGCCGGACGATGATGAGTAATCGTACCATGCACTAACCTTGCGGGGTCGGGCCAAGCTCGACCCCGTTGTATTTCATCATCCAGAACCATTCCCCGCCTGGCAGAAATCCTCTGGTGCCAGGCGGTTCACTGGCAGGAGGAGCCACGTGGAATTCGTATTCGATTGGCAGGCGGCCTTCGCCTCCATACCCCACCTGCTGACAGGGATTCCCTGGACCCTGTTGATCTCCTTCGGTGGCCTGGCCATCGGCTTCATCATCGGGATCATTTTCGGCCTGTTGCGTATCAGCCCCATCAGTTGGCTGCGCTGGCTGGCAACCACCTACATTGAAGTCTTTCGCGGCACACCCGTGCTGGTCCAGGTCCTGTTCATTTTCTATGGCCTACCCCAACTGCTAGGAGGCCCAATCAATGCCGTTGTCGCCGGCATTGCTGCCATTGCCGTCAATTCCGGTGCCTACATCTCGGAAATCGTGCGTGGCGGCGTACAATCGATCGAACGTGGACAACGTGAGGCCAGCCTGTCGCTTGGCCTTTCGCGTACACAATCCTTCCGCTATGTCATCTGGCCGCAAGCATTTCGACGCATGATCCCGGCCCTTGGCAACCAAGGCATCATCAGTATCAAGGATACCTCGCTCTTTTCGGTCATTGGTGTCGGCGAGTTGGTTCGCCAGGGACAGGTCTACATTGCGACCACCTTCAACGCCCTTGAAGTCTATTTCATGGTAGCGATCCTCTATCTGGTCATCACCTTGAGCCTTTCTCTGGCCTTGCGCATGCTCGAGCGCAAGGGCCTGGTCGGACAATAAGGGACAACATTGCGATGAATGATGAACATTCACAGACCCCTTCCTCGCCAGAGCATTCCATTGTCTCTCTTGAGAAGCTGAACAAACACTTCGGCAGCCTGCACGTCCTGAAGGACATCGATCTGGACGTCACGCCCGGCGAAGTACTGGTGATCATCGGGGCAAGCGGTTCAGGCAAATCCACCTTGATACGCTGCGTCAATGGTCTGGAGGAGTATCAAAAAGGACGGCTGCATGTCGACGGCAAGGAACTCCTGCCCTATGGCAAAAGCGGTCAATCCCTGCAGGCCATCCGAACCGAAGTGGGTATGGTTTTCCAACAGTTCAATCTGTTCCCCCATTTGACGGTCAAGGCCAATGTGACACTGGCACCGCTCAAGGTCAGGGGGATGACCTCACAGGAAGCGGACACGACCGCCGAACGGCTTCTCGAACGAGTCGGGATTGCTGATCAAGCCGACAAATACCCGACACAACTCTCCGGGGGGCAGCAACAGCGCGTTGCCATTGCCCGGGCTCTGGCAATGGATCCACGACTGATGCTGTTCGATGAACCGACCTCGGCTCTCGATCCGGAGATGATCGGTGAAGTACTGGATGTCATGCGGGAACTGGCTCGCGAAGGCATGACCATGATGGTCGTGACCCACGAGATGGGCTTTGCCCGCGAAGTCGCCGATCGGGTGATCTATATCCATCAAGGGGAAATCGTCGAACAGGGGCCGCCTCATGAGGTCTTCGATAATCCCCGGAATGAAAGGACCCAAAATTTTCTTTCTCGAGTGCTCCAACACTAATCCTGCCTGACGGATTTTCATCGATAGCTGCCATTGACGGGTCTGTGATTCATCACAGGCCCGTTTTCGTCCTTGTGGACAATTTTCCTCCTTCCAGTAGTCTTATCCGCTTACAACCCTTATCACAGAGGCTTCTCTGATAAAGAACCAACTTGTTCACAGCTACGGTGACAGATCCGGTACAGATCGGTGTATAGCTGCTGAATGGACCGGGCTGTGGATAGACAGCAATTTCATCCACAGCTTCATCGCCGTTCGTGCGCTGCTTTTACCCGTGGATTCCTTATTCTTATGAACACAATATCTTATTGTTTTTAAAATGAAAAATCTTCTTTTCCACAAAAATGATCCACACCAGTAATAACAACCACAACAGAACTTCTTTATTTAATAACCAATAATGATTACTGAAAGGATGGACAGGCAGGCAGAAACGAACGAGGTGTGGAAAACCCCTGACGGTTACCCACAAGAGGTTTATACTGGCTGGCTGATTTCGCTATACATCCTTTAGCAACGATGCCCGACCTGGCATCCCTCGAGGTGCAACGTGGATTATCCCGACCGTTATGAAGTCATCGTCATCGGTGGTGGCCATGCAGGAACAGAGGCTGCGCTGGCCGCTGCCCGTTCAGGCAGCCGAACCCTGTTGCTGACACACAACATCGAGACACTCGGTCAGATGTCCTGTAATCCTGCCATGGGGGGAATCGGCAAGAGTCACCTGATCAAGGAGATCGACGCCCTGGGAGGCGCCATGGCGGAAGCCACGGATGAAGCCGGCATCCAGTTCCGCATTCTCAATGCCCGCAAAGGACCCGCAGTTCGTGCCACTCGAGCACAAGCTGATCGTGTTCTTTACAAGGCTGCCATTCGACGCCGTCTCGAAACCCAGCCGAATTTGACGATCTTCCAGCAAGCCGCCGGCGACCTGATCGTTGAAGGCGATACCGTGCGTGGCGTCATTACCGAAACGGGCATCCGTTTTCATAGCGACACTGTGGTCCTGTGTACCGGAACTTTCCTGGGCGGAGTCATTCATATCGGGCTCGACAACAGTCGTGGTGGACGCGCCGGTGACCCCCCTTCGAATGCACTGTCATCTCGGCTACGCGAACTGCCATTCCGTGTCGACAGGCTCAAGACAGGAACTCCACCACGGCTGGACGCCAAGAGCATCGACTTCTCCCGCCTGGAGGAGCAGCCCGGCGATACGCCGACACCAGTCATGTCATACATGGGCGAACGTGAGTGGCATCCACGCCAAGTGAGCTGCCATATCGCACACACCAACGAGACAACTCACGAGATCATCCTGGCCAATCTGGATCGTTCCCCCATGTACTCGGGAACCATTGAAGGCGTCGGTCCACGTTACTGCCCCTCGATTGAGGACAAGGTGCATCGATTCGCCGACAAGTCGAGTCACCAGATTTTCGTTGAACCCGAGGGACTCGAGACTCATGAGCTATATCCCAATGGCATATCGACCTCACTGCCCTTCGACATCCAGTTACAGGTCGTCCGGTCGATCGATGGTCTCGAGCAGGCGCATATCACACGCCCGGGGTACGCGATCGAATACGATTTCTTTGATCCACGTGATCTTCATCACTCTCTGGAAACCAGATTTATCCACAACCTGTATTTTGCCGGACAGATCAATGGGACGACGGGGTATGAAGAAGCCGGCGCACAAGGGTTGCTGGCCGGCGTGAACGCGGCTCGCCGGGCTCGGGGGGAAGCTGCCTGGACACCTCGGCGCGACGAGGCCTATCTGGGAGTTCTGGTCGATGACTTGATTACCCTGGGTACCCAGGAGCCGTACAGGATGTTTACATCGCGCGCCGAGTACCGGCTGCTGTTGCGTGAGGACAATGCCGATCTGCGTCTGACCGAGACCGGACGTGAACTGGGATTGGTCGACGATGCCCGCTGGATGGCGTTCGATGGCAAGCGAGAGGCCATCGAACGGGAACAGGCTCGCCTCGAGCGTACCTGGATTCAGCCAGGAACGGCGGCGGCAGGCGTGATCGAGAAAAAAACCGGAAAGGCGTTGAGTCGCGAGTACAATCTGCTCGATCTGCTCAAGCGTCCTGAACTCGAATATCGAGATCTGGCGTCGCTGGACGATGAAGTGGATGTGGATGCCACGGTTGCCGAGCAAGTGCAGATCCAGGCCAAGTACAAGGGCTACATCGATCGCCAGCAGGAGGAGATCGACAAGCTAAAACGACATGAGGCGACCCCCCTGCCTGCCGATCTGGATTACGACAGGGTCGATGGTCTTTCCAACGAGATTCGCCAGAAACTTCAGGCCGCTCAACCAGAGACACTCGGTCAGGCCAGTCGTATTTCCGGCGTGACGCCGGCGGCAGTATCGATTCTATTGGTTCACCTCAAGAAGCGTCGTTTGCTGGACACCAGTCAGGTAGCCGCTGGATGAGTGACTCAAGGGAAACAACCATCGAACGACAGTTGAACGAGGGACTCTCCGAGCTGGGCTGGCATCCGGATGATCGTCAGCGCCGGCAACTGTTGACGACGGTGTCCCTGTTGCACAAGTGGAATCGTGCCTATAACCTCACCGCGATACGATCGTCGGCTGACATGGTCACCAGACATCTGCTCGATAGTGCCGCTATCGTTGACACCATGTATGGGCCGCGGATCCTCGATGTCGGTTCCGGTGCGGGATTTCCCGGCCTCGTCATCGCGATTCTGAGGCCGGATGTGGCAGTCACGCTGCTTGACAGCAACGGAAAGAAAGTACGTTTTCAACGCCAAGTTATGCTGGAATTGGGGTTGACCAATGTCACGCCCGTGCAGGCCAGGGTCGAATCGTTTCAGTCCGAGCCTTTCGAACAGATCGTGTCACGTGCGTTTGCCAGTCTGGGTGATTTCGTGACACTCAGTGACCATCTGCTGGCTCCTCGAGGCAAGTGGATGGCGATGAAAGGACCGTCGGCAGAATCGGAGTGCGACGGATTGCCTTCTGGTGTGCAGGTCGAGGAAGTCAGACAACTCGACATCCCAGGTGAACAGGGTCAGCGCGTCCTGATGACCTTGAGCCGCCATGGAGACTATGGGGCGTAAGCTCAATATTGGCTGGAACCTGCAAGGGAGTCACTTGTGACCAAGATCATCGCCTTGACCAATCAAAAGGGCGGCGTGGGCAAGACCACGACCGCCGTCAACCTGGCTGCCAGTCTGTCAGCGCTTGACCGTCGCGTATTGCTGGTCGACCTCGATCCCCAGGGGCATGCCACCATGGGCAGTGGCATCGATAAACACGAACTCGATGGCAGTATTCTGGATGTCTTGATGGGAGATAGCCGTGCCCCGGAGGTGATACTCGATTGTCCGGACACCGGGTATGCCTTGTTACCCAGCAATGGCGATCTGACGGCGGCGGAAGTCGATCTCCTGAATCGTGATGAAGGACGTGAGCGTTTTCTTGCGGACGCACTGAATAGTGTCGCCAGTGAGTATGATGTCGTGCTGATCGATTGCCCCCCGTCGCTGAACATGCTCACTGTCAACGGTCTGACCGCCGCCCATGGCGTCCTGATTCCCCTGCAATGCGAGTTCTACGCTCTGGAAGGGTTGTCTGCACTACTCGATACGATCGATCAGATTCGCGACAGCGTGAATCCCAATCTGGCAATCCATGGCATCGTCAGGACGATGTATGATTCACGCAACAGCTTGACGCGTGATGTCAGCAAGCAACTGCGTGATTACTTCGGGGATACACTGCTCAAGACAACGATTCCTCGTAATGTCAGGGTCGCAGAAGCTCCTAGTCATGGGTTGCCGGTGACCAAGTACGCCCGCTTTTCGCGTGGCAGTCAGGCGCACCGTGTACTGGCCAAGGAATTGATTCGTCGCTTGTCACTATGAGTCTCGGTAACATGAGTCGAGGGAAAACCAATGACGCGTAAACGCCCCCTGGGTCGTGGCCTGGATGCCCTGATCGGCTCTGGTGCCCGCCAACGTGAATTCGTGGAAGGAGAGAGTGAACATTCCCTCGAAACGCAGGATGGTGAGGTTGATCTGACTACGGAGGCACCCGCTCTGGTCGGTGATCGTCTTGAGCGTCTCCCGCTTGGACAGTTGTCTCGAGGGCAGTATCAGCCACGTCGGGACATCCAGCCGGAAGCCCTGGAAGAACTGGCGGATTCGATTCGTTCGCAAGGGGTCATGCAGCCCATCGTGGTGCGTCCCGTTGGCCGGGATCGCTATGAAATCATTGCCGGCGAACGCCGCTGGCGGGCCGCGCAGCTTGCCGAACTCGATGTGATTCCGGCCGTCATCCGCGAAGTCAGCGATCAGGCCGCTCTGGCGCTTGCGTTGATAGAAAATATTCAACGCGAGAACCTGAATCCGATTGAAGAATCCATGGCTCTCAAGCGATTGATGGATGATTTCGACCTGACACAGAAGCAGGTGGCCGACACAGTGGGGCGTTCGCGGGCTCAGGTTGCCAATCTGCTTCGCTTGTTGGCCCTCGATCCGGAAGTTCAGACACTTCTGGAACGTGGTGATCTCGATATGGGGCATGCGCGGGCATTGTTGGCACTCGCCGGTGCCAAGCAGCGTCAGGCAGCTCATGAAGTCGTCAACAAGGACCTGACGGTTCGCGCGACCGAAGCTCTGGTAAAGCGTCTTTCCGAAGAGGATACGTCCACGAAAGCGACGACGACCTCGGAGTCCCCCCCGGCCGATGTGGATCGTCTGGAAACGCAACTTGGCGAATTGCTGGGTGCGCCGGTCAAGATTCATCATGGTCGAAGTGGCAAGGGACGTTTGACGATCCGTTACAGCAGTCTGGATGAGCTTGACGGGATTCTTGCGCACATTCGGTGAAACGTATTATTTTTTTAGCAAGCTAACTTTTTATCGACGTTTCCTCGCCTTTTGGTCGTAAACTAGTGCAATATCGCGCAAAATTGCGTTGCCTTCGGTTGAACGCTCTGTACCGCTTCCCTATAATCCGCGGGTGTTTGTCTGATGATAGCGGTACTTGGTCGTTTGACGCGTCTCGGCATGGGTGATTGATGCGACAACCATCACCGGCATCTCGCCGTCAAACGCGTTTCGTACGAATTCTCTGGTGGCAAGCCGTTGCCATTGGTTTTCTGACAGGCGTCGCGACTCTGTCAGGTGGGATGGAAACCACATTATCCACCTTGAAGGGTGGGGTGGTTGGTTGGTTGCCCAGTGCCTATTTCATTTGGCGATGGCGCTTGACGCGCGGAGGAAGCCAGGCACAGCGGATCGTAACCAACCTCTATCAGGCAGAGGCGGGAAAGCTCGGTTTGACGGTGGCACTGTTCGCCCTGGTATTTGCGGCAGTGCCTCCCTCAAACCTGGCTTTTTTCTTTAGCGCATATTTGGCGGTTCTTCTCATGCACTGGCTGGCTCCCTGGCTCATGCGTGGATGACCCCAACACAACGCGAGGCGACTTCATGGCTGCCGATAATCCGACGCCGACCGAGTATATACAACACCATCTACAGAATCTGACTCTGGGACATCACCCCGAAAATGGCTGGTCGCTGGCACATTCCGCCGAGGAAGCTCGCGAAATGGGGTTCTGGGCCATCCACCTCGATACCATGGGGTGGTCGATTGCCATGGGGACAATTTTCATCTGGTTGTTCCGTAAGGCCGGCAAGGCGGCAACTACCGGCGTCCCCGGCACACTGCAGAATATGGTCGAGATGGTGTTCGAGTTCATCGAGAATCTGACGCGCTCGACGTTCCACGGCAAGAATCCCATCATTCCGCCACTGGCATTGACACTGTTCGTCTGGATTCTATTGATGAACAGTCTCAAGGTCATTCCGGTGGATTACTTCCCCGAGCTGTTCGCTCGCCTGGGCGTCGAATACATGAAGATCGTCCCGACCACGGATCCCAATGCCACCATGGGGATGGCGATCGGGGTATTCTGTCTGATCATCTATTACAACCTGAAGGTCAAAGGGATCGGCGGCTTCGCCAAGGAGCTCTCGTTCACCCCCTTCAACACCTGGCTGCTGGTTCCCTTCAACCTCATATTGGAACTGATCAGCCTGCTGGTGAAACCGCTCAGCCTGGGGCTGCGTCTATTCGGCAACATGTTCGCCGGCGAGGTGATATTCATCCTGATTGCCCTGTTGCCTGTCTGGGCCATCTGGTTGCTGGATGTTCCGTGGGCGATATTCCATATCCTGGTCGTCACCCTTCAGGCATTCATCTTTACGGTGCTGTCCGTCGTGTACTTGAGTGCCGCGCACGAGCATCACTGAGAGTCCGAGCAACGCTTGCAACTTTCGTAATCCCTTGAACTTAAAATTGAAATCAGGAGTTCTATCATGGAAATGGTCTATCTTGCTGCTGCCATCATCATTGGTCTGGGCGCTTTGGCTACTGGTATCGGCTTCGCTCTGCTGGGCGGTAAGTTGCTTGAATCTACAGCTCGCCAACCGGAGCTTGGTGATCAGTTGCAAACCAAGACTTTCATCATGGCAGGTCTGCTGGATGCCGTACCGATGATCGGTGTCGGTATCGCGATGTATCTGATCTTCGTCGTAGCCGGGTAACAGTTCACTGACCGGGCGCCTCGCGCTCGGTTCGTTAGTTTCCGGTCGCCACGAAACCGTCAGAGGTACAGTCCTGTGAATATCAACATGACGCTTATCGGACAGTCGATCGCCTTCGCGATCTTTGTCTGGTTTTGCATAAAGTATGTGTGGCCGCCGATCAGCCAAGCGCTCCACGAGCGTCAGAAGAAGATCGCCGAAGGCCTGGATGCGGCCAGCCGTGCGACACGCGACCTTGAGCTCGCCCAGGAAAGAGCGGATCAGACGCTGCGGGAAAGCAAGGAGCAGGCTTCCGAAATTCTCGAGCAAGCCAACAAGCGTGCCAATCAGATGATCGAAGAGGCTCGTGAACAAGCGCGCGCCGAAAGTGATCGCATCGTCGCTGGCGCCAGGGCCGAGGTCGAGCAGGAAGTCAATCGCGCCAAGGAGGAGTTGCGCACTCAGGTGGCCACGTTGGCCGTCACGGGGGCGGAACGCATCCTGGAATCCTCCATCGACGAGCAGGCTCACCGCAAGATGTTGGATAAGCTTGCCGCCGAATTGTGAGGAGGTGACTCATGGCGGAAACATCTACCGTCGCTCGACCCTATGCCAAGGCGGCTTTCGAATACGCACGCGGTAACGATGCGCTTTTAGCGTGGTCAGAGTGGCTTGATGCATTGGGCCGAGTCGTAGCCGACCGCGAGATGCAGAAGGTGATTGCTCATCCCAAGCTGAGTTCTGCCCGTAAGGTGGAACTGCTGGTCGAGATTGCTGGTATCGAGATCGACGAATCGGCTCGACGCTTTCTCGATATATTGGGAGAAAAAGATCGGTTATTGGCATTAGGAGCGATTGCAACGCAATTCGAACACTTCCGTGCCGATTTCGAGCAGCGTACCGATGTCACCATCGTATCGGCATTCGAGTTGGAGGCTGAGCAGCAGGACAAGCTTGGTACCGCTCTCAAGAAACGTCTCAATCGCGAAATCTCCATTACTACTCAGGTGGATAAGTCCTTGTTGGGGGGAGTGATCCTGCGGGCCGGTGATACCGTCATTGACGGGTCGGTTCGTGGTCGATTGAACCGCCTCCGCGAAGCGCTTTCCGTCTGAGCCATGAGGGACATGGCATGCAGCAACTGAATCCGTCCGAGATCAGCGACATGATCAAGCAGCGTATCGAAAAGCTTGATGTCGCATCCGAAGCCCGCAATCAGGGAACTATCGTCAGCGTTTTCGATGGTATCGTACGAATCCATGGCCTCGAAGACGCCATGTTCGGAGAAATGATCGAGTTTCCCGGTGGCATCTACGGCATGACGCTCAATCTGGAGCGTGATTCCGTGGGTGCTGTGGTACTGGGTGACTATCTGAAGCTCGAAGAGGGGATGACCGCCCAGTGTACCGGTCGCGTTCTCGAGGTGCCGGTCGGTCCTGAACTGATCGGTCGTGTGGTCGATGCGCTGGGAAATCCCATCGATGGGAAAGGCGATATCGACACCAAGGAGACCGATGCCGTAGAAAAGGTCGCCCCCGGTGTCATCACCCGTCAATCCGTCGATGAACCGGTTCAGACCGGTCTCAAGTCGATCGACTCCATGGTGCCGATCGGCCGCGGTCAGCGTGAGTTGATCATCGGTGACCGTCAGATCGGCAAGTCCGCTATTGCCGTCGACACCATCATCAACCAGAAAGGCAAGGACATTACCTGTGTCTATGTGGCCATCGGCCAGAAGCAGTCGACCATTGCTCAGGTGGTGAACAAGCTTGAAGAGCATGGCGCGATGGATCATACCATCGTTGTATCTGCCGGAGCGTCCGATCCGGCACCGATGCAGTTCCTGGCCGCCTATGCCGGTTGCACGATGGGTGAGTATTTTCGTGACCGCGGCGAGGATGCCCTGATCGTCTATGACGATCTCTCCAAGCAGGCCGTCGCATATCGTCAAACGTCGCTCCTGCTGCGTCGCCCGCCGGGTCGTGAAGCATTCCCTGGTGATGTTTTCTATCTGCACTCCCGTCTCCTGGAGCGCGCTGCACGCGTCAATGCCGACTACGTGGAAAAGTTCACCAATGGGAAAGTCAAGGGTAAGACAGGTTCCTTGACGGCCTTGCCGATCATCGAAACGCAAGGGGGTGACGTATCGGCCTTCGTACCGACCAACGTCATCTCGATCACCGATGGTCAGATCTTCCTGGAGACCAACCTGTTCAACTCCGGGGTTCGTCCGGCCATCAATGCGGGGCTATCGGTATCTCGCGTGGGGGGCTCGGCTCAGACCAAGATCATCAAGAAGCTCGGCGGTACCGTGCGACTGGCATTGGCTCAGTACCGCGAACTGGCGGCATTTTCCCAGTTCGCTTCCGATCTGGATGAAGCGACTCGCAAACAACTCGAGCACGGCCAGCGTGTTACCGAACTGATGAAACAGAATCAGTATGCACCAATGTCCGTGGCCGAAATGGCGCTATCTCTGTATGCCGCCAATGAAGGATTCCTGGACGATGTCGAGGTCGACAAGGTCCTGGATTTCGAGCAGTCACTGCATGCTTACATGCAGGCAGAGCACGGCGAACTGCTCGACAAGATCAATCAGAGCGGTGATTTCGACGATGAAATTCAGAGCGGCCTGAAGGCCGGTCTCGAGAAGTTCAAGGCCACTCAGAGCTGGTAATCGGGGTGTCCGGGACAGGAAGACATCCTGTCCCGGACGGACAGTCTCTGATGGCTATGAACCAGAGGTAGGTCGCTATGGCAGCTGCTAAGGAAATACGCTCTCAGATCGGGAGCATCAAGAACACGCAGAAGATCACCAGCGCCATGGAGATGGTGGCTGCGTCGAAAATGCGCAAGGCTCAGGATCGTATGAAAGCGAGCCAGCCTTATGCCCGCCAGATCCGTAATGTTGTTGCTCATGTCGCCGATGCCAACCCGGAATATCAGCACGACTATATGATCGAACGCGAGGCCAAACGCGTCGGATTCATCGTGGTGTCTTCCGATCGTGGATTGTGCGGTGGTCTGAACACCAACCTGTTCAAACAGGTATTGAAAGAGTCACAAGCCTGGCGTGATGAGGGAGCAGAACTGGAGTTCTGCGCTCTCGGGAGCAAGGCCAGTGCATTCTTCCGGAAGTACGGTGGTCAACTGGTAGCGGCTCATAACGGGTTGGGCGAAGCACCGGAAGTCGAGGATCTGATCGGTAGTATCAAGATTCTGTTGGAGGCGTATGACGAAGGTCGTCTGGATCGTCTCTTTGTGGTGCATAACGAGTTCGTCAACACCATGACTCAGAAACCGGTGGTACGGCAGTTGTTACCCCTGTCGACCGAGATGGGCGATGAAGAGACGGGTGACAATGAAAACAGCCGTCCCGGAAGCTGGGATTACCTGTATGAACCGGATGCCAAGGTGCTGCTGGATCGGCTGTTGGTACGTTTCATTGAATCGCAAGTCTATCAGGCCGTTGTCGAGAACGTGGCCTGTGAACAAGCGGCGCGAATGATTGCCATGAAGAGCGCTACCGACAATGCCGGTAACCTGATCGATGAACTGGAGTTGGTGTATAACAAGGCCCGCCAAGCTGCCATCACCCAGGAGATTTCCGAGATCGTCGGTGGCGCCGCTGCCGTATAGCGCCAGGGGAGGAAGAGACAGTTCTCCTTCCCGGGTTGTGCAGATTTCATTTGCAGGTATCTAAGAGGAATCAAGATGAGCGGACGTATCGTACAAATCATCGGCGCGGTGATTGACGTAGAGTTTCCGCGGGACAGTATTCCCAAGGTCTACGACGCGCTGACGGTCTCCAATAGTGAGACCATTCTCGAAGTGCAGCAACAGCTGGGTGATGGTGTCGTTCGGACCATCGCAATGGGTTCCACCGAAGGACTCAAGCGTGGTATCGAGGTCGAAGGCACCGGTGCTGCCATCTCTGTTCCGGTTGGAAAGGAAACGCTCGGCCGGATCATGAACGTACTTGGACAACCAATCGATGAAGCTGGAGAGATCGGTGAACAGGAACGTCTCCCGATTCACCGCAAGGCACCGAGTTATGCAGAGCAGTCGGTATCCAGTGAATTGCTCGAGACCGGTATCAAGGTGATCGATCTCATCTGTCCCTTCGCCAAAGGCGGTAAGGTCGGCTTGTTCGGTGGTGCCGGTGTCGGCAAGACGGTCAACATGATGGAACTGATCCGCAACATCGCGACCGAGCATAGTGGTTACTCGGTGTTCGCCGGTGTTGGTGAGCGTACCCGTGAGGGGAACGACTTCTATCATGAGATGACCGAATCCAACGTTCTGGACAAGGTATCGTTGGTCTACGGTCAGATGAACGAACCCCCCGGTAACCGTCTGCGTGTGGCACTGACGGGTCTGACTGTCGCTGAGAAGTTCCGTGACGAAGGCCGTGACGTTCTGTTGTTCATCGACAACATTTATCGTTATACCCTTGCTGGAACCGAAGTATCGGCATTGCTGGGCCGGATGCCGTCGGCGGTAGGCTATCAGCCGACCCTGGCTGAGGAGATGGGCGTTCTTCAGGAACGCATTACCTCGACCAAGACAGGGTCGATCACCTCCGTACAGGCCGTTTACGTACCGGCGGATGACCTGACCGACCCTTCACCAGCCACGACGTTCTCGCACCTCGATGCCACTGTCGTATTGGCACGTTCCATCGCCGAGCTAGGGATTTATCCGGCCATTGACCCGCTCGATTCCACGTCCCGCCAACTTGATCCTCAGGTGATCGGTGAGGAACATTACGATACGGCACGTCGCGTACAGCGGGTCTTGCAGCGTTACAAGGAACTGCAGGATATCATTGCCATTCTGGGGATGGATGAACTTTCCGATGAGGACAAGCAGATCGTGGCACGGGCGCGCAAGATTCAGCGTTTCCTGTCACAACCGTTCTTCGTTGCCGAAGTCTTTACCGGTTCCCCCGGCAAGTACGTATCGCTGAAAGAGACTATCCGTGGTTTCCAAGGTATTCTTGACGGTGAATATGACGAACTGCCGGAGCAGGCCTTCTACATGGTTGGCACGATCGATGAAGCGGTCGATAAAGCCAAGGACATGAAGTAAGGTCGTCCAGCAGGAGGACAAGACTATGGCGAAAAGCCTAAAGTGCGAGATCGTCAGTGCCGAAGCGTCGATTTTCTCCGGCGATGTCGAGCAGGTCATCGCCACCGGCGTCATGGGGGATCTGGGTATCCTCCCCGGCCACGCGCCGCTCTTGACCGAGTTGTCTCCCGGCCCGGTTCGAGTCATTCACGATGGCGGTGAAGAGGAAAACTACTACATCACCGGTGGTTTCCTCGAAGTCCAGCCGGAAGTTGTGTCGGTTCTTGCCGATACGGCCGTGCGTGCCAGTGACCTTGATGAAGCGGCAGCTGAAGAGGCACGGCAGCAGGCGCTGAAGGAATTCAACGAGACGGCAGCCGAGATCGATTATACGCGTGCCGCCGCGGAGTTGGCCGAAGCGGTTGCTCAACTGCGAACCATTCAGCAGTTGCGCAAGAAGGCAGGTAAAGGATAACAGGGCGATCGACCTTGTTATATTGGCGCCCTCTGGTTGTAATGGCCAGGGGGCGTCGTCGTTCAAGGACACGCCGTGAGGCGTAAAGGAGGCTTGCAATGTCACTGGAAGAAGCGCTGCAGGAAAGCAAGGAATCGATCCTGGATGCCCTGGCCCAGGATGATAACCGGATGCTGGAAGGACTACTCCCGGAACTGCGATCCGCTGACATTGCTGCGATATTGTCCGATATCGCCGAGGAGGACGAGGATCAGCCAACGGTATTTGCGTTGCTTGAAAGCCTGTCTCTGGAACGACGTGCCAATGTATTCGGCTATCTCTCGAGTGATCTGCAGGCTGAGTTGGCGGAGTTGATGCCCGATGATCGTCTGCTGTTGTTGCTTGAGGAGATGAGTGGTGACGAACGGGCTGACCTTTTCAATGTCCTGGGAGAGGATCGACGCGAAGGGTTGCTTCGCCGGATGGCACACCGTGAGCGAGAGGATCTCAAGCGGCTGGCCAGTTATGAAGAGGGAACGGCCGGGGCGGTAATGACCTCGGATTATGTGGCGATTCCCAGTGACTTGACGGTATCCCAAGCGTTGATGCGTGTTCGACAGACCGCCCCGGATGCCGAGACGGTTTATCAGATCTATATGATCGACGAACAGGGCCGACTCGCCGGAACGATGTCCTTGCGTCAGCTGATCGTGGCGCGTCCAGGAGCCAAGGTCGAGGATCTGATGATCAAGGACGTGATCCAGCTCGGTGTTGATGCGCCTCAGGAAGAGGTGGCGAGGTTGGTCGCTCATTACGACCTGCTGGCGGTACCGGTCGTTGATGAAGAGGAACATCTTGTCGGCATCGTGACCCACGACGATGCCATGGATGTGGTCGAAGCGGAAGCGACCGAAGATATCCACAAGGGGGCCTCGGTGGGGCAGCTCGAGGGAGGTGTCAGTCGGGTGCGCCTGTGGAGTCTGTATCGTAAGCGGATCGTCTGGCTCGTATTACTGGTATTCGGCAATCTCTTTTCCGGAGCGGGTATTGCCTACTTCGAGAACACGATCGCTGCCCAGGTTGCGCTGGTATTCTTCCTTCCCTTGTTGATTGGCAGTGGCGGTAATGCAGGGGCTCAAGCCGCTACATTGACGGTCCGCGGTATGGCAACGGGGGATATCGGTGTCAAGGATTGGGGAAAACTCATGGGGCGAGAGCTCCTGGTTGCCGGTGCCCTGGGATTGACCATGGCGTTGGCGGTAGCCCCGATCGGTATCATCCGTGGCGGCGAGATGTTGGCGCTGGTCGTAGCCACGAGCATGATCTCGATCGTGTTGTTCGGCAGCCTGTTGGGCATGTGTCTTCCTTTTCTACTCGATCGACTGGGATGGGATCCGGCGACAGCATCCGCTCCCCTGGTGACCACCATGATCGACGCATGCGGTGTCGTCATTTACTTCACGATCGCCACCGCCATTCTCATGGGATGACATGGAGGACAAGCGGTAGCTTGGCGTGTATGCTTGGCTGCGATTTATTGTGTACCCAACATTGAGCAGGGATGGTTGACAGGACATCCGAATGGATTGGTTTCAAGTTATCGTACTGGCCCTGGTGCAGGGCATCACGGAATTCCTCCCCATCTCTAGCTCTGCCCACCTGGTTCTGGTTCCGGAACTGACGGATTGGTCCGATCAGGGCTTGGCATTTGATGTCGCTCTCCATGTGGGGAGCCTGCTGGCAGTCATCATCTATTTTCGTATTGAACTGATAAGGATGACTGTCTCCTGGTTGCGATCATGGCGCGGTGCTATGGATGAGGACGCGCGTCTTGCCTGGGGGGTAATTCTTGCGACGATTCCGGTTGGTTTGGCTGGCCTGGCTTTCAAGGATCTCATCGAAACCCAGATGCGTTCGGCCACCGTGCTGGCAGTCAGTTTGATCGGCTTCGGGCTGCTGCTCGGCTATGCCGATTGGCGCAGGCCGGGAAAGCGAAGTGAATACCAACTTCGCTGGCAGGATATTGCCTGGATCGGTATCGCTCAGGCACTGGCGCTGATTCCCGGGACCTCGCGTTCCGGTATTACCATGACGGCTGCCTTGCTGCTCGGATTGAGTCGTGAAGGCGGTGCTCGCTTCTCTTTCCTGCTGTCGATCCCTGTCATCATCCTGGCAGGGGGGTTGGAAACGCGTGAACTCATACTCTCGCCAGTATCCGTTGATTGGCCGGCATTGCTCGGTGGCACTGTGTTGTCGGGTGTGAGTGCCTATCTATGTATCCACTACTTTCTCGCATTCATCCGCCGGATCGGTATGCAGCCCTTCGTGATTTATCGGGTCATTTTCGGTATCTGGCTGTTGTGGTTTTTCGCTTAGAGGTAACAACGATGCTTGGACGCGTGTACAGCTCTTCCCTGTGGCTAGGTATTCTCGTTGCCACAGTAGTAGCGACGTCGGCGTGTACCGATTCTGCCCCGGAGCAGGAACGGGTCCAGTTGGAGGGAGAGATCTTCGGCACGTTCTATCAGGTCACGGTTGTTCAGGATCTGGAGGAGGATGAGGTCGATCGACTGCAGGCAGGGTTCATGGATGAGCTCGAGGCCGTCGATGCCTCCATGTCGACCTATCGGGATGACGCCGAGCTCATGAAATTCAACGGGAGTGAGCCGGGCGAATGGCAATCTCTCTCGAACGAATTGATCAATGTACTCACGATCAGTCAGACAGTAGCCAAGGCCAGTGATGGCGCTTTCGATGTTACTATCGGCGATCTGGTCAATCTATGGAGTTTTGGGCCCGAGGCACGTCCCGAGGAGATACCCGACGAGCAGGAACTGAAATCCCGTCTCGCCGAGGCAGGGCCCGATACCCTGGAAGTGGATAGTGAACGCGGTCGGGCCCGCCGCCTGAGTGACAATTTCATTGATCTTTCGGCCGTCGCCAAAGGGTACGGGGTCGACCGGGTGGCCACTTACCTCGATGAACAGGGTATCGATCATTACCTGGTCAACATTGGCGGGGAATTGACCGCCAAAGGCTATCGTGATGGCAATGACGCTCCCTGGCGTATCGGTGTCGAAGTACCCGATCCCGAGGGTGGGGGCGATGTCGCTCAGCATATTCTGCCGCTCCATGATATTTCGGTAGCCACCTCCGGGGATTATCGGCAATATTTTGAAACGGACGGAAAGCGGTACTCCCACACACTGGATCCCCGTGATGGCAGACCGGTACGCCATCACTTGGCATCGGTTACCGTTCTTCACGAATCCAGTGCCTGGGCCGATGCCTGGGCGACCGCATTGATGGTATTGGGACCGGAAGACGCTTTGGCCCTGGCTCAACGGGAGGATCTGGCTGTCCTCACTCTGGTAGGTAGTGAGGATGACGACGAATGGGAAAGCCATGTGAGTCAGGCATTCGTCGATCATATGGGGATCGATCATATCGAAGAAATGGGCTTGGCACCGCCTGACGATGATGGCTCCCGGAACTAGAATGAATTAGCTCGTGAACAGGCGATCAAGGAGACGAGATGGCGCTCGATGTTGTGATTCTGGCCGCTGGACAGGGCACGCGAATGCGGTCCAAGCATCCCAAGGTGTTGCACCGCCTGGCCGGCAAGCCGATGGTACGCCATGTCATCGATACTGCAACGAACCTTGACAGTGACCGGATCCATGTCGTGATTGGTCATGGTGGCGATCAATTGCGGCAGACACTGGGAGATTGCCCCGTCCACTTTACCGTCCAACATGATCAGAAGGGGACCGGCCATGCCGTCGCTCAGGTCATCGACCAGATACACCATGACAAAGTGCTGGTGCTGTACGGTGATGTCCCTTTGATACGTGCGGAAACGCTGGCGTCGTTGCTCGGCCATGTCGATGAACAACACATGGGGCTATTGACCGTCACACTCGATGACCCGACCGGCTACGGGCGTATTCTGCGCAATGCGGAAGAGCGTGTTACCGCCATCGTCGAGCATAAGGACGCGACCGATACGGAACGCCGTGTCCGTGAATGCAACACCGGTATCATGGCCATGACACGTCGTCAGCTGAAGCGCTGGCTACCGCAGCTATCGGCCGACAATGCGCAGGGAGAATATTACCTGACCGACGTGATTGCCCTGGCCTCTGCCGAGGGAGTGGAGATCGCCACTGCCGAGCCTGGCGATCCCCTGGAAGTCGCAGGGGTCAATGATCGCTCCCAGCTGGCGAGGTTGGAACGTGCCTATCAGCGCCGTACAGCGAGCCGACTGATGGCTGAAGGGGTGGCACTGAGCGATCCCGAGCGCATCGACGTCCGCGGCAATCTGACCTGCGGCCATGATGTGGAAATCGATGTGGGGTGTGTTTTTGAAGGCGATGTCGTGCTGGGAGAGGGCGTCTCCATCGGGCCATATTGCGTGATTCGGGACAGTCATATCGGTGCCGAGAGTGAGATTGCCTCGCATAGCGTCATCGAAGGGGCCGTTGCGTCCGGTTTCAATCGTATCGGTCCCTTTGCCCGGTTACGTCCCGGTACGCATCTCTCCTTACGTGCCAAAGTGGGCAATTTCGTCGAAACCAAGAATGTCAATGTCGGTGAAGCGAGCAAGATCAATCACTTGAGTTATATCGGCGATGCCACCCTCGGGCATGATGTCAATGTCGGCGCCGGTACCATCACCTGCAATTATGACGGAACCAATAAACATCGTACGGAGATCGGTAACGAGGCCTTCATCGGTTCCAATACCGCTCTGGTGGCACCGGTGACTGTCGGTAATGGTGCGACCATCGGCGCTGGCTCGACGATCAGCAAGGATATTGCCGATGGAACACTTGCGGTAGCCCGCGGACGCCAGGTCAACAAGGCCGAGTGGCAGCGTCCCGGAAAATCTCAACCCGAGGATCAATAGGAGAGAACGGCATGTGTGGAATCGTGGGTGCCGTGGTCACGCGTAATGTTCAGGGAATCCTGCTGGAAGGGTTGAAACGGCTCGAGTATCGCGGTTATGACTCTGCCGGCATGGCCATTCTCTCCGATGACAATCGACTCGACCGGGTACGGGCACTGGGTAAAGTGGGTGCCCTCGAGTCGCGTCTGGAACAGACGCCATTGACCGGTAACATCGGTATTGCCCATACCCGTTGGGCCACTCATGGCAAGCCTAGCGAGGACAATGCCCATCCTCATCAGTCGGGCGACAATGTTGCCGTCGTGCACAATGGCATCATCGAGAACCATGAGCGCTTGAGATCGGAGTTACAACAGCAGGGCTATACCTTCACGTCCGAAACCGATACCGAGGTTGTCGCCCATCTGATCGCGCGTGAATTCGACCGCGGCGGTGACCTGCTTTCCGCGGTGCGTGACGCGCTGCTCGTGTTCGACGGGGCGTATGCCATGGGTGTCGTACACCGTGATGAACCGGGTGTGATCATCGGTGCCCGCAAGGGAAGTCCATTGGTCGTCGGTGTCGGTATCGAGGAAGCGTTTCTGGCCTCCGATCCACTGGCATTGCTGCAGGTTACCGATCGTTTCATCTACCTCCAGGAAGAGGATGTGGTTCGGCTCTCCAAGGGAGGCAGGATCGAGATATTCGACCGCAATGGCGATGCCGTCGAGCGGCCGATACAGACGTTCGAACATAGTGATGGGGCGGCCAGCAAGGGCGATTATCGCCATTTCATGCTCAAGGAAATCCACGAGCAGCCGCAAGTCATGACGGCAGCGATGGAAGGTCGTTTGAGCGAACGAGGTGTTCTGATCGAGAGTTTCGGTACCGATGCCGAAGCCCTTTTCGCCAAGGCCGAGCAGATACATATCGTGGCCTGCGGCACCAGTTACCATGCCGGTATGGTGGCGCGCTATTGGCTCGAGAGAGTGGCGGGGATTCCCACTCAGGTCGAGGTCGCTTCGGAGTATCGTTATCGTCGCGTCGTGGTACCCGAGAATACCCTGTTCGTGACATTGTCTCAGTCCGGTGAGACGGCTGATACGTTGGCGGCGTTACGTTTTTCCCGTGATCTGGGTTACATGGGAAGCCTGGCGATATGTAACGTTCCAGGGAGTTCGCTGGTCCGCGAATCCGATCTCACCCTGATGATGCATGCCGGTCCGGAGATTGGTGTGGCATCGACCAAGGCCTTCACCAGTCAGCTCGTGGCGTTGATGCTGCTGACACTATCGCTGGCCAAGGTGCGTGGTGAGGAACCCGAACGACAGGCCGAAATCGCCTCGGCATTGCGTGCATTGCCGGAAGTGGCCAGGCGCGTTCTCGATCTGGACAAGGATATCGAGGCCTTGTCGACGGCCTTTGCCGAGAAACATCATGCCCTGTTCCTGGGGCGTGGCGCCCACTTTCCCATTGCGTTGGAAGGGGCGCTCAAGCTCAAGGAAATTTCCTATATCCACGCCGAGGCGTACCCGGCGGGTGAACTCAAGCATGGACCACTGGCGCTGGTCGACAGTGAAATGCCTGTCATCTCGGTTGCACCCAATGATGAGTTGCTCGACAAGCTGAAATCCAATCTTCAGGAAGTCCGTGCTCGGGGCGGCGAACTGTTCGTCTTCGCCGACGAAAATGTGGGCATTGAGTCCACGGAAGGGGTACGCGTGCTGCGACTGCCCCATGTGGATGAAGCACTGGCGCCGATCATTTATACCTTGCCGCTGCAATTGCTTTCCTACCATGTGGCAGTTCTCAAGGGCACCGATGTCGACCAACCCCGCAACCTGGCCAAGTCGGTTACCGTCGAATGAGAGAGTGAGGCATTGGATTAGCCGTGACGAGCGGGGGACGTTACCATGACGTCTTTCTGGAACCCTGTCAGAAGAGGTTCATGTGAGCGTCATCCCCGATCGTCTTCCTTCTCTCGACCGGGCTGCCGCCGAGCGTGCCGCCCGTCGTCTCGACAACCTCACCAAACCGCCGGGTAGTCTGGGGCGCCTGGAGCGGCTGGCCATCGACCTGGCGGCAATCCAGGGCGAGGCACTGCCTCGAGTAACGCCTCCCAAGATACTGGTGTTTGCTGCCGATCACGGCGTGGCAGTGGAAGGGGTGTCGGCCTTTCCGCAGTCAGTGACCGCCCAGATGGTAGCCAACTTCGTTACCGGCGGCGCCGCCGTCAATGTGTTTGCCCGTCAGCATGGTGCCGGTCTGGAGGTGATTGACGTGGGTGTCGCCACGCCACTATCTCCCGAGTTGATCGGTCATCCACAACTGGTGGACGACAAGGTTCGTCCCGGTACGGCCAATATGGTGAAGACTGATGCCATGAGCCCTGAGGAAACCGAACAGGCTATTGGCGTCGGCTTCCGCGCTGCCGAACAGGCGGTCGCGTCGGGTTATCGCAGCCTCATCGTCGGTGAGATGGGTATCGCCAATACCACGGCGAGCAGTGCCCTGCTGGCGGTACTGCATGATGTATCGCTAGAGAGTGTGGTGGGGATTGGAACGGGCATCGATGACACGTGCCTGGCTCACAAACGGTCGGTGATCCGGCGTGCTATCGATGCCCGATGTGTCGATTCCTCGGATCCGCTGGGCGCTCTGGTGGCGCTGGGTGGGCTGGAGATAGCGGCGATGGTCGGCGCCTTTCTGGGGGGAGCTGCACACCGTCTCCCGCTGCTGGTGGACGGGTTCATTGCGACGGTGGCGGCGTTGGTGGCGTGCCGGTTGTGTCCGTCGCTGCGTGATTATCTGATATTCGGCCATCATTCCAGCGAGCCGGGCCATGGCGCAGCGCTGGCGGCGCTGAATGCTCATCCATTGCTGGATCTTGAAATGCGACTGGGTGAGGGTAGCGGTGCCGCCCTGGCCTTCCCGTTACTTGACTCGGCCTGCCGAATGCTCAGCGAGATGGCGACCTTCTCCGACGCCGGTATCGACGGCGCCGTCACTTCATGACGGTGTCGGTAATGTGGCATTACTGTCCGTATCCGGGGACGAGACGATGATCGAGCCGTTGTCTCTGGGGCTACTCGCTCTAGTGTCGGTTGCCGTGTTGCTGGATCTGGTCCTCGGCGATCCCAGGGGCATTCCGCACCCGGTGGTCGGCATCGGGTCGCTGATTGGCCGCCTGGAACGGGTAGGTAATCATGGCTTGCCGCATGCACGGCGTCTCAAGGGGGCATTGATGACTGCCTTGATCGTGGTGGGCACCTATAGCCTGGCCTGGGTATTACTATGGTTGATGGCGCGATTCAACCCGTGGCTGGGGGTAATGGTCGAGATATGGCTGTTGGCCAGCTGTCTGGCCATCAAGGGGCTCAAGGACGCCGCCCTGGCCGTGGCGAGGCCCTTGAGCGAGGGCAATCTGGTGCTGGCGCGAGAGCAATTGGGGATGATCGTGGGCCGTGATACCGAGTTCCTGGATGAGGCGGAAATCGCCCGCGGTACGGTGGAAACGGTGGCCGAGAATACGGTGGATGGTATTACTGCGCCGCTTTTCTTTGCGCTGATCGGCGGTGCTCCCCTGGCCCTGGCTTACAAGGCCATCAACACGCTGGACTCCATGGTCGGCTACCGCAGCGAACGCTATCGAGATTTCGGTCGAGCATCGGCCCGCCTGGACGATATCGCCAACTGGCTACCGGCACGATTGACAGCGATCACGCTCTGGTTGGGCAGCCGTTTGCTGGGTGGCATGCGCACACATGATGCCTGGGCCGCCACCCGTCGAGAGGCGGGTCATCATCCCAGTCCCAATGCGGGGTGGCCGGAGTCGATGGTAGCGAATCTACTGGGTGTGCAACTCGGTGGAACGAATATCTATCGGGGAGAAATCTCCGAGCGAGCAAGGCTCGGTACACCGCGGGAGACGCTGACGGTTGGGCATATCGATGGCGCCATTCGCCTGATGCATGTCGGCTGGACAGGCTTCCTGATTCTCATGGCGGTGGTGATTCTGCTCAAGGAGGTGTCATGATACCTGACAACTGGCCCCTTCACGGCGGTCAAGCCAACCCATTGCTGGCCCGTTTCGGCTTGCCGGAAACATTGCCTGTACTGGACGTCAGCGCCAATCTCAACCCGCTTGGGCCGCCGACATGGTTGGCCGACTGGCTGGCGGAACGCATGACGACGCTCTCCCGTTATCCTGATCCCGATTATACCGAGGCCAGGACTGCCATCGCCGACAAGGAAGGCGTTGATACCGATCACGTCCTGTTGACGAACGGCGGGGCGGAAGCCATTTTTCTGGCCGCTGCCCTGCACGCAGGAGAATCCGCTGCCATCGTCCAGCCGGGGTTTGCCGAATATCGTCGGGCTTGTGCGGCCCATGGCTTGTCGACGCTCGATATTCCTCTTGCACCTCCTGAATTTTGCCTTGAGCCCGAGAGCGCGTTTCGCGCCTCGGACGGTTGTCGGCTGCTGTTTCTGTGCCGTCCGCATAACCCGACCGGCAAGTTGGTACCGCGTCGGGCCATGGAGCGTCTCCTGGCGCTGACCGCAGAACGCGGCTGTCGTCTGGTCGTGGACGAAGCCTTCATCGATTTCGTCGATGATCCGAATGAAGCGCTGACCCCGCTACTGGCACGGTTCGATCATCTGATCCTGCTACGCTCCCTGACCAAACTCCACAGCCTGCCGGGCCTGCGGATCGGCTATCTGTTGGCTGATCCCCGGATCGTACAGCACGCCAGTACGCTCCAGCCTGCCTGGAGCGTGAACAGCCTGGCGGCCGGATTGGTCCCTGATCTATTGGAGGACCACGACTTTCTGACTCGTACCCATGAGTGGCTGATGACTGAACGACCACGACTGCATGCGGGTCTCGAATCGCTGGGCCTCGAGGTGGTACCGAGCCAGGCCAATTTCTTCCTGATTCGCCATCGTGAAGGAAAAGAGGCGACCCGGGCCCTGCTGCCGGCATTGTTACGTCGTGGCATCCTGATTCGTCACACCGAGAGTTTTGCAGGTCTCGAGGGGGAGTGGTTGCGTTTGGCAGTACTCGATGCCGAAAGCAATGATCGCCTGCTCGCCGCGCTGGTGGAGGTGTTGGACGACATCGGTGCCGGAGATTACGTATGATCGCCTTTGTCAGCGGTGGTGCCCGTTCCGGCAAGAGCCGACATGCCGAGGCCCTGGCCAGAGCCTATCACGCCCAACGTGGCGGACGGCTGGTCTATCTGGCCACCGCCCAGGCGCGGGATGCTGAGCTTTCTGCGCGCATCGATCGCCATCGCCGTCAACGCGGCGATGATTGGCATACGTTGGAAGCGCCACTGTATCTCGATACGGCGTTGGCCGAAGTGAAGCGAGAAGAGACAGTGTTGCTGGACTGCCTGACTCTCTGGTCCAGCCAATGGCTGTACGCCGGTGGGGGCAGTGATGCCGGGGGGGAAGCCATGTTGACGCGGGTACTGGATATGGCCCGAGAACGGCGAATCGCCCTTGTCGTGGTGTCCAACGATCTCAATGAAGGTCTTCCCCCCACAGATAGCGAGACATGGCGCTATCTAGCGTTCCTGCAGCGGCTGCACTCTCTTCTGGCACGAAAGGCCGATAGCGTACAGGAAGTGATAGCGGGACTGCCCATCGAATGGAAAACAGCCAAGGAGGCGATTTCATGAAGCATGCCCTTCATGGGCTGGTATTGGCACTGCAGTTTCTGACGCGACTTCCCATCCCGATAGCCTGTCCCTGGAATGCCGTAACCTGTCGCTGGGCATTACGCTGTTACCCGTTGGTGGGGCTGCTGATAGGCGTTCTGCTGGCTATCCTGGCCGACCTGGGGCAGGCATTGCCGACCCCACTGCTGGCGATGCTTCTGCTCAGTCTCTGGGTGGGGCTCTCTGGTGGGCTGCATCTGGATGGCGTGATGGATGTTGCCGATGCTATAGGCAGCAATGCATCCCTGGAGCAGCGCTGGGCGATCATGAAAGATTCGCAGATCGGCAGCTTCGCCATTCTCTCGCTGGTGTTCCTGCTGGTCTGGAAAGGCATGCTGTTATGGTCATTGCTTGCGATCCAGGCCAGTCCCTGGTCGCTGGTGGCCTTGCCCGCACTGGCGCGTTTCGGAGCACTCGTGCTGTTACGCCTGGCGCCCTGTGCTCAACGAGAGGGCCTGGCCTGGACCTGGCGTCAACATCTGTCTCGATATGACCTGGCATTGGCATTGGTGCCGTTGCTGCTGGTGTTCGGTTGGCAGCCCGGTGGTATCTGGCTGCTGGCGGCACTGTCGGGATTCCTGGGGCTTTACGGTTTGCTGATGGTCAGGCTGTTTACAGGTATCAATGGCGATATCGTCGGTGCCGCCATCGAAGGAGGAGAACTATGGCTGCTGCTCTGCGTCTGGAGTTGGTGGTGGTTCGTCATGGGCTGACCCAATGGAATCGAGAACGTCGTTATCAGGGGCAGCGCGACATCCCATTGCTGATACCTGATGCCTTGCCGGATTTGGATCGGCTACGTGAGTCGTTGCTTGATGAGCATATCGACGCGGTCCATTGCAGCGATCTGTGTCGCTGCCGACAGACCCTGGCTCATGTATTCGAGGGGCGGGATACCATGACACCCCGCTTCGACCCACGATTGCGTGAGCTCGACTTCGGTGACTACGAGGGAAGAACCTATGATCAACTCAAGGATGATGCCGGTTATCGTGCCTGGATCGACAGTCGCGGAGAGCTGGCCCCACCCGGCGGTGAGTCCGCCGAGGTCCTCTGGAATCGTCTCTCGGACTGGCTGAAAGATGTAATCGAGGAGGCACAAAGGCAAGACCACCAGCGTGTGCTGACAGTGAGCCATGGCGGTGTGATACGGGAACTGCGCCGACGCCTGGAGGCAATCGACTTCTGGGGAGGAACGGTAGGCCAGGCACAGGGACGGTGTTTCGTCATCGAATATTATGGTGAAGGAGATTGGCGATGCAGCTCTTCATCGGCGGTGCCTGCTCTGGCCGACGCGCCCTAGTCGCCGAGCGCTTTCCCGACGCTGTCTGGTATCGATTGGTTTCCGGCGAGGAGAGCGAAGGCTGGCGCAACAGTCTGGGGTCGACCCATTCCTTGATCGTGACAGGCTGGGCGGATTGGCTTGACTCGGCTATCGGAGAGGTCGCCGATGATGAGGTCATTCGAGCTCGCTGGCGGGAGCTGCTGTCAGCGCTGGGCCGTGCAGAGACGGATGAAGCCATGACTGTCGTGCTGATCCTCGATGAGATGGGGCGGGGGATTATCCCCATGGCACCAGCGCAACGCCGATTGCGTGATCTCAATGGCTGGTTGGTCCAGGATAGCGTTGCTGTCTGCGAGGCGGTCTGGTATGTCCGTCATGGACTCATGCAACGACTGGAGGGAAGCGGATGATCGCTTGCGGGACGGCTGAATCGCGGCGCACGTCGTCCGGCGTCTTTTCCATGATATCGGATGTCGCACTTATACGGCGTTGCGAAAACGCATGACCCGGCTGTGATCGATGGGATCATCGAGAATATCGGCGTACACACCGAAAGTGCGGCGCAGTCTGTCGACCGTCAGGACTTGCCGGGGGGGGCCGATGTCGACCAAGCGGCCGGCCTCCATGACACCAATGCGGTCACAATTCATGGCCTGGTTGAGGTCATGCAAGGCAATCACCACTGTCAGAGGTAGTTGCTTGACCAATTGCAGGATCGATAACTGGTGACGAATATCGAGATGATTGGTGGGTTCATCGAGCAGCAGGATTCTCGGCTGCTGAGCCAAGGCACGCGCAATATGGGTGCGCTGGCGTTCACCGCCGGACAGCGTGTGCCAGAGACGATCCGCCAGATGCCGCATGCTGACATCGTCGAGGGCCCGCGACACGATGGCATCATCCTGGTCGGACCAGGGATGCAGTGGCGAGAGGAAGGGCGTTCGACCCAGGGCCACCGCCTGTTGCACCGTTATCCGATCGAGAGTCTCCGCCTGTTGTTCGACGAAAGCGATGGTTTGGGCGATGTCACGCTGACGCATCCGGCTCATCGGCACGTCGTCCAATAGAGCGCGTCCGTTTTTCGGCTTGCGCAACCCGGCGAGTACCCGCAGCAGCGTGGTCTTTCCCGAGCCGTTCGGACCGATCAGACCGAATGTCTCACCGGGTGCGACCATCAGACTGACGTCGTCCAGTAACTTGTGCCCGTGGACCGTCCAGTCGACACGTTCAGCAGTCAGTCTCATTGGACCCTCTTCCCTCGAACCAGAATCATGGCGAACGCCGGCGCCCCGATCAGTGCCGTGACCACGCCGATCGGCAACACCTGGCCGGCCACGAGGATGCGCGACAGGATATCCGAGCCGATCAGGAAGACTGCGCCGGCCAGCGCCGAGGCAGGTACCAGCCGGGTGTGCCGACTGCCGACGAGAAAGCGCATGGCATGGGGAATCACGAGACCCACGAAGCCGATCGCGCCGACCATCGAGACCATCACAGCGGTTACCAGTGCCATGACAGAAATCAGAATACCCCGGACAGGCCGCACGGCGATGCCCATCGAGGCGGCACTGTCGGCGCCGAAGGTAAAGGCATCAAGTGCCCGACGGTGCCAGACACAGACCACTAGCCCGCTCAATGCGGCAGGCACTCCCTGGAGCACATCATCCCAACGTACCCCGGAGAGGTTGCCCATGAGCCAGAACAGGATGCCACGCGCCTGCTCGGCACTCGCTGACTTGGCAATGATGAAGGCGGTCAGCGCATTGAAGAGTTGCGATCCGGCAATGCCGGCCAGAATAATGGCCCCCGCGGCCTGAGTGCCACGACCGCCCCCTGTGCCACTGCTGGCGGCATGGGCGAGCAACACCACAAGGCAGAAGGCCAGGCCCGCGCCGACGAAGGCTCCGAGCGAGAGTGTCAGGGCGCCGGCACCGAATCCGGCGATGGTGACCACCACGGCGCCGGTCGAAGCGCCGGCGGAAATGCCCATCAGAAACGGATCGGCCAGAGGGTTGCGCAGTAGTGCCTGCAGCACGACGCCGGCCAGGGCCAACCCGGCCCCGCAGCAGGCCGCGACAATGGCACGACTGAGTCGATAGTTCCAGATGATGCCGGCATCGATGTTATCGACGGCATACTCTGTGCCAAGCAGCCGGTTGGCCAACACCTTGAGGATCGTGTCCATCGGGATCGACGTCTCGCCGATGGCGGTGCCGGCCATTACGGCGACGAACAGAATCAGTGGTGTCAGCCAGGCCCAGGACCATCGAAAACGGGCCGGTAAACGTAGCGCGATGGCGGTATTCATTGATCGAAGGACAGGGTCGACAAGGCATCGGCCAGTGTTTCGAGGCCAAGGATCGTACGCATCGTGGCGCTCATCGCGTGGGCGTCCATTTCAATGATATTGCCGTTCTTGACCGCCGACATTTCGCGGGCCACTGGATCGTTTTCAAGAAATTCGAGCTTTTTTTCGACATCATCGGCCGGATAACGACGACGATCCATGTGGGCCACCACGATGATGTCCGGATCGGCCCGGGCAATCGTCTCCCAACCGACGACGGGCCACTCCTCGTCCGATTCAACCACATTGCGGATGCCGAGTTTATCCATCATGTAGCCCGGCGCCCCGAGTTGGCCGGCGACATAGGGATCGGCAACTTGCTCGGGAGAGGAGAACCAGAACACCGCCGACAGATCCTCCGGCAGTTCGAGACGTTCCGCTCGAGCGACGGCTTCCTTCTCGCGTGCCTCGAAGTCGGCCACTAGCGCGTCTCCGGCATCCTGGACATCGAAGATCGTGGCAAGCTCGGTGATGCCCTTGTAGACCGAATCGGGAGAGAAAGCGTCAGTGCGGGTCCCGTCGCCGCCCGTGGTATTGTCCTTGGTATCACAATCGGCAGGCATGATGTAGGTGGCGATACCCAGGTCGTGAAACTGCTCCCGGGTCGCGACGCTGCCGGAAGGGCCAACGTGCCACTCATATTGAGCGGCGACGAGCTCGGGCTTCTTGTTGACCACCGCCTCGAAACTCGGATCATTGTCGGCGATTCGTTCGATGTCGGCATTGACGTCGCGGAACTCCGGCAACACCGGATTGAACCAGACCGAGGTCCCCGTGACGCGATCGGACAGTCCCAGGGCATAGAGAATTTCGGTGGCCGATTGACCGACGGTGACTATGTTATCAGGTGCCGATTGAAAGCTGATTTCCTGACCGCAATTGGACAGCGTCAGCGGATAGGACGTGGTGTCGGCCAGGACATTGGCGGCGGGCAACAAGCATAGCGTTGCCAGTACCTTGCCGGTGAATTTCATGTATTTTCCTGTATATCAATAAGTTGAAAAATCCTATAAACCATGAATGCAACAAGAGCGAGTCAACGTATTCTCCATACTAGATGCCTCGATTGCTACCGGCGTCATTCATTTAGTGTTATGTTATAATATAACTTAATGTTAATGAATCCCTCTCCCGACGTCCAGCGCTGGGGTCGCCGGACACCAAGCGATGGGGACGACGCCCTAGATTGCTTCTATCGTGCGAATTACTTTAGGATGGTGTTTCTGGGGACGGGTGCTCCTGTTTGCAGGAGATAATCGGGAAGTATGGTGCGGCGCATCAGCCAATCCCATCGCTGCCCCCGCAACGGTAATAAGAGCATCACCTGCGAGAACCACTGGCATGGCCGGGAAGGTGCAGGTGTCGTCGTGTGCCTACGTATACGTCCTCTTGAGCCCGGAGACCGGCCCGTCGATTCGTTTCATCTGGTAACGGTGCGGTGGGCACCGGGATAGCTTATGTTTTTGATCCCTCACTTGTCTTGCCGACGAGTCTGTCGTTCGGGCCGGCCGGCGGCTGGACGATCGTATGCCACCGTTCTGACGCCTCTACCCGGCCCGATGCGAGGCCATGATGACATCCGTGAATGAGTTTCCCTTTGCCGCTGTCGTTGGCCAGGAGGCACTCAAGACCGCCTTGCTGCTCAACGTCATCAATCCCCGGGTGGGCGGTGTGCTGATCAGCGGTCCCCGGGGGAGCGCCAAATCCACCCTGGCACGGGCGTTGGCGGCAATCCTGCCCGATGACGCCGACGGGCATCGGCCCCCGTTCGTCACGCTGCCGCTGGGGGCCAGTGAAGAGCGCTTGACCGGCAGCCTGGATCTGCAGCGGGTGCTGTCCGAGCGTGAAGCGACGTTTCACGAGGGGTTGCTGGCCAAGGCGGATGGCGGCGTGCTGTATGTCGACGAAGTCAACCTGCTGCCGGATACCCTGGTGGACCTGCTGCTCGATGTAGCGGCAAGTGGCACCAATATCGTCGAGCGCGATGGTATCAGCCATACGCATTCCGCTCGTTTCAGCCTGATCGGTACCATGAACCCGGACGAGGGAGAGCTGCGCCCCCAGCTGATCGATCGCTTTGGCCTCTGTATCGAACAGGAAGCGGTGATGAGCGTCCAGCAGCGGATTGCCATCGTGCAGCAGAGAGAAGCGTTCGATCGCGATCGGCAAGCCTATGTCGAGGAGTATGCGGATGCTCAGGCAGCGCTGACCCGGCGCATTACACAAGCGCAGCGGGCATTGGTCGAGATCGCCACGGAACCCTGGGTCTACGAGCACATTGCGGCTCGCTGTGAACGTGCCGGTGTCGAAGGCCTGCGGGCGGATGTGACGTGGCATCGAGCGGCTCAGGCACATGCCGCCTGGCGGGGCGCGAACACCGTAGCTGAAGTGGACCTGGACACGGTCGAGCCCTGGGTTCTGGCCCATCGACGTAACCATCACCACACGCCCCCCCCGCCGCAATCCGGCATGCCGCCGCCCCCCTCGAAAGGCGAAGACACGGGTAACGACAGGCAGGCGCCAGCCGATGACAATGGCCGTTCAACCGCGTCGGAAGCGCAGGGACAGTGGGGGGCCATGCCGCCGGTGACCCAGAAGAGCCTGAGCGTGCCGGCTGCGGATTGGCCGGAGATAGTCGCGGGACGCCGCACGACATCGACGTCATCGGCACCTGCTTCGCGCCTGCGCAAGGGATACCAACCGGGGCAGCGTCGGACGCATGGTGACACGCAACGGCCGGACTGGTTCGCTACCCTGATCGCCAATCGGGGGCGCTGGCCCTGGCGTCGACTGCATTATCGCAAGGCTCGCACCGGCCAGCCGGTACTGCATGTCGTGCTGCTGGATACCTCCGCCTCCACCTTGGGCCAGCAGTTGTTGGGCCGGGCCAAGGGACTGGTCGAGCGGCTGGCGCGTCAGGCTTACGCCGCTCGCGAGCAAATCGCGGTCCTGGGGTTCGGCAATGACGGTGTCACGCCGATTCTGCCACGGCGCCGTGCTCCCAAGGCGTTGCGCGAGCGGCTCGATGCGGCGGATGGTGGCGGAGGCACGCCGATTCGTGAAGCCGTGTTGCGGACGGCACGCCTGATTCGCCAGTGGCGTCGACAGGATGCCGGTCTGCATGTCCGGACCTATCTCATCACTGACGGTCGCACCCGGCAATCCCTGGCGGGCCTGCCGTCGCTGGGTGACTGTATCGTCGTGGATACCGAACGGTCGGCCGTCAAGCGGGGGCGAGGGGCACTTATCGCTCGGCAACTTGGCGCCCAGTATCGGCCCTTATCCTTGTTGACTCGGAACGAGGGGGTTGCTGATGGGTGATGCCACTTCCCAGGCGAGTGCCGCGTGTCCTGCGGTCTTTATCGCTGCGCCGTCGTCGGGGCAGGGCAAGACCACGGTGACGGCAGCCCTGGCCCGGATGTTGCGTAACCAGGGCAAGGTAGTACGGGTTTTCAAGACCGGTCCGGACTACCTGGATCCCCAGGTTCTGGCCCAGGCGTCGGGCCAGCCGGTGGATCAACTCGATTTGTGGATGGCCGGCGAATCCTACTGCCGTCAGCGCCTGTTTGATGCCGCCCTCGAGGCGGACCTGATCCTGGTGGAAGGCGCCATGGGCCTGTTCGATGGCGAACCGTCCAGCGCCGATCTCGCGGTCTTGTTCGACCTGCCCCTGGTCATCGTCATGGACGTGAAAGGGATGGCCCAGACGGCGGCGGCGCTGGTTGCCGGCCTGGCAGGCTTCCGTGACGATATTCGCATCGCCGGGTTGATCGCCAACGATTGCGGTTCCCAGCGCCACCGGGAACTGATCGACGCGGCACTGCCGGCCACGATTCCGCTGCTGGCGGCCGTGCCCCGGGATGCGGCCCTGGCCCTGCCGGAACGCCACCTGGGGCTGGTTCAGGCCGAGGAGGTTCGTGAGGACCTGGAGGCTCGTTTCGAGGCCGGCGCCGACGCGCTGCTGGCCGAAGGGCTGGCCGAGGCACTCCTGCAATTGCCGCCGGTCATCTTTGATGCGGTGCCCGACAATGACACGATACCGCTCGCGCTTCACGGTCGGACCATCGCCGTGGCGAGGGATGCGGCATTCAGCTTCATCTACCAGGCCAATCTGGATCTGCTGGAACGCATGGGAGCAACCCTGCGCTTCTTCTCGCCGCTGACTGATGACTGTCTGCCCTCATGCGATGCGCTCTGGTTGCCGGGCGGATACCCCGAACTTCACGCCGGGCAGTTGGCAGCGAATGTCTCCATGCGCGATGACATCCGCGGTTTTTTTGCTGCGGACAAGCCTATCCTCGCCGAATGCGGCGGTCTGCTCTATTGTCTGGACACCCTGACGGACTACGACAACCGGACCCACACCATGCTGGGTCTGCTACCCGGGCATGGCGCCATGCGAGGGCGTCGAGGCTGTCAGGGGATGCAGACCGCCGAGCTGCCGGAAGGGGCGGTCCGGGCCCATGCCCATCACCGCTCGATGGCGGAGGGTACACCCGAGCCGATCGCCCACGGGCGGCGTCAGCGCCATCCTGCGCCGGGAGAAGCCATCTATCGCCAGCGACGGTTGACGGCGACCTATCTGCACCTGTTCTTTCCCGACAATCCCGCCACCGTGGCGCATCTGTTTGGGCAGGGAGCAGCGTCGGCACACCAGACTATCGAGACAGAGGAATCCAACGGATGCAACTGAACAAGATCCCCGCCACAGTAGTGACCGGCTTTCTGGGCAGTGGCAAGACTACGCTGCTGGCCGGCATCCTGCGCCAGATTACCGGCAAGCGTATCGCCGTCATCGTCAACGAATTCGGCGAGCAGGATATCGATTCCAGTCTGCTGCGCGGTTGCTCCCTGGGCTGCGAGGACCAACCCGCCGTGGAAGACGACAGTGGTATCTACGAACTGGCAAACGGCTGCATCTGCTGTACGGTGGAAGAGGAATTCCTGCCGGTGATGAAAACACTGGTGGCCCGCCGCGACGATATCGATCACATCCTGATCGAAACCAGCGGCCTGGCGCTGCCCAAACCGCTGGTCCAGGCATTCAACTGGCCGGAGGTACGCCAGCACTGCACCGTTGACGCCATCATCACCGTGGTCGACGGCCCGGCGGTCGCCGCCGGCCGTTACGCCAGCGATGTCGACAGGATCGAGGCGCAACGCCGGGCAGACGAGTCCCTGGACCATGATCCCAGCCTGAGCGAATTGCTCGACGACCAGCTGAGTGCGGCCGACCTGGTGCTGGTCAGCAAGACCGATCTGCTCGACCCGGCCGATCGACAACGGGTGGAAGCATTGGTGGCTGAACGGGTACCGGAATCCGTCAAGACGCTGTTCATCGACCCGACCCTGGCCACGGATGCGGCACGGCTGGAAGCCCTGATGGGCATCGGCGCCGCGAGCGAGGAAGGCATCGACCACATCGAGAACCACCATGATCGCCATCATGCCGAGGGGGCGCATCACGACCACGCGCATGATCATTTCGATTCCTGCGTCATTCGGCTGGGAGAAGTCGATGGCGACGCCATGGCGGAGCGGCTCCAGCAGTTGTTGAAAACCCATGAGATCTATCGGGCCAAGGGCTTTGCAGCCATTCCGGGCAAGCCCATGCGCCGGGTGATCCAGGCCGTGGGGGAGCGCCTGGACGGCTATTTCGATCGGTTATGGGAACAGCACGAGCCGCGCCACACCCAAATCGTCATCATCGGCAGGGCGCTGAACCGTCATGACCTGCATGCGACCCTGGCGAGTGCCGAGATCGCGAAGGCTTCCTGATGCACCTTTTTGCCGCCAAGCCCGGGGGCTTCGTCGATGACGAAGGCATCGTCGACCTCCAGCAGAGCCCCGCCGAGATTGTCATCCTGTCAGCCGCCGACAGCAGCCTGTCGGCACTGGCCCAGGCGGTCGACCGTCTGGGGGACGATGTGCCGACGGTACGGCTCGCCAACTGGATGAATCTGGTCAAGCCCGCTGCCTACGATCTCTACGAGGATCGTGTGCTGGAAAAGGCGCGTCTGGTGGTCGTCTCGCTGATGGGGGGCAATGCCTACTGGCAGTACGGATATGAGCGTCTGCTGGCCTGGGCGGCCGCCGGCCAGGGGCGCCAGTTGATCCTGGTACCGGGCTGTGATGCGCCGGACGACGCTCTGCTGGAGGAGTCCAGCGTCTCTTTCGCGCTGGCTCACCGGGTTTGGCGTTACCTGCGAGAGGGCGGGGTGGACAATGCCGAACAACTGCTGCGTTGCATCGGTACCGAATGTCTCGGGCTTTCTCTGGCGTGGCAGGAACCCAAGGAAATTCCGGCGGCGCGGCTTTACGATCCCCGGACAACGGGGCGAGAGGAAGCCAGTCTGCGTGAATGGAACGCGCATCGGATGCCGGGACGCCCGGTATGCCTGCTGCTGTTCTACCGGAGTCATCTTCAAGGGGCCAATACCGCCGTACTGGATGGCCTGATCGAGGCGTTGCGGGCCCAGGAGCTCGAACCACTGGCGGTCGCGGTGGCGTCGCTTAAGGAGGAGTCCTGCGTTGCTTTCGTGAACCATCTGATCGAGCGGACGGGCGCCATGCTGGTGGTCAATACCACCGGTTTCTCCGTCAATCGCAATCCGGACGAGACGGAAACCCTGGAAGGCGTGCCGTCCGAGGCTTCCTTCATCGGGCGTCCGGTGGTTCTGCAGGCGATTCTGGCAAGTTGCACCGACGAGGATTGGCACACTTCGGCGGGAGGGTTGCATAGCCGCGATGTGGCCATGCAGGTGGTATTGCCGGAGATGGATGGCCGCATCATTACTCGAGCGGTGGGTTTCAAGACGGAGGCGCATTACAGCGAGCGGTGCCAGTTGTCGGTGATCCGCCATGCACTGCATCCGGAGCGTGCCGCCTTCGTTGCCCGACTGGCGCGTCGCTTCTGCGATCTTCGCCAGATCCCGAATCGGGACAAGCGTCTGGCACTGGTACTGGCCAACTATCCCAACCGTGAGGGACGCATCGGTAACGGTGTCGGCCTGGATACGCCAGCCTCGACGGTAGAAATTCTGCGAGCACTGGCGACGGAGGATTACCCGGTGAGCGGTGTACCGGATGACGGGGATGCCCTGATCCGGCTACTGCAGGGCGCTGTCACCAATGATCATCAAGTTCTGGATCAGCGCGCCTGCTGGCAGAGCATCGGGATCGATGACTACCTGGCGTGGTTCCGGACCTTGCCGGAGACGCTGCGAGAGTCGGTATGGACGCGCTGGGGCGCGCCATCGGCAGATCCCAAGTGCCGCGAGGATCGGCTGATGATCGCCGGGATCCGCCTGGGGGAGACCTTCGTCGGCATCCAGCCGGAGCGGGATTTCATCGACGATCCGACCCAGAGCTACCACGACACCGAACTGGTACCGCCTCATAGCTACCTGGCGTTCTATCTGTGGCTGCGTGAATACTACCGGGTGGATGCCGTGATCCATGTCGGCAAGCATGGCAATCTGGAGTGGCTGCCAGGCAAGAGTACGGCGCTTTCCGCCGACTGCTGGCCGGATATTGCCCTGGGGCCGGTGCCACACTTCTATCCGTTCATCGTCAACGATCCGGGCGAGGGGGCTCAGGCCAAGCGCCGCAGCCAGGCCGTGATCATCGATCACCTGATGCCGCCGCTGGCCCGTGCCGAACTTTACGGCGCCATGGCGGAACTGGAAGCCCTGACCGACGAGTATTATCAGGCCCTGGGCATGGATCCGCGGCGCGAGGCGCTGCTACGCGAGCAGATCCTGGAACATCTCCGCCATACCGGTATCGACCAGGAGCTGGCACAGACGGCGGATAACACGGATGATGAGTGCCTGCTCAACGAGCTGGATACCTATCTGTGCGATATCAAGGAGTCCCAGATACGCCATGGCCTGCACGTGCTGGGGACCCTGCCGTCACAGGACAAGCTGGCCGGGACCCTGGTCGCCATCCTGCGGCTGCCGCGGGGCGAGGGGCCGGCCCAGCGTGGTCTGCTGCATGATCTGGCCGACGATCTGGGCCTGCAGAAGGAAGGCAGTCGCTTCGATCCGTTGGCGGCCGGCGCCGAACCCTGGACAGGCCCGAGGCCGCAAGCCCTGGCCGAGCTGGAGGTGTCTCCCTGGCGTACCGATGCCGACACGCGTGAGCGCCTGGAACGACTGGCCCATCGGCTCGTGACCGACTACGTGCTCGAGCCGGGCTGCCTGACCGAACTGGCTCATGATTATCCCGCCACTGCAGCACAGTGTCGCTATGCCCGTGAAGGACTCTGGGCCGACATGCAACGCAGTGCGGAAATGGAGATCCAGTCGCTACTGGATGGACTCGATGGTGTCTTCGTGCCGCCGGGACCGAGCGGTGCCCCCACCCGCGGCCGTCTGGACACCCTGCCGACAGGGCGCAACTTCTTCAGTGTCGATAACCGCTCGATTCCATCACCAGCGGCCTGGTCCCTGGGCGAAAAGTCGGCACAAGCGTTCGTGGAGCGTTACCTGCAGGACAACGGTGACTATCCGCGCCGACTTGGGTTGTCGATCTGGGGTACCGCGACCATGCGTACCGGTGGCGACGACATCGCCCAGGCTTTCGCATTGATGGGAGTACGGCCGGTCTGGTCGCTGGGTTCGCAGCGGGTGATCGATATCGAGGTGATTCCTGCCATGCTGCTGCAACGCCCTCGGGTGGACGTCACGCTGCGGGTATCCGGGTTCTTTCGCGATGCCTTTCCCAACGTCATCCGGCTGTTCGATCGCGCGGTACGTGCGGTGGCCAGTTACGAGGAGCCGGGCGATGGCAACACCATTCGTGCCGCGGTGCAGGCACATCACCGGACCCTCGAAGGGCAGGGGCTTTCCTCGGAGGCAGCCGCCCAGGAGGCCGGTTATCGGGTTTTCGGCAGCAAGCCCGGCGAGTACGGCACCGGATTGAATCGTCTCATCGACAACCGCACCTGGGACGACGCGGACGAACTGGCCGAGACCTTCATCGACACCGGCGCCTACGCTTATGGTCAGTTCCCGGAATCCGGCGTTCCCGCGCGGGCGGCTTTCGAGCAACAGCTCAAGGGCCTGGATGCCGTGATGCAGAACCAGGACAATCATGAGCACGATATCCTCGATTCCAACAGCTACTATGCGTTTCAGGGCGGGATGGCCAATGCCAGCCGTGCCCTCACCGGGCAGTCACCGAACGTCTATCATGCCGATCACGCCAATCCGGCGCAGCCGCGGATCCGTACCCTCAAGGAGGAATTGGCGCGGGTGATCCGTTCCCGGGTACTCAATCCCAAATGGATCGAGGCCATGCGCGAGCATGGCTACAAGGGCGCCTTCGAGATGGCCGCCACGGTGGACTATCTTTTTGCCTATGACGCCACCACCGATCTGGTAGCCGACTACCAGTACGCTCAGGTCAGCGAGACGCTGGTACTGGAAGACGCCAACCAGGCGTTCCTGCGCGAGCATAACCCGGCGGCGCTGGAGGAGATGGCCGAGCGATTACTGGAAGCCGCCCAGCGCGGGATGTGGCAGGAGCCCGGCCAACAGGGCCAGGCCCTGCAGGATTTGCTGCTGCAGATCGACGAGACCAGGGAGGTCGGCTCCCATGGTGGCTGAGTCGCGGATCAAGGGCTGGTGCCCCGGGGCCTGGCGACCCATGGCGACCGGCGATGGCCTGCTGGTGCGCGTCCGGCCTCGCCTGGGGCAGTTTACCCGGGATCAGATGCTGGCACTGTGCGAAGCAGCCGAGACCTTCGGGAGCGGCCTGATCGAGCTCACCAGCCGTGCCAACCTGCAGTTGCGTGGCGTGACGGAAGCGTCCTGGCCGAGGTTGATGTCCTTCCTGGTCGAGCATGATCTGGTCGAATCGGATCCGCAGGTCGAGCGTCGACCCCAACTGCTGCTGGCCCCGGACTGGCGAGCGGGTGATGCCACACATGAGACAGCCTGCCTGCTGCTGGCCCGTCTCGCGGATATGGCGGAACTGCCGGACAAGATGGGCATCGCCATCGATGCCGGTGAGGCGCCGGTGCTGGGCGAGGCATCCGCCGACTTCCGCATCGAGCGGTCGGCATCGGGCGCCTTGCAGCCGCGGGCTTCGGGCGGCCTATTAGTCCGGGCCGATGGGCAGGCGCTGGGGACGCCGGTGGACTCGCCTGCCTCTGCCGTCGAACTACTGTTGCGGCTGGCTCACTGGTTCGTCGCCAGCGGCGGACGGCAGTCCGGGCGGATGCACCGGCACCAGATATCGCTGCCGGCGTGGGCACCGGCCTCGATACCACCGGCCAAGGCCGGTCCTCGGCTGGCTTTGGGTGACCATGCACGGGGCCGGGTGGTTGGCCTGCCGTTCGGGCGGGTGTCGGCCCCGGTGCTGCGTGCCGCTGTAGATTCCGCATCGGTCACTGTCGTGCGCGTCACGCCCTGGCGACGCCTGCTGATCGAAGGGGATGAAATCGGCGGAGTGGCGTTTTCGGGGCTGCTCAATGATGAAGGTGATCCGCGGTTGGACATGCAGGCCTGTCCGGGCGCTCCCCACTGTGAGCAGGCGAGCGTCGAGACGCTGGGCCTGGCCGAGCGGCTCAGTGGACGGGTCGAGGGCTCCGTCCATGTCTCCGGTTGCGCCAAGGGCTGCGCTTGCCGGCAGCCGACCGACCTGTGTCTGACGGGTCGGGATGGACGCTTCGATCTGATCCTCAGTGATCGTGCCGATGGGACGCCGGTCGCGACCGGACTCAACGAATCTGATGTCTTGGCTTATCTGGAGAATGAAGATGCCTCACGTCTATGAAACGGACGGCCCGGCCATCTACCGGGAGTCCTTTGCCATCATTCGGCGCGAGGCCGAGCTGGATCGCTTCGCGCAAGAAGAGGAACCGGTGGCCGTGCGCATGATCCACGCCGCCGGCCTGGTGGATCTTGCGTCATCCATTCATTTCCGCGGTGATGCGGTGAACCGGGCACGCGAGGCGCTGGAGCGGGGCGCGCCGATCCTGTGTGACGCTCGTATGGTGTCGGAGGGCATTACGCGTAAGCGCCTGCCGGCTGATAATGCCACACTCTGTACCCTGCACGATGAACGGGTTCCCGGCCTGGCCCGGGACCTGGACAACACCCGCTCGGCGGCGGCAGTGGAGCTCTGGCGGCCCTATCTGGACGGGGCGGTGGTGGCGATCGGCAATGCGCCGACCGCTCTATTTCACCTGTTGAACATGCTGGAAGCGCCGGATTGCCCACGTCCGGCGGCCATCATCGGCTGTCCGGTCGGTTTCGTCGGGGCCGCCGAATCCAAGGAGGCCCTCTGGTCGAGTACTTCGGTCCCCTGCTGCATCGTGCGCGGGCGACCCGGCGGCAGTGCGATGACGGTGGCCGCCATCAATGCCATGGCGGATCGTAGCGAATGAAACAAGGAACCATTTACGGGGTCGGTCTCGGGCCCGGCAGTCAGGATCTGATGAGCGTCAGGGCGGATCGGTTGATCCGTGGGGCCTCACATGTCGCCTATTTCCGCAAGAAGGGCCGCACCGGCCACGCCCGCAGCATCGTGGAAGGTTTGCTGGCGCTTGATGCCATCGAGTTGCCGATGGAATACCCGGTCACCACCGAGATTCCGTTCAACGACCCGCGGTACAACGAACTGCTGGCGGCCTTTTATGCCAGAAGCGTTGCGCAGCTGACCGAGATTGCCGATGCCGGCCGCGATGTGGTGGTGCTGTGTGAAGGCGATCCGTTCTTCTACGGCTCTTTCATGCATCTCTATACGCGACTGCAGGGACGAGTGCCGGTATCGGTCGTGCCCGGTATCACGGGGATGTCCGCCGCCTGGACCGCCACCGGCCAGCCGGTGACCTGGGGCGATGACATCATGACCGTGCTGATGGGCACGCTGCCTGAGGCGATGCTGGTCGAGCACATCGCGGGGACCGATGCCCTGGTGGTGATGAAGATCGGGCGCCACCTGGACAAGCTGCGACGGGCGCTGGCCCGGGCCGGTCGGGAGCAAGATGCCTGGCTGATCGAATATGCCGCCATGCCGGAAGAGCGGATACGGCCGTTCAATGAGGCTGTCGATAGCGTGCCGTACTTTTCCATTCTCGTGATCCACGGAAATGGGAGACGACCATGAGCGATCGAGGAGGCTGGCTGAAGATCGCCGGGTTGGGGCCTGGGGACGAGGCGCTGATCACCCCGGAGGTGTCAGCCGCGTTGGCGGATGCCACCGATGTGGTGGGCTATGTACCCTATGTCGAACGCGTGGCACCGCGACCGGGGCTGGTGCGTCACGGCTCGGACAATCGTGAGGAGATCCGGCGGGCGGAACAGGCGCTGCGGATGGCTGCCGAGGGTCGCCGGGTCGTGGTGGTCTCATCGGGGGATCCAGGCGTGTTCGCCATGGCGGCGGCCCTTTTCGAGGCACTGGAGGAAGCAGCGCCCGAGTGGTGCGCGCCGGATATCCAGGTATTGCCGGGCATCTCCGCCATGCTGGCGGCCAGTGCGCGGCTGGGTGCGCCCTTGGGGCATGATTTCTGCTGCATCAATCTATCCGACAACCTCAAGCCCTGGGCCCTGATCGAGCGGCGCCTGCAGCTGGCCGCGGAGGCCGACTTTGCCATGGCTTTCTACAATCCCCGCTCCCGAGCGCGGCCGGAAGGGTTCGGTCGCGTCTTGCGGGTATTACGGGATGCCTGCGGGGCAGGACGTCCGATCATGTTCGCACGGGCCGTCTCAACGCCGGAGGAGAGCATTCGGGTCACGACCCTCGGCGATGCCGTGCCGGAGATGGCCGACATGCGGACCCTGGTGATGGTGGGATCCAGCCAGACACGGTGGATCGAGCGCGGTGGAATGCCGTGGGTTTATACGCCGAGGTCGGCGTGATGATCGAGCCAGACCAGGACCTCCTCGACAGAGTGGACTTCCTGACACGGTGGAGGAGACGGACGTTCGATCATCACCACCGGCAGGTCCAATTGTCGAGCCGCGGTGAGCTTGGCGACCGCGCCTGTGCCGCCGGCGTTTTTGCACACCAGCCGCTCGACGCCATGTGCCTGGAGCATGGCCAGGTCGTCTTCCAATGTGAAGGGGCCGCGATCGATGATCACCCGATGATCGGGCAGGGGTGGCGGTGTATTGGGGCGATCGACCAGGCGCAGCAGATAGCGGTGCTGGGGTTGAGCCGCGAAGTCGGCGAGATGCATGCGCCCGATGGCCAGCAAAACCCGCTGCGGCGGTCCTGTCAGAGTGTTCACCGCTGCTGCAACACTGGTGACTCGTGTCCAGCGATCACCGGCCAGTGGCGCCCAGGGAGGACGAGTCAGGGCGATGACATCGATGTCATCGAGGGCGGCAGCCGACACGGCATTGCGGCTCATCTGTTCGGCGAAAGGGTGGGTGGCATCGACCAGGTGGGTGATGCGCTCTTTCGCCAGGAAAGCGGCCAAGCCTTCCACGCCGCCAAAACCACCGACGCGGGTGGGCAGCGGCTGCGGTCTGGGTTTGGCTACCCGGCCGGCATAGCTGAACAGGGCGGGAATCGAGCGTGCGGCCAGCGCACTGGCCAGGGTACTGGCTTCGGTGGTGCCCCCCAGGATCAGGACTTTCATTGGGGCTTCTTGAGCTCCTTTCCCATTCAAGCTGTTGGCAAGATGAGTGCCGGGGACAAGGCGCAGCGAGGGTCTTTTGCCATGGATGACAAAGCTTGGCGCCGGAACGGCCCATCTCCTTTACTGAGACTCGGATGATGGCTGACGTGAACGACGTTCCCTGGCTGACGCTTCTCGGCTGGGGTGAGAGTGGCACAAAGGGGCTGACGCCGGCAAGCCGCGACGCGCTGGAAAACGCCGAGGTGGTATTTGGTGCGCGCCGCCACCTGCGCCTGTTGCCGTCACTGGCTGCCGAAGTGCGGGAATGGCCGGTGCCGTTCGCGGACGGCATTCCCCAACTGCTGGCCGAGCGGGGGCGTCGGGTCGTCATGCTGGTGTCCGGCGATCCGTTCTGGTTCGGGGCGGGCAACACCCTGGCGCGTTACCTGCGTGTCGAAGAATGGCAGGCGCTGCCATCGCCCTCCACCTTCAGCCTGGCGGCATCGCGGCTGGGCTGGCCGCTGGACGACTGCGCTTGCCTGGGCCTGCATGCCAAGCCCCTGACGCGGATCCGGCCATATCTTCAGTGCGGACAGCGCTTGCTGGTGCTGGTAAGGAATGGAGACGCCGTGACCGAACTGGCCGGCTGGCTTGTGCGTTTCGGTTTCGGTGGCTCGCAGCTGCATGTGCTGGAAGCGCTAGGCGGTGACGACGAGCGCATTCGCTGCGTGCGGGCGGATGCCACCTTGCCGGCCGATATCGCCCATCCGGTCGCGGTGGGGCTGGACGTCGCCGGTGACGGGCCGACCCTGCCGCTGACTCCCGGCTTGCCGGACGAATGGTTCGAACATGATGGCCAGATCACCAAGCAGGCCGTGCGCGCCATGACGTTGGCTGCCCTGACCCCGGTGGCGGGGGAGCGGTTATGGGATATCGGCACGGGATCGGGCTCGATTGCCATCGAGTGGTTGCTGGCTCATCCGGCTAACCGGGCAGTGGCTTTCGAGGACGTCACGGAGCGTGCGTCGCGGGCGCGTCACAATGCACGTTTGCTGGGCGTCGATTGGCTGGAGGTCGTGGAGGGGCGTGTCCCCGAGGCGCTGAGCGATCAGCCGTTGCCCGACGCGGTCTTCGTCGGGGGCGGGCTATCGGAAACATTGCTGGAGGCACTGTGGCAGCGTCTGCCGGTCGGTGTGCGCCTGGTGGCCAATGCGGTGACGCTGGAGTCCGAGGCCCTGCTGGCCCATTGGCAGCAGCGGGGCGGCGGCGAGCTGTTGCGCCTCGAGTTGGCCGATGCGGCCCCCATCGGCAGACGACGGGGCTGGAAGGCCAGCTATCCCATCGTACAGTGGCGGGTAATCCGGTGAGAGTGGCCGGCTTCGGTTTCCGACGGGCGGCACGGCTGGAATCGCTGGCCGATGCGCTGGCGCGCTTGGAAACACACTATGGCGTCGTCGATCGACTGGCTGCGACACAAACCATGAGCTCGCTGGTACAGGAGCTGGGTGATAGGCGAGGAATCGCGGTGATTGCCGTGGCTGACGCGGCCCTGGCGTCGGTCACCACCCTGACTTACTCCAGGCACAGCCTCCGGACCAGGGGAACGGGAAGCGTAGCCGAGGCCGTCGCGCTTCTGGCGGCCGGTCCTGACGCGACCTTGTTCGGCCCCCGACTGATTTCCGTGGATCGATTGGCCACCGTGGCGGTGGCGGAAGGAGCTTGATCATGACGATACATTTCATCGGCGCCGGTCCAGGTGCCTCCGACCTTCTGACACTGCGAGGCCGGGACCTCATCGCATCGAGTCCCGTGTGCCTCTACGCCGGGTCGCTGATACCCGAGGCAATGCTCGAACACTGTCCAGCGGACGCCCGGATCATCAATACCGCGCCCCTATCCCTGGAGGCGATCATCGGAGAGATGCGCAACGCCCATGCCGCCGGCCTGGATGTGGCCCGGCTCCATTCCGGGGATCTGTCGGTCTGGTCCGCTACGGGGGAGCAATTACGCCGACTGCGCGAACTGGACATCCCTTATGCCATCACGCCGGGTGTGCCGGCCTTCTCTGCAGTGGCGGCGGCGCTGGGGCAGGAATTGACGTTACCGGGCGTGGCGCAATCGGTCGTGCTGACCCGGACCTCGGGGCGTGCCAGCGCCATGCCGGACGGTGAGACCCTGGCCAACTTTGCGAAGACCGGCGCCACACTGGCGATTCACCTGTCCGTCCACAAGCTTGACCAGGTGGTAGAGGAACTCGTGCCGTTCTACGGTGGCGATTGCCCGGTCGCTATCGTCTGGCGGGCCAGCTGGCCCGATGAGAGAGTGGTTCGAGGGCAGTTGTCGACGGTGGCTTCGCAGATCGACGACAGCCTGAAGCGCACGGCGCTGATCGTGGTGGGCCCGGTGCTGGGCAGCGAGGATTTCCAGGAGAGCTGTCTGTATGCGCTCGGCTACGATCGCCGCTTCCGTCCCCAGTCGGCGGACTCGCCCTTCGCCAGTACGGCAGTCGGCGATGTGGAGGATCAAACATGACCCGGCTCTCGCTGATCGGCATCGGTACGGGCAATCCCGATCACGTCACGCTGGCTGCCGTGCGTGCACTCAATGCCGCGGACCTTGTCCTGCTGCCCCGCAAGGGAGACGCCAAGTCGGATCTGGTCGACCTGCGTCGGCTGCTGTGCCGGGATCTCCTGGAGTCGTCATCGCGGACCCGGATCGTGGAGTTCGATCTCCCTCAACGTGATACTCGTAGCGATTACCTGGACGCGGTGGATGACTGGCACGGGGCCATTGCGCGTGTCTGGGGAGAGCTCATGGCGACCCATCTGCCGGAAGGCGGGCAAGCCGCCATGCTGATCTGGGGGGACCCGTCGCTGTATGACAGCAGCCTGCGTATCGCCGGGCGTCTGAGTGCTGTCGGGCGAGCGGTCGAGGTAGAGGTGGTGCCGGGTATCACCAGCCTGCAGGTGCTCACCGCCGAACACCGTATTCCCCTCAATGCCGTCGCCGAGCCGGTCCAGATTACCACTGGACGGCGTCTGCGCGAGCGCGGCTGGCCCACTGATGCCGCCAGCGTTGCGGTCATGCTCGACAGTGGCGGCGCTTTCGACGCGTTACCCCCTGAAGGGCTCTACATCTGGTGGGGCGCCTACCTGGGCATGGACAAGCAGACTCTGATCGAGGGCTGGCTGGTGGATGCGGCGCCATCGATCATCGAACATCGTGCCGTTCTGCGCGAGCGGCATGGCTGGATCATGGATACCTATTTGCTGGCCCGGACGCCGCTTTACGACAACTGACTTCGCTCGTCGACGTTTCAGACAACGTCTCATTCGTCACGTGAGTACTTCGATTCCAGGAGAGCAAGATGAAGACGATCGATCCCCAGCGCCATGCCGAGCGCATGGCCCACAAGCAGAAGATCATGAACGAGCGCATCGCCCGGGCCGACAAGGAGCAGGGGGTGTTGCTGGTGCTTACCGGCCCCGGCAAGGGCAAGAGCAGCTCCGGTTTCGGCATGCTGGCCCGGGCGCTGGGTCATGGAATGAAAGTGGGTGTCGTGCAATTCATCAAAGGCAAGTTCCAGACAGGCGAAGAAGCCTTTTTCCGGGACCTGCCGAACGTGGAATATCACGTCATGGGCGAAGGCTATACCTGGGATACCCAGGATCGCGACAAGGACCTCAAGGCCGCCGAGACTGCCTGGAGCGAAGCGCGTCGGATGTTAGCCGATGCCAGCTATGATCTGGTACTACTCGATGAACTCAACATCGCCCTGCGGCACGAGTATCTGGATCTCGACCGGGTGCTGGACGACCTGCAGGCGCGTCCGGCCATGCAGCACGCGATTGTCACCGGTCGCCACGCCCCCGAGGCATTGATCGAACTGGCGGATACCGTCACCGAGATGAAAGTGGTCAAGCACGCCTTCAAGGAGCAAGGGATCAAAGCCCAACGAGGAGTGGAACTGTAACCCCTTAATGGCGAAACCGGATTTCCGCATTTTTGCCTGAGGCGTGATCACGCAACTCGACGATTGGTTGATGGGAGAATGTCATGAACGACACTAATGCCCCGTTCTCGGAACAGGAAAAAGATGGCTTTTATCGTGCCATCCATGAGCGTCGGGACGTTCGCTCTCACTTCCTGCCCGACCCGATTCCCTCGCCGGTACTGAGCCGCTTGTTGGATGCTGCACATCACGCACCTTCGGTCGGGTTCATGCAACCCTGGGATTTCATGCTGATCGACAGTCTCGACGTGCGGCGCCAGGTTCATGGCATTTTCCTGCGGGAAAACGAAAAGGCGGCGGCCAACTACAGCGGTGAGCGGTTCCGCACCTACCGCAGTCTCAAGCTCGAGGGCATTCTGGAGAGCCCGATGAATCTGTGCATCACCTGTGATCGAACGCGGGGCGGTGACCATGTGCTGGGACGCAACAGCATTATCGACATGGACCTGTTCAGTACCTGTCTGGCAGTCCAGAATTTCTGGTTGGCGGCCCGGGCCGAGGGCATCGGCGTCGGCTGGGTGAGTATTCTCGATCAGGACGAACTGGCGGAGGTACTGGGATTGCCGGAGTCGGTATATCCTCTGGCGTATCTGTGTCTGGGCTATGTCAGCGAATTTCTCGATCGCCCCGAACTGGCCGGAAAAGGCTGGCGCCAGCGTTTACCCCTCACGGATCTGGTTCACAGCAATGGCTGGGGTCGGCCACTGAACGATCCGGCATTGCTGCAGGCGCTTGATGAAGTGGCGGAGACGCATTCATGACCACCTTGATGATCCAGGGGACGACCTCTGATGCCGGCAAGAGTACGGTGGTGGCAGCGCTGTGTCGCTGGTTGGCTCGTCAGGGCGTTTCGGTAGCGCCGTTCAAACCCCAGAACATGGCACTGAACAGTGCCGTGACCGTCGATGGCGGCGAGATCGGGCGGTCGACGGCGCTGCAGGCGCTGGCCTGTGGTATCGCTCCCCATAGCGATATGAACCCGGTATTGCTCAAACCCCAGAGTGATCGTGGAGCTCAAGTGATTCTGCGGGGACGAGTACACGGCAACATGGATGCACTGGACTACCATGCCTACAAGACCGAGGCGCGGACGAGCGTCTTGGCTGCCTGGCAGGCGTTATCCCGGCGCCATGATGTCATCATTGCCGAAGGGGCGGGCAGCCCTGCCGAAATCAACCTGCGAGCCAATGACATTGCCAACATGGGGTTTGCCGAGGCGATCGACTGTCCCGTCCTGTTGGTCGGCGATATCGATCGGGGTGGCGTATTCGCCCAGTTGGTCGGCACACTCGAACTGGTCTCGCAGAGTGAGCGGGACCGGATCGTGAGCGTCGTCATCAACCGCTTTCGTGGCGATCGGGCTCTGCTGGATCCCGGGCTGGAATGGTTGACTGAGCACACGGGCAAATCGGTGTTGGGCGTATTGCCCTTTCTGCACGGGCTGGTCCTGGATGCCGAAGATGCGGTGGGTACCCACAGCGACAGCGAAGCCGATGCCCTGAATATCATCGTACCGCTTCTGCCACGCATCAGTAACCACAACGATTTCGACCCACTACGCTTGCACCTCCACGTGAACATCCAGTTCGTCGGTGCGGATCAGCCGATCCCTGCCGCTGACGTGATCCTTCTCCCGGGCAGCAAGAGTACCCGTCATGATCTGGCGTGGTTGCGCCACCAGGGATGGGAAGACGCCATCCAGCGCCATTTGCGTTACGGCGGTCACGTCTACGGGATCTGCGGCGGGTTCCAGATGCTGGGAAATGCGGTACATGACCCGGAGGGGCTCGAAGGCGAACCGGGAACCACTGCCGGTTTGGGCCTGCTGGATATGGAAACCCGTATGGTCGCGGGCAAGCAGTTGAAGAACGTCACAGGACGATTGTTGACGGGTCATGGGGTGGATACCGTCGTCACGGGTTACGAAATTCACAATGGCGTCACGACCGGTGCCGCGTTGAACAGGCCGTTGATCGAGCTACCGGCACGTGTCGACGGTGCCATCAGCGAGGATGGCCGGGTGATGGGGAGCTATTTGCACGGCGTATTCGATCGCCCCGAGGCTTGCACGGCACTGCTGGAGACCCTCGGCGCACCCCGCGGGAATCGTGGGGCCATCGATTATCACCAACACCGACAACAGGCACTGGACCGTCTGGCGGATGCCGTGGAAGAGAATCTGGATACCGCCATGTTGACGTCTCTGCTGCATGGCCATGACGGCAGTAAGCATGCTGGTTGAGGCTGGATACCAAGTATCTCGGACCATCCATGGGGAGGTCCGAGATGCTGGCTCAGAAGCTCAGCATTGTATTCGTTGGGTGAGTTCATGATGCACTTAGGCTTGGCCATGTGGGCCAATTCCGATTGGCAGGGACGTCTGTACCCGCCTCATGGGGGACGGGAAGGTCTCCTTGTTGACTATGCGAGGGTGTTCAACAGTGTGGAAGGCAACACCACCTTCTACAGTGGTGCTCCGTCGGAAGCGACGGTAGCCTCCTGGGCTCGTCAGGCACCCGCCGATTTCCGTTTCTGCTTCAAGTTGCCCGCCGAGCTCACCCATCAGCGTCGGTTATGCCACGTCGATGCGGACATCGATGCCTTCCTGGCACGTTTGGAGCCACTTCAGAATCGCCTCGGTCCGATCATGATCCAGTTGCCGCGGGATTTCGGTGTAAACGAGCTTCCTCGACTCGAATCGCTGCTATCACGTTGGCCCAAGGCGTTTCCTTGCGCGGTCGAGGTGCGACACAGCCATTTTTTCCACAAGGGGAACGAAGAACGCCACCTCAACCAATTGTTGATAAGTCATGGGATAGATCGCGTGATGCTGGATGTCAGACCGCTGTTTTCCCAGCCGCCCGATACTGATTCAGTCTTGGCAAAAGCCCAGTCGGAAAAGCCGAAACGCCCGTTACACGTGATTTCCACGGGAACCAGGCCGATCATCCGGTTCATCGGCCATTTTGATCAAGCGCGTAATGATCACTATTTCGCCCCCTGGATAGAACGGATAAAGCTGTGGATAAATCAGGGGAAAACCCCTTTTCTCTTTGTGCATACACCGGATAATCGCTATGCGCCGGAGTTGGCAAGGCACTTCTATCATCAGTTGGCAACACACCTGGTTCTTCCCGAATTGGCCGGTTTTGCCGGCGAGCGTCAGACGCTTCTCTTCTAGAAGACAGTACGATATCGACATCGATGAGCCACCCCTCTGGCAATCAAGCGTATGATCGGCTAGTTTTGTCCCCCTTCATTTCCCGATGCGTTTCATCGGGTCGACTAGTGATAACAAGCACAAGTGTCATCGTCTCCGTGGACTGATGAAACAGACAGCGAATACGCAATATCAGGTGAATCAATGGCGAAACAACTTCATGCGCAGTGGTCCTCCCGGTTGACCTTCATCCTGGCGGTCACCGGCTCGGCTGTCGGGCTGGGCAATATCTGGAAATTTCCCTATATGGTAGGGGATAGTGGCGGGGCGGCCTTCGTGCTCGTCTACCTGGCCTGTATTGCTCTCGTCGGCCTGCCGATCCTGGTGTCCGAATGGCTGATCGGTCGGCGTGGCCAGAAGAATCCTATCAATACCATGACCGAACTGGCGCGCCAGAACGGTCGCAGTTCCGCCTGGGGAGTCGTTGGCCTCAGTGGCGTTCTGGCCGGCTTCCTGATTCTCTCTTTCTATAGCGTGATTGGTGGCTGGTCGCTTTCTTATACAGTGAACTCGATCGGTGGCACGTTCACCGGACAGGATGCCGATACCATCGGCGAACTTTTCAATGGCCTGCTGGCCAGTCCGGGTGTCCTGCTGGCCTGGCATTCACTGTTCATGGTGCTGGTCATCGGTATTGTCGCCAGAGGTGTCACCAAGGGGCTGGAAGGTGCCGTACGCACCATGATGCCCGCTCTCGGACTGTTGTTGCTGGTCCTGGTGGGCTACGGCATGACGACCGGCCATTTCGGCGAGACACTGGGTTTCATGTTCAATCCTGATCTGGGCGCAGTGGATGGTGGCGTGGTACTGGCGGCCATGGGTCAGGCGTTCTTTACCCTGTCACTGGGGATGGGCATCATGATGGCTTACGGTTCCTACCTGGGCGAGAAGGTCGATCTGCTTCGGACCGCCCGAACCGTGGTGATTCTGGATACCGTCATTGCCCTGGTTGCCGGCCTGGCGATCTTCCCCATTGTCTTCGCCAACGGGTTGGATCCCAGTGCAGGTCCCGGGTTGATCTTCGTGACATTGCCATTGGCCTTCGGCAGTCTCAGCGGCGGTGCCCTTCTCGGGTTGATCTTCTTCCTGCTGCTGACGTTTGCGGCATTGACCTCGGCCATCTCGTTGCTGGAACCGACGGTCGAGTTCATCGAGGAGCGCACGCCGCTGTCACGTGTCGGGGCGACGCTGGTCGGCGGCATCGCGACGTGGGCACTCGGCATTGCCGCGCTGCTCTCCTTCAATGTCTGGGGTGATTTCCTGATTCTCGGGCTGGGTATATTCGACTTCCTGGATACGCTCACCAGCAAATTCATGCTGCCTCTGACCGGTCTGGCGGCGATTCTCTTCGTCGGCTGGCGCCTTGACCGTCATAGTGTCAGCAACGAACTGGGGCTCGGCAGGACCGGGGCCATAGTGTGGCATCTGCTGACTCGGTTCGTGGCCCCCATCGGGGTGATCATCGTCTTCGTTACCAGCCTGTAACGGCCAAACGGATGCCAGGCCGTTCGGATATCGGGGCGCCTCATGGGCGCCCCGTGTCATCAGCGAGAAAGTCTATTGCGTCATGTCATCGTCCCAGTCCGTGATGTCTCTCTCCAGACGACGGAACTCGTCGTGCAGTTCGATACCGCGACGGGCTCGGAGATAACGGCTCGCGGCGCTCTTCTTGCGCTGTGCGTGCTCGGCGACTTCCAGGCTCATGAAAATATCGAGAAGTTCACTCTTGACTGACGATATCTGTTCGACATTACGCATTGATCGACTCTCCTGCTGACGAAACGTGTCGATGTCGTACATCTTTTACTATAAACCACATGACATCATGATGACGTCATTTCCATAACGGCATTCTCACGTTTGGATTGTCAGGGCGAATGGACATTCATCATGGTGTAGGATGTAGGCAAGTCATGCAGCAAAGAGGAGCGAAGCGTGAGCCGTGCCCTATTCGATGAGTTGAGAGGCCGCATGGAGCACTTTCGTCGCTCCGAACAGAAGGTGGCGCGGTTCGTGCTGCGCAATCCCGACGATGTCATCCATATGCGGATCGTCGATCTGGCTACCGAAGCCAAGGTCAGTGAGCCGACCGTGGTGCGTTTCTGTCGGGCACTCGGTTGTGACGGCTTCCAGGATTTCAAGCTGCGTCTGGCTCAGATGCTGGCAACGGGGAGCCAGTTCGCACAGTTTTCGATGAACGACAGCGACAGTGTCGCCGAGTTTTCCCACAGTATTTTCGATTCGACCGTGGGGACGCTGTTGTCGGTGCGCGATCGTCTCGATAATGACAACTTGAGCCAGGCCATCAATGCCTTGGCTGCCGCCAATCGCGTGGAATTCTATGGATTTGGTGCGTCAGGCGCTGTGGCCTTCGATGCACAGCACAAGTTCTTCCGTCTGCAGATTTCCACCTCGGCGTATACCGATCCCCATATGCAGAACATGTCTGCGGTTACACTTGGCAAGAATGATGTCGTTGTGGCGATATCGCAGACCGGACGAACCCGGGCGCTCGTTGCCAGTGTCCGGTTGGTGCGCGAGACTGGCGCCACGGTGATCGGCCTCTGTCCGAGCGGGTCGCCCCTGGCGGATGAGGTCAACGTGCCGCTGTATATCGATGTTCATGAAGATACCGAGATCTACACGCCGATGAGTTCTCGCATCGCCCATCTGGTATTGATCGATGTTCTGGCGGTGGGTGTGGCCAAGACACGAGGTCCGAAACTGGCCGAACAACTCAAGGCGGTCAAGCGCAGCCTCAATCCGCTGCGTTATCCGGAATCGGATGACGACGTTGACTCGCCGGGGGGCTGAGGAAATCGGTCGGTCTACGACGGACGCTAGCCCGATATGCTAAGCTGAGCCTCCATTTTCAACTATCGATTTCCTCCCTCTTTATGGACGACGTGACGGCGATCCTTGATTCTCTCAATCCAGCCCAGCGCGAAGCGGTGACTGCGCCTCAGGGGCATGTGCTGGTATTGGCCGGTGCCGGGTCCGGCAAGACGCGGGTGTTGGTACACCGAATTGCCTGGTTACTGCAGACCGAGGGGCTGTCACCGTATGCGATTCTTGCCGTGACGTTCACCAACAAGGCCGCGCGCGAGATGCGCACGCGTCTGGAAGCGCTGCTGGGTATCTCGTTACGCAACATGTGGGTGGGAACCTTTCACGCCATCGCCCACCGGTTGCTGCGGACTCATTGGCAGGATGCCCGTCTACCGCAGCATTTCCAGATCATCGATGCCGACGATCAGCTGCGACTGATCAAGCGATTGCTCAAGGACCATCAAATCGATGATGAGCGCTTTCCCCCCAAGCAGGTGCAGCTGTTCATTTCCGGCTGCAAGGAGGAGGGGTTGCGCCATTATCAGGTTCAGACCCATGGCGATACCTATCTGTCGCAGATGGTCGACCTTTATGAGCGCTATCAGTTGTCCTGTGAGCGGGGCGGCCTGGTCGATTTCGGTGAGCTGTTGCTGAGAAGCCTCGAGTTGCTGCGCGACAATCCGGCCCTGCTGGCCCATTACCAGGAGCGTTTTGGCCAGGTGCTGGTCGACGAATTCCAGGATACCAACACGCTCCAGTACGCCTGGCTCAAGCTGTTGACCGGCCAGCATATTCCCATGACCGTTGTCGGTGACGACGATCAGTCCATCTATGGCTGGCGTGGGGCCAGGGTCGAGAATATCCGCCGTTTCGAGCAGGAGCTTCCCGATACACAGACCGTGCGACTGGAGCAGAATTACCGATCGACCAGCGCGATACTCGACGCCGCCAATGCCTTGATCACCCATAATGCCGGCCGTATGGGCAAAGAATTATGGACCGAAGGGGAGCGGGGCGAGCCGATTTCCGTCTATGCCGGTTTCAATGATCTCGACGAAGCCCGTTTCATCGTCGATACCATCAATGAAAAGATCAATGAGGGTATGGCTCGTCGCGAGATCGCGATCCTCTATCGCTCCAATGCGCAGTCCCGGGTTATCGAGGAAACTCTGATACGTCAGGGCATGCCGTACCGTATCTATGGCGGTCAACGGTTCTATGAGCGGCTCGAGATCAAGAACGCGCTGGCCTATCTGCGGTTATTGATGAACCGCGAGGATGATGCCTCCCTGGAACGCGTTATCAATGTGCCGGCGCGAGGCATCGGTACTCGGACGGTGGAGACGCTGCGTGAGCGGGCCCGACAGTCCAATGTTCCGCTCTGGCAGTCGCTGCATGACAGCCTGGCGGAAGGGATGCTGAAAGGCCGTGCCGCCAGCGCTGTCAAAGGGTTTGCGGACCTGATCGAGCAGCTCGATAACGATACCGCGGGCATGTCGCTGCATGAAATCATCCGTCACGTCATCCGTGCCTCGGGGCTGATCGAGCATCATCGCAGCGAAAAGGGCGAAAAAGGTCAGGCCCGGGTCGAGAACCTCGAGGAACTGGTCAATGCGGCGCGCGCCTTCACACAGGGCGAGGCACTCGACCCCCCCGAAGTCGGAGAAGGGGCCGCTGTACTCGAGCCTTTCCTGTCCGAGGCCGCGCTCAACGCCGGCGACCACGAAGCCGATGAGTTCGAGGACAGCGTTCAATTGATGACCCTGCATTCGGCCAAGGGGCTGGAGTTTCCCGTGGTCTTCATCGCGGGGGTCGAAGAAGGATTGTTTCCGCACAAGATGTCGATGGAGGAGCCGGGGCGTCTGGAAGAGGAGCGCCGTCTTTGCTATGTCGGCGTGACCCGCGCCATGCGCAAGCTCTATCTCACCTACGCGGAATTGCGGCGTCTGCACGGCAAGGAAACGTTTCAACGACCGTCGCGTTTCCTTCGTGAATTACCGGAAGAGCTGCTCGAGGAAGTCAGGTTGCGGGGGCAGGTCTCGCGTCCGGTGACGGCTACCCGCCCGGGTGTCGGGGTGTCGCAGCAGAGCACGGTCGATGGAGGCGATGATCTACCATCGTTGTCGCTTGGCCAGCGAGTCAGTCACCCGGTATTCGGTGAGGGCGTCATCCTCAATGCGGAAGGCGAAGGGCAACGGGCACGCGTTCAAGTCAGTTTCGAAGGCGAAGGTGACAAATGGCTGGTCCTGGGGTTCGCCAAGCTGACGCCGCTGTGAGGTGATGGCGTTGACTTGCCGGTCAAAACGTCTTTAACGCATACTCTTTCGGCGATAATACAACTCGATCGAGGGAGTCACGTCCGACATGCAACGTAGACAGTTTCTCAGCACGCTGGGCGCCGGCGCTGCCGGTGCCGTTGCCGCCCCTTTCATCTCCACTGCCAAGGCCCAGGAGACCATCGAATGGAAAATGGTCACTTCCTGGCCCCAGAACTTTCCCGCACTGGGGACCGGTGCCAATGATCTCGCCGAGCGTATCGAGCGACTTTCCGGTGGCCGGCTACGCATCAAGGTCTATGCGGCGGGAGAACTGGTGCCGGCGATGGAGGTCTTTGATGCGGTCTCTGCCGGAACGGCCGAGATGGGACACTCGGCCTCCTACTATTGGCGGGGCAAAGTCGCGGCTGCCCAGTTCTTTACCGCCGTGCCTTTCGGCATGAACACCACCGAGACCAATGCCTGGCTCTATCAGGGCAATGGCATGACACTGTGGGATGAATTGTACGCCGAGCACAATCTCAAGCCGTTTGCGGTGGGCAATACCGGTACGCAGATGGCCGGCTGGTTCAAGAAGGAGATCAACTCACTGGAGGACATGGAAGGCCTGAAGATCCGTCTTCCCGGCCTGGCTGGTGAGGTGATGAATCGCATCGGTGCCTCGGCGGTCAACATGCCGGGCAGCGAGATATTCAGCTCGCTGCAGAGCGGTGTGCTGGATGCCGCCGACTGGGTCGGACCCTATAACGATCAGGCCTTTGGGCTTCATGAGGTCGCCGACTATTATTATACCTCGGTATGGAATGAGCCCAGTGCCGTTCTGGAAGGCAGCGTCAATCTGGATGCCTGGAATGAACTGCCCGACGATCTCAAGGATGTCGTCCGCGAGGCCGCTCGCAGCGCCAACCTGGCAATGATCAATGAGTTTACTTACCGCAATGCTCAGGCACTCGACTCCCTGGTCGAGGAGCACGGGGTGACGCTCAAGCAGTTACCGGATGATGTCTTGCGCGCACTGGCGGAAGCATCCCGCGACGTACTTCAGGAACAGGTCGAATCCGATGAGGCGTCGCGCAAGATCTACGATTCTTACCGGAAGTTTCAGGGCGTATTGCGTACCTATACTGATGTCGGGGAATTCGCCTACCTCAAGGCCCGTGACATGGTACGGGGATGAGAAGTGTCGTTGATCCGGGGCGCTATGTCTCCTGGGAAACCGCGCGGATGCGTCCATTGTCGTCCAGTGCCACCATGATGAAACGCGCTTCCGTTACCTTGTAGAGTGCGTCGGGATCGCCTTCGAAAGGCGGGTGAATCCATACCTGGACATCGATCTTGATCGAGCTGCGGCCGATATCGCGTACGGCTGTGTAGATGTGAACGGTCGAGCCGACACGCACCGGGCAGAGAAAGTCCATGGCTTCGATCGCCACGTTGGCAGTCCGACCGCCGGCTTCACGACCGGCGGCAAGTTCAGCGGCCTGATCCATGTGGCGGGTCAGCCAGCCGCCGGGGATATCGCCATGGAAGTTGGTGTCGTGGCGCGTTGCCACCAGCCGTAGCGTCAACTCGCCTTGGGGTGCGGGAATATCGTCTAGTTCAGTCATCGTTGATTCATGGGGTCCTGGGTTGTTGTTATCGTCGCCATCCATCATGGCCGTGTGATAGGCGCATCTTAAACGCCAATCCCGGATAATCTCCACCTCATGATTCGAATTGGAACGACTCAGGAGCCAGCATGTCGATTCGCTGTCGTACAGCCCTGCTGCTATGGATCCTGCTGATATGGCCGGTGGTCGGCACTATGGCACAGGCACCGGAGGGTCCTGTCGTCGGCAATCTGGATTCGATCGGTTCCGATACCATGGCAGGCTTGATGCTGCGCTGGGGAGAACGTCTCGAGGAGCGCCATCCAGCGGTCCGGTTGCAGATGCAGGCGAGTGGATCATCGACGGCACCCGCGGCGCTGGCTGAAGGCACGACACGGTTGGGAGCGATGTCGCGACGGATGACGACCAGTGAACGTGAGACATTCGAAGCCCACCATGGCTATCCCCCTGTCGAGATTCCGGTCGCCATGGATGCGCTGGCGGTCTTCGTCAATCGGCACAATCCTCTCGATGAGGTGTCGATGAAACAGCTCGATGCCATATTCTCCGATACCCACGACTGTGGTGCGAAGCGTTCGATCGATCGTTGGGAGGCGCTCGGCACGCCGGATTTTGCCGGACCGATCGACCGCCACAGCCGCAATTCGGTCTCCGGAAGCTATGGGGTCTTTCGCCGTGAGGCGTTGTGTGGTGGCAACTTCAGGGTCGATGTCAATGAACATCCCGGTTCATCGGCCGTGGTGGCGGCGGTGGCGGCGACCACCGGTGGCATCGGCTATTCCGGTATCGGTTATGTGACAGTGGCGGTCAAACCGCTAGCCCTGCGGAAGGGAGACGGGCCAGCGGTATCGCCGAGCGAACGGGCGACGCTGAGTGGTGAGTATCCGCTGTCGCGAACCCTCTACTTATATGTCAACCTGCCACCTGGGGAGCGATTGCCAGCAACCGAGCACGCCTTCCTGGACCTGGTACTGTCTCCAGAGGGTCAAGACGGGGTTCGCGAGTCAGGGTTCATTCCCTTGCCTGATATGGTGATTGCCGCTATCCGCCAGGCGATGGGGCTGAATCGTCCCTGGGGAGAGGGATCGAGCTGATGGCGTGTCATCGTTTTGTCATATGCCTGTCTTATTGTTGTGCTGATTCATCCACCCCCTTTGCTGCGTGCCGGCCATGATCGACCGTTATCCGCCTCCAGCTCCAGTACGCCGGCGTTTTCGCGACTTGCGTGACCGTTTGTTCACACTGCTGGTGGGCGCCTGTGGTATCGGCGTGATCCTGGCGGTACTGGCGATAGGCGTTTTCTTGTTCGTCGAGGTTGTGCCCCTGTTCGGCGGCGACACACCGGCATCCGAGACGCAAGCGACGACAGAGATTGATTTCGAATCGCTCTGGCTTCCTCAGCAATACCCCGATTATGAAACACCTCGATATCGTTGGCAGGCCAATGTGCTGTCCGAGGACGACACTCCGATGTTCAGTCTCACGCCCTTGGCCTGGGGTACGCTGAAGGCGGCGGCCTATGCGCTACTGTTTGCGATTCCTCTTGCATTGGGAGCGGCGATTCACTCCGCCTGCTTCATGTCCCGCCGGTTGCGCCATCGACTCAAGCCGGCCCTGGAATTGATGGAAGCACTGCCCGGTGTCGTCATCGGCTTCGTGGCCGGACTGGTGCTGGCACCGTACGTCGAGCGACACCTGGTGGGGGCATTGGCGCTCGTGCTGATCCTGCCATTGGGATTACTGGTAGCGGGAGTGGTCCATTCGTGCCTCCCTGCTACTCTGGCCCGCGCTCTATCACTGAGCCGAGCAGGCTTGTGGTTGATTCCCTGGCTGGCCTTGCTGGTGGCACTGGCGATGGTGATGTCGCCTTATCTGGAAGTGGTCTGGTTCGGGGGGGACATGCGCGCCTGGCTGGAACAACAGCTGGGGCTCGACTATGCCATGCGCAATGCCATGATTGTGGGATTGGCGATGGGCTTTGCCATCATTCCCACGATCTATGCGCTGGCCGAAGAGGCACTTTCCGGTGTCCCCGATTCCTTGTCCGAAGGGGCCCAGGCATTGGGGGCATCGCGTTGGCAGACCTTATGGAACGTCATACTGCCGGCGGCGAGTCCCGGTATCTTCTCGGCAGTGATGATCGGTGCCGGACGCGCCGTGGGCGAGACCATGATCGTGTTGATGGCGACCGGTAACACCGCCTTGATGACACTCAGCCCGCTTGACGGTATGCGTTCGATGGCGGCCAATATCGCCATCGAGCTCCCCGAAGCGGCGGCGGGAGGGACGCACTATCGAGTGCTACTGCTGTGTGCCTTCCTGTTGTTCGTTTTCACATTCTGCGTCAACACCTTGGCCGAAATCGTTCGTGGACGTCTCTCTCACCGTTATCGACGCCTGGGAGGCCTGGCATGAGGCGATCAACGTCGCGTCGCCCATGGCTTGCCGAGGGGCCTTGGGCGTGGCTGGCCGCCGGTGGTGTGGCATTATCGCTATTGATGGTCATCGCCTTGCTGGTCCTGTTGGCAGGACGCGGATTGGCGCATTTCTGGCCTCAGGATATCGAAGCGGTCACCCTCGAGGATGGGGCGCAATTCGCTGGACAGGTCGTGCGTGAACAGGGTCTTCCCGGTGAAGTCGACGGCCGCGAGCGGCTCTACCGAACCGGGAATCGGGATCTGCAAGGCGCCCAGTGGCGATGGGTGGATGTTGCCGATATCGACACACGAGCCACGCCTGAAGACCTGGTCATCGTCGAGCGCCGACGCTGGGGGCCATTCATTGGGCGTGTCGTCGCTCTTGAGGGGCCTGAAACGCGTTGGACCGTCGAGGATGGCGATACGCTCTGGCAGCAGCTCGATGAACGCCTGAACCGGGTTTCGCAATTGCGCAGTGAGCGTGATGTCGTGCGAACGCAGTACCTGGAGCCATTGGCTGAACGTCTCGCCAATGGCGAAAAGGTGGCAGATGATGAAGACGAGCTGCAGGCACTCAAGGCGCGTATAGTCAATCTCCAGGAGGCGATGCAGCGTGATCGGGTCGTTCTCGAGAGTCTCGAAGGCCAGCAGTTGACCCTCACACTGGATGCGTTGATCGACGTGACGCGTCCCAATGCGATGTCGTTGCCAGCCAAGCTGTCCAGCTGGGGACATAACGTCTGGCGATTTCTCTCCGAGGGGCCGCGTGACGCCAATACTGCCGGCGGGATCTGGCCAGCGATCTTCGGCACCATCATGATGGTGCTGCTGATGTCAGTGCTGGTAATGCCTTTTGGTGTCTTGGCTGCGATCTATCTGAACGAAATCGCACCACAAGGGCGACTGACACGTCTGGTCCGTATCGGAGTGCGTAACCTGGCCGGGGTGCCGTCGATCGTTTATGGCGTCTTCGGTCTGGGCGTATTCGTCTATGGTATTGGTGGCACTCTCGACAGCTTGTTCTTCGCCGATGAGCTGCCATCACCGACGTTCGGCACCGGCGGGTTGTTGTGGGCGTCTCTGACCCTGGCATTGTTGACACTGCCGGTGGTAATCGTCGCCACCGAAGAGGGGCTGGCGCGTATTCCCGATGCCCAGCGAGAAGGGGCCCTGGCACTGGGGGCCACACGCAGCGAGGCGTTGCGACGCGTGGTCCTGCCCATGGCTGTGCCGGCCATGCTGACCGGTTTGATTCTCGCCGTGGCCCGTGCTGCGGGGGAGGTGGCACCCTTGATGCTGGTGGGGGTGACGAAGCTGGCTTCTCAGGTTCCGGTGGATGGCACTTTTCCGTTCATTCATCTTGAACGGAAATTCATGCACTTGGGTTACCACATCTTCGACGCCGGATTTCACGGTGGCGATGTCGAGTCTGCCATGCCCCTCGTGTATGCCACGGCATTGCTGCTGGTGCTGGTCATCCTGGTGCTTAACCTGACTGCAATATTCCTGCGTCATACTATCAGGACACGTCATAGGGTCCGGACGCATTGATGAATGGGAGGGGCGACCCTTGTTGATGGCCGATGCATCGCCAACACCGGCAACCCTGCACGAGATCGTGAGGGATATTCCGTCGACGGATCGCTGTTTCGAGATCGAGGATCTGACGATCGCGTATGGTGACAAGACCGCCTTGTCCGGCTTGAGTCTGCATGTGCCGCGCCATCGTGTGACGGCGTTCATCGGGCCATCAGGGTGCGGTAAGTCAACATTGTTGCGAGCCTTCAACCGCCTTCATGACCTCAACGAGGATGTTGCGCGTCAGGGACGCATCGTTCTGGAGGGCCAGGAAATCCATGCACCCGAGGTCGATGTGGCGGATTTGCGCCGGCGGGTGGGAATGGTCTTTCAGACACCCAACCCCTTCCCCATGTCGATCTACGAGAATGTGGCGTTCGGATTGCGGCTCCAGGCAGCATTACCCAAACGACGTCGCGATGAGGTGATCGAATGGGCTCTGGAATCGGCTGCCTTGTGGGATGAAGTGAAGCACCGCTTGCATGAGTCAGCGTTGTTGCTGTCCGGGGGACAGCAGCAACGCCTGGTGATTGCTCGGACTCTGGCCGTCCAACCCGAAGTAGTGTTGCTCGACGAGCCGGCGTCGGCGTTGGATCCGATATCGACGCTTAAGATCGAGGAGTTGATACGCAACCTGAAGTCACATCTGACACTGGTACTGGTGACCCACAACATGCAACAAGCCGCGCGAGTCTCGGACTATACCGCGTTTCTCGAAGAGGGCGAGCTCATCGAGTACGGCGCGACCGATACCGTGTTCACCAATCCACGTTTAGCCCGTACAGAGAACTACATCACCGGGCGCACCGACTGAAAAGTCGTTGCCCGGTGTTTTCAGGAGAGACCCATGGATATCACCAGCGATACACATAGCCAGCACATTTCCAAGCAGTTCAACCAGGAACTCGAGGAGCTCAAGACCCACCTGATGACCATGGGGGGACAAGTCGAGAAGCAGGTTCAGGATGCCGTCACGGCGTTACTCGAAAGCGACAGCCGCCTCGGTGAGCGGGTCAGTGACGACGACAAGGCCGTCAACGAAATGCAGCTCAAGATCGATGACGAATGCACCCGGATCCTGGCCCGCCGCCAACCGGCCGCCTCCGATCTGCGACTGGTGCTGGCAGTCATCCGTGCTACCTCGGATCTCGAGCGTATCGGCGATGAGGCGAGCAAGATCGCGCGCAATGCCGTGGCGCTAAGCGAAGCCGGCAATGGTCCCAAGGGATTGGTGGAAGTCCGTCACATCAGTGAGCATGTGCGCAAGATGGTGCGCGATTCCCTGACCGCTTTTGCCCGATTCGATATCGATCTGGCCTTGCAGGTGGTGCACGAAGACGATGCAGTGGACTCTGAGTACACCAGTGCCATGCGCTCGCTGATGACCTTCATGATGGAAGATCCACGCTCGATCACGTCCGTTCTCAGTGTCATGTGGGTACTGCGGGCACTCGAACGGGTCGGCGATCACGCCAATAATCTGGCGGAACATGTCATCTATCTGGTCAAGGGCCTGGATATCCGCCATATCGATCCCGATGAACTCGATGAGGATGCTCTCAAGGGATCGTCTTGACCCGCGCTTCCCGTTGATGATCAATGGTGTCGGTCGTCGCCAGACGCGACGACCGAGTCATTCCCCGACCGAGGGAAAACGCCGGATCAAGGGAAGGATAAGATGTTCAGCTCACTCGCCGCTGTGACCCAAGGGGTCAGAACCGTATATACCCCGGGTATGCGTCGCTATGTCTTCATGCCCATTGCCATCAATCTGATGATCTATGCCGTCACGCTTCATGTGACCTGGACGCACTTCGGAGGCTGGCTGGACGCTTGGATGGCCATGGTTCCGGGCTGGCTGGAATGGCTGGAGTGGTTGATCTGGCCACTGTTCGTGGTAGCACTGATCATCGTGGTCTTCTTCACGTTCACCCTGGTGACACACCTGATCGCCGCCCCGTTCTACGGCTTTCTGGCGGCCAAGGTGGAAACGCGTCTGACAGGACGCCCGCCGGCTGACGATCGGGGCCTGATCAGGACAGGCGTCGACGCCATGGGTCGGGAGCTTCGCAAGCTGGGTTACATCCTGCCCCGACTGGCCGTCCTGCTGGTGTTGAGCTGGATTCCGCTCATCAATCTCGTCACCCCGGTATTGTGGGCGGTCTTTGCCGCCTGGATGATGGCGATCACCTACCTCGATTATCCCATGGATAACAACCGGGTCAGCTTCCCGGACATGAAACGCCGCCTGGGCAAGCGCTGGTGGCAAAGCCTGACCTTCGGTGCCTGGGTGACGCTGTTGACCTGGGTGCCGTTGGCCAATGTCTTTCTACTGCCCGGTGCTGTGGCTGGCGCCGTGCAAATGTGGGAGCGGCATTATCGTGGTCTGAGCCAGGATCTCGCTCAGGCTTCCTGAATACGCGGGATGGATTGGGCGGGCGTCACACGTTCGGGGGGGAATACGCAGCGGAAACAGGCGCCCTGTCCAGGGTGGGAGTCGATCTCGAGATGGGCATCGTGTCGCAGGAGCACATGCTTGACGATGGCCAGTCCCAGCCCCGTTCCCCCGGTTGACGTACTGCGCCCCTTGTCGACCCGATAAAAGCGTTCCGTCAGGCGCGGAATATGAACCGGATCGATGCCTTCACCATCATCTTCCACCTCGATACAGGCATTATCGCCGTACTGCCGCCAACGCAGGGTGATATGACACCCTTCACCGGCGTAGCGTACGGCGTTGACTGTCAGGTTGGAAATGGCACTGTGCAACTCCTTCTCGTTGCCCATCAATGCGCCCACGTCATCGATATCCACGCTCAGATGATGATGACCGCCCGAAAGTGATTCGGCATCGTTGCGGATGGCTTCCAGCATGTCGCCGACGTCCACCGGCACCGAGTCGTCAGTGCGCTGGTCGATCTCCAGACGTGACAGGAGCAGTAAATCGTTGACCAGGTTCTGCATGCGCAGGGTCTGGCTCTGCATCTGTTGCAGCCCCCGAGCCATGCGTGAGGGCAACTGATCGGCGTTGTCGATATAGGTCTCGAGATAACCGGCCAGAACCGTCAACGGCGTCCGCAACTCGTGTGACACATTGGCCACGAAATCACGCCGCATCTGTTCAAGCCGGTGTAGACGTGTGATGTCGCGCGCCATCAGCAGACGTTCATCGTCACCGTAAAGTGTGATCTGGAACTGAAGAACCCGTCGCTCATCGATCGGTGACGTGAGTGTCAGCGGTTCCTGATAGTCGCGGGTATTCAAGTAGTCGATGAAACGCGGGTCGCGCACCAGATTGGTAATATGCTGCCCGCGATCATGGGACGCCTTGAGACCCAGCATGCGCTCGGCGGCGCTGTTCCACCACTCCAGGTCGCCGCGACGATCGAGCATGACGACACTGTCGCTCATCGCCTCGGACGAGTCCTGGATGCGCTTGAGCGTATCGCGCAATCGCTTCTGGGTGATGCGTTGCGCTTTCTGATACTTGTAGAGCTTGTCGAAGAGTTCGCCCCATATTCCCGACGCCGCGGGCGGCTCATCGTGAGGATGACGGGTCAGCCAACGATAGAGGGAGCGCAGACGTTGCAGGTGGATGGCCAGATAGATCGCCAGTCCCAGGGCAATACCGAACCCGGGGGCATCAATCACCCAGCCGGCCAGGCCCAGGACGATCACCAGGCCGGCAAGTCGCCAAAGTTCCTGGTTCCAATAGCGCACGCCGGGGTCGATCCTCCTAGTCGCGTGTGGAAAAACGGTAACCGGTGCCGCGTACGGTCTGGATCAAGTGCTTGTGATTGTCACCCAGTGCCTTGCGCAAACGACGGATGTGCACATCGACAGTACGCTCCTCGACATAGACATTACCGCCCCAGACCTGGTCGAGCAATTGATCCCGCGTATAGACACGCTCCTGGTGCGTCATGAAGAACTGCAGCAGGCGGTATTCGGTCGGTCCGATGTCCACCGCACTGCCGTTGGTGCTGACGCGATGACTGGCGGGGTCGAGGACCAGTCCTTCGACTTCGACGGTTTCCTCGACCCCCTTGGGGGTACTGCGACGCAGTACGGCCTTGAGCCGGGCGACGAGTTCGCGAGGCGAGAAAGGCTTGGTGATGTAGTCGTCGGCACCGGCTTCCAGTCCCTGGATCTTGTTATCCTCCTCACTTTTGGCGGTGAGCAGGATGATCGGGAGTTCGGCGGTCGTTTCATCACGCTTGAGGCGTCTGGCCAGTTCGATACCGCTGGTTCCTGGCATCATCCAGTCAAGCAGCATCAGGTCGGGATGCTCATCGATGACGATCGCGTGGGCATCCTGGGCATTGTCGGCTTCGAGTACTCGATAGTCGGCCATTTCCAGCGCCACCGCGATCATTTCGCGGATCGAGGCTTCATCATCGACGATAAGCACGGTTTTGGAAGTCATCCTGGACCTCATCATGGCTATGACAAGCTGATGACGATGACAGCACGAGTATATGACAATGTCATGACAGCGCATCCTTGCCAAGTGAATGGCCGCTGCCGTCATGCATCGGGCCACCAGGTGAGAACGAGGCCGGCGAACAGTACCAGACCTGCCCAGTGGTTGTTGAGAAAGGCACGGAAGCAGTATTCGCGGGATCGGTCCCGTATCAACCATTGCTGATAGACGAAGATGGCGGCCATGGCTGCGAGGCCCAGCCAGAAGAAGCCACCCAAGGTCAGTCGCCACCCAACCCAGGCCAGCAAGAGCAGGGTGAATCCCTGCAGCACGGCAATGATCGCCTTGTCGGCCCGGCCGAACAGCACGGCGGTGGACTTGATGCCGATCTTCAGGTCATCGTCACGATCGACCATGGCGTATTCGGTATCGTAGGCCACCGTCCAGATCACATTGGCGAGGAACAGCAACCATGCCTCGAACGGCACGCCTTGCTGTACTGCGCCGAATGCCATGGGAATCGCCCAGGAGAAAGCGGCGCCCAGAAACAACTGCGGCAGATGGGTATAGCGCTTCATGAAGGGGTAGATGAAGGCCAGGATCACGCCGCCGATCGACAACAGGATGGTGAAACGGTTGGTGAAACACACCAGAATGAACGCCGTTGTCACCAGCAACACGAATAGCCCCTTGGCTTCGCGTTCGCTGATGCGGCCAGTGGCCAGCGGACGCTCCCGGGTTCGCTTGACATGGCCATCGAAGTGGCGGTCAGCGTAATCGTTGACCACGCAGCCGGCAGCACGCATGACATAAACGCCGGCAATGAAGATCAGCAGCACATCGCGCGAGGGCACTCCCTCGGCCGCGATCCACAAGGCCCATAATGTCGGCCACATGAGCAGCCAGGTACCGATCGGACGGTCCAGACGCGTCAGGGCGAGGAAATCGGGAAGCCGTGCGATACCGCGTCGGGGGGCTGTCTGATCCATCGACATCTCCAGTAGCCAGAGGCGATATCCTAACGCGACGGCAAGCGCAAATCATCCGCCATTCGATCAAGGAAGAACTCCTGGACCAACACCTTGAAGCGGCCATGCTGAAACACCGAGCGACGGCCCCACGGCCCCTGTTCCGGGAAGAACGGCGCCGGGCGGTGAGTCACTTCGATACGACTTCGCTGGAGATCGGGCTGACGAAACAGCCAACTGCCGAGGGAGCGCTCACCGAGCTGGGCAAGTCGTTGTCCCTGGAGGCGGTTCATGGGCGCGACCGAGCGTGCCACTACCCAGGGACGTTCATCGATGCACAGGGCGACTTCCCGCAACCATGCCTGCTGGCGGGGATCGAGTGCCAGGGCTCGCGCTTCGTCCAGTCTGGGGCGGCCCAGACGCTGATCGATCAGACGCACACGGAAGTCCCGGTCGCCGGCCGCTTCGATCAGGCGTGATGTCAGGGAGTCACGCGAGGCAACCCATTGCCACCAATCGGGACTCATGTCGGCACGCCAGGCGTCGGCCGGTCGCCAGTCGGGAAGCCATCCTTGGGATCTATCATGGCCGTCGTGCACCATTGCCTCCGAGTCAAGGTCAAGGCCGGTAGTGTACCATGGTCATCCCTTGGAGCTGTGCGTCGGGAGTGTCATGAACGAGCCATTGATCATCATCGGTAGCGGTATGGCGGGTCTGGGCCTTGCTCGACAGATTCGCGCCCACGACTCGCACCGAGCCATTACCGTGATCACGGCCGATAGCGGTGACGAGTATGCCAAGCCGCTGTTATCCACGGGATTTGCCAAACATCTGCCGCCCGATCGCTTGGCCACCCGCTCGGCACTGGAGGTCGCTGATCAGCAAGGGGTCGTGATGCGTACGCACACGCGTGTCACTGCCATTGATCCGGCCAGTCGCCAATTGCAGTTGGGAGTGGAAACGTCAGGCTTCGGTGAACTGGTACTTGCTACCGGAGCGTTGCCCCGTTTGCCCTTCTCCGTGACGGATGAGCTGTCCGGTCGTGTGTTCTCCATCAACGACCTTGATGATTACCGGGCATTTCATGCTGCACTGAGTGCGCTTGGCCGACCGGCACGGGTGGCGATCATCGGTGCGGGCCTGGTGGGATGTGAATTCGCCAACGATATGGTTGCCGGCGGGCATGGGATCACCCTGATCGCGCCCGAGGAGGCCCCATTGCCACGCCTGCTGCCTGATCCGTTGGGATATGCCTTGGGCGAAGCCTTGGCGGAGCAGGGTGTTCATCTGCGGTTGGGGCGTGGGGTGGCGGCCCTGCAGGCCGAGGGTAGCGGTATTGCCATCACCCTGAATGACGGGCACGGCTTGTCGGCCGATCTGGTCCTGGTGGCCACCGGACTGGGCCCTCGTACCGACCTGGCCGAAGCAGCCGGCCTCGAAACCGACGAAAGCGGCATCCAGACTGATCGTTACCTGCGTACCTCGGCGCCGGCGATTTATGCGCTGGGCGATGGTGCCTGTGTGGATGGCGTCAATGCCATGTATGTCCAGCCATTGCAGGCGAGTGTCAAGGCATTGGCTGCCACGCTGACGGGAACGCCGACGCGTGTTGCTTACGGCCCCTGGCCGGTTCTGGTCAAGACACCGGCGCTGCCGGTGGTATCCTTGCCGCCGACGCATGAACCGGCACGTTGGCGAATCGAAGGTGAAGGCCATGATTTGACCGCGCTCGCCGAGGCGGAAGACGGTCGTTTGATCGGGTTTGCATTGACAGGCGCCTGTGTCAGGAGGAAAGTCGAACTGGCGCGATCCGCCCCCGCATTGCTAGGCTAGAAGCGTTGTGCCGTGTGAACCGGCTCAGTGTCGCGGCAGGCGACGGTCCTGTTGCTTCGCGACACGATGCTTTCGGCGGCTCGCGCGGGGACGATTCATTTGTTCTCAACAACAAGAAGGGCGACCTGGGTCGCCTGCCATGCCAAACCAGGAGGGCTTTATGCGCAAACCAGAACTCGCTGCGGCGATTGCCGAGCGTGCCGATCTTTCCAAGGATAAAGCGGGCCAAGTGCTCAATGTCATTCTCGATGAGATTACGGGCAGTGTCTCAAAGGGTCAGGATGTATCACTGATCGGCTTCGGATCCTTCACCGTTCGTGAACGTGCCGCTCGTACCGGAAAGAATCCTCAAACCGGTCAACCCTTGACCATTCCGGCGAGCAAGACCGTGGCTTTCAAGCCCGGTAAAGCACTGAAAGACGCTGTCGCCAAGTAAGCGAGCCCGCAGCGCGGGGATCTTGACCCCGCGGTGTCGTTCGGCCGATATCCGCCACATGAGCGGTTGGACAAAGAGCCGAACCACGCCGGCTGCACGCATGTAGCCGGCGGATTTCCTGCCCGTACTTCCCTGTTTGTTTCGGAGTCGCGATGAAATTGCGATTGTTGCTGTGGTTCATCGGTTGGTTGCTCAAGCGTGCGCTACGCCGTAACCCCGCCTTTCGGCAAGCGCTGAGTGAACGCACTCGCTTCGATTGGGGAGTCGCGACCGAGGATCTGTCGATCGCCCGTCATTACCGCATGTCAGCTCAGGGTATCGAGACAGGGCCGGGACTGCCGGTCGACCTCGATCTGGAGTTACGTTTCGACGAGCCCGATATGGCACTGAAACTGTTGCGTCAGCCGTCACGGAGGGCTTTCCTCGACGGCATGATGGCCGGGCATGTCCGTCTGGTGGGCGATTCCAGTGATCTGCAGCGCTTGCAGCGTCTGCTCGCCCACCTGTGATGCGTTGACGGGAGTGGGGCGATAAATGCTCCGATAGACGTTATACTAAAGTCTAACTTCAATGCAGTCCTCCATGATGCCGACGCCGTTATCGAGATACTTGCGACGCCTTTGGACGCTCGATAAGTTTGCCTACAGCTTCCGTGTTTTCCTCGCCTTCGTTGGTGCCCTCGTACTCAGTTGGTATCAAGGGGATATCGCCCTGGTGATTCCGTTGTTCCTGGGTATCATCGCCAGCGCCCTGTCGGAGACCGATGATAGCTGGCAAGGGCGTTTACAGGCGCTACTGGTGACGCTGGTCTGTTTCGCCACGGCGTCGCTGAGCGTCCAGTGGCTATATCCTTGGCCGTGGTTGTTCGCCGCAGGCTTGGCCGTTTCCACGTTCGTGCTGATCATGTTGGGTGCCGTGGGGCAGCGATATGCGACCATCGCTTCGGGTACTCTTATCCTGTCGATCTATACCATGATCAACCTCGAGCATCAGGGCGGCGTACCGGAAGAGGGGGTCTGGCACCAGCCGCTGCTGCTGGTGACGGGGGCAGCATGGTACGGTGCCATTTCCGTGATCTGGTGCGCGCTGTTTTCCCGTCAGCCGGTGAAACAGAGCATGGCGCGCTTGTACAAGGAGTTGGGGGAATACCTGATCATCAAGTCGACGCTGTTCGAGCCGCTGCGTGGCGTGGATGTCGAGGAGCAGCGTCTACGTCTGGCCCGGCAGAACGGGCGTGTCGTCATGGCGCTGAACCAGGCCAAGGAGATGATCTACCGTCGCCTCGAGGGGCAGCGTGGTGAGCGCAAACTCAATCGCTATCTCCGCATCTATTTCATTGCCCAGGATATCCACGAGCGAGCCAGCTCTTCTCACTACCCGTATTCGGCACTGATCGAAGCGTTCTTTCATCATGATGTGCTGTTTCGCTGCCAGCGGTTACTGGATCAGCAAGGTCAGGCGTGCAAACGGCTCGGCAAGGCACTATTACTCAACCGACCCTTCGACCACGACCAGAGTGAACAGGCGCTGAAAGATCTGCATGGCTCGATCGATTATCTGCAGTCCATGCATCGTACTGAATGGCATGCCTTGATGCCGCCGCTCAGAGCCCTGGCCGATAACCTCGCTACGCTCGAGGAGCAACTGGCCAGCGCCCACAATCCGGATGCTCAGGGTGAGCCGCAGGACGATAGCCTGTTCAACCGTTCACCGCGCAGCTTGCGGGACGGCTGGGAGCGGATTCGACTCCACCTCACGCTGGGATCACCGACGTTCCGCCACGCCTTACGCTTGCCCATTGCCCTGCTGGTCGGCTACGGCGTGCTGCATCTGATTCATCCGACCCAGGGCTTCTGGATCCTGTTGACGACGTTATTCGTTTGTCGTCCCAACTTTGCCGCGACGCGTCGCTTCCTGAGCCAGCGTGTCATCGGTACGGTGCTGGGTCTGGTTGCGGGCTGGGCATTGATCTCCCTGTTTCCTCATCCGCTGATCCAGACGATGATCGCCGTTGTCGGTGGCGTTTCCTTCTTCGCCAATCGAGAGCAGCACTATGTACTGGCCACCGCATCGATCACGCTGATGGTGCTGTGCAGCTTCAATCAGGTGGGGGATGGTTTCGATCTGATCTGGCCGCGTTTGTTCGATACGTTGATCGGAGCCACGATCGCCGGTCTGGCAGTCTTCACGATTCTTCCGGATTGGCAGGGACGCCGCATGCATCGCGAGGCAGCGAATGTGTTGACCTCCAGTCGCCAATACCTGGAAGAGATCATTCACCAGTACGAGACCGGCAAGCAGGATGATCTCGCTTACCGCCTGGCACGGCGTAATGCCCACAATGCCGATGCGGCGTTATCGACCATGCTGGCCAACATGCTTCAGGAGCCGGGTCACTATCGTAAGCACGATGCCGATGACGGATTCCGGTTTTTGGTGATATCGCACACGCTGCTGAGCTATCTGTCGGCGTTGGGAGCCCACCGCCATCGCATGAGCGAAGATGAGCAGGATATCACGTTGATGCCTGTGGCCAGGCGGGTGGCCGAGATTCTCGATCAACTGGCAGGACGGCTGCAGGCACGTCAGCCGATTGCCGACCTGGAAGGCGAACAGGCGGCGTTGGTGGCGCAATTGACCGAAACAAGCGCAGCCAGCGAGGAGGAGAAAGGGAGCCAGGTTTACCGGCCGATACAGACGCAACTGTTGTTGATCTGCCGGCAGTTGCGTCCTCTGGGGGATGCCGCCAATCGCCTCATCGATCCCCATCACGATGATACCGTGTCGGAATCAGCGCTCGCTTGATTTTTACACCTGGCCGTAGCGTCCCGCTTCTTCGCCCAGCCAGCGATGAATCAGCGGCGTGCTGGCTTCCGGGGCCAGCTCGAGCAACGACTTGGCCAGCAGGGTGACACGATCCAGGAGATCGCGATCACGCTCCAGGTCAGCGATTTTCATTTGTGCCAGGCCGGTCTGGCGGGTTCCCAGCACCTCGCCGGGACCACGAAGCTCCAGATCCTTTTCGGCGATGCGGAACCCATCACTGGTATCTCGCATGACCCCGAGACGCTCGCGCGAGTGCGCGGACAAAGGCGGGTGGTAGAGCAGCACGCAAAAGCTTTCCGTATCGCCACGCCCCACCCGGCCACGTAACTGATGCAGCTGGGAAAGACCCAGGCGCTCGGGGTTCTCGATGATCATCAGGCTGGCGTTGGGCACATCGACACCGACCTCGATGACGGTCGTGGCCACCAGTAGATCCAGTTCCCCGACCTTGAATGCCTCCATGACCTCGGCTTTCTCGGTCGCTTTCATGCGACCGTGAACCAATCCGATCGCCAGTTCCGGCAAGGCATCGCCCAGACTGTCTCGTGTAGCTTCGGCCGCCTGGCACTGCAGGGCTTCCGATTCCTCGATCAGCGTGCAGACCCAGTAAGCTTGGCGGCCTTCGGTACAGGCCTGACGAATACGGTCCACGACCTCCGGCCGGCGTTCGTCGGGAATCGCGACGGTCTTGACCGGTGTGCGGCCCGGCGGCAGCTCATCGATGACCGAGATATCGAGGTCGGCATAGGCGCTCATCGCCAGCGTCCTGGGAATGGGCGTGGCAGTCATCACCAATTGATGGGGGGTGAATCCACCGGCTTCCCCTTTTTCACGAAGTGCCAGACGCTGATGTACACCGAAGCGATGCTGTTCATCGATGATGGCCAGACCGAGTCGATGGAAATGGACATCGTCTTGAAACAGCGCGTGCGTACCGACCACCACTTGCGCGCGACCATCACCGATAGCTGTCTTGGTGTCGAGACGCGCCTTGCCCTTGAGCTTGCCGGCCAACCAGGCGACATCGATTCCCATCGGGTCGAGCCACTCCTGGAAGCTACGATAGTGCTGCTCGGCCAGGATTTCGGTCGGGGCCATCAAGGCGACCTGAAATCCGCCGGCCAGTGCCGAGAGCGCTGCCATGGCGGCGACGACCGTCTTGCCGGAGCCGACATCCCCTTGCACCAGTCGCAACATGGGTGACCGGCAGGCCAGGTCGCCGGCGATTTCATCGAGCACACGCCGCTGGGCACCGGTCAGCGAGAAGGGCAGGCGTGTCAGGAAGGTCGCCTGTAGATTGCGGCCGGACGGCAGGGCCGGCGCCGCATCGGATCGAATCTTCAAGCGGACCTGACGCAGGCTGAGCTGGTGAGCCAACAACTCTTCCAGGGCCAGACGGCGTTGGGTTGGATGCCGGGTGTCAGCCAGACTGGCCAGATCCGCATCCGGAGGCGGTCGGTGAAGGTAAGTCAGGGCGTCATACAGTGCGGGAAGATCGAATCGCTGACGCAGTGTCTCCGGTATCCAGTCCGGTAGCGCCTCAGGGGAGGCGTCGAGACAGTCCAGCGCTTGACCGATCAGTCCGCGTAACCTGGCCTGATTGAGACCTTCAGTGGTGGGATAGATCGGTGTCAGATGATCCTCGACCGGGGCGTCGCTGTCGCTCAGTACACGGTATTCGGGATGGTACAACTCCAGACCGGTAGCGCCGGCGCGTGCTTCGCCGAAACAGCGGACCCTGACTCCCGGGCGGAATTGCTGATGTTGTGCCGGCGAGAAGTGGAAGAAACGCAGGCTGAGAATGCCCGAACCGTCCTTGAGGCGGACCAGCAAGCTGCGACGACGCCCCTTGACGATATCCGCGGCCGCCACGTCGCCTTCGACCACGGCCTCGTCGCCGGAACGCAGGGTGGTGATGGGGGTGATGCGCGTTCGGTCCTGATAGCGCAGCGGCAGATGAAAGAGCAGATCGGCCACCTGGGAGATCCGCAGTCTGGCCAGTTTGACAGCCAGTGCTTCGCCGACTCCCTTCAGTGCTCTGACATCCTGCTCGAGCTCGTTCATGCCGGCTCGAGCTGTCGTTGCCGACAGGCAGTGATCGCTTTCGTTAGCGCATCGATTGCCTTGGGTCGAGGGAAACTTGCCCGCCAGGCGAGGGCCACGGTCCGGGATGGCGCTTCGGGCGTAAAGGGCCGACTTGCCAACACTCCCGCTTCGTAGTGGCTGGTACCTATCGCCGAGTGAGGCAGTACCGTCACACCGAGTCCGGAAGCTACCATATGGCGTATCGTCTCCAGTGAGCCGCCCTCGGCCGTCAGAGTGTTACTGGGGCTATTGAGCTGATGGCTGATGGCCGGACATGTCTCGAGTATCTGATCTCTGAAGCAGTGACCTTCGCCGAGCAGCAACAGACGCTCGTTGAGCAGGTCCTCCTTATTGATGCTTTCCTTGGCAACCCAGGGATGGTTGGCCGGCATCAGCACCTCGAACTCTTCTTCATAAAGCGATTTCGTCACCACATCCGGTTCGGTGAACGGCAATGACACGATGATCGCATCGAGCTCGCCACTGCGCAGCTTGTTGCGCAACGAGGCGGTGAAGCCCTCCTCGATGTAAAGCGGCATCTGGGGTGCGGTCCTGGCCAGTTCCGGTACCAGGTGAGGGAACAGGTAGGGACCGATGGTAAATATCGCACCGACACGCAACGGACTCGACAACTGGTCCTTACCGGCATTGGCCAGTTCCTTGATGATGCTGCTCTGTTCCAATACGCGTTGTGCCTGCTCGACGATCTGTTCACCCAGCGGTGTGACCTGTACGGTGGATTTGGAGCGCTCGAACAAAGCGACACCGAGCTCTTCTTCGAGCTTCTTGACTGCAACCGACAGGGTCGGCTGTGAGACGAAGCAGCGCTCGGCGGCGCGTCCGAAGTGATGTTCTTGCGCCAAGGTTACGATATAACGGAGTTCTGTTAGAGTCATGGTGGTGCCTGCGGGCATCCTCTCGAAGCGGATGGATCAGAATTTCCAATAGGGACTTTTTATCAAGGGGCGAGAGAAAGGTGAAGACGACTCTGATAATCGGTTGTGGCGATGTCGGTATGACGCTCGGGCGCCAGCTTCTGGAAGCCGGGCAGCGAGTCATCGGTGTACGCCGCAATGCCAGTGAACTGAAAGAGTACGGGATCGAACCGCTGTCTCAGGACATCAACGCCGATGGTGCCGCCGCGACGCTGCCGGATGCCGATATCGTGGTCTATGTGCTTAGCGCCGATCGGTTCGAGGAGGAGGCTTATCGCACTGCCTACCCGGCCGGATTGCGATCGGTGCTGGCTGAATTCGCGCGCCGGGATGCACCGCCTGCGCATGTGTTTTTCGTCTCGTCGACCAGTGTCTACGCCCAGCAGCAGGGCGAAGTGGTGGATGAAACGAGTGAAACGGTGCCCACCGGTTTCTCCGGGACGCTCATGCGACAAGCGGAACAGTCGCTCATCGACCATGAACTGCCCGGCACGGTGGTTCGCTTTTCGGGTATCTATGGGCCAGGTCGTGACCGTCTCATCCGCCAAGTCAGTGAAGGGCGTATTGCCGCTGCGGCCCCGCCGATGTACTCCAACCGGATCCATCGTGACGATTGTGCCGGGGTGCTGGCACATCTCATCGACTTGAAACTGGCCGGCACACCGCTTCACGAACTCTATCTGGCGACAGACTGCGAACCGGCACCCTTGCATGATGTGATGACCTGGCTGGCGGCCAAGCTCAAGGTGACCTCGACCGAAACCATTCAGTCGCCGCTCAGACGCCGTTCCAGCAAGCGCTGTGATAATACGCGACTGCGGGAGAGCGGTTATCGTTTTCGCTATCCCACCTATCGAGAAGGCTATACCCAGATATTGAAACAAGGCGGTTACCTGCAGAGCGAGAAAGCGTAACCGATATCACAGAGGATGTCGGTACGTCAGTGAATACACCTCGAAACCGTCATTCGGTTTCTTGATACTGGCATTCGAGTAGTGTGTGGCACTAAGGCCGATTTCACTGCCGCCATCGAGATGAAGACCGGCGGCCAGGCGATCCTCGAACTGGAATGCGGTCGACAGGTCGCGGTCCTCCATGCTGGCATCGAGAAACAGGGCCCCGCCGATACCGGCTTCCAGGAATGGCTTTGTCGGTGTATCGGCGAAGGTATATCGCAAGGCGGGCGAGAGAGTCAGCGCGGCATTGTCGCCACCATGCCGTTCCAGCAGTAGCAAACTACCGGTCAGGCGTAGACTGAGAGCGGGCGACCAATCATCCAACGGAAAGTCGCGATCGATGCCCAGGGTCAGCGTCACCGTATCTTCACTGGTCATTCCCGGTGCGATATAAAGATCGGCCTGGCTGGTCGAGGGAACGGCCAGCATCCATGTCAGTATCAGTGCCGTTCTCGGCGCATACCGTAAACACTTGACCATCGTCCCTCCCTGGTGACCCGGTTACGATGTCGGCGATTGCGCAAGCGGCTGGTATTGCTGGCCGCACTCCGTGGCAATCGATTGTATCAGTGTTAACTGATTATAGCGCCATTCGAGGCCGATGTCGGGTAGTGTTGTCCAATCGGGGGGTGGAGCTTTGCGGAGCAGAGTGACATGGGGTACGAAATGGCCCGATGGTGGCGAGAATCCGAAACGTTCGAGTTGCTGCCATAGCTCGCCGTGCAGTCGCAGCAGTGAGTCGGCATGGTCGTGGCCACCGACCCACAGGATCTTCGGACCGTGAAAGTAACCGAAGCGATCCAGACGCCAGGTGGCTGACGGTACCCGCCACTCTCGTGTGAACTGCTCGAGCTCCTGGCAGCGGGCTTCCGTGACTTCGCCCAGGAAGGCCAGCGTCGCATGCAGTGTCGAGTCAGGCATGCGACGCCCACCGTAGCGGGCGTGAACCTGATCGGCCAGTTCACCCAACTGCCGTCGTAATGTGGGGTCAGGTCGCAATGCCAGGAAGAGTCGCATCGTTGGCTCTTTCCCGCGACTGGTTCAGTCACCGAGGACCATGATGGCCTCTGCTTCGACCTGGCTGCCTTTGGGCAGCGCCTTGACGCCGACCGCGGCACGTGCGGGGAAAGGCGAATCAAGGAACTCTTCCATGACGCGGTTGACGATGGCGAAATTGTCCAGGTCGACCAGATAGAGGTTGATCTTGACCAGATCGCCCAGCGAGCCGGCAGCCTCTTCACAGACCGACTTGAGGTTGGTGAACACCTGGCGTGCCTGAGTCTCGAAATCGTCCGAGACCAGCGCCATGGTGGCCGGATCGAGCGGAATCTGGCCGGATAGATAAATGGTGTTGCCTGCCTTGATGGCCTGGGAGTAAGGACCGATGGCAGCCGGTGCCTTGTCGGTATCGATGACGGCCTTGTTGCTCATGAGACATCTCCTGTAAGAAAAAAGACGACCGCCCCACCGCTGATCGCGGCGGTCGAGCGTTCGCCAGGGTTCAGTTAAGGACGCGCGTGATTCTACCGACGTGGGGTAGGTTGCGGGTCCGTTTGATGATGCGTGCCAAATGAACGCGATCGTGTACTGCCAATGTCAGGTTGACGATCGACAGGCGAGCATCACGCTCCTCGATACCGATGCGTTCGATGTTGGCATCGGCATCCGTTATCAGGCTAGCCAATTCGGCGACCAGCCCTCGGCGGCTTTCGACTTCGATTCGCAGTGCAACCGGAAAGTCATCTTCTATATGTTGTGACCACTGTAGCGCAAACAGCTTATCCGGATCACCCCTGAGTTCATCCAGATTACGACAGTCCGTTCGGTGTACCACGATTCCCTTGCCGACCGATAGATGACCGATGACAGGATCGCCGGGGAGCGGGTGACAGCAGCGTGCGAAGCTGATCACCATGCCTTCGGCGCCGCTGATCATGATGGGCCCCTGTTGGGTCGTGGTCACGGCTCCCGGTTCGCTACACGTCTTGGGTTCATCGACCAGTTGCCTGGCAATGACGTGGGCCAATCGGGTGCCCAGTCCGATGGATTCCAGCAGCGCATCCAGGTTTTTCAAGGAGAGCTCCTCGAGCAACTGCTGCACCGGTCCGTCAGGCAACTCCTCGAGACTGGTCTCGTACTCTGCCAGTGCCTTGTTGAGCAAGCGACGACCCAACTGGACGGATTCCGTATGTTGCTGGTGCTTGAGGGCATGACGTATCGCTGAACGCGCCTTCGCCGTGATCACGAACGACAACCAGGAACTGTTGGGGCGACCGCCGGGCGACGTGATCACTTCGAGTGTCTGGCCACTTTCGAGCCGAGTCGACAGTGGGGCCAGATGCCGGTCGATACGACAAGCAATGCAGCTGTTGCCGATATCGGTGTGCACGCTGTAGGCGAAGTCGATCACTGTCGCGCCCTGGGGCAACTCCATGATGTCCCCTTTGGGGGTGAACACATAGATGTCATCGGGGAACAGGTCGTTCTTGACGTGTTCGATGAATTCCAGTGAGTTACCGGCATGGCGCTGCATTTCCAGCAGACCGCGCACCCATTCGCGTGCTCGGGCGTGGCTGCCGGCAGCGATGGGGCGTTCCGTCTGTCCCGCCTTGTATAGCCAGTGAGCGGCGATGCCGTTGTTGGCCATGGCTTCCATTTCGCGTGTGCGGATCTGAACCTCGATCGGCATGCCGCGGATACCGAACAGCGTCGTGTGCAGGCTCTGGTAGCCATTGGCCTTGGGAATGGCGATATAGTCCTTGAAGCGTCCCGGGACAGGCTTATAGAGATTGTGCACGGCGCCGAGAATACGATAGCAGCTGTCGACACTGTCGGTAATGATGCGGAAGCCGAAGACATCCATGATTTCGGCAAACGATTTCCGCTGGTCCCGCATCTTGCGATAGATCGACAGCAGATGTTTCTGGCGACCGATTACCGTGCCGGTCAGGCCCTCGTCGTCGATACACTTCTGCAAGCTGTTCTGAAGCTGGCGAATGGTGGACCGGCGATTGCCGCGAGCCTTGCTGACGGCGCGCTTGATGCGTTCGCTGCGCATCGGGTAGAGCGCATGGAATGACAGGTCTTCCAGTTCGACGCGGATGGTATTGATGCCGAGGCGACTGGCGATACGGGCATAGATCTCGAGCGTCTCGCGGGCGATGCGGCGTTTCTTCTCGGGACGCAGGGCACCCAGAGTACGCATGTTGTGCAAGCGGTCGGCAAGCTTGACGATGATCACGCGGATGTCACGTGACATTGCCAGCACCATCTTCTGGAAGTTCTCGGCCTGGGCGACGGCCTTGTCCTCGAAGGTGATCTGCGTCAGCTTGGACACGCCGTCGACCAGTTCGGCAACCGGTTCACCGAACTGCCGAGCCAGGGCATCCTTGGAAATACCGGTGTCCTCGATGACATCGTGCAACATGGCAGCCATCAGGCTCTGATGGTCCATGTGCATATTGGCCAGGATGTTGGCGACCGCCAGAGGATGGGTTACATAGGGTTCGCCTGAACGACGCTGCTGCCCGTCATGGGCCTGTTCAGCATAATAAAAGGCGCGCCTGACCTGCTGGATCTCATCCGGTGGAAGATAGCCGCCGAGGCGATCGGCCAGGTCATCGATGGTGAACATGAAACGCGCCTATACCCGAAACGACGAACGTTGACGACAATGGTGATAGTGTCACGTTATCCGATTCGAGGCGCTGCGTCACTCCTCGCGAGGCGAGGGTTCGCTTGTCGTGCGGGTCGTGGCCTCGATCGGCTCGTCCAGCACATTGTCATCGATCAAGCCAGCGGCAATTTCGCGTAATGCCATGACAGTGGGCTTGTCGTTTTCCCAGGGGAGTTGGGAATCACGTGATCCACGAGCCAGTTGGCGCGCGCGCTGGGTGGAAATCATCACCAGCTTGAAACGGTTTTCAACATGATCCAGACAATCTTCGACGGTGACTCGCGCCATGAGTAGCTACCTGAGTTCGATACGGAACGTCTTTGGTGAAATTTGCAGGACGATATAGTTTACTCGACGCCTTCATCCCGTGACAAGAGCATTTCGAGTAGAGCGCCACGGGTTTCCTTCACCCGATCGAGTCTTGTCCGACGGGCACGCACCAAGCTTTCCAGATCGGCCAGTGCGGTGTCGAACTGGTCGTTGATGATGACATGATCGTACTCGTCGTAGTGCGACATCTCGCTGATGGCATCGCGCATGCGTCGGGCGATCACGTCGTCGTCATCAGTGCCGCGATCAGCCAGACGACGGCGTAGTGCATCTCGCGATGGCGGCAGGATGAATACCGATTCGGCATCGGGTACCTGCTCGCGGACCTGGCGGGCACCCTGCCAATCGATTTCCAGGATGACGTCCTGGCCGGCGGCCAGCAAAGCCTGTACTGCCGGACGTGAGGTGCCGTAGTAGTTGTCGAACACGCGAGCGTACTCGAAGAAATCGCCGCGCTCTATCATGCGTTCGAACGTTGCGACGTCGACGAAATGGTAGTTGATACCATCGGCTTCTCCGGACCGAATGGCTCGGGTGGTATGAGAGACCGAGACCTGGATGCCATCGAGGTGCTCGATCAATCCTCGCACCAGGCTGGTTTTTCCGGCACCGGAAGGAGCGGAAATGATGTATAGGGTACCTTGAGACATGTAGAGGCTCCGGGTCGCGACTGTCTGCGCCTGCCAAGGCGGGCTCTGGCGTCAGGCGGCGCATTATAACCGCATGCCGGGTGTCGCGTCATGGTATGGCCGCCCAGGCGTGCTAGACTTCATGTCTTTCTGACTCACGGCTGGAAAGGAAGCATGCCAGTGTCACAGCAACGACCCTTGACCTTCTTCGGGGTGGCGTTCGCCTTCCTCGCCACCATGCTGGGTACAACCCTCCCGACACCGCTTTATCCGCTCTATCAGACCCAGTTCGGATTTTCGCAACTCATCATCACAGTGATCTTCGCTGCTTATGCGGTAGGTGTGATTGCCGCCTTGCTGGTGACGGGGCGCTGGTCGGATCAACTGGGTCGGCGCCCGATACTGCTGGGCGGGCTGTTTGCGGCGATGATCAGCGATGCCGTGTTCCTGCAGGCCGATGGGCTGGGGGCGATGCTTGCCGGGCGGGTTCTCTCCGGCCTCTCGGCGGGAGTCTTCACCGGCACGGCAACAGTGGCCGTCATGGAACTGGCTCCTTCCTACCTCAAGCGCCATGCCGCATTGGCAGCAACCGCCGCCAACATGGGCGGATTGGGACTGGGTCCGGTAGTGGCCGGCCTGTGTTCCCGTTATCTCCCCGATCCACTGTGGCTACCCTACCTGTTGCATCTGGGGCTGGCAGGATTGGCGATGCTGGCCATCTGGCAAGCGCCCGAGACGGTGACGCGTCCTGAACGAATCCGGCTCAGGCTGCAACGGCTCAGTGTGCCGACAGAGGTACGTGCTGTGTTCGTACCCGCTGCCATTGCCGGTTTCGCCGGTTTTTCGGTACTGGGGTTCTTCACCGCCACGGCGCCGGCCTTCATGGGGCGCATCATGGATGTATCGAATCTATTGGCGATCGGTGTGGTTGCGGGGCTGCCATTCTTCGCGTCAACCGTTGGACAACTGGCGCAGGAGCGGGTGCCGCTATCGTATCGGCTGCCCCTCGGTTGCGTGATCCTGTTGCTGGGCGTGGTGGCGATCGGTGCCGGCATTGCCCTGGCGTCGCTGACGTGGTTCGTCTGCGGTGCCGTTGTGGCCGGCATCGGGCAGGGCATCGCGTTTCGAGCCGGCCTTGGCGAAGTCGTGGCGGCCAGCCCACTGACGCGACGAGCAGAGGTGACGTCGAGTTTCTTCGTGGTCGCTTATGTGGCGATCTCACTGCCAGTGGTGGGTATCGGAGTGACGGCACGACTCATTGGCCTGCAAGCGACGGGTGAGATATTTGCCGCTCTCGTCGCGTTGCTGGTCTTGATGGCGCTGGTGCTGTTGCGGCGTCAGCGTCGTCCGGTAATGCCCTGATGGCCCGCGCTATCCTAGCAGGGTTGGATACAAGGTTCGGCCATTGATGTGCGTCGTTCCAGCCATAGGCCGGTGGCGAAGATGGCCAGGCCAGCGATGGCGAGAACGGTGCCGACCAACCCCGTCGTCGACCAGGTAAACCCCCATTGGATGGCAAGCCCCGCCAGCCATGCGCCCAGGGCGTTGGCCATGTTGAAGGCTGCATGGTTGAGTGACGCAGCCATGGTCTGGGCATCTTCCGCCACATCCATCAGCCGGGTCTGTAATGCCGGCCCCAAGGCCATGCTGGTACCGGTCAGACAGACGAATAGCAGCCCGGTCAGCACATGGTTAGCAGCAAAAAAGAAGAGCCCTTGCACCAGAGCGCACCACAGCAGGATACAGGGAATGGCCCGTAACAGGTTACGGTCTGCCAGTCGGGCACCCGCCAGCGTGCCGATGATCGTTCCCACACCAAAGATGACCAGCACCATGGGCGCCAGCGCCTCGCTCATGTCCGCCTGTTCCACCAGTGTCGGCATCACGTAGCTGAAGATAGAGAACATTCCGCCGAAGCCGATGCAGGCCACACCCAAGGTGAACAGCACGCGCTGCTTGATCAACGCCGTGAGTTCTCGCACCGGGCTGGCATCAGGATCGCGGGGTTGCGGGGGAACGAAACAGCGGATCATCAGTGCTGTGAGCAGTGCGATACCACCAACCGCTGCAAACGCAACCCGCCAGCCGAACTGTGTGCCGAACCAGGTACCCAGTGGTGCCCCCAGCAGGATCGCGATCGTGAGCCCCATCATGACCCGTGCCACCGCTCTGGCGCGCTCCTCGACGGGAACCGCGCCTGCCGCCACCAGTGCGGCGACGCCAAAATAGGCGCCGTGTGGTAGACCGGCCAGGAAGCGCAACCCCACGAATGACCAGAAACCGGGCGCCAGGGCACTGGCCAGGTTACCGATGGCGAAGATCAGCATCAGCGCGATCAAGAGCGCTCGGCGCGGTACCCGGGCGCCGAGTGAGGCAATCAGCGGGGCACCGACAACCACGCCGAGCGCATAGCTGCTGATGGCATAACCGACTTGCGGTACGCTCACCGCCAGGTCACCGGCAATGGGCGTCATCAGCCCCATGATCACGAATTCGGTGGTACCGATACCGAAGCCACCCATTGCCAGTGACAACTCGGCCAGGCGTGGACTATCGGCGTAGGTACCGGTCGATGTTGGGGGCGCGTCCTGCATGATGGCTCTCCCTCATATGGAGCGCAGTGGGGACTGCGCGATGAGGGCGCCATGATCGCAGGATTAGACGAAAGTATAAAGTGGTCTGTCGCTCGACAGGTTGTCTTGCTCGGGAAATACAACCTCCCGAATTTCAGCCGAACAGCCAGGGATCGATCAGTCCGCTCGGGTAGGTCAGGGTCAGGAATTCGGCCATGCCCACCAGGAAGGCTGTGACGCCAAACGCCATGACGGCCGCAACCCAAGGCTTGAGACGCGCGATGGCCAGCAGGAAAACGAGGCAGAACAGCGTCGCGGCGGTGATGAAACCCAGTAGCAGCATGGCACCTACCAGGGTAAAGAAGCCCGCCAGCCAGAGACCATGCAGGCCGATGGCTTGATGCTGCCACTGGGGACGGTGCATCAGGCAACGGGCGATCTCCATCAGGCAGGAAACGGCGAGGATCGCGATGGCCAGCCGCGGCATGATACCGCCGATCAAGGTCAGGTCGGCCACATCGATCCATGCAACGATAGCCGTCCCCAATAGTGTGATGAAGAGCACCACATCGATGACGCCCAGGGCAGGAGGTTCGGTACGGACCGTGGATGCGGCACCGACCGAGGAGGCCTGGCGACGCTTGACCCACAGCGAACGCAGCAGGGGAATGAAGAGAGCCGCAAGGATCAGAGCACAGATGATCAATACGCCGGGACGCATGAAGGCTTCCGTGCCCTGGAACTGTACCGCCTGGTAGAAGTACCCCTCCGCTCCCGGCGCCAGCACGAAACCGATCAGGAAGGCAGGGCGCGACCAATTCGCCTGCTTGAACAGAACGCCCAGGATACCCACCGCCCCCAGGGCGAGAAGATCGCCCGTGGAACGCGTGGCCTGGAAAGCGGCGAACATGATCAGCACCGTGATCAGAGGCGCCAGCGTGGCGAAGGGGACTCGGGTCAGGCTGGCGACGGGGCGTGCCAGAACCAGACAGAGGGCGGCCCCCAGGATGTTGGCCAGGGCCAGCGACCAGATGATGGTGTAGGTCAGGTCGAGATGTGTCTCGATCATGCCGACACCCGGCTGCAGCCCGAGCAATAATAGCCCGCCGAGGAATACCGCGGCCGTCCCCGAGCCCGGCACGCCGAACAGCAGGGTGGGGACCATGGCGCCGCAGGCGCAGGCATTGTTGGCGGATTCGGGGGCGATCACGCCGCGAATATCTCCCTTGCCGAATTCCGACTTGTCCTTGGCGCTCTGCACCGCATGGCCATAGGTGAGCCAATCGACCACGGAGCCGGCCAAACCAGGAATCGTGCCGATCAGGCTTCCGATAGCCGCACAGCGCGCGACGATACCGCGTTGTTCACGGACGTCGCGGATGCCTTGCCGCCAGCCCTTGCCGAGTTGGCACGGTTCTTCGGCGATGGCCCCACGCTTGACCAGCAGATCGACGATCTCCGGGAGGGCGAAGATCCCGAGCCCCACCACCACCAACGGCAAGCCATCGTAGAGATAGTCGAGACCGAAGTTCATGCGAAATTCACCGGTGGCCGGCGCCATGCCGATGGCACCCACCAGCAGGCCCAGGCCACAGGCGGCCAGCCCCTTGAAGAGGTCGCGCCCGGAGAGCACGGCCACCATCGACAGGCCGAGCAGGGTCAGCATGAACAGCTCGGAAGAGGAGAATGACAGCACCAACGGACGGGCGATCAGGATAAAGCCGGTCAAGATGACGGCACCGATGAGGCCCCCGATCATCGAGGACAGAAAGGCACTGGACAGCGCGCGTGCCGCCTGGCCACGCTTGGCCAGCGAGAAACCATCGATGACGGTTGCCTGGGATGCGCTGGAGCCGGGAATGCCCAACAGTACCGAGGCAAAGGTATCGCCGGTGGGAATCACGGCGACCAGGCCCATCAGCATGCCGAGAGCCACGGCCGGTTCCATACCGTAGAGAAAGGGCAGCAGCAGCGACATGCCGGCGATGCCACCGAGGCCGGGGATGATGCCGACAACGAGGCCGACCAGCACGCCCAGCACCATGAAGAGCAGATGGGACAGTGTGAAGAGCTGTCCCAGGCTGGAGAGAAGAATATCGAGCATGGCGTATGGCTCTTGTTTTGTGTGACCGGATGGAGCCGGATGTTCCGGGCCCAGTGAGACCGGTATACCCGGCTGCGCGTCAGATCTTGGCGTCGTGCTCCGACTCTAGCCAGTCGGCCAGCCAGTCGCGAGTGGCGTCATCGATGGACATGGCATCATCGAGGTGTCGCTGGACGGTGTCGCCGATCACCGGCGTGTATGGCCCCAGTTGGGTTTCGGCCGCCTCCTTGAACTCTTCGGTGTCCACGAAGTCACGGGCTGCCTGGCGATAGGTGTCGATCAGGGCCTGCGGCGTGTCCTTCGGTACCATGATCAGCTTCTGCAAGGCATAGCCGGAGGCAAAGAACTTGCGGAACGCCTCATATTCATTGCCCGACGGTGCCTCGTCATACCGCGCCTGGTAGACCTCGTTGAAAGTGGGCAAATCCGGGAAAGTCGGATCACGCACAATCTTGCCTTCGTCGTTCAGTACCCCAAGCGAAAAGAGCGGCACTGCCTTGCCGGCCTCCACCAGCGGCTTGACGTTACTCAGGTAAGCGGAGGTGGTCTGGAAATCGATGTCGGCTTCACCACGCTCGAATGCCAGGCGACCCTCGCCTCGGCTGCGCATGCCGAACACGGCCTGTACGTCTGCCCCCAGCATGTCCAGCGCGATCAGGACCGGTAGCTCGACGCCGGTGGGATTCTGCGCCGCCAGTTTGACCGGCTGTTCCAGCAGAGCGTCCAGCGCCGTATCGGCCGACTCGCCGAGGCTGGGTTGGGCATAGACCACCCCACCCGTCGGCGTGGCCAGGATGGGCGTCCAATCGCTGTAGTCATAGCGAACGCGAGGGTCGTCGAGCATGGCCGGATACTGTGTCGAGGCCGAGGTGCCTAACCAGTCGCTTCCATCCGACTTGGCACGCACGGCGAACAGATTGGCACCATTGATGGAGCCGCCACCGGGCACGTTATCGATCATGATGGTCGGCTCGCCCGGCAGAGACTCGCTGAGCCAGGGGGAGAAGAAACGCGCCCAGACATCGGTACCGCCGCCGACGCCAAAGGGAATGGTCCACTTGATGTTACCGGGCACCTCGACGTCTTGAGCCTGGACAGAGGTCGTCAGGCCCAGTCCGGTGATCGCAAGCCCAACCAACGCGGCTCTCTTGAGCAGGCCGAGCGAATGAGAAGAAGTTGCCGTCTTTTGGATATTCATGGCATTTACTCCTGGCGTGTTGTCGTTGTCATGATTGATGACGGTCATCTCAGCGGATGCAAGGATTCAGCTGGCTCTTGATGTCAGCATATCCTGACCGGGAGCCGAAGGAAGCGAGTAGAAAATGGTCCCGCTCATGATCTTTCTGGCGGTGCGGATGAGGGAAACGCGCGCAATGTCGACAGGGTTTCCGTTGCGGTGCTCGACATTCAGGTCGATGACCCCGGAGGGATGTTCCAGCCTTACCTGCGACAGCTGACCATCGGCCTCGAGCTTTCCCGCCTCAACCGCGATGCGGTTGGCAACGGTGCCAGGCACACTGACGGCCGTGGCCACCGCAATGGCGCCAGTGACGGCAATGGCCTTGTGGCAGCGATGAGGCACGAAATAGCGAGTGCATAACGTACTGTCGTCGTCGAACGGTGCCGACACCAGCACCGGCTTGGGCAAGACGCTCTGGCTGACATCCCCGAGCCCCATTCGCAGCCCCGCCTCGCGACGAATCGACTCCAGCCGCTCGAGCATGGCAGGATGAGCGTCCAGTTCAGCGGGAGACTCCCGGCCACTGAGCCCCAGGTCGGCCGCGTTGACCATCATGATGGGAGTGGCAGCGTCGAGGCATGTGACCTGGAGGCCATCCATCGTGTCGATGGCGTTACCGGTCGGCAGTAGCGCGTCCGTCTTGGTGCCGACGATATCCAGGAAACCGAGCTGGATGCCGGCGGCACATCCGGGGACGCCGCTGATCGTCGTATCGCCCTCGTAAGCGACCTGGCCCCCCGGGGTCGGCACATGACACTCGATCAATCGCTGGGTGTTGAGATTGCGCACCCGAACGGTAGTCATCCCCTCCTGGAGCTCTACCAGACCCGTTTCGAGGGCGTACGGACCGACGGCCGATAGCATGTTGCCGCAGTTCGGGTTGAAGTCGACACGCCGATTGAGCACATCGACCTGCGCGAACAGGTAGTCGACATCCGCCTCGGGATGCGATGAACGCTCCACAATGGCGACCTTGCTGGTCAGCGGATCGCCGCCTCCAATGCCATCGACCTGCAGAGCATGCCCCGATCCCATCAGGCTGATCAGGATCTCGGCTTGCGCCGCCTGGTTATCGGGAAGATCCCTCATGCGCAGGAAAGGGCCTCTGGAGGTGCCACCACGCATGATCATGCAGGGAATGCTGTTCATCATCGTCATGCCATATCGCGTCTGAAAGATGTGATATGAGCATGTCAGGGCGCTTTTGATGCCTCAAATGCAAATAGAAGCGGCGATCAATTCGAAAAGCACATTAATGTGCTATGGTCATTAATATACTTCACCCCATGCAAGAAAAACGATATGTTACATCGCCTGGAATTCCTCGATTTACAAGCCTTTATTCTGGTCGCAGAGCTGGGTTCCTTTCACGAAGCTGCACAACGCCTCCATCTCTCTCAGCCGGCGCTGTCCCGCCGCATTCAGAAGCTCGAAGAACTCCTGGAAATCGAGTTGCTGGAACGCACCACCCGGCGAACGCGGCTGACCCCCATCGGCACGGACTTCCTGCCTCGGGCAAGACGCATGATCGAGGAGTACGAATCGTCGATCCTGGGCATTCGAGAACTGGCCACGCATCAGAAGGGCACGGTCACCATTGCCTGCATCCCTACCGCGGCGTTCTATTTCCTGCCTAGTGTGATCCGTGGATTCAGCGAAGCCTGGCCCGGCATCCGCATCCGGATCCTCGACGTGAGTGCCAAGGAAGGGCTGGAGAAGGTGATCAGCGGCGAGGCCGACTTCGGCATCAACATGTTCAGCGCCCAGAGTCCGGAAGTCTCCTTCACCCCACTGCTGAAAGACCCTTTCGTCCTGGCATTGCGTTCGGACCATCCTCTTGTGGATAAGCCGAGGATCGAATGGTCGGATCTTGAACAGGTCAGGTTGATCACGGTGAGCCGGGACAGCGGTAATCGAATCCTGCTGGACAACACCCTCTCGGCGGAAGGCATCCGGTTGAACAGCTTCTACGAAGTCCAGCATCTTTCCACTTCGCTGGGTCTGGTCGAGTCGGGGTTGGGCGTGGCTATCTTGCCTAGAATGACAATGCCTGGCGCAGACCATGACTCTCTCTGCGCACGTGAGCTTCCCAAACCTCATATCCAACGCACCATCGGCCTGGTAAGAAGCAACACGCACAGTATTTCCAGCACCGCCCAGCTGTTCATCGATATGCTTCTCGAGCATTGGGGCAGTTCCACATGTGCCTGAAAGATTTTGGATGTCGCAGTGGTGCTTCATATCTGGACAGCGAATACCGAGGACTCGGATCGGTGGCATGAACAGCATCAAGCCCAGCACCAGCAGCATGGCGAACCCGAAGCCGCAATACTTGCACACTCCTCCGCCAATAGAGTGAGGTTCATCGCAGCGGCAAGCAGGGGTAGCGGCGAGGTAATGGCGGCTCTGTCGACATCGGAGCTATAAGTCCGGGCCTCTTTTACTGATGTTGACATCTGAGCTTCAGGTAAAGGTGTGACAGGATACTGAATAGCCGGGAAATACCTGAGACTCTGGCTCAGGCCTGCATTTCCGGAGCCTGCTCCTCCTCTTTTGCCTGTGCCCGGTCCAGAACTTCCATCACTTTGACGGCAATGCGCTGAGCAAGTCGTGGGGGTACGGCATTTCCTGCTTGAACGTACTGCTCGGTGCGGTTGCCCTCGAAGTAGTAATCATCCGGGAACGTCTGCAGCCGTGCTGCTTCTCGCACAGTCAGGCTTCTGCACTGTCTTGGATCGTAATGGATGAAATAGTGACCATCCTTGGATATGTGGCTCGTTATTGTCTTGGATGGCTGATCCTCAAGGACTACCTTGAACCTGTCGGCAAACTTGCCGGACTTCCAGTTGGCATGCCTGGGAGCAAGGTAGTCGAGATAGATTTCCTTGGTACCAGTCGGCGAGTGCCCCACGACCTTGGCAAAGGTCGCGCAGTACAGATATCTGGCAAGATCTTCCTCCATGTGACTCCTAGCCTCATGGTTGTACCACACCCCCTTCATATTCGGACTCTGAGCGCCGTGGTACCACTTCTCGAGTTCTGATGTCGGGCCAACGTTTCTAGTCACGGCCACGGGCTCGTGGCGTCTGTTCAGCCCTTCATGTGGGGTTCTCGCAATTTCCTGAAGTTCTTCCGCAATACGCTCCCTCAACTCCTGGCTGATGTGCTCGCTATGGTGTTGTAGTAACTCTTCAGCAACTCTTTTGGCAACTTTCCTGATAGTTGCATACCAGCCCTCTTCGGAATCACCGCGACTCAATCCGCTACGCAACGCCGGTAGTTCGGAAAGAACGTGTCCGACAGTTGTCGTTTCCTCGGTCTTCGGCATTTGCAAAAAAGTTGCCATGGTCGGTGCGCTGACACGACTGACAATATCGTTTCGAACTCCGACCAGGATGACGCGATGACGAGCTTGGGGGATTCCATGATCCTCGGCCTTGATCACGAAAGAATTATATTCGTTCTCCTCGAGGGGTTCTGGAGAGCCGAACAGTCTTGTGGTTCTCGGAAAGTAGACTCGGTCATTCTCAAGAGAGAAAAGCGTGTACCTATCTCTGCCGGAAATTGGGCTCCCCGGTCCCTCATGCCCGGTAGCCGTGGTTGGGTCGTGCAGGTCTTCCAGTATCTGACCGAAGATCCTTTCTTTGCCTATCCGTGACGTCAGCATACCCCTGACGTTTTCCATGACAAACACGGCCGGCTGGAACTTGGCGATCACGTCCAGATATTCTCGATATAGAAAATGCCGATTGTCCTCCTCGGGGCGATAATCCTTGTTGCCGCGATTGCGGACTCGACCAACAACCGAGTATGCCTGGCAGGGGGGCCCGCCAATCAGCACCCAGTTGTCGCAGCCTGCCAGCTTTTCCCGGAGGCAGTGCTCGAGGACTCGGTTGCCATCATCACTTCCCAGCTCGAGGCAAAGGGCCTCTTCCTGGGCTTGATCCCACAGGTGCTGAACGTCTGCACGCTCTGAAGGATGTTCGCCTCCCTGCAGGTAGTCATAGTACGCTGACATGCCCATCCCACTGTCAAGCAGGAGTCGGTAAAATGCGCGCAGCGTCAGCGTGCGATGGGCGGGAGGTTCCTTCTCTACGGACACGAGTGTCTTGAATTGCCGACTTCCGTCGGACCTCCGGATCGAGCTGAAACCCTCGCCCAGACCGCCAGGCCCGGCGAAGAGGTCAACCACGTGAATCGGCTTCGTCATCGATGAAAACCTGCAATACGTTCATGGAAATTGGGGGCGATAACTATGCCCGATGTTGTCGATCGTTCGACTCGCTCGCGTATGATGGGGACGATAAAGGGGCGTGACACTCATCCTGAACTCGCTCTGCGCAAGTACCTTCATGCCCGGGGATATCGGTTCAGGCTTCACCGCAAGGATCTGCCGGGATCCCCTGATCTCGTCTTGCCGCGTCATCACCTTGTCATCTTCGTGCATGGCTGCTTCTGGCATCGGCACACTGGCTGCTACTACGCCACGACACCTGGCACTAGAGCGTCATTCTGGGAAGCCAAGTTCGAGGCAAATGTTCGCCGCGACCGGGAGGCATGCGAGAATCTGAAGCAATTGGGATGGCGTGTCCTCGTGGTCTGGGAATGCGGTTTCAAGCACTGCCGTGACCAGTTGCCCGACATTCCGGAACTGATCCATGCTGTCAACCAGTATCAAGAATGGCCATCCTGCCCGCCAAGGCTTCGCCCTGCCTAGCCTAAAATTTTCCAAGACGGAGACCGTAATCCGTCGAAACCGTTTCCGGACGGCGTATGATACCAGGTTATCCTCGTGGAGCTAGAATTACCAGGTTCGGAGATGGTATTAGGAACGGTGCCGACAGTGTGTCTCAGCTGCTTGCCTGTAGTACCTCTTGGCCAGAGAGGTGGATCAGCCATGTGAATCCGCTTCGCCCTCTACTCCGATTCCGTTACTATTGCCCGCACGATACGGTTGCCGCTGCGCTACAACGTCGCTCTCGGCACCCCAAGGCCCTGCGGTAGACAACCTAGTCAATCCCAATTTCTCATACAGCGTCCTCTAACGAGAAGTGGTTGACTGACATGACGGAGTTCCAACTGCCTGAAGGCAAGGTGTACCTATCCCCGATGATCGACTGTTTTGATGGCCTGGTAGTCAGTTGGTCAATCGGTACCAGGCTTGGTGCCTAGATGGCGAACACGATGCTTGGTTAAGCCATCAACACGCTGGGCGCCGACGAGTGGCCTATGGTCCACTCAGATCGAGAAGCACACTACCGTTGGCCAGGATGGCTAACGCATATCAAGGATGCGAAGCTGACTCGATCGATGTCTCGTATAGGCTGCACACCGGATACGCAGCCTGCGAAGGGTTCTTTGGTCGGCTCAAGACGGAACTCTTCTGCCACAGAAATTGGCGAACCACCTCTCTCAAGCAGTTCATGGAGGTCGTGGATACCGACATACGGTGGTATAACGAGATAAGGATTAAAATGTCACTAGGTGCCTTGAGCCCTCTCGAATACCGTGAAAGCCTAGGGAACACAGCATGAAAGAGCCCATGAAAAAGCGCCGCGACCCTCTACGGACTTATAGCTCTGACGCCGATATTGGATATGGGAAGAAATTATCAACGGGACGGAGGCGTTATCTACGGGAGTATATCGATACTGGGAGAAACGCCTTCCCCGCTTGTTCTCTGTAAGGTTCGATTTTGCGTTCTGAGGAGTTGGCTTCTTCGGGGTCCCCAGTTCCTCAAGTTTTTATCCTGCCTGACTCTGCGCGTTCCCTTGTCCCTTGGGCAAGTCTGCGTAGGATCATTACCGTCTCTGTTGCATTGTAGGCCTACGCTGCGACCTGCTTGGTAGTCTGTTCTAAACTTCCTTGGTAGAACATGTCACCCATCTCGGAATTGGGGGTTTAACAGGAGACGAGCCTACTATATGGTACTTGAAAGCAGCACCTTCAATGACGCGAAAGTTAATGACCAAGGAAACCGGGACGAGGTGGAACTTTATGGACATCCTATATACGTCCCGCAGATCGATGCCTGACTGGTGGGAGTTTCTGAATGCAATAGGACAATGGGCGTATGCTAGGGTCGGCCTTTACGTCTGCGTGGTATGCCCTGACGATGTTTTTTCAAGTTTTGCGGTTGCGAGCTCCCTTCTTGAAAAAAGCCATCAGAATGATAAAGACATTCTGGATGAACTGGAAAGTAAGCCAAATGTCCTTTTAAGTGAAGACGGCTTGAATGCCGTCAGGGCTATTTATTTAGGGCTGGAAGAAATCAATGGGGATTACCTCTGCAAATTTCAGCGCACGAGTTTAACTCAATATGTTCCCCCGAGTCGATTGGATGGAATGGTAATCCCCAAAACCAGTAGGGCAGGTGACTGGCTTAAAAAGATAGAAAGAAAAGAACGAGTCTCTCAGCATCAACTGAATGTTGCCTCAACAAGAATTATAGGGAACAGAACGGCCTTAATGGAAGCCGCTAGGTTGGAGGTTTTCTCAGTGGATTTTTGTGGTAGCTTGCTGTCTCGCTCCCTTGGCGATATCCTCAAGGTTGAAGGTACTAAAAACCTTCCCCGCCATACCGAAGCCATAAAGCTCCTCAGCTCCCGAACACAGGGCACGGTTCAGTCCGAGTTTGAAATATGGAGTGGTGATATTCCGCCGCAGGAGCCGTCTCCTCAACAGTCGGTTGTATGCTGCCTGGGCGCGAACGATGTCAATCTTGCTTACAAGGCTGCTACATTCACTGAGCAGTTGACCGGGCGGATGGGGCAGCTTGGCTGGTATCCACTGATCATCGATGGGGAGTGTCCGGATGAGGAGTTCTCGGAGCTCCTTGAGCGTAAGCCTGCGGATGTTGAAATATCAGCGTTGGCGTTTCAGGGGCGATAATAATGCTGATGCCGTTTGAGGTATGGAAAGATGATAGTCCCACGCGCCTGACTATCGTAAAAGTAAATCACCCGGTCTATTTGCGGCTTGAGCGGTGCTATTTTGGGCTTAAGCGAATAATGGGGCAGGAGCCGGATGAGGTTGTTGAGGAGTTCATTCAGACGATTCGAGAGGTCCTTACCATTGGCTACACCCAGCCACTGAGGGACTGGACTTCCACAATGGGAGTCGATCTGCCCCGTCTGTACCAGTCAATTGAAGATATTTCCCAGGGGTATCCGGATGCAGCTGGGTCCCTGTCGGAGCTTCGGCTGCTTATTGAAGAGCTTGAGAGGAGCCCGGTAACTCTGGTTCAGGCTGCGCTGGAAAAGTTTTTCCTCGATGGTTATTTGGACAGGGCGGGGTTGAAAGTTGAGCAAGCTCCTTTCTCGTTTGGTGTCAGGTTTTCCAAGGCTACTCCACAGATTGAATCCTCTCTCACGGAAACGGAACTTACGACGTACTGTAAAAGCTGCAGCTGGAAGAGCCTTATCCGGGAGGGAAGCTCCGTTCCCCTGATTCTGGGTGGACCTTTGAAGTGGCACCAGCCCATCCTTCGGGTGCCACCCGCCAAAAGGCTGGTAATCATCCAGCCCGGTTGGCATGCGGCTAGTCTCTCTCAGGTTGATCTATTCCAGACTCCGACTGGTAGGTCGATAGGAATGGGGGCGGAAGCTGTCAGGGTTGACGAGGAGGCCGTTTCATTAACGGTTTGGGAGGCACCTAGTTCCGGCTGGTCTCAGCAACCTAGGGAGGAGGAAAACAGTGATGAAACACTCGAACCTCCAAATCATCGGTCTCAGACAGAATCGGGTACTAGCGTTTCGTCCACTCACAAAATAAAGGTCCTTTTCAAGGCCGGATGGCGTGCACTGGACACTGGGCTCCAACGCGTGATCATTGATCAGAATAAGAACGTCAGAATAGAAAGGATTCAATCGGCTGAGGAACTTTCAGTTGGCAGTTCATTAGCTTTATGGGAAGACGGAGCCGAAAACGATATTGATCTGGATGAGGGAGCGCCGGAAGGCTGGCAGAAGGAAATGGAGAACTGGAAAAAACCGCTGAGAAAGCTCCAGTCCCAGCCATATATTCTTGAGAGGAGATTAAGGGAGCTGGGTGCTGGCAGCAGCGCGAATGAGACTAATATAAAGAACTGGATGGAACCCAGTGATATAAGGGTTAACGCACCCAGGGATCTTGAGAATGATTTCAGAGCCGTCCTTCGCTATGCGCAGATTCCTGAAGGGTGCCACAGGTACTACATGGATCTGGTCAGCAGGGTGCGCACTGCCCACCGTGAGTCCGGGAGGGATGCGGTGGCCAGCAGGTTTGAAACAGCTGTTTCAGATCTGGAATCAGAGCTGAAGTCCGGAGCTTTTACGGATGGTGCTGTTTTCGAGACTCATGGGTTTACCTTTCAGATCCATGAGATTCATGCAGTGGGCATGGATTTCAGTTAAAGGGCTTTTCAATGGCGCGTATGATTCCTTCGAAGTGTGATGAGGCTGTGAAAAGTCCTGGGGAAAGGGAACTTTTCCAGAGGTTGAGAGACGATCCTCTGACCAGAAACTGGGTTGTGCTGCATCAGCTTGAAGTAGCAAATCATCGAAGTTCGATTTCTGGAGAGTTGGATTTTCTGATCATTGTTCCAGAAATGGGTGTTCTGGCGCTTGAGGTAAAGGCGCACAGGCAGGTAAAACGGGATGAAGAGGGAAGATGGTATCTCGGGGCAGATAGTACTGGTAATGATACCAGCCCATTCACCCAAGTCTCCGAATCGATGCACTCTCTCAGAGAATACGTGCAGAACCGGTCAACAAAGTTCAACTCGATCCCTTTCTTTTCTGCGGTAATTTTCACGCACTGCAACTTTGAGCAGCAGTCTCCGGAGTGGCGCCCTTGGCAGTCGATAAGTTCCCGGCGTTACAGAGCTCGTGGCATTGGTCGGGTCATCAACGAGGTGCTTGAAAAAGAGCGGGAACATTACAGGACCCTGGATTCATGTCGATGGTTTAACGGCCAGAATGTACCCGGTAAAAAACAGGTTGAAGAGCTGCTGATGGTGCTCAGGCCTCCGGTGGAGATCAGTCAGACCCCTGAGGAACAGCTCTTATTATATGAGAATGAGGTCATCCGCTACACGGAAGAGCAGTTCCGTGCTCTCGAACTGGCTGAATTCAATTCGAGAGTTCTATATACAGGACCCGCAGGAACAGGGAAGACGGTGCTTGCGATTGAGGCAGCCCGGAGGAGTTCCGATTCTAAAAGGAAGGTTTTGTGGCTTTGCTTCAACAGGCCTCTGGCCGACCAGGTTAGGAATATCCTGAAACCCCTTTCAGATCGTGTTGATGTCACAAACTTCCACTCATTTCTTATGAAACTCGCTCCCGGGGTCAAGGTTGAAGACAGTCAGGAGTTCTGGGATGAGTCTTTGCCACTTCTCGCGACAGACAGTTTGCTTGAAGGAGCTCTCGAAGGTGCGGAGTACGATCAGGTCATTATGGATGAGGCGCAGGATATTGTATCTCACGATGTATGGCTTGATTTGCTTGACCTCGCGGTAATCGGCGGCCTCAGCGCCGGACGGCTGCAGCTTTTCGGTGATTTCAGGGGGCAGGCCATTTTTGCAGATGAACCGGAAAGCTCGTTCCTGGAGAGAGTCAGAGATCGTATTCCTGATATTGCTGTATACCCGCTCTCCGTCAACTGCCGTAACCCTCATGAGGTTGTCGAACAGAGTCAGATGCTGGGGCAGTTTGGAGAGCTTTACAGCCTGATCATGCGTGAAAGAGAAGAAGAATTGCAGCCGCGCTTCTTTTATTACCGGGATCGCGATGAACAGGCGGAAAAGTTGGTACGGGAACTCCAAGTCCTGCTCGATGCCGGCTACCCTCCGGAATCGATCACGGTTCTGTCTTCGAGAGCCCGCTCCTCTTCTTCCGAACTTGCCCGTGAGAAAGGCTTCGCAGCGCTTAGACCGGAAAAGGAAAGAGGGACGGGGGATGTGGGCTATACGACGATCCACAGCTTCAAGGGGCTGGAGAATTCAGTTGTGATGGTTACGGATATCGAAGACATCGAGAGTCTTGAGTCGAGGAAGCTCCTCTACACGGCGACGACCAGGGCCAAAGTGAATCTTTATCTTTTCCTCGATCGCAAGGCAATGCCGCAGGTTCAGAGATTGTTAGCAGGTGATGGTTATGGCTGAGAATAACGCAGGGACGATGGCGCAAACGGCCTTGTCAGGAGATCAGTCGAGAGATGAGGTTGTCCTGGACAGACTGAAGCGGGAAATGTTGGGGCCTGATCCGGCGGGCGAACCGCTTTCAGTCAAGCCGTTCGTGGTAATGCAGCCGGAAGAACTGCACAGAAACTGGGTAGTTGCTGAGACTGGAGAAGAAATTCTTAGGGAGACCCCTTTACTTCGTTATGGCACGGGTATTCTCTACCCAAAAGATGCCGTGGAAGGAGAAGTGGAGGTCGGCTCGGAAACCTATGGGAGCGAACCAGATAGTGATATAGAAACATCGGAAGAGCCGTCGGAGGGTTTTGAGAATCCGGATGATGACCAGGAGGAACCTGGCGAGGATCAAGGCTATGATCTTGACCTCTCACTCTCCAATGCCCGCCTTCCAAGAAGTATGGCACTCAGCTTCCTGGGTGATACGGCAACAGCACGAACATTTGACGTTACTGTCTCGGGGGGCTTTTACCATCCCTTCGATGTCGGCGTGAAAGACAGTGAAAAGAAGTGGTGGTACAGACAGGAGTTTTCCAGAAAGCTTGAAGTACCTGAGTCGTGGCGTCATAGTAACGGGCTGAGAATCGATTGTATCGACCGGAATGATCCGCTGTATGGGCGTGGCATCAGGCTCGCCCTGTATGTTTACTCGCGCCCTCACCATGATCCCAGACAACGGCTGGTCACAGTCGCTCTTGTCAATGAGAGCGAACCGGGCACTTATCAGGCCCGGAATGAATGTGCCCTTTTTCAGTCTCATTTCGAAGTTGAACTCTCAGGTGAAGACGGTGAGGAAAGTATTCTTCCTTATCCCGAGATCCTGGGGAAGTCTGATGATCCCGAGGTTGTAAGCAACCAGCTTCTGTATCGTAAAGATCCGGTTTTTGCTGTCGGACATGGTTGTTCGGTGGACTGGAATGCCGTTACGGGAGAGGGTGCTCAGCGGGTGGACTGTGTATCTTCAGCAGTCATTCCTGAATACGAGGTTCCGAGTATCACCCCTGATGTAACGCTTCCTTCTGGCGAAAGTCTTCAGGTGTCCATGGAGGCCTGTGCCCAGATATCGGATGAGCCGGAAGGAGATGGTTATTGGCAGCTGCGCCAGGTTGTAGACCATTATGGCGAATGGATTGATGAGCAGCAGAATAAGGTGGATTCCGGACGGATTCCTGATGATCTTCAGGAGCAGGGAATCCAGAACCTGAATGATTGTCATGAGGCAATGAAGCGAATGCAGGATGGGTTTCGATTTCTTGCCTCTGACGATGCAGCACTGAAGGCGTTTTCCCTTATGAATCGGGCCATGCTCTTGCAACAACAGCATGCGCCCGAGGGAATCAGGAAATTCACTCGGGATGACCTTGGTTGTATTTCATTTGATGCCCCCTTCAAACCGTCTGCAACTCATGGACGGTGGAGGGCCTTCCAGATTGGCTTTATCCTGATGAGTCTGAAGTCTGCGGTTAACCACGATGATCCAATGCATGATGCGGTTGAACTCATCTGGTTCCCAACAGGCGGAGGGAAAACGGAGGCCTATCTCGGCCTGGCAGCGTTTCTGATGCTCTATGAACGATTCTGTTTCGGAGATGAGGCTGCGGGAGTGCAGGTTCTGATGCGCTACACTCTCCGACTCCTGACTGCACAGCAGCTTCAGAGAGGCGCTACGTTGATGTGTGCCCTGGAATCTCTAAGGAAAGAACATAACATCCCGGGAGGGGCTTTCGGAATCGGACTCTGGGTTGGTGGCTCCACCACTCCGAACCGGGGAAATGAGGCAGCTCAAGCGCTTAAGAAACTGAGAAAAGATTCTTCTGCGCCCAATCCTTTTCTCTTTGATCGCTGTCCATGGTGTTCCGCTCAGATGGGACCTCAGGAAAAGTCCGGCGGCAAGGGGAACGAAGTCTTTGGCTACCATGAGACGTCGGATCCATCCACAGTAGAGTTCAGGTGCAGTGATCCCCAGTGCGATTTTTCGGATCACCTCCCTATCTACATCGTGGATACTGACATCTATCGGCACAGGCCGTCGCTCGTCGTTGGTACGGTCGATAAGTTCGCCATGCTGGCGTGGAAACCTGAGATCCGGAACCTCTTTGGTATTGGAGAAAGCGGGAAGCGTGAAACCAACCCGCCGGGACTGATCATTCAGGATGAGCTTCACCTTATTACCGGGCCGCTGGGATCCATGGTTGGTCTTTATGAACCGTTGATTGAGGAGCTTTGTACAGATCACCGCAGTGGCAGAAATAAACTGCCGAAAATTGTTTGTGCCACGGCCACGACGAGACGATACGAGGCTCAGGTGCGTGGACTTTATGGTCGCAGCGAGACCCGGCTTTTCCCGCCCCCTGCCCTTGATGCAGAGGATTCGTTTTTCGCGAGGTACCACCGACAGGAAAATGGTGCGTTGTCTCCCGGTCGAAAATACGTCGGCATTCACAGTCCGGGTCTCGGGTCCCAGCTGAGTGTTCAGAGGAACGCGTTCGCAGCCCTTGTTGATGCATCAAATCATCTGAGGCCTTTTGACCATAGGGATGCTTACCGGTCCTTGCTTGTATTTTATAACTCGATCCGGGAGCTTGGCGGCGCAAAAACAATTGTGCAGAGCGACATCCCGGAGCGATTGACGTCCATAAGCCGAAGGGCGTCACCGCTGCATTTCAGTCGATACATCAACAGGGATGAAGAGCTGACAAGCCGGCTCACCGCTGAACAGGTGCCAATGGCGATCCACAAACTGCAGCAGAAGCTAGAAGACATATCGCCCGAAACCATTCAATCAGCTTTGCAGAATGTGGTTAGTGGCCTCGGTGACAGGACGGTCCGGGGAAACGCCGAATGGCTATTGGAAGCGCTAAAGAGCGGTGATATTCCCGTCGAGAGTTACCGAATTCTTCATGACGTTCAGCAAGACGTCAGAGGCCGGACAGGGAACGTGCCTGCCGAATTGCAGTCGGTCATGGACATACTCAAAGGAAAGGGCGTTGTCGATATATGTCTCGCATCAAATATTATCGAGGTGGGCATTGATATCGACCGGCTGAGTCTGATGGCGATAGTCGGGCAACCGAAAACAACAGCACAGTATATTCAGGTGTCTGGCAGAGTTGGGCGAAAGTGGTCGGAAAGGCCGGGGCTCGTCGTCACGCTGTACTCAGCGACGCGGCCTCGCGATCGGTCCCATTATGAGAGGTTCCGGGCCTATCACCAGCGCCTCTATTCTCAGGTTGAGCCTGCCAGCGTTACGCCCTGGTCATTGCCTGCTATTGAAAGGGCGCTTCGTGCAGTCTGTGTCGGTTATATCAGGCAGACAACACCCTCCGGGACCCGGCCAGGGGAGGGTGTGGCTATGGAGCGCCTCGATGAGTTCATCGAACTTCTTCTGGATAAGCGAGGGAGTTTTATGTCTGAGTCTGAAAGAAGCAATGTTTCGAGATTTCTCAGACAAAGCAGGGATCTGTGGGAAAAACGTCAACCAAATTTTGCGAACTGGGGAAATCTGAACCGTTTTGAAGATGGTGATGCGATTTTTCCGCTCGGATCTCCTGATTCGGGACAGCTGCGAAAATACGCGTGGCCTGCGCCAACCAGTATGCGGACTGTGGACGGTGAGGTAAGGCTGGGCATTGCTTGGTCCGACCCGTATGCAGAGGAAGGAGATGAGGGATGACCGCTATTAGAAAGGGACAACTCATAACCACATTTGGTCCCGGCGCTCTTTACGTGGATGAGCGCGGCGTTTCCATGCTGATCTCCGGTATTGACCACTGGTTTGCAAGTGGCAGCAGGCAGATTGATGAGTGCAGGCTGGAAGATGACAGGCTGGCGAATCGACTTGGGGTAGATCATTTCAGGTTACCTCCGGATCATGTTGAGACCGAGGATGCTCGTTGGAAGCCGCTGCCAACGTTTCGGTTCCCTGCCTGGCATGTCTGCGGGAGCTGTAACCGCCTGCAGAAGATCACACCTCTGGCTAGGAGGACGCCAGCCTGTGAGCAAGATGGATGCAGGGGCCGTCTGCACCAGGTGCGTTTTGTTGCCGCCTGCAGCAATGGACATATTCATGATTTCCCATGGCGGGAGTGGGTCCACAAGCAGGTAGACGTTACCTGCCGACAACCGATGAGGTTGACAGGGAGTGGGGGTTCACTCGCCAGTCTCTGGGTCAGTTGCGAATGCGGTCCCAATGTAAAAAGAAGCCTTGCGGGAATTACACGCTTTGAAGACACCCGGGAAGGTCCTAAGAGTGAACTCACATCCAGTCTCGCGCCCGACCAATTGTTTGCCTGTGATGGGGCGATGCCCTGGCTTGGTAGTGCTTTCAAGGAGGAAGGCGGTTGTGGCCGGCCTTTGGTGGGTATTCTCAGACAGGCCACTAACTTGCATTTTCCGCGCCTCGTTAGCTCGTTGAAGATTCCGGTCGAGGCCGCCGAGGGTCTCGCTGAAGTGGTCGATATACTTGAAACGTCTGTAGGTAGGAAAGCCCGGCCATGGCTCAAGGCCCTGCTCGAAGATGAAGACGATCATGATGAGTTACTCGGGGAATTGCGTAATAGAGGCGGTCCCCGAATTCTGGATTTTGACTCGCAAACCCTTCTAAAAGCTGCCGAGTGTGTTCTTGGAGATGGGAGTGGTTTGAAACATGAAAATGTTCCCGGCGACAGTGAAGAGACCACTCATCGGCGACAGGAAAGAAACATTCTGATATCGGATGTTGATCGGACGCCAATCCGCTCCTGGTCACTGGACATGGAACGATTTGGAGAGAATAACTTTAATCGTTTCTTCTCAACGGTTAGTCGGGTTGAGCGATTGACAGAAACGCGGGCATTGCAGGGCTTCGACCGACTTGAGTCGGGGCGAAGATCTTCTGGTAATGGATACTATTCCACCATCTGCAGGAGTATTCCTGAAAAACCGAAGAATCGTTGGCTTCCCGCTTTAAGGGTTTACGGAGAGGGCATCTACGTTGAACTTGACGAAAGCAGGCTTTCTGAGTGGGAGTCGCGAAATGAAGTCTGGCTGAGTAAAAGGATATCAGGACTCAGGGATCGGGCTCATGACAATCCAATGATCAATTTTGACGTCGAGATTATTTCTCCTCGTTACATACTGGTGCATACCCTGTCACATATTCTGATCAACAGTCTGATATTTGAATGCGGTTACAGTACTGCATCCCTGCGCGAACGGCTTTATGTCTCTGCGGAGCCAGAAGCGCCCATGACCGGCGTGCTGATCTATACCGCTGCCGGCGATACCGAGGGATCTCTCGGAGGGCTGATGTCGATGTCGGACCCTGATCTGCTCATTCCGATTACCCTTCAAGCGCTTTCAGAGGCAGCCTGGTGCTCATCAGATCCTGTATGTACTGAGGCGGCCCGAATGGGCGGGCAGGGGCCCAATTCATTGAATCTGGCAGCGTGCCATGGCTGCGCATTGTTGCCGGAGACCTCGTGCGAACATATGAACATGCTCCTCGACAGGCGACTATTGGTTTCTGAAACGCAGGATGGCAGTGGTTTCTTTGACGGCCTGTTGAGGAATGAAGCTTAGAAATTCCTCCATGAAAAGAGCGCCTTTGGGGAGGTTTTGATGACTAATGGCAGTAGCGAGCAGCCTGACGCTGTGTGTTCGTTGGATCAAGTAGATCAGGGTGATCCGACCCGCTGATTCTGGACACCGCGTTAAGCGAGACATGATACCCGTCTCAGGCGTTAGCTGAACCGTACCGGCTTTCTCGGAGACTCGTTGGTTTGAGTCAGGCCGCCTGCTTGGCCTGACCCTGTTGCTCATAATACAGGGCTTCTCGCTCGGCCGGTGGCATGTTGCCGATCGGCTCCAGGAGCCGCCGGTGATTGAACCAGACGATCCATTCCAAAGTGGCGAACTCAACGGCTTCCAGGTGCGGCCATGGCCCGCGTTGGCGGATCACCTCGGTCTTGAACAACCCGATTACCGTCTCGGCCAGCGCGTTGTCGTAGTAATGTAAGCAATGGGATGGAGTCCTCCCCACCCTACTTCGGCGTCGTTGCGCCACACTGGTGGGTGAGTGCATCACTGACCAGCCAAAGGATGAGGAGAACTCCCCATGAACATTAGTCGGGTCGGCGTCGATATCGCAAAGTCAGTCTTTCACGTCCACGGCGTGGATCGCCATGACCAGGTGCAGTGGCGTGGCAAATACTCACGGGACAAGTGGCTGGACGCCATTGCCAATCGCGTCCCTGTCGGTGCCGAGATCGGTATGGAAGCGTGTGCCTCCGCCCACCACTGGGCGCGTGAACTTCAGACGCGCGGTTATCACGTCAAGCTAATCGCGGCACAGTTCGTCAAGCCCTACGTCAAGAGCAACAAGAATGACCGGGTCGATGCTGAGGCAATCTGTGAAACCATGAGTCGGCCCAACATGCGTTTCGGGATGTCCAGGCAGCGCACCGGATCCGTGAAGAGTTGGTGTATCAGCGGACGGCCAAGGCCAACCAGATTCGCGGCCTGGTCGGCGAGTACGGTCTAGTGGCGCCGGTCGGTGTCGGTCAACTGCGAGCGATCCTGCCACGCTGGCTGGAAGATGCCGAGAACGGTCTGACCGATGCGTTCTGCGTGCTACTGGCCGGCCTTGCCGAGGATCTGCGCCATCTGGATGAACGTATTACGACGATCACGGCGCGCATCGAGCAGCAAGTGCAAGCCGACCCGGTGGCAACACGCTTGATGACGTTACGGGGTGTCGGCCCATTGACGGCCAGTGCCCTGGCGGGCGCTCTTGGCGATGGCCAGGCGTTCCGGCGCGGCCGGGACTTTGCCGCCTCACTGGGCCTGACACCCCGCCAACACAGCACCGGTGGGCGCGACCGTCTGCTGGGCATCAGTAAGCGCGGCGACAGCTACCTGCGCAAGCTGTTAGTGCATGGCGCCAGGGCGGTTTTCCGCCACACCGGGAACAAGGAGGACCACCTTAGCCAATGGGTCCGGCAGTTGGCCGAGCGCAAGCATGCCAATGTGGCCGTCGTCGCCCTCGCCAACAAGACGGCGCGTATTGCCTGGGCCATCACCCGCTGGGATGTGGACTACGATCCCGACTTGGCTTCGCAGGCTGCGTACCAATAGTCACACCTTGTATTTCAAGGTTTTGTTCACAAGGGTGATCCACTACCACGATTGCTGAGCATGCTGCTAGATGGCGAACAGGTCGAACCGACGTCAGAAAACCCCTCTGGACCGTTGAGCCGTAAAGCTCGTGTAAGCGAATGGGAGCTGACGTGCGGATAGCCCATCAGGGTCCGATGCGATTAGCATCATTAACGAGACCGGATATACGTGTGCAGTCGTACCTACCGCTCATCGCGTCTCATGCTAGCAAACGGGGAGGATTCCATATACGGTCCACGAACCCCATCTTAAGCTGGCAGGGTATCCTTTCAGTTCCAAGGTAGTAGCGAATCGAGTTCGTCATCCGCGCCGAGCGTCGGCAGGGTCTCGAACACGAACTGCAGGTAGTCGTAAGGTGAGAGCCCATTGGCCTTGGCCGTCTCGATCAGACTATAGATCGCTGCGCTGGCGTGGGCACCGCTCGGGGTGTGACTGAAGAGTCAGTTCTTGCGACCCACCACGAAAGGGCGGATGGCGTTCTCGGCCGGGTTGTTGTCCAGCGGGATCAGGCCATCATCGAGGAAGCGTGTCAGTCGCTCCCACTGACCATCCAGATAATGCAGCGCTTTGCCCAGCGCGCTCTTCGGCAGCACTTGGTTCAGCGACTTGTCGAGCCAGATACGCAGTTGGTCGATCAGTGGTCGACTCTGCTGCTCACGCAGTGCTCGGTGAGCCTCGGGCTCCAGCGCCTTGGCCTGTTTCTCCACCGCGTAGAGCTTGCGGATCTGGTTTATGGCCCAGTCGGCCTTACCGGTCTTGCCCTTGGGCTGCACCTTCCGGGCCTCGACGAACTTGCGACGAGCATGCGCCCAGCAGCCGGCATGGGTGAGGCCGTTACGGCGCACGACCTCGGCATAGCCTTCATAGCCATCGGTGACCAGACGGCCGTAACCGATCAATCAGACGAAGATGCGGCCTGACCACCATCCACCAGACTTGACGAAAACTCGAAGCGATTCAGCCAATGTACAGCCACCTGACACTTTGAGTTACCATGCTAAGATATTGGACAACCTTCTTGAATAGACAATATGACAAAACTGACTGACCAAGTCTATACGACTCTACGGCGACAGATAATGGGGGGCGAGCTTGCTCCTGACGAGCAAGTCAAGGAAGAAAAGATTGCAAAGCTTCTTGACGTTAGTCGCACACCTGTTCGTGCGGCGATGAACCGACTTACACGTGACGGTCTTCTGTATCGAGAACGGGGACGTGGATCCTTCGTTTCTGCCTGGAACACTGATGATATCAAAGAAGTTTTCGAACTCAGAATAAAGATAGAATCGAAAGCTGCTGGGTTGGCTGCACTAAGAGCAACGCCTGAACAAATTAATAACCTGTTGGAATTTTCCACTAAAATGGATGAACTGGTAAGGACAAAGCCAGAAGGGTATTTAAAAAAAATACAGGAACAAAACCGTCTATTTCACTTTACTCTAATGGATGCTGCCAGATCCAGAAGACTTGCAGCGATTGCCCAAAATCTCGTAGAGATACCCATTACAATAGGATTCTATATTTATTCAGAAGAAGATATGCAACGGTCTATGAATCACCATCGTGAGCTTGTTCATGCTATAAAAATCGGGTCAGAAGACTATGCTAGCGAGGTTATGACTGTTCATCTAAGAGCGACATTATGTACATTTTTAATTCACCGTGAAAAAAGACAGAATGAGGATATAAATCTACGTCATAGCACATTGTAGTTGGGAGTAAACATTACCATTATAATATCCTGACTTCATTAGCCGGCCCGCCTCGAGTACCTCGCCCCTTTCGCTGGGCCCCTTTTTCGGCGGACGACCATACGGCACTGCGGCGGAGACGGAAGCGCAGAAGAAGCGTCACTTGGATTGAGACGCCACGACGGCTACCTCGAATAACTCATGCAGGAAGCGTCGCGGCTCAAGGTGCTTATTGCCTATTTTTCAAACGACAACGTTCTTGGGGTTGCCCTCCATGAAGGCATCGATATTGTCTATGAGTTGGTCGGCGAGCGACTGGATAGCCTCGCGGCTTGCCCAGGCGACATGGGGCGTGACAATCACGTTGTCGCGCTGAGCGATGCGCCGCATGATGTGGTCCTCGCCCGGTGGTTCATTACTGACAACATCAAAGCCCGCACCGGAAATGCGGTCAGCGTCGAGTGCCCGCTCCAGAGCAGCCTCGTCCACCAAGCCGCCTCGAGCGGTGTTCAACAGGAGCGGGCAACGCTCCATCATCCCGAACTCGGCATCCGAAATGAGGTTTTTGGTAGACGGCAGTAGGGGGCAGTGGAGCGTGATCACGTCACTAATCCGCATGACCTCTTCGAAAGGCGTGTAATACGGGTCCATTCCTTCAACGCCCTTGTGGCTCGAGAACAGGACACGCATCCCGAAGGCCTCGGCGATGCGGGCCACCGATTTTCCAAGCAAACCGTTGCCTACGATGCCGATGGTCTTTCCTGAAAGATCGGCGATCGGATAGTCGAAGTAGCAGAATTGATCTGCATCTTCCCAGCGCCCGTCGATCACTGAACGGCGATACGGCATGATGCTGCGCTGGAGGGCGAGGAGCAGTGCGAAGGTGTGTTCCGGAACGGTATTGCCGGCATAGGCGCGAATGTTGCAGACCGTGATGCCCCGCTCGCGGCACGCATCCAGGTCGATCCGATCATACCCCGTCGCCGCAACCGCGATCAGCTTGAGCCGTGGCGCGGCGGCAAGAACTTCGGCACCGAGTGGCACCTTGTTAGTGATGACAATCTCGGCTTCAGAGATCCTGCCAGCGACCTCGTCCGGCCTGGTCCGGTCGTGCTCGATCAGCTCCGTAGGGAACGCGGGCTCCCGAATCGTCGTTTCCCGCGATAGCGTCTCACGATCCAGGAAAACGATACGGGTGACGGAATTCGATGCGGACATCAGCTAGCCTCCGCGATGACGGTGGGTGTGGCGATACGCATTAGATTTCCTTGCAGGAGGCTCCCGGGCTCGACATGTCGCCGGAGCCTGTCGGGACGCCTGTTTTCATGGTGGTCTCGGAGGGGCGAAGCGGCGGCACGTCAGTCCGACATCGCCTTCGCGGGAGCGGAAGCGGGGACGTCAGTCTTATCCGTTTCTCGGGCGGCCTTTTCTTGAGAAGACTTGCGGAATCTCATGATCGCCCCCAGCAAGTGGCATTCCATTGCAGCCCGAGCCCAGCGCTCGTTCCCGGCCCTGAGCGCAGAAAGTATCTCCTCGTGCTGGCGGATGCTCTCGTATATCTCATCCTCCGAGTAGATGTAGAACCCTCTGATCACCATTGGGTAGTCGAGCAGACTGCGCCCGTAATGCGCTAGGTAAGTGCTGCCGCAGTTCTCGTACACAGCCATATGAAAGGCAAAGTTGCCCTCGTGCATCTCGTCCAGAGCACCTTCGCCTTGTTCATAAACCGCGCGGCGTATGCGATCGTTGTGATACTCCATCTCGGCGAGAGCTGCAGGGGATATTGCCTTCGCCGTACGACCCGTTGCGTGGCTCTCCACGAGCATCCTCAGCTCGAAGATTTCCTCCCGGTCCACATCGGTCCATTCGCGGACAACTGCCCCACGATTAGCTTCGTATTCGAGCAGTCCCTCAGCCACGAGCCTCTGTATTGCGGTGCGCACCGGTGTGCGACTGACATCGAACTCGCACGCGATGGCTTGCTCTCGGAGCTTATAGCCGGGCTTGTAGTGCCCTCCGACCAGACGCTCTCTCAGCCTAGTTAGTATGTCTTCGAGAACAGTCATGATGCTTCATCACCCGAATTAGCCGCCCGCCGCGGCCAGATTGCCTTCCAAAGCGGCGATATAACGGCGATTACCGTGAGAGTAGCCAGTATCCAAGAGATCGGGCCGGCGAGCAAGGCGCTCATATCGCCGCCGGAGATGAGGACAGTTCGCCGGAAAGATTCCTCGGCAATTGGGCCGAGTATCACGGCAAGAACAGCCGGAGCGGTCGGGATGGCCAGTTTTTCCATGATGAAGCCAAGCGCCCCAAATCCGAGCATCAGCCAGACCTCGAACAAGGAATTGTTGATCGAATATACGCCCACGATGGTAAGCCCGAGCACGAAGGGACCCAGCAGCGTCCCCGGCATACGGAGTATATTCACGTAGAGCCGCGAGCCGAACTTGCCAATCAGCCACATGAATCCGGCGGTAATAAGCATCGTGAGCATGAAGCCGTAGACGACATCTGCATTGGCACGGAATAGGTCCGGTCCGGGACGGAGTCCGTGGACAAGAAGGGCGCCGAGAACGACGGCCGCCACGGCGTTTCCAGGGATACCGAGCGTCAAGGCGGGGATCAGAGTTGCGCCTGTATCGGCGTTGTTCGCGCATTCAGGCGCCGCGATCCCGTCGGGCTCTCCAGTCCCGTAGGTGTCCGGATTTTTTGTCCAGCGTCGCTGCTCATTCCACGCGAGGAGCGAAGCGATGTTGCCGCCTAAAGCCGGGATGAGTCCGATTACCAGGCCGATTCCCGACGACCGGATCCAGGTAGGGATCAGTGTGTGCCAAGGAAACTTTTCCCGCGAACCTGAGACGTCTATGTGTCCGGCGGAGATTCCAGCTTTTCCAGTCATAAGGTCGAACGCCGGTGGGATGGCGTAGAGCCCAGTCAGGATCACAATGATGTCGACCCCGCTGAGGAGTTCAGACGAGCCAAAGGTAAAGCGTTGGTTTCCCGTCAAGCTATCAATTCCGATGAGGCCAACGAACAAGCCAAGGCATGCACTGAGGAACCCCTTCACCGGGTTACCGGCGAGGAGAACCGAAATAATCGTCAGGCCGAAAACGGCGAGCCAGAAATAGTCAGCTTGCCCGAACTTCAGGGCGACTGTCGCCAGTGCGGGGGCGAGAAGAAGAAGGGCTATCGCGCTCACGGCGCTGCCGAGAGATGACGATACCAGAGAAATGTCGAGCGCCAGCTTCGGATCGCCTTTCTTAGCCATTCTGTGGCCATCGAAGACCGTAGCGATACCCGCGGGCGTGCCCGGGATACGTAGTAATATAGCGGGAATTGATCCACCGTACATCGCTCCGTTATAGATACCGGCAACCATTCCCAATGCCACCAGAGGTTCCAGCGAAAAGGTCAGCGGAATGAGGACAGCAATGCCCATCGTCGCCGACAGACCTGGCAACGCACCCACTCCGATGCCAACCATTGTTCCCACCAACATGGCGATGATCACTTGGATTGAGAACACGCCAGGGACGGCCGATGCAATCGCCGAAAAAATTTCCATTATCAGCCTCCGATGAGCGAGAAGAGAATGTCATCAGGCAATGGTACGGAGAGCAGGCCACGAAAGACGCCGTAGAGAATGACCACGAAGCCGACGGTCGCTGCTGTAAGCACCTTCGCATTACGATACCCCGCCATGAATGCGAGTGCGGGCACCACGATTAAGGTAGTCGTGAAAAACCCGATAAGAACCATCAGGTAGACATAGGCTAATGCCGTGAGAAGGATCATGATTAACTTCATGATCTCACGAGTATCCAGCTCGATGCGCTCCCCTGATCCCCGCAGGAAGGCAACTGCCGAGGTCACAAGCCAGATCGTGCTCAGTGCACATGCAAGCGCAGTCACGGCAACTGGCAAAATCGCGCTTTGTTTATTAAAACTGAGGCTTTCGACGAGGCCTGCTACGGACGCAGCAAGGACCACGAGTCCTGAGACGCATTCAAAGGTTAATCGGTTCATGTTTCACCCTTATACCTGGCGGCCCAGCGAGGGGCCGCCAGCGAGCCATTACTCTTCGACCCAAGGCTGCTCTTCCCAGAGCTCCTGGATGTTCTCGTTCATACGTTCCAGTTTCTCGCCGAATTCTTCGGAATCCATGTAGGACAATGGCAAGTTTTGCTCCTCCGCTTTCTCCAGGAACTCAGGATCGGATACGGCCTCTTCTACAGCCTTCTCCAAGGTAGATAGAGCGTCTTCCGGGAAGCCCGCCGGTGCGGCGAGCCCGCGGTCGGAGCCCATCACAACATCGAAACCTTGTTCTTGGAACGTAGGAACGTCTGGCGCTCCATCCCAGCGCTCTTCGGCCATTTGCCCAAGGATGGCGATATCACCGGAATCGGCATAGTCGACCAGTTCACTTACGTTTGTACCTGCGAGGTCGATTTCACCGCTCATAAGCGCCGCCCTGACATCGGCTGCACCATCGAACGGGATGTGTCGCATCTCTATATCTGCCTGACGGGCAAACGCAAGTGTGGAAAGGTGGTCGTCTGAACCGATGCCAGTGGTGCCGTAGGTCACTGGCCCGGATTTGTCCTCGGCGTATTCGACGAGACTCTCAAGGTCGTCGAACTCGGCATCCGCGCTTGCTCCAAAGCCACCTGGATCATAGACGATGTCGGCGATCGGCTGGAACGAGGACAGGTCATAATCCGTATCGCGCTGGATGGGGATTGATAGAAGATTGGGCAGGTTGACGAAACCAAATGTATAACCATCGGGTTCCGCATTGGCCAGGGCAGTGAAGCCGACTTCACCCCCAGCTCCGGGGCGGTTGACGACATTGATCGTAGCGTCGCCTGGCAAGTTTTCCTCGATAAATGGAACCAGCGTTCGCGCGGCGACATCTGTGCCACCACCGGCACTATAGGCAACGATCATATCAATAGAGCGAGTCGGGTATTCTTCCGCTACCGCCGATCCGGCGAGCATTGTCGAGCCAAGAGCGGCGTAAAGAATCTTAGTTTTAAGTTTCATGCTTCTTTCCTCCCAGTCGTGGTGGGTCCTGTTGTTTCGTGAATTGTTCAGATTGGACCCAATCCACACCCTAGACGATTAACTCTTGTTGTAATAGCCCCATAAAATGCGACTATAGTTGCATAAAATAGGGCAATATGCCGCCTTGCGCTGATTTGCTTTAGGTGAGATTGTATCCAAAATTGAGCTTGGAACGATAATCAACGAAGTACCAATAGCTGCGTGTGCTCCTGTGAAGGGGCATAGAACGGGCGAGTTAGATCCAGTCTGGCGCGGCAGGTCATGAGTTTCGGTGACGGCCACGAGCGGGGCGGGAGCAGCGTTGTGCTGAAGGTCCTGTGCGCTCTCGGTGCTGATGCCGATTACGCCGACAGACCCAAGGAGGAAGAATGAGCAAGGTGACTAACGGTTTTCGTGTCTTCGGATGCGCTCCGCAAATCGACGCCGGGCTGATCGACCGCGCCCGGCGCCTGCCCGTGGCGAACATATCCGATATGATGAACCGCATGGATGCAGGGGGCGCTGGCATATTCCCCATCCACTGGTCGAAAGAGAGCAAGTCGATGGCCGGCACCGCTCTGACAGTGCGAACGAGGCCTGGAGACAACCTTATCGTCCACAAGGCGATCGACATGGCCCGCCCTGGGGACGTGATCCTTGTCGACGCCGGGGGTGATCTGACCACGGCGACTATGGGAGAAATCATGGCGCTCCTCGCCAAGACGAATGGCGTAGAAGGGTTCGTGATCGACGGGGCCGTCCGCGACCGGTACGAAATCACCGAGATGGGAATGCCCATGTTCGCCCGCGGCATTACCCATAGAGGCCCTTACAAGGACGGTCCCGGAGAGGTCAACGTCCCGATACGCATCGGCGGCATGGTGGTCAATCCTGGGGACCTGGTTGTCGGCGATGGTGACGGCACTCTTTCCATCCCCGCTGCGGATGCCAATCAGATCCTGGCCGCTGGTGAGGCGAAGCTTGAGGCGGAAATGAAAGAACTCGCCTCGATACGGGAGAGCAAGGTGGATCGGTCCTGGGTGGACCGGCTGCTGAATGAGCGTGGCTGCGTCATCTACGAAGGTACGTATTGCGATGACAGCCGTTGACACTTCCCGCAAATCCCCCGTCGAACCCCACAGCCCCGATACGGCGATACCGGCGCGCCAGAACGTCCCGAGGGGGATGCGCGGCGTCGTTTCTCTCGACGACCTCGAGGCACGTGCACGCCGACATCTGCCTGTTCCGATCTTCGGGTATATCGCCGGACAGGCCGAGTCTGGCGCAGCCTATACCGGCAATCGAAGTGCGTTTGAAAAATACCTTTTTTCTCCGAACGTCCTTCGCGGGACCAAGGATCGGGACCAGTCGGTCGGCCTGTTCGGGAGGCGCTACTCCCGCCCTTTCGGCATTGCTCCCATGGGCCTGTCGGCACTCGCCGCCTACGATGGCGACATCGCACTGGCGAATGGCGCATATGATCGCGACACCGTCGCTATCCTGAGCGCAACTTCGCTTACACCGCTCGAGCGCGTCGCCAAGGAGGGGCCGAGCCACTGGTTCCAGGCCTACTTCCCCGGGGATCATGATCGCGTCCGTGCCATGGTCGAGCGGATCGCCGCCGCAGGGTTCGAGACGCTCGTGGTCACGGTTGACGTTCCGGTGAACGGAAATCGGGAAATCGACAAACGAAATCGCTTCGTGACACCCATCGAGCCGACACCCAAGTTGTTTCTGCAAGGCGCCACCCGACCCGCCTGGTCGTTTGGGACGGCGTTCAAGACGCTTATGCGTCATGGCATGCCGCGCTTTGCGAATCTCGATGTAGGTGAAGGTCCCCCGATCGTTGCGCGCAACATCGAGCGTTCGTTCAGCGGGCGGGAGGCTTTCGCCTGGGAGCACCTTGAGACAGCGCGGAAGCACTGGAAAGGCAACCTGGTCCTTAAGGGCGTTCTCCGCCCGGATGACGCGATACGCGCACTCGACGTGGGGTGCGACGGGCTGATCGTATCCAGTCATGGCGGCCGACAACTCGACAGCATGATCGCGCCGCTCGACGCACTGCCCGGGATCCGCGCCGCAGTGGGTCCGAACGTGCCCGTTCTTATCGACAGTGGGCTCCGGCGTGGCACCGAGGTCCTCAAGGCCTTGGCTCTTGGGGCGGACTTCGCTTTCGTCGGTCGGCCTTTCCTCTATGCCGCTGCGCTCGCCGGCCGGCCCGGCGTGACGCGTGCGTTCGACATCCTGTCGGAAGAAGTCGACCGGAACATGGCCATGATTGGACTTCAGTCGCTATCGGGCATACGGGACGCGAACGGGAACTCCCACTTTGTGCTTCACCGTTCGCAGGTGGAAAAGGAGGCTTCGGCAGCGCTCGACAGCTACGCCACCGAACCCTGGCACAGAACACATTCACAGCACGAGGAGTGAGGTTATGTCTCAAACGCGTGGAGACGTCTGGTCTCCGGTGATCATGCCCTTCGGCGCCGACCTGGCGCCGGATGCCCGGGGTTTCGTGTCGCACTGTCGCTGGCTTGCCTCCCATGGCGTCGGTCTGGCGGTGTTCGGCACTAACTCCGAGGCCAACTCCATGACCGTGGCCGAGAAGCAGGGCTTGCTGGCGGCCCTGGTGGAGGGGGGAATCGACCCCGCCCGGCTGATGCCAGGCACCGGGCACTGTGCCATCGGTGACAGTGTGACGTTGACCCGCGAGGCCCTAGCAGTCGGCTGCGATGGCGTGTTGATGCTGCCGCCGTTCTACTACAAGGGTGTCAGCGACGAGGGGTTGTTCCGCTACTACAGCGAGGTGATCGAGCGGGTGGGGGACTCGCGGCTGCAGGTCTATCTCTATCACATCCCGCCCGTCGCCCAGGTTCCGTTGTCGCTTGAACTGATCGAGCGCCTGCGTAACGCCTTCCCCGGCACCATCGCCGGGATCAAGGACAGCGGTGGCGACTGGTCGCATACCCAGGCGTTGATCGAGCGCTTCGGTGGCGGCGACTTCGCCGTCTATGCCGGCAGCGAGCGTTTTCTGCTGGATACCCTGCGGGCGGGAGGCGCCGGCTGCATCAGCGCCACCGCCAACGTCAATCCGGGCGCCATCGCCGGTCTGGGCGCAAACTGGCAGGCCGAGGACGCAGACACGCGACAGCGCTCGCTCAACACGGTACGCGACCTTTTCGAGCGCTTTCCGCTGATTCCCGCCATGAAGGCTGCCACGGCTCACTTCTCCGGGGCGCCCGGCTGGCGTCGCGTGCGACCGCCGCTGGTTGAGCTGGATGAGGAGCGCACCGGTGAACTCGTGTCCGCCCTGGAGGAAATAGGATTTCGTATGGAGGGGCTGGAGGAGGCGAGTCATGGATGAGACAACCGGGCGGACAGCGCGGGGTGAAACGGTCTTCTGACCTGAACCGTGTAAGTGGCCCTTGGCACGCCTCAGTCGCTGTGGTGGATCAAGTCGGTGTCACTCCGTTGAGGCCGATCATGAAGCGCCTGCCCCAGCGTATCCAGCACCATGTCGGTGCGGGGCGTGCGGGAGACTCGCCAGCCGATGAGCCGGCGGGAGAAGGCATCAGGTTCCGAGTAGAGGAAGCAGGGCGTAGTCGAACTATCTCCCTGCTTCTCCTCTCCGAACCGTCCGTGCACCTCTCAGCGCATACGGCTCTCCATTCAAGTGTGGCTCAAAACCAAGGCAACGTTCAGGTCATGGTCAGCCTGGCAGCGCCTGAGCGCCCCTCGCCTGTTCGAAGGCCTGAGCCACGCGCTGATTGATGATCGCTTGTCGGCGGCGGGGAGACGGCTCACCTCCACGCTGTCGCCAGGTGTAGTAGCCGCTGCGGTCGACGCTGAGAAACGTGCACATCCGTTGAACGCTGAAGGCCTGACGATGCTGCTCGATGAAGGCGTACACTTCACTTCAGGCTCTTCGCGAAGTACACCGCGGCTTTTTGCGATTTCCAGCTCTTCCGACTTCTCAGCCAGATGACGCTTGAGCCTCGCATTTTCTTCAGCCAAGGTCTGCTCGCGAGCCGAGGCACTCTGCTGCTGAGCCTTGGTTCGCCATTGGTAGAGCTGGCTGGGTTGAAGACCCAGCTCACGAGCGGCGGCACTGGCACCAACATGGTCAGCGAGTGCCCGGACCTCGTCCTTGTAGGCCTGGTAGTAACGGGTATATGGGTCTTCTTCATCGACGTTGCTGGGCAAGATCAGTCACCGTGGCGGCATCTTGTCTGGTTAGGCCACCGGTTTCGAAAACGCTGCTTGAGAAGGCTCGCAGCTGCTTCACTGAGAAAGTCCCTATCATTCGTTATCACCCCAGGAGTCGGCGCCATTGAGACTGTCGTAGAGAAGCCCGAGAGCCGCACTGTCGAGATGGGCGAAGCCAGCATTGCATGAGGCCTGCATAAGCTGATGTGCCAGGTTGGTAGCTGGCTGAGTGCGCTGATAATGGGTGCCGACAGCGGCGGCAATACCGAGATCCTTTTTCATCAAATCAGAACGGAAACCGCCCTCTAACTGGTTATCGATGTAGCGCTGGCCATGCGCCTCTAGGACACCGCTGCGGGCTGCGCCGGTCGATAACACTTGTTGCATTAACTTGGGGTCAACACCCGCTGAACGGGCCATGGCGATGGCCTCACAGACGCCCATCAAATTGACGGCCACCATCAACTGGTTGCAGGCTTTTACTGCCTGGCCTGCGCCGAGTGGGCCGACATGATGGATATTATTGCCCATCGCGTCGAGAACGTGGCGCGCGCGCTCAATTAAGACTGCGTCCCCGCCGCACATGATGGTCAGCGAGCCACTCTCAGCGCCCTTGCGGCCACCGCTTACGGGGGCGTCTATGAATTGGGCACCTATCTCACTAAGACGCTCGGCCATCTCCTCGGCCTCGAAGGGGGCGATGGTGCTACAGTCGAGCAGCAGTCCGTCTTGCCAGTTACCCGCGGCGATGCCGTCAGGCCCAGCAATAATGGCGCGCAGGGCGGCGGCGTCCGGCACGCAGGTAACAATGAGTTGAGCATTGGCCGCCACATCTCGCGGGCTGGAGACAACGTGGGCGCCGATCTCGCGGTAGGTATCCGCCTTCTGGGGTGAGGAGGTGGTTATCGTCAACGGGATGCCTGCCTCGATGATGTTCTTGGCCATGCCGGCGCCCATGACGCCCAGGCCGATAAATCCGACCATCGTGTTCATGTATCAGTTCCTCTCTTCTGCATTCGGGGGCCTCTGGGTCAGACTCATAAATAGGGTTAAAAGGCTGACCCTGAGGCGAGGTCAGGGGGAGGCATTGGGTCTGACGCCGAATATTGCTTCGTAGCGAGCCGCGTAGCTAGGCCAGGCATCGGGGTTCACGAGGCGCGCCGGGGTACCGCCGTCGAGGGTGTGAATGATTTGTTCGGCGGCCCAGGTGGCCACATTGCGCCTTGCCTCGTGGGTGACTCCGGCGGTGTGGTAGGTGGCGATCACGTTCGGCATCGCCAACAGGGGGTGATCGAGCGGCGGGGGTTCGACGTCCCAGACATCGACGCCCGCGCCGGCCAGGTGACCGCTGTGTAGCGCCTCGATCAATGCCGGTTCGGAGTGTATGCCGCCTCGGGCGGTGGAGATGAACACCGCGCCCGGTTTCATGAGGCGAAAGGCCTCGGCATCGATCAGCTCGAGGGTGTCTGCGTTGCGGGGACAGTGAAGCGAGACATGATCTGACTCGGCCAGCAGCGTCTCCAGCGATACTTTCTGGGCCCCGCGTGCGGCCATCGTTGCCTCGTCGAGGGCTGGGTCGCAGGCGATGACACGCATGTCGAAGGCCTGGGCGATTGCGGCGACACGTCGGCCGATATGGCCAAGCCCCACCAGCCCCAGGGTCTTACCGGTGATCTCACGGCCCATCACGGCCTCGCGGGTAAATCCGCGCTCCCGGCGCAGACGGCGGTCGGTCTCGGTGAGTCGCTTGGACACCCCGATCATCAAGCCGATGGTGTGTTCTGCCACCGACTGTGCATTGGCACCCGACTGGTTCATTACCAGTACCCCTGCCCGCGTGCAGGCCTCCACGTCGACGGTGTCATAGCCGGCGCCCGAGGTCGATACGCACAGCAGGTTCGGTGCTTGGGCGAGCAGCTCGGCATCGGCGCGCCAGCGTGTAGGGTTCTCATCCTTGGCCGACGAGATCTGGTAGGCATGTGCGTTACCCAATGTCGTGGCAACGCTGTGCATATCGGCGTCCCGGGGAATCGTCGTCAGGGCATAGTCCGGATGTTGGTCAAAGATCGCCTGCATGGCGGGGTCGTACCAAACGTCGAGTCGGATAACGGATCGGGGGAGGGGAGGAAAAGCCAAGGTCTGCTCCTTATCGGTGATCGTCGTTGTCTCGTTCCCGGCTGCCTCATTGGGGGAGCCGGCGCAGATGATCGGCGCGCAATTGCGTGAGGTCGGTGATACCCAGCAAGGCCATGTCGCGGGCGATTTCGCTGGACAGAAGGGAAGCCGCGTGTTCGACGCCGGCTTCCCCCGCGCAAGCCGCTGCATAGGCGAAGGGGCGCCCGACGAAGACGAAACGTGCCCCTAGTGCCAGGGCTTTGAGTACATCCGTGCCCCGCCGGAATCCGCTGTCGATCATCACCGGAAGGTCGCCCACTGCCTGTATGATCTCTGGCAGCATGGTTAGTGGGGAGATGACGCCGTCCAGCTGACGCCCGCCATGGTTGGAGACGATGAGCCCGTCGACGCCGAGCCGCGCCGCCCGGAGCGCATCGTCGGGATGCAGCACGCTCTTGAGGATCAGCTTGCCTGGCCAGCGGTCGCGGATGAATTCCATGTCATCCCAGTCGAGATGCCCTCGGTCGGAGATGTCACGATTGACACGAGACGAGAAAATCGGTGCCCCGCGGGTCGCGTAGTTGTTCTCGAAGTGGGGCATACCATGCCGGATGAGTGTCCGGAAGAAGGTATCGAACAGCCAGCGCGGGTGGCTCATTCCATCCCAGGCGAGCTTCAGACTGGGCCGCAGCGGTGAGGAAAAGCCTGCGCGCCGGTTGTTCTCTGGATTGGTGGCCACCGGGGTATCCAGAGTGATGACCAGATGCCGGAATCCAGCTGATTCGACGCGCTCTAGCAGGGCGCGAATCCCTTCCCGGCCCGCGGGAAGGTAGGCTTGGAACCAGGTCGATTCATCAAGCTTGGCAGTTTCTTCCAGGGGGATCAGTGACGACCCGCTCATGATCATGGGAATGCCCTGGCGGCCGGCCGCTTTGGCCAGGGTCAGGTCGCCGCGGTAGGCAAAGAGTGCGCTCAAGCCCATGGGCGCAATGCCGAACGGTGAGCTGAATCGCTGATCGAACAGCGTGGTAGTCTGGCTGGTTTGCGAGACATCCACGAGCACCCTCGGCACGAAGCCATAGTCATCGAAGGCGCGGGCATTCGTCCGCAGGGACTTGCCATCTTCTGCCGCATTGGCGATGTAGGAAAAGATTGCATGCGGCAGGTGCCGGCGCGCGGCCTGCTCGAAATCATGCAGGTTATGGATGCCGTCGAGACGCCGCCCCCGGTGGGGTCTGGTTGGTGCCTGTTTGGCGTCGTCTCGCTGCCTGTCTAATGACGACATGATGCTATCCCGTTGTCATCGAATGATTCATGATTTGCCTTTCCCATATAGTGCTTCAGCGCACACCCAGGCGTGCCAGCACCGGGATGAGGTCGAGCAACTCCATTGTGGTCCGGCCCTTCTCGAGTACCTGGCGGATACTCTCTTCCTTGTCCTCGCGTGGCTGAGATGCCTCGTTCACTTCGGCGATTCGCTCGGGAGCCACCACCAAGGGGCCATCGCGGTCATCGACGATGATGTCGCCAGGCCGAACGGGCACACCGACGCAGGTAATCGGCTCATTGATCTGGCCTGGCGGCGTCTTGTTGGTTGCCTTGAGGGAAAGCCCCTTGGAGAAGACCGGGATGTCGGATTCATACCATGCCCTTTTTTAAAAAACAATATAAGTACAATTTTTTATGGGCGTCTAGCGCCTATTTGGGTTATCCAGCCATAGACAAAAGTATTAACTTATACTAAATCAATAATAAACAGTGAGATATATATGCAATAACGAGTGAGTCCGGGGCGGGTGCTAGGCAACCCTTGTAGGCTGGCGACTTGTGTGCTTGGATTGGATTGTGTATTTATAAGTACAATTTTCGCACGTAAAGGAGATGACAATGAACGCTAGCTTCGATAATGCCAAGACACTGTATCTTCTTGGCGCCACCTCCCTCGTTGACGATCCTTAGCCCCACTCATCCGCAAGGCCCTGTCCACGCTCAATGGTCGGCAACAACGACAATCGCCCGAAGCGACGCCGGACATGGCCAATGGCCACAAATGAAAGCTACAAAAGTTACGAAGGGGTAACGCCATGCAACTCGACTATCGCCCCCTGTGTCCCGCTCTCGGCGCCGAAGTGCGCGGCCTGGATCTCGCCGCCGGTTGCAGCGATGCGCTGTTCGATGAGATCCGGGAACTGTGGAACCGTGCCAACGGTGTGCTGGTAATTCGCGACCAGCAGATCAGCGAGGAACAGCAGATCGCCTTCAGCCGCAAGTTCGGTGAATTGCACACCTTGCAGGGCCACACTGTCACCAAGTACCTTCATCCAGACCACCCCGAGATCTATCGCGTCTCGAATAAGGTAACGAACGGCAAGCCGCAGGGTCGCAAGGGAGCCGGTACTTACTGGCACTCTGACCAATCTTACGAGAAGACTCCCGCCATGGCCTCGGTGCTCTACGCGCTGGAGATTCCGCCTTACGGCGGCGATACCGTCTATACCAGCATGTACAAAGCCTACGACGCACTATCTGACACCATGAAGCATTTCCTCGAAGGGCTCGAGGCGGTGCACGACTTTGCAGTCGCCCAGTCCGGCGGGTTCCGCAACGAGAGCGTCACCAAGGACCAACTCGATAAGGCGCCGCCGATGTCGCATCCTGTGGTACGTACCCACCAGGAAACCGGTCGCAAGAGCCTGTTCGTCAATCCCGGCTTCACCTCCCACATCGTCGGGCTCAGCAAGGAGGAAAGCCGGGCGGTACTTGAGTTCCTTTACCAGCACTGCACCAAGCCTGATTTCCAGTATCGCCACGTGTGGCAGCTCAACGATCTGGTGATCTGGGACAACCGCTGCACCATGCACTATGCAGTGATGGATTATGATGGGCTGGGCGATCGCCTGATGCATCGCTGCACGGCCATTGGCGAGGTACCACTGAAGCCGCAATCCGCCCAGGTTGCCTGAGACGAGGTATGCCGTTGGTCCTTCGGCACCCCGCCCCGCGCCGGACGATGCCGGTATGGGTGCTGGGGCTGTGGTGCTGCGGGGCCCTGTCCATCCTCTTCGATAGTGACGCGATACGCCAGCTGGCCGGGGGGATCGCGCTATGGATCGTCGTGCTTTCATGCCTGACCCGGTCCGGGTTGAACCGCGGTATCTTCCTGGTGTTGTGCGGTGCCACCCTGGCATTGAACGCCCATTCTCAGCATTGGAACGCCATTGCCGAGGGGCTGGAGCGCGCGGCGATGATCTCCGCCTTTCTCGCCAGCCTCTACGTGCTGCGTGCGGTGATCCAGACCTCGCCGAGCCTGAGTGAAGTCAATGCCTCGTTCACTGCTCTGTCGCTGCGCCCCCGACGCGGCATGGTGCAACTACTTGGCGTATGCTTCGGTGTTCCGTTGGCCGTGGGGGCCGTGAGTGTCATCGCGCCGCTGGCGACTTATCAGGACCACGACATGGATGCTCAAGAAGACATCGCCGGTTGGTCGATCCGTGGTATCGGACTGTCGGTGCTTTTCTCGCCCTTCACGGTCGCGATGGGTATTGTGACCGCCTCCCTCGGCGAACGGCTGCAGCTATGGCGGGTGCTGATGATTGGCCTCTTGTTGGCCGCTGCGCTGCTGGCGCTCAGCTTCCTTGCTGGTCGCTGTCGCTTACCCCGCCAATTGCCCGCACGTTTCTGGAAGGCCCTATGCTGGGTGTTGGCGCCTGTGCTGGGGCTGGTGGCCCTTAATCTGGTGCTGTACATGAGTATCGGCCTCAACCCGCTCCAGGGCGCCACCCTATTCATTCCACCGCTGGCACTAGGTCTCGCGCTGTGGCGTGGTGCTGGAATTCGCAGCAGGATGCTGACGCTAACCGAGGGCTATTGGCGAGATTTCGATAGCGAGATCACCATCTTTTCCGGCGCTCTGATCTTCGCGGTCGCCGTGACCTCGACGCCGGAAGTGCAAGAGTGGGTGGCTATGCTGGCGCATAGCGTCGGCGCGAATGGATTAATCGCGCTGACGGCGCTGGTGATCGCTATTCTCGCCACGCTAGGTCTGCATATGGTAGTACCGGCGACGATCACTCTGACGATGTTCGGGCCGGTCATGCCGACTGAACTGCACGTCGCTTTGCTCGGCATCGCGGCACTGGTGGGGTGGGCCTATGGTGCCATGGCGGCACTAGGATCATTAGCGTTTCTCACCGCCTGCAAGGCTTTCGCGGTCTCGCCTGCAGCCCTCGCCAAGGGCGAGAATATGCGTTTCATGGCGGTATTCATCGGGATCGCTTGCACGCTTATGCTGTTCCTGTAAGGGACATCAGTCTTGCGCGAGATACCCGGCACTTTTAGTGGCGGGAGGGATAAACTGTCCTCGTTGGAATTTGAGCCTATGATAGTGTCGCGCATTTTCAAAGTGTTGGCGTTTTACCGTTTCGGTAGGCATCTGACCCTTTGTGGTGAAATCCACTGAACAGGGTTAACTCCAGTAGAGTTGACATAGGCACCTAAGGGTTAACAACACTCATCAACCCTGAGTCAATATTTCCGCAAGCGCTTCCAGACAGAGGTCAATTTCTGCAGCGCTATTGTAGTGAGCGAGGGAGATTCGAGTCACTGCCTTCAGTCCCATCGGGCGAAGGATATTGCCAGAAAAAACATCGTCGCTTCGGGCGTGGACGCGTATCCCCCGAGCCCCGAGCTCGGCGACGACCTGCTTGGCTTCGTACCCCTCGACGGCGAACGACACCACTCCCTCGCGGTTCGGGGACTCCGCCGACCCAATCAGATGCAGCCCGGGATAGCTGCACAATCCCGGCAGGCCCGCACCGCTGTGCAGCAGTCTGTGCACCAGGGCACGCTCATGCGCTTGCATTGCCCGACTGGCGGCCACCAGGCAGTCGCGGCGTGACGTCTCCTCGGTGAAGTGACCGCCCAGCCAGGTGAGGTAGTCGACCATCGCACTGACACCGGCCATGGCTGAGGGGTCGCGGCTACCCAACTCCCAGGCATCAGCGGGCTTGCCCAACAGCCGGTCGTGCTTGACCATGCTCAGGCGATCAGAGATCCAAGCATAACCATTGTTGAAACGGCAGTACGCCTTGTAGGGCGAGATGACATAGGCGTCGACATCATAGTCATCGACGGCCAGCGTCCCGTGTGGCGCATGCTGGATACCATCGACAACAATGATGCACTCGGGGGCCACAGTCCTGATGGTTCGCACGATCTCGACGATATCCATGCTCATGCCGGTTACCGGACTGGAATGCAAAATCGTCGCGATACGGGTGTCCGGACGCACGCAGTTGGCGTAGTGCGCCGCTGTCACCTGACCAGTCTCGACATCGAAGGGGACTTCGATCCACTCGCGATTGGTGCGGCGCGCCCACTGGGCGGTAGCATCATAGGTTGCAGGGTGCTCCACCGAGCTTGCGACGATGCTGCCTCCCTCCTTGGCGGAAAGTGCCGCTGCTCGGATTACACGAAATAGACACTCTGTGCCGGTCTCACCGCCAAAGATAACGCCGCTGTTAGCGCCCATGAAGTTGGCCAGATCATTGCGTCCGGTAGAAACAATCTGCGACACGGCGCGGGAGGCGGGATTGTCGCGGTGCTCATTATCGGGAATGCCGGCGACCTTGGCGCTTTGTTCAGCGACCGACTCGAGTGTTAATGAACCACCTGCATTCTCGAAGAAGACTCGCTTGCCAGTGAAGGGGCAGGCATCGATGTGCAGGAAGGACTCCCGTATCTGGGTCAGAAGGTCATCCGGCAGGAAAACCCCCTCCGCCGGGATGGTCTGAGGTATGGACATAATGTGGGCCGAAGTAGTCGTCATGATGGATATCTCCGTCGACTCAGCAAAGGAATTCAACACTAAGGCATGACCCTGAGTCGCAACAATCGCGGCGTGGCCCATGAGAGTGGCAGTACCACAAGCCTTCTGGCGATCAATCGCTTATTTGGGGTCGGGTGGCGGGCCTGAGACAGGCTCGTCTTCCTGCCACTCTTTATCTGATGCCAATCGGTGAAAAAGCCTTGGACAGTATGAATGGTAACCTGCTCCTCACGTTTGTGTTCTTCGACAGGATCGAGTCCTTTACGGATGGCCTTCTGGGCTTCCACAGCATGCTCTCGAGCCTCGGCCAAGGAACGACGGTCCGCTTACTTATCCAGCGTCAGCTCACGCCGCTTTCCGGCGAACGTGTATCGAAGCATCCAAGAGCATGTTTACACGGCTTTTTCTGCCAGGTTGGCGCAGGACTTGTTTCCCTGGGAGGGAGGCTTCAGTCCAGGGGTGAGCGTTTGAAGTGGGGAGTACCCATAGGAAAATCGAGCCTCTTGGTGGGTAGTACACTGGTTTATTCCCCACTTTGCGCTGGCTTAAGCTGGATTTTCGTAGACAGCTATAGACAAGCAGTCAGAAATTTTTTCTCAAAAACATAGCATTATGAATTTGTGTGGATGGTAGTGGACATCACTCGATATTCTGGATCTGTTCGCGCATCTGTTCGATCAGGACCTTGAGTTCGACGGCGCTGCGGGTAGTGTCGGCGACGACCGATTTGGATGACAAGGTGTTGGCCTCGCGATTGAGTTCCTGCATCAGGAAGTCCAGCCGCCGGCCCACGGGGCCTGACTGGCCGAGTTGCCGTTCCACTTCGTTGACGTGGGTTGCCAGGCGGTCGAGTTCTTCGTCCACATCGGCTTTCTGGGCCATCAGGGTCAGTTCGGATTCCAGTCGTTGCGGGTCGAGTTCGGCACGCACGGCTTCCAGGCGTTCGAGGAGCTGGTTGCGCTGCCCTTCGATGATAGTGGGAAGGCGTATGCGTATCGCATCCACTTGCTCGCGAATACCGGCGAGGCGCGTGCGGATCAGTGTGGCCAGTTGCTCGCCTTCACGCTCCCGACCGGCAATCAGGTCGTCCAGGGCGTGTGCGAACAGGGATTGAGCGGCATGCTTGATCTGCTCGATATCGGTCTCTTCCGTGTCGATCACGCCGGGATGATCCAGCAGCGCCAGGGCATCCGGCATGGTGGCATCGGGAACCAGGCTGCGTACTTCATGCAGTGCTCGGGCCAGCTCATCGAGGCGATGGCGGTTCACGGTCACCGATGTGCCTTCGGCATTGGGAATGAATCGCAGGGTGCATTCGACCTTGCCACGTGCCAGCCGCGAACGCAGTTGATCTCGCCAGGTCGGTTCCATATCTCGTAGTGCCTCGGGCAGGCGAAAGTGCAGATCGAGATAGCGCTGGTTGACGGAGCGAAGTTCCAGTTGGAGGTTTCCCCAGTCCGCATCCTGACTGCGGCGGGCGAAGGCGGTCATGCTGTGAACCATGCGATCTCCTGGTCAAAGATGGGTGAACGTCACGAGGCTCCTGCGCGATGCGTAAGAGGAAGAGGCGGCGAGGCCATCCGGCTACGGCGAAATAGTGTAACCGATTCCTGCCCTCAAACGTGTAGAATAGGGCGCTCAATTCGTATGGCAATGGCATGAGAGGTGATATGCGCCCGAGTGGACGACAACCCGACCAGCTTCGCGAGATCCGGCTGCAACGCAACTACACTCGTCACGCCGAGGGCTCGGTGCTGGTGGCTTTCGGTGACACCCAGGTTCTCTGTAATGCCAGTGTCGAGGCCGGGGTGCCACGTTGGTTGAGAGGCAAGAACCAGGGTTGGGTGACCGCTGAATACGGCATGTTGCCACGGGCGACGCATACGCGCGGTGGCCGTGAGGCGACCCGTGGCAAACAGGGGGGGCGGACTCTGGAAATCCAGCGGTTGATCGGGCGCTCGCTGCGTGCGGCTGTGGATCTCAAGAAGCTGGGCGAGTTCACCATTACTGTCGATTGTGATGTGATCCAGGCGGATGGTGGTACGCGTACGGCTTCGATCACTGGTGGTTGCGTCGCGTTGGTGGATGCCATTCGTCACATGCAGCGGAAGAAGCAGATCAAGAGCGATCCGTTCAAACAACTCGTGAGTTCGGTGTCGGTGGGTATTTTCAAAGGTACGCCCGTCGTGGATCTGGACTATCCCGAAGACAGCGGTGCGGATACCGACATGAACGTGGTCATGACGCAGGATGGCGGCTTGATTGAGGTTCAGGGCACGGCGGAAGCGGCACCGTTCTTCCGTGGTGAACTCGATGCCATGCTCGATCTGGCCGAAGGCGCCGGACAGCAACTGTTCGCGGCTCAGAGCGATGCCCTGGATATACGGCACTGACCCACGCCAACCCGACTATCCGTCTGCCGGCTTGTGGGCCGGCAGACGAGAGGAACGGCGACGGAAAGTGGTACGTTACAGGCTCAGATCGTATTCCACGATCAACGGGGCGAATTCCGAGAAGGTGGCATCTTCATCGATCCAGGCATCGACGACATGCCGTCGGAATTGGGTGCCCACGACCTGATAGTCCAGACGCCATCCCTCCTGACGGGCCCGTGGCTGATCCTGATCCAGTGCTGGCCACCAGGTATACTCACCGGCGTCGCGGTTGACTTCCCGGAAGGCGTCGATGAAGCCGGTGGGACCAAAAACCTGGTCCATCCAGGCACGCTCTTCCGGCTTGAAACCAGGCGTGGTCTGGTTGTCGGCCCAGTTGGCCAGGTCGATGGTCTTGTGGGCGATATGCCAGGTGCCGCATATGATATATTCACGGCGTTTGCGTGCCATCTTGGCCAGGTATTCCTGATACTGTTCCATGAAGGCTGCCTTGGCATCGGGGTCGCTGCCGTCCGGCATCAGGAAACTGACGATACTGAAACGTTCGTAGTCAGCCTGGAGGAAGCGGGCTTCATTGTCACATTGAGGAAAGCCCAGCCCGTACATGATGGCCTTGGGAATCTTGCGACTGTAGATGCCGACGCCCGAGAAACCATCCTGTTCGGCGTCGAGGAAATACCCCTCATAGCCTTCCGGGTAGAGAATACTGTCATCGAGCTCGAAGCTCTTGGCCTTGAGATTCTGCACGCAGACGACGTCGGCGTCCTGGTTGGCCAACCAGTCGAGAAAGCCTCGGTCGACCGCGTCGCGGATACCATTGACATTGATGCTGGCGATTTTCATACATGTTCCCTTTTCCGTCGCGCCTGTATGATACCCGACGATTAGACGTTTAGGTAAATGGCATTAGCTTATAAAAGTGATAGGGGGTTGGGTGTCCAAGCAAATGCAGCCTTATCAGCGCGAATTCATCGAGTTTGCCATCGAGCAGGGCGTATTGCGATTCGGTGAGTTCACTCTCAAGTCAGGACGGGTGAGTCCGTACTTCTTCAACGCCGGCCTGTTCAAGAGTGGCGCCTCGCTGGCCCGCCTGGGACGTTTCTATGCCCAGGCCATTATCGACAGCGGTGTGACGGCCGATGTGTTGTTCGGTCCGGCCTACAAGGGCATACCGCTTGCGGCAACCAGTGCCGTGGCGTTGGCCGACAATCACGACTGCGATATGCCTTTCGCCTTCAACCGCAAGGAAGCCAAGGATCACGGTGAAGGCGGCAATATCGTCGGTGCCGAATTGTCTGGCCGGATCCTGATCATCGACGATGTCATCACGGCGGGAACGGCCATCGGCGAGGTCATGTCGTTGATCGATGCCGCAGGAGCCTCGGCGGCCGGTGTCGTCATCGCACTTGACCGTCAGGAGCGGGGTAGCGGAGCGACCAGCGCCATTCAGGATGTCGAGGCGCGCTATGGCATGCCGGTGATCAGTATCGTGACGCTGGATGACGTGCTGGCGTATCTCGAGCAGCATGCCGGCGAGGAATTGGCGCCGCATGCCGAGGCCGTTCGCGCCTATCGTGCCCGATACGGCGTGGCAGAGTAAACGCGATGCTCGATGTGGTGTTGTATCAGCCCGAGATCGCGCCCAATACCGGCAACTTGATCCGGTTGTGCGCCAACACCGGTTTTCGGCTGCATCTGATCGAACCGTTGGGGTTCACGCTCGATGACAAGCGGTTGCGACGAGCCGGACTGGACTACCATGAGTGGGCTCGGGTCTCTGTCCATGCGAGTTGGCCAGAGTTCATCGAAGCCGTCGAACCGGCGAGAGTTTTCGCCGTCTCGACGCGTGGGCGAAGCGGCTATCATACGCCCCGTTACCGCCAGGGCGACGCCCTGGTATTCGGCCCCGAGACGCGAGGACTGCCGCAGGCGATGCTCGATGCCCTGCCCGGGGAACAGTGCCTGCGTATTCCCATGAAGCCCAAGAGTCGCAGCCTCAATCTGTCCAATGCCTGTGCGGTGATCGTCTACGAGGCCTGGCGACAGCTTGATTTTGTCGGTGCCGATCTCGACGAGTGAAATGATGTCCACGATTCAACAGCGTCTTTCCGCTCTCAACCCGCGCCAGCAGGAAGCCGTGCGCTATATCGACGGTCCTTGTCTGGTGCTGGCCGGTGCCGGTTCCGGCAAGACCAGTGTGATCACGACCAAGATCGCCTATCTGGTACGCGAATGCGGCATGAGTGCGCGCCGTATCGCGGCGGTGACCTTTACCAACAAGGCCGCGCGCGAGATGAAGGAGCGGGTCGGGTCGATGCTCAAGGGCAAGGAAGGCCACGGCCTGACAGTGTCGACCTTTCATACATTGGGGCTCACTATCATCCGCAGCGAACTCAAGACGCTCGGCTACAAGCCGGGATTCTCGCTGTTCGATCCCGAGGATGCCAAGGCGCTATTGCGCGATCTGATGCAGAAAGACGCCCAGGTCGATGCCGACCAGATCGCGCGGGTGCAACATCGGATCTCGCAGTGGAAGAACGATCTGGTCCTGCCGGGACAAGCCCTCTCGCATGCCGCCGATGATGACGAGCAGTATGCGGCAAGAGTCTACGAAGCCTACGGGCGTCATCTGAAGGCGTATAACGCGGTCGATTTCGATGACCTGATTCTACTGCCCGTGGTGCTGTTGCGTGATGACCCTGAGGTACTGGCTCGTTGGCAGCGCCGCATTCATTACATGCTGGTCGACGAGTATCAGGACACCAACGTCAGTCAGTACCAACTGGTGAAGCTGTTGATGGCGGAGCGCCGCACCTTCACCGTGGTGGGTGATGACGACCAGTCGATTTACGCCTGGCGCGGTGCTCGTCCGGAGAACCTCGTCACGCTGGGAGAGGATTTCCCGCGCCTCAAGGTCATCAAGCTGGAGCAGAACTATCGTTCCACCGGTACGATTCTGCGTGCCGCCAATGCCTTGATTGCCTACAACCCCCACGTCTACGAGAAGGCACTATGGTCCGATATGGGGCCCGGCGTCCCGATCCGTGTGGTGGTCAATCGCCATGAAGAAGCAGAAGCCGAGCGTGTCGCCGGCGAGATCCTCACCCGGCGCATCAAGGAGCGTGCCGAGTGGCGGGACTTCGCGGTGCTCTATCGGGGCAACTTCCAGGCCCGGTTGCTGGAACTCAAGCTTCAGCACTATCAGATCCCCTATAAACTGTCCGGAGGGACCTCCTTTTTCTCTCGCAACGAGATCAAGGATGCCATGGCCTACCTGCGCCTTTTGATCAACCCGGCCGATGACAATGCGTTCCTGCGCATCGTCAACGTACCGCGTCGAGAAATCGGTCCCGGTACGCTGGAGAAGCTGGCCAACTATGCCACCGAACGTGGCGTTTCTCTGTTTGCTGCCTGCCATGAACTGGGGCTGGAACAGGTGCTGTCGACCCGGGCTGTGGAGCGGCTGGGGCGTTTCACCCACTTCATCGATGGCATACGCCGGCGCATGGATCAGGATGACGCCATCGCCGCCATCCGCGACATGCTGCGCGAGATGGACTATGAAGCCTGGCTCTATCAGAACGCCAGCTCGCCCGCCATTGCTGAACGGCGCATGGCCAATGTCTGGACGCTGATCGACCAACTCGAGAAATCACTCGATGGTGATGCCGACACGGACGCTGACAGCACAGCCACCGAAACCGACGGTGTGGAGGCTGCCATTTCACGGCTGGTGTTGCGCGATATCCTCGAACAGCAGGAAGAGGAGGACGATTCCGACCGGGTACAACTCTTGACCATGCACGCGGCCAAGGGACTGGAATTCCCGCACGTCTACCTGATGGGTATGGAGGAAGCGCTGCTACCTCATCGCAATGCGATCGAGGCCGACACCGTCGAGGAAGAGCGCCGCCTGGCTTATGTCGGGATCACCCGGGCACGACGCACGCTGACACTGACGCTGGCCAGGCAACGCAAAGCCTACGGGGAGTTGCTGGACTGCACGCCCAGCCGCTTCCTGGATGAGCTGCCCGAGGCGGATCTGGAGTGGGAAGGGCGTGCCGACAAGGAAGACCCGGAGAAGAAACAGGCCCGCGGCAAGGATGCCATTGCGGGCCTGCGATCGCTGCTGGATTGATGTGATCCGGCGTTATTCGGTTCCCTCGATCATGTAGTCGACAGCGGCTTCGACTTCTTCATCGGACAGGCCGCTGTTGCCGCCTTTGGGGGGCATGGCACCGATGCCGTTGATGGCATGCTCATAGAGCGTGGCGGTGTCCTGATCCAGCCGATCACCCCAGCCTTCTGCATCACCCAGCTTCGGCGCGCCGGCGGCACCGCTGTCGTGACAAGCGGCACAGACGTCGGCGTAGACCGCTTCACCGTCGACGTCACTTCCCCCATCACCGCTTGCGTCGTCGCTGTCCGATGCCTCGCCGTTACCGTCGTCCGCGCCATTGGACGATTCTTCCTCGTCGGTGCCGCCTTCCTCTTCGCCGTTGGACGAGTCGTCTTCACCATTGCCGCTGTCATCGTCGCCGTTGGAGGATGCCTCATCCTCTGTGGCTTCGTCGTTGTCGGTCGAGTCCTCATCGTCGCCACCGACTTCCGGCACGTCGTCCATGTGGTTCTCGACCATATGATTGACGGCGCGTTTGACATCGTTATCCGAGAGGTCTGAATTGCCCCCTTTGGGTGGCATGCTCCCAATGCCATTGATGGCGTGATCATAGAGCGTTTCGATGCCCTGTTCGGTGCGTTCCGCCCACGCATCGTCATCATCGAGTGCCGGCGCACCGGCCGTGCCGTTGTCGTGACAGGAAGCGCACACATCGCCGTAGATTTCCTCGCCGGACTGGCTGCCGTCCTCGCCATCGCTGGCAGCTTGCGCCGCCGTCCCGCAGTCGTCCCCTTCCAGGCAGACATCGCCCACGGGCTTCAAGCGTTCTTCGATAGCGTCACGAGATATGTCGGCGTGCGTGGTGGCCGATACCACCATCATCACCAGGGCGACAAGACACCCCATGATCAGATTGTTGAATCTCACTCTCACCACCTCATTATTCACGGTCTTGTAATCGGGAGCTGTTGGGTGCATCAGCGCAAAGGGTGTCAGTATAGCGGCAACCGGTTTGCCGGGAAAATGGCCAGCATATGCTCCTTTGGGCCCAGACGAAGAGGGTCGGGGTTCTCAATACCATTTGCAAACGTCTACTATATCGCCACTTCATCATCTTCAGTGAATAGAATAAAGAGGAAGCTCATGCCTCATTCCGTCCGCCTTGCAACCTTGCTGTTTGTCTCTTCCTGGTTGGGGATTCACGCCATGTCTGCTCAGGCCGAGACACGTGTGACCTACAAGTCTGCCGCCTCGGGAACGGCGTACTACCAGATGGGTGTCGAGTTGTCCGAGGCGATCAAATCGGGCACCGACGACGAGATCGTTCTGACATTGGAAGAGAGCCAGGGGTCGGTACAGAACGTGATGGAAGTGGCGGCCCGTACGGGCAACTATGTATTCACTACCCCGCCCGGGCTGGTCGAGCAGGCATTGGCGGGTGAAGGTGATTTCGCTGAACGCCCGAGCCCCAATTTCCAGGAAATCCGCGGTCTGTTCCCGATTCCGTCCATCACCATGCACTGGGTCGTGGCGAATGAGGATGGCGATGATGATGACGGAGTGATCGCGATGGAGGACCTGGCAGGGCAGGAAATTCTGATTGGCCGGGGAACCTTCGGGGCCCGCGAGGCCGAACGCTACATCGAGCTGTTCGATCTGGCGGGGGATATCGAGATCGCTGATGCGGAAATCGGTAGTGGCCCCGATGCCCTGAAGAATGGCCAGATCGATGGCTTCGTCACGGCCAGTTCCTTCCCGACTCCCAACGTGATCGAAACGGCGTCCAGTATGCCGATCAGCCTGGTGTCATTGACGGAGGAGCAGATCGAGTCAACCGGTGCAACGCCTCAGACCATTCCCGCCGATACCTATGCGGGCGTGGAGGCGGATGTCGAGACGACATCCTTGCCGGTCATTGCCTACACCACGACCCGGATGGATGACGATACCGCTTATGCGATCACCAGGACCTTCTGGGAGCGGCGTGATGCCATGGCCGAGGAGTCATCCTGGTGGGAGGTCATCGATCCCGAGATGCTCGAGAGCATGGCGGGAGAGCTGCATCCCGGTGCCTTGCGCTACTATGAGGAGGCCGGTATCGACGTGCCCGAGTCACTGCGTTGAGCGAGCACGGTTCTGACATGCTGTCCCGCCAGCTTCACCCGGGGTGGGTAGCGCTCGGTGCGATCTCGGTCCTGTTTCATCTAGGGCTGATTTTCTACGGACTGGCCCCGGCGTTGATCAGCCGGCCTATGCACATGGCCCTGGCACTGCCATGGATTCTGGTGTTCATGGCCAGGACGCGCTGGCAGCGCTGGAGTGGCTGGTTACTCACCCTGCTGGGTGTGGCGGCCTGTGGTTATATCGTTCTCAATGAGGCCGCTCTGGCCAGTCAGTACGGCTTCATCGATAACGCATGGCAGATGACCATTGGTGGATTCCTGATTCTGCTGGCGTTGGAAACGGCGCGTCGAGCTATCGGATGGCCGCTGCCGCTGGTGGCGTTATGTGCTCTGGCATATGCTTTTCTTGGCAGTCATGTGCCGGGCGAATTCGGCCATCAGGGCATGCCGACAGCGAGCCTGGTGGGGACATTGACCATTGCGGAAGGCGGGCTCTGGGGAGAGCTGACGGGCGTCAGCGTCGGTGTGGTCGCCATCTTCGTGATTTTTGGCGCCGTCCTCAACGCCGGTGAAGCCGGGCAGGGCTTCATGAACATGGCCAGTGCCTTCGCCGGTCGCCTGACGGGGGGAGCCGCCAAGGTCTCGGTCATTTCCTCGGCCCTGATGGGGTCGATTTCCGGGTCGGCCTCGGCCAATGTGGCCTCGACGGGATCGATCACCATTCCCTCGATGGTGCGGCTGGGTTATCCACGTTCGCTGGCCGGCGCAGTAGAGGCCGTGGCTTCGTCAGGTGGTCAGATCATGCCACCGCTCATGGGAGCCGGTGCCTTCGTCATGGTCGAGTTGACCGGTACGCCCTATGTCCAGATCATGGCGGCGGCGGTACTGCCGGCCTTGCTTTATTTCACGACGGTCTGGGTGGGCATCAATGCATTCGCTACCCGCCATGACTTGCGCCCCATCGCTGCCGATGATGCCCCGGCCCCCCGTGAGGTCCTGATCACGTCGCTGTTCTTTGCCGTACCTTTCGCCATTCTGCTGGAGCGTATCTTCCATGGTGGCAATACGCCCCAGTTTGCGGCCAGCATCGCTATCTTCGCCGGACTGGCTCTGTTGCTGTTCAATGTGCGGCTACAAGTTTCAGGGCGGGATTTTGGTCATCGGCTGGCTGAGGCGGCGGTAACGGCCGGGCGACAGGTGTCGGTGATTGCATCCATCATCATTTGTGCCTCGCTGGTCATCGGCGTGCTGTCGATGACAGGACTGGGGGTGAAGGTGACTTCAGCGATCCTGTCTCTCTCCCAGGAGGCGCTATGGCCGGCACTATTATTGACCGCCATTGCCTGCTTGATTCTCGGCATGGAAGTGCCGACCACGGCGGCTTATGTGATCTGCGTTTCCGTGGCTGGTCCGGCACTGACGGAGCTTGGCCTGGCGCCGTTGCTGGCACACCTTTTCGTCTTCTGGTTTGCGTTGCTATCGACCATCACGCCCCCTGTTTGTGGGGGTGTGTTCATCGCGGCCGGCATGGTCGGAGAAAACTGGCTGAAAGTCGCATTGCGCGCCATGGCACTGGGAATCGGACTCTACCTGATTCCTTTGGCGATGGTGGCCAATACCGGTGTCATCGCTCTTGCAGAGGATCTGCCCGCTGCGCTGATTGACACGGGCAAGATCGGCATAGGGCTGGTTGGTATCAGCTACGGTGTGATTGCCCGTCGGCCTGTCTGGTTGCGGCTGGCCTTGATCCTCGCGGGGGCGGCCGTCATTTTCCTGATATAGGCGCGTCATCTGAACAAGCGTGTGACGGGCGCCTCGGGCCACAGGATCCATGTCTCGTCGAGAGGTCGATGACTGAACAGTATCCAGGCATCACGAGCAGCACCAAGACGCTGCTGCATATAGAATCGTCCCGGATGCTGTCTAGCGAACTCCTCCGCGGTGATACCCGCATCGTAGCGTCCTTCCAGCAGCCCCTCGGCGACCCGAACGATGGAAGGCTCTTCGATCTGCGTCGTCCAGCCGGACAGGTCGGTGTAATGGCGAGTGGCGGGTTGCAGGCCCAACGTTGTCGGCCGAGCGATCTCGCGGCGGCACAAGAGAGCCAGTGGCTTGCTGGCCGCGATAAAGGTGTCGACGATATGGGCACGATTCATGTACTTGCCCACACAGTCGGAGTGACTGGGGTGGGCCGATACCTGCAGCACGAAATCCACGCGGTGTTCGGTCAATGCCTGAAAGGCATCGTCGAAATCCTCGAACAAGCGAATGTCGGCGTCCGGTGGTTGTCGGACATGCAGGTAACGTTGCAACACCAGTTCATGGTTACTGCCTGATGGGCCCAGAGTGGCAAAGATCATGAATGTCCCCTTTGGTGATCGTTCTCTAGTCACGAGCCCCGCGGCGCTGGACACGTCGCCGATGGGCGGGTAGCATTGTGCCCGCTTTGCAGCGATACGCCCATAGCTGCTGGGTGCAGCATGAGCAGCGTTGCCCGCATGGTGAAGCGATATCAGTCGATAAACTGAAAGCATCCGCCCTTAGCTCAGCTGGATAGAGCGTTGCCCTCCGGAGGCAAAGGTCGAAGGTTCGAATCCTTCAGGGCGGGCCAGAATCCCGAGGGCTTGCGTTAACGCGCAAGCCCTTTTTTCATGGGTGTGTCCGAATGATGCCCGTGCTCGATAACCCCTCTCCAACGGGATTCACACGCATTTCCGCAGTTGAATGAGAATTAAGTGCGTGGGATAATCTGTTTTAAATGGTTGCCCACGTCATATCCTGGCGGCCAGATTAATCCCCTAGCCAGAGAGTGAAAGGCTCTGCCATGTATAAACGACTGCTGATCGCCCTCTGCGGCGCTACCCTTGCTCTCGTCGGCACGAGTGTAACGGCCGAAGAGATTACCGTGACAGATATCGCTGACCGCCAGGTCACCGTTGACGCGCCTGTGGACCGTATGATTCTGGGCGAAGGTCGCCAGATCTATCTGCTCGGCGCGTTGCAGCCGGAGGACCCTTTCGACGGTGTGGTAGGGTGGCGGGAGGATTTCTCCCAGGCCGACCCTGATAACTATGCCGTCTATGCCGAGCAGTTTCCCGAAATGGAAGAGATACCCACCTTCGGCGGCTTCAAGGATGGCACCTTCGACGTGGAGCAGGCCGCCGCGCTGGAGCCGGACGTCGTGCTGATGAACCTCGAGGCCAGGTCGGCCACCGAGGATGCGGGCTACGACGACAAGCTCGCGGAACTCGGTATCCCCATCGTCTATGTGGACTTTCGCGAGGACCCGCTCGAGCACACCATTCCCTCCATGCGATTAATGGGCCAGTTGCTGGGCGAAGAGGAAGATGCCGAGGCTTTCATCGCCTACGTCGAGGCCCAGATGGATCGCGTCAGGGATGTCATTACCGAGTCGAATCCCGAGCGTCCCCGGGTCTTCATCGATCGCGCAGGGGGCTATTCCGAGGATTGCTGCATGAGCTTCGGCGCCGGCAACTTCGGCGAATACGTGGAGATCGCCGGCGGCAACAATATTGCCAGCGACATCATTCCCGACACCTTCGGCTCACTTAACCCCGAACAGATCCTCGCCGCCGATCCCGAGCACGTGGTGGTGACCGGAGGCAACTGGGACGCCTACGTCCCCGGCGGCGATTGGGTCGGCGTGGGGCCGGGTGCCGACATGGACGCCGCGCGTGCCAAGCTGAAGGGGCTGACCGAGCGTACTGCCATGACTGGCATCACGGCCGTCGAGAACGACGACTTTCATGCCATCTGGCACCAGTTCTACAACAGTCCCTACTACTTCGTTGCGGTGCAACAGTTGGCAAAGTGGTTCCACCCGGAACTGTTCGCCGACCTTGACCCCGAGGCGACGATGGAGGAGTTGCACGAGCGCTTCCTGCCCGTGGACTATATGCCTGGTTACTGGCTTTCTCTGAATGACCGCTAGGGTAAACACCGACATGGACGTCTCGACCACCGATCAGGTCACTGCGGTGAACGGTGTCTCCCCGGGGCAGGGCTTCTACCGTGCCCTGGTGGTCAAGCGTCAGCTTATTCTCGCGATGCTGACGCTGGCTCTGTTTTTGAGCCTGTGTATCGACCTGGCCCTGGGACCTGCCCGCTTCAGTCTGGACGAGGTGCTTGCCGGCCTGCTCACCCCAGATGCCGTCAGCCAGCAGGTCCGCGTGGTTCTGTGGGAAATCCGCATGCCGGTGGCGTTGATGGCACTGGTCGTTGGGGCCAGTCTGTCGGTTGCCGGTGCCCAGATGCAGACCATCCTCAGCAATCCGCTGGCCAGCCCCTTCACACTGGGCATTTCGGCGGGGGCAAGCTTCGGTGCCGCGCTGGCCTTGGCATTCGGCGTCGTGCTCATTCCCGCTGCTATCGAGTACGTGGTACCAATCAATGCCTTTGCCATGGCCATGCTGACGGCTTTCCTCATCCATGCGCTGAGTCTGCGGCGTGGGGTGACGATCGAGACCATTGTGCTGCTGGGCATCGCCATGGTGTTCATCTTCAATTCCTTGATGGCGCTGATCCAGTTCTTCGCCAGTCAGCAGGCCGTAGCCGCGGTGGTGTTCTGGACCATGGGCAGCCTGACCAAGGCGACCTGGCCCAAGTTGTGGATCGCTTTGGGCGTTCTCGCTGCGGTACTGCCGCTGCTGGCACGCCACGGTTGGGCGCTCACCGCCATGCGCCTGGGTGACGACAAGGCTGAGAGCCTGGGCGTGAAACCACGCGCTCTGCGCCTCGAGGTCCTGGTGCTCGTCTCGTTGCTGGCGGCCATTGCCGTGTCGTTCGTCGGTACCATCGGTTTCATTGGCCTGGTCGGACCGCATATCGCGCGCTTGCTACTGGGCGAGGATCAGCGTTTCTTCCTGCCGGGCTCAGCATTGTGCGGCGCCTTGATCCTCTCCGTCGGTTCGGTACTGTCGAAGGTCATCATTCCCGGCACCGTCATTCCCATCGGGATCATTACTTCACTGGTGGGTATCCCCTTCTTCCTGTTCCTCGTGCTCAACCGCAAGAAGGCTTCATGGTAACGCTCAAGCTAGACCGCCTTTCAGCCAGTTATGGTCGTCATCAGATCCTGGCGGAGATCAGCACCCCAACCTTCGAAGGGGGGCAGGTCGTTGCCCTGCTCGGCCCCAATGCCGCGGGGAAATCCACCCTCTTTCGACGTATCCTCGGTCTGCTCAAGGGAGCGGGGGAAGTGATGGTTGCCGGCACTACCTCGGAGCGACCCGTGGCCTACATGCCTCAGGAAACCGGTGCCAAGGCAGTGTTGACGGTCTACGAGTCGGTGCTTCTGGCACGCATGCAGGGACGAGCGCTGACAGTGCAAGCCGAGGACCTCGCCCAGGTCGACCGTGCCCTCGAGGAACTGGAGATCACCGAACTGGGCAAGCGTGATATCGGCGATCTCAGTGGTGGTCAGCGCCAGCTGGTGAGTGCCGCCCAGGCCCTGGTGCAGGAGCCTGAGATCCTGATGCTCGACGAACCGACCTCGGCCCTGGATCTCCACCGTCAGATCGGCCTGCTGACGGTTCTGAGGCGGCTGGCCCGGGAGCGCAGTATGCTGATCCTGGTGGCGCTACATGACCTGGGCCATGCCTTGCGATTCACCGATCAAGCGATGATGCTCGAGAATGGCCGCCTGATCGCCTGTGGCTCGACAGACCAGGTAGTCACCCCGACGCTTCTCCATCAGGTCTATCGCGTAGAAGCCCGCATCGAGCCTTGTTCGAAGGGCTATCCCCAGCTCATTGTCGAGCAGGCCGTCTGACGCTCCGTCCTTCCAGCGCTGCCAGGCCTGCTCCGCCGAGCACCAGGGGTAGGGCCAGCAGGAAGCCGCTGGATATCGGCAGTCCGAACACCAGCAAGTCGGCCAGGATCGGCCAGATCAGGGCGACGTACTCGAAGGGCGCCAGGCGCGACGCCTCCGCGTAACGCAGCGCCAGGGTCATGCAGATATGGGCTGCCCCGCCGAAGAGTCCCGAGAGGATCAACAACCCCAGCGTATGCCCCGTGAGCGTGGCCCAGCCCAGAGGCAGGGTGGCCAGCCCCGCCAACGCCGAAACGAGGATGAAGTAGAAGGCAATCGCACCCGCCGTCTCCGTACGCGAGATGTGACGTACCGTCAGTAGCGCTCCCGCCGACAACAGGGCCGCGAGTAATCCCAGCGCATATCCTGTCAATGAGGTGCCGCCGGCGCCCAACTCAGGTAGCACCAGTACAGCCACACCGGCCAGCGCCAGCAAGAGCGCCCCGGCACGATGGGCCGTGAACCGCTCACCCATCAGCAACACCCCGCCCAATGCCATCAGTACGGGGGTCAGCTGTGCCAGGAGTGTCGCCTCAGCCACCGGCAACAGCGCGACTGCGGCAAAGGAGGAAAACATTGCTGCCGCGCCGAGGCCCGAGCGCAACAGATGTCCCGCCGGTCGGCGGGTGGCCAGGCCGGCAGGGAACTCCCGCCGCCATGCGAGGAACACCACGATAGGCAGGAGCGCGAAGACCGACCGGAAGAAGACGGTTTGTCCCAGGGGGGCCACCGTACTCACCGCTTTGACGCATACCACCATCGCCGTGAAGAGAATGCCTGACAGCAGTCGGAGAGCGATGCCGGCCAACGGCCTGTCCGTCGTGTTTTCCATGGACACGGTTTTCCTTGGATTCTTGACTGGCCGAGAGTCCTGCTGACTTCCCGTTGGTGGATTTCTGTCGGTATCTTATGCGTCGTCCTTGCGCTCTGGAAGCCCACATCGAAAAAAGATCTTCCTATGACCAGGCTCTGTCGACTGGTCCGATGGCGTTGCTTCTATGAACGTGATGCTTGCCGTGCATGAGCAGGCTGGCTGAGTCGGGAGCCTGGGCCTGGCTGATATCGCGACGAGCCGCCTGGGCGGCTCAAGAGTTCACGACGCTGAGCTCCTCATCGTCCTCGATCATGCCGGCGATCGATGCGACTTCCAGCTTGTTGCAGAGATGTTCCCGCAGGATCTGACCGAGACGCTTGCCATCACGGGCCTTGAGTGCCGATATCATGTTCTCGTGATCCTGCACGGCTTGTCGCCAGAAGCTGTCGGTCATCTTTTTCGAGTAGCGAACGCGCTTCACCCGCTGGCTCAGGTTGCTGTACATCTCCTGCAGGACCTCGTTGCCCGAGGCGGCCAGAATGCTCTCGTGAATCTGCTGGTTGATCCTGAAGTACGGCATGAGGTTGCGCTCTTGATAGTGCCGAAGCATCTCTTCGTGAAGTCGGCAGATAGCCTCGATTTCCTCATCACTGATATTCTGGCAAGCCAGCTCCCCTGACAGCCCTTCCAGGGCTGCCATCAAGTCATACGTATCCTTGACCATCTTCACCGTCAGGCGCATGACTCTGGCCCCGCGATTGGTCAGCAATTCCACCAATCCTTCGGAGGCAAGAACTTTCAATGCTTCGCGCAGCGGTGTGCGGGAGACACCGAAACGCTCACAGAGCGCTTTTTCCGATATGCGCTCTCCCGGGGCCAACTCGCCTTGCTCGATGAGCTCGCGTACACGGTCAGCCACTTCAAGGTACAGGCTACGATTCTGGATTTTACTCATGGGAAGGGTCCTGTCAGGCGTTGGCTCCATGTTCAGCCGTGTAACACACTGATCATATCAAATACGGTTTGCTCGCTCAGAATACTGGGACATTGACACTCTAAAGCAAAAAATATTATGAATTCAATATTCATTTCGTCAACGATCGGCCGAGTCTCAAGCGCTATCGTTGATGTTGGTTTCGGTGCTCACAAGTAAGGAAGACATCCATGGCGGGCAAGGGGTATCGCAGTCACGTATTGCTAAGTCGTATGCAAGCAAGGCAGATCATTGACGGAGCATTTGTCAAAGCGCGCGCAATGCGCATGGAGCCTTTGACTGTCGTCGTGCTTGATGGCGGCGGCAATGTGGTGGCGGCGGAACGCGAAGATGGGTGTGCCCCACTGCGTTATGCCGTCGCCAAGGGCAAGGCGTTCGCGGCTATCGGTAATGGTGCCTCCAGTGGCGTGGTCGGGCAGCGCAATGCGGAACGACCGGCGTTTCTGGCCAGTGTGGCGGCTGCCTCGGAAGGGCAGTTCATTCCTGTACCGGGCGGCGTGCTCATTCTTGATGATCAGCAATGCGTCATTGGTGCCGTCGGTGCCAGTGGTGCCTCATCGGGCGAAGATGAGGCGGCAGCGGTGGCCGGGATTGAGGCAGCGGGGCTGGCTTATGGTATAGAACCCGATTGATGCATTCCATGCCCATGACGTGAACCACATGATGTTTAGCAGGTGCGCTATTGCGTTAGTGCCAACTGACTGATTCGGCTTGTAAATCGTAGGTATTCGTCAGGTGGTCGACCAAAGTTTAATATCTAATAATGAATTTTGAATTCAAATTTAACTCGTGACGGTCGGACTCACCAAGCTGCCAGAGAGACCTGGGGCGAGTCGTGCCGTTGTGCGGCCCGTTGGTCGCCTGTGGGCCCGGAGACTGACAAAAGAGGACTTCATGCCCGGGCAGAATGCATACAACAACAAGCCAGCACTGGAGCACTCAATGAAAATCACCAAGACAGCATTTGCGAGCACCTTCCTGGCCGTGAGCCTGACGCCAGCGCTCGGCATGGCTCAGACCGAGCTACAGTTCGGCCACGTCGGCAATCCAGGGTCGTTGTTCGATGTGTCGGCCACCGAGTTCGCCGAGCGAGCCAATGAGCGGTTGGGCGATGACTACGAGGTAGAAGTCTATGGGTCGAGCCAACTCGGCGGTGACGAGTCCATGATGCAGAAACTCAAGCTTGGTCAGGTCACCTTCTCCTTGCCTTCCACCGTGATGTCGTCGGTGGTCGATGAATTCGGCCTGTTCGAAATGCCGTACCTGATCAAGGATCGGGAGCACATGAAGCGCGTCATCGATGAGGTGCTCGAACCCGATCTCTATCCGCTGGTCGAGGAGGAGGGGTACAAGATTCTCGCAGTGTGGGAGAACGGTTTCCGCCAGATCACCAACAATGAGCGGCCCATCAACACGCCGGAGGATCTGGATGGTCTGAAACTACGTACCCCAAAGGGGACCTGGCGGGTGCGCATGTTCGAGGAATACGGTGCCAACCCCTCGCCCATGGCGCTCTCGGAAGTCTTCACGGCGTTACAGACCGGTACCATGGATGGTCAGGAAAACCCCTTGGTACAAATCTACTCGCAGAAGTTCCAGGAAGTGCAGGACTACCTCTCCATGACCAACCACGTCTATACCCCTGCCTATGTGGTGGTCGGCAAGGATCACTGGGAGAGCCTCCCCGAAGACGTTCGTGACGTGTTGGAGGAAACGGCTCAAGAGGTTCAGGATTTCGTCTACGAAACGGCTGCCAAGCAGGATGAAGAACTGCTCGGCGAAATGGAGGCGGCCGGCATGGAGATCAACGAGGCTGATCAGCAAGCCTTCATCGATGCCAGTGATCCGATCTACAAGCGCTTCGACGAGGAAGTGGAAGGCGGCGGCGACCTGATCGACCGCGTGCTGGAGCTCGGTGAGGAAGAATGAGCCTATCTGAGTGAATCCACGGACCGCTCCGCTCGGGGCGGTCCATCCTCTGCTCGACGGAGTGGCTTTCATGTTTCTTGAGAAACTGCGATCCGGCTTCGAGTGGTTGCTCGAGGTCATCACCATGTTGCTGGTGGTTTCCCTGGCGGTGATCGTGTTGCTTGGTGTCACCTTTCGTTTTGCCGGTAATTCTCTCGGCTGGTACGACGAGGTTGCGGCCGTCATGCTGGCATGGGTCACCTACTACGGTGCCGCCCTTGCTGCCCTCAAACGCGCCCATATCAGTGTCCCCGGTCTCGTTTACTCGCAACCGCCTGTCGTGCGGGTGGTGCTCGTGGCGATCGGCGAGGCCGTAATACTTACCTTTTTTGTGCTGCTCGCCGTCTACGGGGTTCATGTCATCCAGGTCCTGGGGGGGTCGACACTGGTCAGTGTCCCGATTCCGATTGCCATCACTCAGTCGACCATTCCCATCGGGGCGGCACTGTATGTCATTGCCGAGTTGATCAATCTGCCTGCCATTCTACGTGAGGCCTGGCAGGGTCGGCGCCCGCCCAGTGAACAGGACATTGTGGAGGAGTTACGATGACGACCGCACTTATCCTCCTCTCCGGGCTGGCGATGATCTTCATCAACATTCCCATCGCTGTGGCATTGGGTAGTGTTTCACTGATTGCCATGCTGGTGCTACAGGGGCCGAACAGCCTGCTCAGTTTCCCCATCGTGATGTTCGATGGGTCCACCAAGTTTCCCTTGATCGCGATCCCGTTGTTCATTCTCGCCGGGGCGATCATGAATACCGGCGGCATTTCCCGGCGGCTGATCGACTTCGCTTCGGCATTGCTCGGTTTCATCCGCGGCGGGTTGGCGATGGTCAATATCGGCACATCGCTGTTCTTCGCCGAGATATCGGGATCGGCAGTGGCGGATGTCGCTGCGCTCGGTTCCATCCTGATGCCGGCGATGAAGAAAAAGGGCTATCCGGCGTCGTTTACTGCTGCGATCACGTCCTCGTCGGCATCGCTTGCGATCATCATTCCGCCCTCCATCCCGATGATTCTCTATGCCGCCATGGCCGATACCTCCGTGGTTCAGCTGTTTGTCGCTGGTATCGTGCCCGGTCTGGTCGGGGGACTGCTGATGATGGCGCTCGCCTGGTATTTCGCCGTCCGCTACAAATATCCGGTGGAGGAAACCTTCCAGTTGTGCCGGGTGTGGAAGACGTTCAAGGCAGCCGGCCTCGCCTTCGTGTTGCCGTTGATCATCCTCGGGGGGATTTTCGGTGGTTTCATGACGGCGACCGAAGGCGCCGCACTGGCCGTCGTCGCGGCGCTGGTGATCAGCTTCCGCTACGGTGAGTTGCAGTGGGCCAAGCTGCGTGCCGCCATGGTCGAGGGCGGTGTGCAGACTGCCGTCGTCATGCTGCTGGTAGCGAGCTCGGCGCTGCTGGGTGACTTCCTTACCCGTGCCCAGTTGCCGCAGACGCTAGCCGCTGTGATCAGCGATTTCACCAATAACAAGTATGCGGTGCTGGCGCTGCTCAACATCTTCCTGCTGTTGATCGGCATGATCCTGCACTCCGCGGCGGCCATCATCCTGACCGTACCCATCGTCATGCCGCTGGTAATGATGGTCGGTATCGATCCGGTGCATTTCGGGATGATCGTCACCCTCAACCTGGCCATCGGCCAGCAGACGCCGCCGGTGGCGAGTGTATTGATGACGGCCTGTTCGGTGGCCAAGGCGGACATCTGGGATGTGGCCAAGGCCAACGTGCCGTTCATGATCCTGTTGTTCGTACTGCTGTTGCTGGTCACTTATGTGCCGGTAATCCCCATGGGGCTGGTGGAACTGTTCTACCGGTGATCCGATGACCACGAAAGGAGATCCCGGATGTCTGACGAGGCCTTGATCATTCGGCGAGAGGGTAACCTCGCCTGGATCGGGTTCAACCGACCCGAGAGCCGCAACGCCATGACCTGGGAAATGTACGATGCCCTGGAGGACTGCTGCGACACCTTGGCCGAGGATGACGACGTCGTGGCGGTGGTGCTGCATGGCGTCGGAGGTGAGGCCTTCGTGGCCGGCACCGATATCACCCAGTTCAAGGACTTCGATACGCCCGAGGATGCCATCGGTTACGAGCGACGTATCGATCGGGTTGTCGGCAAGCTGGAGGTTTTCCCCAAGCCCACCATCGCGATGATAGAGGGCGCCTGTGTGGGAGGCGGGGCAGCACTGGCATTGGTCTGTGACTTCCGCTACTGCACGCCGACGATGAAGTTCGGCGTGCCCATTGCCAAGACGCTGGGCAATACCTTGTCGATGACCAACGTCTCACGGCTGGTCGACATGATCGGCGTGGCTCGCACCAAGGAGGCGCTGATGATGGCCAAGCTGTTCAATGCCGAGGAGGCATACCGGATAGGCCTGGTCAACGAGGTGTTCGAGGCTGACGCCATCGTCGATGAGGTGGCCGGTATCGCTGCCACCTTCGGTCGACGCGCCCCGCTGACCGTCCAGGCCAGCAAGGCGCTGGTAGGGCGTGTATTGGCCGAGCGCCGTGCCGACCCCGAAGCGGGTGATGACTGGGTCACTACCTGCTACATGAGTCGCGATTTCAAGGCAGCCGTTAACAAGTTCGTCAACAAGACGCCCTTCGAATGGACGGGCGAATAGCATGAAGGACGACAAGAGAGAGGGTACGCTGATGCTGCCACTGCAGAACCTTAAAATTCTTGATATCTCGCAGATCATGGCCGGCCCTTACTGCACCATGGTATTGGCCGACATGGGGGCGGAAGTGATCAAGGTCGAAAAGCTCAACGGCGGTGATGACAGCCGGCAGATGGGCCCCTATGTCAATGATGAATCGACCTGCTTTTCACAGATCAACCGCAACAAGAAGAGTATCTCGCTCAACCTCAAGGACGAGCGGGCCCGGGAGATATTCTATCGCCTGGCCAAGGATGCCGATGTCATCGTCGAGAACTACCGCACCGGTGTCACTCAGTCACTGAAGATCGATTATGACACCATCAAGGAGATCAATCCCGGCATCATTTATTGTTCGATCTCCGGCTATGGTCAGACCGGCCCTTACAAGCACAAGGGCGGGTTCGATCTGGTAGCCCAGGGCATGAGCGGCCTGATGTCGATGACCGGCGAACCGGGGCGGCGGCCGCTCAAGACGGGAATCGCCGTCTATGACATCGGGGCGGGGATCACGGCGGTGTATTCGATCCTGGCCGCCTATATTCACAAGATGAATACCGGCGAGGGACAACACGTCGATATTGCCATCACCGAGTGTGGTCTGCCGTGGTTCACCTGGGAAGCTGCCGCTTATTTCGCCGAGGGCAAACTGCCCGAACCGACCGGTTGGCGCCATCGGGTATCGGCACCCTATCAGGCCATCAAGGCGAGAGATGGTTACCTGATGCTGGGGTGTGCCAACCAGCGCACCTGGGAGCGGTTCTGTCAGGATGTACTCGGGCGTCCCGAGCTGATGGAAGACCCCCGCTTCCTGACGAATCATGATCGGGGGCAGCACGTTGAAGCGCTGGAAACGCTGCTGGAGGACATCATGGTCGAGTGCGACGTGGATGTCTGGCTCGACCGTTGTGACAAGGCTGGGGTGCCCGCTGGGCCGATCAATGACTTCGCCCAGGCCATGGAGGACGAGCACTACCTGGCTCGGGACATGGTGAAGGAGGTTGAACACCCGACCATCGGCACGATGAAAACCATTGGCTTTCCCAGCAAGTTGTCGCGTACCCCGTCCCGGATCCGTCGTCCGGCCCCCCTCTTTGGCCAGCATACCGATGAGATCCTGTCAGGGCTGGGAATATCCGAGCGCGAACTCACATCGTTGCGTGACGAGGGCTGCATCAAATAGGTAGGGCGTTTTTTGTGTTGCTGGTTGAATTCATTATCCAAAATACAATTCCGGAGTGATCACCATGTTGAAGCTCGACTTCCACCCATCCGGCCGACACTTCTTGCAGATACCGGGGCCGTCGCCGGTACCGGATCGCATTCTCCGCGCCATGAGTCTGCCGACGATCGACCACCGTGGCCCGGAGTTCGGTGCGCTGGGTCTCGAGATACTCGCCAAGATCAAAAAGGTCTTCAAGACCGAAAATCCGGTGGTCATCTATCCGGCCTCAGGGACCGGGGCATGGGAGGCGGCACTCGCCAATACCCTCTCGCCCGGTGACAAGGTGTTGATGTTCGAAACCGGCCACTTCGCTACCTTATGGCACAAGATGGCCCTTCGCCTCGGCGTCGAGCCTGAATTCATCGGCCTGCCGGGCTATGAAGGGTGGCGTCATGGCGTGCAGGCCGACATGATCGAAGCCCGGCTCGAGGAGGATCGAGATCATGAGATCCAGGCCGTGTGCGTTGTGCACAACGAGACCTCCACCGGGGTAACCAGCGACATTGCCGCAGTACGGCGGGCCATCGATGCTGCCGGGCATCCGGCACTGCTGTTGGTGGATACCATTTCCGGGTTGGCGAGTGCCGACTATCACCATGACGAGTGGGGCGTCGACGTGACGATCTCCGGGTCGCAGAAAGGCCTGATGCTGCCGCCGGGGATGAGCTTCAACGCGGTATCCGACAAGGCGATCGCGGCGAGTCGCACCGCCTCCTTGCCCAAGAGCTTCTGGGCCTGGGACGAGATCCTCGAGGCCAACAAGAACGGCTACTGGCCCTACACCCCCAATACCAATCTCCTTTATGGCCTCAACGAGTCACTGGATATGCTGTTCGATGAGGGGCTCGAGCATGTGCTGGCGCGTCATCAGCGCTGGGCGGCCGGTGTACGCCAGGCAGTGCATGCCTGGGGGCTCGATATCCAGTGCCAGGATCCGGCGGTGTATTCGCCGGTGCTCACCGGGGTCGTCATGCCGGAGAACATCGATGCTGACGATGTCCGCAAGATCATCTACGAGCGGTTCGACCTGTCGCTCGGCACGGGGCTCGGCAAGGCGAAAGGCAAGATGTTCCGCATCGGGCATCTGGGTGACTGCAATGACCTGACATTGGTTGCCACGCTGGGCGGTTGCGAAGCCGGCATGAAGTTGGCGGGGGTACCGCTCAAGGGAAGTGGAGTCGTCGCGGCCATGGATTATTTTGCGGAGCATCCGTTGCCGAGTGTCAAGTGAACGGCGGTATCGGGCCATTGTAGAGGAGGGAGCATGACGTCCCTGACAGAGAAAACGCCAGTACGACACGGCCAGACCGCACCGATGACGGAGTTCGCCGCCCGTTTGAATCATGAGCTCGAGGGTGAAGTTCGTTTCGACCCGGCCTCGCGAGGCCGATACTCGACGGATGCTTCCATTTATCAGGTGATGCCGGTCGGTGTGGTCATCCCTCGGCACCAGGAGGATCTTGGGCTTGCCATGGATATTGCCCGCGATGCCGGGGTGCCGATATTGCCACGCGGTGCCGGGACCAGTCAGTGCGGGCAGACAGTCGGGGAAGCCCTGGTCATCGATACGACGCGCCATCTCAACGGCATCATCGAGTTCGATCCCGAGGCGCGTACCGTGGTGGTCGAGCCCGGTGTCGTCCTCGATCACCTCAATGCCTGGCTCAAGCCCTATGGGCTCTGGTACCCCGTGGATGTGTCGACCAGTGCGCAGTGCACCATTGGCGGGATGGCCGGCAACAACTCCTGCGGTTCACGTTCGATACGCTACGGCAACATGGTACATAACGTGCTCGGGCTGGATGCCATTCTGGCGGATGGCCACGAGGGGCACTTCGGTTTTGTCGATGAATTGCCCACCTCGGGACGGATGCGGGAAGTGGCCGATCGGGTCCGGGAGATCACTGGACGGGTCGATTCGGAAATCCGTGATCATTTCCCCAAGGTGCTGCGACGGGTCGGGGGCTACAATCTCGACCTCTTCAATTGCCAGAATCCCAAGCCGTACGACCCTGATGGGCGTACCAATCTGGCTCACCTGCTGGTCGGTTCTGAAGGGACTCTGGCGGTGACGCGGCGGATTACGCTTCGTCTTTCTCCGTTGCCTGAACATAAGGTGCTGGGCGTGGTGAATTTTCCCACCTTCTACCAGGCGATGGATCTGACCCAGCATATCGTGTCGCTCGATCCTGCGGCGGTTGAACTGGTCGACCGCACCATGATCGATCTGTCGCTGGAGAACCCCTCTTTCCGCCCGGTCATCGAGAAGGCGCTGATCGGCCAACCCCAGGCAGTGCTGCTGGTGGAGTTCGCCGGTGACGACCATGAGGACCAGCTGTCGTCCCTCAAGCGGCTCAATGAACTGATGGGGGATCTCGGCCTGCCCGGTAGCGTCGTCGACATGCCGGACGCCGCCGAGCAGAAGGCACTGTGGAACGTGCGCAAGGCGGGGCTCAATATCATGATGAGCATGAAGGGGGACGGCAAGCCGGTCTCCTTCATCGAGGACTGCGCCGTGCCCCTCGAGCATCTGGCCGAGTACACCGACAAGTTGACCGAAGTATTCCATCGCTATGGCACGGAGGGCACATGGTATGCCCATGCCAGCGTGGGTACCTTGCACGTGCGTCCTATCCTCGATATGCAGCGTGATGGCGCCGAAAAGATGCGCGAGATCGCGGAAGCGGCTTCCGCGTTGGTGCGAGAGTACAAGGGGGCCTACTCCGGCGAGCATGGTGACGGCCTCTCTCGCGGTGAGTGGGTGGCCTGGCAGTTCGGCGGCACCCTCAATGATGCCTTCAGGGAGGTCAAGCGGCTCTTCGATCCCGAAAACCTGCTCAACCCCGGCAAGATCGTCGACACCCCGAAGATGGATGACGATCGCAACTTCCGCTTCCCCAGGGACTACCAGCGGATTCCGGTGACACCCGTATTCGACTGGTCGGCGTGGAATGTACAACGCGACCCGTTGACGGGCGAACAGAGCGTTCCCGGAACGGGCGGCGACGTGACCCATGGCCTGGCCATGGCCGTGGAGATGTGCAACAACAACGGTCATTGCCGCAAGTTCGACGCCGGCACCATGTGTCCGAGTTATCGCATTACTCGCGACGAGCAGCATCTGACACGGGGACGTGCCAACACATTGCGCCTGGTGCTTTCCGGTCAGATGGGCGAAGCGGGACTGGCCAGTGATGACGTCAAGGAGGCGCTCGACCTGTGTGTCTCATGCAAGGGCTGCAAGCGCGACTGTCCAACCGGCGTCGACATGGCCAAGTTCAAGATCGAAGCGCGCACGGCGCGAGCCAAGGCCAGGGGGTTGTCGCTGCGAGACCGGATGATCGGCGAGATGCCGCGTTACGCTCCCTGGGCACATCGGCTCTCCGGACTGATGGACATGGTGGAACGGATGCCGGTCTTGTCCCGCCAGGTCAAGAAAACCCTGGGATTTGCACCACAACGTGCGTTGCCGGCATTCAAAGGCAATTTCCTCGCCGAGCGTCACGGTGCCCGGGCCATGGCGTCGAAAGAGGTGGTGTTGTTCGTCGATACCTTCAACAATTACCTGGAGCGGGATAACGCCAAGGCCGCCAAGCGCGTGCTGGAGGCGGCCGGGTATCAGGTCCATCTCAATGTCATAGCGGAACAGCGGCCACTGTGCTGCGGTCGCACCTACCTGTCATCCGGCCAGTTCGACAAGGCCCGGGCGGAGGCGCGTCGCACCCTGGACCATCTGATGCCCTTCGTCGAGCGTGGTGTCGATATCGTGGGCCTGGAACCCTCCTGTCTGTTGAGCTTGCGGGATGAATTCCTCCAATATGGATTCGGAGACGAGGCTCAGACTCTCTCCGAATCGGCCTTCCTGTTCGAGGAGTTCTTGGTCAAGGCCCATGCAGAGGGTGAATTGTATCTACCGTTGCAACCGGTGGATTACACACGTGCCATGCTGCATGGTCATTGCCATCAGAAGGCCTTCGATGCCGTACGACCGGTCGAACAGGTGCTGCGCTGGATACCCGGGCTGGACGTTGAGCTCATCGAGTCATCCTGCTGTGGCATGGCCGGTAGCTTCGGCTACGAGACCGAGCACTACGAGGCCTCGATGAAAATGGCCGAGCTCGCGTTGTTGCCGGCCATCCGCGGCGCGGACGAACATGCAGTGCTGGTAGCGGATGGCACGAGCTGTCGCCATCAAATCCACGATGGTAGCGGTCGCCACGCCGTGCACGTCGCCTGCCTTCTGGAACAGGCCTTGATGTAACGCCTATGTGAGACACTGCGATGATTGACCTGCGAAGCGATACCGTGACGCGTCCAACTGCTGAGATGCGCGAGGCCATGGCCAACGCCGAGGTGGGAGATGACGTCTGGGGTGACGATCCGACCGTTGCCGCCTTCGAGGCAGAAGTGGCCGATAGGGTGGGTAAGTCGGCCGGGCTTTTCCTGCCTTCGGGAACGCAGAGCAATCTGGTGGCCTTGATGACACATTGCCACAGAGGCGAAGAGTTCATTGCCGGCCGGTTCTCGCATATTTTCCGGGATGAAGGTGGCGGTGCAGCTGCTCTGGGAGGCATCGTGGCCCAGCCAGTGGATCATGAGCCGGATGGTACCCTGGCTTTGGCAACGTTGACGGACAGTATCAAGGGAGATGACATCCATCACGCCCGCACCCGACTATTGGCATTGGAGAATACGTTTCGCGGCAGAGTGATTCCGCTGGCCTACCAGAAAAGCGCAACGACCCTGGCACATGACCATGGTCTATCGACTCACCTCGACGGGGCGCGATTGTTCAATGCCGCAGTGGCGACAGGAAGCTCGATCGAAGCACTTGGCCAGGGGTTCGATTCCGTCTCGCTGTGCTTCTCCAAGGGCCTCGGGGCGCCGGCCGGATCGGTGCTGGTGGGTGAGGAAGGCTTCATTGCACGAGCGCGTCGCTGGCGCAAGACCCTGGGCGGCGGCATGCGACAGGTCGGTATCCTGGCAGCGGGTTGCCAGCACGCGCTGAGCCATCATGTCGATCGACTGGCAGTGGATCATGCCCATGCTCAACGGCTGGCAGAGGGGTTGGCCGAGATCGATGAGATCGAGGTGCAGGGCTGTTACACCAACATGGTGTTCCTGGCGCTGCCCGCGTCTCATTGTCCTGTCCTGAGTGAGGCGCTGGAGTCTCGGGGCATCCTGATGAAGGCAGCTCCACGTACCCGGCTGGTAACTCACCTCGATGTCACGGGCGATGACATTCGATACGTGGTTCAGGCGATGAAGGAGTACTTTCGGCAGCCGGTTCACTAAGTGCATCGGCCCGCCACCGTTTTGCACGGGGCCTGCCTTGGGTATCCTGTTGTCAGGTCAGTTCATGTCGTCCAGCGAAAGGAGTCGTATCGATGCGTTTCACGCCCCGGCACGTTGCCAACACATACTGCATTATCGTCATTGTTGCTTTACTGCTGTTGGCTGGTTGTCAGACACAGTCATCATTGCCACCGACGGAGGATCAGGCGGCAATCGATCGGATGCTGCACCTGATCGATGAACGGCTCGAGGTTGCCCCACTGGTGGCAAGGTCGAAGTGGAATTCCGGTGCGGCTATCGAGGCTCCCGAGCGTGAGGCCCAGATCCTCGATCAGGTCGCCAGCCGTGCTGCCGACGCAGGTGTCGACGAAGATTTCGCTCGACATTTCTTTCAGGCGCAGTTCGAGGCCAGCAAACAGGTTCAGCGTCAGCTACATGAACGTTGGGAAGACGAAGGGCGTGAGCCATTCGATAATCCCCCGGACCTGGCTGAAGAGGTTCGCCCGACACTGGATCGGCTGACCCCGGCGCTCATCGACGCATTGAATGAGATGGAGCGCCTCGCCGATGTCGAGGGAGCGAGTGGCTACCTCGAGGCACGCGCGACCGAGTTCACGCGCGACGAGGTCTATGGCGAACCACGTGAAACGGCTCTGCAGCCGCTGTTGGATCGGTTGTAATCATTTCTCGACGACCGGGGTCCGGATGGGCCTCGGCCGTGCAACATCCTGCTTCCATCATCGCGACGACGGCTGTTCCAGCGTGTTGGAGATCCCCGCTTGCGGTGTGCGTTCATCTACCTCGATATCACGCCGAAGGGGCGTAACGAGACGCGAATCATGGACTGGGTCAGGCGCCATGATGAGTATGGGAACTCGAAATCAGAAGAGCTGGCTTGACGGCCAGAGCGTGACCTCAACTGAGGAATGGAGGGAAGGCCGACATTGGCACTGGCTATATGAGCGATAGCGTATATTTTACTTTACCTGAAGTTAGCTTGAGGTATTAGCCTGCAGGACAACAATCACCTTCCGGCGATCGGTTCGTCAAGCGCGGCAGGGTATCGCCCAACACAGGAGTGTTCGTCATGCAGGCTGCAACTGTCTCTCACTCATCCCATGAATCGACCCGATGGGAAGCGTCGCCATTCGATCTCGAGGCCTATCTGGAGCGTATCGGCTACCGGGGCGCACTGACGCCGTCCCGGGAGACGCTGCGCGCTTTGCAGCGGGCGCATCTCGCGGCGGTGCCCTTCGAGAACCTGGATATAGTCACTGGCGGCGAGATTCGTCTCGACTTGGCGAATCTGGAGGACAAGCTGGTGCGTCGGCGGCGTGGTGGTTACTGCCACGAGCAGAACCTCCTGTTCGCCACGGTACTGGATCGGCTCGGCTTCCAGGTGATGGGTCGGGGTGCGCGGATGCTGGTGGGCGAGCCGGCGCACCAAATCACTGCGGTGGCGCATACCCTACTGGTGGTCAGGGTAGCGGGCCGTGACTGGCTGGTCGATGTCGGGGTCGGTTATGTCGGGCCGCGCGAGCCGGTGCCGATCGAGGCGGGCGTCGAGGTGCGCCACGGCCGCTGGGAGTACCGCCTGGAGCGCTCCCCGATAGGACTCTGGCTGCTTCGCCATCGGCGCCACGATGGCTGGTTCAATATCTACCAGTTCGGCGACGCGCCCTATTACCGTGCCGATGCCGAGAACCACAACTACCATGTTTCCCATCACCCGGACTCGCCCTTTGTGCGACGCATCGTGGCCCAGCACAACGGCGCGACAGAGCGTCTGGGGCTCACCGACCTGGAACTGACGGTGGTGCGCCCCGGGGCGTCGCCGGAGCGGCGCGAGCTTGAGGTTGCCGAGCTGCCCGATGTGCTGCGCGAGAGTTTCGGGCTCACACTCTCGTCCGAGCAGGAGGGCAACCTGTTGCGGCGGGCCGAGACCCTCGCTGAAGTGTCCTCAGGCGAACGACGTGATGTCTGAGGAACGCTGAGTCCCAGCTACGCGCGGCAACGAAGAGGTGATTGGTGCATTCATCTACCTCGATATCACGCCGAAGGGGCGTAACGAGACGCGAATCATGGACTGGGTCAGGCGCCATGATGAGTATGGGAAGACATCGTCGGATAAGAATCCGTGACGGTATTACCACCAATGCTGCGGATAGCGCCGGTGGCGTGCGAGATTGTTGACCAGTATGGCGATGGCAAGCATGAACAGACTGGCGACGGCGACCGGCATCAAGGCGTAATTCCAGCTGAGTGTATGTAGTTCGTTGGAACCGATCACGGCGATGAGTGCTGTGGCTCCGCCGGGTGGGTGGAGTGTGTGCGTCAGTTGCATGATAAAGATGGCGGTCGAGACAGCCACGGCGGCTGCCAGCCAGGTATCGCCGAACCACTGCCAGCTGAATACGCCAACCAGTGCGGAGAGTACGTTACCTCCGAGCACGTTACGAGGTTGGGCCAGCGGACTCTCCGGTGCGGCATACAGCAGTACGGAGGTGGCGCCGAAGGAACCAATCATCAAGAGCGAATGGGAAGTCATGACCTGTTCGCTCAGCCAACCCACGCCGGCAATACCGGTAAATGCACCGAACCAGGACCACAAGGCATCACGCCAGCAGGGGCGCGTCCGCTCGATGGGAGAGCCCCGCATCTTGCTCAGGTAACTACGCACTCTATCTCCTTTTTCTGCACCAAAAGAGCGCGCGATTGTGTCAGATATTGTCGGTGATTTGTATTGCCTCAGGCTATCGAGATGATTAGCGATGGTACGAGCAGCAACTGATCTGGACACTAATATCCCCATGGCTCACTGCATGGTCGAGTCCAGTAGAACCTCCGCCAAGCAACTCACGAACATGTCAGTCGAACGCGATGTGTGATGTTTGCTGGTACACAGGTAGAACTGGCTTTCATAGCCGGGAGCGTCCGGTAACAGTGGTTTCATCAGTCTCTTGTCGACCCAGTAATCGGCGTAGTGTTGGGGCAAGTAACCGACATAGCCGCCGCTGAGGATGAGCAGAGCGTTGCTTTCCATATGCGAAACGGTGGGGCCCTGTTCCGTCACCCGGGGATTGTCGGCCGAGGGCAAGGAGGCGTAGCTCTTGTCGGTCAGGGTGGTGTGCTTCAATGCTTCCAGAATGCGGTCCATATCGGTTTCCAGGAACAACGGATGGTCTCGGCCGCAATAGAGCTGTTGGCGTTCGGTGAACACCGGCACGGTATCGATGGAGTCATGTGTCGGCTCGACCGGGGTGAGGATGCAGTGATACCGCCCATCGATGAGCCCCTGCAGGAGTTCCTCGGGTGACGAAATATCGACATGGAGATGGACGTCCGGTGCCTGTTCCGTAAAACGCCGGAATCCTAACGGCAGGGAGGCGGTAGTGTTGGTGGCCAAGGCATCGACGACACCGAAATGCAGGTCGCCGCTCAGGTTGCCACGTAATTCGGCGACCACATCGCGAAAGTCCGTAATGGAACCGAACAGGGGGTTGAGGCTTTCATGAATCTGCTCGCCTTCCCGTGTCAGGGAGAAACCTTTCCTTCCCCGTTCGCATAACGAAAACCCCAGGCGCTCCTCGAGCTGCTTGAGTTGAATACTGATGGTGGAAAGGGACAAACCCAGTACCTGCTGGGCAGGGGCTAGCCCTTGTGCCTGAACGACTGCATGAAAGACACGCAACAACTTCAGGTCGAAGTCGGTGAGATTCGGGACATTCGAGTGCCTGGCTGTCATGAGATGGTCTACGGGTAGTGGCTAGCCCGGCTAGAAGAGCACAGCGACTTTCCGAGAGTCAAGGTACGGCTATGCGGTGCGTCGGGTAGCGCACCAAAAGCGTGCTTTGGCAGCTGGTATCGCACTGTTTTTGTTCAAATTATTTGCTTTGATACGAATCAAAGCTTGGTTTGATAGTCGATAATGGTTCCTCCACTTCTGCTTGGCTATGATCGAAATATCAAAAAACGACAATGAAAGATCAATAATCAGTAAAAGACCCGATATAAATTCGAGGATAACAAGATGATAAGATCGAAAAAGGCAAAGTATTTTCTGTATACAGGTCTGGTATCCGCTATATCATTTCCTGGTATTTCTCATGCGCAAAGCAACGATACGGTCAATATTGGCTTGAACGTATCCTGGCCGGGATTTTCCTTTCTGGAAGTCGCCAGACAAAAGGGTCTGGCCGATGATTATGATTTGAACCTGACGATTTTCGAGGATCCCCTCGGTGGCCATTCGGCACTCGCTTCCGGGGAAATCGATGTCTATCTAAGTACGGCGGAATATACACCTTTTGCGATTTCCCGAGGGTTGGATACGGTTCTGGTATCGCATCTCAATATTTCCTACGGTGTCGACAAGATTCTCGCTGCCGAGCCCATGAACAGTGACGAACTGAAAGGGATGAAGGTGGGTGCCCCCCAGGCCTACATCGGTGAGATTCTGATGGGGATGTGGCTCGACCGCGAAGGGCTGGCACCGGATGATGTCGAATGGGTCAACCTCAATGCCGATGAAGCCGTTGGCCCTGTCATGTCGGGTGATCTGGCTGCTTCATACATGTATGAACCATGGGTTACCCGTGTTCTCGACAATCTGGATACGGCTGAAATCGTGGCTGATACGGGCGAGTCTTATTACCTCGATACGGGCATTTTCATGGATGCCATGTACATGAATAAATCGTTCATCAGCGAGGACCGTCAGGCTGCACTGGACATGATAAAAGCACGGTTCGATGCCCTCCAGTACTGGAACGAGAATACGGAAGAGGTCAATCAGATTTTTGCCGATTACCTGGGGTGGTCGGTGGAAGATATTGAATCCATTATGGGGACCAATGGTAAATACCTGGACGACGGTCTCTATATGCTGGATTTCAATGAAGCCGCTCAGATTTGTGGTGCCCTGGACGGTGATCCTCCCCACGGCATCGACAACGGCGCCATCATCGACAGTGTCGAGCTGACCAACGAATGGTGGGTGAAACTCGGACTCATGGAAGAAATGCATGATCCTGAAGCAGGCGTCGACTGCAGTCTTGTCCAGGAGTTGGCCGACAATGACTACCGCCAAAGCATGTCTGCCCATGAATAAACCAGGGAGCCGGGTATCGATACGTATCGATACCCACCTTGATTTCTGCACCATGACATGAGGGAGTTGCTCATGGCGGTTGGACGCGATGATCATGCGTTTCGGCAACGCTGGTTCGAGTTTCTGGCTCCCATTTCCAGGAAGTGGCGGATCATTCTCGGGACCTCGATCTGGATACTGTTCTTCGGTCTCTGGGAATTGGCCGTGCTCAGTGGTTGGGTCAACACCTTGCTGGTGCCCTCGCCTCTGCAAGTCATCAACACGTTGTATGAGTTGTTCGCCGAGCGTGGATTCTTGATGGATGTCGGTATCAGCGTGGCGCGGATTCTGGGAAGTTTCGTGGTCGCCTGTGCGATCGCGATTCCCCTGGGCGTACTCATGGGCTCCTTCAAGGCCGTCGAGTCATTCGTCAACCCCTTCGTGTCGGCCTGGCGCTATCTTCCGGCACCGGCATTCATCCCCATTCTTCTGATGTGGTTCGGGACCGGGGAATTACCGAAGCTGGCGCTGCTGTTCCTGGGGGTCATCTTCTTTTTGATCACCTTGATCATGGACCATACAAGTCAGGTGCGATCGGAACTCATCGAAACCGCGATGACCCTGGGTGGGCAGCGTTGGCAAATATTGTGGACGGTGGTGGTGCCGGCGGTGCTACCCAGCATCGTTACCTCGATGCGACAGATGCTGGCGATCGCCTGGACCTATCTGGTCATTGCCGAAATCATCGCCTCGACGACCGGCATCGGCGCCATGATGATGCGGGCGAGACGCTTTCTGAATACCGACGAGATCATGGCCGGCATTCTGATCATTGGACTGCTCGGCCTCGCCTTCGATGTGATGTTCCGCTGGTTGCAGCGTGTCCTGTTCCCCTATCTCGATCAAGAGGGCCATGCATGAACCTGTCCCATGCCAAGGGAGAAGCCTCAACGGCCACCGCGGTACGCGCATCCACCGATGAGCCCAAGCTACGGCTGGAGCGTGTCGGCAAATCCTTTCATGTGCCGCGGGGGCCGGATATCGAGGCGATCACCGATGTCAGCTTTTCCACCTATGAAAACGAGGTCTGCGTCCTGTTGGGGCCCTCGGGGTGCGGTAAATCGACGGTGCTGCGCATGGTGGCCGGCCTGGAGCAGCCAACGTCCGGTGAACTGACACTCGATGGTCAGCCGATCGTCGGACCGGCCCAGGAACGCGGCATGGTATTCCAGGCATACACCTCGTTCGACTGGCTGACTGTCCAGCAGAATGTCGAGTACGGCATGCGTCTGAATCATGTCCCCAGGGGGGAGCGGCGTGAACGTGCCGCTCACTTCATCGACCTGGTGGGCTTGTCCCGGTTTGCTGACGCTTATCCCCGCCACTTGTCGGGGGGCATGAAGCAACGGGTGGCAATCGCCCGCACCCTGGCGAATCAGCCGTCGCTGCTGCTGATGGATGAACCCTTCGGAGCCCTGGACGCCCAGACCCGCTGGCAGATGCAGGAGTTGATGCTCAGTATCGCCGAGGCGGCCAATACCACGGTGCTGATGGTCACGCATGACATCGAAGAGGCCATCTTCCTGGCCGACCGGATCGAGTTCATGTCCCGTCATCCGGGAACGGTTCACGAGGAGATCGCGCCCTCGTTCAAGCAGGGGCGACGGTTACGCCAGAAAGAGGAACTGATCGGTTTGAGCGGTTACGACGATCTGGAACGCCATATCCTGCAACTGATGCGGGAGCAGGGCAGCGACAGTACCGACCACTGACATGTGCGGAGGGGAAATGACCCAAGCGACGGTAATGATGGCGGAGATGACGTGGCCTGAGTTCGCGGCCTGTCTGGAACACGACCCCATCGTCTTTCTGCCCACCGGCATGCTCGAGCAGCATGGTCCTCACTTGCCGATGGGGGTGGATCACCTGTTGCCGACGGCGATCGCCGCCATGATCGCGCGAGACGTCGATGGCATCGTCGCCCCACCCCTCAATTATGGCTACAAGTCGATGCCGCGTACCGGCGGGGGCCCCTCGTTTCCTGGCAGTACGGGGCTCGATGGCGCCACGCTGAGTGCCACCGTGCGTGACGTGATCCGCGAGTTCGCCCGGCATGGCGTGCGCCGGGTGTGTGTCATCGACGGTCACTTCGAAAATCGCTGGTTTCTCAACGAAGGGATCGACCTGGCCATGCGTGAAGTTGGCGATACCGGCCTGCGAGTGATGTGCCTGCAGCATTGGGATTTTCTGACCCAGGAAACCCTGGATGACGTGTTTACCGACGGTTATCCGGGGATCGAGCTGGAGCACGCGGCAGTGCTGGAGACGTCGCTGATGCTGCACTTCCACCCGGAGCTGGTGAGAACCGACAGGATTCCGGACAACGCACCGATGGACGCACCGCCCTACGACATCTGGCCCGCCTGCAAGGAGTGGGTTCCCGAGACGGGGGCACTGACCTCGGCTGCGCAAGCCTCGGCCGAGAAAGGGGCGCTGATGGCGGCGCAGTACCGGCGCGACATGACAGCGGCGGTTCAACGCGAGCTCCTGTCGTGAAATGGCCCCATGGGGGCCGGAGAGACGAGTGACTTATCAGGGAAAGAGACATGGCGACGTCGTTTGATTTCAGTGGACAACACGTGTGTGTGACCGGTGCCAGCCGAGGCATCGGCCTGGCGGTCGCGCAAGCATTTGCGGCAGCCGGCGCCCATGTCTGGGTCGTAGCGGAGGATACCAGTGTCGTGCAAGCTGCCAACGAGATGACAGCGGCAACCGGAGCTCGCGTTCAAGGGCTGCGCTGTGATGTTGCCGATCAGTCGGCAGTGCAGCAGGCGTTCGAGGGCATCGGGACTCTCGACGTACTGATCAACAACGCCGGGATTGAACTGCCGACCCCGGTCGAGGAATCGCATTCAGCCATCGACGATGCGTTTCGCCGGATCATGGAAGTGAATGTCATGGGCACGTGGTGGGTGACGCGGGCGGCGGTGCCTCTCATGAATTCAGGCGGGCGTATCCTGATCACATCCTCGATCTGGGGGCGTACGGCCGTCCCGGGATTCGCCGCTTATGTGGCGTCCAAACATGCCTTGATCGGCCTCGTCCGGACGCTCTCGCAGGAACTGGGACCTCGCTCGATACGGGTCAACGCCATCTGCCCCGGCTGGGTACGCACGGAAGCCTCGTTACGCTCACTGGCGGTGATGGCGCAGAAACGCGGTATCAGCGAAGAGGCATTGACGGAAGAAATCGCTGCCGGCCAGTCGCTGGAGGGCCTGATGGAACCGGCAGACGTTGCGGGGCTATACCTCTATCTGGCCTCGGAGTCAGCGGCCAATATCACGGGACAAGCCATCCCCATCGATCGCGGCGAGGTAATGGCATGACGGCATCCTTAAACGGGTTGCGAGTATTGGTGACGGGCGGCTCTCGCGGTATCGGCCGCGCGATTTGCCTGTCGTTGGCCGCTGCAGGTGCGCGGGCCGCCTTTGTCTATCATGGCGATCGTGAGGCCGCTGCCGTGACTCTGAATGAGTTACAGAAGCACGATGCCTCGGCGTTTGCCGTCGACGCGGATGTGTCACAGGAAGCATCCGTGGTCGCGATGATGAGCCAGGTGATCGAGAGACTTGGCGGTCTCGATGTGGTGGTCAACAATGCCGGTATCCTTCACGAAGCTGGCCTGCTGGAAACCTCGACAGAGTCGTTCGATGCCGTCATCGGCGTCAACCTGCGTGGCACGTTTCTGGTCGGGCGCGAAGCGATCAGGCAGATGGTGGCGCAGGGCTGTGGCCGGGTGATCAATATTGCTTCCGATCTCGGCTATCTTGGCCGAGAGCGCAACAGTGCCTACTGTGCCTCCAAGGCCGGCATCGGCGCCATGACACGCTCCTGGGCCCGGGAGTTCGCTCCCCACATTCTGGTCAATGCCGTAGCGCCGGGGCCGGTGGACACCGACATGCTCGGCGCCGATGTCATGAGTGAAGCGCAACGTGAAAAAGAGAGCGACATTCCGCTGGGGCGCATCGGCCGGCCTGAAGAGGTCGCGGCGGTGGTGCGATTTCTTGCCGGCCCGGAGGCGACTTTCATTACCGGCCAGACCTACGGCGTCAATGGCGGCAGTTCGATGATCTGAACCAACGATAAGGAAATGGATGATGGCAAGAGAGGCGTCTTTTTTCCGGCCACTGGGCGGTAGTGAATTACCACGGTTTGCCGGCCGTTCCACCTTCATGCGACTACCGATGATCGAGGATCCGGCCGAAGTCGATATCGCCCTGGTCGGCTTCCCCTGGGATAGCGGGTCGACCAACCGTGTCGGTCAGCGGCACGGACCGCGGGAAATCCGCAGCAATTCGACCATGATGCGTCTCGTGCATCAGGCCAGTCGCATCGCTCCTTATGATCTGTGTCGTGTCGCCGATCTGGGCGATGTGCCCGTCAACCCGATCAATATCGACGATACCCTCGAACGGGCGACCGCGTTCTATCGCGACCTCCATCAAGCCGGTGCCATGCCACTGACGGCGGGGGGGGATCATTTGGGGACGCTGCCGATATTACGCGGTATCTACACCGGCCAGCCCATGGCCATGGTGCAATTCGATTCCCACTCGGATACCAACGACAGCTACTTCGGCGATAATCCCTATACGCATGGCACGCCATTTCGACGCGCCATCGAGGAGGGCATTCTCGATCCTCGGCGCATCGTCCAGATCGGTATACGCGGTTCGCTCTACAGCGCCCAGGACCTGGACTGGGCACATGAAAAAGGGATTCGGATCATCGAAATCGAGGAGTATTTCGACCTTGGACCCGATAGGGTCGTCGAGGAAATTCGACGGGTCGTGGGCGACGCCCCCACGTATGTGACCTTCGATGTCGATGCGCTGGATCCGGTCTATGCGCCGGGCACCGGGACGCCGGAGGTAGGCGGGTTCACGACGCCTGAAGCCCAGCGCATGATCCGCGGGCTGCGTGGGCTCAACCTGGTCGGTGCCGATGTCATGGAGGTCGCTCCCCCGTTCGATACTGCCGATATCACGGCATTGACCGGTGCGAACCTGATGTTCGAACTGCTTTGTGTACTGGCCGATGCGATCGCCAAGCGGCGCTGACCAGCCGTCGACTGAGGGCGTCGGCCGCACCGCTGTATCGGGCTTGAGTGCCAGGGGACTAGAACGTGCCCGGGTAGCTCCCTCCGTCGAGCAGAATATTCTGGCCCGTCATATAACCGGCCTGCGCACTGCAGAGGAAAGCACAAAAGGTACCGAATTCCTCGGCAGTACCGAAACGCTGCGCGGGAATGGACTGCACTCGCTGTTCGCGTATCGCCTCGATGGTCTGGTTCTGTTTCTGAGCGCTGATTTCCAGGTTGTTTCGCAGGCGTTCGGTGTCGAAGGAACCGGGCAACAGATTGTTGATCGTCACATTGTTGCCGGCCAGTTGTGGCTGTCGGGCCAGGCCGGCAATGAAACCGGTCAGGCCACTGCGGGCGCCATTCGATAGGCCCAGGATGTCGATCGGTGCCTTCACCGCCCCCGACGTGATGTTGATAACGCGACCGAAGCCATTGGCCGCCATGGTATCCACCGTGGCCTTGATGAGCTCGATGGGTGTGATCATGTTGGCGTCCACGGCGGCCTGCCAGTCCTCGCGGGTCCAGTCACGGAAATCCCCCGGCGGTGGACCGCCATTATTGTTGACCAGAATGTCGACGCGCGGACAAGCGGACAATACGGCCTGGCGAACCGCGTCGGTGCCGATATCGCCGGCCACCGCTTTGACCTCAATATTCGGGTTGCTTGCCCTGAGTTCCTGGGCTGTAGCGTCCAGGGGCTGCTCGCTTCGGGCATTGATTACCAGGTTGACGCCTTCGTGGGCCAACGCTTGGGCACACCCCTTGCCCAGTCCCTTGCTCGCTGCGCATACCAGCGCCCAGCGACCTGCGATGCCAAGATCCATGCATGTCTCCTTAAGTGGTTAGGATTCTCGATCATGTCTATCAACGGGCGGAATAGCCACCATCCACGGGCAGTATGGCACCAGTGATGAACCTGGCCCCGGGGGATGCCAGGAACAGAGCCGGTTCGGTCAGATCCTCGGGGGCGCCCCAACGGCCCAGTGGTGTGCGACCGACCAGCTCGTTGGAGCGTTCTGTGTCCTGGGTGAGTGCCGAGGTCAGATCGGTTGCAATCCAGCCCGGCGCCAGGGCATTGACCCGAATCCCCTCCGGGGCCCAGGCAATGGCCAGCGAACGAGTCAGCTGCGCTACACCGCCCTTGGAAGCCGAATAGGCAGGGGCATGGCCACTACCGAAGAACGAAAGCATCGAAGCGGTATTGATGATGCACCCCTTGGTGGCCTGCAGGGCCGCATGGGCCGCATGACAGCAGCGTTGCGTGCCATTGAGGTTGATATCGACGACCTCGGCGAAACCATCGGGACTGAATTCCTTTCCGCCTCGCTGAATGACTCCGGCACAGTTGACCAGCACATCAAGGCGCGAGAATGCGCTGAAAAAGTCTCTGACCTCGTGATCGTGACGCACATCGAGGTGATGTTTGCCAGCCACGTCAAGCTGCATGGCCTCGGGTGCCTCAATACCGGTCACATGCACTTCATCGCCTTGAGCGTGGAATGCCTGGGCAATGGCCTTGCCGATACCGGTGCTGCCTCCAATGACGACGACGGTGTTCATAACTCTCCTTGCAATACTGGCTAAGGCGATGCGGTCGTTGTCCGGGAACGCCAGACGGACCTCACGCTGGAACCGATCAGCGCAAGCCAGACAAGCAGTGCCAGTGCGCCGAGGGTGGCAGCGATAGGGCGATCGAATAACGTCAGCAGTTCGCCGTTGGACTTGATCATGGAGCGCATGAAATTGCTCTCCACCACTGGCCCCAGGATGACCGCGAGGATCATGGGGCCGATGGGAAATTCATTCTCCACCAGGACATAGGCGAGGATGCCCAACCCGAGCATCAACCAGACATCCAGCATGCTGTTGTTGGCAGCATAAGCACCGACGATGCAGAACAGCAGAATCAGCGGATACAGAACGCTCTGAGGTACCGACAGGATATGGCGTGCGCCCCGAATCGCCAGCAGCCCCAGGGGCAACAGCAGGAGGTTGGCCAGCACGAAGACGATGAAAATCGCGTTGACCAGTGTGGCATCGGCGGTGAAGACATCCGGCCCGGGGGTAATGCCCTTCATCATCAATACCCCGATGATGATGGCCGTGATGGTATCGCCGGGGATGCCGAATACCAGCGCGGGGACATAGGCGCCGGATAGGGCGGCATTGTTGGCGGAGCTGGCGGCAACCAAGCCTTCGGGGTGTCCCGTCCCGAACTTTTCCGGGGTACGCGACAATCGCCGTGAGAGCGCATAATTGATCCAGGAGGCGATGTCGGCCCCGGCCCCGGGCAGCGCGCCGATCAAGGTGCCGAGAACGCCGCTACGTGCCATCCCCCCCTTGTAACGCCACATCAATCGACCGACGCCTTGAAAGGGCTTGTCGACTGGCGGTGGGGTGGGTAGTGAGCTCATGCCGATCTCGGGAAGTCGGCGCAGCAATTCGGCAATGGCAAACAAACCGATCAATACCGGCAGGATGGAAATGCCGCTCATCAGATCGGAAATGCCGAACGTGAAACGCACCTGGCCCGAGACCGAATCCATACCGACCATCGATATCAACAGGCCCAGCAGCATGGAAATGGCCCCCTTGAGCGCGTCGGCCCCGGAGACCAGTACGGCACAGGAAAGCCCCAACAGGGCGAGCCAGAAGTACTCATCGCTGGTGAATTGAAGTGCAAAATCGGCAACGAGTGGGGAAAGGAAAGCCAGGATCGCCACCCCGATGATCCCGCCCACGACCGAGCAGGCAAGATTGACACCCAAGGCCTGTCCCAACTTGCCCTGGCGTCCCATGAGATAGGCCTCGTCGGTGTAGGCGGCTGAGGCCGGTGTCCCCGGAATGCGCAGCAAGGCCCCGGGAATATCGCCGGCCACGATGGCCATGGCCGTGGCGGCAACGATGGCACTAATGGCCGGCAGGGGCTCCATGAAAAAGGTGACCGGCACCAGTAGCGCGGTGGCCATGGTTGCCGTCAGCCCCGGGATGGAACCGATCAACAACCCGAACAGGGAGGCGCCCAGGATGACGACCAGAACCTCCCAAGTGAACACCATGGCCAAGGCATCGGTTAGCGCTGCCATCAGTAAACCACCTCTTCAAGAATCCCCAGTGCCAGGGGGACATGGAGCAGTTGCGCAAAGACGATCCAGATCAGGATGGTGCTTACGATGGCAATGATCAGTGCCAGTGACCATCGACCCTTCGACAGCCAACCGATCAACAAGGTCAGCATGACCGGTTCAACCAGAGGAAAGCCGAGAATCGGTGTGAGGAGTGCATAACCGGCTACGGCCACCACGACAGCCACCAGGCAAGCCAGGGTGTGAGACAGGCTGATTTGACCCTGCCAGGAAAACAGCACGCGGTGTTGCTGAAAACTGCGTAATGCCAGTAACAGCCCCAGGAAAATCAGCAGGCTCCCCACCAGGATAGGAAAACTGCCCGCGCCGAAGGATTGACGCGGAAGTGTGTTGAAATCCTGGGAAGCCCACACGGTAATGGCGCCGAGCAGCGCCATTACCAGACCCAAGACGAGATCGTTGATTCGCATGACGAAACCCTGTCTCGCTACGGGATAGTGGGATTATTCGGCCAAGCCTAACTTGTCGATGATCTCGGCGTTGTTGTCGTCGGCCTCGGCCATGAAGTCGCGGAAGTCCTCCGGTCCTTTCCATTGAGTGCCAAAGCCCTGGTCGGCCATGAAACTCTGAAACTCCTCGGATTCATAGACGGCTTGTGACGCCTCGACCAACGTTTCCCTGACATCGCCTGGCAAGCCTGCGGGGCCGACCACGCCGCGCCAGGTACCGGCGGCCCAAGGGTCGCCCGTGATCTCTTCCGCGGTGGGAATGTCCGGGAAGGCATCGAGACGCTCTTCGGCGAATACGGCCAGCGACCTGACCCGATCCGATTGACGCATCGATTCGGACTCGGGCAGTGAAGAGAACACGAAATCGACACCGCCGGCAGCCAGTTCCTGCAGTCCAGGGGCCGCCCCTTCACTGAGAACATCCTGTCCGACACGAAGGTATTCCAGTCATGCTTGTGCCCGTTCAACTGCTTCCCGCAGTCGTCAGGGTCGAGGCACACCAATAGGTGATATCACCCACCCACTTTTGATTGGGGGCTGAGGCCGTGAAGTTTTGCTCTAGTAGATTCGGTGCCACCGGCAGCGAATGCCGAGAGTTTGTAGTGGCCTTGAACTTACGAGCTGCTTTAGCGCGCAAGCCTTGTCGCTGTAAGCCACCGTCTTACGGTTAATCGGCATTCCATCGTCTCGCAGGTCGAGGGCCAGTCTCGGAGCGCCTGAGCGCCCTTTACGTTGGTGGTAAGCCCCGGCCACGCGCTGATCGATAATGGCTTGCTGACAGCGCTTTGGCGATGATGCCCCCTGGCGTTGTTGCCAAACGTAGTAGCCACTTCGAGCGACACCTATCACTTGGCACATACGCTGAATACTGAAGGCCTGGCGATGACGATGGATAAAGGCGTACTTCACTTCAGGCGTCTCGCAAAGTACACCGCGGCCTTTTTTGTGATGGCCAGCTCTTCGTTGGCTTCGGCTAACTGGCGCTTCAAGCGAGCGTTTTCTTCTGCCAACGACTGCTCTCGTTCAGAGGTGTCTTGCTGAAGCTGGGCTTTAGAGCGCCACTGATAAAGCTGGCTCGTATGCATGCCCAGTTCACGAGCCGCTGCTGCAACGCCAATGCGATCAGCTAGCGCTAATGCTTCTTGACGGTAGGCATCTGAGTAACGGGTATAAGATTTCTTCTTCATTGATGTTATCGATCTTGCCATGTTTAACCTCAGTGTTGCTGGAAAAAATCAGTCTGACTGAATAATCGCTCCATCGTTAATCGACTTTATTAACAGCGACCGGATGACGCTTTTATTAAGCTAGGACAAGCCGACTCAATCAGGGGGTGACGTCGCTAGGATGTAAGGTTTTATCTATTCTTCTGTAAGACATTGACTATTATTTTTGTAAGACATTGACTATTGGTTGCTTTAAAATATTGTTTTATAAGGTGTAAATTTTTTATTACTGCGTGAGTGATGCCTCCATTGATTAAATAATCATTTGACACGACTAATTTGTAGTCACTATTTTGGTAAGGCAAGCTTTGAACTTGCTTTAATAGCAATATGACTGCTATTGGCTTGTACAGAATTGATAAGCCGTTCAAGGGTGGGAGAGGTACATTATGATAAAGAGACATGATATAAATGATTATCCTGCAATCGCCAAAACGCTAAGTCACGATGGCGCAGTATTAGTAAAAAACATTTCCTCCAAGTCGGATTTTCTTTGGTTGTGTGAAAAAATTGGAGATATAGTTCCTCATCGCGATTCTGATAAATTTGGAATTACGAGCGTTGCTTCTAAGGAGCCACTTCGCGACAAAGCTGGTTTCGCTGGCTTCTCTCGGGATGAATTAGCATTACATACGGATCGAGCCAATATAACGTTACCACCAAACTTAGTAGCACTTTATTGTGTCGAGCAAGCTAAAGTCGGCGGGGACACTAGGTGCGTTGATGGTAGGAAGCTTTTAGAAACACTTTACCAACAAGCTCCTGATATTGCGGAATGGGCAATCAAGGAAGACCAAGTTATATATAGCGACTTGGTAGACTCTTATACTGGCCCCATATATAAAAAGCAATCCAACGGAAGTATTTCACTACAATTTCGCTGCGATGGTCGAGGGTATTATCGCCACAAAGACCTTATCTTCGTTGAGAGATTTCTGCAGTTTGCCGAATCATTAGAGGAAATACTAAAACTTGAACCAAGAGATGCCCTAATAATAAATAATTGCCAATGGCTGCACGGAAGAACAAAGTTCATAGGATCTCGCGAGATGTTGAGAGTTCACCTTAGAAACATTGAGGACTATGAACAGGGATTCTTCTTGAACGATAAAACAAAGATGTCCAAGTGGGCTTTGATATGAAAAATGTAATTTTTATTGTTGTAGATGCGCTGAAATATGGACTTGTAGGAGGAAAGCATAATGCTCGCCCATCTCACACCCCTTTGATAGATGATTTTTTCTCTGAAGGAATGCACTTCCATAATGTTCACTCGGTGAGCTTCCCAACTCAGTTCGCAATGCCTGGAATATTAGCTGGCCAGTTGCCTCTTAGCAATGGTGGATACCATTTAGGAATTAGCGGGAGAGGTGAAACATTAGCTGACTGGTACAAGAGGCGCGGTTATAAAACGATTGGAATAACGACAGACTACCACACTAGTAGCTGCTATGGATACGGGAAAGGGTTTGATGAATATTTAGAACTCCACGATGTCGCATGGCATGCAAATGCAGTTTGGCGCAATGACTTGAGTTATTTGGCAGCTAAGAAAAAATTATTGGGAATGCCTGATGAAGCTGCACTTTATTATGCGAAAAAAAAGCTAAACGCATACATTCCATATGCAGTCGACTTTTCAAGGAAGAGGATCGAGGAGCAAGATGGAGGCAAGGTTGCATACGCACCTCAAATAGATAACTGGAAATTCTCTAAGATAGAGAAGTTAGCGCTGGAAGAGCTGCACTGCCTAAACCGTAATGGAAATGAGTATGCTCACAAAGCCATGCAAGGAAAATCTCCTTGGTTTAATATTCTTCCTGGTTTGCGTTTAGGGCCTCACTATCCAGATGCTGATTACGTCTTAAATAGGGCTATGGAAATATTGAAAGGTGTTTCAGAGCCATTTTTTCTCTACCTACATCTTACAGATGTGCATGGAACTCTAACAGAAGATTTATCTGGTCTAGGCCCGATTTCAAATGACGCAATTAAATTTAGAAGATATCCTAACTCACTAAACCCATATGGGCGTTTTGAACAAAGGTATGAAGGTCAGGGCGAACGTAGTGATTGGCGTGCAGTTAGGTTTGCTGATTATCACTTAGGACACTTCTTAAAAAAAATCAAAGAGTCTTCAAATAAGAGTGAAACTATCGTAGCAATGACTGCTGACCATGGTGATCACCGAGCTGAACGATACGGGTATGGTGCACATTATGGTGTATCAGATCACTTGAATTTTTATGATGAGCTAACTCACGTTCCATTTATGGTTTATGATGGAAAGAATTCAGGAGATTTTTTCAATCTTTTGTCTACAGAAGATACAGGAATGATTTTAAAAAATATTGTAAAAGAAGATAAATATCTAAGTAAAATTGTTAGTGACAGTTCTAGAGAGTGGGTTATTTCTGAGCATGCAACTCCAGGAGTGTGTGCCATACCATTCAAACCAATAAAAATAGCTGTTAGATCTAACTCCAAGAAGCTAGTCTATATAGATATGCCAAGTCAAAGATTCGGAAAATCTGAGGTCATTCAAGCATACGACCTTAACCATGACCCTTTAGAGAAAATAAATATGAGGCTCCATGTGGAGAGTGACCATGAATTCAGGCAGCTAAAGGAGATTGCAAAAGAAAGAGCTAATGTGATTAGATCCCACAAGGAGCCTTGTAATGTCATCTAGCTTTTCCCATAGCATGAAAAATTCATTTAGATTTAGAATTATTGAAGAGGTTGCAGACCCTTTGGGTGAAGAAAATGCAGACTATATAGCGGCATCATCTAATTGTATATTATGGATGGATGGCGCTGCGCCTATGGGGGCGTTGAAAAAGACAAAATATCCCAATGATGCATCATGGTTTGTTAGAAGATTTTCTGAATGTTTTATGTCTCAGGTGGATGAGTGGGGGTGTGCTCGCGATCTTATTCATAAAATCCAAGTTGATACCGGTAACGAGTATAGTAGTTTTCCTCAGCTCTCTTACGGGGATGAGTTAGAGATTCCATTCGCATGTGTTGGAGTAGCCAGGCTTGTTAATAATCTGCTAGAAATCTCTAATGCTGGAGATTGTACGCTACTTTATGAGGATGAAAAAGGAGAGATTTCTTGCTTTGGATATAACTCTGTTAAGGCACTTGATGCTTTAGTTCTAGAACAGTACTCTGGGTATAGAAAAGAGGGATTATCTCATTCTGAAGCATTTAAACTTATTGCTCCAAAAATAGTTGAGAACAGGGGGCTAAGAAACAAGATGTTTGGATATGATGTTGTCGAGCCTTCTGTCAATACATCTGTTTCATTAGAGAGATTGTTAATTCCTGCTAGGCATGGAATGAAAATGCTTGCAATGAGTGATGGTTTTTATCGTGCAGTAGATACCTACGGTATATTCTCAGAAAAGGAGATATTTGAAGTTTCTTTTAATTATGGGGTAAGTTATATTTTAAATCGTATTCGGGAAGTTGAAAATAGCGATAAAGAGGCTGATCAGTTTCCGAGAATTAAGCTTAAAGATGATGCCTCTGCAGTGGCATTTGTTATCGAGGAGATATAATTTGAATATTTTAAGTGGTAATGATGGAGCTAATATTACATATCCTGTCTCTATTAAGGCTGTTATGTTTCTAGGAGGAAAAATACCATTGTTGCTTAATGAAAGGGATGAGTGGGAGCTTCCTGGAGGAAAGTTGGACGTTGATGAATCTCCTGAGGTTTGTGTGGCTCGAGAGGTGAAGGAGGAGTTGTCTGCTGACGTGAAAGTTGTTGAAATATTAGATAGCTGGACTTACACCATATACAAAGGTGTACATGTTTTCATTGTTACATATTTGGTGGAAGGATTGTCAGGAGCAGAAAACAGTATGACTGTTAGCTGTGAACATAAGCAGCTAAAAATGTTTTACCCTGACGAAATTTCTAGTTTAAACATGCCGCAGGGATATAAGAACTCCATTTTTAAAGCGATTTCTACTCGAGAGGATCCTTGATGAACTGTAGGAAAGGTTATTTCGTATTCTCTTTTTTCTATTTTTCTGTTTTTATGTCCGCAGGTGTCTATAATACTTTTTTTCCTTATTGGCTAAGCTATAAAGATTTGAGTGTGATTCAAATATCTGTCGTTCTATCAGTTCCCTTTGCGGTGAAAATTATTGCAGACCCATTTTGGGGGGCGGTGGCGGATAAGAACTTTAGTCGTAAGCGATTGATGATGTTTCTAAGTGCGGCTACTGCATTTTGTTATTCTTTTTACTTGTTTGTTTCCGGCTATTACTCCGCAATGGCCGTGGCGCTATTGTGTGGTTTTTTTTGGTCGAGTGTAATGCCTATTGGCGATAGCATAATTTCCATATCTTCAAATGTCTCTAAGGAAAGATTTGGAGCAATGAGAATGTTTGGTTCTCTTAGTGTTTTGCTAATGGTTATTGTGGCGGGTTTCCTGTTCACACTATCAGGAGATTTAACTATTGTGATGTTAATGTTTTGTTTTTTTATGACTTTTATTGCAGTTTGCTTACTACCAGAGCCAGCTCATTATAATTCAGCCCTTACTAAAGTCCAGAAACATCTAGTATGTAACGGATGCGCCTCTGTTTCTGCACCTAGAGTACTAATGATAATGTTAGCTTCGAGCCTATGCTTAGGTGCTCATGGTATCATCTATGTTCTTGGAAGTCTTCATTGGGTAAGATTAGGTTATTCTCCTGTAGAAATAAGCTCACTCTGGGCAGCAGCTCTTTTGTCAGAAATTGTTATATTTTTCCTTGCTGATAAACGATATCTCATTGGTCTCTCTCCTGTTTGCTGCATTCTTTCTGGAGCATTGCTAGGAATTATTAGATGGTCGGGGCTTGCGATAGTTGAGTCGTACGAAGGTATTTTAATACTCCAGAGTCTCCAAGGGGGAACACTTGCACTAGTTGTTATCAGTATCATGAGATACTCTCAATCTCATATCCCGGAAAATTTTCGATCAAGATACTTTGGTAGGTTAGCCGCTATTTCTCATGGGACTATTCCATTGATCGTAACAGTGATCTCTGGCGCATTATATGAAGGAATATCTGGCTTAGCAATGGCTATGGGAGCCATCCTATGCGGTGCATCAGTAATAATTTGTATCCGTGAAATTTATATGTCTCGTTCCCATGACATAGGCTCACTGAGAACGAACTAGCGGCTTCTATCTATTTCAACTTGAGAGTAGTGTGGCATGGATTGTTTATATAAAACGGTAATAACATATGGCACATTCGATCTTTTTCATATTGGCCACGTAAGGATCTTGGAGCGTGCAGCACAATTAGGAAATCGTCTAGTTGTAGGTGTGTCTACTGATGAATTCAACTCAGCGAAGAATAAAGAATCTGTATATTCGTTTGATTCAAGGAAAAAAATTATTGAGGCATGTAGATTTGTTGATAAGGTAATACCTGAGAACTCTTGGGATCAAAAGGCTATCGATATTCTAGATTACAACGTAGACGTGTTGGTCATGGGGGATGATTGGGCTGGTAAATTTGATCACCTGGAAAACTACTGTAAAGTTATATATCTTTCTAGAACACCTGATATTTCATCAACGAAAATCAAGGGAGTGTGTCGAATATTAACCTAGTGTTGGTTTCGGATGGTCAAATCTCATGAGGGTGTTCAAAATAATCTTACCCAGCAATAGTGGAAGTTGATCTAAGCAATCATTCGAGCTTCAAAAGCCTCTGGGTTGCCCATCTCGATGGCACTATGTCGGCGCTGCTTGTTGTATTTAGCTCTATGCGCTCAGATACGTGATGTCTCGTGTTTTAAAGTGATCTTACCCAGCAACGGTGGATACTCGTTTAAGCGACCATTCGGGCTTCAAATGCCTCTGGGCTGATCATCCCAATAGCACTGTGCCGGCGTTGCTTGTTGTAGTCTAGTTCGATGTATCAAACACCTGGCGTCTCATTGCATCCCGCGTTTGAAATTGTTCTCCGTGGATCGCTTCTACCTTGAGACTGTGAAAGAAGCTTTCAGCACAGGCATTATCATAACAGTTGCCTTAAGCGCTCATGCTGCACTGAGGCTCATGCCGGGTAAGAAGCGATTGGTAAAGCATGGAACAGTACTGCTTAGGTTCAAGGTGTCGTCGCAACACTGGCTTATGATGCCAAGGATAATAGTTCTTTGAGCGCTTCAGCAGGTGTTTTCCAGCCCAGTGTTTTACGGGGTCTGCTGTTGAGGGTGGTTGCAACGGCGTCAAGCTCGTGCTCGGAGTACCTGCTGATATCGGTACCCTTGGGGAAGTATTGGCGCAGCAGGCCATTGGTGTTCTCGTTGGTCCCACGCTGCCAGGGACTTCGGGGGTCACAGAAGTAGATCGCCAGGCCAGTATCAATCCGTAGCTGCGCGTGTTGGGCCAGTTCCGCCCCCTGATCCCAAGTCAGTGATTGGCGCAGCTGTTCGGGCAGCGTCGAGATCTTCACAGCAATGGCATCGCGGACGGCTTCGGCCCCATGTCCAGCCAGTGCTGGCCCGTTCTTGGCGCGGGCACCGGAGCCGTGATCAGGCATGGGCGGCAAGTGCAGCAGCAACGTGAACCGGGTCGTGCGTTCAACCAGGGTGCCGATCGCCGAGCTGTTCAGACCGATGATCAGGTCGCCCTCCCAATGGCCGGGGACGGCACGGTCGGCGACCTCCGCTGGGCGCTGGCTGATCATCACCTCGGGAGAGATGAAGTGTTTACCTCGTTGCTGATTCCTGGCGTGTGGCACCCGCAACGCCCGGCCGCGGCGCAGACACGCGGATAATTCACGACGCAGGGCACCGCGGCCTTGAATGTAGAGGGCTTGATAGATCGCCTCGTGAGAGATCCTCATCGTCTCATCATCCGGAAAGTCGACCCGCAGTCGACGGCTGATCTGCTCCGGGCTCCAGTTGGTCCCCCATCGCCGGTCAGTTCGGCGACCATGCCGGCGTCCCCTCCAAGGGACGTTGGGGCCGGGGATGGGCCTGCCGTCAGCATCGGTCACCGCACCAGCGAGGCGTGATTGCACGTACGCCTGCAGCCGGTCATTCGTGACGAGCTTGCCAGCTTTGGGCCGTTTGGCGGTACGCTCCGCTCTCCACTGCGCGACCGTGGCTCGATACGCCAGCATGCCACCCCGGGTGGCAGCATTGCGGCGCAACTCGCGCGAGACTGTCGACGGCGACCGCCCCAGACACCGGGCGATCTCGCGAACCCCATGCCCCTGGGCGCGCAACAGCGCCAGTTCCTCGCGTTCTGCGAACGACAAATAACGCCCTGAGTGCGGCGCCAAATTGGCTCCATGGCCATCAGCATCGCACGCTGCACAATCCGGTCGCGCAAGGTTGGTATCCCCAGCGGGCGCTGTTTGCCGCTGGATTTTGGAATGTAGATGCGGCGTGCTGGCTGCGGCTGATAGGTGCCGTCCAGCAGTTCAATCCGAATTTCCTCCAGATGCTGGCTGAAATTCTGCTCAAACACTCGCCGATCTACTCTGTCGATACCAGCGGTTTTAGCCCCTGACGACGCCAGCGTTCTGAACGCCGCTTCCTGGAGCCAGTCACGCCTTGCAATCAGTCTCAACAGCCGATCGAACCGTCGGTTCGAATCCGCTGTTGACCACCTTGCCAGCTTGCTTTGCATTTCCCCGATTATCAAAGGTCTTCACCTCTCTGGGTCAGGTAATCCGTGGAGCAAGCCACTTGAACTGCCTCCCTTCGCCATGTGGTGGGCTTTCCCCACCTCGGACTACTACGGAGGCTCCGCCAGCTTGTCGGGCATCGGGGTCGCACTCCCTTGGCATCCCGGTCAAGCTTTCCCTCGTTCACATGCTGGACTCAAGCATACGGAGGAGGTTGCCGATCGCAGTCTTTACCCTTGCATGCTGCAAGTTGGCGTACCTGTCACGAGTTAGCTGCGCACGGCTCGTGACTCCACCGGAGGTGGGCTACCTCTCCACCACCGGCAGCAGCAATGGGCCCTACGTGTGCCCACTGCCGAGAATGCGCACCTCCTGTCAAGCCGTGTAGGAGGTGGCGACATGTTCAGCCCACAGACGCGGATGAATCGGTTCGTGTTCCTCAACCTTTCCGTACTCAGTCTAGAGATGCATCTTGGCGTAACGGCTTCGCCTCACACCCCGTTGCCCACGGGTTACGTCACCCTGCCAGTGCACAGCAGGTCACCGCCGCTTCGGCTCATGCTCTCTCACAGCAGAGAGCCGTCCTTCACTGAGAACATCCTGTCCGACACGAAGGTATTCCAGTCATGCTTGTGCCCGTTCAACTGCTTCCCGCAGTCGTCAGGGTCGAGGCACACCATAGGAAATGTCGGAACTCCCAATGTGGCGGTACGTGGTGATCTCGGCGGTGACCAGGCCCAGGGTGTACCCATCAGGGTCGGCATTGGCCATGGCGGTATGGCCCACGACCCCTGAACCGCCGGTACGGTTCACGACGTTGACCGTGCGATCCAGTTCCTCTTCCAGGCCATTGGCGAACTGTCGTGCGACGGCATCGGTACCACCACCGGCAGACCAGGGCACGATCAATTCGATGGGTTTCTCGGGATAGTCGGCATGAGCGATACCGGCTGTCAGTGTGACGCTCAGTAGGCCGACAGAGAGTGCGAGTGGCGTTTCGTTAAAGTCATCAGGGGCTCCTTGTTGTCTATTGTTACTTGTTGGCTGATGGGAGTTGCCGATACGTGCGTCACGCATTATCGAATGAATTGATCGACGTAATCGCGGCCCAGGCCACAGGCTTCATAATGCTGACGGCACATATCGACCTTGGTGAAGACGTCTTCGAATCCCAAGTGTCCGCTCCACGGGTCGACGTAGTACATCACGCCGTTGACTTGGAACAGCGTAATCATTTCCTCGACATGATCGTCCACGACCAGCGTGTGGGTTTCGCCGGGGGGCTCATAGACATAGCTGCCCTCGGTAGCCACCCAGTCGTGCTCAAGATAGCGCCATTCGCCCTTGAGCACGATCCCGTGGACCGGATTGGGGTGGCGGTGCCGGCTCAGAACGCCGGATTTTCTGACTCGCAGCAGATTGACCCAATAGCCTTGCGATACATTGAGGCACAGGGGGCGGAAATCGACGTTTTCCGCTTGAGGCACCCAGATACGCTCGTCATCAGGAATCGCATTGGGTACGACGATATCGGCCGATGCCTCGGCGGGTTGCGGGTATTGATAGGGCATCCGCTGATGGTCGTCTTGTTGTGCTGGCATGGTTTCTCCGTCCATTATATGGACATATGAATCATAATATGGACAATTTGAATATTAACCTAAAAGGCCCATACGGATGCGTCAATTCACCACGATGCATTCGTGATTAGACATTCGTAGCAAGGGGCTATCATGAAAGAGCCAATGGACGAGGCCGGTCAGCGTCCTGCCGTGCAGGGAGCCGCTGCCGTGACCAAGGGGTTGAGACTGCTTCAGGCGATTCCCGATCTGGGACATGAGGCGAGCGCCAGGAACATTCAGGCACGGCTGGGGCTACCCAGGCCCACCGTCTATCGACTGCTGAACACCCTGGAGCAGGAAGGATTTCTCGAGCGCAATCCGGTCGGGGGGGAATATGTGCTGGGCCGCGAAATACTAAGGCTTGCCCAGCAATCGCTGGCGACCACCAGTCTGCAGGAGCGCGTGCGTGGTACGCTCAAGGCGATCGGGCGTGCCACCGGTGAAACGGTGCACCTGGGGGTGCCGTTCGGCTGCCACATGACCTTCGTCGACAAGGTGGAATCGCCCGAAACGGTGCGTATGGCGTCCTACATCGGCATGCCGATTCCCATGCATTCCACCTCGGTGGGTAAAGCCTACCTGGCTGCCCTGGATGAATCCACATGTGGGCAATATCTCGCCCAATTGACGCTCGACCCCATTACCCCCCATACCTGTACGACGTTGGCGTCCCTCCGGGACGAACTGGCCCGAACGCGTGAGCTGGGTTACGCCATCGATGACGAGGAGAATGAACACGGCATCATCTGCTTCGGACAGGCCATCTATTCGGCGGATGGCAAGGTCGAAGGTGCCATCAGTGTGAGCGTACCGCGTTATCGGCTACCGGCAGACGGTGAGGCGAAGATCATCGCTAGCATTCGGCACTTGTGTGGACAGGCCGGGCTCACACCCCTTGCCGGCGAAAGCTTGCGAGCGCCACGGCAGCAGCCATGAATAAGCCACCGAATAGCCGGTTGAGCATACGCTGGTGACCGGGGCGCCGCATGAAGCGTTGCAACTGGCTGGCGAGGGTCGCATAGCCCAGCATGACGATGATATCCACGGCGATCAGCGTGACCCCCATGATCAGTAGTTGAAGGCCGTGGGCGTCGCCAGGGACCAGGAACTGGGGGAAGAGGGACACCAGAAAGACCGTGGCCTTGGGGTTGGTCACGTTGACCAGGGCGGATTCCCAAAAGCGCTTGTCGGGCGTCTTGTTGGTATCGGTGGGCGCTTCCAGGCTGCCTTCACGCCACTTCTGCCAGCCCAGCCAGATGAGATAGGCGACACCTGCCCACTTGAGCAGAGAGAATAGCCAGGTGGAAGAGGCGAGTACGGCTCCTAGCCCCACCCCGACAACCAGGATCTGCAAGCCATAACCCAGTTGTAGTCCGGCGATGGTGGGCATGGTGTGACGTACGCCATAGCGCAGCCCGTTACTCATGGTATTTACGGCACCCGCGCCGGGAGAAAGACTGATCAGGATCGATGCCAGCAGGAACGCCAGCCACAGGCTTGGACTCATCGTACTTACCTATTCGTGCTCGGACGGAAACCCAGTAAAGTCGGTAACGATGACAGGTTCGTGACGAATTTTCATCCGCTTTTGATCCAGGTCATGTCCTGCGGGGGCATACGCTGACGAGCCCCTTTATCCTGTCCTGTATTGCACGGTACGACAGCCTGTCGAGGAGCTCGCCATGACACATGAATCACTGACTTTCGAACGGGCCATGGTCGAGAAGTACGATCGTCCGGGCCCGCGTTATACTTCCTATCCGACAGCCCCCCGCTTCCACAGCGACTTCTCCCTCGAGGCCTATCGTGAGGCGGTCGATCTGAGCAACGGCGATCTGCTTCCCAAACCGCTGTCGCTGTACGTGCATATCCCGTTCTGTCGGCAGCTTTGTTACTACTGTGCCTGCCACAAGATCATCACCCATCGGGATGAGCGGGCTTCCGAGTATCTGAATTACCTCAAGCGAGAGATCCGTCTGCAGGCCTATCTGTTCGATGCCGACCGTCAGGTAACCCAGCTTCATCTGGGCGGTGGTACACCGACCTATCTGACCGGCGATCAGATCGCCGAACTGATGACAGTACTCGATGACGCCTTTTGTCTCGACTGGAGTGAGTCGCGGGAGTTTTCGCTCGAAATCGACCCGCGCAGTGTCTCGCTCGCCACGCTCGGTGAGCTCAAGGCTCAGGGCTTCAACCGGTTGAGTATCGGTGTGCAGGATTTCGATCCGACGGTCCAGCAGGCTGTCAATCGTGTTCAGAGCGAAGCCCATGTGTCTGACCTGGTCGCCACGGCACGTGATGAAGGTTTTGCCTCGGTCAGTGTGGACCTGATCTACGGTTTGCCGTGTCAGACGGTCGCGAGTTTCAGCCGAACCCTGGACAAGGTCATTGCTCTGCGCCCCGACCGGATCGCCACCTACAGTTACGCGCATCTGCCCGAGACGTTCCGGGCCCAGCGGCTCATCCAGTCATCGGACATGCCGACGCCAGCACAGAAGCTCGAACTGCTGGCCTTGATCATCGATCGCCTGCAAGCGGCCGGGTATGTCTATATCGGCATGGATCATTTCGCTCTGCCGGATGATGAGTTGGTCAGGGCGCGGGATGCCGGTACGCTGCAGCGCAATTTCCAGGGCTACTCGACGCAAGCGGATTGCGACCTGATCGGGTTGGGAATATCGGCCATCGGCAAGGTGGCTGATACCTACAGTCAGAACGCCAAATCCCTGCCTGACTATTATCACCGGCTCGATGAACTGCAGTTACCGGTCGTGCGTGGCTACCGGCTCAGTGATGACGACCGCTTGCGTCGCGATGTCATTCATCACCTGATGTGTCACGGCGTGGTCGATATCCCGGCTATCGAGCAGCACTATGCGATCGATTTTCGCGTTTATTTCGCCGAGTCGCTCAGGCAGCTGGAAGCGCCGATGGCCGATGGACTGGTGACTCTCGATGACGCATCGCTGACCCTGCAGCCCCGCGGACGTCTGGTGATGCGCAACATTGCCATGGCCTTCGACGCCTATCTTCAGGATGGCGCGTATCAGCGACCGTTTTCCCGCACGGTGTGAGAATTGGCTAGCGCTTCAACCCCAATCGCTTGGCCTGACGGTGAAGGTTGCCCGGATCGATGTTCAGCGAGCGTGCTGCGGCTGCCCAGTTGCCGTCATATGCATTGAGCGTTGCCTGAATGTGGTGGCGTTGGAACGCATCGGTTGCTTCCCGCAGCGGTAGCGGTTCCATGGCGGGGGGCGCCGCTGCAGTCAGCGTGTCCGAGGGGTTGCCGAGTGAAGTCGAGCGGCTGTCACTGTGAAGGTCCAGATGGTCGCGCGTGATGAGCGCGACGGCCTGACGCTGTTCGCTGGTGGCCACGGGCGCGCGTTCGCCGAGTGCCCGCAACGCCGCCCGTGCCAGTGTATGTTCCAGCTCACGAACATTGCCGGGCCAATGCCAGGTGAAAAGTACCGTTTCGGCATCCTGATCGAGCCGCAGGTTGTTCAGTCCCAGTCGGATCCGGTTGGCTTCGAGAAAATGGCCGGCCAGCAGGGGAATGTCCTCGGGCCGTTCGCGCAGCGGAGGCACTCGCAGAGGAAAGGCGCTGAGTCGGTGGTAGAGATCCTGGCGGAAACGTCCCGCGTCGGCTTCGGCACCCAAGTCACGGTTGGTGACGGCGACGACGCGGACATCGACCCGTTGGGGGCGCTCGCTGCCCAACGGCTGGATCTCCCCTTCCTGCAACACTCGCAGCAGCTTGGGCTGAAGCGATAGCGGGAGTTCTCCGATCTCGTCGAGCATCAGGGTGCCGCCATCCGCCATGGCGAAGTGGCCTCGTCTATCCTGGGTGGCGCCGGAGAACGCCCCTCGCCGATGGCCGAATAGCTCGCTTTCAATCAGGCTTTCAGGCAGGGCGGCACAGTTGACCTTTATCAATGGCCCCTGATGGCGGCGAGAGCGTTGATGCAGCGCCCGCACCGCCAACTCCTTGCCGACCCCCGTTTCGCCATGCAACAGCACACTCATGTCGGTGGGGGCGACCAGTTCGATCGCCTCGTCGAGTTGGCGCATGGCACGGCTGTTCCAATGCCAGTTGACGTCTGATGGCTGTTCCTGAGCCAGGGCCTCGTTGAGGCGTGTGCGTGTCGTCCGAAGCTGTTCGGCCAGTCGCAGGCAGGTGCCAAGCAGTTGGGCGATGGTCGATAACTGATCGTCATCCAGGCTGTCCAGGCTTCCCGGCGTGAGCGCATCCAGTGTCAGCAGGCCGGTCAGACGGTCGCCATCACGCAGTGCCACGCCGAGGCAGTCGTGCACTTCACTGAGATCGTCGTCGATCAGGCCGTCGAACGGGTCGGGCAGCGGGCTGTCCTGAGGAAAGCGACATACCCCGGGATGGCTGGCAATGGCGGCGAGCCTGGGATGATCATGCAAAACGAAGCGACGACCGCGCACTTCCTCGTTCAACCCCAGTAGCGCGACAGGCCGCAAGGCTTCGCCATCGGTGACCATCAGCGTGCTGGCATCGGCAGGGAAGCCACCCACCAGGGTTTGCAACAGGGTTGCCCACTGCGTCTCGGTGGCCTCGTTATCGGCGAGATGGGCGAGCAGGGTGCGCAATGCTTTCAAAAATTCGGTCATTGATGGACCTGTCGATAGTGACGATCGTTGTTAAAATGATAACAATACTGTCTTTTTGACACTAGTCATAATGACATGACTCGCCAGGTTCGATGCATGTGGTCTGGGTGCGTCATTGGCCAATCAGTGTCATGCCGGGCTTGGCGGACCTTGATGTGGCGAAGTGTCGCATCGATACGAAATGGAACGCGCCTTGCTCATTCAGAGTGTCATTGTGAACACTATAGATGAGAGGGTTAGCAACGCCATGCTGACAAAAGAGCAGGAACGCGTCATCGAGGCGACCGCCCCGGTCGTCGCCGAGCACCTGAATACCATTACCCAGCGCTTCTATCCATTGATGTTCGAGCGCTATCCCGAGGTCAAACCGCTGTTCAACCAGGCGCATCAGGTCAATGGTGGTCAGCCTCGCGCTCTGGCCGGCTCGGTACTGGCCTATGTCCAGCTGCGTCAGGAACCTGCCCGTGCCCGTCAGGTGTTGGAAACGGTGGTCAACAAGCATGTGTCGCTGAATATCCAGCCGTATCAGTATCCGATCGTCGGTGAATGCCTGATGGCTGCCATCGGTGAGGTGCTGGGCGATGCCGTGACCGACGAGGTGGCCGATGCCTGGGGAGCGCTCTACGAGGAGTTGGCGGCCCTGCTGATCGATCTGGAAAGTCAGCGCTATCAAGAATTCGCTGATGCGCCAGGTGGTTGGCGTGGCACGCGTCCCTTCCGTCTTGTCGAGACGCGCCAGGAGAGTGCGGTGATTCGCTCCTTTGTGCTCGAACCGGAGGATGGCGGCCCGGTAGCGGACTTTCAACCCGGCCAGTTCATCGGCGTACGGGTGATGATCGATGGCGAACCGGTCTACCGCCATTACAGCCTGTCGGCGTACCCTAACGGACGCAGCTATCGAATTTCGATCAAGCGAGAAGACGATGGCGTCGTAAGCCGACACTTCCATGATGTGCTCACGGTCGGCGATCGCATCGATCTGCTGCCCCCCGCCGGCGATCTGACGTTGCCCGAGGAAGGCCACGAGCCGGTCATGCTGTTGAGTGGCGGCGTCGGACAGACCCCGATGCTGCCGATACTGCGTGAGGCACTCGAACAGGGACGTCAGGTCGTCTATCTGCATGCTGCCCTGGATCGTGATCATCACGCATTCGGTGACCATGTCGATACCCTGGCTCGCGACTTTCCTCAGCAACTACAGGTCGTCACGCTCTATGAAAAGGCGACTGACGATACCCGGGTGGATCACGTCGGACGCGTCAATCGTGAATTGCTGGCACGTTACCTCCCCGAGGGCGACCCTCATTGTTACTTCGTCGGGCCGCAGGGGTTCATGGTGGCGGTCGACCAATACCTGGCCGCACTGGGTGTGCCGGAGTCGCATCGTCACTTTGAACACTTCGGCCCCTCGCGGGCACTCGAGGCCGCCTGATGACATCCGGGTTCGAGCCAGCGACCGGGGGCACGAAACGGCGTTCGCTCGTGCAGGCCATGCCGCTATGGCGGCTGGCCTTCCGGCCCTTCTTCTTGCTCGGAGCGATATTCAGCCTGGTCGCGATGCTGTTATGGGGCGGATTCTGGCATGGGGAAATGCTGCTATCGCCCTATGGCGGGATGCTGTGGTGGCATCAGCATGAGATGCTGTTCGGATTCGGCGCGGCGATTGTGGTCGGTTTTCTGCTCACCGCCGTGCAGAACTGGACCGGTCGGCCGGGGCTATCGGGAGGGTCGCTGTTCGCACTGGTGCTCTTGTGGCTGATGGGGCGACTACTGCTCGCAGTGCCGCCGGATGCGTCTGCCGTCTGGCTGGCGCTGCTGGATATCGCTTTCCTGCCTGCAGCAGCGGCCATATTGGCCTTGTCCGTCATTCGTGTGCGCCAATGGCGTAACCTGATCTTTCTGCCCATGTTGTTGCTGCTGTCGGCTGCCAATGGCCTGATGCACTGGGGCGCTATCCAGTTCGATGGACAGGCGGTGCGAGAGGGGGCGCACATTGCGATCCTGCTCATGACGTTGCTGATGGTGGTATTGGGTGGCCGGGTCATTCCTTTCTTCACCGCGCGTCGCTTGGGCATCGCACAACCCACGCCCCGACCCTGGCTCGAGACGATCGCGGTAGGCTCGGTCACACTGTTGGTGATCCTGCTTTGGTTCGATGTGCTGGTTGCGTTGCCTGGCCCGCCCATGGCGATCGTGGCCCTGGCAGCCGCCATTGCCAATGCCTGGCGACTATGCCGCTGGAAAGGGCTGTATTGTCTGAAGGAGCCTCTGTTGTGGGGGTTGCATGCCAGCTATGCTTTCGTCTGCCTGGGATTGGCAATGTGGGGGGCAGCGTCCCTCGGTCTCCTCGACGCCTCATTGGCGCTGCATGCCATTGCCGTTGGCGGTATGGGAACGATGATGCTGGCGATGATGGCGCGAGTGTCGCTGGGACATACCGGCCGCGCGATCCGCACGCTGCCCGGTATCGGCGTGGCATTGGGGATGCTGCTGCTGGCGGCGGTGCTGCGTGCACTGTTGCCGGTCATCTGGCCGCAACTCTTGCCTTGGACATTGAGCATGAGTGTGCTGTGCTGGGTGCTGGCATTCACACTATTCGTGTGGCGCTATGCGAGGTTGCTTGCCACGCCTCGTGCCGATGGTCAGGCAGGTTGAGCACTGGCAGGGTGAAATAGTGATTACCGGTGTACTGCAGGGAACACCCGCATATGGCCACGTATTTTCTGATCAAGCATCTGCACATGACCGCCGCCGCGCTGAGTCTTGCGTTGTTCATCGTGCGCGCCTGGTGGTCGGTGATCGAATCGCCACGGCTTGAGCTCCGCTGGGTGCGTATTGCACCGCACGTCATCGACACGGCACTGTTGGCCCTTGGCGTCACCTTGATGGTGATGCTGCGGTTCTGGCCGCATCAACACCCATGGCTGACTGCCAAGCTGATCGCACTGGTGGTCTACATCGTCTTGGGCACGATCGCCATCAAACGCGGGCGCACGCCGCTACAACGAGGTATCGGCGCGGTCGCGGCGATATTGGTATTCGTCTACATGGTCGGCGCGGCGATACGGCACAGCCCGTTATCCTGGTTGGCCGGCGGCTGACGGACGCGGGGGCTTCGGCAGGCCTGCACGACACTACGGCGAGAGGTCTCTGGCGTAGAGTCGCTTCCCGGCCACGAAGGTCTGTTGCGGCTGGAGATCGTCGTCGATCAGCGTGATGTCGGCATCGAACCCCACGGCCAGGTGCCCCTTGTGAGCCTCCAGGCCCAACACCCTTGCCACGTTCGCGCCGATCAGGCCCAGAGCCTGATCGATTGGCAGCACCGCTTCGTTGACCAGGCGCTGCCAATCCGCGATCAGGGCGGTGTTGCGTGCCACGCGCATGCCGATGTAGCCGCCCTGGGCATCGAACTCGGGCAGGCTGCCGTTGCAGTCGGAGCTCATGGTGAGTCGGGTTACCGGTACGCCGCGGTCGAGCAGCCGCGCCACCGCATCGAAGGCGGAAATGTCCTCCTCGCCGACCTCGTCGAAGGCAGTGACGTCCACGCTGGCCTCGAAGGCGAGCGCATAGTCGGCGGCCTCCTCGAGCAGGGTGCGGTGGCGGTTCACGTGGGTGGGGATCACCTGCTCGGCGGGAATCTCGGTCTCCGCGAGCAGCCTGCGCAGCGGCTCGAGCCCCCGCTGCCCATCGCCGACATGAAAGTGGCAGATGCCGCGTTTGCCGGCCAGCATGCCACCGACGCGTGCCTCGCTGACCAGCCGGGCGATCTCGTGATGGCTGGGCTGGCTGGAGCGATGATCCGAGATCGCCAGCTCGCCCAGACCGATGACCTCGGGGATCCAGGCCAGATCACGCTGCACGTCGCCGGTGAGGGTCGGTGGCGGTACGCGATACGACCCCGTGTACATATAGGCCGCGATGCCTTCGGCCTTGAGCCCACGCACCTTGGCCAGCAGGTCCGCCGGCGAGCGACTGATGCCGTCGGTGCCCAGCACTCCCACCACGGTGCCGATACCCATGACGGCGATCTCGGCGGCGCTGATCGCCGGGCAGCGGGTAGCGCAGCCGCCTTCGCCGCCGCCTCCCGTCACGTGGACGTGCTGGTCGATGAAGGCGGGCACGGCGATGAGGTCACGTGCCTCGATCACCTCGACCGGCCAGCCCGTCGGAATCGCCAGGTCGCGCCCCAGGGCGGCGATGCGGCCGTCGGCAATCAGGATGTCGGTGGCCGCAAGCGGTTCCGGCGCCTGGATACGCCCCACCCGCAGCAGCGTCAGCAGGCGCTCGTCTGCCCTTTCCATCAGGCCGACTCGCCAGTGGATTCGGCGGATAGCGAGAAGCGCCGGCCCTGGAAGCGCTCGATGGCCCCGGTGATGTCATCGATCAGCAGTACCAGCAGGTCACCTTCGCCGGCCTCGTCGAAGGCCCGGTCGACGGCCCGGGCCTCATCCATGATGATCTCTACCCTACAGGTACTACCCACCGACTCGGCGCCGTCGCGCAGCAGGCCGGCGGCTTCGCCGGGCGTGCGACCACGAGGATCGGTCTCGTAGATGTAGACGATGTCATGCATGTGCGCGAGTAGGGTGCCCAGTTTGAACAGATCCTCGTCGCGGCGATTGCCCGGGGCGCTGGCCACGCTGATGCGTCGCCCCGCCGGGATCCGGCTGACCAGCTCGCCGAGGGCCTCGAGGGCCGGCACGTTATGCCCGTAGTCGATGAGGACCTTGATGCCGTCAGCTTCGATGAGGTTGGTGCGGCCGGGATTCTGTCCGGGGGTGGGATGGAAGGTCTGCAGACCCCTCTGGATATCGGCGATGGAGAGCCCCAGGGCATAGGCGGCCGCGCTGGCGGCGAGGGCGTTGGCGACGTTGAAGCGGGCGTGTCCCTCGAAGGTGATCGGCACGTCCAGGACCGGGATCACCTCGGCCTCGACATGGCCCTGACGCATCACGATGCGTTCATCGTGGACCGTGAAAGCCACTCCGTGTTCGCGGACGTGCTGCCGGACCGGCCGCGCTTCGGGATCCATGGTGAAGAGGATGGTCTCGCCACGCACCCACTCCCGGCCGGCCAGGACACGTGGGTCGTCGGCATTGAGCACGGCGGTGCCGCTCTGGCTCACGGCATCGATCACCACCGTCTTGCAGCGTGCCAGTTCGTCCAGGGTCTGGATGTCGTGCTCGCCCAGGTGGTCGCTGGCGATATTGAGCAGCACCCCCACGTCGCACTCGTCGAACCCTAGTCCGCGGCGCATGATGCCCCCGCGGGCGACCTCGAGAATGGCGGATTCGACGGTGGGTTCGCGCAGCACGATGCTGGCCGCCTGGGGGCCGCTGTAGTCGCCGCGCATGATGACGTGGTTGTCGATCTCGATGGCGCCGGTGCAGGCCATGCCGACGTTGCGACCCGCCTGGCGCAGCAGGTGGGAGATAAGACGCACCGTGGTCGTCTTGCCGTTGGTGCCGGTGACCGCGACGATGGGAATGCGCGCATTGCTCTCGGGGTCGGGAAACAGCATGTCGATCACATGCTGGCCGACATCGCGGCCGGTGCCGTGGGTGGGTGACAGGTGCATGCGAAAGCCGGGCCCGGCATTGACCTCGACCACCGCGGCGGACTGCTCCTCCAGTGGCCGGGTCAGGGTCTCGGCCAGCAGATCGATGCCGATGATGTCCAGCCCGACCAGGCGCGCGATGCGCTCTGCCGCATAGCGTACCTCCGGGTGGACATCGTCGGTCACGTCCGTGGCCGTACCTCCGGTGCTCAAGTTTGCCGTGGGCTTCAGATAGACGATCGCGTTCTTCGGAATCACGCTGTGCAGGGTCAGGTTCTGCTGGTCGATCAGCCGCTGCGACTGTTCGTCCAACTGGATCTGCGTGAGCAGGTTTTCGTGCCCGATGCCGCGACGCGGGTCCTGGTTCTCCCTGTCGACCAGGGCCTGCAGCGTGGCGACTCCATCACCGATCACATGGGCCGGTCGTCGCCTGGCGGCGGCCACCAGCTTGCTGTCGATGACCAGCAGGCGATGATCCTCGCCCTTGATGTATTGCTCGACGATCACCGAAGGGCCGCGATGGGCGGCAATGCCGAAGGCCTCACGCAGGGTCTGGTCATCATCGATGCCGGTGCTCACGCCGCGGCCGTGGTTGCCGATCAGCGGCTTCACTGCGACGGGATAGCCGATGTCGCGCGCGGCATCAAGGGCGTCATCGATAGAGGTACAGACCCGGCCGTGGGGAACCGGAATGCCGGCATCGCCGAGCACCTGCTTCGTCCAGGCCTTGTCGTCGGCAATACCATAGCCGATCAGGTCCGTATGGCAGGTCACCGTTGCCTGAATCCGCTGCTGGCGATGGCCGTGACCCAACTGGATGTAGCTGTTCTCGTCACTCAAGCGGATATGAGGGATGCCACGCCGCTCGGCGGCTGCAACGATCGAGGCGGTGGAGGGCCCCAGCATATGGGTGTCGCGTACTGCCTTGAGGCGGGCGATGATCGCCGGCATGTCGATCTCGCCGCCATGAAACAGCCGGGCGACCAGCTCGACGGCTTCGACCCCGGCCGCCAGGCCGCAGGCTTCGTCCCGGTAGCGGTAAACGACGTTGTAGATTCCCGGCTCGTAGCTGTCGATGGTCTTGCCGTAGCCCACGGAAAAGCCGATCAGGTTCTGCAGCTCGATGGCGACGTGTTCGACCACATGGCCGGCCCAGGTGCCACGCTCCAGCCGCTCGAGGAAGCCGCCGGGCCTGCCCACGGAGCAGCGGTGTTCCTGCAGGGTCGGCAGCAGAGCGGTAAGCCGCTCGGCGATACCGGGGACGAGATCGCTTGGCTTCTCCTCGAGGTCCTCGATGTCCAGACGCATGAAGATGGCCGGATAGCGGCTGTAGTAGTTCGGCCCCCGCAGGGCCCGGTGTTCGAGGATATTCATCGTAGATCTGCCAGAGTGGTGCTGAGCGCGTCGGCGGTAAGATAGCGTCGCGCCTCGATATCGAAGCCGTGACCGTTGACCAGTGCATGCAGAACCTGGTGCTCGATGGCCACTGCTTCTCCCATCGCCAGATCGGCGATGTTCGAACTCGCCAGATCGCGGCTATCGATGAGGATGACATGGCCCGGGCCGATGGCTTCGAGCACCCGGTTCGGATGAATGATCACCGCGGCATCCTCGCCCAGCCCCACGCCCAGGTACTCCGGGTTGGTCGCCCCGACCTCCATCAGGCGTGTGAACCGTCCGCGCTCAAGAAAATGGCTGTCGATGATCAGGCCTTCGACGAGTCCGAGGCCGAAGGTCATGTTGACGGCGCCCTTGCGCAGGGCATCGGCGGCCGCACCGTTGTAGATCATGGTGCCCGGCATGGCCGCTGCGCCGGCACTGGTCCCGGCCACTACCGCGCCCGCCTTCAAGCGGTTGCGGATGGCCGTCAGGGTGTCCGAGCCGCCCATCACGTTGGTCAAGCGGAGCTGGTCACCACCGGTGAAGAAGATGACTCCGCTCTGCTCGATCCGGCGAACGGTCTCGGCTTCGGCCGCCTGTCGGCGGTCGCGGATGGCCAGGGAATGGACACGGCTGGCGCCCAGGCGAGAAAAGGCCGCTTCGTAGTCGGGCAACACCTCGTCGGGAATGCTGCTCGCCGTGGCGATGACGGCGACCTCGTCCTGGCCCTCGGGGGCCAGGGCAAAGACTTGTCTCAGGATCTCGAGATCGGAAGTCCTGTCCTCGGCGCCGCCGATGGCCACGATGCGGCCGGGTGCCACGGGGTGTTGGGAAGCCATAACCTGTTCGTCGCCCAGCGACGCTTTTGAGCAAACACAGAAGCCATGTTCGCGTGAATCACTTGCCGAATGGCAGGATGCTTGCCGCCTACACTTTCACTTATAACAGTTATCCCGGTGCGGGGCACGTTATCGCTGGCTTGGACGGCCCCTAGGGCCGCCCGTATGCGGTATTCCTTATGTCGCTATAGCGTGAGGCGGGCGGCGTTTTGCGGGCCTGGATCAAATCTTGGTGGGGCGCTCTGGATGCCGTTCGTCGCGGGTCAGTATGGGCGACCGGCGTTCGGTCCACCACATCCAGATGATGGAGACCAGGGTCACGCCGAAGCACAGCATCCACACCGTGGTGGCCACCCCGGTGAGGTCGACCAGGGCACCGAACATGATCGGCAGCAGGAAACCTCCCACGCCGCCGGCCAGGCCGACGATGCCGGAGACCAGGCCGAGGTTCTCGTCGTACTCGTTGGAGAGGTACTTGAACACCGAGGCCTTGCCGATGCCCCAGGCAAGGCCCACCACGAACAGTGCCGCGGTGAAAAGCCATACAGGGATACCGAAGCCGAATTCCACCACGCCTTCACCGCCGGCCGCCGCCACACGGTAGTGGGTCTCCGGGTAGGACATGATGAACAGCGCGATCAGGCTGGCCCACATGCAGCCCCAGGTGACGGTGTGGGCACCGAAACGGTCGGATAGCCAACCGCCGAAGGCGCGGATCACCCCGGATGGCAGCACGAAGATGGTAGCGATCAGCGCCGCCAGCTGGATGCCCATGCCATACTCGTTCATATAGTAGCGGGTCAGCCACAGCGAGACCCCCACGTAGCCGCCGAACACTACCGAGTAGTACTGACAGTACTTCCATACCCGGGGGTCGTTGAGCAGCCTGGCCTGCTCGCGTAGCGAGACCCGTTTCGTACTGCGGTGGGAGGGATCGGTATAGGTGAAGAACCAGAACAGGACAGCGGTGGCCAGCATGATTGCCGCGTAGATATTGGGCACCGCCTGCCAGCCCAGCACCACGATGGCCGTGGGGGCGATGTACTTGGTTACCGCGGCCCCGGCATTGCCGGCACCGAAGATACCCATGGCCAGGCCCTGACGGTCCCTCTCGAACCACTTGGCGGTGTAGGTGATGCCCACCGAGAAGGTGCCGCCCGCCAGGCCGATGAAGGCGCCCAGTACCAGCAACTGCCAGTATTGGGTGGCGAACTGCACCAGCCAGATGGCCGGCACCACGCAGACCAACACGATGAAGAACACCGGACGGCCGCCGAAGCGGTCGGTCAGCGCGCCCAGCGGCAGCCGCATCAGCGCACCGGTGAGGATGGGCACCGCGGTGAGGATGCCGAACTGGGTCCCGCTGAGATCCAGTTCCTCGGCAATCGGAACGCCGATCTCGCCGAACATCGTCCATACCATGAAGCACATGGTGAAGGCGAAGGTGTTGGCCACCAGGACCGACGTCTGCTTGAAGCGTGTTGTCGCCATAGCGTGGATGCTCTCGTCAATCAGGGATTCTTGATGTAGGCGTTGCGGCGCAGATAGAACCACCAGTTGACGATCAAACAAATGGCGTAGAAGACCGCAAAGCCGTACATGGCCAGCTCCGGAGAACCGGCTTCGATCTGGTTGCCCATGACCCGGGGTGCGATGAACGCACCATAGGCCGCGACCGCTGAGGTCCACCCCAGGACGGGCCCTTTCTTCTGCGCATCGAAGATCACGCCGATGCTGCGGAAGGTAGAGCCATTACCGATACCGCTGGCGGCGAACAGCACGATGAACAGCAGCAGGAACGGGACGAAGTAGCTGTTGGGATCGGTGGCGTTGTAGGCCTGCATCATCACGTATCCCGTGGCGATGGAGGCAAGGACCATGATCACCGAAATGGCCTGCGTGACGATCGAGCCGCCTACCTTGTCGGAGATCCAGCCACCTATGGGACGAATGGCGGCACCGACGAACGGTCCCATCCAGGCCCAGGTCATGGCACTGGGGGCGTCGGGGTTGGCGACACGCTCCCAGCCGCCGTTGTCTGCTCGTTCCAGCATCGAGCCGAAAATGACTTCGATGGATAGTGGCAGCGCCGCCGAGAAACCGATGAACGAGCCGAAGGTGAGAATGTAGAGCAGACTCATCGACCAGGTATGTTTGTCATGGAAGATGGCGAACTGCTTCTGGATGTTGGGCCTGATATCTCCGGGTATCAGGCGCATCAACCCGAGTGTCAGCCCGATGGTCAGTGGCAGCGCGAGCCACATGTTGAGCCAGCCCAGCCCCACCGGCGGTGGCAGCATGACGTAAAGCCCGATGGCCGATGTCAGCAACCCGAGATTGTACAGGCCGAAAATCTTGCCGAACGCGGCCAGCGGCGAACCGGGATTGGGGGTGATGGAACGGATGTTGTTCATGCCGAACCAGGCCGCGGCGCTGAGTGGAATCAACACCAGAACGCCCAGGAGTCCGGGGTTCTGTAGCCAGGTATCGGTTCCTTCGGGGATACGGCCGATCAAGGTACCGCTGGCTCGCTCCAGTTCCATGGGGTCGCCGGAGAGACCGGCGAATATCGCCGCGGTCATCGACAGCGGAATCAGTATCTGCATGCCGGTAACGCCCAGGTTGCCCAGTCCGGCATTGAGTCCCAAGGCCAGGCCTTGTTGGTGTTTGGGAAAGAACGAGGAAATATTGGCCATCGAGCAGGCGAAATTGCCGCCACCGACACCGGATACGAGAGCCAGTAACTGGAATGCCCAGAGCGGTGTATCCTGGCTTTGCAGCGCCAGATAGGCGCCCAGACAAGGAATGATCATCAGGGCCGTGGTCAGGAAGATGGTGTTCCGACCCCCGGCGATACGAATCATGAAAGAGGCGGGGATACGCAGCGTCGCACCGGATAGTCCGGCAATACCCACCAGCGTGAAAAGCTCTGCCTCCGAGAAGGGAAAGCCGAGATTGTTCATCTGGACCGTCAGCATGCCCCACATCTGCCAGTAGCCAAAGGCGACCAGCAGGCAGGGGATCGAGATCCACAGGTTGCGGTACGCGATCCGTTTGCCCTGGTGTTCCCAGAAGACGGGATCTTCAACATCCCAATGCTCGAGATCCGCATTGCGGCCACCGCGGCCGATACCATCAGTGGTTTCAGCCATCGCCTTCCCCCTTGGGTTATTCACGTCACCGGTCCTTTCCTGGTCCGTTCCGTACCGTTGAGCCGAGATGACGCGGCACGGCCGAACTCAAGCGCACGATAAGCCGGTCAGCTACCGGAATAAACCGGGTGTCAGGGAAGGGAACAAGGCGAAATACCTCTTTCGAGATATAAGGGATATAAAGCCAATTCATTGATTTAAGGAGATTTTTTGTGGCATGTCAGCATGTGGAGGTGCTGTGTCGGCGACTCAGTTTCTTTGGAGGTACTCATAAAAAGTCCCGGGGGAAATCGTAGGAATATTCCGGCTTACTTAAAGTTTCCGGTGGATCGACCGATATCCGTAATGCGAGTCATTGAGATGCAAGGATGCACTAATGAACCGGAAACGTTATCGACTTGTCTTCATCGTTGCCGCTTGGTCGGCGTTCATCTGGCACTCCGGTCTGCGGGCGCAGGATGGCCCGTTCGACGACACACTGCGTCGTCAGCAGGAGCGGGAGCGAGCCCTGCAGGATCGTCAGACACCTGATCCGGATGTGCGCCTGTCGGTTCCGGGCGAGGCCCCCGAACGTCTGCCCGACCATGAGGTCCCCTGTTTCCTGATTCATGAAATCGATCTGCAGGGCGATGACGCGCAACGCTTCGCTTGGCTGCTCGATGCCATTGATGGCGGATCGCTCGATGACGACCCTCTGGGGCGTTGTCTGGGTACCCAGGGCATCAACCTGGTGGTCACGCGTGCCCAGAATGCGTTGATCGAGCGTGGCTATATCACCAGCCGTATCCTGGTGGAGCCCCAGGATCTCAGCGGCGGCACACTCATGCTCAGTCTGGTCCCCGGGCGAATCGAGCGCGTTCGGGTCGCCGCGCCACAGCGTTTCCACGCCACCCTGGAAAATGCCGTGCCGATCGGGAAAGGGGACATCCTCAACCTGCGCGATATCGAGCAGGCACTGGAGAACCTGCAACGCCTGCCGTCGGCGGATGTCGACATTCAGATAGCGCCGGGCGAGACCCCCAATGGCAGCGATCTGGTCGTCGATTACCGTCAGGGGCAGCCACTGCGCGCTTCCTGGTCTGTCGACGACAGTGGCAGCGATGCCACGGGGCGTTATCAGAGCAGTGTGACAGTGGCCTATGACAACCTGCTGGGCGTCAACGACCTGTTCTACGCTAGCCTGGGCAAGGATCTGGGCGGTGGCGACGCTGGCTCACGCGGCAATCGTAGCCGCTCCTTCCACTATTCCGTGCCTTGGGGTTACTGGAGTCTGGGCACGACATACAGTGACTATCACTATCACCAGACCGTCGCCGGGGCCTTCGAAGATGTCGTCTACGAAGGCTCGAGTCGCAATATCAAGGTCACCCTGTCTCGGGTGATCCATCGCGCCGCTTCCCGCAAGACCACTGCATCATTCAGCGGCTTCCAGAACCGTTCGCGCACCGCCATCGATGGCGAGGAGATCCCCGTCCAGCGCCGCCAGGTTGGCGGCTGGGAAGCCGGACTCGCGCATCGCGAGTTCCTGGGGCGTGCCACGCTTGACGCGGAGATGTTCTATCAACGGGGAACCGGTGCGTTCGGTTCGTTGCCTGCACCGGGGGAAGCGTACGGCGAAGGGACGTCACGTTTCCAGATCGTCACGGCCAATGCCGAGCTCGATGCGCCGTTTGAGGTGGGTGAGCAGGCGCTGCGCTATCTTGGACAATGGCGACTGCAACGTAACCTGACCCCACTGGCACCGTTGGAGCGTTTTTCCATCGGCAGCCGTTATACCGTGCGCGGCTTTGACGACACTGGCCTTTCCGCCGAGCGTGGCTGGCTGATCCGCAACGAACTCGAGATGCCGCTGGGAAGCAGCGGCCAGGCGCTCTATGCCGGGCTCGACTATGGCCGAGTCGGCGGCGCGAGCAGTGAATGGCTGCTCGGCAAGGAACTGGGCGGTGCGACACTCGGCCTGCGCGGTAAACTGCTGCGCTTCATCAATTACGATGTGTTCGTCGCCACGCCGATCAGCAAGCCGGGCGGGTTTCGCACCGACAGCCACGACGCCGGCTTCAGTGTGCACGTGGCGTTTTGACAGGAGCGCTAAAGTTCGTGTCGGCGCTGCCGATATGCAAATAAGGATCATTTGCACGAAAGGAATCGTTAATGAACCGGTACTGCTATCGCCTGGTCTTCAACAAGGCCAAGGGGCGACGGGTGGTCGCGTCGGAGGCAGCCACCTCGGAGCGCCAGGATGGCGCGGCAACGCCCCGTGGCCATATGTCGTCCCACTCTGTGGCTCTCCGCCGAATTCTCGGCACCCTCCAACCGCTGGCCTGGAGCATCCTGCTGGCGCTAGGCCTGGTGCCGGTTCCGGTGCATGCCCAGATCGCCCCCGACCGCAGCGCTCCGGGTAGCCAGCGCCCCCATGTACTGAATAGCGCGAATGGCACGCCGCAGGTCAATATCACCTCACCGAATGCCAAGGGCGTGTCGCGCAACGCCTATCGCCAGTTCGACGTGGATGGCAAGGGGGCGATCCTCAACAATGCTCGCACCGCGACGCCGACCCGGATCGGGGGCTGGGTGCAGAGCAACCCCAATCTCGCTACCGGTGAAGCGCGGGTCATCGTCAATGAGGTCAACTCTTCGAACCCGAGCCGATTACATGGTGCGGTGGAAGTCGCGGGCAGGCGCGCCGAGGTGATCATTGCCAATCCCGCCGGCATCGATGTCGACGGGGCAGGTTTCATCAACACCCAGGGCATCACCCTGACCACGGGCCAACCGCAATATGATAACGGCGCGTTGGACGACTACCGCGTCGAGGGTGGCACAGTCCGGATTCACGGCGACGGCCTCGATGCCGGCGATGCCGATTATGCCGCCATTCTTGCCCGCGCCGCCGACATCCAGGCCGGGGTGTGGGCCGAGGAACTGGAGGTCGTCACCGGCACCAACCGGATCAGCGCCGACCGCCAAGCGATCGATACCATCGAGGGCGGTGGCGAGCCCCCGAGCGTGGGCATCGACGTTGCCCATCTGGGCGGCATGTACGCCGGCAAGATCCATCTCATGGCTACCGAGCGTGGTGTCGGTGTCCATCATGCCGGTGACATGGTCGCCGATGAAATCGTGGTCGAAGCGGATGGACGTATTACCAACCGTGGACGGATCGCTACCCAGGAGGACATGCGTCTGGCGAGCCGCGGCGATATCGCCAACTACGGTTCACTGCGTGCCGGTGACGAAATCGTCGCGACCAGTGACGGCGAGATCGCCAATCGCGACAGCGGGACGTTCATCGCGCGAGACGATGTCCAGCTATCGGCGGCTACCCTGAGCAGCGACGGCGACTCTCTGCTCGCCGCCGGCGTGCGCGACGACGGGGCGTTGGGTGACCATGGCGATCTGACTATCGCGGCGACCCGTGACATCGAGGGAAGTGGGCAACATATCGCCGCAGGAGGGTTCTATGCCCAGGCTGAGACCGTGACACTGCGAAACAGCCATACCCAGGCACAGGATATCGACATCGTGGCGGGGCAAGCGGGTATCGATGCGAGCGGCGCCACCCTTGCCGCACAAGGAGAGCTCAGCACCAGCACACCCGGCTCGCTGCGTACCGACGATGCCAGCGTCGTCGCCGACACGCTCACTCTCGATATCGGCGCACTATCCAATAGCGGTGGCGATATCGTGCATCTTGGCGAGCAGCCGCTGTCGTTGACGCTCGAAACTCTCGATAACACCTCGGGGCGACTGGCCAGCAATAACGGTGCGTTGGAGATAGCGGCCGAGGGCGATATCGACAATACCCAGGGGCGGTGGCTGGCGGAGCAAATCGACGTCACCGCTGCCGGATTGAACAATAGCGACGGCCTGCTCAGTGCTAGCAACGGCGAGCTGCGCGTGCAGGCGGATGAGCTCGACAACACCAAGGGACGGGTGGAAACCGTCGGCGACCTGTCTCTGGATATCGATGGGACCCTGACCAATACAGGCGGCGAGATCGTGCATGCCGGCGCAGGTGCGGCCCGAATCGGCGCCTCTCATATTGAAGGCAGCAATGGTTTGATTGCCGGCCAGGGCGAGTTGACGCTGACGGCCGATGGTATCGACCTCGATGGCGCCACCACCAGCGCCGAGCGCATTGCCGTGCATACCGAGCGACTCAGCCATCGCCAGGGGGAGATGTCGCAGCATGGCGATGATGCCGAGCTGCTGTTGGCGATTCGCGAAGAGTTGGACAATCGCGAAGGCTGGATCGCTAGCCTCGCCGATATTTCCCTGGACGCCGGTGATCTCGTCAACCACTCGGGCATGCTGCAGGCGGCGGACGACGTGAGGCTGGAGACGGGCACGTTGAACAATCGACAAGGTGAGATCCTGGCCGGTGACAGTCTGGGACTCGACGTCAACGGAGGACTCGACAATACCGGTGGTCGAGTAGTGGCATCGGGCGATGCCGCCCTTTCGACGGCCTCTCTCATCAACGCCGATGGCATCCTCGCCACACAGCAGGGCGATCTCTCCCTGGATAGCCTGGGGACTATCGACAATCGCCAGGGACGCCTCGAGGCGGGGGGCGGGTTGGCATCGGTCAGTCGCGCGCTCGATAACCGCAATGGCGATATCATCGCGACAGCGGTCGACCTCACCACCCAAGCGCATCGCCTGAATAACCGCGGTGGCCTGATCGCCGCCCGGGAGTCGCTCGAGTTGGCCAGCGGCGAGCTCGACAACACCGGCGGCACGCTGCAAGCGGGTGACGGTCTCGCTCTCGACACCCATGGCAAGGCGCTGCTCAATACGGAGGCTGGCACGATCCTTGGTGAGGACGATGTGTCGCTGACGGTGGGAGGTCTCGACAACACGGCGGGCCTGATCGGTGCCGGCACGGGGCTTGACCTCCGGGCCGACACCATTACCAACCGCGATAGCGGCACGCTACTGAGCGAAGCCGACATGTATGCGGCGGCCGCCAGCCTCGACAACCACGGCGGCCAGCTCCAGGCCCTGGGTGACTTGAGCCTCGACCTTAACGGCAGGCTTGGCAACCGAAACGGTTTGATGCGCGCCGGCCAGACGCTGGAATTGAGTGCGAACCAGGTGTCCAATCGCCATACCCAGGGCGACGACCAGGGCATCGAGGGGCACAGGATTCAACTGGACGCCGACGAGCTCGACAACCGCCAAGGCACCATTCGCGCCGACCAACTGGCCGAAATCCAGGTGGATGAAGGCGTGAATAACCGCGACGGTCTGATCTCGTCGCTCGATACGCTGGCCATACAGGCCAATGACATCGACAACCGCGCTGGCACCCTGATTGCCGACCGGGCCCTCGATCTGACGACGGCCCGCTTGACCGGCGACGGTCGCGTACTGTCGCTGGGCGATCTGGCACTGCGGCTGGCCGGCGACTTCACCCTCTCCGAGAGCGGCGAGATGATGGCGGAGGACGACCTTCATCTCGTTACCAGCGGCTCGATCGACAATCGGGGCGGACTGAGTGCCGGCGATACCCTCTCCATCGAGGCCGGGCGCCTGGACAACGCCGCCGACGGCGAGCTCTCCGGCACCACGACCCAGATCGACGTCGAGCGCTTGACCAACCGCGGCCTGATCGACGGAGTCGAGACCCACATAGTTGCCGATGTGCTCGACAACCTCGGCACGGGGCGTATTTATGGCGACTGGTTAGGCATTCAGGCCGGAAGTCTCACCAATGACGTCGAGAACGGCCAAGCCGCGGCGATTGCCGCCCGCGAGCGCCTCGATATCGGTGCCCAACGCCTGACCAATCGCGAGGACGCACTGATCTTCAGCGCTGGCGACATGGCCATTGGCGGGCGTCTGGATGCGGACAGCAGGGCTACCGGCCGGGCGACCCGACTAGATAATAACAGCGCCACCATCGAGGCGTTGGGGGATTTATCTCTATCAGCGGCAAGACTCGATAATACCAATGAGCACTTCGCAACCGAGCTCGTCCAGGTGGCCGACTTACCGCAACAGCGTTATATCGAACCGAGTGGATGGGACGACAAATTGTCGGCAAGCGAATTCACTTGGCTGAATACTGTTGACTATGCCACCAAGACTTACCAAGGAGGGTACCTCTATGGGAGCAACAACATTCTTGCTGGAGGCGAAAAGATTCTGCGTTGGACGGAATACGATGCCGAGCGCACCGAATACGAAAGCCAAGTTGTGCACTCCCGACCTGGGCGGATTCTTGCCGGTGGCGATACGTATCTAGGGGGTGACAAACTGCTCAACGACAAGAGCCAGATCGTGGCCGGTGGCGTGCTTAGCGGCGATCTCAAGCGGTTGGAGAATCGCGAGGCGCAAGGAAGGCGTTATATCGAAGAGAGCGGTATCAAGCGCAGTAGCTCCCCTTCTGGTTATGGAGTATGTCAAGGCGGTAACGGTTGTGGCTCTCGTTTGTATTCCCGCGGGTGGTCCGCCTGGCAACCCTATTCCTACTCCGGCGAAGCCGACACCTTCGCACTGCCCGTTACGGCGGTCGGCGGCAACCACGTCATCGACGGCAGTGACATCCAGCCCGATGCGCACGCCGGCACGTCGTTCGATGCCTCGGCTCAGGGCTCGCATGGCGCCCAGGTGAACCTCCAGACCAATGGGCCTGACGGCCGCGTTATCGAAGTGCCGGCCCTGCAGCTTCCTCCCAACTACACTTCGACTGCTGCACACTCGGCCCCTCTCGGCATGATCCGCAGCGTTATGCCGAATGTCACCTTGCCGGCCAACAGCCTGTTCCAGATCAATCCCGAACCTACGGCACACTATCTGGTCGAGACCGATCCACGCTTCACCGATCGGCGAGAGTGGCTCGGCTCCGACTATATGCTCGATGCCCTGCAGAGCGATCCGAGCACGGTCCAGCAGCGCCTCGGCGACGGCTTCTACGAACAGCGGTTGGTCAACGAGCAGATCATGCAGTTGACCGGGCAGCGTTATCTGGCAGGCCATGGCAACGATGACGAGCAGTACCGGGCGCTGATGAACGCCGGTATCACCTTCGCCGAGGAGCACGACCTGCGCCCCGGCGTGGCGCTCACCGCCGAGCAAATGGCCCAGCTAACCAGCGATATCGTCTGGCTGGTGGAACAGGAGGTCACCCGGGAAGACGGCTCCATCACGACGGTGTTGGTCCCGCAGGTCTATGCCCGGGTGCGCGAGGGCGATCTGCACGAAGACGGCACCCTGATAGCGGGTGACTCTCTAACGCTCGATGTGAGGAACGATATCGTCAACACGGGCACTCTGGCCGGTCGTGAGCTCGTCGAGCTGACGGCGGAGAACATTGCCAATCTGGGTGGGCGCATCGGTGGTAACCGGGTCGATCTCGAGGCGCGTAACGATCTCGACAATATCGGCGGCGAGATAACCGCCGGCGAATCCCTGGCGCTGCGGGCCGGCCGAGACCTGACGCTGGCCAGTACCTCGGAACGCCTGGCCGGGCTTTACGTCACCGAGGCTGGCGGCGGCCTGAGCGCCGATGCCGGTCGTGACCTGAGCGTTGTCGGTGCCGACCTCGACAGTGCCGGAAAGCTCCAGCTCGGTGCCGGCCGTGACCTGGATGTCACCAGTACCCTGGTCAGTGACCAGACTAACCTTGGCTATCGACTCAGCAGCACCGAACTCGAGCGCGGTACGACTCTGTCGGCGGGTAGCGATCTGGTATTCGACGCCGGGCGTGATCTAACCCTGACGGCGGTCGAGGCGAGTGCCGACGGTGATGGTTTGCTGAGTGCCGGCCGCGACGTGACGCTGGATGCATTGGCGACTCATGAGAGCCGTAGTGCATGGTGGAACACGACCCGGGAAAGTGCAGAGATCGGCACCCAACTTGATATCGGCGGCAGCCTGGCGCTCCTGGCCGGACAAGATATCGCCGCCCGTACTGCCCAGTTAAACACCGGAGATGACCTGACTCTCTCCGCCGGTCGCGATATCAGCCTGGAGGCTGGCCTCTCCCGGCAGTATGAAGAGGCGCGCCGGGGGCGCACCCACACCATCGACAGCCAGACCCGGGTGCAATCCACCACGCTCGATACCGGCGGCGACCTGCTATTGCAAGCCGGCAACGATCTACGCCTGACGGCCAGTCAGCTACAGGCCGAGGGTGATGCAGCCCTGATGGCCGGTGACCGGATCGACCTGCTCACCGCCCAGGAGGAAGACTACTCCCTCTACGAATCGCGCAGTAGCGGCCTATTCAGCAGCAGTTATCGGCGCGACGAAGAACACGACATCCGCGACGTCGGCACCCATATCACCGCAGGCGACGATATGACTATCGCCAGTAGTGGTGACCAGCACTATAGCGGCGCGCGTCTGGAGGCCGGCCGGGACCTGGGACTACTCAGCGGTGGCGAAATCGCCTTCGATATGGCCAGCGACCTGCACCAGGAATCCCACGAGCGCAGCAAGAGCAATTTCGTGAGCCAATCCGCCAAGGGGAAAGGCTCCACCCGAGAAACCCTGCGCCAGAGCGAGTTGGTCGCGCAAGGCGATATCTTGCTGCAGGCGGAGCAGGGCATTCACGCCCTCTACACCGCCCGACGCGGCGAAAGTCTCGATCAGGCCATTGAGCGTGCCGTGGCCGATAACCCGGATCTTGCCTGGCTCAAGACTCTGCAAGGCCGCGATGACGTGACCTGGGAGAGCGTCGACGCCTTCCGCGACGAATGGAGTTACAGCCACAGCGGCCTGAGTCCGATAGCCAGCACGATCCTGACGGCAGTGGTTTCCTACTACACGGCGAATGCCGCCAGCGGTATGATCGGCAACCTTTCCGGCACGGCGGCGGGTTCCCAGGCGACATTTGCGGCAGGCGCCACGACGGCAGGTGACATCGCGATAGCGGCAGGCTCGGGCAACGCCATTCTCTCCGGTATAGCGGGCGGCGCCGTGGGTAGCGGCGTGGGCGCGTTCAGTCAGGGGGGTGACTGGCAAGAAGCGGCTTGGCGAGGTGGGATTACCGGAGGCTTTACCGGTTATCTTAGCGCCGGTACTTATTACGACAACCCTATTAATACCGCCAAGGACGTTGGCAGCGACCTCGCGGCCGGCAATCTGAGCAACCTGGCCAATACGGCTGGTCACTTTGGTATGCAGCAAATCTATGGCGAGTTACAACAGAAAATGGCGGATGGAGTGGGGCTTAACTCGGATGAGCTCAATTGGCTGCTGATGGCGGGTTCAATTGCGGGGAATGAAGTGGCCGGGGGGCGATTTTGGGCAAATGATGATGACTTTAACCATACAGAAAATACAGGGACTACGGGGTTCTTCTCTCGGGATAAGAAATCTATTGCTGGTAGTTTTTTTGATCTGACGGACTCCGCTTTGGGCTATCAGGATTTGCCGGATGCCTCGGTTCGGCAGCAACTGATGGAAGGTGGCATAGGTTTGCCAATTGCTGGTGGGCATAGCCTGGGGTCTATAACGCAATCCTACCTGGCACGTCACGGTTTAGTGGAAAGCGCGTATCTGGAATCAGTGCCCTTTGGCATTGTGGCACCGCCCAATGCGGAAGTGAGATTGGGGCAAGGCGATATCATCAATGGCTTTGGCGCTGGGAAACTATTCAATTGGCATGGCGAGATAGTCCCGACAGGACTTTTTCAGCATTCAAGAAAATTTTATTCGCCTTTCCGTCCTAACAATGAGAGAGGAAATTGATTATGTGCTTTCGCAAGCCTATTTTCATGCTGCTCGTGTTGACCACCAGTCTTTCTGGTTGTGTCCCTCATGCAGAATACCGGGCTTACCAAGATCAGCTTGATGGGCATGATGTATTTCTTGTCAATGATAATAGAGTCAGAGTTGAGTCATCTAAGTATCCCGTGTTTTCTATCCGAGAGGTTCGTGAGGCTCCAAGGAGTAATGTCAATGATGATTGGGAAGGCGCGTATAATCCTCCTATTTTAATGGACTATAAGTGGGTGGTGACCCACTCATTTAACGGACGGTTTCTTATTCACTCAATAGAATATGATAGCGATTACTGCAAAGAACGCTTAGGCATGTCCGGTTCTAGACACTCTCGCCCTAAAAATTGTGCTATCGGTAAAAAAGGAGCTCCCAATAAAATTTATGTTTATGTTAGGCCTAATGGCGAAGCTTATGGCTGGCAATATATGCGTAATCAAGACTGGTATGTATTGCGGTCGGATAAGATCTCACGCTTCCGTATCGACGATAGCGGCGACTGGTCCGGCCAACCTTGGTTTGAATGCGTAGCGCGCTGCGACAAGCTGGAACGTATGTGGCGAGAGGAAGTAGAAGGTGGTGATCCGTTTGAGGTCAAGGTAGATAAAAAAGGAGAATTAAATGGTCTTTAGAATGTCAGGTTTTTCTGGAATATATGAGTTTATGAAAATAAAAGCATTTTTTAATAAGAGGGTCGTTTTGACCACAATGATACTGGTGGGTATTGCTGGGTGTGCTCCCGTTTCATACCAAGAAGTGCCGGAAGGTACGCCGCCTGAACAGTACGCGCGAATCACCTTAGGACCTGAGAATTTCTCCTTTAATCCTCTGACTATTCCGCATAGTTTAGCCATCGTCTGTGTGAATGGTCAGACCTTTAAAGGCCTTACAGGTGAGGCTTCGTCGATAAGCGATGCGATCGTTTCGCCCGGATTGAGTCATGTTAGGATCCGTTTGCAACGGGGGGTACGTCGTATGCCGATTGCTTCCTCGGTTTTATGGGTTGATGCCCAGCCGGGACATACCTATGTGGCAAAATTCAAGCTGGGAAGACGGTCCTTTCGTATATGGTTGGAGGATGAGGTCACAGGAGAGCGCGTAGGTGGTCTTCTGGGTTCCGAGCCTCGACCCTCGGAAGAAGGACGGCGTTGCATATGATTTTCAAACAGGGAGTCATGAAAGTAAAAGTTGTCGTCTATGTCGTTTTCATGTTGATTTTTCAGGGCTGTGCTGCGAATACGCCATATAAGGATTATGAGGGGGATCTCGGTCAGAACGAGCGAGCTAGACTAAAGGGGGCAGAGCTTGATAACCAAAATATATGTTCTTCAAGTCAGCCGATTTTCATGTTTGTGGAGGTTAATGGGCAGTCAACTTTTCGCCCGCAATTTGACTATAATCGCTGTCGGTATCCGACTGAATTACTTCTGAAACCCGGTGAGAATAAAATCAGAGCTCTTTATTCCTATAGCGGCTCGACGCACTTATTGAGGGCCTGCTTTATTGCTGAGCCCGGGAAAACTTATGAGCCGATAAGTATCGTAAGCGGATACGACATCGAGATGATTATTGTGGAGGATGTAACGGAATCGGCTATGGAAAAGAACCCAACGGCAGTTTCCGCAAGCACGACCACGTCGCATATAACTGCACAACATTGCTCCTGGTCATGAACATTCGATTATCTCGTGCGTGGCGGGAGCCTCTTGGCGCCAGTTATACTTGGGATCCAGCGGTGATGGCGGTAACCCGATTACATCATGGTAGAGAAGATCAGCAAGGCTTTGGTAGACCTCCTTGTCGATCCAACGAGTGGGCAGCCTTCCCTACTGCTCGATGCCTTCCTGAACCGCCCATACGGCGGCCTCGACGCGGGAGCGCAGGTTGAGTTTCTTGAGCAGGTGCTTGATATGGACCTTGACCGTGCCTTCAGTGATGTCGAGATTGCGGGCGATGCGTTTGTTGGACTGCCCGGCGACCAGTTCACGCAGGATCTCTCGTTCGCGCTGGGTCAGGTTACGGATATCCGGAGTGGCCGAGGCGCTGCGCTGGTTGCGCAGGGCTTCGGCAAGGATGGCGGTGAGCCGTTCACTGACGACCATGCGCCCCGATACTGCCTGGCGCAACTGGCGCACCATGTCATCCGGCTCCATGTCCTTTAACAGATACCCGTCGGCGCCGTTGCGTAGTACCGCGACGACGTCTTCTTCGCTATCGGAGATGGTGAAGACAACGATACGACCGGTAAAGCCGTCGGCGCGCAACCGTTGCAGGGTTTCGAGACCGCTGAGGCCGGGCATGTTGAGGTCCAGCAGGATGATATCGGGCTCGATGTCGGTCGCCAGCCGGATACCGGCCTCGGGATCGCCGGTTTCACCGATCAGGTCCAGATCGTCTTCCAGCTCCAATAGTTGCCTGATGCCTCGGCGCAGCAGCGGATGGTCGTCGATGATCAGAAGTGTTGCCGGGGTGTCGTCAACTGTCTGCGCCATGCCTGTATCAGCTCCTGTCGGTCGCGGCCATGAGGGAATCGTCACGGGTCGTTGTCTCGTTGATCAATCGCGCCGTTTGCGGCGTAAAGTCGAGAGCGATTCTGACACCTCTCGTGTCGCGATTGTAAAGGGCGAGCTCCCCTCCCAGGGTGTGGGCGCGATCACGCATGATGACGAGCCCGTAATGCTGGGATGCAGAGAGATCGTCGCCCAGCCCGATGCCGTCATCCTCGATATGCATCCTGAGACGTGCCTGTTCGAACCAGATGGTGACGGCCGCCCAATGAGCCTGCGCATGCTTGTGGGTATTGGCCAGGGCTTCCCGCACGATCTGCAGGACATGGATTTCTTCATTGGGGTTGAGCAAATAGGGTGGCACGTCGTAGTGCAGTTCCACCGGAAAGCCCAGACGTTCGGAGAATTCATCGACGGTCTGATGAATGACGGAATGCAGGCCGGGGCCATCGAGTTTCAGCCGGAAGGTCGTCAGCAATTCCCGTAGTTGACGATAAGCGCTGTTGAGCCCTGTGCGCAGTTCGTCGAAGACCGCTGCCTGGACGTCGCGTGGGGTCTCCTTGTCTTGCATGCGTTCCAGGCGGGCGACCTGGATCTTGAGATAGGAGAGCGACTGCGCCAATGAATCATGCAGTTCTCTGGCAATGATGGTGCGCTCGTTCATCAATGACACCTGTTGCTGGTGTTCGATGCGGCGCTGCAGATAAATGGCGGTCGCTAACTGGTCGCATAGGGTATTGAGCAGCCCTTTGCTGCTGGTGCTCAGGGGGTTCCGGCGGGAATGCCATACCTCCAGCGTGCCGAGTAACTCGCTGCCGACAGAGACCGGCAGCAACAGACACTCGGCGTCGCCGCTCTGCTTGAACTCGATGGGTTCGGGGTCGATCAGGCAAGCATGGCAGTCATGATCGCGGCAATACTCGGGGCGATGGGCAGAATGCGTGGCGAGAATCGGAATCTGGTGGCGATCGACCGGATCGTTCACGGACAGCTTGATCGGGCCGATGTCCAGTAGCGATTCGAGCTTGCGCAGCATGGGCGCGGCGCTGCTGCACAGGTCGTTGCCACCGCCATAAAGTGAGCGGCTGCCGTCGTGGAGTACCTGCATCACTCGGTTGCTGCGTTCCAGTTCCCGGGTCTTGTGAGAGACGCGGTCTTCCAGCTCTGCATAACTGGTGGCGAGTTCGCTGGCCATGGTATCGAAGGTCCGACCCAGCCGGGCGAGTTCGTCATCGCCCGTGAAACCGGTACGATGACGGAAGTTGCGTCGCGTGACTTCTTTCGCCGATACCATCAATTGACGCAAGGGGAAGATCAGGCGATGGCGGATATCGAACAGTACCACCACCATGACCGCGATCGTCAGGCCCAGGAACAGATACTGCAAACCGTGTAACAGGCCTATCTTGGATTCCGTGTGCGCTTCCAGTCGCGCCACCAGCGAATCGATTTCACTGACCTGATTGTCCAGAGGCGTTGCCAGCGAGGCGTGGGCTTGCCGGTCGCCATCGAGTATCGACTCGATGCGGGGACGCAGCGCCTCATGCCAGTGGGTCTGGATGCGGCGATATTGTTGCTGCAGACGATGCTCCTCCGAGGCAGGGAGGGCGGCCACGAGCGCCGTGTGTCCGAGACGCTCCTCGAAGCGATTCAGCAGATTCTCCACCTGCTCACGCGAGTCGGCATCCGGGCGTTGCCGATACTGCATGAGGGCGGATTCGATCTGAGTGGTGTTCATGCGCAGGGAGCCGGCGATATTGATCGCGGCGGCATCGCCCCGGCTGTCATCGGCGACCATGATGGTGACGACGATGCTGATCAGTGCCAGGGCGCTGATAGCGAGAATCGACGCCATGATGCGAGCCACCAGGGAGCGTTTCAGGGGTTTCATCGTTGGACGCTCCTGCGCAGAGATAAACGGCCTCGAGGGCTGTACCGGCTGATTATACCCTAGTAGGTGGAGGCTGCACGCTCAAAGATAGGGGATGGCGAACCTCAGTACGTGGTGACTCGGGGGCGCCATCACAACGCCAGCGGCAGGGTGTCGGCAAAACGGGACAGCGCCGGTGTCCAGGTCTCGGGTTTGGCGGCCACGAAGTAGGTATCGATTTCAGCGATGGATGGGGGGAGTTCCAGATAGTGGATGTCGAAGCGATACTGGTGCGCTTCTACGGTGGCTCGCGGCAGCACGGTGTATCCCATCCCGGCCGACACGCAGCCCAGCATGGCGTCCAGGCTGCCGAACTCGAACATCCGGACGGCCGAGACTCCATAAGAGGAAAGCAGCAACTCGATGCGTTGGCGGTAACTACACCCCTGGCGGAAGGCGAGGAACGTTGATGCCAGAAATTGTTGAGTCGTCGGCATATCGTCGAGCGGCTCGGGACCGACCAGTACCAGTTGCTCACTGAATGCCTTCAGCCCATGAAGACGGGGATGTTCCACCTGGCCAGCGACGAAGATGCAGTCCACGTGTCCCTCCAGGAGCCGTGTCACCAGGTCGGCGGTCGGCCCGGTTTGCAACTGGATGTCGACCTCGGGATGGTGCGCGTGGAAGGCGGTCAACAGTGGCGGCAGCCTTAGTGCGGTGGTGGTTTCCATCGCGCCGATGCGCAATCGTCCGCATGCTGTCTCATTCCCCTTGAACAGGGCCAGGGCTTCATCGTGAGCCGTCAGTATTCGTGCGGCGTACTCCACCAGAGCCAGGCCGGCTGTCGTCGGGCGGGTACGGCCGTTGCGATGAATGAGTTGCGCACCCAGTTCCTCTTCGAGCTTCTTGATATGGGCGGTCACATTCGACTGCACCGTGTGCAGGCGGTCAGCAGCGGCCATGAAACTACCGGTATCTGCCACTGCCATGAACAGGCGTAACGATTTCAATTGCATGATTCATCCCGGTTGTCAGATGATTCATCTCGATAAGAGATAACCAATATCACTATAAATCGTTTCCAACGAAATGTTCGAGTTGCGTAACCTGTGGTTATGTCAGGTCGTACTGGCAGGACAACGTCCGAACTTGCCCTGGAGGTATAGCGCTGCATCGCATGACGAACGTCAGGGATTTGCCCGCATTACTTACTGGAATCATGGCCACGCTTGCCGGTATCGGTGTGGCCCGTTTTGCCTACACCCCATTGTTGCCCGCGTTGATCCAGCAGGAATGGTTCAGCACCAGTCAGGCGGCCTATCTGGGGGCGGCCAACCTGCTCGGCTACTTGCTTGGTGCCTTGTCGGGTCATGCGCTTTCTGAACGTTTCCCCGCGCGTAGCGTGATTGGCGTGAGCTTTGCGGGAATTGCGCTGAGCTTCTTGTTCTGTGCAAGCCCGGCCAGCTTCGCATGGTTCTTCCTCTGGCGGTTGGTCTCGGGGCTTGCCGGTGCCGTCCTCATGGTCGTCGGCCCCTCGCTGGCGCTGTCGGTGACTCCCGCTGCGCGTCGGACGAGCGTCGGTGCCCTGGTCTTTACCGGCATCGGCCTGGGCGCCCTGCTTTCAGCCACGCTGGTGCCGGTCCTCCTGGAAGTCAGCCTGACGGTGACCTGGCTGGCCTTGGGGTTGCTCTCGCTGGTGGCGGGTATCGTCTGTGACCGGGGGCTAGTCGCGTTGCCGGCGGGGCCGGTGGCTCCTGCAGGTGAAGCGGGACAAGCTCGGCCCCGGGCAGGGCCGGCGCTGGTCGTATTGCTGGTGATCGTGGCGTATGCCCTGGATGCCGTGGGGTTCGTTCCCCATACCGTATTCTGGGTCGATTACCTGGCGCGTGAGCAAGGGTTAGGCACCCATGCCGCTTCTCTGCAATGGGCCATGTTCGGCATCGGGGCGGTATGTGGGCCGCTGATAGCCGCTTGCCTGGCACGGCGTTTGGGCTGGCATAACGGCCTGGCTCTGGCCTTCCTCGCCAAGGCAGTGGCAGTCGCCATGCCGCTGGCCTCCATAGCCATTGCAAGCCGCTCGATATCCTCATTCGTCGTTGGTGCCATGATCCCCGGCATCGTGGCACTGACGTCGGGAAGACTGGCGGAGCTGGTCGGCCCGGCCGCTCATAAGCGTCTTTGGGGCCGGGCCACGGCGGCGTTCGCCGCAGCACAGGCCATCGCCGGCTATGGCATGTCCGCACTGTACGATGCGCTGGGCTCGTATCTTTCACTATTCGCTATCGGCGGCTGTACGCTGGCCTGTGGCCTGGTTCTCGTGTTGCTGAGCCGGAGCGTGCAAGAACGCAAGGTTCGACCTTCCCCATTGCCCCGGAGACACTGATGGAACTCTTTCTGAATGCCACCTCACCCTATGCACGCGTGGTGCGAATCGTCGTGCTGGAGAAAGGTCTTTCGCATGCCGTCACCCTGCGCTGTTGCGATCCTTGGGCTGATGACGCCCCACTGCTGGCCGTCAATCCTGTTGGGCGGGTTCCGGCACTGGTAACCGATGAGGGAGTCACCTTGAGTGAATCGTCGTTGATTGCTCAATACCTGGATAGCGTCGGTAACGGTGACTCCTTGCTGCCACCATCCAGGCTGAGCGAGACACTGCATCTGGCGGGATTGGGACAGGGCTTGATGGATGCTGCCTTCACGACGGTAATCGCCCGCAAACATCAGGGCAAGGAAGCGGATGACACAGTCTTGGGCCGGAGGCGGCGGCGCGCCATCGAGCGCACCCTCGACCAACTCGAGCGGGAGGTGAATGACACCGCCTTACCCGTTGCCACCGCACTGGGTGAAATCGTCGTGACCGTGGCACTCGATTACCTGTCGTTTCGCCTTCCGGACCTCGATTGGTCACGGTCTCGCTCCCAGCTTCGCGAGTGGCGCGACCATGTGGCGCGCCGGGAAAGCTTCCAACGGACGGCGTTCATGTGAGGGGGTATAGGCGCCCTTGGCCCTCGTGATACTGGCAGCTACCTCCTTGTAGGTAGACCCCGGGTATATGGAGGTAACCGGGCAGCCATTCACCGGTCGATCCCCCAGAATCCTCATGCAGAAGCCGCACCAAGCGGTCACCTATTTGATGAGGAGTCTGGAGAGCGACCATGAGTCACTTCATCGACCGGCTGAATTTCTTCCGCAGAGCCCGTGAGCCTTTCGCCAATGAACACGGTGAAATGCGTGAAGAAGCGCGTGGCTGGGAGGACGGTTATCGCCAACGCTGGCAGCACGACAAGGTCGTACGCTCCACCCATGGGGTGAACTGTACCGGCTCATGCAGTTGGAAAATCTACGTCAAGAACGGCCTGGTCACCTGGGAGACCCAGCAGACCGACTACCCGCGCACCCGGCCCGACCTGCCCAACCACGAGCCGCGGGGGTGCCCGCGCGGGGCCAGCTACTCCTGGTACATCTACAGCGCCAATCGTCTCAAGTATCCACTGATCCGCAAGCCTCTGCTCACGCTATGGCGCGATGCCCTCGAGACGCATGGCGACCCGGTCGAGGCCTGGGCCTCGATCGTCGAGGATCCGGAGAAGACCAGGCAGTACAAGCGCGCCCGCGGCATGGGCGGCTTCGTGCGGGCCGGCTGGGACGAACTCAACGAACTGGTCGCGGCGTCGAACGTCTATACCGCCAAGCAGTATGGCCCGGACCGCATCATCGGTTTCTCGCCGATCCCTGCCATGTCGATGGTCAGCTATGCCGCCGGAAGTCGCTATCTGTCACTGATCGGCGGCGTGTGCATGAGCTTCTACGACTGGTACTGCGATTTACCGCCGGCCTCGCCGATGACCTGGGGCGAGCAGACCGACGTGCCGGAATCCGCCGATTGGTACAATTCCGGCTACATCATCGCCTGGGGCTCCAACGTACCCCAGACCCGCACGCCGGACGCTCACTTCTTCACCGAAGTGCGCTACAAGGGCACCAAGACGGTATCGATCACGCCTGATTATGCCGAGGTCTCCAAGCTCACCGACGAATGGCTCTCCGCCAAGCAGGGCACCGACGCCGCCCTGGGTATCGCCATGGGTCACGTCATCCTCAAGGAGTTCCACCTCGACAAGCCCAGTGCCTACTTCACCGACTATGTGCGCCGCTACACCGACATGCCGTGTCTGGTCGAGCTGGAATACCGCGAGGACGGCAGCTATGCACCCGGCCGCCAGCTACGGGCCAGCGACTTCGCCGACAATCTGGGCCAGGATAACAACCCCGAGTGGAAGACGCTGGCGTGGGACGAAACCCGCGATCAACTGGTCGTGCCGCGCGGCTCCATCGGCTTTCGCTGGGGCGAGCAGGAAGGCAACCAGGGCAAGTGGAATCTCGAACCTCTGGATGCCGATGGCACCGAGATCAGGCCGCTGCTGTCGTTCGTCGAGCAACACGACACGATAGCGAAGGTGGCTTTCCCCTACTTCGGTGGACTCAAGCACCAACACTTCGCCCATGTGGAGAACGACGGGGCCAGCGACGAGCTGCTGTTCCACAGCCTGCCGGTCAAGCGCCTCAAGAAGGCTGATGGCAGCGAGGTGCTGGCGGTGACCGTCTTCGATCTGATGTGCGCCAACTACGGCATCGATCGTGGGCTTGGCGAGGATGACGGCGCCACCGCCTACGACCAGGTCAAACCCTATACCCCGGCCTGGCAGGAAAAGATCACCGGTGTGCCCGCCGAACAATGTGCTCGCATCGCGCGTGAGTTCGCCGACAATGCTCACAAGACCCGCGGACGTAGCATGATTATCGTCGGTGCCGGCATGAACCACTGGTACCACATGGACATGAACTACCGCGGCCTGATCAACATGCTGGTCATGTGCGGCTGTATCGGCCAGAGTGGCGGCGGCTGGGCCCACTACGTGGGACAGGAGAAGCTGCGCCCGCAGACCGGCTGGCTGCCGCTGGCCTTCGGCCTGGACTGGACCCGCCCGCCGCGGCACATGAACTCCACTTCCTTCTTCTACAACCATTCCTCGCAGTGGCGCTACGAGAAGCTCGAGATCAAGGAGATCCTCTCGCCGCTGGCCAACCCGGCCGATTACCAGGGCAGCCTGATAGACTTCAACGTGCGCGCCGAGCGCATGGGCTGGCTGCCTTCCGCGCCGCAGCTCGATACCAACCCGCTGCGCCTGGCGGAAGCGGCCAAGAGTGCCGGCATGTCCACTGCCGATTATGTCGTCGATCAACTCAAGTGTGGCGACCTGCGATTTGCCGCCGAGGATCCGGACAACCCCCGGAACTTTCCCCGTAATCTGTTCATCTGGCGTTCCAACCTGCTGGGCAGCTCCGGAAAGGGCCATGAGTACATGCTCAAGTACCTGCTGGGGACGCGTCACGGCATCCAGGGCAAGGATCTCGGCGAAGATGGCCGACAGAAGCCCGAAGAGGTCGAATGGCATGAGACGGCTCCCGAGGGCAAACTCGACCTCCTGGTGACCCTGGATTTCCGCATGTCCACCACGTGCCTGTATTCGGATGTCGTGCTGCCGACGGCGACCTGGTACGAGAAGGACGACCTCAATACCTCCGATATGCACCCCTTCATCCATCCGCTGACCGCGGCCACCGACCCGGCCTGGGAGTCACGTAGCGACTGGGATATCTACAAGGGGATCGCCAGGGCCTTCTCCAACGTCTGTCAGGGGCATCTCGGCGTGGAGACCGATCTGGTCACCCTGCCACACCAGCACGACTCCCCCGCCGAACTGGCCCAGGTCGAGGTCAAGGACTGGAAGAAGGGCGAGTGCGAACCAGTACCGGGCAAGACGATGCCCAACCTCATCGAGATCCAGCGCGATTACCCGGCCACCTACGAGCGTTTCACCTCGTTGGGACCGGCCCTGGAGCGACTCGGCAATGGCGGCAAGGGCATCAGCTGGAATACGGACAAGGAAGTCGAACTGCTCGGCAAGCTCAACTACCGCAAGACCGAGGGGCCGGCCAAGGGACGCCCGTGCATCGAGAGCGCCATCGATGCGGCGGAAACAATTCTCACCCTGGCGCCGGAAACCAACGGCCAGGTGGCGGTGAAGGCCTGGGGGGCGCTATCGACGATCACCGGCCGCGAGCACGCACATCTCGCGCATCCCAAGGAAGAGGAGAAGATCCGCTTCCGCGATATCGTCGCCCAGCCGCGCAAGATCATCTCCAGTCCGACATGGTCCGGTCTCGAGGATGAGCATGTCTCCTACAACGCCGGCTATACCAACGTCCACGAGCTGATTCCGTGGCGCACCGTAAGCGGTCGTCAGCAGTTCTATCAGGATCACCCCTGGATGCGCGCTTTCGGTGAGAGTCTGCTGGTCTATCGACCCCCGATCGATACCAAGGCAGTGGCCAGCATCGCCGCGCCCAAGGGTAACGGCAATCCGGAAATCGCGCTCAACTGGATCACGCCGCATCAGAAATGGGGGATTCACTCCACCTACAGCGACAATCAACTGATGCAGACCCTGTCCCGGGGCGGCCCGATCGTGTGGCTCTCCGAGGAGGATGCCCGCTCCATCGGTGTCGAGGACAACGACTGGATCGAGCTCTACAACGCCAACGGCGCCATCGCGGCTCGTGCGGTGGTCAGTCAGCGGGTCAAGAACGGCATGGTGATGATGTACCACGCTCAGGAGCGGATTCTGAACATGCCGGGCTCCGAGATCACCGGTACCCGGGGTGGCATTCACAACTCGGTGACCCGGGTGTGCCCCAAGCCGACTCACATGATCGGCGGTTACGCGCAGTTGGCCTACAGCTTCAATTACTACGGCACCGTCGGCTCCAATCGCGACGAATTCGTCATCGTGCGCAAGATGCGGCATATCGACTGGCTGGATGGCGAGGGCAATGACTACGAGCAGGAGGCCGTCAAATGAAGATTCGTTCCCAGGTAGGCATGGTCCTCAATCTGGACAAATGCATCGGGTGTCACACCTGCTCGGTGACCTGCAAGAACGTCTGGACCAGTCGTGAAGGCATGGAGTACGCCTGGTTCAATAACGTCGAGACCAAGCCAGGCATCGGCTATCCCAAGGAGTGGGAGAATCAGCAGAAGTGGAAGGGCGGCTGGCTGCGGCGCAAGGATGGCCGGATCGAGCCGCGCATCGGCGGCAAGTGGCGGGTGCTGGCGAACATCTTCGCCAACCCGGACCTGCCGGAGATCGACGACTACTACGAGCCGTTCACCTTCGACTACGAGCACCTGCACACCGCCAGGCAGGGCGAGCACCAGCCCACGGCGCGGCCGCGTTCGCTGATCTCCGGACAGCGCATGAACAAGATCGAGTGGGGCCCCAACTGGGAGGAGATTCTCGGCACCGAGTTCGCCAAACGCCGCAAGGACTCGAATTTCGAGCAGATACAAGCCGATATCTACGGCCAGTTCGAGAACACCTTCATGATGTACCTGCCACGGCTGTGCGAGCACTGCCTGAATCCGACCTGCGTGGCGAGCTGCCCGAGTGGAGCGATCTACAAGCGCGAAGAAGACGGCATCGTCCTGATCGATCAGGACAAGTGCCGTGGCTGGCGGATGTGCATCTCCGGCTGCCCCTACAAGAAGATCTACTATAACTGGAAGACCGGCAAATCCGAGAAGTGCATCTTCTGCTATCCGCGTATCGAGTCGGGCCAGCCGACCATCTGCTCGGAAACCTGTGTGGGTCGCATCCGCTATCTCGGCGTACTGCTCTATGATGCCGACCGTATCGAGGAAGTGGCTGCGTCACCCGATGAGCAGGATCTCTATCATCGCCAGCGCGACATCTTTCTCGATCCCAACGATCCCGAAGTGATCGCCCAGGCAAGAGAAGACGGCATCGAGGAGAACGTGATTGCCGCCGCCCAGGCCAGCCCGGTCTACAAGCTGGCCATGGACTGGGGGTTGGCGCTGCCGTTGCACCCCGAATATCGCACCCTGCCGATGGTGTGGTACGTACCGCCTTTGTCGCCGATCCAATCCGCCGCCGAGGCCGGTCATGTCGAGTACGACGGTGTCCTGCCGAAGATCGAGTCGCTGCGTATCCCGGTGCGTTATCTGGCCAACATGCTCACGGCCGGCGAGGAAGCTCCGGTGGTACTGGCGCTCAAGCGTCTCATGGCGATGCGGGTCTACATGCGTGGCAAGCATGTAGAGGGTGACGCCGACACCGATGTGCTGGCGCAAGTGGGCTTGAGCGAAGCGCAGGTGGAGGCGATGTATCGTTACCTGGCCATCGCCAACTACGAGGATCGCTTCGTGATTCCCACCAGCCACCGTGAACTGGCCACCGATGCCTTCCCCGAGCGCGGCGGCTGCGGTTTCAGTTTCGGTGACGGTTGCCACGGTGGCGACAGTGCCACCAGCCTCTTTGGTGGGCGCAGCCAGACCACGACACTGGTCCAGCCCGTCGATGTCTACGACCCACGTGCCGAAGACGGGGAGGCGCGTCATGGATGAGATGAACCGTCCCCGGATTCGCGGCATGCTCAGTCTGCGCGTGCTGGCGCGGCTCCTCGATTACCCCACCGACGAGTTGCAGGAGGCCATGCCCGAGATGATCGACATTCTCGGGTCGGAACGGCGTTGGGCGGAGTCATTGCGTACCGCGCTCATCGACTGGTGCCGGCGGCTGGGCACGGCGGACCTGCTGGACTGGCAGGCCGACTACGTGGCGCTGTTCGATCGCGGTCGTAGTACATCGCTGCTGCTGTTCGAACATGTACACGGCGAATCCCGCGACCGCGGCCAGGCGATGGTCGATCTGATGGCCGAGTACAGCGCCGCCGGGTTTGAACTCGACGCCCATGAGTTGCCGGATTACCTGCCGTTGTTCCTGGAATACCTGTCGACGCGCCCGGAGAACGAGATCGGTCGCTGGCTGGGCGAGATCCGCCATATCCTGGCGCTGCTGGCCGCGCGCCTGGACGAGCGCGATACCGGCTATGCCCGGCTGATCATCGCCTTGTTGGCATTGATTGGAGCGGAGTGGGATATCGATGCCCACCGCCCCGAGGTGCAGGAGGAGACTCCCGACCATACCCCCGAGGCGCTGGACGCTGTCTGGGAGGAAGAGGCGGTGCGGTTTTCCGCCGAATCCGACCAGGATTGCGCCCTGCAGTCCGCCGAAGGACGGCGGCTGGCGGAGCGCAAGCGCGACGTACCCAGTCAGGCCGTGCATATCATGCCGCCCGGCGGGGATGCATCGTCCACGGCCACTCATTGATGGGAGACACCCCATGTTTGCCGAGTATCTGCAACACCTGATCTATGGTTACTACCCCTATCTGGCCGGCACCGTCTTCCTGGTCGGTAGTCTGTTGCGTTTCGATCATGGCCAGTACACCTGGAAAACCGGCTCCAGCCAGATGCTGTCCTCGAAGCACATGCGGCTGGCCAGCAACCTCTTCCATATCGGTATCATCGTGATCTTCTTCGGCCACTTGTTCGGCATGCTGACGCCCCATTGGGTCTATGCCCCTTTCCTGTCGCCGGGAACCAAGCAGATTCTGGCGATCGTCATCGGTGGGATTGCCGGCGTGTTGTGTATCGTGGGAGGCGCCATGTTGTTGTACCGCCGCCTGTTCAACCCGAGGGTCCGTGCCTCGTCAGGCTTCATGGACACCCTGATTCTGGCGATCCTGGTCTTCCAGGCAGGGCTGGGGCTGGTGACGGTGTTCTTCTCCCTGGGGCATCTCGACGGTGAGATGATGCTGACGCTGGCGTCCTGGGCGCAGGCCATCGTGTTCTTCGGCGGGGGAGCCGCGGATTACATGACCGAGGTGTCGTGGATCTACAAGCTCCATATCTTCCTGGGGTTGACCATCATCCTGCTGTTTCCCTTTACGCGTCTGGTGCATGTGTGGAGTGCCCCGTTGGGGTATGTGACCCGGCGCTACCAACTGGTACGTAAGCGGGGCTGAGAATGTGGCAGGGACTCGGGCTTTCCCGGCGACAGGCCTACGAGCGGGGCCGGCCCACCGGGGGCAAGCCGAAGAGGAGGTCCTTCACCATGGATGGTGAAGGTAGCGCCCAGGGAGGGGTTCACAGCGCCTCCTCGCAGGCTTGTCGACGGGGTAGCCCCGAGCGGTACCGCGAGTCTAAATAGAATAGTCTGCTGCACGGGACCAGGAGTTGACCATGCAAATGATCGAGATAGAACAGATTCCTGGCGGTGCCACGCCACCGCCCATCCGGGTCGGCGAGGCCACCATCGGGGAGGACGCCATCGCTCGTGAGATGCAGTATCACCCGGCGGATTCCGCCGGCAGTGCCCAGTTCAAGGCGGCGCGCGCCCTGGTGGTGCGCGAACTGCTGCGCCAGCGCATCGAGGCCCTGAGGGGGACTGACTTGCCCGATGACCGTATCGATGACGAGGACACGGCGATCGCCGCCTTGCTGGACCGGGAGCTGGACGTCCCCGAGCCCTCCGAAGCGGATTGCCACCGCTTCTATCGCTCGCATCCCGAGCGCTTCAGCGAACCCACGCAACTGCGCGTCCGCCATATCCTGCTGGCGGCGGCGCCGGATGATGCCGAAGCACGGGACGCCGGCTACCGGCAGGGTGAAGCGTTGATCCGGTCGCTGCATGAGGCGCCTGAACGGTTCACCGAACTGGCCCAGCGCCATTCGGCTTGTCCCTCAAAGGATGAAGGCGGTGAACTTGGCTGGCTGGTGCCGGGACAGACGGTCGGTGAACTGGATCGTGCCTTGCAGCATCTGCCCGAGGGGTTGCACAGTCGCCCGCTGGCATCACGCTATGGCTGGCATGTCGTCAGTATCGATGAACGCATCGAGGGAGAATTGCTGACCTATGAATCGGTGGCCGTTCATGTGCGTCATACACTCCGCGAGCAAGCGACCCGGCGCGCCCTGCGTCATTATCTGCTGGCGCTTGAAGCGGATATCGGCGTCGAAGGCGTTTCACTCGATGACGATGCCGGCGGCATGCTGATGCAGTGAGACGGCGTGTTGCGCTTTCCGCCCACCGTCGTTTTCTGGCATATTGCGTGATCGATTATCACAGATGCCCCAGTAATGGAGCAGTCACGCAATGCACGACGTCGCAAATGAAAACGATGTCTGGGTATTCGGCTATGGGTCGCTGATCTGGAAGGCGGATTTCCCTTACCACGAGCGGCGGCCGGCATATATCCATGGTTGGACGCGTCGTTTCTGGCAGGGCTCTCATGATCATCGCGGTACACCCGAATCACCGGGGCGTGTCGTTACCCTGATACGCGAGCCCGGTGCCGTATGCCATGGCATGGCCTACCGTATCTCGGCCGAGACGCTGGGCCCGCTGGATGTGCGCGAAAAGAACGGCTATCTCCGCGAGGTTACGCCGTTGCACTTTACGGATGGTGAGCAGGCCGAGGGCCTGGTCTATATCGCCACCGACGCCAACCCCGCCTTCCTGGGCGCGGCATCGTACGATGCCATGGCCCGGCACATTGCGGATTCCCATGGCCCGAGCGGCCCCAACAGCGATTACCTGCTGAATCTCGCCGATGCGCTACGCGCCATGGGTGTCGAGGATGTTCACGTCTTCACGCTGGCGGAAACCCTGGAAGCCCGTATCGCCGATGACCCTCGACCCGTGTAAGCCGATGGCGGCATTCGATGTTGACGGATACGGGGCGAGGCTCAGTCTCATGCGATCAGCCTCAGACACTGGCCTGCATGGTAGAGCGTGAATCCACTTTCATAGGCGGAACGCCATAGCGAGGCTGCCCTGATTGGGGTGGTGAGGCAGCCTGTACCCCATTCATGATCGGATGGCATTGACCGGGATGCTGTTCTTACTGGGTTGCGAAATCCCGTGGCGAGGAAACGAGGTGTGGTCGGACGTAACTTAGTGGCTCCACCTGTTAGAAGGCTCAGCGATATCTCACCGACGAGGCCCGTGGAATCAAGCTGGGCATAGCGCGCCTGATACAGGACGATCCTGCGGGCTGCTCCCTTAACAGTAGTTCTATCGCCTGTTGAGCGATGTAATCAAAAGGGATATGAACCGAGGTTAGCGGAATTGGAAGCCGGCCTGCCAGTGGAATGTCGTTGTAGCCAACTAGTGAGAGCGATGCACCGATGTCGATGTCGAGGCGGTGTGCGGCGGCCATGACGCCGATTGCGAGATTGTCATTGACCGCGAAGATCGCCGAGGGCTGCTCGTGTTGGGAGAGAATGTCAAAACCAGCCGTCTCTCCCGATTCAATACCGAAGCCAGATTCCACCACCCAAGCCTCGCGCACGGGGATGCCCGCCTCTTGCATCGCGCGGCGAAACCCCTCCTGGCGATCCCGTGCCGTGGAAGTGAAGCTTGGCCCGGCGACCAGTCCGATATCGCGGTGACCGAGGTCGAGCAGATGTCGGGTAGCGAGATATCCGCCTTGGGTATCATCGCCCAGCGACGAGGGGCTGGTGCCATCGGTGCGCAACACTAGGGAGTGCTGCACTCCCTGATCGCGCAGTCGCGAGGGTAGCTGATCGTCGAGCCGACTGGTGGCCAGGATCAATCCGTCTACACGTCGATTCAGCAGTGACTCGGCGGCTTGGCGTTCACTCTCAGGATCGTCGCCGCAGGTCGCCACAATAGTGAAATAGTGACGCTCCTGAGCGGCTCGGGAAATTGCCTCATAGATGAGAGCCATGACGGTGTCGCTCAATCGAGGTACCAGTACGCCGATAGTACCGGTGCCGCCACGACGCAGGCTGGAAGCGAGTATGTCTCGCTTGTAGCCGAGCTCTTCTGCGGCCTGCCTGACCCGCTGGGCTGCGGGGCTCTTGGAAGGCGGCAGCCGTTCGTCAAGAACACGAGAAACGGTCGACGTGCTTACACCAGCTGCCTTGGCAACGTCATGCAGGGTTATCGGTTTGTCATTCATCAGTGTACTTGTCCATGAGGCGAAGTGTTCAGCGAGTTCGAGTTTCAGCATCTTTTGTTCACCGATGCCAGCATGAACGATTCTAGCGATTCGGGCGCGATCTTATAAGCAAGGTGTCGACAATGGGGACACCGCGCAGGGAATTCGTTCCTCACGACGTTTTTCGACATTTTTAGACTAACGTCGACTTTGAGAGCAGAAGGTTTGGTGGAACCATTTGCAAACGTTCCCAGTAACGTTATCACATATGCGCAAAAGAGGATTCCCCATGTCTCTCGATCTCAGAGGTCTGACACCCGCACCGGTTACCCCCTTCACCCGCGATGGCGAAATCGACTATGCCGGCATCAAGAAACTTGGTTCCTGGCTAGGGGGCATTGACGGTGTCAAAGGGCTGGTTGTTTTGGGTCATGCCGGGGAAGGCACTTTCCTGACGTCCGATGAACAGACACGGGTCATTGAAGCTTTCGTCGAGTCGGTCAAGGGTGAGGTCCCGATCATCGCCGGAATCACACGCGAAGGCGATTACGTTGCCGCCGAAGAGGCGAAGCGAGCGGTTAAGGCAGGCGCTACCGCGGGCCTGGTCTATCCGTCTCACGGCTGGCTGCGTTTCGGCTACCAGGAAGGCGCCCCCCAGGAGCGCTACCGTCGCATCCACGAAGAAAGCGGCTTGCCGCTGATCTTGTTCCAGTATCCGGATAACACCAAGGCGACCTACAATCTCCAGACTCAGCTCGATATCGTATCGCAGCCGGGCGTCTTCGCCATGAAGAACGGCGTGCGGAACATGAAGCGTTGGGACACCGAAATCCCTGTGATTCGTGCTGAGTATCCAGAACTGCAAATCCTGACGTGTCACGATGAATATCTGCTGCACACCATGTTCGACGTCGATGGTGCATTGGTCGGTTATGGTGGTATCGCGCCGGAACCGCTGATTGAGATGATCAAGGCCGGCAAGGCTCAGGATTACGCCAAGGCGCGCGAATTGCACGATCGTCTGCTGCCAGTAACCAAAAACGTTTACCACCGCGGCTCCCACATGGAAGGAACCGTGGCCCTCAAGTGGGCGCTTGTCGCTCGGGGTATTCTCGATAACGCTACCGTGCGTGCACCACTACGTCCTCTCGCCGAAGGCGCGGACAAACAGATCGCCGACGCCATGCATCAAGCGAAATTGGTCTGATCGCGTTTGGCTGGTTGTCGCTCAGAGATCGGCTCCCTCGGTGATGCCACAAGTGCATCACCGTCTCGCCAGACTCATCCATTCCCTATTCCTATAAAAAGAGCTATCAGGAGCGCGTGATGAACACAGACACTAAGCGGGACTCCGAATCGCTGGTATCGTCGACGACACTCAGTCGGTCCCGGTTTTCTCTGTCGGTTCCACAAATGCTCGCCCTCATGGGGCCTGCATTTGTGGCTGGTGCCTGGCGCTTTGGCCCGGGTGCACTAACATCCGCCGTCCAGGCCGGTAGCCAATACGGCTACGTGCTGCTCTGGGTGATTATTGTGTCGGCAGTGCTCATGTTCGTTTTCAACGACATGGCGGTTCGTCTTGGGCTGGCTTCAGGCGACTCAGTCGTCGCCGTGACCAAACAGAAACTGGGCCGGGCGGTCGGTGTGATGGCGGGGTTCGGCGTGTTCGCGATCACGTTAATGTTCGCCGTCGGCAATGCAGTGGGTTCAGGTCTGGCGTTGAGCCTGCTACTGGGAGGTTCGGTGGTCGGCTGGACGATCGCTTGCACCGTCGCAGTGGGACTTCTCATCGCTATGCGTAACACCTACAAGGTGATGGAGCGACTGCTGGTGGCCCTGATCGGGTTGATGTCGGTCGGCTTTCTCGCCTCGACGATTCTCAGCGATCCTAACTGGGTGGCCGCTGCCAAGGGGCTGGTACCGAAGATTCCTGCCGAGGCCGGCGTATTACTGATTGCGCTCATCGGGACCAATTTTTCGATCAACTCGGCTTTCTATACCGGTTACGCCATCCATGAGAGGCAGCTCAAGCGGGAACAGTATCGCGCCATCACGTTGATGGACACCCTGCCGGGCAATGTGGCGACTGCCTTCATGGCGATGCTGATCATCATCGTGGCTTCCGCTGTGCTCAACTCGACCGGTACCGTTGCGACCACCTTCCCGCAGTTGGCAAGCGTCCTCGAGCCGCTCGCTGGTCGGCTAGGTTCGATCCTGTTCGGTCTGGGCTTTTTTGCCGCGGCTTTCTCCTCGATGGCGGCCAATGCCTCGGCGGGGGGAACACTACTGGCGGACGCGTTGGGCTGGAACAGTAGTCTCTCGACCTGGCGAGTCAAACTGCTTGTTTACGGAGTGCTGGGTTGGGGCGCGGCGGTAACCGTGGTGTCCAAGGGGTCTCCCATCGAGTTGATCATCATCGCTCAGGCGTTGACCGTTCTGGTGGCACCGTTCCTCGGCATCATCCTTTTCCTGCTGACGCAGCGTCGCGACGTTATGGGCGATCTCAAGAACGGCCCGTGGCAGACCCTGTTCGCACTCCTGGGGCTGGTTGCCATCTTTGCTATCTCTTTCCGGCTCGTTCTCAAACTCTTCGGCTGAGTCGAAATACGATTCCAATTCCAATAACAGTCATGGAGACTTCAATATGCAAAATCGCATTTTGCGTCGCCACTCACCTTTCATTCTAGGTGCTGCTCTACTGTCATCGAGCGCTTCGGTGCAAGCCATCGACTTCGATGTACAGGGCACCAACGTATCGATCTACGGCTATGCCAAGCTCGATATCATGTACGACACGGGTGATGTGAAATCAGGCAACAGCGATGGGCTGGGAGATAGCGTCAATTTCGATAAGATCGCCGTCGATGGACAGTCGAGCACCAGTGGTCACTCGAACTTGAGCGCTGGTGAGTCCCGGATCGGTTTTCGTACCACCACGCCAACCGAGCGAGGCGACCTGATTACCAACATTGAAGGGGATTTCTTTTTCGGCGACTTCCGCCTACGCCAAGCGTATGGATCCTGGAATGGTATCACCGCCGGTCAGACCTGGAGTAACTTTCATACCTTTATTAGTACCACGCCAACACTCGACTTTACCGGGCCCGCTGGTCGTGATGCTTTTCTTCGACAGGCGCAGTTACGCTACTCACTGGGAGATTTCCATATCGCGTTGGAAGACCCCAGTGGCGTCATGTCGGGCGATTCTTTCGATGGGGGATACAGCGCGGTCAATGGAGGCAAGTCCATTGCCGGTACCGACGTCGACCGTAAGGATGGTCTGCCCGATCTCACATTGCGCTATGAGTCCGGAGCCGGAGCGGCGAAATGGGCCACAGCGGCGCTGGTGCGAGAGGTGGCTTTCGATTCCGGCGGAGAGAAAGATTCTGCGATCGGCTGGGGAGTTTTCGCGGCCGGGAGTTACGCGCTTACTCAGTCCACCACGATTCGCGGCCAGCTGACCGGTGGTGACGGTATCGGTGCCTATATGAAGGTCAATCCGGCACCGGCAGCGTATCGTGTTGGCAACGACCTTGAGACCATACCCACTTGGGGCGGCACGCTCGGCATCAGTCAAGACATGGGGCCGGGCACGTTCAACGTCTCCTATTCTCGGGTCGAAGCGGATTGGGACGACGCCGAGCGCGATGGCGTATCTCTGGTCGACACCGATAACTCCGGCGGATTCGTCGACGCCTACGATGGGGTGCACGAGTTGATTCACATAAACTATCTCTGGAATCCGACCGAGAACGTCACCTACGGCGTTGAGTTGGCGCACGCCGTGCGAGAAACCGTTGATCACCGGGACGGCAGCGTCAACCGGATTCAGGGCAGCGTTATTTATGAATTCTGAGTCGCTGTATCGATGAGGGAACCATCCTGAGCTTGAGATATTGAGGTTAAGGGGGATCTCAAACTCAAAACACAACGCTATTGTGCCGGTCACCTAGACTGGTCGCGAGCCTGCATGGATAGCATGACCATCTTGGCCAAAAGAGGGACTGGCTATAGGTCCCAACCCCGGGACGGATCCAACTCCTGTTGGTGGATCGTCACGGGGTTCTCCCATTCCCGTCATGCCGTATCACGCGATTAGTCGGAGACACTGGCCTGCATGGTAGAGCGTAAATCCACTTTCATAGGCGGAACGCCATAGCGCAGCTGCCCGGACCGGGGAGGCCGGGCGTATTGGCAATGGCAACAGGCTGTCGTCATCGTGCATGAGATAGTGAGCGAACCCTCTACCGACGACGGTGCCGGTGGTAATGCCGCGGCCATTGTATCCGGTGACCGCCAGGATACCTGGCGCCGGTTCGAACAGCCGCAGGGTATGATCGGGCGTGAAAGCGATTCGCCCGGTCCAGGCGCATTCCCAGTTGACGGTATCGAGTTGGGGAAAATAATACTGCTGTATGCGATCGGCCCAGCAGCGCAGGAATGAGGCGGGTTTGCTATCCCCTTTGCCCAGGCTTCCCAGTATCAATCGGCCGTCGGCATCACGGCGAATGCTGCTCAAGACCATACGCGTATCCCAGGCTCCCTGACGATCGGGAAGGATGTCTTCAGCCTGGGTGTCGGAAAGTGGTTCGGAAGCCACTTGGTAGAAATGGCCGGCAAAGAAGTGGTGGCGTACGTGGTTCCACTGGTCCTCGGTATAGGCGTTCGTGGCCAGTACCAGCCGCGACGCCGCGATACTGCCGCGATCCGTGGTAACGCGCCAGCCATCACCTGCGCGTTCCATTCCCGTGGCGGCACTGTGGGTATAGAGTCGTGCACCATTGGTGTGAGCCGCCCGTGCCAACCCACGGGTATAGGCCGCAGGATTCAGCGTGCCGGCCCGATGGTCGAGGAGGGCCCTGTTGATTCGTTGCGAGCCAAGACGACGCCAGCATGACTCGCCTTCGAGTAACTCCACCGGGGTGCCTCGGTGCTGAAACTGTGCCGCGCGTCGTGCCAGTTCCTGCTCCCCCTTGCCATTGTGGGCCAGATGTAGCGTTCCGGTACGGGTGGCATGGCAATCGATGCGATGCCGTTCGATAAGCGAAAATACCTCGGTAGGCGCAGCACCGAGTGTCGCATTGACGCGCTCGCCGTCGACCTCCCCCAGGGTCTCTGCGATGTCGTCCGGGGGGATCCACAGCCCGGCGTTGACGAGGCCGACATTGCGTCCGGATCCACCATTGGGGATGTCCCCCGCCTCGATGAGGGAGACGCTGATACCGGCTTCGGCAAGATGAAGCGCGGTGCTCAGCCCTGTGATACCGCCACCAATGACGGCAACATCGGCACGGTGATCGCCTTCCAGGGCCTCGAGGCTCAATGGTGGCTCGGGTGACGTGGCATACCATAGGCAGCGTTCCTGCATGATGCCTCCCGCTAGACTGGTTGATACTGATCGCACATTGGTCGATGGGTCTTGTCGTTATTGACGAGCCTCGTCGATAGTCGACCAGTCATAGAAACGTTGTGGGTTATGCTGCATGGCTTGTTGCTGAAGCTCGATCAGTTCCCGCACTTCTCTGGCCGGTTCTTCCTCCGGATGACGGGCAAGCCACGTCTCCAGGTCGCGTTGTGCCCGTGGGGACAGCGGTTCAAAATCACCCTGAGACTGGATCAGTGCCAGTTTGCGCTCCTCTTGTCGCAATGAATAGCTCAAGGCGACGGTGGCGACACCCCACAGGGCGATGATGGATGCGGTCATGACGATGATGGCGGAAAGACTCATGATGGCTGACCTCCGGAAGGCGTAGTGGCATAGGATGTGTCACGACGACGGCTCATGATCCACATGCAAAGCGGAATCAACAGCGTCAGCAGTGCAAGGCCACTGACGGTTTTCCAGGGGGTCTGGCTAAGATTGCTGTAGAGAAAATAAGCCATGATTCCCAGCATGATGGCGGGAATCTGGAAGCGGACGATGGGTTCCCATAGCTTGGGTATGTAGAGATCGGCCCCCCGGTTGAGGCTCAGCACCCGCAGGCGGCTGGCATCGAACTTCCAGCCGATGGCGATCATGATGATGAAGGTGGCCAGGGGCAGTCCCCAGTTGCCGACGACGAAGTCCAGATAGCCAAGGATATCGGCATTCATGGCGCTGGGGATTCCGAGCAACCAGATGATTCCGCAGATGGTCAGCACGGCCTTGCTGCGCCCGGTGGACTTCTCTTCCCGATACGTCGTGACACCGACTTCCGTAATGGCAATGGCGGTGGTCAGGTTGGCGAAGAAGAAACCCATGAAGAACAATAGCGCCCAGAGATAGCCGCCTGTCATGCTGCCGAAGGCACTGGCCAGGGCCACGAAGGCCAGTTCGGCGCCCGAGGTCGGCGAGATGCCGAAGGCGAAAACGATGGGGAAAACGGCGAAGATGGCCAGCAGCCCGAAACTGGTATTGCCGATGGCCGTGAAGATGCCGCCACCGAGGGGAATATCGTCGTTGCGTCCCAGGTAACTGCCGTAGGTCAGGGCAATGCCCCAGCCGAGGCCGGTGGAGAACAGGGCTTGCCCCAATGCCGCCAGCCAGGTCTCGCCCCGTGCGAGGTATTCCCAATTCGGCGAGAAGCTGAACTCCAGACCGGCCATGGCGCCCGGCAAGGTCAGGCCCCGGATGGCGATGGCGATTAAGGCGATCGTCAGGATCGGCATCATCCATTTGGCCAGACGTTCAATGCCGCCCTTGATTCCAAGCAGTAGGATACCGGTGACCATCAGCATGGCGATGCTGTGCATGCCGACGTTCAAGGCGGTGTTGCCACTGAAGTTCTGCCAGAGTACGGCCGTGTCGAACTCGGTTTGCGTGAACGTGCCGATCAGGGCATGAAAGGCATAGTAGATAGACCAGCCGACGATCGATGAATAGTACGACATCAGCACGATATTGAAGATCAGGATCACCAGCCCCAGACCGACGAAGCGATTGTTGCCGTAGAGCTTGCGGAAGGTGCCGAGCAGGCCTTGTCGGGTATGGCGGCCGAGACTTGTCTCGCCCATCAGACCGGGCACGGCGATCAGGTAGAGCAGCAGGAAATAAGCGATCAGGAACGCCCCGCCCCCGTTTTCACCCGTGACATAGGGCATGCGCCAGATATTGCCGGCACCGACCATGGCACCGACCACGGCCATCAGGTAGCCGAAGCGGCTACCCCATTGTTCTCTCGAGATTGTTGTTGTCATCGTTGACTCCAAAACCGTTGTTGGAATGCCTGCCCACTTACCGCCATGTCTCGAGACCGACATGGCGATGGTCGTGATCAGTCGAACTTGATGCCTTGTGCCAGCGGCAGTTCGCGGGAGTAATTGACGGTGTTGGTTTGTCGGCGCATGTAGCTCTTCCAGATATCCGATCCGGATTCACGACCGCCGCCGGTCTCCTTTTCGCCGCCGAAGGCTCCGCCGATCTCGGCGCCGCTGGGGCCGATGTTGACGTTGGCAATACCACAGTCGCTGCCCTGATCGGAGATGAAGGTTTCGGCCTCTCGCACGTCGCTGGTGAAAATGCACGACGACAGTCCTTGTGGGACATCGTTGTGCAATGTCATCGCTTCATCGAAGTCGCGGTAGCTCATGACGTAGAGGATCGGGGCGAAGGTCTCGTTCTTGACCAGTTCGTCCTGATGCTCGACCTCGACGATGGCAGGGCTGACGTAATAGGCATTGGGGTAAGCGTCAGCCAGCTGGCGCTCTCCACCGAATACCGTGGCGCCTTGCCGGCGAGCCCTGTCCAGCACGGATTGCATCTGGTCATAGGCCTGGGAATCGATCAGCGGACCGACCAGGTTGCCTTCCATCGGATCGCCGATGCTGATGCCCGTATAGGCTTTCTTCAGCCGTTCGAGGACATTATCGCGGATGGATTCATGGACGATCAGACGGCGCAGCGTGGTGCAGCGCTGGCCGGCGGTACCGACGGCGGAGAACAGGATGGCGCGCACGGCCATGTCCAGATCGGCACTGGGGGCCAGGATCATGCCGTTGTTGCCGCCGAGTTCCAGGATGCTGCGGCCGAAACGGGCGGCGACGCGCGGTGCGACTTCGCGCCCCATTCGCGTGCTGCCGGTGGCACTGATCAGTGGCACGCTGGGATCATCGGTCAGGCGCTCGCCGGCCTCGCGATCACCGATGATGACCTGGCTGAGGTCCTGTGGGGCCTCGTCGCCGAACTCGGCCATGGCACGCTCGAGCAGGGCCTGGCAGGCCAGCGCGGTCAATGGGGTCTTCTCGGAGGGTTTCCACAGCAGGCTATTGCCACATACCAGGGCCAGAGCGGCATTCCAGGCCCAGGGCGCCACCGGGAAGTTGAAGGCGGTAATCAGGCCGATCGGCCCCAGCGGATGCCAGCTTTCACGCATGTGGTGGCCGGGCCGCTCCGAGGCGATGGTCAGGCCATAGAGCTGACGCGACTGACCAACGGCGAGATCGCAGATATCGATCATTTCCTGCACTTCGCCAAGACCTTCCTGGTAGATCTTGCCGCACTCCAGGGTGACCAGCGTGCCGAGATCCTCCTTGTGGCGACGCAGTTGCTCGCCGAACAGCCTCACCAACTCACCGCGTCGGGGGGCGGGAACCCGGCTCCACTGCTCGAACGCCTGCCGGGCGCGGGCAATGCGAGCGTCTACCGCCTTTCCGTCCTCCAGCCGGACCCGACCGATCTCGGCCCCATCGGAGGGGGAGGTCACGGGATAGTCGCCGTCCCGGTATAGGGACTCGGCCACGCCGAGGCGCTGCATGACAGTGTCGATCATTCTTCCTCCTACTGCTGACACAGGATGGATACAAACCATCCGCAGTATTGCCGCGGCAATTGACCTGGCTCAAACGACGTTTTATACAGACGTCATTCCATTTTTTCGTGAAAAGGGTGTCAGCATGAGTCGTCGCCATCTACCTACCTTCACTGCCATGCAATGCTTCGAGGCGTCGGCACGCCACTTGAGTTTCACCCGTGCGGCAGACGAACTGAACCTGACCCAGAGCGCCGTCAGCAAGCAGGTCGCTCAACTCGAGTCGATTCTGGAACATCCGCTGTTTCGCCGTGTGCGCAAGCGTCTCCAGGTGACACCTGAGGGGTCGCTATACCTGACGGAAGTCCGCAAGATACTGTCGCAGGTCGAGATGTCGACGCGTTATATGCAGTCATACGGAGGGCAGAGCGAGGTATTGCATGTCACTACGCTTCCGACCTTCGGTTCGCGATGGCTGGTACCCAGGCTCAACGGGTTTCGTTTTCGCCACCCCAATATCTATCTGAATATCAGCAATCGGGTGGAACCGTTCGATCTCGAGGAGGAGCGCGTCGATGTCGCCTTCTTCTTCGGTCATGGTGCCTGGCCGAAAGCCGAGTGCATCAAGCTGCTCGACGAAGAAGTGGTGGCGGTGTGTTCACCGCATGTCCTGCCCGCGGAAGGCATCCATGATCCGCTGGATCTGACGCAACTGGTGCTGTTGCAAAGCGCGACACGCCCTGAAGTCTGGCATGACTGGTTCGAGGCCCAGGGTTGTTACACGCCCCATAGTTACCATGGCCCGCGCTTCGATACGTTCTACATGGCCCTGCAGGCGGCACGGGCCGGCTGTGGTGTCACATTGGTACCGCGTTTCCTGGCCGAAGAAGAACTCGGGGCGGGGCAACTGGTGATTCCCTGGGAGTTCTCGTTGATCAGTCACAACGCCTACTATCTGGCCTATCCGGAGCACAAGGGCGATGTCGGCAAGGTCAAGGGCTTCATCGATTGGATACTCGAGTATCGGGATAAACCGATCACCCTCGATCAGCACACCAGCCAGTCCATGCCTTGAGCTCATGATACTGAATCGGGGTGGCTTCATTGTGGCGATGCCTTCTCGATAGGAGGGCTCGGGTGCTCTGGTAGTTCATTATTTTTTGGAATGCTTTGCCAAGTTTTTTTCGTTTGAAGCCGCCCTTGGGGTCTGCTTTGATCGTGTCATCAAACGCACGCGATGAATCGACAGGATCCCTGCATGGCCTTTCCACATATCAGTGACTCCATCGGTGTCGTTCACCCCCTCTGTATTGCGCGAGGCCGCAATGCCGAGGTCTGGGACGAGGACGGCAACCACTATATCGATTTCATCGGAGGTATTGGCGTTCTCAACCTGGGGCATTGTCACCCTGTGGTGGTCGAGGCGGTCACGCAACAGGTCGGAACCTTGATGCACTCCGCCTTCAACGCCGTGCCGCATCGCGGCTATCTTGAGGTGGCCAGGGCGCTGGACGCCTTCGTGCCGGTGGCCTACCCGCTGTCATGCATGCTGACCAACAGCGGTGCCGAGGCCACCGAAAATGCGCTCAAGGTAGCGCGTGCGGCGACCGGGCGTCAGACGGTGATAGCCTTTGATGACGGTTTTCATGGCCGTACGCTCGCCGCCCTGAATCTCAATGGCAAGGTCCAGCCCTATAAGAACCGGCTCGGTGCCTTGCCCGGGCCGGTACATCATCTGCCTTTTCCGAGCCGCGATGGCGATATCGATGCGAACCAGGCCATGGCGGCGTTGGAGCGCCTTTTCGAGGTGGACGTGCCGGTCGATGAGGTGGCCTGTATCATCGTCGAGCCGGTACAGGGCGAAGGCGGCTTCCGCCGGCTCGATGCGGACTTTGCGCGCCGCCTGCGTGATCTCTGCGACCGGCATGGCATCGTCTTGATCATCGACGAGATCCAGTCCGGATTCGGCCGCACGGGTCAGCGTTTTGCCTTTCCTCGACTCGGCATCGAGCCGGACCTGCTGCTGATGGGCAAGAGCATGGCGGCGGGGCTACCGCTGGCAGCGGTGGCCGGCCGGGAGGCGCTCATGGATGCCGTTCCCAAAGGCGGGCTGGGCGGTACCTACTCGGGTAATGCCGTGGCTTGCGCGGCGGCCAGGGTGGTCATGGAGTTGATGAGCGAAGATGACCTGCATCAATGGGGTGAACGTCAGGAAGTCCTGATCCTCGAGTCGTATCGCCAATGGCGCACATGCGGTCGTTTCCCGATGCTTGGCGAACTGACCGGTGTGGGTGCCATGCGCGGCATCGTCTTCGACGACACACCCGACGCCAGCGGTAAAGAACATCTGGCGGCGCTATTGCGTGCCGCTCGGCAAGCGGGGCTGCTGTTGATGCCCAGCGGTCGGTATCGCAATGTGTTGCGGCTGCTGCCGCCATTGACCACGGAACCCGAGATAATGCGGGAAGGCCTCGCCAGACTCGAACGGGCGCTGGAGACGCTACCCGGCGCCATCTCGGAACATTCGACGACAGATACCACGAGGTCGATGACATGACATCCTTTGTCGCCTTAGATGACATTCGCGATCGTTTCTCCAAGGCCATGTCGGCCATGTACCAGACCGAGGTTCCCCAGTACGGCACCCTGCTCGAGCTCGTGGAGGAGGTGAACCGCGAGGTACTGGAGCACAGTCCGGCAATGGCCAGACAGCTCGCCGCGCATGATGAGCTGGATCGACTGAGCGTGGAACGCCATGGCGCGGTTCGCGTCGGCACCGCCGACGAACTTTCCATGCTGCGTCGACTGTTCGCGGTGATGGGGATGGTTCCGGTCGGCTATTACGATCTCTCCGAGGCCGGTGTACCGGTCCACTCGACGGCTTTCCGGCCCATCGACGATGATGCGCTGGCACGCAATCCCTTTCGCGTCTTCACGTCATTGCTGCGCCTGGAACTGATCGATAACGCTGAACTGCGTGAGCGTGCTGCCTCGATCCTCGCCGAGCGCGATATTTTCACGCCCGCTGCCCGGGAGTTGATCGACTGCCACGAGCGTCAGGGCGGATTGACCGACGAACAGGCCGATCGTTTCGTCGCCGCAGCGCTGGAGACCTTCCGTTGGCATCATGACGCTACCGTCGACTGGGATACCTATGAGGCGCTGCACGCCGAACATCGGTTGATCGCCGATGTGGTCTGTTTCCGCGGGCCGCATATCAATCACTTGACGCCCCGCACTCTCGATATCGACGAGGTTCAGCGACGCATGCCGGCAGTGGGGATGAATCCCAAGGAAGTGATCGAGGGGCCGCCTCGTCGTGACTGTCCGATCCTGCTGCGTCAGACCAGCTTCAAGGCGCTGGAAGAATCGATCCGCTTTGCCGGTGAGCAGCAAGGCACCCACACCGCCCGCTTCGGTGAAATCGAACAGCGCGGCGTTGCCCTGACACCCACCGGGCGGGCGCTCTACGACCGACAGCTCAGCGAGTCACGCCAACGTGCCGCGGGGCTGGCCAATACCGAGCACCAGCGCGTACTGGCGGAGGTGTTTGCCGACTTCCCGGATTCCGAGCGCGAACTGCGACGTCAGGGACTGGCGTTCTTCGAGTACCGACTGACTGACGCAGGCCGCAAGGCGGGCCCGGTCGAGGAGACCGATCTGGAACGGCTGATCGACCAAGGATTGGTCGTCGCCAGGCCGATCACGTACGAGGATTTCCTGCCTGTCAGTGCCGCCGGCATCTTCCAGTCGAATCTCGGGGGTGGTCAGAACGAAGCCTATACCGGCAATGCCAACCGTGACGCCTTCGAGGCGGCTCTGGGAGCGTCCGTGACCGATGAGTTGGCTCTCTATGCCGAGCGTGAGCGAGCATCCAGGCAGGCGGTGTGCGAAGCACTAGGGGGGTGATTCGGAGCGCACCTGGTCCTGGCAGTACCCGACCGGCCTCATCACGTCGCTGACGAGGCTTCATGCCGTGATGCTCGCCGCGTGAGATAAAGCCGCCGCACTAAGGCAACTATGAACAGGGCCGTCAGTATCAGTACGATCGTGGGGGCGGGCGCGCTATCCAGGAAAAAGCTCAGATATGTTCCGGCAAGCATGCTGACGACACACATGACCACCGAGACGATCAGCATGTGCGCAAAGCTCCGGACCAGGAGGAAGGCGATCGCGCCCGGCGTCACCAGCAGGGCTACGGCCAGAATCAGCCCCGTCGCCGAGAGCGTTGCCACGATCGTCAATGACATGATGGCGAGGAGCCCATAGTGCAGCCAGCCGGTACGCAATCCGCAAGCTTGAGCCTGTGCGGGATCGAAGGCATGCAGGAGCCAGTCTTTCCATTTCAGCAGCACGATCGATGACGTGCCTAGTGCGATGAGTCCCGTCGTCCATAGGTCTTTCGTGCCGACCCCCAGCATGTTGCCGAACAGGATGTGATCGAGGTGCTGATCCGTGTTGATCGAGACGTACATCACGATACCCAGCCCGAACATGCCCGAAAATACCACGCCCATGACGGTATCCTGCTTGATCCGGCTGTTATGGGAGAGATAGCCGGTCGCGACCGCACACACCATGCCGGCGGTGAACGCGCCAAGGATGAGCGGTAGCCCGAGTATCCAGGCAATGACGATGCCGGGCAGCACGGCGTGACTGACGGCATCGCCCATCAGCGCCCACCCCTTGAGGACCAGGAAGCACGACAGCAGCGCCGTTGGTACGGCAGCCATCATGGCGATCAGGAACGCGTTCTGCATGAACGGGAACTGGAACGGGAGTAGCAGTGTGTCAAGCATCGTCGGTGTTCCCGGTCGGTTTACTGGATGTCCGTTTCAGGCAATGTGTCGCCGGAAGAAGCGCGTGATGCAGCGGCCGCCTTGCGACGTGCCGCGAGGAGTCCGTGCTTTGGCGCCAGCAGGAACGTGGCCAGGAATATCAGCGTCTGGAGTGTCACGATGATGCCGCCGGTCGCGCCATTCAGGAAATAGCTGGCATAGGCACCGAGGAAACTCGTCACTCCGCCGATAGCGACTGACAGACCGATCAGCCTCGGAAACCTGTCACATAGCAGATAGGCCGTGGCGCCCGGCGTCACTACCATGGCGATAACGAGAAACGCACCCACCGTCATCATCGCTGCCACCACCGAGACGGAGAGCAGCAGGAAGAACAGGGCCTTCATGAGGTCAGGACGCAGACCGACCGAGCGAGCATGATTTTCGTCGAAGAAGGTCACCATGAGATCCTTCCATTTCACCAGCAGGATGGCTAACGAGACGACGCCGATGATTGCCAGTTGCAGGGTGTCTTCCGGCGTGATGGCCAGGATATTGCCCATGATGATCGTCTGAATGCTGACCGACATGGGATTGATCGAAACCAGGAACAGACCGATCCCGAAGAATGAGGTGAAAATGATGCCGATGATGACATCGACCTTGAGTCCTGACCTGTCACTGAGAAAGAGCATGGAAGCGGATGCCAGCGCACCGGCGATGAATGCCCCCAAGGCAAAAGGCAGCCCCAGCATGTAGGCGCCGGCGACGCCGGGGACGACCGAATGTGAGAGCGCGTCACCGATCAGTGACCAGCCCTTGAGCATCAGATACGATGACAGGAAACCGCAAACCCCGCCAACCAGGGCGGACACCCACATGGCATTGGCCATATAGCCGTAATCGAACGGTTGCAGCAGCAATTCGATCATGACTTGTTGCCTTCGTGTTCGCGCGTCTGGGTTTCTCCGCCATACTGTACGAACGGCCGCTCATCATCGGTGATGATACTGAGCTCGCGTCGATCCTCGTCGTCATGGAGCGCTTCACCGCCGAGGGTGAAGTGGCGCAGTATCCCACCGAAGGCGTTCTCGAGGTTTCGGCGCGTAAACACGGTTTCGGTAGGGCCCGAGGCGAGTACCGTCCCCTTGATCAAGATCGTGCGGTCACAGAACTCGGGTACCGAGCCGAGATTGTGCGTAGAGACGAGCATGACGCGTCCTTCGTTGCGGAGTTCGCGCAACAGGGCGACGATCTGTTCCTCGGTGGTCGCGTCAACGCCGGTAAAGGGCTCATCGAGCAGGATGACCTGGCCTTCCTGGGCGAGCGCACGGGCCAGGAAGACACGTTTCCGTTGTCCGCCTGACAGTTCGCCGATCTGTCGCTGCCGAAACGCCGTCATGTTCACACGCCCGAGCGCTTGAGTGACGGCCTCGTGATCAATGCGGCGAGGTTGGCGGAGAAAGTTCATGTGCCCGTAACGGCCCATCATCACCACGTCCTCGACGAGGACGGGAAACGCCCAGTCGACCTCCTCGGATTGGGGGACATAGGCAACGAGATTGGCCCGTAATGCCTCTCGAACGCTATAGCCCAGCAGTCGAATATCGCCCTTGCCGGCCGGCAGGAATCCCATGATGGCCTTGAAAAGGGTGGATTTGCCGGCACCGTTGACGCCGACCAGCGCAGTGACGGTGCCGCGCGGGACCGCAAAACTGGCATCGTGAAGCGCGGTATGGCCGTTGCGATACGTGACGGTGAGACCTTTGGCGAGTATCCCGGCGCCAGCCTCTTCGCTCGGTTGTTCGATACGCTGACGAGATGTTTGAAGCATGACACTGCCCTCTCATGCGAAGTCTGTTCGCAAGGTCGCTTAGTCGATATGGGATGACAATCCGTCGGCGATGGTCCGAGACGTGACCCGCAGCAAGTCGAGATACGTTGGCACGGGGCCGTCGGCTTCAGTGAGAGAGTCCACATAAAGGACACCGCCGTATTCGGCGCTGGTTTCACGCGCTATCTGCCTGGCCGGATCGGTATTGACGGTGCTTTCGCAAAAGACCGCGGGGATGTCGTGCTCACGGACGCCGTTGACGACGTCACGTACCTGCTGCGGCTTGCCGACCTGATCGGTGTTCATCGGCCACAGATAGAGTTCCTGCATGTCGAAATCCTCGGCCAGATAGCTGAAAGCGCCTTCACAGGTGGTCAACCAGCGTCGCTCGGACGGGATCTGCTGAATCTGGTCACGCAGGGGGCGAATCGTCTCCTGGATTTCCTGCTTGTACGCTTCGGCATTCTGTCGGTAGGCGTCGGCATTGTCCGGATCATTCTCGACGAACGCATCGCGAATGTTGTCGATGTAGATCATCGCATTGTCCAGGCCCATCCAGGCGTGGGGGTTCGGTGTGCCCTCATAGTCCCCTTCAGTGATTGGTATCGGGTCGATGCCTTCAGTGAGAGTCACCGAGGGGACATCGCCGAGATTGGCCAGGAACTGTTTGAACCAGAGCTCTAGATTGAGGCCGTTCCACAGGATCAAGTCGGCATCCTGGGCGCGTACGATGTCTTGTGGCGTGGGTTCGTAGTTGTGAATCTCCGCGCCGGGTTTCGTGACCGACACGACCTCGGCCGTATCGCCTGCCACGTTGGAGGCCATGTCGGCAAGTACCGTAAATGTGGTGACCACTTTCAGTGGTTCGTGTCGGGAATCGCTTTGCGCGTTGGCGTTGCCGGTAATGGCAAGGAGTCCTGCAACACATGTGACGAGGATGAGGCCATGGCGAGGTATCATGTGAGGACCTGCCCCTTTCGGTGTCGTGGGTTAGCTATCGCTGATTGATAGCATGTGCTATCCAAGTTGAAACATGGCTAACTAGTTAGCCTTGGCTATATTTTATAGTCTTGACTATCATTGGTTGTCAAGCCGTCGATGCCAGGCGCTGCTCCGTGCCTCGTGGTCCCATGGTAAGCGTATCGGCGCATGCGACTTACCGCTCTGCGTTAATGTGCGTTACCATGGCGTCGACTTATCTTTGTGATCTTCGGTTAACGAATGAGCGACTACGAACAGCAGAATGTGCCACCGTCCAGTGACTCCGGCCGCGATGCGTTGCCGCCCGTCACGCAGCATGCACGGCAGTACGAGACGGTGAGGAATGCACATGAAACGGAGTTGATCGAGGATTACGTCGAATTGATCGGCGATCTGATACGACATCAAGGTGAGGCGCGCGCCGCCGATCTGGCCAGCCGCATGGGGGTGAGCCAGGCAACCGTATCGAAGATGATTCGTCGGCTGAAAGAGCTTGGACTGGTCAATAGCCAACCCTACCGGTCGCTCTTCTTGACCGAAGCGGGGCAGACCATGGCGGAAACCTCGCGTGCCCGGCACGACATCGTGTTGCAGTTCCTGCGTGCGTTGGGGGTTCGCGATAGTACGGCACGCATTGATGCCGAAGGCATGGAGCATCATGTCAGTGATGAAACGCTGGCGATCATGCAGCAATTCACCGAAAAGAACGCCAGGTAATGGATGGATTCAAGCGACCGGGGGGATACGGTTCAGCGACCGTAAAGCTGGCGTATCCAGTGGTTCACGGTCGTGCCGGCATCCGCATCGGGAAGCGTGCGGCTCGCTCGTGCCAGATCTCGGGCCTCGTTGGGTGAGCAACGGTAGCGCTCGCGAAAGCTGCGTGAGAAGTGAGCCTGGCTACGAAATCCATGGGCTTCTGCCAGCTCGCCGATAGCGCGCGACTCCAGGGGGTTTTCCAGGCATTCCCTCGCGCGGGCAAGGCGTCGCCGTTGTATATAACGCAGGACGCCGCCTTCATGCTCGAATAACCGATACAGACGCGAACGCGATATGGCCGCTGTCCGGCACAGCGTAGCCGGTGTTAACCGAGGTGACGTGAGATGGCGCTCGATGAAGTGTTCCAGGCGTTGGCGGGCGATATCATGGACCGGCTGCTGCACACGCGCCCTGGCCGAAGCATCCTCGGCGCAGCAGGCGAGCAGCATATCCCGAGTAATACGGGTCAGTTCCGGCGCTTCATGCGTTTTGACACTGGGCAAGCGACGCATCAGCGCGGCCAGGTAATCCGCCAGAAAGGCCCCGCGTGAAGGATCGAGCACCAGGCCATGCGCTCCGTCGATGAACGCCGGGTGATCACTGAACAGGTCGCGCGGTAGCATCACATTGATGATATCGGTATTGCCGGATTCGGTATGCAGGGGCCGGTCGAGATCGATCAGTGACACATGGCGAGGAGCAACCTCGACCGTCGTCTCGTCGAGTTGACCGTAATAACCGCCTTGGCGGTGCACTTGCACCAACAGGTGATCGACACGGTGATTCGGCCGGGCATGATGGAAACGCTGGGCACTGGTATAAACGTTGGCCGCCAGCATATCGCCGAGACTGAATGCCTCGATTCGGGACTCGAATCGGGCCGTCGCTTCTGGCGTGGCGTCCGACAACGGCTCGACATCGAAAACCGGAGCAATCGCCTCTCGCCATGCATCGAAGCGTTCGTTTACCTCGAGCGCTTCGCTATCGAACCGAACGGCCGGGATCGTATCAGGATCAACCATATGACAGTCTGGCAATGCGGGGATGAGTCTTCTCATGCTAGCTGGTTGACTGGCGACGGCAAGAGAAAGCCATCAACGCTGTGTCATGGTTACATCGCCTGGGGCAGATACAGTGCAATTGCAGGAAACTGATACATCAGAGCGATAGCGAGCAGCATCAGCAGGAAAAAGGGGATGGTCGCCCGGGTGATCGTGAGGATGTCCTTGCCGGTCAGGCCCTGGATCACGAACAGGTTGAAGCCCACCGGTGGCGTGATTTGCGACATTTCGACCACGATCACAAGATAGATACCGAACCAGATGAGATCGAAGCCGGCGGTCTCGATCATCGGCATGATGATCGAGGTCACCAGCAGGATCAGTGAAATCCCGTCGAGAAAGCAGCCCAATACCAGAAGCAAGAGTGTCAACGCGACCAGCAGGGCGGTCGGCGACAATCCCATGCCGGCAATGACTTGCGCTAGTCGGGACGGAATCTGGGTAAAGCCCATGGCCGAGGTCAGGAAAGAGGCGCCGGCAATGATGAAGGCGATCATGGTTGCCGTGCGTACGGCGGCGAACAAGGAATCGCGGAAGATCTCGCGGTTGAAATGGCCGTTGTAGCGGGCGATCAGCATGGCCAGCACGACCCCCACGGCTGCCGCTTCGGTGGGCGAGGCCAGGCCACCATAGATGCTGCCGATAATGCCGCCGATCAAGGCCAGAATCGGCAACAGTTGCCAGCTGTTGCGAATCTTGTCGACCAGTGACATGGCTGGATCGGCGATGCCGGTACCCCCGTGACGGTTGCCGATCAGCAACGCCCAGCCCACCAGAAAGCTCATGAACAGCAAGAGTATCAGTGCTCCGGGGCCGATGCCGGCCATGAACAGCCGTGAAATCGACTGCTCCGTGACCACACCGTAGACGATCAGCATGATTGAGGGCGGAATCAACAACCCCAGGGTGGATGCGCTGGCCAGGGTGCCGATCGCCATGTTGCTGTCGTAGCCGCGTTTTTCCAGTTCGGGAACCGTCATCTTGCCGACGGTGGCGCAAGTGGCTGCCGAGGAGCCGCAGACGGCGGCGAACATGCCGCTGCCGATGATGTTGGTGTGCAGCAGTCGGCCGGGCAGCCGATTGAGCCAGGGCGACAGGCCCCGGAACATGTTGTTGGCCAGACCCGAGCGGAACAGGATCTCTCCCATCCAGATGAACATCGGCAGGGCCGTCAAATCCCAGCCATAGCTGGAGCCCCAGAAATCCGAGGCTAGTATTGGTCCCGGGGCGAAGGACGTGAACATGGCGAGTGACAGCCAGGCCGTTCCGATCAGGGCAAAGGCGATCCATACGCCACTACCCAGCAGCACGAACAGGATCAGGGTCGTCACCAGGCTCATGATCAGCATGGTGAATGTCTCCTCGCGGAACGGTCAGTTATGACTCTCTTCACGGGAATCATCGGCGTCGTCACTGTGAAACCGGGAAGGGGTGGTCAGTGCTGTCTTGAGCGTCGTTAGCAGTGCTTCGATGAGAGCGAGACACAGCAGGCCGACACCTACCATCAGCGCGGTCTGGGGAATCCAGAGCGGTATAGACAGGAACCCCGACGACACATCCTGGAACTCGATGCTTTCATCGATGAGCTGGGTCAGGCCGTACGTCAATGCCACCGTCAGCGACAGGGCGACGGCCAGGCAGAAGACCTCGGTCCAGACGCGTACTGCCGGGGGCAATCGGGATACCAGCAGCGTCACACGGATATGCGCGTGATGCACGAAGGTATACGCCAGCCCCAATCCCGTGGCACCGACCAGCAGGTAGGCCGCAATCTCGGAAAAACCGGTGATGCCGAGCCCGAGACGCGCCGCACCAAACAGCACGAGAAGGCCATCGACGCAGCGCAGTAGCACCTGGAGTGCCACCAGCCCACAGATCGCGATCATGCAGAGGGCGGCACCCCAGGCTCCCAGGTTATAGAGCTTGAGCAGTCTGAAGCGCATGGGACGGTCTCGGGACAGGCACTTAGTGTGACTCAGTCATTGCCGACTTGCTGACGATAGTTCTCGAGAACCTGCTCGGCACGCTCATCGGCACGTTCCAGCCAGGACTCGTAGAGTTCGTCGCCAGCGGCTTGCAGTGCCTCGGCCACGGCGTCATTGGGCTCCGATACGGTGATGCCATTATCCTGAAGGGCCTGGAGACTGTCTTCGTTGTCTTGACGACTCAACTCCCATCCCCGCTCTTCAGCCTCGGCGGCCGCTTCCATCACCGCATCCTGAGTTGACTCGTCGAGTTGTTGATAGGCGTCCCGGCTGATGAAAACGATATTCTTGGGTAGCCACAGGTTGGCGTCGGTGTAGTGGGAGACATAGTCCCAGGCGGTCATGGCGTTACCTGTCGAGCTCGAGGTGATCATGGCATCGACTCGGCCCGTACTGAAGGCATTGGGGATGTCCGATTCCTCGGTTTCAGTGGGACTGCCGCCGAGGTTTTCAATGAAACGTTGGGTGTTGATGTTGGGGGCACGAACGCGCAGACCATCGAACTCATCGGGATCGGTCAGTTCGAAATCGGTATAGATGCCCTGGGCGGGCCAGGCCACGGCATAGAGCGGCATCAGTCCCTCTTCGGCAAACAGGTCATTGATGACCGGTTTGGTGACCTCCCAGAGCTGATAGGCTTCCTCGTAGCTGCCTGCTACGCCGGGCAGGGTGTCGACTTCATAGATCGGTGATTCATTGGAGAGTGTCGACAGGAAGATTTCACCGGCATTGATCGTGCCACGCCGCACCGATGATTTGATCTCACCGTGCTCGACCAGCGAGCCTCCACTGTGAACGTTGATGGTCAATTCGCCATCGGTGGCCTCGGCAACGTCCTCGGCAAACTGCTTGGTGTTCTCGGTGTGAAAACTGGCATCGCCGTACGGAGTGGCCAGGTTCCATTGCGCTGCCTGGGCTGAGGTCGCCAGGGCGAGGAGTGAGCATGTAGCCGTCGCGGTGAACAGAAACATATGTCGCATGATCGGGGCCTCATTGGCTGTTCTTGGGTACTGTGAGGAGCCTGTGCGGGATAGCGGTCTCTTGTTATCGATCCATGGTCAGTACCGTGACACCCGCAACAACTTGACTATAAGGCTAATGAGCCGGTGAACGCTCGGCAAGGTGTTTTCCGTTGACCATCGGGTGTTGCTTCCCTTCATGATGGGGCAATATGACGGGGAACACTCCCCCTTGCGACTCGACATTATCAGGAGGTCGTATGACAACGGTACCGTTGTTGAACTGCGATATGGGCGAGAGCTTCGGTAATTGGAAACTCGGTCTGGACGACGAGGTGATGCCGCATGTCGATTGTGCCAACATCGCATGCGGATACCATGCTTCCGACCCTCATGTCATGCGGCGGACCGTGGAGCTGGCGGTCGAACATGGCGTACGCATCGGGGCTCACCCCGGCTATCCCGACCTGATGGGGTTTGGTCGCCGATCGATGGCCTGCTCACCGGCGGAAGCCGAGGACATGGTGCTCTATCAGATCGGCGCGCTGGCCGGCATCTGCCAGGCGGCCGGCACGTCGCTGAGCTACGTCAAACCCCATGGGGCATTATACAACGACATGACGGCTGACATGGCGTTGCTGGAAGGCGTGATGCGGGCGGTGGCCAGTTACGATGTGCACTTGCCGTTGATGGTGATGTCGACCGCCGACCCTGGACCCACTCGGGAGTTGGCCAATCGCATGGGGATCACGCTGTGGTTCGAGACCTTTGCCGATCGGGCCTACGATGGCCGCGGACGACTGGTGTCGCGTCGGGAGCCCGGTGCCGTACATCATGATCAGGAGACGATCGTATCCCAAGCGGTGGCGTTGGCACGGGGCGAGGCGCTGACCGCCAATGACGGTACGACCCTGGTGTTGCCAGCCGATACGCTCTGCGTGCATGGGGACAACCCCGAATCCATCGCAGCGGTCAAGGCGATTCGGGAGGCGTTCGAGGAACTGTTATCGGCGTGAATGGCGTCGAATCGCTAGCTAGGTGGCGGCCGGATCGATCTGGTTGGCGAGCACCTTGCGCAGGAAGTCGCGAGTGCGAGGATCCTGCGGGGCGCGAAAGAGTTGCGAGGGAGGGCCTTGTTCGACGATGTGTCCACTGTCCATGAACACCACGCGGTCGGCTACATCCTGGGCAAAGCCCATTTCATGGGTGACCACGAGCATGGTCTGCCGCTCGCGGGCCAGCTGTTTCATCAGCCCGAGTACTTCCTCGACCCATTCCGGGTCCAGGGAGGATGTGGGTTCATCGAACAGGATGATGTCGGCCTGGGCCGCCATGGCGCGGCCGATGCCCACTCGTTGTTGCTGCCCGCCGGAGAGTGACGCCGGGTAGGCATCCGCCTTATCGGCCAGGCCGATGCGCTCGAGGATCTCCCGGGCACGCGCATGGGCTTTCACCTTGGGCCAGCGGTTAACGACGATCAGCCCCTCGGCAATGTTCTCGAGCGCCGTCTTGTTGGCGAACAGCGCATAGTTCTGGAACACGAACGCCGTACGTCGCCGGGCCGCCAGGATCTCGGCACGTGTCGCCTTCGTGGAGTCGATCGTCAGGTCACCAAGCGTCAGGTAGCCGGCATCCGGACGCTCCAGGAAGTTCAGACAGCGTAGCAGGGTCGACTTGCCGGTTCCCGATGGTCCGATGACCACGATGATCTCCCCCTGCTCGATCTCGAGGTCGATGCCGTCCAAAACCGGGGCGCCATTGAAGCGCTTGACGAGTTGCTCGATCTTGATCATCGCCGATAGGCCTCGTTGAGTCTCGTTTCCAGTCGGCGCTGAAACCAGGCCAGTCCTTCGACGATCAGCCAGTAGATGATTGCCACGGTGATGAACGCCTCGAAATAGAGGAAACTACCGGAGGCCTCCTTCTGGGTCGCTCCCATCAGTTCGGTAACGCCCAGCGTGAACGCCAGGGAAGTGGCCTTGATCATGTCGATGAAGTAGTTCATGAGTGTCGGCACCGCGACTCGTGTGGCTTGCGGGAGCACGATGCGGCGCATCAACTGGCCGTTGGTCATGCCGATGGAGAGCGCCGCTTCCGTCTGGCTACGGTCAACCCCGACGATCGCGGCGCGGATCGATTCCGCCATATAAGCGGAGAAGTGTAGCGTCAGCCCCATGATCGTGGCCGTAATGCCGCCGATCTGGGTCAGGAAAGCCAACAGTTGTGGCAGGCCATAGTAGAACAGGAACAACTGCACCAACAGCGGCGTGCCGCGAAAGAAGGAGATGAACAGCAGCGTGGCACCGTTGAGTCCCGGTATCCGCAGTACCCGAATGACCGCCAGCCCACAGGCGAGGACGAGTGCCAACACCATACCCGCCACCGCCATGGCCAGAGTCAGTGGCAGGTATCGGAGCAGGATGGGCACGAGGCCCATCATATAGTCGACATTGAGGACGCTCATGGATCACGTCTCGAATCGTCAGGGCTGGGTGGTGATATCGGCATCGAACCAGCGCTCGGATATCTCGGTCAGCGTGCCGTCCTCGCGCAGTGCGTCCAATGCCTCATTGACCTGATCGCGGAGCTTGCGATCGGTCTCGGTATCACGAAACGGCAGGGCATTGCGGATTTCGGAGAATGTCGGCCCGGCCAGTTGCAATGGCAGAGGCTTCTCCTTGATGACCTGCGTGGCGCTTACCCGATCCATGACGAAGGCGTCAACACGGCCCAGCGCGGTGTCCTGCTCGATATTGCTGTCATACGTGCGAATGTCGATCTCGTCAGCGTAAGGCAATTCCCGCAACAGGTCTTCATAGTTGGATCCGAGATTGACGGCAACGCTCTTGTCGCGCAGATCCTCGACGCCTTCGATCTCCGCGTTGCCTTCCTTGACCACGACCTGCGCGCCGTCATAAACGTAGGGGTCGGTGAAGAGGTACTTGGCCTGACGCTCTTCGGTGATGGTGATCTGGTTGGCGATGGTATCGATCCGGCCCGATTCGAGCATCCCGAACAAGCCGGAGAAGTCGGCCGTCACGAATTCCACTTCCCTGTCCAGTTCATCGGCGACGGCCTCCATGACGTCGACCTCGAATCCCTTGAGAGTATCCTGTTCGACAAAAGTGAAGGGAAAGTACCCCCCTGACATGCCGACCTTGATGGTGTCGTCCTCGGCATGCACCAATCCGCCGAGGGTCATGAGTCCTGTCGCCAAGGCGGCCAGTGTGAATCGACGTAGCATGTGATATCTCCTGACGTGCGATAACGGTGAGACGTCCTTTGGGGCGTCTATGCCTGTTATCATCACACGTTAAGGAATATGAGAGGTGTGTGCAAATAGCTATTGGTTATTAATGAGCGAAGCGTTAGACAATCACGGATGCATCAAGGACAGCGTGAACCGTAACTCGCTGTGCCGACCAGTTTGGCCAGTGGGCAAAGGGCATTCGGCATGTCCGATGAATTCGTATCGTTACGCTCTCAATGCCCCAGAATTTGACTGAGAAATAGTTGAGTACGCTCCGACTGGGGATCCGAAAAGAAACGATCAGGTGCGTTCTCTTCGATGATCTGCCCTTGATCCATGAAGATGACACGGTCGGCGACCGTCTTGGCGAAGCCCATCTCATGGGTGACACAGAGCATGGTCATTCCTTCGTGAGCCAGTTCCACCATGACATCGAGTACTTCCTTGATCATCTCCGGATCGAGGGCCGATGTAGGTTCATCGAACAGCATCACGTCCGGGTGCATGCACAGTGAGCGTGCGATAGCGACCCGTTGCTGCTGACCGCCGGAGAGCTGGCCGGGGTATTTTAGCGCCTGTTCGGCAATCTGTACGCGTTCGAGGTACTGCATCGCCTGGGCTTCAGCCTCCTGCCGGGGCTTCTTTTGGACCCAGATGGGCGAGATACAGCAGTTTTCCAGCACTGTCAGGTGGGGAAAAAGATTGAAGTGCTGGAAGACCATGCCGACCTGGCGTCGGATCTGCTCGATACGTTTGATGTCCCTTGTCATCGGCAGCCTACCGACGGTGAGGTCGCCTTTTTGGAACTCTTCAAGATGATTGATACAGCGGATCAGTGTCGACTTGCCCGAGCCGGAGGGACCACAAATGACGATGCGTTCGCCACGCTCGACTTCCAGGTAAATATCGCGCAGGACATGGAAGTCTCCGTACCACTTATTGAGGCCGCGCATCTCTATCATCCTTGAAGTATTCGAGGCGGCCGTCGTTGCTTGTTCATTCATTGCTCTGTCCTGACGTCATTATAGGTAGCGTATCTTTCTCGTGATGTGTTGTTCTTGAACCATGATTCAATGACCAGTGTGCAGCCGACGTTCCAGATATTGGCTATAACGCGACATGCTGAAGCAGAAGACCCAGAAGACGAAGGCGGCGAAGACATAACCCTCGACATCAAAGCCCAACCAACGAGAGTCGGAAAGGGCTGCCTGAACGATACCGAGCAGGTCAAATAAACCGATGATCATCACCAAGGTGGTGTCTTTGAAGAGCGAGATGAACGTGTTGACGATACCCGGAATCATCATCTTCAAGGCTTGTGGCAGTACAATCAGCCCCATGCGTTTCCAATAACTCATACCCAGTGCGGCGGCCGCTTCCTCCTGCCCTTGGGGAATGGCCTGCAGTCCGCCACGGACTACCTCGGCCATGTAGGCACTCTGGAACAGCGTGATACCGACCAGGGCACGAATCAGGCGGTCGATACCGACACCGGCCGGCAGGAACAAGGGCAACATCACTGAGGCCATGAACAGAATGGTGATCAGTGGGGCTCCGCGCCAGAATTCAATGAAAATGACACAGACACTTCTCACGATTGGCATGGACGAGCGTCTGCCCAGCGCCAGGATGATTCCAATGGGCAGCGCTGCCACCATGCCGACCACGGCCAGGATAAGGGTTAGCGTCAGGCCGCCCCAGCGGTGAGTGGATACTCTGGGTAAGCCGAAATATCCGCCATGCAGCAGGAGATAGGCAATGATTGGAAAGACTAACAGGGTCACGATGGCAACCCCGCGTTTGTAGGGCAGTCCCGGTACCCCCAGCCAGGTGATAAATCCGGTGAAGAGGATGAAGACGATATTGATCCGCCAGATCTCCTCGCTCGGATACAGGCCATAGATGAACTGGCCGATGCGGGCATGGATGAATACCCAGCAAGCGCCGGCACTGGTACAGTCTTCAGGGTTGCTGCCAAGCCAGTTGGCGTCGATGACGGCCCACTGGATGGTGGGGACCAGCAGCCAGTAGAGCAGCACGATACCGGCCAGAGTGACCAGTGTATTGACCGGACCACTGAAGAGATTGGTTCTGAGCCAGGCTAGCGGACCGATGGAACGGTGAGGTGCCGGCCGCTCGGGAATCATTTCCTTGTAGTGGGTCATGACGTTCTCCTAGCGTTCCACAAGCGCCACACGGGCGTTGAACCAGTTCATGAACATCGACACCAGCAAACTGATGGTCAGATAAACCGCCATGGTCATCGCGATGACTTCGATGGCTTGCCCGGTTTGATTCAATGTGGTGCCCGCGAATACCGAGACGAGATCCGGGTAGCCGATGGCGGTGGCCAGTGAGGAGTTCTTGATCAGGTTGAGATACTGGCTCGTTAGTGGCGGTATGATCACCCGTAAGGCCTGGGGGATGATCACCAGGCGCAACACTAGTTTGCCGGGAAGGCTCAAGGCCAGCGCTGCCTCGGTCTGACCATGGGATATCGACTGAATGCCCGAGCGCACGATTTCGGCGATGAACGATGCAGTATAAATCGATAGTGCCAACCAAAGGGCCAGGAGCTCGGGGATGATGGTGACTCCCCCGCTGAAGTTGAATCCACCCAGTTCTGGCACTTCCCAGGTGACAGGGACACCGGTGACGACCAGCACCAACAGAGGTAAACCGATGATCATACCCAGTGACAGCCAGATGGTGGGCAGTCGTTTTCCTGTAGCGGCATGACGACGTCGGTTCCAGACGATCAGGGCGATGCTGGCGATGAAAGCGGCCATCATTACCACGGGGATCAAACCGAAACCGGAGAGGAATTGGGGTTGGGGTAAATAAAGTCCCCTGATGTTGAGGAAGATGACCTCTCCCAAAGACATGCTCTCCCTGGCTGAGGGGAGCGATTGCAACACGGCGAAGTACCAGAAGAAGATCTGAAGCAGTAGCGGGATATTACGGAAAATTTCGATATAACCATTCGCCAACCGGGCGATCAGCCAGTTGGGTGAGAGTCTTGCGATGCCAACGGTAAAACCGATGATCGTGGCGGCCAGGACTCCTAGGCCGGAGACCAATAAGGTATTGAGTAAGCCAACGATGAAGGTTCGGCCATAGGTACTGTTGGAAGAGTAGTCGATTAGCGTCTGGCCGATGCCGAAGCCAGCGGTATCGTCCAGGAAACCCAGGCCGGTAGTGATACCGCGAGATGCTAGATTTTCCTGAGTGTTGTGGATGATGAATACTACCAGGGCGGCTAGTGCCGCCAACAGTAGGCATTGCGCCAGCAGCGCGCGTTTGGTGCGGTCACGCCAGAATGGTGGCTTGGAGTCTGGCGAGCGCGTTTGAGGTCGAACGGACATGCAGAGTTCTCCGCTTGGATCCATCAAGCAGGGGGATCAACTGCCGACCTGGAGATAGCCAGGCCGACAGGGAACCTAACGGGATCAGCGACGTCGTCAGACGTCTGCTGCGGAGTGATCAGCGGATCGGCGGTGCGTAATGGATGCCACCATCCGTCCACAGGCGGTTGACACCGCGCTCGATTTCTAGCGGGGAATCCATGCCCACGTTGCGATCATAACTTTCGGCGTAGTTACCGACTTGGGCAATGATGTTGTAGGCCCAATCGGCTTCCAGGCCCATTTCTTCACCGTAGTTACCGTCTTCACCTAGCAAGCGGGCGATACTGGGGTTCTCGGAATCGAGCATATCATCGACATTCTCGCTGTCGACCCCGTACTCCTCGGCATTGAGCATTGCGAACAGCGACCACTTGACGATGTTGAACCACTTGTCATCACCCTGGCGAACAACTGGGCCCAGCGGTTCCTTGGAGATGACTTCTGGCAATACTTCGGCGCTGTCGGGATCATCGAGCTGAATGCGCAGCGCCGCCAGCTGCGAGGTGTCCGAAGTCAGGACATCACAACGTCCGGCTTCGAACCCTCCCACAGTCTGTTCGGAGGTATCGAAAACGATGGGATCGAACTCCATGTCATTAGCGTCGAAGTAGTCGGCGAGGTTCAACTCGGTCGTCGTCCCGGATTGCACGCAAACGGAAGCGCCATCGAGTTCTTCTGCACTGGAAATGCCGATATCCTTCGAAACCAGAAAGCCCTGGCCGTCATAGAAGGTGACACCAGTGAAATTCAGTCCCAGTGTCGTGTCACGGGTGGTCGTCCAGGTAGTATTGCGTGACAGTACATCAACTTCACCGGATTGCAGGGCGGTGAAGCGCTCCTGGGCAGTCAATGAAGTATACGTCACGGCCTCGGAGTCACCAAACACGGCGGCAGCAACCGCTCGGCAGACGTCAACATCGATCCCTTGCCAGTTGCCGTCGTCGTCAGGGGCCGAGAATCCCGGCAACCCATCACTGACACCACATCGAACTTCGCCCCGATCGAGGGTGTCCTCCAACGTATCAGCTTGAGCCAGGCCCACGGACCCCAGGGTCAAGGCTGCGGCAGATGTCATCAGTACCAAGGCATTCTTGTTGTATCTCATTAGATTCCCTCGCGATGATGGAATTGTTGTTGATTTGACGTTTCATGCCGTCTGGGCATGTTCGTTTTTTATCAAGCAATAACCGTTCCTAAAATTAGCGTTGCCTTGATAGTGAGGGCAGCGGAAAGCCTTTGAAGCGCCCGTGCGATGGATTTCTCTGTACACATTCGTTCGATGTAACTGGCAAGTGGCATGACTTGCACCAAAAACGTCCATTGTCAGAGCACGGCGTCATGACCTGCCTGTAACAAACCGACACGTTGAGATTATCTGAGCATCGGCCAGGCATGTGCTATCAGGGCGAGCCATGACGTCGATCAACGAGACAGCTCGACCATATGCGGTAGCTGCCATGAACGCGGTCGCCATTTAGGGTGCCATGTTTGAATGAGCTATCCTGACATGGGCGGGTAACGAGAGTGGCGCGCGTCATGCCGACTCGGCCGTCACCGAGGCTTGGTTCGTGAACCCGTTCAATCGGAGAGCACTGCATGGATACGTCGACTACGGAGTTTCATTCCGCCGATGAGGTACCGCTACAGGCGCCATCCCGCGAGATCTGGGACAGCAAGTACCGCCTCAAGGACCGTCATCAACGACCGGTCGAGCAGGATGTGACCGACACCTATGAACGGGTGGCGCGGGCGCTGGCCGCGGTCGAAGGCGATCAGGCCGATGTCTGGCTGCCCAAATTTCGCTGGGCCCTGGAAAATGGTGCGATCCCCGCCGGTCGGATCCTGTCCAATGCCGGGGCCGATGACTACAAGCCAGCGGTCAGCCTGATCAACTGTACCGTGTCGCGCACCATCCACGACAACATGCACGATATCCTGGATTCGGTGGTGGATGCCGGCATGACGCTGAAGAGTGGCGCCGGCATCGGTTATGACTTTTCCACCCTGCGGCACAAGGGAGCCTTCGTGTTCGGGGCCGGCGCCGGTACGAATGGGCCGCTGGCGTTCATGGATGTACACGACAAGATGTGCTTCACGGTGGCCTCTGCAGGTGGCCGGCGTGGCGCCCAGATGGCGACGTTCGATGTCGGCCATCCCGATGTCGAGGACTTCATCCAGGCCAAGCGCGAACCCGGCAGGTTGCGCCAATTCAATCTGAGTCTGTTGATCACCGATGAATTCATCGAAGCGGTCAAGCAGGATACCGACTGGCACCTGGCGTTCCCCCTGCACCCCGCCGAAAAACCGGACGTCACCGACGACGACATCATCTACCGTGACTGGCCTGTCGTTGAAGAGGGCTATACCGCCGATGACGAGGGCCGGGTGGCGTGCCGGATCGTCAGCACCGTCAAGGCCAGGGCGTTGTGGGATACCATCATGCGCGCGACCTACGACTATGCCGAGCCGGGCTTCATCCTGATCGATCAGGTCAACCGCATGAACAACAACTGGTTCTGCGAGGAGATACGCGCGACCAATCCGTGCGGTGAGCAGCCATTGCCTCCCGAGGGCGCCTGCCTGCTGGGGTCGGTCAATCTGACGCGGTTCGTGCTGGAGCCGTTCAGCGACCGGGCGCGTTTCGATTGGGATCGTTATCGCCAGGTCGTGGCGATCTTCACGCGCATGCTCGACAACGTGGTGGAGATCGCCGGCCTGCCGCTGGAAGGGCAGCGGCGTGAACTGGAGGCCAAGCGTCGCCACGGCATGGGCTTCCTGGGGTTGGGGTCGACGCTGACCATGCTCAGGATGCCGTATGGATCGCCGGAATCGCTCACGTTCACCGACGAGCTGGGCCGTGCGCTGGCAGTCGAAGGCTGGCGTCAGGCACTGGAGCTGGCACGTGAGAAGGGCATGGCACCGGTGCTGGCCGACGCTTACGAGCTTACGCCGAAGATGCTGCGTAGTCGCCCCCAGCTCAAGGCGGACGGTTACGAAGTGGGCGACAGGGTCCCCGGTCGCATTCTGCATGCCCGTTACAGCGAGTACATGCGCAGGATCGCCGAGGTCGAGCCCGAGTTGGTGACGGCACTGGCCGAGCAGGGCGCGCGGTTTACTCATCACTCGTCGATCGCCCCGACAGGCACGATCAGCCTGTCGATGGGGAATAACGCGTCCAACGGCATCGAGCCGTCGTTCTCGCATCGCTATTTCCGCAACGTCATCCGCTCGGGGAAGAAGACCAAGGATCAGGTCGAAGTCGTGTCCTTCGAGCTGGCTGCCTATCGCCATTTCGTCGCGCCGGACGCCGTGGAGAGCGACCTGCCCGACTATTTCGTGACGGCCGAGGCGGTCACTCCCGAACAGCACGTGGCAGTGCAGGCGGCGGCACAGACCTGGATCGATTCGGCGATCTCCAAGACCGTCAATGTGCCCACCGACTTCCCTTATGAGCAGTTCAAGGACCTCTATCTGCAGGCCTATGAGAAACGCCTCAAGGGGTGCACGACCTTCCGCTTCAATCCCGAGGCCTTTCAGGGTGTGCTGGTTCGCGAGACGGACTTGCAGAACACCACCTACGTCTTCGAACTGGAAAACGGCGAGACGCTGGAACTCAAGGGCGATGAAAAAGTGATCTATGACGGGGAAGAGCACACCGCCGCCAATCTCTATGAAGGATTGAAGGAGGGCACTTATGGCAAATGGTAATCATCAAGGAGCTTGCTGATGGCCGTCGAGATCCAATCGAAGATCGTGTCCTATCACGTCAAGCAAGCTGCGGCGTCGCCTCCACCGGCTGATGAGGACCCGCTGACGGTACGGATTCCTTCGCGGCCCGAAGGGACGCTGGAAGCCGTGTCCGAAAAGATCGCCTACGTCGGCGCCGAAGGACGCAAGAAGGTCTATGTATTGGTCTCCTTCATGCCGGTGGAAGGGGTGTTGGATGGCAAGCGCGTGGTGATCGAACGGCCGGTGGAGTTCTTCTTCCCCTCCGGACAGCTGTCCAGCGAGCATCAATGGATCACGGCGACCATGCGCAGTCTGTCTCTGGCGGCGCGCGGCGGTTACGTCACCCAGGCACTGGCGGATCTGCGCAAGGTGGCCTGGGACAAGGGGCTGGTGCGCTGCGGCGTCAACCGCTGGGGCAAGCCGATGTTTCACGACTCCGAAGTGGCGGCGATCGCCTGGTCCATTCAGCAGATACTCTATCGTCGCGGCTTCGTCGATATCGACGGCAATCAGGTCCCCGTCGAAGAGCTGGTGCGACGCTATTCCCATCGCTTCACCCATGGCACCCCCTGGCAGGCGCCGGAACCGGAGGAGGTCGCGCGTCAGGAGCAAGCTGCCGAGGCGGCGGCCGGTGGTCCTGCCGTGGTGGGGCATTGTCCCGAATGCAACGGTGAACTGATCATGATGGATGGCTGCCCGACCTGCTATGCAGGCTGTGGTTGGTCGCAGTGCGGATGATGATGAGAGGACGGCAGGCACGAATGCTCAACCAACGTGGTCTGAGATATCTCAATGAGGTCGTTCGACGCGGCTCGCTGCGACGCGCGGCGGTCCACCTCGATGTCGATGCGTCAGCGGTCAGCCGACAGATACGCGCGCTGGAAGAGACCTTGGGCGTGACCCTATGTGAGCGTGACAGCGATGGTATGCGTGCCACCGAGGCGGGCAAATTGCTGATCGAGTATCACCATACGCAACGGGCCGCCGAGGAAGCGGTGCTGTCGCGACTGATGGCAATCCAGTCGCTGGAACGGGGTGAAGTCCGCATTGCGGTCGGCGAGGGCTTTATTGCCGACCTGATTTCGGCACCGCTGCAAACCTTCATGTCGACGTTTCAGGCGATCGAGATCGAGGTTCGCATGGCCGGGGTCAACGAGGCCATGTCGCTGGTCAAGGATCGTGAAGTCGATCTGGCCCTGCTCTATGCCCCGCCTGTCGACCCGCTGTTGACGTGCCACGTGGAAACCCGTCAGCCCCTGGATCTCATCGTTCCCCCCGATCATCCCCTGCTGACGCTCGATCGCCCCGTGGCGCTGGCCGATCTGACGGATTGGCCGCTGGGTCTGATGGACAACCCCTTCGGCATGAGGCAAATGGTCAACATGGTGGCGCAGCAGGAACGTGTCCACTTGCAATCCCGGTTGCACACCAATTCAGTTGCGGTATTGAAGAACTTCGTACGTTCCGGCATGGGGATTACCTTCATGCCGGAACTGACGGTCATGGAGGAGTTGCGTAACGGTGACATGCGCGTTCTGCCAATGTCGCATCCGGCGCTGAGTGGCGCGCGGGCGCAGATCGTCAGCCGATCGGGGCAGGAATTGACAGTGGCCGCCGATGCCTGTGTGGCCCACTTGCGTCGCGGTATGCGTTTCTTCAATGCCGATGCCCCACGGCTATTGGATGCACTAGATGTTGCAAAAAAGACAACGCATTCATCATTGCATAGTCAACAGGTCAATACCTAGGCTCCTGATACCGCGTTGGTACAACGCCTGAACCACCACCTCGAGTGACAACAACAAGGAGATCCATGATGATCGTCACACCGCGTTTTTCTTTGGCTGCCATGACGAGCGCCTGCCTGTTGGGTAGCCTGATGCTGGCCGGCACCGCCCAGGCTGCTACCACTGTCGATCTGGGGTATAACGGTGCGCCCGACCCGGAAAAGAACGCCGTGCATGTGTTCGCCACGAATCTCAAGGAACTGGTCGAGGAAAAGACCGACGGCGAAATCGAGCTGAACCTCTATCCCAACAGTCAGTTGGGCGAGGAAGAGGAGCGCATGGAACAGACCATGAGCTCGCCGACCCTCAACATCGCGTCGTTTGCCGGCATGTCCCCATTGGTGCCGGAAATCTTCGTCAGTGCGATACCTTTCCTGTTCGACGATTTCGAGGCGGCCCGCGAATTCTTCGACGAAGGTGAGTATTGGCAGGAACTCGAAGCGGCGCTGCATGAACGTACCGGTATCGAGATGCTGGCCGTCGTCGAAGAGGGCGGCTTCCTGGCCTTCACCAACGATGAACGGCCGATCCACTCGCCTGACGATTTCGAAGGCCTGCGTTTCCGCGCCATGGATCCAAGCCAGGTGGCGCTTTATGAGTCGTTCGGGGCCTCAGGTACGCCGATTCCCTGGACCGAGGTCTATACCGCGCTGCGCAGCGGAGTGGCCGACGGGCAGATGAATCCGCCGATGTACATCATCATGGGTAGCCTCTATGAAGTGCAGGACCACCTGACTCTCGCCAACATTCAGTATTCGGACCAGTTCCTGGTCGGTAACGGCGACATGATCGAGAGCTGGGATGACGATCTCCGCGACGCGTTCATGGAAGCCGTCGATGAAGCCACTATCATGGCGCGTGAGCACAATGAGGCAATGGTCGACGAGCGCATCGCCTACCTTGAAGAGGAAGGCATGGAGATCGTGCGCCCTGAAGAGGCGGATATCGAGGCCTTCCGTGAAGCTGGCCAGCCGGCTTACCTCGAGTGGCTGACCGAGGAAGAGGGTATCGACCAGCGCTGGATCGACATGGCGCTGGAAGATGCCGGGATGACCCATCTGCTGGACGACTGATACGTCGATCACGTTCTGGCTGACCGGTGGGAGGTGACTACCTGCTGGTCAGCACTGTTTTCAAGGAAATATCATGACGTCGCTGCGTTCTCGGGTGCTGGCGATCAGTCGACCTGTGTCGCTGTCCATTGCCGGCGCCTTGTTGTTCATCGATTTGGCCGTGATTCTATACGGTGTCTTCACGCGCTATCTGCTGGGCGGCGCGCCGATCTGGACCGATGAACTGGCGCGCTTTCTGATCATCGGTTGCGTGATGCTGGCGGCCGGCGCCGTCTGGGTCGAAGGCGGCCATATGCGGGTGGCACTGGCCGAGCGCTTGTTGCCCGCTCCCTTGTCCCGTTTGCTCAACCTCTACCAGTGGTTGCTGACCGTGATTGTGGCTGTGGGGGGAGCGATCATCAGCTACCGTTACGCCTTGTCGGTATCGATGTTCACCTCATCGGGGCTAGGCATCAGCCGTACCATCCCGATGCTCTCACTGCCGATCGGCTTCGCGCTGCTGGCCTGGCATGCGCTCTGGTATGGGCCGGCCCCGCTCCCCACCGTGGAGGATTCGGCATGACTCTGGCGATGTTTGCCGTCTTTCTGGTCCATGTGCTGTTGGGACTGCCACTGTTCATCTCGTTGCTGGTCACGGCTCTGGTCGGCTTCCTGTTCGTCGATCCCGGCATGATTCCAAGGCTGGTGCCGCAGCAGTTCTTCGGCGGGATCAATGCCTTTTCGCTGATGGCGATTCCCCTGTTCATCCTGGCGGGGAATCTGATGAATGCCAGTAGCCTGACCGAGCGGCTAATGGGGTTGGCCCGGCTGCTGGTCGGGCACCTGCGCGGGGGCATGGGGCATGTCAATGTGGTCTCCAGCGTGTTCTTTGCCGGCGTCAATGGCTCGGCCGTGGCGGATACCTCGGCACTGGGGTCGCTGCTGGTGCCGGCGATGCGCAAGGAGGGGTACTCCACGGCATTCGCGGCGGGCCTGACGGCCGGTAGTTCATTGATCGGCCCGATCATCCCGCCGAGCATCTTCATGATTCTCTATGCCTCCCTGACCAATACGTCAGTGGGGGATCTGTTTCTGGCTGGTGTCATACCGGGGTTGATCCTGGGATTGGCTTTCATGGGCATGAATGTCTGGTACGCCTGGCGCCAGGGGCTGAGCAAGCGAAGTGCCCTGCCCGGTCTGCGTGAGCTGGCGATCGCGACAATTGCAGCCTTCCCGGCGTTGATCGCCCCCTTCATCATCGTGGCCGGTATCGTCATGGGCTTCGTGACACCGACGGAGTCCGGCGCGTTGACGGCGCTCTATGTCGCCTTTTGCGGACGTCTGTTGGGGCAACTCGGCCTCACGGAACTGCGCAGGGCGATCGTCGATACCGCTCGGCTGACCTCCGCGATCTTCCTGATCATGGCAGCCTCCGCGGTGGTCAGTTGGCTGCTGGGTTATGCGGAAGTGCCGGAAACCTTCGTCGCTCTGCTGGAACCGTTCGCCGATCAGCAGATCATGGTGTTGTTGATGCTCAGTCTGGTGACGTTTGTAACGGGCATGTTCATGGAGGAAGTGTCGGCGCTGATGCTGTTGACGCCGATTTTCTCGCCGGTCGCGATGATGGCGGGGATCGATCCGGTCCATCTGGGCATCATCATCACGCTGAACATCACCATCGCCCTGATTACACCGCCCATGGGGGCCTGCGTTTTCGTGGCTGCTGCCGTGAGTCGTCTGGAGATCGTCTCGCTGTTCCGTACCATCTGGCCGTTCGTGCTCACGGCGTTGCTGGTACTCATACTCTTGATCGTGTTTCCGTCACTGACGCTGTGGCTACCGGCGGTACTGGGTTAGACATTATCTAGGGAATCAAATCATGACGGAACCTGACGCCAACGACCATCCTGTGCTACCGGCGTGCCCAGTTATTCCATCCCGGGAGCATCCGGATTGGGCCGTGGTCGCTCGCATCCCGATCGACGCCAGCAACGAACCGTTGGTGCCGGTCAGTCTCGCCCCGGAGCCCATCAAGGTCTTTCCCGCCTATGCCCATGGAGGCCTGCCCGGTGCCGTTGGGGAATGCTATCTGCGCGAGAGTGTCTATCGGCGCTTGCTGCGGGCGGCACGTTCACTGCCGACGGGATTCGGACTTGTCGTCCTGGATGGCTGGCGGCCCTGGCGGGTACAGCAATATCTGTTCGATACGCTTTATGCGACGATCCAGGACAAGCACAGCGAACTCGATGAGGCCGAGCTGATGCGACGCACACGCGAGTTCGTCTCTCTTCCCAGCCGCGACCCCTCGGCCCCGAGCCCGCACCTGACCGGTGGGGCGGTGGATGTGACGCTGTGTGATGCCGATGGCCTGATGCTCGATATGGGAACCGCCTTCGATGAGGCGATGCCCGGCTCTCATGCCGATTACCTCGAAACGCTGACGACGCTGGACACACGCCAACGCCAGGCGCGTGACCGGCGGCGTCTGCTGTACCACGCCATGCTGGCGGAAGGCTTTACTAACCTGCCGAGCGAATGGTGGCACTTCGATTACGGTGATCAATTATGGGCGCATTACAGTGGCCATTCACGCGCACATTATGGGCCCACTGAACCGGAAACGATCGAAAGTCGCTGGCGCCGGCAGTTGTAGTCATCGATCTCCTGGCGGTAAATATGTCGCTAAACGTCGATTAAATGTCTGGTAATGTCATGTGTTGGCATCTGACACGGCCACACTGTACGCACATGCTAGTCAACAAGAGAGGAAAACCGATGTTTCAGCCCATGACATTGCGCCGTTTGGCGAGTACGACCCTGCTGTTGCCGATGCTGGTTGCTTCCCAGGTCCAGGCTCAGGACGACACCGTGGATTTCGGTGTACCACCCTGGCCCGGAGTGACCGTCAAGTCGGAAGTCGCCGCCCAATTGCTCGATGCCATGGGTTATGAGGTCAAGCAAGAAGAATTGTCGGTCAATGTGATTCTCAGTGCCCTGACTCAGGAAGATATCGATGTCTATCTTGGCGGCTGGTACCCGGTTCAGGAGGAGATGATCGAACCGCTCGAGGCTGATGGTAAAGTCATCAAGACGGCCGCCAACATCGATGGAGCTATGTCCGGGCTGGTGGTACCGAGCTATGTCCATGACGCGGGTGTCGAGACCGTGGCCGACCTCAATGACCATTACGATCGTTTCGATGGAGAGGTCCAGGGAATCGAGGCCGGGACCGGCGTGAATGAGGCGATTCTCAACGCCATCGACGAAGATCTGGCCGGTCTGGGTGACTGGACTTTGCGGGAAAGCTCGACCTCGGCCATGTTGGCGCAGGCCGAGCAGAAGATGGATGACGAGGAGTGGGTCACGTTCGTCGGTTGGGAACCTCACTGGATGAATGTGAGCTTCGACCTGGTCTACCTCGAAGATTCCGACGATTCGGGTGTGGCGGAAATCGAAAGTACCGTCTGGACGGTCGTACCGGCCTCTCAGAAGGAAAGCGATCCTGAGCTCTTTCGCTTCATGTCCCAGTACGTCGTCTCTATCGAAGATCAGAATGAATGGGTTCACGAGCACAGCTACGAGGATATCCCCGCCGATGAAGTGGCTTCCACCTGGATCGGCGACCATCTCGATACGGTGGAAGGGTGGCTCGACGGCGTAGCAGCCCGCGATGGTACATCGGCCATCGAGGCGGTACGTGCCGAGTTTGAATAACCGCGTTTGTCGATCACTTGCCCTCATGCTTTCGACCGGTCATTCTGATCGGTCGAAGTGTTGTGAGATACGGTCATGCGACTCGCCTATAACGGCCCCACCCCGGAACCGGTGGGATTTCTTCTGCTGCCGCGCTTTTCCATGATGGCCTTCTTTTCGGCCGTTGAACCGCTGCGTATTGCCAATCGCGTCGCCGGTCGGCCGCTATTCGACTGGACGCTGATCAGTGCCGATGGTGAGCCGGTCAGCGCCTCCAACGGCATGACACTGCTGGTCGATCAGTCGATACATGACGTGCATCATTTGCCGTCACTGGCAGTCTGCAGTGGTTTTCAGCCCGAGGCTCACCTGACCCGGCCGCTCATGGCCTGGCTGCACCGACTCGACCAGGCCGGATGTGTCCTCGGTGGGCTGGATACCGGCTGCTTCCTGCTGGCCGAAGCGGGCTTGCTGGCCGGCGAACGCGTGACGCTTCATTGGGAGAGCCTGCCGGCATTTCGGGAGCGCTTTCCGGCGATCAGCACATCCGATGAACTGTTCGAATTGGGCAAGCGCCGTTTTTCCTGTGCCGGTGGGGCGGCAGCCATGGATATGGCACTGGAGGTGATCGCACGTCGACACGGCTCCCGTCTTGCCATCGATGTATCCGAACAGTTGATTCATGAACGTATTCGTACCCGCAGTGACCAGCAGCGCATGACGCTGGCACGCCGCTTGGGGACGCACAAACGTCGCTTGGTGGAGGCGGTAGCGTTGATGGAGCAACATTTGGAAGCTCCCCTGCCGCTGGCGGACATCGCTCAGCATAGTGGCGTATCCGTCCGCCAATTACAGCGGCTGTTCGAGCAGGAACTCGCCAGTTCACCTCGTCAGTGGTATCTGGGGCTTCGCCTGGCTCGGGCCTGGCATCTGCTGACCGAAACCGACCTGGATATCCTGGCGATTGGCCTGGCCTGTGGATTCAGCTCAAGTTCCAGTTTCTCCCGTGCATTTCGAGCTCAATACGGGCAGTCGCCTCGTCAGTTGCGTCAGCGGCATGGATGATGGTCTCGTTGTTGAACTTTGTAAGAGATCTCTGACACGATTTTAATCGATCGGCCAACGACGGCAGGCGCCAGGGCTTGGTAAGGTGCCGCTCGTCCATGGAAGGACGGCCTTGAGTCCCATTCGGTCAACGCAGGGAGGCGTTGTTCATGGCCCAGACCGGTCTACAGTTTACACTCG
>NZ_FNNI01000006.1 GCF_900106955.1 Aidingimonas halophila | reverse complement strand
GCGCCGATGGTAGTGTGGGGCTTCCCCATGCGAGAGTAGGTCATCGTCAGGCCCTCACATGACAATCCCCCGGGAACCCCCCGGGGGATTTTTTTATGCATGACACTTGGGAACTCGTCGCCGTTGCAGCCAAGTGTTTCCTGATGTTTCATGAATGTTATTTCGAAGCGTTGGAGAAGGCATGACGCCTCAGCAGCTACTGTTTTACTGCCGGGCCGGTTTTGAACAAGATTTGAGCGCGGAACTAACCGACAAATCGGCCGCGCTCGGATGGGCTGGTTATCCGTTGGCGATATCCGACAGCGGCTACGTGCGCTTTGTTGTCATGGACGATGCGCCGGCCAATCTGTTGCATCGACAGTTGCCGTTGGAGGGCCTGATATTCGCACGTCAGAGTCTGGTGGCACTTGACCCACTGGAAGATCTCTCACGTGAGGATCGACTGACACCGATTATCGATCAGGTGGTTGAAAGCGGGTGGAGTTTCGAATCCGTATGGCAGGAAACACCGGATACCAATGACGCCAAGACATTGGCGGGTCTGACCAGAGCATTGGAGCGCCCACTGATCTCACAGTTGAAAAAGCGTGGTGCCTTGCGTCGCAAGGCCGGCGGGCGACGTCTCCATGCGTTCTGGACGGCTGGCGACTGTGTGCAGCTGGCCATGAGCTTTCCGGGCAATCGTAGTGAGCACCCAGGAGGGATCCTGCGGCTGCGTTCGCCTCGTGATGCCCCCAGTCGCTCGACACTGAAACTGGAAGAGGCATGGCACACCTTTATTCCAAAAGAGGAATGGGGGGAACGGCTCAACGAGACGATGCAGGCGGCGGACCTGGGGGCGGCCCCCGGCGGCTGGACCTATCAGTTGGTCAAGCAGGGAATGCATGTATATGCCATCGATAATGGCCCTATGGATAGTTCACTGATGAGAACGGGGCAAGTCGATCATCACAAGGAGGACGCCTTCAGTTGGAAACCAGTCCAGAGGCTCGACTGGCTGGTTTGTGATATCGTCGATAAACCCGCGAGAGTGACAGCGCTGATGGCGCACTGGCTGACCCGACACTGGTGCCGCGAAGCAATCTTCAACCTCAAGTTGCCCATGAAAAAACGCTGGCCCGAACTCGAAGGATGCCTGAGGCAATTGGACACTGCACTGACTCAGTCACAATTACGGGCAGAAATTCGTTGCCGACATCTGTACCATGATCGGGACGAAGTGACAGCGTACGTTCGGTTGCTGGATTGAAAACTGTTCAACAATGCTCGTAGATGCGGATGCTTTCGTTCTCGGTCAGCAAGGGCAAGACCCATTGCATGACGTGCTCTCGTTCAGGGCTATGTAGCCAGTCAGTCCAGGCACTCAGGTCACGCCATTGAGTGATCAAGAGACGCCTGTCAGGGTGATGGCGTTCGCAGAGACTTTCGCCGGCGATAAAGCCCTTGGCATTGATTGAAGCGCGCATGGCTTCTCGTGCGGCTTGTTCATATTCCGCTTCCAGGCCGGGCATGATACGACGTTCGATGAGCACTTTGATCATGATGCTGCTCCATCCGAAAGCGATGCTTCTAATCTGACCATAGCTCAATAATGCAATGTTAGAGAAGTTTCATGGACCCAACCTCTGATTCCTTGCCGACACATGATGCCGAATTGGATACATCGGGCCTGTATTGTCCCGAGCCCGTGATGCTGATGCATAATCGGGTGCGTGACCTTGAAACGGGAAATATTCTCAAGGTGATTGCCACCGATCCAGCAACGACTCGGGACATTCCCAAATTCTGTAATTTCCTGGGCCATGAACTGATTCATCAAAGGGAGGATCAGGGAACCTATCTCTATTTCATTCGATTGGGCTGAGCCCGGTTTTTCCTGTTCGATATCATCGAGCCACCATCAGTGCCAGGGCTTCCAGGGTGGCGGGATCTTCCTGTTTGATACGGTTGGCGATGATACGCTGGAAAAAATACACGACTTGATGCCGACTGTGGCCGGGATATAGGCAGGCGTCACCCGCCAGCACAGGTGTCGATTCAACTTGGCTTTCATCGACCAGCAAGGCCTCTATTTCACCGTCACTGAACAGACGCCAGCCAAATACCTGCTTGAGTTGCCAAGGCTGTTCGTCACTGTCCATGCACAGAGCATGGGTTCCCAACGTATCCGGGAGTTGCTGTATCAGGGTTGGTTCCGATGTCTCTTCGTAGTCGAAATAGGCAGCGGCATGCTCGAGTTCGAGCACCTTGTGTTCAGGGGCGCTTTGGAATACCTCCTCGGTTTCCGGGTCCCGATAACCGACGAAATGTCCATGTTCGGAATCATTGAGCTCATGACAAGACGTCAATGCTTCCATCCAGGGCACCAGGCCGACGACGTCGCCATCCTCGCGCAGGCCCCAAGCCAGTAAGGGCATTCCGTATAACGTATCGGGATCCGAGGCAAGGTGATATATCATTTCCAGACCATCCAACTCAGGTGCCAAGCGCACCATTCGGCGCTTGGCCTGCTGCCGTCTTCTCATGACATCCAGGTCGATGACCTGTGCCGAGCGGGGGGATAGTGGGATGCCCATGATTACCCTCCTGGTGCGTACTGTAACGGCATTGATATGGCCTCAGTTCACTATTAGCACAGACCGACCTGAAAAGTTAAGTCCTTCCTTCTTCGTCTTTCCGGTCACCTCCGGTATCGCAACGGGCACGCAACTCCCGGCGACTCGATTCATACCGTTGCCTGGCCTTCTGGAATCGAGTCCAAGGCGCATCATCATGAGTCAATGATAGCCAGTGGCGTCGATATGTCTCGACAGCTGGGCGCGAGACCGTATGAACGTCAAGCAGGTCATTGATAGCCTGCAACCACCGTCCGGCATCCCGAGCCAATCGCTCGATGTAATGGGAGTGCTCCTGGTCGATATGCTCTTGGGATAGTGTCGTGGCATCGTTCATGGGGCATGCTCGTGATTCGGTCAATGCAGTGTCCATGAGAGTGGCGCTCTCATCCAGCCGGACGGCTGCCAATTGTAGCGCCCGCAGGAATCTGGCAGTCAGCGGGGTGCGTTGCAATGTTTTCAGGTGCCCTTCCAGGGTTGATGAGTCGGGATGCCAGTTGGGGTTGAACTGGTTGAGAGTCGCCTGACGCAGATAGTCCAGGGCATCCAGAGAGGCTTCCATGGGAGGAGAATCCTGGGGTTCCAGTGGCTCGCTGGCTCGTGAGAAATTATCGACCCATTCGCTGGAACCGAAAAGGGCATTCCAACTGGCTTTCGGCAGCCGTCGGGTTTTTGATTCGGTGAGGTGTTGCAGCCTGTCGCGATCCTCGTCGTCAAGAGAGTCAGGAACGTCTGAATTCCAGCAGGCATGCAGCCGCCGCCAGATTTCAAGCTCGTATAGCCAGCGTTGACTGGGTGGTGCTACCTTACCGAGCTGGTTGTTGCGTTCGGCAATCAGGGATGTGATCTCGCATTCACGTAACGCATAAACATCCAGCAGCCCTTCACGGATATCCGGGATGTCGAAGAGACGTTCATCCTGATCCGGGAAGGCGGCGATGTTCTCGGGTTGGGTTGCCGGTTCCGCCTCCACGCCCAGGGTGGTTTGTAACAACTGTCGATGATCATCGAAGAGTGTGTCGGCGTCATTCTTGCCACTGCAGCTTGTAATCAAGGCGAGCAGAAGAGGAGCCAGCAAGCATCGCCATGCACGTCTAGCTTCGTGGAACAGGGCGACGGCCACAACTGATGGCCTCACTGATGACATGTAAACGTCGTCCAAGCAGAATGGCGGCAACGGTCAATCCGGCGATCAAACCGCTCCAGTAGCCATGGACACCCAACGGCTCGAACCACCCCGGTATGCCTCGTGTTCCCAGCCAATGTCCGCCTCCCAGGCCAATGAGCCAGTACGATATCAGAGTGATTACCATGATGATGCGAGTGTCTTTATAGCCGCGCAAGGCGCCGGCCATGTTGACCTGCAATGAGTCCGAGACTTGATACAGCATGGCGAAGACGACCAATGACATGGCCAGTTGGTGGACCGCCAGGTCATTGGTGTAGAAACCCAGGATAGTCGAGGATGTCAGCCACAGGATCAGGTTGTTAAGCAGTGCCACCAACAAGCAGATAACGATCCCGTTCCAGGCGACAAAACGGGCAACGTGGGGTGGCGAGGCTCCCAGGGCATTACCTACACGAACGGTCAATGCCATGCCCAGCGACAAGGGCAACATGAACAGGATGGACGTATAGTTGAGGGCGACCTGGTGCGCTGCCACTGTCACCTTCCCCAGACTGGCGATGAACAGGGCAATCAGCGTAAACAACGTGACTTCGACGAAAATGGCTACGCCGATGGGTATGCCGACTCGCAGCAATTCAATAATGTCGGGCCAATGGGGTGGTGTCGGAGAATGCCACAAAGTGACCGGTTCATAACTGCGACTTCGCTTCGTATAGACAACCATGGCCAGACACATGACCCACATCGATAACGCTGTGGCGATACCGCAGCCCAGTGCCCCCAGCGGTGGTAATGAGTGAGCAAGCTGCGGGAGTACGGGACCGGCAATCTCCATGAGCCCCGGGCCACCATAGATCAGGACGTAGTTGGCTGGAATATTGACGGAAAGCCCGATCAGGCTGATCCATAGAGAGGGCCGGGTATGATTCATGCCATCCGAGAAGGCCCGCAATGCCTGGAATATGGCCACGCCCGGCATACCGAAGGCGACCGCACCCAGGTAGGCGGAGGACAGATCGGCTACCTGCTCCGGAACGTCCATTAGCCGGAATACAGGAGTCACTGCGAACCAGAGCAGCAATCCCGAGCAGCTACCCAGGACCATGGCAATCCATATGGCCTGGTGCAGATAGGGGCGGATGCGTGATGTGCTGTTTCCTCCCAGCAACTGCGCCACGATCGGTGTCAGTCCCATCAATGTGCCGGTCATGAAAAGCATCAGGGGCAGCCACAGGCTGGAACCCACTGAAACGGCGGCTAGATCGCTGGAACTCAGGCGGCCGGTCATGATGACATCGACGGAGCCCATACCGGCCTGTGCCAGTTGAGCGCCACAAATGGGCAAAGCGAGACGCAACAGCAGCCGGGTTTCCTGTCGGCTGCGGGTGAGCCATGAAGCGTGCAACAGATCCAAACGTGATCTCCCTTCGCCAAGAGCCGATTTCTTCCTGATCGACTGTCTTGATAGAATCTGCCTTTGGTTTGGTCGAGCGCACTAGTCTAGCAATACACTGTCCAGTTTTCGCCAGCGACCGGCTATGCACTCTGCCTTATTGCCAATGCATTGCAGGATCGAACCGTGACACACCGTCTCGACGATATTATCGCACTATTCGATGGACTGTTTTTATCTCGCTATCGAACCCGCTTGATCAGCGGTGAGGATGAGCCGTTGTATTTACCGGCAGATGACGTGGTCCCCTATCATCGCGTGATTTTTGCCCATGGCTTTTATGCCAGTGCGCTGCATGAAATCAGTCACTGGTGTATTGCCGGCGACCGACGCCGACAACTCGAGGATTACGGCTATTGGTATCAACCTGACGGGCGGGATGCCGAGCAGCAGCAGGTCTTCGAATCGGTGGAAGTGGCACCACAGGCGCTGGAACTGCTGTTTTCCCGTGCTTGTTTGCACCCGTTCAATGTCAGCGTCGATAATTTGGGCGGTCCGGAAGTGGATAGGGCTCGTTTTCGAGAGCGTGTCGAAGCGCGTGCTGCACGATATGAAGCTGAAGGAGTGCCGACGCGCGCGGAAGCGTTTCGGCAAATGTTGAAAGCATTTTACCAACAGCAGGCGAGTCGGACTGATGCCATCCACATCGGCAAGCAGTGGCTTCGGTCCCGGCAGGAACTACGGGTGTGACAACGCCTCCTCATCGCTGAGTCGCTGATGCAGCATCAGCATCACGTGGACTTCCTGCTCCGGTCTGAGAGGTTCAAGTCCCAGTTCGCCGAATAGTTCGCCACGCGCCCGCGACCAGTCACCAGGAGAGAGGTCGGGGTAGAGCGAGTCGGCGGGGGCCAGTTCGACGAAAGGATCGAGGCCGAAAACATCGAACAAGCGACAAAGCGCGGCCTCATCATCATTGATCCCTGCCGTATACAGGGTGGCATTGAAATGGTCGTTTTCCAGTTCGCGAATGACATCCAGCGGACTCACGCCCAGACTGTCGAGTTCTTCGAGACTGTAGTCGCCCAAGGATACCAATTCGTTATCGAGCCAGTCGTTGTCTGGTTGAATCAGGGTGTGCTTGATCCGCCCATCGGGCAATGCCCAGGCAATAGCGAGTGGCAGCCCCCCATCCTCTCCGGTTTCCACGGCGATGAAGCCAGGTAGTTCGGACATATCACGCCTCTCCCGCATGTTGCGAGTCATCAGTGCAATGGGTGGTCACTTCCTTTAAACCAAAGAATGCCATGGCCGTTGTCGTGGTAGCGTATGCCAACGCGTCTTCCGTCATGCCCCGCCAGTGTGCTATTTCCCGCACGATCCAGGGTAGCAGCGCCGGCTCATGTCGCCTTCCCTTGAGTTTGGCAGGTAAATTACGCGGCAGGAGATAGGGGCAGTCGGTCTCGACCATCAGTCGATTCAAGGGAATGTCTCCGACCAGGTCGCGCAAGTGATGACCCCGTCGTTCGTCACAGAGCCAACCGGTCAGTCCGACATGAAGGTCGAGATCCAGGTAACCGTGAAGGGTCTCTCGATCGGCGGTGAAGCAGTGAATGACCGCATGCGTGATGTCATCACGCCAGGCTTTCAGGATCTCGCGCATACGTTGCCCGGCATCGCGCTCATGAATGAAAAGCGGCAGGCCGGATTCGGCGGCGAGCTGCAATTGGCCTTCGAATGCCGTTTCCTGATCGCGGGGAACGGAAAAATTGCGGTTATAATCGAGCCCGCATTCACCTACTGCCACGACCTCTGGCCGGCGTTGAAGTGCTGCCAGGTTCCTGCCCAGGTCATCAGACCATTGATCGGCGACATGGGGGTGCAGCCCTGCGGTGGTGTATAGCCCCTGATAGTGCTCGGCCAGAACGGCGGCTTGCTCGCTATGGTCGAAGTCGGAACCGGTCAGGATCAATGTGCCGACATTGGCTCGGCGCGCCCGGTCGATGACGGCATCGAGATCATGACGAAAACTGTCATGAGTCAGATTGGCTCCGATGTCGACGAGCGGATGCGGCGAGCGAAAGCGTAGTGCATCGGGAAGAAAGTCGTCCGATACGTTCGACGAAGCCACAGATCGTCTCCTTCTGATAGTGAGGTCGTATTGTAACGACACCAACTCAAGGCGGCCATGCGTTACAATGGTGGTTTTACATTCGGCACGAGGTAGATTCGTGGCACTGTTACGTCTGGAAGCGTTGCAACTGGCCTATGGTCCCCAGGTTCTGTTCGATCATGCAGATCTGGTCATGGAAAAGGGAGAGCGTCTGGCTCTGGTCGGGCGCAATGGAACGGGGAAGTCGACCCTGCTGAAGTTAGTGGCGGGAGACGTTCAGCCCGATGCCGGCACCGTATGGCATGCCCCGGGGCTCAAGATAGGCGTTCTGGAGCAGGATTTACCGGCTGCATCCGGTGAGACTATCTTCGATGTGGTTGCTCAGGGGCTGCCGGAAGCCGGCGAGCTGTTGGCGGAGTACCATCATCTGGTCCAGTCGCCCGACCCTGATATGCATCGTATGGAACGATTGCAGACACAACTGGAATCCATTGATGGGTGGTCGTTTCACCAGCGTATCGATACGGTCCTGACCCGTCTTGGTCTGCCGGAGAACGAGGCCATGACGGCGCTGTCGGGAGGGTGGCGACGCCGTGTCGCCCTGGCCAGAGCATTGGTGGCCGACCCTGATCTGCTGCTGCTGGACGAGCCGACCAACCACCTCGACCTGGATACTATCGCCTGGCTTGAAGAGCAGTTGCTCGCCTTCAATGGCGCCGTACTCTTCATTACGCATGACCGGGCGTTTCTGTCACGCCTGGCGACGGGTATTCTGGAGCTCGATCGGGGCAAGTTGGGGCGATATCCTGGTGACTATGCCACTTACCAGGAACAGAAAACTCACGAGCTCGAGGTCGAGGCGCGTGAGAATGCCGAATTCGACAAGAAACTGGCGCGTGAGGAAGCCTGGATCCGGCAGGGCATCAAAGCACGGCGAACGCGTAACGAAGGTCGCGTCAGAGCGCTGCAGCAGATGCGCAGGGAGCGAAGCCAGCGACGGGAACGTCAGGGTAAGGCCAGTTTGACGGTCGATAGTGGAGAGCGCAGTGGCAAGCGGGTCGTCGAGTTATCTCAAGTCAGCCATCGCTATGGCGACGATTGGGTGATTCGCGATTTGAGTCTGGAAATTCAGCGTGGTGATCGTATTGGACTGATTGGTCGCAATGGCGCCGGAAAGACGACGTTGCTCAAGATTCTGCTCGGCGAACTGGAGCCTACGGAAGGCACGGTGCGCTTGGGTACGAATGTGCTGGTGGCCTATTTCGATCAGTTGCGTGCCGGCCTGGAACCCGAGAAGACTGTGTATGACAACGTGGCACAAGGTAGCGATCGTGTCACTGTCGGTGGGAAGTCCAAGCACGTCATGGGCTATCTGCAGGATTTCCTGTTTACCCCTGAACGAGCACGTCAGCCTGTCAGGTCGCTGTCGGGAGGCGAGTCCAATCGCTTGCTGCTCGCCAAGCTATTCACTCAGCCTGCCAATGTCCTCGTGCTCGATGAGCCGACCAACGATCTGGATGTTGAAACCCTCGAGCTACTGGAAGAACTGCTACTTGAGTTCGATGGCACTCTGTTGCTGGTTTCACACGATCGAACCTTCATGGACAATGTCGTGACGGGTGTGCTGGCGTTCGAAGGCGAGGGAATAGTTCGTGATTACGTCGGTGGCTACAGTGATTGGGTGCGTCAGGGCGGGAAACTCCCTCCAGCGCCGTGGGATACTCTGGCTACTCGTCAATCACCGGAACCGGTGTCGGCGCCGACAACGCAAGAAACGACAACCGGGACAACGCAAAAATCCTCGTCCAGCCCTCAGCCCAGGCGCAAAGCCAAGCTATCCTACAAGCTACAGCGCGAATTGGATGCCTTGCCGGCCAGGATCGAAGCGTTGGAGGCGGAAATTGCCGAGTTCGAGACTCAGGTGGGCGATCCGGGCTTCTATCAGCAGGATGCCGACACGGTGACATCCACGCTGGAGGCACTATCGGCCAAGCAGGCCGAACTGGATCAAGCCATGGAACGTTGGATGGAGTTGGAGGCGATGGCATCCGGTGAGTCGTAGCAGCCCATGGCTGACCAACGGATAGGGAAGAACCGCCACGTGTCAGGCGTGGCGGTTACCAGCCAAAAGGAGCAGTGTCACTCGTCGGTTTCACCATCCTGGCCAACGCGTACTGCCAGGACATCGCATTTGGCACCGTGAAGCACACCAGTTGACGTCGAGCCCAGCAGCAGGGCAAACCCATGGCGTCCATGGGAGCCGACAACGATCAGGTCGACGTCGTTGTCATCGGCAAAGCGATGGATTTCCGTGTCGGGCATACCAACCACAACGTGCTGGTTCTCACGTGCCACGTTATGTGGGTCGGCGATCTCTGCCAGACGCTGCTTGGCGTGGTCGTCCAGTTGGTCTTGAATGCTGGTCAGATCCATCGGGATATCGCCGCCATAGGCAAAGCCGAGTGGTTCCAGTGTGTGGATGATCGACAGTTTGGCATTGTTGCGCTCAGCAATGGGGAGGGCGCGCTCCAGTACCTTGTGTGAATCCTTGGTCAGATCGACGGCGACCAGCACATGGTGATATTCGTTGCTCATGGGTTCGTCTCCCGGACATCCATCAAGTGGCAATTTGTTTCACACTTTAGGTCGAATATCTCCTGACGACAATGGTTTATATCAATGTATGATCTCATGGCGTGTATTATCGTTCATGAGATCGGAATGCGGACGACAGGCAGAATCGCTGGTTATCGAGCGGTAGGCATATCATGCCGGTCCGAAGCATATATCAAAGAGGGGCGCTACCGTGGAATGGCTGATAATCGTACTGGTGCTGTTGTTGATCGTATCGCCGGTATTGTGGCTCAAGCCCAATCCGCGCCAGAAGCGTATCGCCGACCTGCGTGACACCGTGATCAAGGCCGGCGTTAAAGTGAAGCTGGAAAAGCCGCCACTGCATGGTGATTCGACACTCATGCCTTGCTACCGCTGGCCGTATCCACAGCAGTATCCCGGAGCACGCTTCGTTCTGGTGAGGGAGGATGAGGCCACGGAGGCTCTCAAAGTCTTTCGCCCCGGGTGGCGTTGGCGGGTCGAGCCGTTACGCCCTTTGCCGTCGGGGGTGGCTGATCGGCTCGATTACTTGTTGACGCGTTTGCCGCGTGATGCCGTTGTCGTGGAGTCCGATCGCGACGCGTTGATGTTGTGGTGGCAGGAGTCTCAGGATGGCGAACGCTTTGCCAGCTACCTGGATGACTTCAGCTATCTTCGCAAGCATCTTGCTGGGCGCCCTGACGATACTTCTACACGCTGGCAAGGATTTCAGCATTTGCGTGATGGTGAGCCCCGGGAGTGAGTCACTCACTGTCTGGCGCGTCTTCCTGCGCCTGAATGTCCAAACCATTGGACTCGATGCGCGACAGTAGCGTATCGAGTTGTGAGATGTCGTCGTCACTCATGCCTGCCAACATCTCTTGCCGGGCTTCAGCCACGATGGTGTCGATGCGCTGCAATAATGGTGTAGCTTGTTCGGTGAGGTACACCCGCTTGGTGCGTCGATCCTGATCACAGGGACGTCGCTCGATGAGCCCCTGTTCGGCCAGTTGGTCCAGAGTACGTACCAGCGAAGGGGCCTCGACACCAATCGCACGAGCCAGATCGCATTGTGCCTGCCCGTCACCAAGATGGGACAGATGGTAAAGCGTGACCCAACGTGTTTGCGTCAAACCGAGCGGAGCCAGGCGCTTGTCGAGAATGGCTCGCCACAACCGCGGCAGGCGTGCCAGTTTCAATCCGATGTTCTGATACATGGTATTCCGGATTTGCAGACTAATAATTGCATTGTCCGAACAGTCTTGAGTCAATGCAAGCCTATCGTTACGAAAGATATCTCAGTCACCGGGGAGTAGCCGTCGCCAGTCCAGGCCTGGCAGGCCTGCTGGTGACATGATTTTACCATCAGCCATGTCGGGATTGTCGGACCCTTCATCGACGGTAAAACGAATGACGCCGATACGCTGCCCGGATGTGGTCATGACGTCGATACGCCATTGGCCCTCAGGGTCATCAGGGATGTTCTTCTTGTGGGTCCAGGCACGGTATCCCTGTTCTCTTCCTCCATGAATGATCAAGGGAATGCGGTCGATCAACTCTCCTTCATGATGCCATTCATGATAGATCTTCTCGCGAAGTCCTCGTGGGGCCCGGATTGCCGTATAGGCGTAGAGTCCGGATGACTGAAGTTCAGCGGTGTTCAGCGGAATTTTCCCTTGTGGTTGCCGCGCCTCGGTATCGAACCCCGGGGATAGTGCACTTCCTGTAAGCCATAAATTGGCCGGGGGAACCCAGGCGCGACCGGTCCAGGCGACGAGCGCCAGGACCATGGCGAGTCCGAACATGGCCAGCCAGCCCACTACGCGTTTCGGACGCAGAAGATGTATGAGGCTGGGCAGTGCGAATATCACCATGGCTATCAGGGCAAACAGCAGGCTTTCCCCCGTTGTCAGATGTACCAGGGTCGGTAACGTAACCAGGACGACCACGAAGACGCATTGGGCGTGGAAGGCGAAATAGATCCAGCGATATCGTTCTGCCAGCTTGAAATACAGCGGATCGAGTATCGACAGTGCCGCCATTCCCAGGATCAATAGCGTGAAGATGGCCTGGCCACTCGACCAGACCGTTGTGGCCAGCAGGAAGGGTAAACTGAAGAAAAGCGTTTCCTGGTGAATCATCTGTGCGATGAAGGCCGTCACACCGCGTGGCAAGGATGGATAACCGAGCCGTACCAGCAGACGCCCGATCACGCTTTCCGACAGTAGCAGCACCCAGGCCAACAGCATGCATAGTGCCAGGATGCCGCCTAACGCTTGCTGTCGATCGACCAGGAAAAAACTGGCCAACCCCAGGCTGAATGCGATAGGTGGCCATAACCAGGTGTAGGGGCGCAGACGTTCGATACCCCGAGTGATCGCGGTATGGAACGTGTACAGTCGAGGTGATCGAATCGCTGTGCGATGGTCGTCTATATTGGATTCCGATGGAGATGGAGACGATTTGGTCATGCCTGGCTATCAATTCCTGTCGCTTGCCATAACAGTCGTTGCCGGCGTGTCTGGCCGGAAGTCAACGCATCCTAGCAGGGGCACTGGCGAAGCGGGAGTCGTGAAAGTGCGACACTCAATAGTCGAGAAGGGGTCTTGACGTCGTGCCAGGACTGGATCAAGCTTGAGGAATCAAACGGCCGTATGAAAATGGCCGTTCCGGTATCCAATCCTGTGGGGAGGTTCCTGGATGATCTATCAAGGCAGTGCCATCACTGTGACGAGAAGCGATGATGACATCGCTCAACTCACGTTCGACCTGAAGGACGAATCGATCAACAAGCTCTCGAGTGCAGTGGTGACCGAACTGGAGGAGGCGTTGCAGGCTGTCCGTAATGACAGCAACCTCCGTGGGCTGGTCCTTCGCAGTGCGAAAGAGGTATTCATCGTCGGGGCAGACATCACCGAATTCCATGGCCTGTTCGAGAAAGGGCAAGACTACCTGGTCGAAATGAACCAGCGAGTGCATGCCATCTTCAACACGATTGAAGATATGCCCTTCCCCACGGTTGCCGCCATCAATGGACTCGCTCTCGGTGGTGGGTGCGAGGTCACGCTGGCAGCCGATTTTCGTGTCATGGCCGAAGGCGCTGAAATCGGATTGCCGGAAACCAAACTTGGCATTCTGCCAGGGTGGGGTGGCTGTGTTCGCTTGCCACGTTTGATCGGTGCCGACAACGCCATTGAATGGATCGCCGGTGGCAATCAGAACAACGCGGACGCTGCATTGGCCGTCGGTGCGGTCGATGCTGTCGTACCGTCCAATCGGCTCGAGGAGGCGGCATATGACATTCTTGCCCGAGCCAATACGGGCGAGCTGGATGCCCAGGCAAGACGTCGCGAGAAAACGGGGCCACTGCATCTCAATGCTATCGAACAGATGATGACGTTCGAAACCGCCAAAGGCTATGTGGCCGGCAAGGCTGGTCCGCACTATCCGGCTCCGATCGAAGCGATCAAGGTGATCCAGAAAGGGGCCGGTGAAAATCGGGAGCGCGCTCAGGCCATCGAAGCCAAGGCGTTTGCCAAACTCGCCTTGACGGATGTCTGCTATAACCTCGTGGGGCTGTTCCTCAACGATCAGGCCGTCAAGAAGCAGGCGGGCCAATACGAGAAGCTCGGTCACTCGGTCCAGCAGGCAGCGGTGTTGGGTGCCGGTATCATGGGTGGTGGTATCGCCTATCAGAGCGCTTCCAAGGGCACGCCGATCCTGATGAAGGATATCAAGGGCGACGCCATCGAGCTGGGACTCAAGGAAGCCCGTAAGCTGTTCGGCAAGCAGGTTGAACGGGGCAAGCTCACCAATGAACAGATGGCTGAGCGTCTGACCAACATTCGGCCGACGCTGTCTTACGGCGATTTCGGCGAGGTCGATCTGGTTGTCGAAGCGGTCGTCGAGAATCCCAAGGTCAAGGACGGCGTGCTGACTGAAGTCGAGGCGTTGGTCGCCGACAACACCGTGTTGACCTCCAACACCTCGACGATCTCCATCGATCGGCTGGCGCAGAATCTCAAACGGCCCGAGAACTTCTGCGGCATGCATTTCTTCAATCCGGTGCATCGCATGCCACTGGTCGAAGTCATCCGTGGAGAGAGGACCAGTGATAAGACCGTCGGTACGACAGTGGCCTATGCGCGAGCCATGGGCAAGACACCCATCGTCGTCAACGACTGTCCCGGTTTCCTGGTCAATCGTATCCTGTTTCCCTACTTCAGCGGTTTCAGTCACCTGATGGCGCAGGGGGGGGATTTCGAGCATGTCGATAAGGTCATGGAAGCTTTCGGGTGGCCGATGGGGCCGGCGTACCTGCTCGACGTCGTGGGTATGGATACCGCGGTCCATGCCCAGGATGTGATGGCCGAAGGCTTCCCGGACCGTATGGCTCATGATGGCAAGAACGCTATCCAACTGATGGTTGACAACGACCGCCTTGGCCAGAAGAACGGCAAGGGCTTTTACGCCTATGAGGAAGATAAGAAGGGCAAGCCGCAGAAAGTGACCGATGACCGTGCCAAGGAACTGGTTCGCAGTGTCGTGGCACAGCCGCGGTCGTTCTCCGACGAGGAGATCATCGCCCGCATGATGGTCCCGTTATGTCTGGAAACCGTGCGCTGCCTCGAGGACGGAATCGTTGGTTCACCGGCTGAGGCTGATATGGCGCTGATCTATGGCATCGGCTTCCCACCGTTCCGCGGAGGCGCCATACGCTATATCGAGGCGAGTGGCTTGAGTCAGTTCGTCGACATGGCGGATCGGTTGGCTGATGAGTTGGGCCCGCTCTATGCACCCACCGACAAGCTGCGCGAGATGGCCCGATCCGGCGAGCGTTTCTACGCCTGAATCACCACGTATTAAGGAGAGTCAGCAGATGAGTTTGAATCCGAGAGATGTCGTGGTGGTCGATGGTGTCCGGACCGCCATGGCCAAGGCCAAGAATGGAGCATTCCGTCACGTTCGTGCCGAGAACCTGTCGGCGGCAGTGATGCAGGGGCTATTCGATCGCAATCCCGCTCTGGACCCAGCTGAGGTCGATGACGTGATCTGGGGGTGCGTCAACCAGACCCTCGAACAGGCCATGAACATTGCACGCAATGCGGCGATCATGACCGGCATTCCGCGTAGCGTTCCCGCGCAGACCATCAATCGCCTGTGCGGTTCGTCGATGAGCGCACTGCACATCGCCAGCGCCAACATCAAGGCCGGTATGGGCGACTTCTATATCATCGGTGGGGTCGAGCACATGGAACACGTGCCCATGACCCATGGTGTCGACGTCAATCCCGCCGCCAGCAAGTATGCCGCCAAGGCGGCGATGATGATGGGCCTGACCGCCGAACTGCTGGGCAAGATGCACGGCGTGTCCCGCGAAGAGCAGGACAAGTTTGGTGTCCGCTCGCATCAACGCGCTCATGCTGCCAACGAGCAGGGCTACTTCGACAACGAAATCATTGGTATCGAAGGGCACGACGACAGGGGGTTCCGGACGCGGATCCGTCATGACGAAGTGGTGCGCAGTGATGCCAACCTGGAGGCGATGGCAGAACTCAAACCGGCCTTCGACCCGCGTCATGGTACGGTGACCGCAGGAACCTCATCAGCGCTCTCTGTCGGTGCCGCCGGCATGGCGGTAATGAGTTATGAGCGCGCTCAGGCATGGGGATTGACGCCGATTGCCAAGGTCGTGTCCACCGGTGTGGCGGGTTGTGACGCCTCGATCATGGGGTATGGACCGGTCCCGGCGTCCAAGCAGGCGCTCAAGACAGCGGGCCTATCCGCCGGTGATATTCAGACCGTCGAACTCAACGAGGCATTTGCCGCGCAGTCGATTCCCGTACTCAAGGATCTGGGTTTCCTGGACGCCCTCGATGAGAAGGTCAATCTCAATGGCGGCGCCATTGCGCTCGGGCACCCGCTCGGCTGCTCCGGGGCGCGTATCTGCACCACGTTGCTCAATGTCATGCAGCAGCAGGATACCACTTTGGGACTGGCTACCATGTGCATCGGCATGGGGCAGGGGGTGGCGACGGTATTTGAACGCCTGAAATAGGCCCATGTTCTCTCATGCCAAACGGCACCTCTCGGGGTGCCGTTTGGCGTTCAGATCACGCCGTTATCCAGCGCGGCGGCCATATACATCCCCAACTCTTCGACCTGATCGACAAAGAAATCCTGCCATTCGCCGCGAAGCGTAAGCGGATCCTGTACCCAGTGCCAGCTCAAGCCGGTGACGATGCTCTCCACAGCCCTTCTTGTACCGGTGCCATCATGTCCGGCGCGGATATAAAGCGCGCACGGCAAGCCTTGTTTTTCCTCCAGCACTGCGTAGTAGCTGCGATCGAAGAAATCCTTCAGGGCGCCGCTCATGTAGCCGAGATTCTCGGTGGTACCGAGCAGGATGGCGTCGCAGGCGCGGATATCGTCGGGTCCCGCCTCCAATGGGGCCTTGACCGTGACGTCGATGGCCTCGATATCCGGATGCCGGGCGCCGCGCTCGGCGGCCTCACGCAGTTTCAGGGTATTGGGCGAAGGGGCATGGGCCACGATCAGGAGTCGCTTGTTCATGTCATCATGGTGCCAGCAGCCGTATCGCGCGGCTAGTCGTGAAAATGTCGACCCGCCGTGGTTGCAGCGATGATTTCCTTGCGAATCACGAAGTCACCGAACGATTCACCTTCGATACGCTCTCTCGCGAAACGTTGGAGCAGGGGCGTGAGTTCTTCAAGGATTGTATCCTCGTCAATGGTTTCACGGTACAGCTTGTTGAGACGACGCCCGGTGAAGCTGCCACCGAGATAGAGGTTGTAACGTCCCGGTGCCTTGCCGACGAAGCCGATCTCGGCCAGATAAGGGCGGGCACAGCCGTTGGGGCAGCCGGTCATGCGAACGACGATGGCGTCGTCGGACAGACCGGCATCGTGCATGGCTTGTTCCAGCTTGTCGATCAGTGACGGTAGATAGCGCTCGCTTTCCGCCATGGCCAGTCCGCAGGTGGGAAAGGCAACGCAGGCCATCGAGGACTGACGCAAGGCCGAGACATTCTTCACCATATGGTATTTATCGATCAACGCCATGATGTCGTCGCGCTTGTCGTCGGCGACATTGGTGATGATCAGGTTCTGATTGGTGGTCAGTGCGATGTCGCCGTCGTGAATGCGAGCTATCTCGCGCATGCCGGTGAGCAGTTGCATGCCGTTGTCGAAATCCGCGATACGGCCGTTCTCGACGAACAGACCGAAGTGCCAGTTGCCGTTGTCGCCCTGGTGCCAGCCGTAGCGGTCGCGGTTGCTGTCGAAATGAAAATCGTGTGGCTCACTCAGAGAGTATCCCAGCTGTTTTTCGACCTCTGCGCGAAACCATGCGATACCATGATCTTCGACGGTGTATTTGGTGCGGGCGTGTTTCCGATCGTGCCTGTCACCATTATCGCGTTGTACCAGCATGATGGCCTCGGCCACTTCGACGACCTGATCGGGAGTGCAGTAACCGACGACATCGCTCAGCCGTGGAAAGGTGGCCGGTTCGCCATGGGTCATGCCCATGCCACCACCGATGCATACGGTGAAGCCACGTAATTCGCCTCCCTCACTGTCGGCGATGAAGCCGACATCATGTGCAAAGACATCGACGTCATTCTCCGGGGGAATGGCCAGCGCGATCTTGAATTTGCGGGATAGATAATGCTTGGTGTAGAGCGGTTCCTGCTCTTCCTCACCACCGGCGACACGCTCTTCTCCCAGGAAGATTTCATGGTAGGCGCGGGAACGGGGCAGCAAATGGGCGCTGAGTTCCTGTGCCAGTTCGAACACCCGGCGATGCGTCGTCGATCGGTGAGGGTTGGCGGTGCAGATGACGTTGCGGTTCACGTCGCCGCAGGCAGCGATGGTATCCAGCATCGCCTCGTCGATGGCCTGGAGGTGCGAGCGCAGATTTTCCTTGAGTACGCCATGATACTGGAACGTTTGCCGGGTCGTGATGCGCAACGTGCCGTTGGCGTAACGTGAGGCAATATCGTCCAGAGTCAGCCATTGTTGCGCAGACACCAAGCCGCCCGGTATGCGCAGCCTTACCATGAATGAATACAGCGGCTCGAGTTTCTGGTGGCGCCGTTCGCTGCGCAGATCACGGTCGTCCTGCTGGTAGAACCCATGAAACTTGGTCAGTTGGGTGTCCGCGTCGCTGACAGCGCCACTGGCTCGGTCGGCCATGCTCCGACGCAATGTGCCTCGCAGGTAATCGCTCTCTGCCTTGAGGCGTTCGTTGGGGTGCAACTCCTCGAAGGAGATATCGTGTAATTGCTGGATGATATCGCCCATGCTGATACCTCCGGTTCAATAGACGTCACGCTGATACCGTTTGGCCTGCTGGAGCTCGCGAAGATACTCCCTGGCGCCGTCTTCGTCGTAATTGCCTTCCGTCCTTATGACATCGAGCAGGGCATCATGTACATCCTTCGCCATGCGTTCCCCATCACCGCAGACATAGAAATGTGCGCCCTCCTGCAGCCAATGGAACACTTCAGCAGCATGCTCGCGTATACGGTGTTGGACATAGACTTTTTCTTGCTGATCACGGGAGAAGGCCACGTCGAGGTGTGTCAACAGTCCTTGTTTGCGCCATTGCAGCATTTCAGCTTGATAGAGGAAATCGCTGCGAAAACGGCGATCACCGAAAAACAACCAGTTGCGGCCTTTGGCATCGCGTTCCTCGCGCTCTTGCAGAAAAGCGCGAAACGGCGCGATGCCCGTTCCCGGCCCGACCATGATGATCGGTGTGTCGTCATCATGAGGCAGCTTGAAATTCTTGTTGCGGTCGACATAGATCGGCACCGTATCACCAGGCTGTACCCGGTCGGCGAGGTAGGTCGTTGCCACACCACCACGCGAACGTCCATGTGACTCGTAGCGCACGACGCCGACCGTCAGATGTACTTCGTCGGGTGCCGCCTCGTAACTGGAGGCGATCGAGTAAAGCCGTGGCGGTAGCTTGCGTAGTGCCTGGGTAAACGTGTGGGCATCGATCTCCTTGACCGGAAAATGCTCGATCACATCGATGATGTGACGGCCTTCTACCCAGTTTCGCAATTCATCACGCGACTCCTGATCCATCAAGCGTCGAAGTTCGGCCGCGTCGGATACCTCGGCCCAGTGCTCGAGAAACGGACGGGTCAGCGTGGTGACTTCGAATTCGTGGAGCAGGGCATCGCGCAGAAGTCGCCCCTCACCGAGATCGGCATTGCCATCCAGGCGTAGGGTGTCGAGCAATTCATCGACATACGCCGGGTCGTTCTGCGGCACGACACCGATGGCATCGCCGGGTTCGAAACGCAAGCCCGAGCCTTCCAGCGACAGCTCGATGTGTCGGGTCTCCTTGTCGGAACCACGTCCGTTGAGTTCGATCGATTCCAGCACTTCGGCATGAAAAGGGTGTTTTTTGGAATGATTTGCCTGGGGAGTGGTATCGACCACCGTTGTCGGTCCGGCACTTGCAGCGGCCTGTGTATCGTAAAGCTCGGCATAGCGGTCGAGCACCGATTCGATCCAGCGTTCGGCATCCTCATCGAAGTCGGTATCACAATCGACACGCTCGTGGATGCGTTGGGCGCCCAGTGCTTCAAGACGAGCATCGAAATCTCGGCCCGTCTGGCAGAAATGCTCATAGCTGGAATCGCCGAGGGCCAGTACCGAAAACCGCGTTTGGTCATCCAGCTTGGGGGCCTTGCGAGTATGCATGAGCTCATGAAAGCTTTCTGCAGTATCCGGCGGATCGCCATCGCCCTGGGTGCTGACTACCACCATCAGGTTGAGTGGGACTTTGAACGTTTTCTTGCCGGTGTCGGCCATGTCCAGCAGGCGGACATTGAATCCCCTGGCCTTGGCCCGGTCACTGGCCAGTTCGGCCACACTCTCGGCATTGCCGGTCTGGCTTCCGTATAGTACGACGATCTCTGTGGCCTGAGTATCCGCTGTGGATCGAGTGGACGCACCCGCGGTGTTCTCTTGTTGAGCACTCAGCCCGGTGAGATAACCGCTCAGCCAAGTCAGCTGGTGTGAATCGAGACCTTCCAGCGCTTCGTTGAGACGCTTGGCCTGTTCGGCGCTCAGTGGACTGTTGGTGTCGAGCAGGGAGTGTTGTGTCATCGAGATAGCCTCATCTCGCGCTACCGGATGACAAGGTTAAAGGCCGTCAAAAAGAATTAAAAATTATATATAACTATTTTTGTATTCTTTTATGGAATTTATGGCCAAGTCCTTGAACGGGACCCGGGTAGCTGATTTGGTTGCCGTTGGACCGTTTGTCTGGTGTGTCTTGTACATTTTTCCGATGAGGCTCTCTGATCCAGTGTCAAAGTTTGATATCGTTCCGCGCTGATTGCACCGGCCAATAAAGGAGATGCGACGTGAGCGCTGTCTCTCAATCGGACCCCCTACCGAAGACCATGGCCGCCATGGTGCTGACGGGACATGGCGGCATCGACAAACTTGTCTATCGCGACGATGTTCCCATCCCGTCACCGGATTCCAACGACGTGTTGGTCAAAGTGACCGCCACCGCCAAGAACAATACCGACCGTAAAGCACGTGAAGGACTGTATCCCACCGACGAGCAGGAGGACGTGACCTCCTTTCAGATCGGTGGGTCGCCGACGCTGACCTTTCCGCGTATCCAGGGCGCCGATGTCGTCGGCCGTATCGTGGCTGTGGGGAATGACGTGGATGCCGGTCGTATCGGTGAGCGTGGATTGCTGGATTTCAATCTCTATGCCGACAAGCGGCCGGATATCAACCTGACACCGGATTATTACGGCCATGGTGCGGACGGCGGTTTTGCGGAGTATGTCGCAGTGCCGGCGGATCAATTTCACAAGGTGGACAATCCCGAGCTGGCGGATGCAGAACTGGCGGCGATGGGCATGTGCTCATATCAGACGGCACTACACATGCTCAACGCTGCAGGCGTGACAGCGGGTGAACGCGTGCTCGTGACGGGCGCCAGTGGGGGAGTGGGTACGGCACTGATCCAACTCTGCCGCATCCTGGGAGCGGTCCCCTATGCGCTCAGTCAGCGAGACAAGGCGGACGCACTGCGTGCGCTGGGCGCTGAAGCGGTGCTGGATCGCGGGGACATGAGCGATTTCACTGATCGGGTACGTGCCCTTACCGGTGATCGTCCCATCGATGCCGTCATGGATCTTGCCGGCGGCGAGATGACCGACCACTTCATCGATACCATGATCTTTGACATGCACGCTCGTGACACCTACCCCCGGCTCAGCATAGCCGGTGCCAGTGCCGGCAATGTCAGCGAGATCATGTGGACGCGTATCTACCTGTATCAAGTGCAACTGTTCGGCGTCTCTCACGGTACCCGACAAGAGGCTGAACAATTGGTGGCCTGGATCCGCGAAGGGCAACTCAAGCCGGTATTGCATGCCGCCTTCAGACTGTCCGACCTGCACACGGCGGAACGTTATTTCGTCGAACGCAGCCGTAACTACCTGGGAAAGATAGTGATTGTCCCGGACTCACAATGGCAAATGCATGGCGCACCTTATGCGCTCGAGGAATTAGACGGATGAGCGGAGAACTCTCACTCCAATTGATCGACACCCATGCCGGCGGAGATGTCAGCCGTATCGTCGTTGGTGGTATCAATGCGTTGCCGGGCGAGACCGTGCGACAGCAGATGGAATACTTGCGCGACGATGCCGACGGGTTGCGTGAATTGCTGATCAATGAACCCTTCGGCATTCCCGAGATGTCGGTGGATCTCATCGTGCCGCCCACCGATCCGCAGGCTCAGGCGGGCTATATCATCATGGAAGTGATGGGGTACCCCATCTATTCCGGCTCCAACACGATCTGTACCGCGACGGCCGTACTGGAGAGCGGGCTGGTGCCCAAGAAGGAAGGTCATCAGCGGTTCGTGCTGGAAGCACCGGCCGGTTTGGTACACATCGATGCCTACGTGGAAAACGGCGTCGTGGAAGCGATCACCTGTGAAGGCCTGCCCAGTTATATCGATACCTATCGGGCGACCATTCATGTCCCGTCGATTGGTCATGTGACTTACAGTGTCGCTTACAGCGGTGGATTCTATGCGCTGGTGGATGCCACCGAACTCGGCTTCGCGTTGACCCGCGACGAGGAGAGTCGTCTGACGATGTGCGCTCATGCCATCGTGGAGGCGATTCAGGCCGAACGCGGCTTTTCCCACTATACGCTCGGCGATGTCGGGCCGCTGCCGTTTCTTCATTTCATGGGGCCGGTCGAACAAGTCGCCGACGACTTCTATCGTTCGCGTTCGGCGACCTATGTCCATCCCGGTGTGATCTGTCGCAGCACGACCGGAACGGGTACCTCCGCCCGGTTGGCGCTCATGCACCATGAAGGCCGTATTCGTCCGGGAGACAAGCTGGAAACCGTATCGTTGCGTGAAACCGGCTTTATCGGTGAAATGACGGGAACCCGCAAAGAAGGCGCGTATGACGTGGTGGAAAATACCATCACTGGCAAGAGTTATGTGCTGGCGCGTTCGGATATCGTCATCAACTGTAGCGATCCGATCGTGCGCTGCGACAGCCTTCACCACATTCTCAGCGATGTTAAGCCCAACGAGGCTCAACTTGTCGTTGAGTGATCACGACTCCTGATCGTTCGGGCTCGCATAGCAGGGCGGTGAACTTGGTTCACCGCCCTCGGCCTGACGATCCTCTTCCTCGAGAGCTTCCAGCACGGTGTTGCGCAGGATCGGCAGATGCGACTGCTCGAGGTCGCGACTCGCGGACAGCAGTGTCAGGGTTCCCTGGCGCGCCCACTTCATCAACGGTACCAGGCAGTCAGGGGCGTCGGTCATTTCCCAGCGGTAGCGGCGTTCGAACACAGCCCTTGATATCCGCTCCTGGTGCCAACTTCGCCGCAAGCCATTGGAGGGAGAGGCATCCCGATACCAGTCGGTCAACGCCAGGCTGTCGCGGCGCTTGCCGCGCGGCCACAGGCGATCTACCAGCACGCGAGCGCCATCGTCCTGCTCGGGTTCGGCATAGACACGCTTCAAGCGGATATCATAGCCCACGGCAATGCTCCTGTGCGTTCATCGACTCATTCGGTCGCGGATGATGCAACGGTTTCGTTGAGTGTTTCAAAGCATTCGACGGATTCCGTACCGGTAACGATAGCTTCGAGTTCGTCGCAGAAAAAGTGGAAGGCTTCGCTGGAGCGGCCCGGCGAACGATGCATCTCGATCTCGACATGGCCGAGTTCGGGTAAGCTTGCGTCGTCACCGACGATACGACAGCCCGGGGGCACGCTGCGCGGCGTTTTTACCGTCATTGCCAGGCCCGCCTGGACCGGCAGGTTGATGCCAGTGGGGGATTGGCTGGAGTAGCGTACGTCCCAGCGCCAGTCGTCTCTCCCCAAAGCAGCAAAAGCGTGGGCACGAAAGATACAGCCCTCCGGGTTGAGGGCAAGCGGCAGGGTCTCCCACTCGTCGGGCGACTTGTCGTCGGCGATGACCCATACCATGGGTTCGCGGCCCAGCAACTGGCCGGATTGGGTCGGCATGTGACGGATGACCAGTGCAGCATCGAGTAACCCCTCCTGAAAATCGTGAATCAGGCGAGCACTGATATCGCAGATGACTTCGAGCCGGACGCCAGGGAACTGTCTGGCGAAGCGGGGCAGTAGTTCGGGGAGGTACGTACTGGCCTGCTCTTCCGAGGTGCCGAGGCGGATCAATTCGCCCTGACGTTCTGCACCCATGATGCGTTTTGCCTCATCCTGTAACTTGAGAATATGTCTTGCATAAGGCAGCAGCCGGCCACCGGGAGGTGTAAGTACGACGCTTCGGCTGGTGCGTTCGAACAAGGCTTCACCCATCTGGTCTTCGAGACGCTTGATCTGCAAGCTGACGGCCGATTGCGTGCGGTGTAGAACCTTGCCGGCGGCACTGAATCCCTCGCATTCGGCGACGGTCACGAAGGCGCGCAGCAGGTCGGTATCCATAATCAATGAGCCCTTGCAATGAATTTTATCTTAACCATTCATTTCTATTATTGAATCTGGCTGGCTACCCTGTCCATACGTTATCCAAGATGGCAGGAGCAATGACAATGCACGCCACAGCGCAACAGGAAGACAATACGTCACTTCATGGGCTGATTGATATCGAGCATTATCCGATCAACCAACTCGATGGTCAGGCGGGTCAGCGTTTGATTGACGAATGCCGCCAGCAACTCGCCGATGACGGTTGTGTGGTGCTCAAGCGTTTTGTGCCCGAAGAGGCGTTGGCTCGGCTGGAACGGGAAACCGAACGCCTGTCTCCCAAGGCGCATTATAATCAGACCGAGACCAATCCCTACAATAGTGACGGCGATCCCGACCTGCCGGCCTCCCATCCCAGGAATCGGTTCGATGATCGCACCAACGGGTTCGTGGCGGGTGACTGCATCGATGACAGCACCATTATTCGACAAGTCTATCAGAGTCCGGAGTTTCAGCGTTTCATCGCGGCCGTCGTCGGCATGGATGAAATTCATGAATATGCTGATCCACTCGCCGGTCTGGTCATCAATGTGCTCCGTGAAGGATGTCAGCATCCCTGGCATTACGATACCAATGAATTCATCGTCACCATGATGACGCGGCAATCTCATGGCGGTGGACGCTTTGAGTACGCCCCGGGGATTCGCAGTCCGGAAGGTGAGAATTTCGAGGAGGTCGAGAAAGTGCTCGATGGCGACCGCTCGACACTCAAATCGTTGGACCTCCAACCCGGTGATCTGCAGATATTCTTCGGTCGCTATTCGCTGCATCGTGTGACGCCGGTGGAAGGCGACAAGGAGCGCCATACCGTCATCTTTGCTTACGCCAAGGAGCCCGGCTTCATTGGAAGGCCCGAACGTGCCCAGCGCATTTTCGGACGTATGGCACCGATCCATGAACAGCTGCTGAAGGAAGGGATGCAGCGTAGCGATAACCTCCAGGACTGACAGGTATTCAATGAGCATCGTCGATTTCGAGAATCTGACTGACAACGAACCCGACAACATTCCCGTGGTGCCATCGGCGCCGATGGCCAATACCGACAGCATTCCCACTGCGTTCAACCCCCGGCAATTGCGTGCCGGGCGGTTGCAGCGATTGCGGGCGATGATGGCTGAACAGGGCTATGCCGCCGTGGTTCTCTTCGATCCCTACAATCAGCGCTATGCCACCGGTTCGCGGAACATGTTCGGCTACTTCCTGCGCAATTCCACGCGCTACATTTACGTGCCGCTGGAAGGTCCGGTGATTCTGTTCGAATACCCGGGCAGTGCGCATGTATCGACCTGGCTGGAAACCATCGATGAAGCACGTACCTCCAAGGTGGTGTGGTCGGCGGTCAATCAGCGCGACAACATGTCTTCCGATCCTTTCGGTATCGAAATCGCCGAATTGATCGAGGAACACGGCAAAGGCAACAAGAAGGTCGGTCTGGATCGCTGCGCACTCAACCTGGCACGCTCCCTGGAAGCTCAGGGGCTCGATGTGTATGACTGCATGCAGGATACCCTCCACTGCCGACGCATCAAGACACCGGAGGAGATTGCCTGTCTGGCGCAGTCCATGGCGGGTAGCGAAGCGGCGGTCGCCGAGGTGGAAGCCAATATCAAACCGGGGGTTCGCGAGAACGACCTGTTCGCGATTCTTTATGGAGAAGTGATCAGACAGGGTGGGGAATTCATCGAGACGCGCCTGCTGTCATCCGGTCCGCGTACCAACCCCTGGTTCAATGAGGCCAGTGATCGAGTGATCCGCACCGGTGAACTGGTGGCATTGGATACCGATACCATCGGCTGTCACGGTTATTACTCGGATTTCTCGCGGACCTTTCATGTCGGCCCCGGCAAGCCGACTGCCTACCAGCAAAGCTTGTATCAGATGGCTTACGATCAGGTGCATCACAACATGAGCATTCTGGCGCCGGGTATGAGTTATCGCGAGATTGCCGACAAGGCCTGGAAGATTCCCGAGCGCTTCCTGGATCGCCGTTATCCTTCGGTCATCCACGGTGTCGGCATGCATGGTGAGACGCCGCTGGTCGCTCACCACATGGACTTCGATCGCTTTTCCAAGGATGGCATTCTGGAGCCCGGCATGGTGGTTTCGGTCGAGAGTTACATCGGCGAAGTCGGTGCGGCCGACGGTGTGAAGCTCGAAGAGGAAGTGCTGGTCACCGACACCGGCATCGAGAAACTCAGTCGCTATCCATTCGACGAAGCGTTGCTTGGCAAGCATGTTTGAAGAGAAATCATCCCCAATGACTGATGTGAATCACTGGATTGCCGGCGAGCGTATCGCCGGCGATCGCACGCTCGATGTCGTCAATCCCGCTACCGCTGACGTCGTTCGCCATGTCGCCCTGGGAGACAGCGCCACGGTAGAGCGCGCCATCGATGCGGCACGTACTGCCTTCCCGGCCTGGCGCGATACGCTACCGGCAAAGCGCGCTCAGGTCATGTACCACTTCAAGATGCTGCTTGAGCGTGACGCCGATGAGATCTGTCTGTTGGTCAGTCAGGAACATGGCAAGGTGCTGGAAGATGCCATGGGCGAACTCAAGCGTGGTATCGAGAATGTCGAATATGCATGCAGCGTACCGGAACTGCTGAAAGGGGAGTATTCCCATAACGCGGGTCCCGGTATCGATACCTGGTCAAATCATCAGCCGCTCGGTATCGTGGCCGGCATTACACCGTTCAATTTCCCCGTCATGGTGCCGCTCTGGATGGTTCCCATGGCGATCGCCTGCGGTAATGCGTTCATTCTCAAGCCTTCCGAACAGGCACCTTCGGCGGCTCTCAAGATGGCCGAGCTGCTGGAAGAAGCGGGTTTGCCGTCGGGCATCTTCAGTGTCATTCACGGGGATCGCACAGCGGTGGAAGCACTGCTCGATGCCCCGGACGTGAAAGCGCTCTCTTTCGTCGGCTCCACGCCTGTCGCGAAGTCCATCTATCGCCGTGGCGCCGAAAATGGCAAGCGCGTGCAAGCCCTGGGTGGCGCCAAGAATCATGCCGTGGTCCTGCCTGATGCGGATCTGGACAATGCCGCCAATACATTGATCGGTGCGGCTTATGGCAGTGCCGGCGAACGCTGCATGGCGATCTCGGTCGCTGTCTGTGTCGGTGACGATACGGCTGATGCCTTGGTCGGCAAACTGGCCGACCAGGCGCGTATGCTCAAGATAGGCCCCGGAACGGAACGGGGATTGGATATGGGCGCCTTGATCAATGCCAGCCACCGCGACAAGGTGGCCGGCTATATCGAGGAGGGCAAGGCTGCGGGTGCCGATCTGGTGGTCGATGGCCGGCAGCACCCGTTGGTCGATGAGTCGCCCGGCTACTTCCTGGGGGCGACGTTGTTCGATCGTGTCACCCCGGAGATGAGCATCTACCGCGACGAGGTCTTCGGGCCGATGCTATGCGTCGTGCGTGTCGCGACGTTCGAGGACGCCATCGCCCTGATCAATGCGCATCAATATGGCAATGGCACCTGTGTCTTTACCCGTGACGGTGAAGCCGGCCGCCGATTTGCCGACAGCATTGAAGTCGGCATGGTGGGTATCAACGTTCCGCTGCCGGTGCCGGTCGCGTTCCACAGTTTCGGTGGCTGGAAGGAATCGCTCTTCGGCGATCTTCACGCCTACGGCCCCGACGCGGTTCGGTTCTATACGCGTCGCAAGGCCATCTCCCAGCGGTGGCCGCGCACTCAACAGCGGGAATCCGCCCAGTTCAACTTTCCCTCGAACTGAGCCGTCAAACCAACGGCCCAACTCGCAACGCCCGTCCGGTAAGTCCAGACGGGCGTTCTGTTGGGCTGGAAACAAGCTGACTATGAATAGGAAGCTACCTCAAACCCCGATTGTCGTTTTTCAGGGCAGGCATTCCGGCAGGCTCTCGCGCAAGGTGCGTGGTTCGATGCCGAGTTCCGAGAAAGTGCCGACATTGTCGCTTACCACGTTGTCCTGTTGCATGAGAATGATCTGATCGTGTGTCAGCGGAGCGTTGGGTAGCCGTGACGTCACTGTGGCGAGGATACGCCAGATCGGAAATGGCACGGGGACCAGTGGGCGTGGACGATTCAGGTGGACGAGCACCCGTTTCACGATGGCCCGATACTCGGCGATTTCTCCTCCGCCTAGTTCGAATAAGCGCCACTCGGGAGGATGGTCGCTGACGAGTCGGACGATGGCGCGGGCGATATCGACAACATGAACGGGCTGGAGTCTCGTGCTGCCATCACCAAATAGCGGGATGAAGGGGAGACGACTCAACGATGCCAATGTCGAGAGAAAGGTATCGCTTGGTCCGAACAGCACGCTGGGGCGCGCGATCACCGCTTTGGGAAACGCCTTGATGACTTGTGTTTCTCCCTGTGCCCGGGCACGCACATACGCTGAAGACGATTGCGGATCGACGCCGATGCCGGAGATGTGTATCAGGCTGTCGATGTTCGCGTCGTGGGTGAGTCTTGCAAGACGTGCGGCGCCCTGGACATGAATCGTATTGAAATCGAGCTCACCGCCTTCGACATAGAGACTGACGGCATTGATCACGCCATCGGCATCCGCCAAGGCCGCGCTGATACTGCTCTCATCCCGAATGTCAACCGTAGCGAGTTCAAGGTGATCATCCTCATCGGTCCAGTCCGGAAGCCAGGGGTGGCGAGCCGCGATCCGCACTCGACGGCCGGCATCCGCCAGCTCGCGCACGATGGTACGGCCCAGAAAGCCGGTGCCTCCGAATACGACGATCAATCCATCACTCATGGCGTTTTCTCACCTGTCCGACCATGCCGTGCCAGCATGCATTATTCACCGTTCAAGGTAGCAATGATGCGACGTTGCCCACCGTGGTCCCGATGTTCTCCCAACCAGATGCCCTGCCAGGTTCCCATGGCGAGTCGTCCATTACGGACTGCCAGGGTGAGCTGTGTGCCCAGCAGGCTGGCCTGAATATGTGCCGGCATGTCGTCGGGGCCTTCCAGGGTGTGACGAAAGTAAGGGAGGTCGCCAGGTACCAAGCGGCGTAGATACGCCTCCATGTCATGGCGTACGTCGGGGTCGGCGTTTTCGTTGAGCGTCAGCGAAGCCGACGTATGTTGCAATTGCAGGTGGAGCAGGCCGGTCGTGATGTCATCGAGACGTGGCAGCGCATCGACGATGTCATCGGTAATCAGGTGAAAGCCCCGTTCTCGAGGTGTCAGGCGAATCTCGTGCTGGTCCCACATGATCCACTCTCCTGTTGTAGTACTTCATGATGGGGGTGATGACTGGCCCACTATAGGAACATCAAACCATCAACGCGTTCTATGCTAATAGAAACCGGTGTCTTGCGACGACCTTGTCAGGAAGACAGAAGGAGGACGCATGTCAATGATCCCTGTACACCACGATGCCGACGCGCAAGCGGCGTCCCTTGCATCGCGGATTCTCGACATGGCACTGCTCATGGCGGAAGAGCGTGGCTGGGAGGCCGTCACCCTGTCGGACGTGGCCATGCGGTTGGATGTTCCGCCACGAGCCGTGCTTGATGTCTATCGGGACCTCGATGCCGTGGCCAATGCCTGGTTTCTGCGCGGTTGGCGGGCCATGCTGGCCGATAAACCTGACGATTTCGACGACTGGCCGCCCAAGGATCGTATCCGACACTGCATGCTGGCCTGGTTCGATGCCATGGCCATCCATCGTCGGGTGACGATACAGATGCTGCGTACCAAGATGCATCCGCCCCACATGCACACCTGGGTACCGATGATATTCGATCTGTCGAGGACCATTCAGTGGCTACGCGAGGCGTCGAGACTCGAAGCGCCCTACGGTACCCGTCGGGCACAGTGCGAAGAGATCACACTGACGGCGCTGTTTCTTGATACGCTACGATACTGGGCCAGAGATGAGTCGTCGCATCAGGCCAGGACCCGCCGTTTCCTGAACAGGCGACTGACGTATGGCGAACGTCTGATGCGTTGCTTCGGACGCGATGAAAGAAAGCATCAGCGTCAGTCGTCAATGGCCTGGTGAAGCGTTGACAGTTCCCCCCACTCTCTCTGACGCTAGAGATCGTTCAGTCGTTGTCCCGTTATCAATGGAAGGAGGAGTTCACGATGGGTTTTGCATTATCTAACATGCAGGTAGGCAGCGTATCATTCGAAAATCTCGGAGAGATCCCGGCCAAGTACACCGGAGAGGGTGATGATATCTCGCCAGTGCTGACCTGGAGCGGGGCACCGGAGGGCACCCAGGGATACGCAGTGATCTGCCATGATCCGGATGCCCCCCTGCTCAAGCCGGGTAGCTACGGTTTCGTTCACTGGGTACTTTACAATCTGCCGGCTTCCATCACTCATCTGGCCGAGGGGTGTACCGAAGGTACCGCTGGTGGCAACGATTTCGGCAATACCGGCTATGGTGGGCCGATGCCGCCGGAAGGGCATGGGAAGCATCACTACTACTTCTGGGTTCTGGCATTGGATCAGAACCTCGACCTGCCGGCAGGGCTCGACCTCGAAGATTTCCTGGCCAAGGTCGAGCCCCATGTATTGGGCATGAACCGCTTGATCGGTACTTATGAACGTAGCTGATTGCCCTCAGTTGCGTGCTTGTCGTTCCTGAGGAAGCAGCGCGGCATGAATCACGGCGTTGACCGGGGTGTCGACGCCGCATTTCTGTCCCAGCCTGACAACGGCGCCATTCTGGGACTCGAGTTCGGAAGGGCGTCCCGCCATGATATCTCGCTGCATGGAAGCCGTGCTGCTCTCGGGCAGGGCTTCGATGAAATTCATGGCACGTTCGATGGCATCATCGGGCATGTCGACACCGCTGGCCCGGGCGACATCGCAAATTTCTTCCATCACGGCAATGAATAAGCGACGCGTTTCATCCAGGGAGCGTGTTTCGCCGATTGGCGCTCGGGTGATGGCACCAACTCCACTCATGGCACAGATGAACAGGAATTTACTCCAGATGGCAACCTGAATGTCGTCGGGGATTTCGGCATTGATGCCCGTGGCACGAGAGAGTACTGTCCTGAGATTCTGAGTCCGCTCACTTGCCCGGTTGTCGCGTTCTGCCAAACGGATGAACGGGTCAACACCGGCGTGTCGAATGTGCCCGGGCGCTTCGCGGTAGGCGACGATACCGCATAGTCCGCCCAGCACATGATTGTCGCCGAGTTCGGCGGCCAACTGGTCGGCGGCTTCCACCCCGTTTTCCAGTGGCAGTACCATGGTCCGCGCGCCGATCAATGGGCGCATGGCCCTGGCCGCATCGATGACCTGCCAGGCTTTGACTGCCACGATCACGCAGTCCACTTCGCCGATAGCCGTAGGGTCATCGGTGGCCCGAGTTTCCGTCAGATGGATATCGCCATTGGGACTCGAGATGAATAGCCCTTCGTCCTGAATGGCTTTCAGATGCTTGCCTCGTGCGATAAAGGTGACATCCTCTCCGGCTTCGGCTAGGCGGCCACCAAAATAGCCGCCGACACCGCCTGTACCATAAATGGCGAAGCGCATGATTCGCTCCTTACTGTCGCTTTACTCTGAGGGTAGCCCCTCCAGTGCCCGCTGCGCCTGTGCCTGCCATTCGCTGGGGAGGGTTGCCGACTGGTTGAGAGCCTCTCGGGCAGCGTCATTGTCCCCCATGTCTTCCAGGGTCAGACCAAGGTTGAGCCAGGCAACCGCCAGACTGGCGTCCTGTTCGGTGGCCTCACGAAATGCATTGGCTGCCGCTTCCGGGTCGCCCGCCGCATATTCGGCGTTACCCAGTGCAAACCACCCCATGGCCATCGAGGGCCAGCGTTCGGTCAGGGCTCGCCAGCTTGGCAATGCCGTTTGTGGGTCGTTGACGCGCTCGAAGTCGGCAATGGCGCTCATGGCCCGGTGTCGACTGATACTGTCGGGTAACTCCCCCGGAGGGAGGGCGACGACAGCCCATCGTTCGCTGCGGGCCCAGGTGTTGTCGAAGGTGCCGAACGACGTTCGGGTTTTCGCCTCCATGCCGCTATGCAGGATGAGTTCACGCGCATCCATGTCGTAGCCGATGGCAACGGCGTAATGCCAGACCGGCCAGGCAGGTAACGACAGGTTCTGCATGACGATCACCGGGTGATCGTTGGCGATCTCTCTCAACAGCGCTTCGAAATTGCTATCGATCACGAAGGGAACGCGCTCATAGCGCCGCAAGGTGGCGAGCATCTCGGGTTGGACGCTGCCCTCGCGTTCCGGCAGGAAGACTTGCGGGATCAGCGTATCGACATCTGCATCGATACCGCTGGCGTTGAGTACCATCGCCAGTGACGCCGGTCCACATTGATAGTCCCGTTGGCCATGGAAGGGCACGTCATCGAGTGTGACCTTCTCAGGGATACCAAGCCGATCGGGGCTTTTTAACGTTGGGCTGCCGGCACAGCCACTGAGGAACAGTAGCGTGACTACCAACAGCAGAACGCCCGCAGGGCGGGCGTTCACTGAGAACCGTTGAACGCGTTGCATGATGCGCATCAACGGGTGAAGGGGAACACATCGGTCAGTCCCAGGATGTCGGTGACCAGCAGGATCACGAAGACGGCGAACAGGGCGCCGACAACACTGGCACCAGCCGGCATGTCATCGAGACGGTCGGCCATGTCATGGACTTCCTGGTCGGATAGCGCATCGACACGATCCCGCACGTCGGCTGGATCGACCCCTTGAGCCAGGAGTTGGTCCTGTACGTCCTGACGTGACAGGACGTCGTCGATACGCTCGCGATCGGCCTGCACTTGGTCAGCACTCAGCGCATCCTGAGTGGATACCAGACCACCCTCAGTCGGGGAGGCAGGCGCTGCAGCCACCGGGAGGCTCCCCAGGACCAGGCAGGCAATCAATAGCGGGCTAAGGACTCGAGCAAGTTTCTTCATCATGGGATGTTCCTTACTTTTGGGATGGCTTCCGGCTTCTTGATGATCCTTGAGTCTGCGTCTGACGTCCATGCGATGCCCCTTAAGTATAGAGCGAAATGACCCTGATTTTCATGCCCTTTTTGCTATTTCGGTGTGTAATGCCCCCTTCAATGGTTTGGATTCCGGCTTACCGGTAGCCGGCCATCAACTCTCTTACCAGCGGCGTATCGGCATCGCGCAGGGTCGGTAGTTCGAAACGGGCTCGGGCGATAGCGGTCCGCGACAGATCGGCATGCACCAGTGTGTCGCCATTGCCCGCTTCCGCCAGGATATCGCCTCGTGGCCCCAAAATGCGAGACCCACCCCAGAAGTGACTGTTTCCCTCCGGGCCGTAGCGGTTGGCCATTATCACCGGCGTACCGTACGTCATGGCGTAGAAACTCAGGTTGAGAGCCCAGTTGCGCTCGTTGGAGAAGTCCTCACTGACGATACCCGTGGCGGAATTGATCGGTGCACAGAGCACGGTTGGTCGCTCCAGCAGGGCGGCATGAACGAGCGCCGGGTTCCAGAGATCGGCACAGATCAACTGGGTGGCTGTCCAACCGGCGCGGATCGAGGTGTGTGTCAGTGCTTCGCCGTGCGTGAACCACTTGCCTTCCTCGAGACCGCCGTAGGTGGGCAGGTTGAGCTTTCGGTGTACGGCCAGGATGTCGCCCTGCTGAAGAATCGCCAGAGCGTTGTAGTACTCCCCCGGGCTCGCCTCCTCGACAAAGCCGACGACAGTCTGCATATCGCCCACGGACTGGGCGAGTCGAGCCAGGGTAGATGCCTCCAGAGGGCAGGCCACTTCCAGAACCCGGCCGCCCAGGTTATAACCGGTCAAGGAAAGTTCGGGAAAAACCAGAAGTTCGACCTCTGCCTCGCGTGCCTGGGCGATGATGTCCATATGGCGCTCGAGATTGGTCTCGACATCACCGAGTTCGGTGTTGATCTGGGCAGCACCGACCCTGAGTTGATCCTGATAGTGCATATGAGCACTCCACAATGGCGGATAACGCATGAGGCCGCCAATAAGGCGGCCTCGGATAGACAATGCATATTCTGCCAGCCTCATTCGGCCGACGGAATCCGGCTCAGATCAAATCGTGTTCTTCCAGAAATTCGCGAGCGACGTCTTCGATGGTTTCCCTCTCGACGTCCACTGCCGCGTTCAGCTCAGCCATGGTGTCATCGTCCAGGAGCTCGGAGAGCTTGTTGAGCTGCTCTTCAAGATCGGGGTGCGCCTCCAGCGTTTCCTCCCGAATCACGGGGGTGAGAGCGTATGCCGGGAAATAGCCCTTGTCGTCTTCCAGAACGGTCAGGTCAAACGCAGGGATACGGCCATCGGTGGCGAAGACGACGGAGACGTCGACTTCCTCATCCCGCAGTGCCGGGTAGGTCAGGCCGGTATCCATTCGCTTGATGTTGGCGCGACCGAATTCGAAATCGTAGGCTTCCTGTAACGGGCGCAGGCCATCATCACGGGAATAGAACTCGGCGTTCGAGGCCAGTGTCAGCTCGTCGCCGTCATTGATTGTCTCGGCCAGGTCGGAAATGCTCTGGATGCCGCGCTCTTCGGCATCGTCGGCGCGCATGGCAAGCGCATAGGTGTTATTGGCCGAGGAAGGAGCCAGCCAGACCAGTCCTTTCTCGGCGTCCAGTTCCTTGACGCGCTCATAGGTTTCATCGGCATCAAGCTTTTCGTCGACCTCGTTATAGTTGATCAAGGACGTACCGGTGTACTCCCAATAGAGGTCGACCTGGCCATTTTCCTGCGCCTGACGGAGGACCGATGAGCCCATACCGGATCGCTGGTCGACATCGTAGTCCAGGGCATCCAGATACTGGGTCGTCATGCTGGCCAGAATCTGCTGCTCAGTGAAGTTCTTGCCGCCGACGACGATCTCTTCGGCTGCGGCGTTGGTCGTCAGGGCACCGGCTAGCGCCAGGCCAGTCAGGGTACGAACGATGGTTTTCATTATGATCTCCTCGTTTTTCAAGTGATGGTGTGAACCATCGGTTGAATAGTGAATCAGGCTCGCGAGGGATTCACCCCGCGGGGCACGACGATGAATGCGATGGTGGCGATCAGCGCATCGACAGTGATCGCCAGTAGCGCCGTTGGAATGGCACCCGACAGCATCATGATGGGGTCGTAGAGGTCGATGCCGGTGAAAATCAGTTCACCCAGGCCACCGGCGCCGATCAGAAACGCCAGTGGCACGGTGCCTACATTGATCGCCAGTGCCGTGCGGATACCGGCGAAGATGACATACAGTGCGTTGGGCAATTCGACACGGAACAAGCGCTGAGTCGGCGACATGCCAATGCCCGCTGCGGCTTCCATCAGGGCGGGGGATACGCCTTTCAGGCCGGCATAGGTGTTACGGGCAATGGGCAACAGCGTGGCAACGAACAGGCCAAAAATGGCTGGTACGGTACCGATGCCCAGAAAGCTCATTGACAGTGCCAGTACGGCCAATGTCGGAATGGTCGTCCCCACGTTCAATACTTGCATGAGGGATTCCGCCACTTTCGCCATGCTGCGACGTGACAGAATGATACCCAGTGGCACGGCTACGCCGATGGCCAGACTGCCTGAAACGGCGGTGAGCCATAGATGCTGTACGACGAGGTACTGCACATCCGGCAGGTAGAACATGAAATCGTCGACCAGCCCGCTGGACTGACTCCAGACGCCGATAAAGAAGACCACGACCAGTATCAGCGCACGCAGGGCGCCTTGCATGCTCTGGATCGGCATAGGCTTACACCCCCGTGTTTTGGTCGGCGACGCTATGTTCCGCGACGCGATGGCGGGAGCCCAGATGATGGGTGATGGCCCGCTGGGTGATCTGGCCCATGATGCGTTCGTCATCGTCCACGCAGGGCAGCCAGGTCATGTCATTGGAGAACATCAGCGAAGCCACCTTGCGTAGGTCATCGTCTAGATGAACCGCGGCGGGGATGCCCTGGAAGTGATCCCGACAATAGCCTTTGGTCGTTCGTGCTATGGCCCGAGTGATCATCCCGGTGGGACGTTGCCGATCATTGATCATCACGATCGCGTTCTGGTAACCGTAGTCGTCGATGCGCTGCAGTGCGGTTTCAAGGCTGTCATCGGGGGTGACGGTACCTATCTCGTGCGACATGACTTCCCGAACCTTGACCAGGTTCAACCGTTTCAGTGCGCGATCCTCGCCCAGGAAGGACTCGACGAAGGCATTCTTGGGGGCGGCGAGCAGGTCGTCGGGGGTCGAATACTGTACCAGCTTGCCTTCCCGAAAAATGGCGACCCGATCACCCATTTTGATCGCTTCATCGATATCGTGACTGACGAACATGATGGTCTTCTTGAGATCCTGCTGCATCTTGAGGAACTCATCCTGAATCACGGCGCGATTGATCGGGTCGATGGCCCCGAACGGTTCGTCCATCAACATGACAGGCGGGTCGGCAGCCAGAGCGCGGGCGACTCCGATACGCTGTTGCTGGCCGCCGGACAGTTCACTTGGATAGCGTTTGAGAAACGCGTCGGGCTCCATGGCGATCATCGCCATCATCTCCCGGGCACGCTCCTTGTAACGCTTGGCATCCCAACCCAGTAAGCGTGGAACGGCGGTGATGTTCTCTTCGATCGTCATGTTCGGGAACAGGCCGATCTGCTGGATGACATAACCGATGTTACGGCGAAGCTCTTGAGTATTGAGACCGGAGGTGTCTTCATCGTTGATGAATACCTTGCCCGATGTCGGTCGTACGATGCGGTTGATCATCTTCAGCGTCGTGGTCTTGCCGCAACCCGAGGGACCGAGCAGTACGCAGATTTCGCCCCGGGGCACTTCCATGCTGATATGGTCCGCGGCAACCACCGCGCCCTTGGGCGTGTCGAAGACCTTGGTCAGGTTATCGAGTCGAATCATTCATGTGTCCTTGTTCGTTAGGCGGAAGTCGTTGACCCGTCGCAGGATGTCAGGGGCTGGAAGCGGCACGTTCCAGACCTTTGGGGGTCAAGCGTTTCTGCAGTGCCAATAGCGAATAGTCGACGATGATCGCCAGTAGACTCACGGCGACGGCGCCTACGATCAGCTGGCGTGGGTCCGACTGGGAAATGCCGCGGCTGATGAAGGTGCCGAGCCCACCAGCTCCGATATAGGCGGCAATCGCCATGACGCCGATGTTGAGTACCACGGCGGTACGAACGCCGGCCATTATGACGGGGACGGCGAGAGGAATCTCGACCATGCGCAGTCGCTGGTTGGCACTCATGCCGATACCGCGTGCGGCTTCCCGCAAGGCGGGATCGACATTGTTGATGGCGGTGTAAGTATTACGAATGATCGGCAGCTGTGAGTACAGCAGAACGGCAATGACTGCCGGTACGTAACCGATCCCCTGGCCGATGGTCGACAGGATCGGAATCATGATCCCGAACAGTGCGATGGAAGGGATCGTGATAATGATGGATGCGATGTAGAGAACGGTGCGGGCAACGGTTTCGTTACGTGTAATGGCGATACCGATAGGCACACCGGTCAGGGTAGCGATCCCGACGGCAACACTGACCAGCGAGATGTGTTCCAGTGTCCGGGTGCCCAACAACTCGATATTGTTGAAGGCGTACTGAATCAGTTCCAAATGCAGTCTCCTCTCGGCATCGGCCCTTGTCTGACATGACAGGGTTCTCGGCAGCCAAGCACTGGCTGTCATAAGCCCCGTCGTGAATTGACATTAGCTTAGCAGAGGGAGTGATCTATTTGTTTTGATAATGAATAACGATATAAAATTACAATAATTGATGATACTGATTCATTCCTCATCATGTTGTCTTGCGTGGTGTCAGAGGGTCATGAGTAGACGAGCGCCCCCTGAGTGAGCGATGAAAATATCTCCATACTCCCTTTTCCAGTTCGACGATGAGAAACAGGATGATGCTGGCCGAGACGATGACCAGCCAGTGGATGAGTGACAGCGCCTCATTACCGAAGAGGCGTTGCATGAACGGCAGGTAGGTCCAGCCCAACTGCAGCAGTACGACCAGAGTGATCGCCAACCATACCGAGCGGCTGCCGAAGACTCCCTGCTTCGACAACGCACTGTAAACAAGGTATCGGCTGTTGATCAGGTAAGCGGCGCTGCCCATGACCAGTATATTGACGGCCCCGCTGCGGGCCAGGGCCTGGCTGTTACCCTGAATGTCGTGCAACCAGGTGAACATGCCGAAGACGCCGGCCAGTAACAGGACCGATACGAATACCACGCGCCACAGTAGAAAACCGTCCAGCAAGGGGGCGTCAGGATTCCGAGGGTGTCGTTTCATGAGATCGGGTTCGCCGGGCTCGAAAGCCAGGGCAAGCCCTAAAGTGATGGCGACGACCATATTGACCCACAACGCCTGTAGCGGTGTCACCGGCAATGAACCGCCGGCCAGGACGGCAAGAAGAATCGAAAGCCCCTGTCCGCCATTGGTGGGCAATAAAAAGGTGATGGTCTTGCGGATATTGTCATAGACCTTGCGGCCTTCTTCGATGGCGCTGACGATGCTGGCGAAATTGTCATCCGCCAGCACCATTTCTGCGGCATTCTTGGCGGCCTCCGTCCCCTGGACACCCATGGCGACCCCGACATCGGCACGCTTCAGGGCGGGGCCATCGTTGACCCCGTCGCCGGTCATTGCACAGATGCCGCCCCGGGCCTGCATGGCCTTGACCAGTCGCAGCTTGTGCTCGGGGGCGGCACGAGCGAATACGTCGATCTCGGTAATACAGGCTGCAAGATCGGCATCACTCATGGCTTCGATCTCCCGACCGGTGACAGCGCGGTCGGTGTGGGAAAAGCCCAGCTGCCGAGCTATCGCGAGCGCGGTCTCGGCATGATCACCGGTCACCATGACGGGGCGAATACCCGCTGTCAGGCAGCGCTCGACAGCGTCGATGACATCCTCCCTTGGTGGGTCGAGCAGGCCGACCAGCCCCAGCAATACCAGCCCTTCCTCGGCATGTTCATCGGTCAGGTCTCCGGCGTGGGGCTCCCCGGTTTTTTCGGCCAGGGCCAATACGCGTAAGCCACGGGACGATAGTGCGTGGATACGGGCGTGCCATTCCTGCGTGTCGAGCGGTTGTGTCTGATTACCGACGCGAACCCGATGGCACATCTCCAGCAGCCGGTCCGGGGCCCCCTTGACGAACAGGCAGGTGGTGCCGTGGAGGTCGTGCAGGGTTGCCATGTAACGACGCTCCGACTCGAAGGGGATGGCATCATGGCGGGCATGATCGTGACGTAATGTCCGAAACGATAGCCCCGCCTTGGCGGCAGCCACGACCAGAGCGCCCTCTGTAGGATCACCATGAATATGCCAACGGCCGGCTTCTTCGGCCGATTCGGCGTCGTTACATAGCACGCCGGCACGAAGCAAGTGACCCAGATCGGGCTGGTCATCAAGCGATACGGTAGTGGATGCATCATTACCGTCGTCATCGAGTGCGACGAAGTCGCCTTCCGGCGCATAGCCGACGCCCGTGACACGGAATTGGCCTTCAGGCAGCCAGATGGCTTGTACCGTCATCTCATTGCGGGTCAGTGTCCCGGTCTTGTCGGAAAAAATGGTGGAAATCGATCCCAGCGTTTCGACTGCAGGCAGGCGCCGAATGATGGCGTTGCGTCTGGCCATTGTTTGCACGCCCAGTGCCAGCCCGATGGTGACGATCGCGGGCAGGCCCTCCGGAATGGCTGCGACTGCCAGGCCGATGCTGGCCATGAACATGTCGCTCAATGGTTGGTCGTGGACCAGAATGCCGAACACCCCGGTGAGCAGTGCCGTCAGCACGATCACGATGGCGAGCGTGCGTCCGGCACGGTCGAGCTGGCGCAGTAGCGGCGTTTTCAGTTTCTCGACGTCGCGCAACAACTCCGATATTCGTCCAATTTCGCTACGTGCGCCTGTCTCCACGACAACGCCGGTGGCATTGCCCTGAGCGATGATGGTCCCCGCATAAGCCATGTTCGAACGTTCAGCCAGCTCGGTGTCGTCAGCGACGGGCATCGTCTGCTTGTCGACCGGGACCGACTCGCCAGTCAATGCTGCCTCATCGGCTCGCACTCGCTTGGCATCCAGCAGGCGAAGGTCCGCCGGCACGCGGTCGCCGCTTTCGAGCAGCACGATATCGCCGGGGACCAGTACTTCGGCATCCACTTGCCGACGCTGCCCGCCCCGCACGACATTGGCCCGGGGCGACAGCATGCGCCGAATACTGTCCAGTGCCTTCTCGGCCTTGCCTTCCTGGATGAACCCGACCAATGCAATGATGACCACCACGCCAAGAATGGCCAGTGTGTCCAGCACATGTCCCATGCCCAGGCTGGCCAACGCAGCGACCAGCAGGATCAGCATCAGCACGTTATTGAACTGGACCAGGAGTCGTTTCCACCAGGGGCGAATGCGTTCCTGCTGTAGCCGGTTCCGTCCGTGGATATCCAGACGATGCTGGATCTCGGCGTCATCAAGCCCCTGGGTGTGGGAAGTCAAGCGTGACAATGTCTCTTCGACAGATAGGGCATGCCAAGGTGGGCGAGGCGGTTCGTTCGATGCGGGCATTGGAAGACTCTGGATCACAGTGATAGGGCATGACTACCTGTTTAGCACAACATATGCTGCACTGCAGTGATCCAGAGCAAGAAATGAGTCATTCACCAGGTTGCCGGCATGTGTCGGCAACCTGGTGGTAGGGTCAAAGCACCATTGCCGCCAGCCAGCCGAAAATGATGAGTGGGATATTGTAGTGGAGGAATGTCGGTACGACGGAGTCCCAGATATGGTCATGCTGACCATCGGCGTTGAGCCCTGCCGTAGGGCCAAGCGTCGAGTCCGACGCCGGTGAGCCGGCATCGCCGAGTGCGGCAGCGGTGCCGACCAGTGCGACGGTGGCCATGGGAGAAAAGCCGAAATTGAGTGCCAGCGGCACATAAAGCGAAGCGATGATCGGTATGGTCGAGAACGACGAACCGATGCCCATGGTGATGAACAGCCCTACCAGCAGCATGATCAGAGCCGCCAGGCCACGGTTGTCGCCGATCACCTCGGTCGAACTGGCGACCAGTGTCTCGACCTGTCCGGTTTCCTGCATCACGCTGGCAAATCCGGCTGCAGTGATCATGATGAAACCGACCAGTGCCATCATTCGCATGCCTTCGGTGAAAATATCGTCCTGTTCGTGCCAGCGAAACACGCCACTGACCGAAAGCAGGGCAAAGCCGAACAGTCCGCCCAACACCATCGAGTCTGTCAGTAGCTGAATCACCACCGTGCCCACCAGTGCGACGGCCAGCACCAGCATTTGCCAGGTAGCCAGGTGTTGAGCTGCCTGGGCAGGTCGCTCATCGCCATGAGCCAGGTCGCGATCCTCGTACACGCGTTGACGGCGGTAGCTGAAGAAAACGGCGATAATCAAACCCAGTAGCATGCCGCTGATGGGAATGCCCATGGCCAAAGGCACCATCCCGGCATCCACTGCAAGCCCTTGTTCGGCGCCCGCTTCATTGATGTTCCCCAGCAACAGATCATTGAGAAAGATCGAACCGAAGCCTACCGGCAGCAACATATAGGGGGCGGTAATACCGAAAGTGATCACGCAGGCCACGGCGCGCCGATCCAGTTGGAGATGGTTCATCAGCTTGAGCAGAGGCGGAACCAGCACGGGAATGAATGCAATATGCACCGGAATCAGATTCTGTGAGCTGATGGCGGCAGCGAGCAGAGCACCCAGCAACGTCAACACCACCGATCGGTGTCTCCGATCATTGTTATCCAGCCCCAGCCGGTGGATGGTGCGATCGGCCAGTAGTTCGGTCACTCCTGAGCGGGATAGCGCCACGGCAAAGGCACCGAGAACGGCGTAGGAGAGTGCAATGGTAGCCCCATTTCCCAGCCCATCGTTGAACGCATCGAGAACCTCCGATAGGGGCAAGCCGGCGTAGAGACCGCCGACCAGGCTGGCGATGATGAGGGCAAAGACGACGGAAATGCGAGCGAGACTCAAGGTGACCATCACCAGGATGGCCAGAACGACGGCATTCATGGCGGACTCGTGTCGTTGGAATGGATGGTACGTTCAGACACCGCGATGGGCGCAAAGCGCGGCATGATACCGTAATATGAGACCGAGATCAGGGGGGTGGGGGCGAACTCAACCCACTTTGTACGAAAAGGAGGATTCCGCCAGCAGCCCGCGCCCACCGGCCAGTGTCAGGGCCAGGTCGTGCAAGCCATCCCAGAGCGGGATCGGGCTGGCGCCCTTGATAGCAAGGTCGAGACGTTGGGCAAACAGCAATAACTTGTGCAGTCGTTTGACCGGTAGCCGGTTGAGCGCCTGCTGGTAGGCGGGGCGCCGTTTGTCGAAGATCGGCGGTTTCTGTGACTTGCAGGCGTGCTCGAAACTCTGCCCTTGGTCGAGATGCTGATACAGCGATAGTAGCGTGCGTAATTCCCGGGTCAGAGCCCATAGTACGATCGGGGCCTCCACTCCTTCACCGCGAAGGCCTCCGATGATTCGCGACGCGCGTTCCCGTTCACCACGAAGGCACGCATCCGCCAGTGTGAACACATCATAGCGGGCGCTGTCCTCGACACCGCTGGCAATGGTATCGGTATCGACCTGGGTGCCGGAAGGCATCAGCAAAGCCAGTTTCTGCAACTCCTGATCAGCGGCGAGTAGATTGCCCTCCGTGCGTTCACCCAGCAGGCGCGCCGCTTCCATGTTGATGGAAAGACCATGCCGAACGGCCCGGTCACGGATCCAGAATCCCAAGCGCTGGTGATCGACCGGCCAGACGGGGACGAATATGCCGGCCTTGTCGAGAGCCTTGAACCACTTGCTTTGTTGCTGCTTGCGCTCCAGTCGGGCGGAGGCGATCAGCAGGACATTGTCGCTATGCGACAATTGATTGGCGTAATGCTCCAGTGCCTTGGCGCCATCCTGTCCGAGGTTCTGGCTACCCAGACGGAGTTCGATCAGCTTGCTGGACGCAAACAGCGAGAGGCTGGCGGCGGATTCTGTCAAACGCCCCCAGGCAAAACCACTCTCGACGTGCAGCACCTCGCGCTCTTCGATGCCGCGATCCCGCGTTGCGGTCCGTACGGCATCGCAGGCTTCCATGTGGATCAATGGTTCGTCACCGGCAACGATCACTACCGGTGGCAAACGTTTTTCCAGTTCGGCTGAGAGCTTGTCAGGGAAGACTTTCATGAGGTGTCAGTCGTCTGCCAGCGAGCGTAACCGATCGAGTAACTGTCGAGCCGCGTCACGACGCAGCCGTTCAGTGGCTTCTGCACGCAAGTCGTCCTGTGCCAGCAGGTTATCGTCCGTGACACTGTACGTCGTGGTGACCTCGAGTTGCTCCTGGTTCATCAGGTAGGCATCGTTTGCCGTCTGCTGGACGGAGAAGGGCGCTGTCAGGGTCAATTCGATTTCACGGCTACCGGCACTGCCGAACGTCAATACCGACTGGTTCAGTGTCTCCGGACCCAGATTGAGCCGTAATGGCGCTTTATCATCGATCAGGGTCCCGGCCCCCTCGAGCTCGTCACGCACGACATCGGACAGGTCGCTGTCGGCAGCGTCGAATGCCAATCTATCGAGCCCGGCAATGTCCCCGTCCAGGCCACGCAATCGAAAACCACAGCCGACGAGCCCGGTTGTCCCCAGCATCGCCAGACTGTATGTCAGGAATGTACGGCGTCGCATGATCTAGCCCTCCTGGTCCACGACGAAATTCGGCTCATGCAACCACGACATTGACCAGCTTGCCGGGCACTACGATGACCTTGCGCACCGTGCGGCCTTCGATATGGCGCTTGACGTTGTCGGCGGCCAGAGCCTGCGCTTCGATGGCTTCCTTGTCGGCATCAGACGGTACCTGCAGGCGGGCACGCAACTTGCCGTTGACCTGAGCGACCAGCTCGATTGTGTCACGCGTCAGCGCCGATTCGTCGACCTTGGGCCAGGCGGCGTCAATGACGGGCGTGTCATGGCCGAGTTCGCGCCAGAGCGCGTGGCAGGCATGTGGCGTGATCGGCGCCAGCAGCAGCACACAGGCCTCGGCTGCTTCCCGCGCGACGGCCAGTCCGAGTGGCGAGGTGTCATCGAATTTGCCGAGTGCGTTGGAAAGCTCCATGACCGCGGCAATAGCCGTATTGAAGGTCGTGCGGCGACCGATATCGTCACTGGCTTTCTTGATGGTTTCGTGGGTCTTGCGGCGCAGTTCGCTCTGGTTGTCGTCGAGTGCGTCGATATCCAGCGCCGCCGGAGTGCCGGCGTCGATGTGATCAGCGACCAGGCGCCATAGTCGTTTGATGAAACGGTGCGCACCTTCGACGCCGGAGTCCGACCATTCCAGGGACTGTTCCGGTGGTGCGGCGAACATCATGAACAGGCGCACCGTATCGGCACCGAAACGGTCGATCATTGCCTGAGGGTCGACGCCATTGTTCTTCGACTTGGACATCTTCTCGATGCCCCCCATCTCCACAGGTCGTCCATCCTGTTTCAGAGTGGCGCGGACCGGACGCCCCTTGTCATCCCGTTCGACCTCGACATCGGCGGGGTTGAACCACTCCTTGCCACCGTTAGCGGTGGGGCGGTAGAACGTCTCGGCGATCACCATGCCTTGCGTCAAGAGTTGCTGGAACGGTTCGTCGGAGTCGACCAGGCCGAAATCCCGCATCAGCTTATGGAAGAAACGAGCGTACAGCAGGTGCAATATGGCGTGCTCGATACCGCCGATGTAGAGATCGACGGGCAGCCAGTAGTTGGCGCGTTCGTCGAGCATCGCCTCACGGTTATCCGCACAACAGAACCGTGCATAGTACCAGGAGGATTCCATGAAGGTGTCGAAGGTGTCGGTTTCGCGTGTCCAGCCGTCACCGAGGTCATAGAATGCCGGCATCTTTTTCAACGGCGAACCGGTGGCGTCGACCTCGACCTCCATCGGCAACTCGACCGGCAACTCATCATCGGTCAGTGGAACGGTCTCTCCCTCGGGGCCGTATTTGACCGGGATGGGAGCCCCCCAATAACGTTGTCGGGCTATGCCCCAATCCCGTAGCCGGAAGTTGGTCTTGACTTCGCCATGCCCTTGCTCTTCGAGCCGCTGCGCGATGGCGTCAAAAGCCGCCTGGAAATCGAGTCCGTCGAACTCCCCGGAATTGATCAATTTTCCATAGGCGACATGGGCGCCCCAAGACAGGTCCGGGGCCTGCCCCTCGTCATCGGCAATCACCGGTTCGATGGGAAGCGCGTACTTGGTGGCGAATTCCCAGTCACGCTGGTCATGCGCCGGTACGGCCATCACGGCGCCGGTGCCGTACTCCATCAACACGAAATTGGCGACGTAGACGGGGACTTCCCTGCCGGTGAGCGGGTGTACTGCCTTGAAGCCGGTATCCATGCCTTTCTTTTCCATGGTTGCCAACTGGGCTTCGGAAGTACCGCCTTGCGCACACTCTTCAAGAAATTCCGCCAACGCGGTATTGCTTCTGGCTGCCTCCTGGGCCAGCGGATGGTTGGCTGCCAGCCCCATGTAAGTGACACCCATCAGCGTGTCCGGACGGGTCGTATAGACCCGGATCGGCGCCTTGGCCGTGCCATCAGCAGCGCGGATATCGAAGGCCATTTCCACACCGGTGGATTTACCGATCCAGTTGCGCTGCATGGTCTTGACCTGCTCGGGCCAGTCGACATTGTCAAGATCGGCCAGCAGCTCTTCGGCATAATCGGTGATCTTGAGGAACCACAGGGGAATTTCCTTGCGCTCCACCGGTGCGCCACTACGCCAGCCACAGCCGTCGATGACCTGTTCGTTGGCGAGAACCGTCTGGTCCACCGGATCCCAGTTGACAGCGGCCATTTTCTTGTAGACCAGCCCCTTTTCAACCAGTTTGGTGAAGAACCACTGTTCCCAGCGATAGTAATCGCTGTCGCACGTGGCGAATTCACGGCTCCAGTCATAGGCGAAGCCCAACGACTTCAACTGGCGGCGCATGGCATCAATGTTCTCGTAGGTCCATTGGGCCGGCGGTACCCGGTTGCTGATGGCAGCGTTTTCGGCCGGCATGCCGAAAGCGTCCCATCCCATCGGCTGGAGGACATTCTTGCCCTGCATGCGTTGAAAACGGGAAACGACGTCGCCAATGGTGTAATTGCGTACATGCCCCATGTGCAACTTGCCGCTGGGGTAGGGAAACATTGACAGGCAATAGAACGTGTCGCGGTTGGCGTCTTCTACGGCCTTGAAACACTGATGCTTTTCCCAGTATTGCTGAGCGTCATGTTCGATGTCGTGGGGCGTATACTGTGCGTCCATTGGGTTAATGCGATACCTTGCGTTGTCGATGGTCGAATGAATAAGAGTCGATGACGTCTAAATGGTTATCAAGCATACCCTAGCGAGGCGCTGTCAGGTAGGGGCCATAGGGTGTATCCATGTGCGAGGAGGTCAATATGAGCGAGAACAAGGAGCAGCGTGAACATCGCCTGCGTGAGGGATATGAGCGATTGCTCTCGCGTCTCAAGGAGGGGGCAGAAGAACTCTCCTGGGAAAATCTGCAGCGCGATCTCGATGAGGCGGTGGAGTTCGAAGCCGAGTTGGAGGACTACACCAAGAATGAGTTGTCGTTGCTGAGAGCCTGGGTCGAGCGTGACCTCAAGGACATGCGTCGCTATCTGGCCGCCGGTGGAGAGAGTGTGGCCAGTTGGCTGGGTATCGACTTGTCGGCGTTGTCGCGCAAGGTGTCTGAATCCCTGCTTTCGATCGCCGACCGTTCGATCGTCGACAAGGCGCGATTCGACGATGATCTGGAGGCCGCTCGGGCCGACTACTGCGAGGGCGAAATCGCCGCGCCCGGACGTATGGCGTGCGTGCATTGTGGCGCGACTCTCGAGTTGGAGCGCGTGACTCGCATCGAGCCTTGCCATCAGTGCGGGCACCGTTACTTTTCACGGGCCTCGGAAACCTGACGGTGATGCAGCGGGGGTGCTACGTTGCATTGGCCACCAGCATGATGGCGACGAAGACACAGCCTGACATGAGCAAGGCATAGACGATGTTGTTCTTCATGATGCGGTAGCCGTTGGTATCATAGCGCCCTTGCAACGACAGATTGATACCCGACAGCGGACCGATGGCGGCGCCGACTGCCCAGGCACAGAGAGCGACCAGGCCCAGCAAGGTATGGTTGACACTGTCGATATCGAGCAGTGAGGCCAGCGTCGACACGCCGATGATCGGGTGCAGGCCGATCATGGCGCTGGCGATGATGGCCAGATAGCTCATCATCGCTTCGCGAGCGCCGAAATGGTCGAACAAGACCCACTGACTGCCCGTGGCGGCATCGATAAAGGTCGAAAGCCCCAAGGTAAACAGGCCCGCCGACAGGAACAGTGACACTTCACCACGCATCGCCGGTAAGCGGACTCGGGTATGAGTGAGAACGCGTCGTGCCGTCCAGCCCATCCCCTTCGGCAGATTGAGGATAAGGGCAGCAACAGGCAGCAGGAACGTGATGATGCTGACGATGGTCAGTGAAGGCGTAAGAACGTAATGGAACAGCATGACCAGCGCTGCCATCGATACCGGCATCAGCAGGCTCGTCGGTGACAACGAGAAACCGTGGACATTGGAGAGATCGAACCGTCGTTGCATTTCGAAACGAGTCACGAGGCAGGAAATGAGGGCCAGTGGCAGGCCGGTGACGAGGAGACTGACGTAGTGCATCTCCGGCGCCGCACTCATTGCCACCCCCATCGAGGCGAAGAACGGAGACCAGAAAGCCGCGCTGGAAAGACCGCGGTTCAGCGTCAGTATCTGAGGCAATTGCAGTGGTGCCCGTGCCTTGATGTGGTCACCGATCATGAAGACCGACGAGAGATTGAGGATCGAGCCCAGCATATGAACACTCAGCCAGGTGCTGATCAGTCCTCGGGTACCGACGCTGGCATGTCCCTTGTCACCGCCGCGTGAGCCGATCAGGCCGATGAAACTGACACCGACCAGCATGGCCACTACATAGGTGTTGCCCCCGAGGATGGTCGGCCAGTCGACATGGCTTTGATAGTGGTACCGGCTGACGAGCAGCAGAATCAGGCCAGCCGTGGAGAGTACGCCGGCTTGCAGGCGGGTGCGAGGGTCGAGATCCGTCCACAGCAAGGCGACGGCAACCCAGAAGAAGTAGCCGACGAGTCCCGAACCGATAGGTAGGCCGGTGAAACTGGCGATCTGCAAGAGCAAGCCGATAAAGATTGCCATACCGGAAACGGGATGTCGCCAGGGCGGCATGGCCGTATCACTGGGGTGGGCGTTGACGCTGAGCGACTCCTTGCTGGTCATTGAAGCAAAGTTTCCGGAACGTAAGAGAAATGGCGCTAACCATTAGCATCCTAGGGATTTGTCGGACATCAGACAAGTCGAAGGTCATTATCGTTGATGAGGCAGGTAGCGGACCGGCAGTACCGGCGCATCCCGTGACTGTAGACGATCGTCGCTGGGCGCACAGCCAAAGAACTTCCGATAGGCGCGGGAAAAGTGTTCCAGAGAGCCGAAGCCGGCACAGCTTGCCACCTCGGCAACGCTGAGGTCGGTCTGTTGCAGTAGCCGGTGGGCCCGGTTGATACGCAGCCACAGGTAGTAACGGATGGGGGTCACGCCCAGTTCGGCCTTGAATCGTCTTTCCAACTGCCGGGCCGACAAGCCGACCAGGGCGGCCAGTTCGGGGGCCGGCAGAGGATTCTCGATGGTTCGGCGCATCGCGCGAATCACCTTGCGCAGTTGCGCCGATGTCTCGACATGATGCTCGGGTGCGGCCGCGAGCTGCTCGGTGTCGCCCTTGCGTTGACGGCGTTCCAGCAGGTGGTTGCGTAGCTCCTCCATGTAGGGAGACTCGACCCGAGGAGTCAGCCAGGCGAGCACCATGTCGAGTACGGCGGTCCCCCCTGCACAACTCAGCCGTTGGCCGGCGATCGTGTAGAGATCGCTGGTCGCCTGAATCCGCGGGTAGAGTTCGCGGAAGCCTTCCAGGTTGTCCCAGTGCACGGCAACGCGTTGATCATCCAGGACGCCGGCGGCTGCCAATACCTCGGTGCCCATCTCGATACCCCCCAATTCGACACCTGCCGCCGCACAATGACGCAGCCACATGGCGATGCGCTTGTCGCCGGTATGGGTCTTGGTTTCGAAGCTGGCCAGCACGAATACGCTGTCGAGCTCGGTGGGGGCCGGCCAGTCGGTGTCGACGCTCAAGGGCACGCCATTGGAGGCGGCGATCGACGCATCACTGCCCAGCAGTTGCCACTGGAAGCGCGGTTCCTGAGCCAGCCAGTTGATGATGAACAGCGGATCCAGGAGCGCCCCTAGCCCGGCAAACGAGAATTGCGGCATCAGTAGAATGCCGATTCGTTCGGGGGATGGGGTTCGGCGTCGGGCGGACGTCGGGGCAGTCATGGAAGGTCAGTCCCGATAATCGGGCTCGTCGCGATCGAGAAGACGCATCAGCGCGGCCAGATGCATATGAGCGGAGCCGTGATTCAGACTATCTTCCCACTGCCGGGCCGTCTTGCGCGCGATTTCCGGGGATACCGGTCGCAGCGGCAAGCCACTGGCACGTGCCACCAGATAGGAACGGCAGGCCCGCTCGAAGTAATACAGGTGATCGAAAGCCTCCGCAACATCGGCTCCCGTGGTGACGACACCGTGATTACCGAGCAGAAGTACCGGGGCCGTTCCGGCCAGACGACCGAGGCGTTCTGCCTCTTCGTCCAGACCCATACCATCGAAACCAGTATCGATGTGAACGCGCTCGAAGAAACGCATGGCATTCTGCTCCACCGGCGGCAGTTCCGGGGATTCGAGACAAGCCAGTGCGGTGGCGTAGAGCGAATGGGTGTGCATGATACACCCCACACCGCGTCCCTGACGGTGCATGGCACCATGGATGGCCCAGGCCGTGGGGTCGATTCCGGCAGGGCGACGTTGGCCTGCACCGGCATCCACCTCGACCAGGTCGCTGGCTCGCATTTCGGCAAAGTGGCGACCTTCGGGATTGACCAGAAAGCGCGTGCCGTCTCCTCGGGTGGCCAGGCTGCAATGGTTGGCCACGGCCTCGTTCATGTCGAGGCGTGCCAGCCAGCGGAAGACGCAGGCGAGCTGCTGCCGGGGCGTTCCGGGGATCTCGGTGGATGACGTCATGTGTGACTCCTGTGTCGATAGAACGGATCGGCCATCATCAATAATGAATCCAGCGGGTCTTGAGTGCCATGTACTTGTGCATCCCGGTCAAGGCGTAATCACGACCGATGCCTGACTGCTTCATCCCGCCGAAGGGAGTCTGCGGGCTGACGGCATCGACGCCGTTGACCGTCACGGTACCGGCCTGAATGGCATCACACAGACGGTGAGCGCGTCCCAGGTCCGAGGTCCAGAGCGATGCCGCCAAACCATACTGGCTTTCGTTGGCCAGTGTCACGCCTTCGCTCTCTTCATCGAAGCGTGTCACGGTGAGAACGGGACCGAAAATCTCCTCCTGGAAAATACGGTGATGTGAGGCCACCTCCGTGAATACCGTGGGCGAGACGAACAGTCTGCCATCCGCGATCTGCCGGGTGTCGCCGCCACACAGCAGCGTGGCCTCACGCTTGCCGATGGCCAGATACTCGCAGACCTTGTCGAACTGGGCCTGACTGACGAGTGGGCCGAGCATCGTGGCGGGGTCGAGTGGGTCGCCGGCAACCAGGGTGGATATGCGTGCCTGCAGGGCGTCGAGGAAGCGATCGGCGATACCCTCCTGCAGTAGCAGCCGTGAATGCGCCGAGCAGACCTGGCCGGCATTGGTGAAGATGCCCGCCACGGCGTTGTCCACGGCGGTATCCAGATCGGGACAGTCGTCGAAGATCAGGTGCGGACTCTTGCCGCCGCACTCGAGCCAGACGGGTTTCATGTTCGATTCACCGGAATAGATCAAGAACCGCTTGCCGATCTCGGTCGATCCGGTAAAGCCGAGTGCGTCGACATCGTGATGACGCCCCAGGGCTTCACCGGCAATATGCCCATATCCCGGCACGACATTGAGCACGCCGTGTGGGAGGCCGGCCTGGGTCGCGAGTTCCGCCAGGCGCAGCGCGGAGAGCGACGACTCCTCGGCGGGCTTGAGCACCACGCTATTACCGGCGGCCAGTGCCGGTGCCAGTTTCACCGAGGCATTGTGAAGGGGAAAGTTCCACGGTACCACGGCGCCTACCACGCCAAGCGGTTCATGCACGACAGTCGCCTGTACATGGCTGGGACTGGGGGCGAGCTGGTCATAGCATTTGTCCTGGACTTCGCCGAACCAGTCGAACAGCAAGGCGGATTCTTCCACATCATCCAGGGCTTCGTGAATGCACTTGCCAACCTCGAGGCTGTCGAGCAGGGCCAGTTCTTCGGCATTGTCGCGAATCGCTGCGGCGATGGCTTGCAGCGTCTGGCGACGTGTCGTCGGCTCGGCACGTGACCAGGCGCCGGTATCGAACGTGCGCCGGGCAACGGCGACAGCGTTATCGATCTCCTCGATGCCGCAAGCGGCGATCGTCGTCAGTGTTTCGCCCGTCATGGGATTGATCGATTCCAGCCACTCGCCTTGACGGGAGGCTACACGGCGGCTGTCGATGTAGGCGCTGCCATTGAGCGACAGGTCGGCGGCGCGTTGTTGCCAGTCAGCGTAGGTCAGGGTCATTGGGTTACCTCGGTGATGATTGTGAAGCGACGTGTCGATGCCCGGCTCAGAGATCGAGCACGAGCTTCTCGCTCTTGGGACGTGAGACGCAGACATAGACGAGTTCGTTGGCCGCTTTTTCGCTGTCGGATTGCAGTACATCGCGATGATCGATTTCACCCTCGAGTACCGTGACGGCACAGGTGCCGCAGGCACCTTCACAGCACAGGCTATCCGGCGCCACACCGGTGCGAGTCAGGCCGTCGAGCAGTGACTCATCCGGTGCCAGCGTGAATCGAGACCCACTGCGCTTGAGTTCCACCAGGCAGGAGGAACGGTCATGGGAAACGGTCTCGGTGATACCGCGAAAGCGTTCCATGCGTAGCGCGCCCTCGGGCCAATGGCGTGTCGCCTCGGTCAGGGCGGTAAGCAAGCCGTCCGGACCGCAGGCGTAGACGCCGACGTCGGGATCATGATGGCCGACCAGCGTGCGCGGATCGGTCCGGCCCTGCCGAGAGGATTCATGTAGATGCAGATGTGCTTCGGGAACCAGGGCTTCCAGCTCCGCGAGAAAAGCGGCATCCTCACGATGACGTACCAGGTAGTGGAGTTCCAGTGGGGCTTCCCACTGACGCAGTTGGCGAACCATGGCGACCAACGGCGTGATACCGATGCCACCGCCGATCAGTACGTAACGCTCCAGGGAGTCATCGAGTGGGAAATGATCTTTCGGTGCGGAGACGCTCAATGCTGTGCCGGGGCTCGCCTGTTCGGTCAGAAACGCCGAGCCACCCCGGGATGTCGGGTCGTTGAGTACGCCGATGCGATAGCATCCCTCGCTGCCGCTATCCAGCAGTGAATAATGACGCGTCATGCCATTGGGCAGCCGCACTTCCAGATGTGACCCAGCCGGCGCAAATGGCAGCGGTCTTGCATCACGTGGCACCAGCTCGATCTGGTGGATTCGCTGCGACAGACGTCGATGGCTGTCGATTACGACATTCAGTGCCGTTGTTGTCGCCGTCATGGCATGACCTCCTCAGCGTTGCTGACTCTGCCAGTCAGCATGAATCCAGAATGGAGCGTCGGATGGCCGTAGTGGGGATTGGCCCAGGATCATGTCACTGGCCTTTTCGGCGATCATGATGGTCGGTGCGTTGGTGTTACCGCTGACGACCCGGGGCATGATCGATGCATCGACGACACGGAGTCCCTCGAGACCGTAAACCCGTAACTGGGGATCGACGACGGCGTCCGGATCATCCGACGCTCCCATTTTGCAGGTGCCGACGGCGTGATAACCGGTTTCCATGGTGCGACGTGCCCAGGCATCCAGAGCATTATCATCCTGGCACGACGTACCCGGGGTTATCTCCTCGCCCCGTAGCCCGTCGAAGGCGGGCTGGGACACGATTTCGCGGACCAGACGCACGGCGGCACGCATGTCGGTACGGTCGCGTTCGGTGGCGAGATAGTTGAAAACGATCTCCGGCGCCCTTGCAGGGTCGGTGGAGTTCAGGCGGATGCGGCCGAGGCTGGTCGGGCGCATCAGGTCGATGTGAATCTGGAAGGCGTGTTCGCGCAAGCTCTCGGTGGTGCCCGGCTCGACCGCCATCGACATGAATGTCAATTGGATATCGGGATGTTCCACGCCCGCCCGCGAACGGATGAAGGCGCCGGCATCGAACTGATTGCTGGCAGCAAGGCCGCTGTGATCAAGGAACCAGCGCATACCCAACCACCATTTGCGTGGCATATGCGTCCAGGGGGCATGAGACACCGGGCGCTGACAGCGGTAGGCCACGACGGTGTCGGGGTGATCGCTCAGTCGCCGGCCCACGCCGGCAAGTTCGTGTGTGCAGGGGATATCCCAGCGTGACAGTTCGTCGGTCGGACCGATGCCGGAAAGCAGCAGCAGCTGTGGGGTATTGATGGCGCCGCCGCTCAGGATGACTTCGCGACTGGCCCGGACGTGATGGAGTATACCGTTGTGGCGGTACTCGATGCCGTCAGCGCCGTTATCGCCCACCAGGACTCGGCGCGCCAGGGCATGAGTCACCACTGTCAGGTTGGAGCGCCGTCTGGCTCGTGACAGATAGCCGCGCGCCGTACTCCAGCGCTTGCCGCCGCGAGTGGTCCGATCGACACGCCCAAAGCCTTCCTGGCGGTAGCCATTGAGATCGTCACTGGCCGCATAACCCGCTTCCTCTCCAGCGCGAAGAAAGGCTTTTGCCAGCGGGTCGTCTGGTCGGCCGAGGCTGACATGCAACGGGCCGTCGTCACCATGGTAGGCGTTCGCGCCGAGTTTATGCGTTTCGGCCTGCTGGAAGTAGGGAAGTACCTCGCGATAGCTCCAACCGCTGCATCCGGCTTCCTCCCAGGCATCGTAATCGCGTGCATGGCCGCGAATATAGACCATGCCGTTGATCGATGAGGACCCACCGAGTGTTCGGCCCCGTGGCGTGGCGATCCGACGGTCGTCAAGGTAAGGCTCAGGGCCGGACCAGTAGTGCCAGTTGAAGTGCGGTCCGTCGATGGCCGACCCCATGGCAGCCGGCATGTCGATGGTCCAGGAACGATCCCGGGGGCCGGCTTCTAGCAGTAACACGCGATGTTTGCCATCAGCAGTCAGCCGTTCGGCCAGTACGCAGCCGGCAGACCCTGCTCCGACGATAATGTAGTCGTACGATTCACTCGCCGTCATGTGTTGTTCCCGCATGCTTGTCAAAAATCACAATGTGGCTTGGTACGCCGCCCGGGCGCTTTCCTGGCCATCAGCGGTGGTGACGCCTTCGAGCCATTCGTTTACCTGATCCGGATGGTTCCGGATCCACTCGGCAGCCACCGTTTCGAGCGGTCGATCCTGGCGGCTGTAGCGGTAAACCCATTGGTCCTGTACCTCGATGGGAATGATCCTGTTCTCGAGGAAGGCAATGACATTGGGCTGATCATCAGCGAAATCACTGGTCACGACCGAGGAGACCGAGCTGGCTTCACCCCACAGGTTCTCCGGGTCTTCGTGGTAGTGGATATCGAAGTCGACATTCATCCAGTGCGGCTCCCAGCCGAGGAAGACGATCCAGTCGTCATTGCCGATATCGCTCTCGACCTGAGACATCACAGAACACGCTTGTCGGTGAATGTCATGCCGTAGCGTCCCCGTCATGGCCATGCAGCGCACGGTGAACGAGGCGGTGGAAGTGGAGCACCAGATGTTCGCTCTCGTTACTGCGCGCCTCGTCGATCATGTAGCGGCCCTGGTCGTAACCCAGGGAGTGCAATCCTTGCTGGACGGTGACGTTGAGGTCGATATCCTCGGGACCGAGTTCCTCGTTCATCCATTGCATGCTGGCCTTGGTCACTTCCGGCAGCGTGTCGTGCGGACTGTAGTATCCAAAACGCAGGATCGAGCGCTCCGCATCGAGCGGAATGATCATGAAGGTCCCCATGCACTGCGAGAACGGGAACTGATAGAACGTGTTGTGCGGCCAGATACCGATGTTGAAGAAACCGTCACCGCGAGCGACCGGACGATTCAGCGGCACGCCATAAGCCTGCTTGGCTTCGGGATTGGGAGGAGCACCATAAGTCCACCAGTGGTCATGATGCGTCAGTTCGTAGCCGTCGAAATCGATCAGGGAAGCGAGATCCACGTGATGCGGCCCGGAAAGCTGGAAGTGATACCCCTCGATGGAGTTGTCCATGATCACCTTCCAGTTGGCCGGGACAATGACGTCATCCTCCTGGACCAGTTGCATGGCATCCAGGTCGGGAATCGCGTCTCGAATGGCATCTTCGGCCCCGGGGAAGAGCGTCTGCATGTCGGTTGCGTCGGGGTCGAAATTGAAGTAGGCGCCGCCAGCAAAGACTTCCAGGCGTACCGGGGGAATATGATAGTCATCGACATTGAAAGCCTTGATGCGATCGCTGCGCGGCGCGGCGCGTAGGCTGCCATCGAACCCGTAGCACCAGGAGTGATAGGCGCAGCGGATGACACCCTTCTGGACGCCGCGCGTCTCGGTAAGCAGCTTGTTGCCTCGGTGCTGGCAGACATTATGGAATGCATGCAGCTCGCCCTGGCGGTCGCGCATCACGATGACGCTCTGGTCGAAGATCTCGCGCACCACGAAGGCGCCCGGCTCGGCAAGCTCATTGACATGGCAGGCGAAGTGCCAGGCCCCCATGAAGATACGATCTCGCTCCGCCTCGAAAAGATGGGGGTCGTAAAAATAACGGGAAGGGAGTGTCAGTGCGTTTTCCGTGTCCTGGGCCGCCCAGGACCTCGGTTCGGTTCGTTCGTTCATCGAGCCACCTCATGCAAGCGAGTCGTTTTGGATCGTTTTGCACAAGGCTAGGGCGCTGCGATGCAGGTGACATGAGATTTTCGGACATCGCATGCCATGATGATTGATATTAAACGTCGTTATTGTGACGTTATTGATCAGATTTTAAGGAGTTTTAAGCGTTGTAACGCTATTCCATCCTTTTTCTGAATGATATTTAGCGACATTCCATCAGAGAGACCAGGACCTGGCCATTTCCTCACGCGCTTCATCCAGCAGTGTCAGCATCGAGCGGGCCGCATTCGACAGGGTACGGTTCTTGTGCACCAGATAACCCAGCGGACGTTGGATGGGGCGGTGTTCGATCGGCAGGACCTTGACTTCCTCATCGATCAGCGTCTCGGGCAATACACTCCAGCCCAGGCCGATATTGACCATCATCTTGAGGGTTTCCAGATAATTGGTGGACAACGCGACATTCACCTTGAGGCCGTCCCGGGCGAAGGTGTCGACGACAATCCCGCGTGTAAACGTCAAGTGACCGGGCAGGACGGCGTCGTAATCCGACAGCGCTGATAATGCCAGGTCGTTGCGGAAGGCCAGCGGATGGTCATGCCCGCACACGAAGCGCAGCCGGTCTATCCAGACGGGCACGACAGTGAGGTGAGGGTCGGGGACCGGGGCCAATGTGACGACGGCGATTTCCAGCTCCCCCTCCAGCACTTGCTGATACGCCTGTTCCGAGTCAAGGAAGCGCATGTCCATGCGGACTTCCGGATGGGCTTGAGTATATGCCTTGAGGAGTGGCGGTAACCGGTGCAGGCCGATGTGATGGCTGGTGGCCATGATCAGGCTGCCGACGACATCGCCTGACAGGTTCGACAGGGCGCGCTGACTGTCATTGACCATCATCAATATCTGGCGCGCCCGTGGCAGCAGCAGGCGACCGGCTTCGGTCAACGCGACATGGCGGCCGATGCGATCGAACAGCTTCGTGCCGACCTGATCCTCCAGTGTGGCGATGCGCTTGCTGACGGCAGGTTGAGTCAGGTGTAACTGCTCGCCGGCCAGCGAGAAGGAGCCGTTGTCGGCGACGCTGAGAAACGCTTGTAGACTTTGTGTGTCCATGGAATGAGGTCTTGTCCAGCAATGTATTCGCTCGATCATGTCGGTGTCATGGCGTTCGTGCAACTGCTCGGCCGGGCCGCCGATGACGCGATTGACCATGCGGCCACGCCGCTCGGCCCGGCTGATGATCCAGGTGAGGCTTGCAACTCAGTATGGCGTCCTCCAGAGACGCTACCCTTCCGTGGCGGCCATCTTGCGCCGCATCTGGATGACGATCAGCAACAGTACGATCACGATGCCGAAAAGCACCCAGGAGAGGCCGGAGTCGAACAAGTATTGCGGCAATGACAGGCTGCGCGCTTCAGCGATGCGCATCGACCGCGACAGGTTGGTTTCGATGAGCGGCCCGAGCACGACACCGATGATGATGGGTGCCGGCGGGATGCCGACACGCCGGAACAGTGCGCCGAGAATGCCGATGACGATGGCGACGAACACATCGAACAGGCTGTTGCGCAGGCTATAGGCGCCGAACAGCGATAGCACCAGCACGGTGGGTACGATATAGGCGGTGCGGATCCTCAGGATGTAGGAGAAATACTTGATGCCGTAAGCGCCGATCAGCGCCATGGCGACAACGGTGAACAACATGCCATAGATGAACACGAAGGCGATGTCGGGCCGGTTCTGGAACAGGGAAGGCCCCAGGATGACCCCATGGACGACCAAGGCCCCGGCGATGATGGCCGTGGTGGGGCTGCCCGGTACGCCCAGTGCCAGCAAGGGTACCAGGGCGGAGCCGACAGTGGCGTTGTTGGCGCTTTCGGCCGCGACGATGCCCTCGACATTGCCCTTTTCGAAGGTTTCCGGGTGTTTGGAACTGCGCTTGGCCTCGGTATAGGACATGAATACCGCCAGCGTGGTGCCTACGCCTGGCAACAGGCCGATGATGGTGCCGATGACCGAGCCCTTGGCGAGAAGCATCTTGTGACGCATCAGGTCAAACAGGACGGTACGCCGCTTGATGGCCTGGTCGCGGTAACCACCTTCGACGGTCTCCCGGCGGCCCAGAACCGACAGCATTTCGGCAATACAGAACAGTCCCAGCACGACCGGGACCACCGAGATGCCCGAACGCAGCTGATTCTCGCCGAAGGTGAAACGGTCGGTTCCGGCGATCTGGTCGATGCCCACCGTGCTGATCAACAAGCCGAACAATACCGCGAAAGCCGACTTGGGAATGCTGCCCGAGAGCGCCCCGACAATGATCAGCCCCGACAGGGAGACGAAGAACATCTCTGCCGGGCCGAACTGCAAGGCGAAGCGGGCGAGTGGTGGGGTGAAGAAGATCATCACCAACACGCCGACGGTACCGCCGATCATGCTGGAGAATATCGAATAATAGAGGGCTTTGCGTGCCTGCCCCTGGCGGGTGAGGGGATAGCCTTCCATGGCCGCGGGTGCGGCGACGACATCGCCGGGTACGTTGATCAGGATGGCGGTGATCGATCCGCCGTACATGCATCCCATGTAGATGCCGCCGAGCAGAAGAATGCCTAGTTGCGGCGGCATGGCAAAGGTCATCGGCAGCATCAGTGAAATACCCACGGCCCCGTTCAGGCCAGGGATGGCGCCGACGACAATACCGATCAGCACACCAGCGAAGGCTGCCAGGAAGACGGCGGGGGTGAACAGATGCCCCAACAGAGAGAGATCCATCGAATGGTCCTCATGATAGAACGCAACAAGTGAAAGGGGCCCTGGCGGCCCCTTTCGATGGTCGGGCCCGTTCCCTCAGAACTGATCGGCGTTGTTGTCGATCACTTCCTGGAACTGCTTATTGGACGTTTCGACCTTCTCGTTGATGTCATCGTAGCCCAGATAGTTGTAGGGCAGGTCGGCCTCGAGGAAGGTATCGATCATTTCCTCGTTGGTGGAAATGGCATCGAGCGCGTCCGTCAGCGTATCCCGTACTTCGTCGGGAACACCGGTGGGAACCACCATGACACGGCCGACTTCCATGACCTGGTCGACACCGAGCTCCTTCATGGTGGGAACGTCGGGGAACATATCCATGCGCTCGGCTGCCGCGAAGGCGATCGGCGTACCACCACCATCAACGATGGGATCGTGGCTCATCGAAGAGGTTGAGGCCAGGTCGATGTGCTCGCCAAGGATGGCGTTCATCAAGTCGCCGCCACCGTCGTAGCGGATCTCGGTCAATTCGACATCGAGGTTGGACTCGAAGGCCAGGGCGCTCAGCAGGCCAAGTGCGCCGCTTTCACCGATCACCAGGGCGTTGGGGTTGTCCGAGGCGTATTCCCGCAGGCTATCCAGGTCGTCATAGGCTGCGTTGGGCTTGGCGAAGATGCCCATGGGGGTCGAGTCGAACTGGGCCAGGAACTCCAGATCGTCGTCGGAGTTGAAGTCGACATCGCGGGTGTTTTCCACGACGAAGTTGTCCGGGTAACCGAACACGCCGACGGTGTAACCATCCGGATCGGCGTTCGCCATTTCCGTGATGCCCACTTCGCCCCCGGCGCCCGGCCGGTTGACGACGTTGACATCGACGCCCAGTTCATCCGACAGCGGGTCGGCGATGATGCGCGACACGGTATCGCCGCTGCCGCCGGCACTGTAGGGCACGATGATGGTGATGTCCTGGTTCGGGTAGTTGCTTTCCGCCAAGACCCCGGTCGCCGTGAAGGCGAGGGGGGTGATCAGCGATAATGCGAGTGTGCGTTTCATGGTTTGTGCTCCTCTATCTTGCTCTTGTTGTGGTTATCCGGCGCATCGATTGGCGCCGAACAGTTGCGTTACCCGCCGTACCGCCTCAGAACAAGGTGCCCGAGGGTGCCGGCAGGCCGATCAACACGTCGAAAGTCAGATACATGACCAGGGTCGCGAGGGCCGCTAGCAACAAGCCGCGCGTCAAGCTGGGCCGGGCCAGTGCGCCTTCACCGGATCGATGGGCGTGCAGGGTGTGAAAAGCGAAGATCACCAGAGGCGCGGTGATGTAGAAGCCGAAAGCTGAGAGCGTCACGCCAGCGCCGGCCAGCAGCACGGAGGGTGCGAGCAGGCCACCGGCCTTGGCTTCGGGGGCGTCGGCTTCGTCGCGTCGGAGCCACCCTCGGTAGGCGGCCTGGATAGCCATGATCGCCGTCACCGCCAGCAGGCACCACAGCAGGGCGGTGGGAAAGAGGCTCGAGCGCGGCGGAAAACTCGCCGCTTCGTTCAACAACCATACCGCGCCGGCTGCACCGACGATGCCGAATACGAATTCGGGCCAATACCGACTCTTCATGCCCCACATAAGCGTTGGCGTCCTCCGGTTACTTCGATCACTATTTGTTGTTTGATAGGCAGTTTCGTACGATGTTACCGGTAACGCAAGTGTCGACTGGCACGAATTTCGGTTTTTCCTCGTATTGCGCCGGCCTGCTGGTGCACAGCCGTATCGCTCGCCTGGTCTGTGGCGCGCTTTTTCGTCGAAGAACGCCGCGCGCCGCTAGGCATTGAAACGCGGCGTGCCTGACTGAGTCCTGACAGGGCCAATTGATGACTGGACCGACTTTTCGCCAGGAAATCTGATGTCTGTCTCCCATCTGTTCGGTTATTTCACCCTCATTGGTGTCGTCATCCCCTGCCTGGCTCGTTTCTTCCAGGCTAAGGGCATGGCGGTCCCCCCGGACGGGTGGTAGCGTGACATCCTCGCGGTTGTCGCTAAGGGTTCTATATGAATGGGAAGAGAATTGTGTATTCCAATATTGAATCCAAAGCATAAAAAACATGAATTGCTTTTATGGATTGAACCGCCTAGGCTGATCCCATATCCAGTCGAGCGGCGAAGACCGTGAAGGGAGGAGAGACATGGCAGGCCAGACACTCTATGACAAATTGTGGTCGCAACATTTGGTCAAGGAGCGCGACGATGGCACCGCGCTGATCTATATCGACCGGCAGTTGTTGCATGAAGTGACATCGCCCCAGGCTTTCGAAGGCTTGCGTCTTGCCGGTCGTCGCCCATGGCGTCTGGACGCCAATCTGGCGACACCCGATCACAACGTGCCGACGACGCTCAAGGAGCGTGCCGAGGGCAACACCGGCATCAAGGACCCGGTCTCGCTGATTCAGGTGCAGACACTGGATGACAATTGCGAATCCTTCGGTATCGAAGAGTTCCGTATCAACGATGCCCGTCAAGGCATCGTGCATGTCGTCGGTCCCGAGCAGGGTGCCACGCTGCCGGGCATGACCGTGGTCTGCGGGGATTCCCACACGGCGACTCACGGCGCTTTTGCCGCCCTGGCGCATGGTATCGGCACCTCTGAAGTCGAACACGTGCTGGCCACTCAATGCCTGTTGGCGCAAAAGATGAAGAACATGCAGGTGCGCGTTGAAGGCCGGCTGGGGGCCGGCGTGACTGCCAAGGACATCGTGCTCGCCATCATCGGGCGCATCGGTACGGCCGGCGGTACGGGCTATGCAATCGAGTTTGCCGGTAGTGCCATCCGTGACCTGTCGATGGAAGGGCGGATGACGGTCTGTAACATGGCGATCGAAGCCGGTGCCCGTGTCGGGCTGATCGGTGTCGACGATACGACGATCGAGTATCTGGCCGAGCGTCCCTTTGCACCTCAAGGCGAGCTCTGGGATGCCGCCGTGGCCGAATGGCGCAACCTGGTGTCGGACGACGGTGCCGAATTCGACAAGGTCGTGACCCTCGACGCTGCCGAGATCGAACCGCAGGTTTCCTGGGGAACCAGTCCGGAAATGGTCACCAACGTCTCCGGTGAAGTGCCGGATCCTGCCTCGGCGGAGGACGATACGGTCAAGCACAGTTATACACGGGCGCTGGAATACATGGGGCTGTCACCCAACCAGAAGATCACCGACATCAAGCTCGATAAGGTCTTCATCGGTTCATGTACCAACTCGCGTATCGAGGATCTGCGTGAGGCAGCGCGCGTGGCCCGTGGCAAGAAGGTGGCCGATAACATCAAGTTGGCCATGGTCGTCCCGGGATCCGGTCTGGTGAAACGCCAGGCGGAAGCCGAAGGGTTGGATAAGGTGTTCAAGGAGGCAGGGTTTGAGTGGCGCGAACCCGGCTGCTCCATGTGCCTGGCGATGAATGCCGACAAACTGGGGCCGGGCGAGCATTGTGCGTCGACGTCCAACCGCAATTTCGAAGGACGCCAGGGTTATGGTGGGCGCACGCATCTGGTGAGTCCTGCCATGGCGGCGGCCGCGGCCATCGCCGGGCATTTCGTCGACGTGCGCCAATTCGCGGCCAACGACGATACCCAAGTACAGGAGGCGTGATTCATGGAAAAGTTCGAGCGTCATCAAGGTGCCGTCGCCCCCTTGGATCGGGCCAATGTCGATACCGATCTGATCATTCCGAAACAGTTCCTGAAATCGATCAAACGTACCGGTTTCGGCGTCAACCTGTTCGATGAATTGCGCTACCTCGACGAAGGGTATCCCGGACAGGATGCCAGCCAACGTCCGCTCAATCCGGACTTCGTGCTCAATCAGGCGCGCTACCGGGACGCGAGCATCCTGTTGGCACGACGCAACTTCGGTTGCGGCAGCTCCCGCGAACACGCGCCCTGGGCGCTGGAGGATTTCGGTTTCCGAGTGATCATTGCACCGAGCTTTGCGGATATCTTCTATAATAATGCCTTCAAGAATGGCCTGTTACTGATCAGTCTCGATGAAGATATCGTCGACCAACTGTTCAGTGACGTCGAGGCCAATGAAGGCTACTCGCTGGATGTCGATCTGGCGAACCAGCGTATCACCAAGCCCGATGGCGAGGTGCTGACGTTCGAGATCGACGCATTTCGCAAGCATTGCCTGCTCAACGGACTCGACGATATCGGGATCACCTTGCAGGACGAGGCAGCGATCAGGGATTTCGAGGCGCGCCATCGGCAGGCCCGCCCGTGGCTGTTCCGTCAGGCGCAATGAACCGCCCCCGGGGCAACGTTTCAACTGAACAGAGTGGATTATGAGTCGCAAGATTCTCGTGTTGCCGGGGGATGGTATCGGCCCGGAAATCACCCAGGAGGCGATCAAGGTACTGCAGGCCTGCCAGCAACAGGGGCTGGATGTCGTCATTGAAGAAGGGTTGGTTGGCGGTAGTGCCTATGATGTCCATGGCGAACCGTTGCCGGTCGAGACGCTGGATCGGGCCAAAGCGTCCGATGCCATTCTGCTGGGGGCTGTCGGTGGTCCCAGATGGGATGCCATCGAGGACTTGAGCAAACGCCCGGAAAAGGGATTGCTGGGGCTGCGCAAGCAGTTGGGCCTGTTCGGCAATCTACGGCCGGCGATTCTGTACCCGCAGTTGGTCGAGGCATCGAGCCTCAAGCCCGAGGTGGTCTCCGGTCTCGACATCATGATCGTGCGGGAGCTCACCGGCGGCATCTATTTCGGCCACCCGCGTGGTATCGAGGAGCGAGACGGGCAGCGAGTCGGCTTCAATACGTACGTGTATTCAGAGTCGGAAATCGAGCGTATCGGCCGGGTCGCTTTCGAGATGGCGCGCAAGCGTGACAAGCGTGTCTGCAGCGTCGACAAGGCCAATGTGCTGGAAGTCACGATATTGTGGCGCGAGGTCATGGACCGGTTGGCCGAAGAGTATCCCGACGTCGAGCTGTCGCACATGTATGTCGACAATGCCGCCATGCAGTTGGTGCGAGCGCCCAAGCAGTTCGATGTCATCGTCACCGGCAACATGTTCGGCGATATCCTGTCCGATGCCGCAGCCATGCTGACGGGGTCCATCGGCATGTTGCCGTCGGCCTCGCTCAACGAGAGCGGCCAGGGGATGTATGAACCTTGCCATGGCAGCGCACCCGATATCGCCGGCCAGGGCAAAGCCAATCCTTTGGCCACGATTCTCTCTGTCGCCATGATGCTTCGCTACTCCCTTGATGAGCCGGCGTACGCAGCGCGAATTGAAGGCGCGGTCGGCCAGGTGCTGGACAAGGGGCTGCGAACCGCCGATATCGCTTACCCGGGGACACGTCAGGTGACGACCTCGGAAATGGGGGCTGCGGTACTGGACGCATTCGCTGGATGACTTTTTTATCACCGCTTGCCGTCAAGGCAAGGGTGGCCTCGATAGATGAGGCGACGACGAATTACAGGAGGACAGTCTTATGTTGACAGTCGGTTTTGTCGGATGGCGGGGCATGGTCGGCTCCGTGCTGATGCAGCGGATGCTGGACGACAACGACTTCGCCGGTATCGAGCCCGTGTTCTTTTCCACTTCGCAGACCGGTCAGCCCGGTCCGGATGTCGGTGTCGATGTGCCACCGTTGAAGGATGCCTACGACCTGGAAGCGCTCAAGGCCCTGGATGTCGTGGTGACCTGCCAGGGTGGCGACTATACCGGCAGGATTTATCAGGAACTCCGTCAGTCCGGCTGGCAGGGGTACTGGATCGATGCCGCAAGTACGTTGCGCATGTCGTATGAGTCGACCATCGTGCTCGATCCGGTCAACCGCCACGTCATCGACGCCCAGCTCGACAAGGGAACGAAAACCTTCGTCGGCGGTAACTGTACCGTCAGCCTGATGCTGATGGGGCTGGGCGGCCTGTTCGAGGCCAATATGGTGGAGTGGATGACCTCCATGACCTACCAGGCGGCATCCGGCTCCGGCGCCAAGCACATGCGAGAACTGCTCGATCAGATGGGCATGTTGCGTGATAGCGCCAGAGAGCAGCTCGCCGATCCGTCCAGTGCCATTCTCGATATCGACCGTCGTGTTACGGATGCCATGCGCGGTAACGATTTCCCGGTCGAGAACTTTGGTGCGCCACTGGCCGGCAGCCTGCTTCCCTGGATCGACGTCAAGATGGAAAATGGCCAGAGCAAGGAAGAGTGGAAGGGCAGTGTCGAAACCAACAAGATTCTCGGTCTTGGCGATAACCCGATTCCCATCGATGGGCTCTGTGTCCGCATCGGCTCGATGCGTTCACATAGTCAGGCGTTTACCATCAAGCTCAAGCAGGACGTCCCGCTGGATGAAATCGAGGATCGCATCGCTCGCCATAACGAGTGGGTCAAGGTGGTTCCCAACGACAAGGAGGCGACCAACGATGCGCTGACCCCGGCAGCCGTGACCGGCAAGATGGAGGTGCCGGTCGGGCGCTTGCGGAAGCTGGCCATGGGCGGCGACTATCTATCGGCATTCTCGGTGGGTGACCAGTTATTGTGGGGGGCTGCCGAGCCGCTCAAGCGAATGTTGTCGATTCTGCGCGATCGTCACTGAGTACGCGTTTATCTGAAGCATCGACGAGACACGACCTGCTTTTTCAGCGGTCGTGCCTCGTTCATGGGTAGCTCGGAGTGATTCTATCGCGGATTGCGCTTCGATACGGTGGCGTTAGCCTTGTCGCATCTGGATAATAGTGTGTTTTCGATAGAGACACTGTCACTTGCCGATGCCTTTGTTCCAGCCTCTTGATGATCGCCACCGTTTGATGGGTCGCCTGGCTCTCGGCCTGGAGTACGACGGTAGTGCCTATTGTGGCTGGCAGCGTCTGAAACATGCATCGTCCGTTCAGGCCGAAGTCGAGCGCGCTTTGTCCAAGGTGGCTGACAGGCCTGTCAAGGTACACTGCAGTGGCCGTACCGACAGTGGCGTGCATGCAACGCGTCAGATCGCTCATTTCGATGCGCCGGTCGGGCGTACCCGCAAGGCATGGGTGTTCGGCGCCAATGCCAATCTGCCTCGCGACATCGCCGTTCGCTGGGTGACGCCCGTGGGTGACGATTTCCACGCCCGTTTCAAGGCGCTGGCCAGACGCTATCGTTACGTGATCCTCAATCAACCGAGTCGGCCGGTACTCGAGCGCGCCAATGCAACATGGTGTCGGGATCCGCTGGACGCAGACGCCATGCATCAAGCAGCACAGTGCCTGGTTGGAGAACACGACTTCTCCAGTTTTCGCGCTGCGGGATGCCAATCGAAAACGCCCTGGCGCCACCTGCATTTCGTCGAGGTCAGCCGTCATGGCGCACTGGTGGTCGTGGATATCCAGGCCAATGCTTTTCTACACCACATGATTCGCAATATCGTGGGGGCATTGGTGACCGTAGGCCGTGGCGAGCAGGGTACCGATTATCTGTCTCGTCTGCTTGCACTCGGTGACCGCACCCGTGCGGATGTCACGGCACCTGGTTGCGGCCTCCATTTCGTCGATAGCATTTATGATGAGCGTTTCGCATTGCCACGCGAACCCTTGGGGCCCATCCTCCTGGCCTTCCTTGGCGAGTGGACGGGGGAACGCGAGTTGCCGCACTGTCCGTGGGTTGAATTCCGAAAGGGGTCGGCATGAATGAGACATCACCGCCACTGCGTCGTACACGGGTGAAAATCTGTGGCATCACCCGTGAGGAAGATTTGCAGGTCGCCGTGGCAGCAGGGGCAGACGCATTGGGCTTCGTGCTCTGGCCTGGCAGCCAACGTGCCATCGGGCTGGAACGGTTGGCGGAACTGAGCGCCCAGGTGCCGGCATTCGTGACGCGTGTGGGACTGTTCGTCGATCAGGAACCGGCGTTGATTCAGCAGGCCGGCCGGTATCTGGATCTTCTACAGTTTCATGGCAATGAGGCGCCGGATGATTGTCGCGGCTTCGCTCGTCCCTGGATCAAGGCGCTACGCATGCGTGAAGATATCGACGTGACGCAAGCGGCCTCCCGTTATGCCGATGCCAGTGCCTTGTTGCTGGATGCTTATCGGCCCGGTGTGCCGGGCGGTACCGGCGAGACCTTTGACTGGTCGCGAATCCCCGCAAGTCTGACGAAACCTGTTATTCTCGCGGGAGGTTTGACACCGCAGAATGTCGGCGAGGCGATTCGCACCGTACACCCCTTTGCCGTCGATGTGTCGGGAGGGGTGGAGCACGGCCCCGGTATCAAGGATGCCGACAGGATTAATGAGTTTATCGACCAGGTATGTTTCAGCCACTCCCAATAGCGCACATGAACTCGTGAGGTGATCCCTGTGACCGATTCCCCTGCAACCGATACATCCGTGATCGATTACGGCGATTTGACCCGCTTGCCCGATGCGCGTGGCCATTTCGGGCCTTACGGTGGTCGGTTCGTATCCGAAACCTTGAGCTTCGCCCTGGAGGATCTCGAGAAGACCTATCTCGCGCTTCGTGACGATCCGGATTTCCGTGCCGAATTCGACCGGGACCTGGCCCAATATGTCGGTCGTCCCTCGCCGTTGTACCATGCCGAGCGCTGGTCAGCGAAACTGGGCGGTGCGCAGATATGGCTCAAGCGTGAAGACCTCAATCACACCGGTGCGCACAAGGTGAACAACACTATCGGGCAGGCGCTGTTGGCCAAGAAAAGCGGCAAGCCGCGTGTCATTGCCGAGACGGGGGCAGGGCAGCATGGTGTCGCAACCGCCACGGTCGCGGCGCGACTCGGGCTCAAGTGCGAGGTCTACATGGGCGCCGAGGACGTCCAGCGCCAGAAGGTCAATGTGTATCGGATGCGTTTGCTGGGCGCCGACGTCGTTCCGGTCGAGTCCGGTACCCGCACCCTCAAGGATGCCATGAACGAGGCGCTGCGCGACTGGGTGACGAACGTCGACGATACCTTTTACATCATCGGTACGGTCGCGGGACCTCATCCTTATCCGCTGTTGGTTCGCGATTTCAACTCGGTGGTCGGCCGTGAGGCCCGCGCCCAGTCACTGGAGCAGTTCGGGCGTTTGCCGGATGCCCTGGTCGCCTGTGTCGGCGGGGGATCGAATGCCCTGGGATTGTTCTATCCCTTCGTCGAGGACCGTGAGGTACGGATGTACGGCGTCGAAGCCGGGGGTGATGGCCTGGATACCGGTCGACATGCCGCACCGCTGGCGTCGAATGCCCCGCGTGGCGTGCTGCATGGCAATCGGACCTACCTGATGTCCGATGAAGGCGGGCAGATCGCCGATACGCACTCGGTTTCGGCCGGCCTCGATTATCCCGGTGTCGGACCGGAGCATGCGCTGTGGAAAGATGTCGGTCGTGTCGAATATGTGGCGGCCAACGATACCGAAGTGCTGGAAGCGTTTCGCGAGCTGACCCGGCTCGAAGGCATCATGCCGGCGCTGGAGTCGGCCCACGCACTGGCACATGCCAAGGTCCTGGCGCCGACCATGCGTCCCGATCAGCATATCGTGGTGAATCTGTCCGGTCGGGGAGACAAGGACATTCAGACAGTGGCCGGGATCGACGGCATCCAAATCTGAGGGAACCTGATGAATCGAATCGACCAACGTTTCGCCACGCTCAAGGCGCAGAACCGTACGGCACTGATCCCCTACATCACGGCCGGTGACCCCTCACCCGAGTACACAGTAGGCTTCATGCACGCTCTGGTGGACGCCGGAGCCGACGTCATCGAGCTGGGCGTGCCGTTTTCCGATCCGATGGCCGATGGTCCGGTCATCCAGAAAGCCTGTGAGCGCGCGCTGCGCCATGGTACGAGACTGCATCATCTGTTCGACATGGTACGGGAATTTCGTCGCCGTGATACGGACACGCCGGTCGTCCTGATGGGATATCTCAATCCTGTCGAACGTCTCGGTTATGACGCCTTTGCGCAACACGCCAGTGAGGCCGGCGTCGATGGTGTCCTGGTCGTCGACATGCCGCCGGAGGAGGCGGACGAATTCGGGCCGCTGCTCAAGTCACATGGGCTGGCTTCCATCTTTCTGTTGGCTCCTACCACCTCCGAAGACCGTGCCGCTAGAATATGTGCTCAAGGCGAAGGGTATCTGTACTATGTCTCGCTGAAAGGAGTGACCGGAGCGGCCACTCTTGACGTCGATGCCGTGGATCGCCAGTTGACGCCCTTGCGCCGCATGACGGACCTGCCGCTTTGTGTCGGGTTCGGAATTCGTGACGGTGAGTCCGCCGCGGCAGTGGGACGTGTCGCCGATGGCGTTGTCGTCGGGAGCGCGCTGGTCAACCGCATCGCGGAAGGGGCAGATGATCCGGCGACTATCGCTCCGACCCTGAAAGAGGTATTGGGTGACATGCGTCGCGCGATGGATGCATGACCAAGCCCCGACGATTTCATGGAATACCCGGCCCTGCTGGGTACTCGACCGCTAACGATGGAAGTCTTCTGATATGAGCTGGCTAGACAAGATCGTTCCGTCCGTGGGACGTATTCAGCGCAAGGACCGCCGTGCAAGCGTACCGGACGGTTTGTGGCGCAAGTGCCCCAAATGTGAGGCAATACTTTATCTTCCCGAGCTGGAAAAGCATCACAATGTCTGCCCCAAGTGCGATCATCACCTGCGTTTGACCGCACGCAAGCGGCTCGGCTGGTTCCTCGATGAGGAGGAACGTGAAGAGATTGCGGCGGATCTGCAACCGGTGGATCGGCTCCGTTTCCGCGATTCCAAGAAATACAAGGATCGTCTGGCGGCGGCCGCCAAAGAGACTGACGAGAACGATGCCCTGGTCGCCATGCGCGGCAAGCTCGATGGGATGCCTATCGTGGCCGTGGCCTTTGAGTTTACTTTCATGGGGGGGTCCATGGGGGCTGTGGTCGGCGAGAAATTCGTGCGAGCGGCGACTCTGGCCCATGATGAAGGAATCCCGCTGGTCTGCTTTGCGGCCTCGGGAGGCGCGCGCATGCAGGAGGCGCTGTTCTCGTTGATGCAGATGGCCAAGACCTCGGCGTCACTGGAGCGTCTCAAACAGGCGGGTGTGCCTTATATTTCGGTGCTGACTGACCCCGTTTTCGGGGGCGTGTCGGCCTCTCTGGCCATGCTGGGTGATCTCAATATTGCCGAACCGGAAGCGTTGATCGGTTTTGCCGGCCCCAGGGTGATCGAGCAGACCGTACGTGAACAGTTGCCGGAAGGGTTCCAGCGCAGTGAGTTCCTGCTCGAGCACGGAACCGTCGATATGATCGTGCATCGCGGCGAAATGCGTGAGCGTGTCGGCGGCGTACTACGCAAGCTGTCGAACTTACCGGTCAGAGGCCTGCCGGAGGAATGGGAGCCCGATCTGGTCGATGTCGCCGAACAGGAGGCGACCGAGTCCGACGAGCAGGACAGTGGCCAGGCACATTCGTGATATCGTCATGAGCGAATCCGGAACATCGTCGATTCCCAGGTTGTCGCTGGCGTCATGGCTGCAACGCATCGAGCGCCTGCATCCGACGAGTATCGATCTGGGCCTCGAACGTGTGGCGGAAGTGGGCCGACGGATGGGATTGGACGATGGCTCGCTTGCCCAGCACGTCATCACGGTGGCAGGCACCAATGGCAAGGGCTCGACGGTCGCCATGCTGGAAGCTCTGGCCCGCGCTCATGGTCTGTCCACAGCGACTTATACGTCACCGCACCTGGTTCGCTACAACGAGCGTGTGCGGCTGGATGGTACCGAGGTGGACGATGCCAGTCTCGTCGAAGCATTCGAGCGCGTGGAGCTCGCCCGCATCCATCCGGAACCGGTCAGCCTGACCTATTTCGAGTTCGGTACGCTGTCGGCCTTGTGTCTGATTGCCGATACTCGCCCTGACCTGGCTGTACTCGAGGTGGGGTTGGGAGGCCGCCTGGATGCCGTCAATATCATTGATGCCGATGTGGCGGTGGTGACCACCGTTGCTCACGATCATGCCGCGTTTCTGGGTAATGACCTGGACGTCATTGGCCGGGAAAAGGCCGGAATCATCAGGCAACAGCGCCCTGTCGTGCTGGGTAGTCGACATCTCCCGGACAGCGTGAACGAGGTCGTTGACGCATTGCAGGCCGAGGCATATGCCCTGGGTAATGCATTCGACTGGACGTGGGAGCCGAGTGGAGGGGAGTGGTGTTGGCGGGGAAGGCACGCCGATGGAGCTCGCCTGACACTGCGTGGTTTGCCGGATCCGCAGTTGCCACTGGACAATGCCGCCACCGCCTTGCAATCCCTTTCCCTTTGCCATGTCATGCTCGACAATGAATGTTGTCGGCAGGCATTCAGCGCGGTTCATTTACCCGGACGCATGCAGTGGCTCGGTCATTGGTGTCTGGATGTGGCGCACAACCCGCATGCGGCTGGCCATGTGGCTGCGCGCCTGTCGGCGTTGGCATGCCCGGGACGACGTATTGCACTGCTGGGGATGGTCGAGGACAAGGATGCGGATGGCGTCATCGAGGTGCTGTCCCCGGTAATCGATGCCTGGGTGAGCGTCTCTCTCGAGGGAGAGCGTGGACGTTCGGCGGCGGCGTTGTCGGCGCGTCTGGAAGCAGCGGGATGCCGGGTGCTGTACCAGGCCGCATCACCGTCGGAAGGGGCCGACTGGTTGATGTCGCAGGTTGGTCCCGATGACCAGGTATTGGTCTGTGGTTCCTTTTTTACCGTTGCCGGTGTGCTGAGTGCCGATATAGGAAAAATGGCCACCGATGATGCGGTGTCGCGATCGGATCCTCCAGGGAGGACGGGATGAAATACGGCATGCGTGAGCGCCTGAGTGGCGCGATTATCATTGTGGCATTGGGTGTGATCTTCATCCCGATGCTGTTTGATGACCCCGCTCCACGGGATTCGGAACAGACACCGGTCCTGACTATTGACCAGCCTGTCGATGTCGAGCGGACCGAGGTCGATGATCCGCAACCGCCCGAGAGTCTTTCTGATGAGGAGGTCGAAGCGCCGAACGTCGAAGACGTTCCCGAGGATATCGCCGATACCGAGGACGACAGCGATTCTGAGAGCGCGTCTACGTCGACGGCATCCGATACCGATCCCATTGCCGAATTGGCGCGTGATGCCGAAGAGGGTGGCGACAGTGATGATGCCGCCTCGGAATCGGAGGAGTCCGATGACAGCGATGCCGAGCAAGAGCCGGAAACGACGGCTCCCACGGCTGATGCCGAGCCCGGGCAGTGGGCGGTTCAGGTAGGCAGCTTCCGGGAAATCGATAATGCCGAAGGGCTCGCGTCGCAACTGAGCGAGGAAGGGTTCACGACGTATCAGCGCGAGCGGGATGACGATCTGACGAGCGTATATGTCGGTCCGTTCGACAGTTCCGAGGATGGTGAGCAAGCCATGAATGACCTCAAGGAGCGCGTCAACATCCAGGGTCTTCTGGTTCGGGTTCGGGAGGATGGATGACCCTGACATGGCTTGACGGTGTCTTTCTGGCGGTATTGGCCATCTCCATGTTGGCCGGCTTCATGCGAGGTCTGATACGCGAAGGGTTAGGGTTGGCGGCCTGGGTCATCGCACTGCTTGCCGCCCGCGCTTTTGCCGAACCCGTGGCGGATATGTTCACCGGCATGATCGATCACGCCGATGGGCGGCTGGTACTGGCCTTCGTGCTCGTGATCTTCGTGGTGATCATGCTGTGCGGCATTGTGATCCGGGCGATTCACGCGGCCGTCGAATGGGTTGGCATGGGGTTTTTCAACCGTGTAGCGGGAACGGCCTTCGGAATTCTCAGGGGAGCCGTGGTGCTGGTCTTGGCAACGGTGCTCATCTCTCTTACCCCCTTGTCGCAGCTCGAAGCCTGGCAGCGAGCCGAAGTGCGACCTACGCTCGAATGGCTTCGTGACTGGTCACTCGACCAGCTCCGGGACTGGGAACAGCAGGATCCGGAGCGTGCCGAGGAACTGCGTGAGTTGACCCAGCCCGATGAGTCGGATAGCGAAGCGATGGATTCCGAGCGTTGAACGGCGTGCGTTTCTCACCGTAGTGGTGTCATCATGAGTATCATCAAGGATACCGGTTTGACCGGTATCGGCATTTCATCAAGCGAGGTATGTCGGAATGTGCGGTATCGTGGGCCTTATGGCCAATCAGGCGGTCAATCAGCCTCTGTACGATGCGCTGACGGTTCTTCAACATCGAGGACAGGATGCCGCGGGAATGATGACCTGGCACGAGGGTCGCTTTCTCTTGCGCAAGAGCAATGGATTGGTACGTGACGTTTTTCATACGCGTCACATGACCCGGCTCAAGGGGCATCTCGGCATCGGTCATGTGCGCTATCCGACCGCCGGCTCGTCGAGCGAGGCGGAATCGCAGCCGTTCTATGTCAACTCACCTTACGGTATCGCGCTGGCACACAATGGCAACCTGACCAATTCCGACCAACTGAAACAGGAGTTGTTCTCCACGGACCTCCGGCATATCAATACCAGTTCGGATTCCGAGGTATTGCTCAACGTCTTTGCCCATGAGTTGGGTAAGCAGGGGCACCATCTGGACCCCGAAGATGTCTTCGATACAGTGCGTCGCGTCTATCGTCGTTGTCGTGGCGGTTATGCTGCGGTAGCGATCATCAATGGGTTCGGCATGGTGGCATTTCGTGATCCCCATGGCATCCGTCCTGTCGTCTTCGGCACGCGCCAGCACGAGGGGAAACGGGAAGTGATGATCGCATCCGAATCGGTCGCTCTCGATGTGGGCGGTTTCGAGTTGCATCGTGATCTGGCACCGGGGGAAGCAATCTTCGTTGATCTCAATGGCGAAATCCATACGCAACAATGCACGGATAATCCGCAACTGGCGCCGTGCATTTTCGAGTACGTCTACCTGGCTCGTCCTGATTCGATCCTCGACGGTGCGTATGTGTACGGCACCCGCATGCAAATGGGCCGCAAGCTTGGCGACCGGATTCTCGGTGAGTGGCCGGAACACGACATCGATGTGGTGATTCCCATCCCCGATACGTCCCGTACCTCGGCACTGGAACTGGCACAGCACCTGGGAGTGACCTATCGGGAAGGGTTCATGAAGAACCGATATATCGGTCGAACCTTTATCATGCCCGGCCAGACACAGCGCAAGAAGTCGGTACGTCAAAAGCTCAATGCCATCGACATCGAATTCCAGGGCAAGAACGTACTGCTGGTGGACGACTCCATCGTGCGTGGAACCACCTGCAAGCAGATCATTCAGCTGGCTCGGGAAGCCGGGGCCAACAAGGTGTATTTCGCCTCGGCGGCACCGCCGGTACGCTACCCTAATGTGTATGGTATCGATATGCCGGCGGCCAGCGAGTTGATCGCTCATGGGCGCAGCGAGGCGGAAGTCGGTGAACTGATTGGTGCCGATCACATTTTCTATCAGGAACTCGAGGATCTGAAAGCGGCGTGCCGGGTCGTGAATCCGGCGATCGAGTCGTTCGACTGTTCGGTATTCGATGGTCGCTACATTACCGGCGATATCGACGATACTTATCTGGATGCGTTGGAGAGCGCTCGCAATGATGATGCCAAGGAACGGCAGAGTGCCGGGGACCATGCGTTGGTGGGCATGCACAACCAGGACGACGATCTCGATGTGGAATGAGTGGGGGCTGGCATGAGTGATCAAGAGGAGAACGGCGGCTGGGGGCTGGAAACGCAGGCAATCCGTACCGGCCATGTACGCACGCACGAACAGGAGCATGGGGAGCCGATTTTTCCCACCTCGAGCTTCGTGTATGGCAGTGCCGCCGAAGCCGCGCGCAAGTTCTGTGGCGAGGAAGCGGGCAATGTCTACTCGCGTTTCACCAATCCGACGGTCGACACATTCCAGAAACGCCTGGCTGCCATGGAAGGCGGAGAGCGCTGCATTGCCACCAGTTCCGGCATGTCGGCGATTCTCTCCACTGTCCTGGCGTTGCTGGAGGCGGGCGACGAGATCGTGGCGTCGCGTTCGCTGTTCGGTTCGACTGTCAGCCTCTTCGACAAGTATCTGGGCAAATTTGGTATTACCACCCATTATGTCGAGCTCTCCAACCTGGAGGCCTGGGAGGCGGCGATCACGCCACGGACCCGTCTGCTGTTCGCCGAAACGCCGTCCAATCCCCTGTCCGAGATCGTCGATATCTCGGCACTGGCAGATATCGCGCACCGCCATGGTGCCTGGCTGGCCATCGACAATTGCTTCCTGACACCGGCACTACAACGTCCCCTCGAACTGGGGGCCGACCTGATCATCCATTCGGCGACCAAATATCTCGATGGACAAGGGCGTGCGATCGGCGGCGCGGTGGTCGGGCCCGACAAGGAGCTCGAGGCGCTGTTCGGGGTGGTGCGAACTTGTGGTCCCTGCCTGAGCCCCTTCAATGCCTGGATATTCACCAAGGGACTGGAGACACTGCGTCTGCGTATGAACGCGCATTGCGAAAATGCCCAGCTCATGGCGGAATGGCTTGATTCGCACCCCGCGGTACGGAAGGTGCATTACTGTGGGCTACCCGACCATCCTCAGCATGAACTGGCAAGGCGGCAGCAGAAAGCCTATGGTGCCGTACTCGGTTTCGAGGTGGACGGAGGGCGCACGGCAGCCTGGTCGGTCATCGATGCGACTCGTATTCTGTCGATAACCGGTAATCTGGGGGACGTCAAAACGACCATCACGCATCCTGGCACGACCACTCACGGTCGGTTGTCCGATGAGCAAAAGGCGGCTGCCGGGATCAGCGAGGGCTTGATCCGTATTGCCGTTGGGCTCGAGGATCTCGATGATCTCAAGGCGGACCTGTCGCGGGGACTGGATTCACTGCGTTCCCCTTGAACCCTTGTCGTAAACCGCCATTCAAGAAATGGTGAGACGACACTTTCTGTTGGAGGAGTTCGACATGAAGATTCTGATGGTGTTGACCTCGCATGACAGTATGGGGGATACGGGCCATAAGACGGGATTCTGGCTCGAGGAATTTGCCGCACCCTATTACGTCTTCAAGGATGCCGGTGCTGACATCACCTTGGCCTCGCCCAAGGGAGGGCAACCGCCGGTGGACCCCAATTCGACTCAACCCGACGCGCTGACGGAAGCTACCCGCCGTTTCGAGGCGGATGAAGACGCCAAGTTCCAGTTGGCCAACACCCACACACTGGCTGACCTCGAGGCCGACGGGTTCGATGCCATTTTCTATCCCGGGGGCCATGGGCCACTTTGGGATCTGACGGATAATGCCGACTCCCTGAGGCTGATCAATGCCTTTGTGGCCGCCGACAAACCGGTGGGTGCGGTTTGCCATGCGCCGACCGTACTGCTGAAGGCCAGTAGCAAACAGGGTGGTGCGCTGCTGGCAGGCCGCCGTGCGACGGGCTTTAGCAACAGCGAGGAGCAGGCGGTCGGTCTGACAGACGTGGTCCCTCACTTGCTGGAAGATGCCATGCAGGAGGCCGGGGCGTTATATACGCGTAGCACTGAGGACTTTGCGCCATACCAGGTGCGTGATGGATTGCTGATTACCGGGCAGAATCCGGCATCGAGCGCGCCGGCGGCCCAACTGCTGCTTGAAACGCTCGCCTCTGATTGAAACAGGGTGAGACGGCGGGCCAAGGCATCGATACTTTTCGTATCCCTGGATGACCTGACTGAAGCGCAACTGGATTAAGGAAACGATGATGTGGCGTAACACCTCAGGTGGATGGGGACTTCCCAGCATTCTGTTGCACTGGCTCAGTGCGGTGGCCGTTGTCGGCCTGTTTGCGCTGGGATGGTGGATGACCGGTCTGGGGTACTACGACGACTGGTACTATCTGGCCCCCTGGTGGCATCGCTCCGTTGGCATGATCCTGTTCGGCGCCACGATTCTGCGCCTGGTCTGGCGAGCCTGTCAGCCGACACCGCATAGCCAGGGACATCGTCTTGAGCGCATTGCAGCCCATTTGGGCCATATAGCACTTTATGTGTTGATGCTGGTGGTGTTGGTGAGCGGTTACCTGATCTCCACGGCCGACGGTAGCGGTATTCAGGTGTTCGGTTGGTTCGAAGTGCCTGCCGTGATCAGTGGATTGCGCAACCAGGCAACGCTAGCCGGCATCGTTCACTGGTATGCATCGTTGATATTGATGGCGCTTGCCATCGGCCATATGTTGGCAGCGCTGAAACATCATTTCATTGATCGGAATGACACCTTGATACGGATGCTGTCGCCAACATCGAGTCGCAGGAAAATGGACTGAGTGCGGCTTCGGCAATCGTGATTCGGTTCGTTGAGCCGTGTCCCCTCGGAAAGGAGAAAAACGCATGTTGAAAAGAACCGCCCTGGCCGCTGTAACAGCGGTGACGTTGACTGCGATGACGCAGGCCCAGGCCGCCGATTATGTGATCGATACTGAAGGTCAGCATGCCTTCATCCAGTTCAAGATCAGCCATCTGGGCTATTCCTATATCCTCGGGTCGTTCGAGGAGTTCTCCGGTGAGTTCAGTTACGATCCGGATGATGTCGAGTCGTCTTCGGTGAGTATCGACGTTGATGTGGACAGCCTCAACACGAACCATGGCGAGCGTGACAAGCATATTCTCAGCGATGATTTCCTGAATGCCGGTGAATATCCCGAAGCGACATTCCGCTCGACCGGCTTTACCAGTACAGGCGAGGGTGAAGGTGAACTGGAGGGTGACCTGACCCTGCATGGTGAAACCCGCTCCATCACCATGGATGTCGAGCACATTGGTGGGGGAGAGGATCCCTGGGGGGATTACCGTGAAGGTTTTGAAGGTACCACCACCCTGGCATTGGACGACTTCGGCATCGACATGAGTGATTTCCCGGAAGTCATGCATGAACTGGAACTGTACGTGACCTTCGAAGGGATTCGTCAGTAATGAAAAAAAGCCGGTCAACGCCCCTTTGTTGACCGGCTTGCATGACATCCTGTCCGCTGTTTCATCCTGGTATTTTCCTTCCCTCTTGACATCGTCCTCTTTACTCTTCCTTCGTTCGTCTTCTCGCTTCCCTGACGTATGCGGACGCTGCTTTAATAGCCCTCCTTAGCCGTTATCTGTGCGGTTCATCGTGACGGATAGCGATCAGAAAACGTCGTTGAGCACCGCGTCGGGAAAGTGGCGGCGCAACATACGGTTCTGGAAACCATCCACGAATCGGCTATTGATGATAATGATGAAGCGCTCGTATGGAGTGCTGGTATCCTGCTGAGCCAGCCCATCGGCGCTATGGAACAACTGGTCATCCCGAATATGCAGTATCTCTCCCGGCGCCAGCACGCGGCTCATCAATGGCAGCGTACCGGCCTTGTCGGCATAGAGATGGCTATTTCCCCCGCTGACATTGTCCCGGTTCAGAACGAGGATGCTCAGGTATTTGCAACCATCGGCATGAATGCCCTGGCCTTGTAACGGGTCCAGTTTGCCTTTGCCCCGCACGCCCGTGATTTGCATCAGGATCGGTTCGCGGGGGCCGATGCCCCAAAGCTTGGCCCAGGCCCGAACGAAGGCCTTGACATCGCTACGTGAAACGAACGCGTCAGTCAGACCGGGGTAGTAGCGCAATTTATCCGCCATGCTTTCGGCATCGTTGAACATGCCTCCTTGTGCCATGGGGCACTCACCCATGACTTCAACGTTATCGTTGTCGGTCAGATTCAGCCATGACATTCGTTTCCAACGACGGTTGACATAAGGGTCGCGGGGCAGGTCTCTGGCAAACGTTCGCCACGCTTCCAGGTCGACATGCGCCTTGATATCCGTCAGGCTCCATCCTTGGCTAGCCAGTTCAGCAGATACATGGGGTTCCCAGTAACTTGCGTCACGCTCGCGAATGAGACCAGACAGATCATATCCGTGCTTCAAGCTTTCATGTTTCATGATGATTTCCTCTTGATGATCTCATCGGGAATCGATGAGAAATGTCGTTGCTCTGTGGCAACCTAATAAAGAGTGGAAAGATATGATAAAAAATGTCAATAAAATGTATCTGCTTTGTTAGAAGGGGATTTCTGCTAAAAAAGCGCTATGGTGAAAGCAGTCACTGGCAGGAGGAATCTCATCACGATCATTGGATGATGTAGCGTAAACGCATCAGATCAATGAGTTGGGGTGGGGGATGGAGGCAGTTCCGTGTAGGATAGTTTCACAAGATCTCGCGTCCGTTTTATCAACCGACGGTGGTTTCATCGGCACATGAGTATCGGCATTACCAGACTAGAGGTACCAGCATGACCGTCAGGAAACGCAGTGGAAAATCCACTTGGCTCTATGGGTTGTCGATCCTGACGGCTAGCGTTGTCCTGTTGGTATTCATCGTGACGGCTACCCGTGCCTGGTGGCTCGGTGCCTTGTCAGCAGTGGCGCTGGTCAGTGCCTGTGCCGTCATATGGCTGTTTCATCGTCAGCAACACCATGAGGCATCGGAGCTGGACGGGCGGCTGGAAACCGTTCAGCGACACTATTCCGAGAGTGAGCAGCGGTTTCGTGCCTTGCTGGAAAGTCTGCCGAAGGTGGCGGTTCAGGGATATGATCGCAATCGGCGTGTCATCTACTGGAACGAGGCCAGCACCCGTCTCTACGGTTATCTGCCCGACGAGGCCCAGGGGAGGAAGCTCGAGGAACTGATTATTCCGGATTCGATGCGTCAGGCCGTGATCGATGCCCATCATGACTGGATCACGCACGGTATCGAGATCCCGGCTGAAGAACTTGAACTAACGCACAAGACCGGGGCGCCGGTAGCCGTGTTCTCGCACCATGTCATGATCGGCGAGCACACCGAAAACCCATTGATGTTCTGTGTCGATGTGGATCTCTCCGATCAGAAGCAGGCCCGGCGGGATCTGGAATTCGTGACGAATTTCGACACCCTGACGCATCTGCCCAATCGCCAGAGTTTCGAAACCGAACTGAATGATTGCCTGACAGAAAGCGGTCGTCAGAATCGCCAGGTTGCGGTGATCTTCGTCGATCTCGATAGGTTCGGTGAAATCAACGATGCGCAAGGGTATGAGCTGGGTGATGCGCTACTGCTTCTGGTCGCTCAGCGGTTGCGTCAGCGCCAGCGTGGTTCGGATCTTCTGGCACGCTTCGGTAGTGACGAATTCGTGATGGCGTTTCCCCGGCTCGAAACGGACAGTGATGCGCTTCAGTTGGTCGAGTCCGTCCTGGAAACCTTCAATCAGCCCTATGTACTGGCTGATCGTGAGATCCATCTGACAGCCAGCATCGGGGTCAGTCTGTTTCCCTATAATGGCAACACGGCACGTGAATTGGTCCATAATGCCGATGTCGCCAAGAACCGCGCCAAGCTGTTCGGCCCCAATTGCTACTGGTTCTTCAACCAGCAACTGCATGACGAGCTGGTTCATCAGCATCGCCTGGCCGAACGCCTGCAACATGCGCTGCGCGACGATGAATTGTCGATGCATTATCAGCCGCAGGTGGCAGCCAACAGCGGGCGTATCGAGAATCTGGAAGCACTGGTGCGCTGGTTTCCCCCGGAAGGCGGATCGATTTCGCCGGGCGAATTCATTCCTGTCGCCGAGCGTTCGAATCTGATTCATCGATTGGGAAAGTGGGTGATCGAAGAGGTGTGCAGGCAAAAGGCCGCATGGAATCAACTGGAGTTGAACGACTATCGGGTTGATATCAACTTTTCGGGCAAGCAGGTGACCTACCTCGAAGTGTTCGATCAACTCGAGGCCTGTATGGAGCATTATGGGTTGACCTCCCGGGATATCGGCATCGAGTTGACCGAGAATGTTCTCATTCAGGCCGATGACAATGTCCTCGATACCTTGCGGCGCCTCTATCATCGCGGCATGAAAATCGCTATCGATGACTTCGGTACCGGCTACTCGTCTCTCAGCTATCTGAAACTGTTTCCCGTGACGGCCCTCAAGATCGATCGCAGTTTCGTTCGCGACTCCCCGGATGATCCCAGCGATCGTGCCATCATGGCGGCCACCGTGTTCATTGGTCATCGGCTAGGACTCGAGGTGATCGCCGAGGGCGTGGAGACCGAAGAACAGCTGGAGCTGGTGCGTGAGCTCGGGTGTGATCTGGTCCAGGGCTATTACTGTTTCAAGCCCATGGCCGCCGACGATGCGCAAAATTTGTTGACGGGATTGGTGACGCCTATCAACCGGTACTCGGGCTAGTCAGTAAAGCAAGTTACAATACGCGCTCTTTGTTCTGGATGGAGACAGCGTGTCGGTAACTGCAACGACGGAAACGGGACTGGGGCGTCAACTTTGGCGTCAGACATGGCCGATGGCTATCGGAGTGCTGTCGCTGCTGGGCATGCAACTGGTTGACAGTGCCTTTATCGCCCGGCTCGGTACGCGTCCCCTGGCTGCGCAATCCTTCACGTTTCCGCTCTCGTTCTTGATCATCGGTTTCCAGGTCGGTATGGGAATCGCTATTGCGGCCTTGATTTCGCGGGCGCTGGGAGCCGGTGAGAAGCAACGCGCGCGTCGCCTCGGCAGTCTGGTGCTCTGGGTCGGCGGCCTTGTCATCGCTGTACTGACGATCGTGCTGTGGATCGTGCACGAACCGATCTTCACCCGTCTGGGCGCCGGTCCTCGGAGCCTGGCATTGATTCGCTCATACTGGGCACCGCAACTGCTTGCCGCCTGGTTGGGCGCCTTGCTCTATTTCGGTTATAGCCTGTTTCGTGCTCATGGTAATACGCGCCTGCCCGGCAAGTTGATGGTGGCGACCAGTGTGATCAATCTGGCGCTGGATCCGCTACTCATTTTCGGTGTCGGGCCCTGGCATGGGTTGGGATTGCCGGGAGCCGCCTGGGCAACGGCGCTGGCATTTGCCAGTGGCCTGATGGTCCTGTCATGGCGTTTGCAGGGCACTGGCTGGTTGGCCCGGCGGGGACTGATCACTGAAGCGCGACAATCGCTGCGTGATTTCATGGGAATTGCCGGTCCGGCCATGATCAGCCAATTGATGCCGCCGCTGGCGCAGATGCTGGCCATCAGCATCGTGGCATCGCTGGGGGAGGCCAGCGTAGCTGCCTGGGGGCTGGCCAGTCGATTGGAAACCCTGTCGTTGATGGTGGTACTGGCACTGACCATGTCATTGCCTCCCTGGCTGGGCCGATGCTATGGCGGCGGAGACTGGCAACGCATCGAGTCGCTGATGAGATTGGCGGTACGGGTCGTCATCGTCTGGCAACTGGGGCTCGGTCTGCTGATGACATTGGGAGCGCCTTGGGTCGCCTTGGTTCTCTCGGGGAGTCCGGAGGTACGCGGCGACCTGGCGATATTGATTCGCTTCCTGCTGCCAAGTTACGCGCTATTGGGTGTCTGCATGATCGTGGTCTCGGCGGGTAATGCGCTGGGGTGGCCGCTGAAAGCGATGCTGATGTCCGGAGCGCGTCTTTTCATCTGCTACCTCCCCTGTTTGTGGCTCGGGACACAGCTGGGAGGTATCCATGGTCTGGCCATGGGGGCAGCAGGGGGCAATGTGCTGGCCGGTATACTTGCCTGGCGTGTATATCGTATGACGCGAAATCGCGACAGAGCGACAGCAGGAAAAACAACTTGAATTATTGCTTTTATTAAAACGATTAACCATTTTACAATCAAAATTTGATGTATAAGTTTATCCATATGAGGTAAAACAAACGATTATTCTGCGACGTTGCTTTTATACTGCACCGATTCATACAACAAGCGTGGAGCGTGATGATGCATGTATTGATTCTGGGCAGCGGCGTCGTGGGTGTCACCAGTGCCTATTACCTGGCTCGTCAGGGACATGAAGTGACGGTGATCGATCGACAGGCGGCGCCGGCGATGGAAACGAGCTACGGCAATGCCGGGCAGGTCTCCTTTGGCTTCTCGTCACCCTGGGCTGCTCCAGGCATTCCCCGCAAGGCCGTAAAATGGATGTTCCAGGAGCATGCCCCGCTAAAGATTCAGCCGCGCATGGACCCCGCCATGGCGCGCTTCATGATGCAGATGTTCGGCAATTGCACGACCGAGCGCTATGCCACCAACAAGGAGCGCATGGTCCGGGTGGCTGAATACAGCCGGGCCTGCATCGATCATTTGCGCGAGGAGACCGGCATTCGCTACGAGGACCGCCAGCGTGGCCTGATGCAGCTCTTCCGCCATGAAAGTCAGATCGCCTCAGCGGCCAAGGACATGAAGATTCTTGAACAGTGCGGTGTTCGTCACCGGTTGTTGGGCGCCGATGACATCACGGACGTGGAGCCGGCCTTGGCCAGAGTGCCCGGTAAATTCGTCGGTGGGCTGCATCTGCCTGATGATCAGACCGGTGATTGCCACTTGTTCACCAATCGTCTGGCGGAATACTGCCGCGACCAGTTGGGTGTGACGTTCCGTTTCGGTATCGATATTCAGCGTATCGAACGGCGTGCCGATACTATCGAATCGGTCATGACCAGCGCGGGAGCCATGACGGCGGATGCTTATGTGGTCTGTCTGGGCAGCTTTTCACCACTGATGGTCAAGGATCTGGATATCCGTCTGCCGATTTATCCGGTCAAAGGCTACAGTCTGACCATTCCCGTGATTGACGATGGTGGCGCACCGCAGTCCACGATCATGGATGAGACCTTCAAGGTGGCGATTTCCCGCTTCGATGATCGGATTCGTGTGGGAGGGACGGCTGAACTGGCATCGTACGACCTCAACCTGTTGGAGAAGCGTCGCTCGACGATCAGTATGGTGGTGCGCGATGTGTTTCCGGAAGGTGGAGACCTTGCCAGAGCAGAATTCTGGACCGGTCTGCGTCCGATGACGCCGGATTCCACTCCCATCATTGGTGGCACCAAGTATGACAACCTGTGGCTCAATACCGGGCATGGAACGCTGGGGTGGACGATGAGCTGCGGTAGCGCTCATCTGCTGGCGGATCTGATGGCGGGACGGCAGCCCGCCATCGATCCCCGGGGGTTGGATGTCGGCCGCTACGCGGCCTGACAGGCCGGGTCGCCGCGGTCACTGGACTGCGGCGATAGCCTTGGCGACATAGGGCAGATTGTCGGAGGCGAGTCCGGCGACATTGGCCCGGCCTGAACGCACCATGTAGATACCGAATTCATCGCGGAGACGGTCGACCTGCTCCGGGGTCAAGCCGGTATACGAGAACATGCCACGCTGTTCGGCGATGAACGCATACCTGTCGGAGAGACCATAGGGCTCGAGGGCCGATACGAATTCACGACGCAGACCGTTGATGCGGTCGCGCATCTCGGTCAACTCCTCCTGCCAATGTGCGGCCAGTTCGGCAGATTCGAGGATCTCTCGAACGACTGCAGCACCATGGGCCGGCGGGTTGGAATAGTTCTCACGGGCCACGATCGCCATCTGCGACCGGACATTTTCCATCTGTTCGTTGTTTCGGGCGATGGCGATCAATGCGCCGGTTCGTTCACGGTAGAGTCCGAAATTCTTCGAGCAGGAACTGGTGATCAGCAGCTCATCGAGGTTTTCTGCCAGCAGTCTGACGCCATAGGCGTCGTCGTCGAGGCCGTCACCGAAGCCCTGATAGGCGAAGTCGACGAGGGGTAGCAGGTGACGCTCCTGTACGACCGCCAGTACCTGATGCCACTGTTCCTTCGACAGATCGAAGCCCGAAGGGTTGTGGCAGCAAGCATGCAGTACGACGACGTCCCCTTCGGGAATTTCCCGGATGGCGTCAAGCATGCCGGCGAAGTCCAACCGGTTGTTCTCATCGACATAAGGATACTTGCCGATCTTCAGGCCGGCGGCCTCGAAAATGCCCAGGTGATTGGGCCAGGTCGGAGTGCTGACCCAGATGCCCTTGCCGGGAAGTTGGGTATGCACGAAATCCGCCGCCAGGCGCAAGGCGCCGGTCCCCCCCGGCGATTGCGTCAGGCTGGCGCGATTGTCGGCCAGAACAGGGGAGCCGCTTCCCAGCACGAGAGGGAGAACGACGTCGGCATAGCGAGGATCGCCGTGAGACCCGATATAACTCTTGGTGGTCTCGTTTTCGAGCAGTATCGCCTCGGCCTCCTTGACGGCCCGCATCACGGGCGTCGTACCCTTGGCATCACGATAGACACCGACCCCGAGATCGACCTTTTGTGGATTGGTATCCTTGTTGAAGGCCTCGATCAACCCGAGGATGGCATCCCCGGGCACCCGCTCAATCTGCTCGAACATTTTATGCTGCTACCTCGTCGGTTCTGGCGGCCAGAATGAAATCGTTCTTGTGCAAGCCCTTGATCTTGTGGGACCACCACGTAACGGTCACTTTCCCCCATTCGGTCAGTAGTGCCGGATGATGGTCCGCTTCCTCGGCAAGCTGGCCGACCTTGTAGGTGAAATCCAGGGCTTGCTGGAAATTGGGGAATTTGAAGACCCGCTCCAGTTGCATGATGCCATCCCGCTCAACGATCTGCCACTCGGGAATGTCCTGCTTGTACTGGGCGATCTCTTCCTCGCTGACCCGTGGGGCATCGATACTGCACGCTTCACACGTCTGTTGGGACAGATTGGCCATGTTGCCTCCTCGTTTGCGTTGCGGCAGTGAAACAAGCGTCATTGGAAAGGATAAGACGCTTGTGCTCATCTATCACATATGGGGTTGTCAGGTGCGTGAGTCAATCCCGATAGTGGATGGTTTCGAAGTGCGCAGGAGATGCAAGGGGGCAGCATGGCAAGAATGCATGAGCGACGGCTGCCGTGGTGGCCGAAATGGCTGTTCAGTCTCTGGATCCTGTGTTGGGCTCCCACCTATGTCGTGTTGCTGGGACCACAGAACTTCCTGTGGTTGTGCAATCTGGCCAATTTCCTGATTCTGGTCGCTCTCTGGACGGAGAGCCGCCGCCTGATGTCCATGCAGTTGCTGGCGGTCCTGCTGGTGGGCACGTTGTGGGCCGTGGATGTCGGAACCGCGCTGGTGACGGGCTGGCACCCGATCGGCGGTACCGAATACATGTTTGACCCGGACCATCCGGCGGTGACACGGGCGTTGTCGCTCTATCATCTGATTCTGCCGATCGTGGCATCGCTGTCGGTGTGGCGACTCGGTTTCGATCGGCGTGCGATCCTGTGGCAAACCGGCTTGACGTGGCTGATCGTTCCACTGAGTTATGCAATCACCGATCCCGAACGCAATATCAATTGGGTACATGGGCCCTTCGGTCAGCCTCAGGAGAGCCTCGATCCGCTCGTTTATCTGGTCGGCCTGATGGTGGCATGGCCGCTGGCGGTCTATCTACCGGTACAACTGTTGATGATCTGTCTGCAGCGTTGGCGATCCATATCCTAGTATGGAGAGACAGTGCCTATTATTGGATAGGACATAGTCACCGGGCAGGGGGTAACCAGCGATATGCGATACCCGAGAGGCCAATCGCGCCCGTCACTGAATACCAACCGTACCGGCCATGCGCATTGCGGGGTCGGTACGGTTCTCAATATCCGTGGCGAGCGATCCCATGAACTGGTCGATGATGGCTTGCGGATGCTGTGTCATCTCGATCACCGGGGGGCCCGCGGTGCAGAGGAAAATACCGGTGATGGTGCCGGAATGCTGCTCCAGGTCCCCCATCGTTTGTTGAACGATGTCATCGACGACTTGCCGTCTGAGGGTAGCTACGGCATTGCGCAGCTGTTTCTGCCTCGCAATCAGACACGTTACCGGGCCATCAAACGACTGATAGAGTCGACCGTCGAGGATCTGGGGTATCGCCTGCTGGCCTGGCGTTTGGTGCCCACCGATAACCGGGGATTGGGAGAAACGGCCCTGGCGAGTGAGCCTCGGGTGGAGCAGTGTATCGTGGTGCCGAATCAGCCATTGTCGGCATCCGCACTCGACGTGGGACTCTATGTGCTGCGTTGTCAGATTCAGAACCGAGTTCGTGACCGTGAGTTGGGCGGTGAGGGCGCAGAGCTTTTTTATATCTGTAGCCTCGATCGCAAGCGCATCGTCTACAAGGGGTTGCTGACCTGTGCTCAACTGGGCAGCTACTACCCGGATCTGCAGGATGCACGCACGCAAAGCGCACTGGTTCTGGTTCACTCGCGGTTTTCGACCAATACGCTGGGCGCCTGGGAGCTGGCCCATCCTTACCGTACCGTAGTGCATAACGGCGAATTCAATACGCTGCGGGGCAATGTCAACTGGATGCGGGCTCGTGAGCCATTATTATCGAGTGACCGGTTCGGTGATGACGTCGAGCGGATTCTGCCGGTACTCGCCGAGGAGGGCCAGAGCGATTCCGCGGATTTCGATCACGTCCTCGAGCTGTTATTGATCGGTGGTCGCTCGTTGCCGCACGCCTTGCGCATGTTGATTCCCGAAGCCTGGGAACAAGATGCCGCGATGTCGGCCGAGAAGCGGGCCTTCTATGACTATCACTCTACCTTCATGGAGCCTTGGGATGGGCCGGCACTGGTGGTGGCTACCGACGGTGATGCCGTTGGTGCCGTGATCGACCGTAATGGGTTACGTCCCTGTCGCTACTGCCTCACGCGTGACGACAAGCTGATCATGGCCAGCGAGAACGGGACGCTGGATACCGATTTCGGTGAGATCGTTCAACAGGGTCGACTGCGGCCGGGCCAGCTCTTCCTTGCCGATACGCGCCAGCAGCGTATCGTGCCGGAGGCGGAGATCTTCGATGAACTGACGCGTGCCGCACCGTATGGCGAATGGCTGGCGAGCCAACGGGTCTCGCTCGAGGCATTGACCGAAGATCGGCCGGCATCGACTGGGGAGCGGTTGCCATCGGCGGCATTGACGGCGCATCAGTGTGCCTTCGGCTACACCATGGAAGGCTTGCGGGTACTGTTGGCACCCATGGCGGAATCGGGCAAGGACCCACTGGGGGCAATGGGCAACGATACCCCGTTGGCCGTGCTGTCGGCACAGCGCAAGCCGCTGTTCGCTTACTTCCACCAATTGTTTGCTCAAGTCACCAATCCACCACTGGATTATTTGCGTGAATCGCTTGTCACCTCGCTGCGCTCCCACCTCGGGGCTCAGGGCAGCCTGCTTGAGGCGACGTCGCGTCACTGCCGTCGACTCTGCCTCGAATCACCGATTCTCGATGACCGCTCGTTTGCTGCCGTCGAGACGCTGGATCGGGATGGGTTGCGTGTGTCCCGCCTCGACACCACCTATGCGCCCGGCGATGACCTCGCCAAGGTGATCGAGCGACTGAGACAGGACGCGGAAGCCGCGATCGATCGCGGTAGCTCCCTGCTGGTGCTCGATGATCGTCGGGCGGGGGCGACGCGTGTGGCGATTCCGTCTCTGCTCATGGTCAGCGCCGTCCACCATGGCTTGATTCGCGCTGGAAAACGGAGTCAGGCCTCATTGATACTTTGTGTCGGGGAACCTTATGCCGTGCATCATCACTGCACGCTGATCGGCTATGGAGCGGATGCGGTCTATCCCTGGCTGGCCTACCGCAGTCTCGAGCAATTGCATGCCTCGGGATCGCTGAACGGAGTGGACGAGGCCGGTGCCGCCTGCCACGCGTACAAGCAGGCCGTCGAGGATGGGCTGCTCAAGGTCATGGCCAAGCTGGGGATTTCGACCCTGGAAAGTTACAAGGGGGCGCAGGCCTTTGAGGGCATCGGTCTCGATGTCTCGCTGGTCGATGACTATTTCACCGGTACGCCGGCGCATATTCCGGGTATCGGCCTTGCCGAGATCGATGCCGACAACGTCCGCGCCCACACCGTTGCCTACAGTGACCGTATCGCCGGTAATCTGCCGCTTTTGCAAGGCGGCGATTTCTACTGGCGGCGTGACGGCGAGTGGCACCAATGGAATCCACAGACCATCGGTTACCTGCAGCAGGCCGCACGTCAGAATGACGCGGAAAGTTATCGTCGTTTCGCGGAACTCATCAACGACCAGGATCAGCGGTTGCAGACGCTAAGAGGCTTGCTCGATTTCGAGATTGATGAGGCGGTATCGATTCCCATCGGTCAGGTGGAGTCCGCCGATTCGATTCTGACCCGCTTCGGGACCGGGTCGATGTCGTTCGGCGCCCTCTCACGCGAGGCCCACGAAGTCATGGCCATTGCCATGAATCGTATCGGCGGCAAGGCCGGCAGTGGCGAAGGCGGCGAACAGGTCGAGCGTTTCGGTACGGATGCAGAGAACTCGATGAAACAGTGTGCCTCGGGCCGTTTCGGCGTCACGGCACAGTATCTGGCCAATGCACGCCAGATCGAGATCAAGATGGCTCAGGGAGCCAAACCCGGCGAAGGAGGCGAATTGCCGGGTGGCAAGGTCGATGAAGCGATCGCCGAAGTCCGCTTTACCGTACCTGGTGTGGGACTGATTTCACCGCCGCCCCATCACGATATCTATTCGATCGAGGATCTGGCCCAGTTGATCCATGATCTCAAATGCGCCAATCCGGAAGCCGAGATTCATGTCAAGCTGGTTTCCAAGGCCAATGTCGGCACTATTGCGGCCGGGGTGGCCAAGGCCCGTGCCGATGCCGTGCTGATTTCCGGCGATGCCGGAGGCACCGGGGCGGCCAAGAAGACCTCGATCAAGCACACCGGCACGCCCTGGGAACTGGGATTGGCGGAAACGCATCAAGTCCTGATGGCCAACCGCCTGCGCTCCCGGATCACCGTACGGGCCGATGGCGGGATGAAGACCGGACGGGACGTCGCCATGGCTGCGCTGCTCGGTGCCGAAGAGTTCGGGTTCGGTACGGCCCCCATGGTTGTTGTCGGCTGTCTCTTGTTACGCAAATGCCACTGCAATACGTGTTCGGTCGGCGTGGCGACGCAGGATCCGCGCCTGCGTGAGCAATTCGATGGTCAGGCCGAGCATGTCGTCAACTATATGCGCTTCGTTGCCGAAGAGTTGCGCGAGATCATGGCCCGTCTTGGCTTTCGGACGCTACGCGAGATGATCGGGCGAGTCGACCGGTTGCGTGAGCGTCGGGTGGAACACCCTCGCGGATTCTCATTGGATCTGTCGGCATTACTGACCCGCGTCGAATCCAGCGACACATCCTATAAGTCGCGTGAGCAGAATCACCAGCTCGAAGACAAACTGGATCAGCGCTTGATTGCCCGAGCGGCGGAGGCATTCGAGAGTGGCGAGACAGTCCGGCTCGAGACACCGGTGTGCAATCGCGACCGTAGTGTCGGCACGCTGCTGTCCTCGCGGTGGGTCAAGCACCATGGCGGGCAACCTCCCGAAGGCTGTGGTCTGGACGTGCACCTCCATGGTTCGGCCGGGCAGAGCTTCGGGGCATTCGTCGCTGACGGCATCGGCTTGCATCTGTGTGGCGAAGCCAATGACTATGTCGGCAAAGGGCTATCCGGTGGTCTGCTCACCATTCGGATGCCGGATACCGCCGGTTATGCCGCGGCCGATAATGTCATCATCGGGAATGTGGCGTTGTTTGGTGCCACTCGCGGTGAGGCCTATATCAACGGCCTGGCAGGTGAGCGGTTCGGTGTCCGCAATTCCGGCGCTCTGGCAGTGGTCGAAGGCGTGGGGGATCATGGCTGTGAATACATGACGGCCGGCGTGGCGTTGATTCTCGGACCATGTGGCAAGAACTTCGCCGCCGGCATGAGTGGTGGCGAAGCGTATCTGTTCGATGAGGACGGAACGCTGGCGGCGTTCATCAATCCCGAGCGGGTCGGACTGGAACGGCTCCAGGACGATCGCGACGTCGCACTTGTCCGCAGGCTGCTTGAGAACCACCTCGTCTACACCGGGAGTCGACGGGCTCGTGCTCTGCTGGATGACTGGACGATGACGTTGAAATGCATGCGTAAAGTGGTCCCCGAAGCCTATGCCGACATCGTCAATCGTGAATTGTCCGAGGGGCGCGATATCCGGACGGCATTGCCGTCCGTCGCCCGGGAGGTGGCCTGATGGATGAACGGCATCCCGATGGTTTTCTGAAGCATCCGCGCGAGGCGATCGGTAAGCGCGACCCTGCCGAACGACGGGGGGATTACCGGGAAATCTATGCGCCGAGCTGGGAGGAAGCGCACCTGCGCCGGCAAGGCGAGCGGTGTATGGATTGCGGTGTGCCGACCTGTCATGGCGGCTGCCCGATCGGTAATCTGATTCCCGAATGGAATGATCTGGTGTATCGCGGCCAGTGGCGTGAGGCCCTGGAGCGGCTGCATGCCACCAACAATTTTCCCGAATTCACCGGTTATACCTGCCCCGCGCCCTGCGAGCCGGCATGTACGCTGGCCTATAATGCCGACGCGGTTGCAATCAAGAGTCTCGAACGGGCCATTGTCGACAAGGGCTGGGAGATGGACTGGATTCGGCCTGAACCGCCGCGGCACCGTACCGGCAAGCAAGTGGCGGTTGTCGGTAGCGGACCGGCGGGGCTGGCATGCGCCCAACAGCTCAATCGCGCCGGCCATACCGTCACCGTCTATGAGCGGGATGAGTCCCTTGGCGGCCTCATGACCCTGGGGATACCCGATTTCAAGTTCGACAAGCGCCAGGTGACGCGTCGGCTCGATCAACTACGCCGAGAGGGGATCGTTTTCCAGACGAAGGTCGAGGTCGGTGTGACCGTGTCGCTTGCCGAGTTGCGTGAACGTGCGGATGCCGTCTGTCTTGCCATCGGCGCCCAGGCCCATCGCGACGTGTCGGTCCCGGGGCGCGAGCTGGCGGGCATTCACTTCGGGATGACGTATCTGACCGATGAAAATCGGCGCCAGGCAGGGGGTGGCCCGGTCTCGATCGATGCCGGCGGCAAGCGCGTGGTGGTGCTTGGCGGTGGCGATACAGGGGCCGACTGTGTGGCTACGGCGCATCGGCAGGGGGCGGTGGATGTGGCACAGATCAGTGTCCGCGATCAGCCGCCCGCTACACGCCCGGAGGACAATCCCTGGCCCTGGCAGCCGAGCATCTTCGAGCAGACCTATGCTCTGGAGGAAGGCGGTCAGGCGCTCTATGCTCTCGATGTCACTGCGTTCGTCGATGAGGACGGTGATGGGCGTGTCGATGCCCTGATGGCCGAGCGAGTCAAGTGGACGCTCGACACGCAAGGGCGGCGTATCGATAAAACCGTGCTGGAACATGACGTCAGAGTGGCGGCCGATCTGGTCTTGATCGCCATCGGCTTTGGTGGTGCCCAGGCACAGGCGCTCGCGCAACAGGGAATTACCCTGACCGACAGCGGTCGGGTGGCGGCCGATGAGTCCATGATGACCTCCCTTGAGGGGGTCTTTACCACCGGGGATAGCCGGCGAGGTCCCTCTTTGGTGGTCTGGGCGATCGGGGAGGGACGTGATGCCGCGCACCACATTGACGGCTATCTGATGGGCGAGTCTCGCTTGCCCCCGAGCCTCGCGACACAGTCACCGCCCACGGATGACTGACACGTCCGATGACCGCGAGAGCGAGGATTGGCATAATGGGCGTTTTTCCTTCAGGGACGACCCATGACTGCCTGGAGCAAGCTACTCCTTGCCACGACACGTTTGATCGATCTGCACGATAGCGCTCACGAACCAGGATCGCCGTTCGTGCAGGTCAGCCAGGAGCAGCGCCGCGGCCTGCGCGATGGTTACTGGCTGGATCTCGGCTGCCTGCTGCTGGATTTCCTGCTCGACATGGATTTCACCACCAACAGCGCGTTCGTCTCCCAGACACGCTGTCTGGCCGCCCTGCGTGATCATTATCCCGAACTGCCCGCGGATGATCTGGCGTTCGTCATCAATCTGCTGTCGACCCCGAGTGAATTGCATTACCGCGTCTCGTCGTCGGATATCGATGCGTCGGAGCGCACCGTCAGCAGCTCGAAGCGTACCGCACTGATCGAAAAGCAGGGCCATACAGGCCAGGTCCGGCTGACGCCCAGTGGACGTCAGGCGGTGACATTGGCCAGCCAGGTCGAAGACCTGCTGTATTCCGAATACGACGCCGCCAAGATACTGGCTGCACTGGCGCGAGGTGACTTCGCCCGCATCCCCGATATCACCAATCAGATTCTCATGGCGACGCGGGGGCTCACCCAGGAGCTGCGACGGGTGCGTGAAAACCCCTCGCGGGAAGGCAAGCTGCAAGCCTTTCTCGACAACGAGCGCCATTATCACAATGCCTTGTCCACGATTCAGAACACGCTGCTGGGAGCCCGTTCGCAACTGTCCACGCCCGAGGTGATGTCTCGTTTCGAGCAATGGCGTGAGGCCCAGGAAGAGGAGTGGGACTTGCGCATGCTGTCCGGCGCCATTGGGCGGGTGCTGACGGCAATCGAAAATCTTTCCCGGCGGCTGTCGGAACTGCTTTCGGATATTGCCGAGGGACGCATACAGTCGATGGGCGTGATCGATTTTTCCGACCTGGCCCGCGGGCTGTTGAGTCAGCCGTTGCCGACGGCCATGAGGGACGCCATCGTGCCGCGCATGATGCCCTTCGCCGTGACGACTGTCGTACCGCGGGTGGATACGTTGATGCCACTGATCGAGACGCGCCGTGCGGAAACCCGGGCGACGGCGCTGGTGTTCGACGAACAGCAGGACGTGCCACAGGACGATCCCCTGCTGGTGCGCTTTCTGGATACGCAGGGGCCGGCATTGCGCGAACGTCTGGACCGGTCGCCCCTATCGCTGCCCGAGGCACTGGAGGAAGCCTGGCACCGTCTCGGTGACGAGGACTGCCTGGCACAACTGCTCAACACCTTCGTGGATACCCAATTGCTCGATGAACGCCTGACGGTCGGCATCGAGCCCCGTCGTTTCGTGGTCACGCTGGATGATGGCCGCCGTATCGAGGGGGCGGTGACTCCCTCGCTGCGTTTTGCACAGGAAGATACCGTATGAACATGACTGAAATGGGGGAAGTGGTCGCCTATTTATTGCGCTATCGCACGGCGGAACGCCAACCCGGTGGCAGACGGAAGCGTCGTGCTGCCAGAGAGGGCCAGCTCGCCGAACGCGATGTCTGCGCCCTGATCGATGACGCCCATGAATCCGAGCGCGACGCCTTGCGCGACTTCCTGGCCGGCCAGGGACTTCGCCTGCGGATCTTCGAACCGGGCGATTACCCGGGCATTGCACCGGGGTCGCGTCTCTATGCGTTGCTGCCGGATCCGGAACTGGAACTGCCGCCGCTCTATACCCGTGATCCGGTCTTCGATGCGCTGCGCCTGCGCCAGGAGAGTCGTGCCGAACTGGCCCAATGGTATCTGCAGCTTTGGTTGCTGATGCAGACGCTATTGTATACCCGTCTCAACCGTGCGCCGTCGGATGTCAGCCGTTACCAGGAGGCGGCGTTCTCGACCACGGAACTCATCGAGCTGATGCGTGAGCAACTCGAGACGCTGCGCATGATGGAAGATGCCGCTCCCGAAACCCGTCGTGCGCTGCTCGATGAGCGAGGCGAGGATATCAGCCGTCGCGTGCGAGCGTTCCTCGACATCCAGGTACGTGCCGGTCAGCTCGAACCGGTGCGCGACAGCCATGACGACGCGGGTGATATCTGGCAGCAGACGCTGCTGGGTGCCCTCGAAGTCGAGCAGGTCGGCGTACACCATCTATCCCACCTGCAATCCCTTGTCGAGTCCCCGGCCGAGGAGGCCTCCGCATGAGCGTGATCCACCGCATCGAAGTCGCGAACCTGCTCAACAAGCACGGCGATATCGCCTCTCCCTGGGATGCCAAGATGCGGCACCTGCTACTCGATCTGCGTGGTCAGTCGAGTGCCATCAGCATGGAAAACGGTTTTGGCAAGACCACGCTGGCCGAGGCATTGATCGGCATGCTCTCGCGGGATCGCACCCTGCTGACCCGCACGCGCCGCAAGTGTTCCCCGTCGAGCGTCGGCGGTCAGGGGCGGAGCTGGACGCACCTGCGGGTCGAATTTCGCACCGGTGGCAGTGACGGTGGCCAGGAGGACATGCTTGCCGGCGCCGGGGATGAGGTCGCCGGTGAACCTGTGGTGTTCGGCATGTACGGTTACTGTGATGGCAGTGGCCTGTCGTTCTATCACTATGCCGGGCGGCTGGAACAGGTGCCGGTCCATCATATGACCGAGGATGGCAAGCTGGCGTTGTACGCCAATGCCGATGTCCAGGCGGCGATGCGGGCCCATGGTGTGACTCGCAGCGCCAATCGCGAGGAGTGGCTGGATGCGGTCGGCGCCCATGTGTCGCGTCGTGAGCTGGCACAACTCGCGTCCTTCCAGAAAGAAGGGGGAGCCGACAAGAGCCAGATATTCAATGCCATCAGGCCGCGTGCCGGAGAAAACGCCGATCAGGCCTTCTTCTTCGAAGTGCTGGCCCCCCAGATACTTTCCGGAGCCACCCAGGGCGAGACCGATGAAGGAGAGGAACTCATCGAGGACGTGATCCTCAACTCCGGTACCAAGGTCACCGAACTCCGTCACCGGTTGAACGAGGCGGAAGCCGATCAGGGCCGTGCCGAGGACAAGGTGGCCTATCTCGAGTCACTCAACAACCAGGGACAGGCGTTACGCGATGCCAGGGAGTCCCTGGCAGCGATGGATGATGCCCTGGCAGCCAGTGAGCGATTGATCGGCGGTCAGGCCCTGACAGGACTGCCGGGCATTCCGCTGGGCGGTGACGATTGGGCCCGCGGTCTTGCCTGGGTGGCCGGCGATACCGGGCGTCCCCGGGTTGCGTTGTGGTTGCTGGCAAGACTGACGCGGCAATCGGAGCGGCATGTCCGACAGGCGTTGTCCGAGCGGGGGGCGCGAGTCGATTCGCACCGCCGTTTGATTCACGTGCCCGATGCCGATTGGCCGGCGGCCCGAGATGTGGGTCATGTCGCGTTCGATGCCGCACGGGAATGGCTTGCCGACAGTCAGGCATTCAGCGATGATGCGGCACGATATCGTGCCCTGTCGCAACTCGATGAAGCCGCCGACACCTTCGAATCGATGGATGGCAACCGCTGGCGGGAAGAAGTGATTGCCGACCGCACCTATCTCAAGGAACTCAAGACGGATATCGACCGGCTGGATAGCGAATGGGAGCGGCTCGATCAGGAGCGCGAGCAGCTTGAATCCCGTCAACGGGAGTTTACCGATAACCAGAGTTTCTATACCCAGGCGCTGTCCGAGGGGCTCTTTTCGGAAACGGAGCTGGAACATCCCGATGCCACGGAGGCGGCGGTGCAGGAAACCGCCGATCAGGCACGCCGCCGGCTGGCAGAGCATCTGTCGCGAATGGGCGAACTCAAACAAGCGTCGCAAGGGCACGCCGAATTCAAGGCCGCGCATCCCGATACCACGCCTGGCGAACTGCTGGCGCTGAAGAGTGAACAGCAGGAAGCACTGGATGCTGAACACGCCGACCTGACGGCCGAGCGTGACGAAGTGGCCGCTGCCAGGGAGTCGGCGCGGGCCGAACTGGAACGGCTGCGTGGCGAGCGTCAACGGCTCGAAGGTGAGCAGGCGCCGTTGCAACATGGCCGGGAAGCCTGGCAGCAGTTCATGGACCACTGGCCCGACGCCGAAGTGGCCGGGTTCTGGACGCACAAGAAGAACGAACTGGCAGGTCTCAAGCAGTCCTGCCAGGAGTGGCGGCAGCGTCTCGAGACCGCACGTCATCGTCAATCGCAACTGGCATCCCTGGCCGACGCGGCAGCGTCATATGCACATTGGCATGGCGATGCGGAACCGGTGCACTTGCGTGATCGGCTGTACCGACAGTCGCGTGAACTCGACGATGAAGCCCGTCGCCTGGAGCGTGAAGAAGCCCGGCTGCGCGAACTGCATGAAGCCTGGTTGACGTTTCATGAGGCGAACGAGGTGTCTCCCGAGGCCTGGGTGAAGGATGCCAAGGCACGCTACCCACGGTTGCTGCGCGAAACGGAAACGCTCGACCAGCGCATCATTGACCGGGAACACTATCTCGAACAGCTCAGTGGCGATCCTCTGGCACGGCACGCGGCCGAAACCGAGGCCCAGCGCCATCTCGATGAAGCCGGTATCGATTACGCGCCTCTCCACCGTGTCCTGACCTCGGTCGAGGCTCCCCCCGATCAGCATCGCCATTGGTTGGCTCAGGCCGCCGGTCATCTGTTTGCCCCGGTTGTCGACGGCGAGGCCGCGGCTCATGAAGCGGCGAGTCGTCTGGTCGATGCAGGGGTCGGCGTACCGGTGATAGAGGCCGGTCGTCTAGAGGCCATGTTGACGACAGGACAATCACCACTGGGTGCCGTGCAGGGCGTCGAAACGCTTGCAGTCAAGGCGGCCCTGGATCCCGCGCACCTGGAGGCATTGCGCAAGGAGACACAGCAACGACTCGAGATTGATCGCGAGCGACGGACCGCGCTGGATGAGGAGATCACGCGCCTGGATCCGCACGGCGACACCTTTGCACTGGCACGCCAGGCCCAAGCGGCGGAAACGGAAGATGTCGAAACCGCCCTGGCATCCCTGGAGCGGGACAAGGCGGCAGTGGCGTTGCAACGGGAGCAGTTGTCGCCACGCATGAGCCAGGAAGCATTGTCGTCGATCGATGATTACCAGCGGTATCTGCAGGAAGGCGGAGACAAGGCGGTCGAATCGATTGCCAAGGAAGTGGCGGACGCCGAAGCCAGACTGGCCGACTTGTCACCACGGCGAGATGAGGCAGAGCGCGCGCTGGAGCAGTACGGTGCCACATGGCTGGCAGCCGAGCAGTTTGCCGATGCCGGCGGTATCGACCGGTTGGCGGAACTCGATGCACGCTTGCAGCACCTTGCCGAACAGGAAGCGGAGGCGAGTGAGCGGCTCGACCAGTATGCCGAGCGTTTCGAGACACTCGAGAGTCGTCTGTCGTCCCTGGCATCACGGCGGCGTGACCTGTTTGCCGACGGCGAGCGTGAACGGTTACGGCGGCTCGATGCCTTCGAGCGGGAAGGCGGTGAAGCGTTCATGGAGATGGCGTCGCAGGTCGAGGCCGAGCTCGACGAGGCTGTGAGGCTGGCCGGGCGTCGGGCCGACTTCGACTTCTCCCGCATTCGCGCGTATCTGGAGGTACGCGATGAGCGGGGCGGACGCCAGAAACTCGAACGTGACATTGCTCGACTCAAGCGCGAACTGTCCGAGATCCGAGAGTCGCGCAAGACCCGGTTGCAGGAGCAGACGACGGTCGAGACACGACTGGAGACCGGACGACAGGCCATGAACTGGGTCGACCAGCTTGCTATTGCCTGGCTGGAGCGTGTACGTGAGCTGTCAGCGGGGTGGAGTGACCGATTGCGGGCTCATGACAATCTGAGCGAGATCAGCGGCTGGCCGAGCGACCATCCCGATGTCGATAGGCTGAACGATGCCCTGGACCAGTGGCATCGCCTTGCCGGCGCCGGTGAAGGGACCGATACGCTGGACACCTGCCAGCAGACCTTGCTCGATGCCCTCGGCGAACTCAACCTGGGTGAACGTTCACGACAGCGCGAGCGGCTCGCCAGAGAGCTTGAAAATCATGAGCGTCAACTGGCCGGTTCGCTCGACGAAGCCGCGGCAAGTCGCCTGTTCAATGACACCGAGCGGGCCCGCCTGTCGACTCTCGATGGGGCCGGTCCCGGTGCACTCGAGTCGCTTGGCGCCCTGCACGATCAACTGGTGTGTCAGCTTGGGGAGCATCGTGAACGTGTCGCCAAGTTGCATGCCTCACGCGAGCACATCGAGGGGACCCTGGTCGAGCGGTTGGGGTCGATCATTGCCGACGCCGCCGGCAATCTCGATATCCTCAAGCGCGTGGCTCGCCGTAGTAGTGAAGGCGGCGCCTTCTTCGAAGTGAAGGCGTCCTTGATCGATGATGCCGCCGTGCGTGAACTCATTCAGCAATTGCTGGCTGATATCGACGAGCATCAGGCTGCCCAGCGCCGACGTCAACGACAGGGTGACGATAGCGGCAATACCTCTCGCCGCGCGACCGACAAGCAGGATGAGTTGGCCCGACAGATCCGCCGGCGCATCTATCGTGGCCTGTTCCGTGATGTCTCGATTCGACTCAAGCACGACGCCATCCGTCCCCATGGTCGCCTGTTCTCTCTCAACGAGGATATGTCGGAAGGTCAGCGCGAGGCAGTGTCACTGATGTGGTTGGTCAAGCTCTCCGAGTTCGCCATTGAGCGCGGTCTGCGTGAGTATCCTGGTGCACGCCAGCGTCGTGGACAGGGGGGACGCGAGAGCGTGATCCTGCTCGACGGGTTGTTCTCCAAGCTTTCGCATCGGCGCCTGATTCAGGATTCCTTGGAGTCGTTGCGCAATACCCGTGGGCGTTTCCAGATGATCGGGTTGATTCACAACCCCAACTACGAGAACGATCCAGGAATTTTCCCGACCTATCTTGTCGGCAGTGTGATCGGTGGTCAGCAAGGCCAGGGCGGACATGTCGTGGTCCGCGATGGCCACGTTCTGGAACCGGCCAGCGTCGGCCGTAGCGAGGGGGAGGCCAGCGTGTTCGGTATCCATGTTACGGAACCGTCCATGGAGGAATCCTGATCGCCGCTTAATTGTTAGCATGCTAATTAGATGCTAGTATTCTCGTCTCTACGCCCCGTGGATGCTGTGGGTTTCCGGTCTGCGGGGCGTTGCTATCTGGTTGGAACCATTGTCAAACCTGTGAGACGAGATGACTCCAGAACAACGTTTCGCCCGTTGGGTCCGCGTGGCGATCGCGGCATTCATCGGTCTGTTTCTTTATTTCATCATTGCCGATACCTACATGCCCATGACGCCTCAGGCCAGAGCCATGCGACCGGTGACCTCCGTTGCTCCGGAAGTTGATGGCCGGGTCGAGCGCGTTGTCGTCGACAATAACACCCGGGTGGAGGAAGGCGACCTTCTGTTCCGGCTCGATGAGGAACCCTACCGGCTGGCCCTGGAACGGGCACGGCTCACTCGCGAGGAGGCACGTCGTGACAATGCACGACTCAAGGCCGAGTTGGCGGCAGCCCGGGCGGAGCTGGTGGCGGCTCGGGCATCGGCCGATGAGCTCGAACGGGAACGTCGGCGTTACGACACGCTGGCCGAACGTCAGGATGTCTCGCGTCAGCAATATGAACAGGTCGACGCCGATTATCAGAGTGCCAGAGCCTCGGCTGATGCCGCGCAAGCCAATATCGACGCACTCGAGGTGGAGTTGGGAGAGGACGGCGAGGCCAATCTACGTTTGCGTCAGGCGGAAAATGCCGTGGCAACGGCGCAACTCGATCTTGAGCGCACCCGGGTGCGAGCGGAGCACGATGGCATCGTCACCAACCTTCAGCTTCAGGAGGGAAGTGTCACCTCGTCGGGTTCGTCGGTCCTGGCGATTGTCGAGGATGAACTCGACATCGTCGCCGATTTCCGTGAAAAGACACTCCGCCATGTCTCGCCGGGGGATCCGGTGCGGGTGGTATTCGATGCCTGGCCGGGCGAAGTGTTCCAGGCCGAGGTGCGATCAGTGGACCCCGGGGTACAGGATGGCCAGATCCCTGCGGACGGCCAGTTGGCCGATATCCCCACCACGGATCGCTGGGTCCGCGATGCGCAACGCTTGCGACTGCACGTAACGCTCGATGAGTTGCCGGCGTCGCTTCCAGCGAGCGGTGCCCGGGCGACGGTGCAATTGGTACCCGGCGATCACTGGCTGGCATGGCCGTTCGCCTGGTTGCAGATACATGCCATCAGTTGGGTCCACCATGTCTACTGAACACCACGCCTTGAGCGACAACGGGTTACGTCAGTGTCTGAGGGTCGCCGGCGGCGGGGCGCTGGGTTTCGTCATCAGCCATGTGATGGGCTGGAACTATGGTGTGTTCTTTACCGTCTTTCCCATGTTCCTGTTGGGTCTGGTACCGGTCATCAATGCCCAGGTCATCCGTCAGTTCATCGTCAATGTCTGTGTCAATGCGTTGGAAGTCAGTCTCGTCGTGGGTCTGACTCAGCACATGCCGGTGGTGATGACGGCGCTGGTGTTCGCGCTCTTCTATGCACGTTTCCGTCTCATGGCCAGGGGCGCGTTATTCCTGTTTGGTGCCAATGGTGTTCTGACATTGAGCATCCTGCTGCATTTCGCCAGTTATCCGGATCTGGATCTGGCCGATCTGCTGGCAAGCAACATCGTGGCGAGCTTGCTGGCAGTGGCGATTGCGATGCTGATGCATGCAGTTTTTCCCGATGTGGCTGCTCGGCAGATGCCGGCGCGACCGGATAAGTCTCCCGCCCGGATTCGACACGAAACGCTGATCGGTGCCGTGACGGCGACACTGTCGTTCGTGGTGTTCCAGATCTTCGACCTGCGCGACTCGCTGTCGGCACAGATGGCGACGATCCTGATCCTGTTTGCCTTGAGTTATCCCGGTGCCAGGGTATCGGCCGCCAAACGCGCCGTCGGCACACTGCTGGGTTGCAACCTGGCGCTGCTGTTGCAACTGGTGCTGTACAATCATGGCGGCCATCTGGTGCTGGTCACCTTGTGTTACTGGGCAGGGCTGATGCTGTTTGCCCGTCTGCATGTCCTGGAAGGGGCGGGGTCGGGAGTCGGTTTCGGGGGACTGACGACATTGGGAATTCTCTTCGGCCAGTACCTCGGGCCGCAGCAGGATATGGTCTACAGCGCCTTGTATCGCTTCTCATCGATGAGTGTCGCGCTGGTGGTCACCCTGGCCGTCATGGCGTTGCTGCACCGACTGCTGGACAGTTGGGAACCGACCCGTTCCACGGCATGATGGGATGACACGATCTCGCAGATATCAACCGATAGCGGTGACAGTACAACTGATGACCCGGTTGCGGCCCTGTTCCTTGGCGATATAAAGGCTATTATCGGCCCGGTCGATGAGTCGCTCCCGGGATTCACCGACCCGGTGTTCCGCAACGCCGATACTGGCCGTGACTTTTCCCTGCCCGATACCGAAATCGTGGCCGGCGATGTGGTGCCGTAGCCGTTCGGCCAGCGCCTGACAGTGCGACTGGGGAGTCAATGGCAGGAGGATGGCGAACTCTTCGCCGCCGAGCCGGGCCAGGGTGTCTTCGGTACGTATCAGCCCGGTGCATAGTGAACCGAATTCGGCCAATACCTGATCGCCCTGCAGGTGTCCCCAGGTATCGTTGACCTGCTTGAAATGATCCAGGTCGAGCAGCATCAATGATAAAGGTGTGCCATACCGATTGCTCTTGGCAATTTCTTCGTCGAGACGTTTCATCAACTTGCGTCGATTCGCCAGACCGGTCAAGGCATCGGTATCCGACAGTCGGCGCAGATGGGCCTCGTGCGCGACTTGCTCGCTGATGTCGAGCATCACTCCGTGCCATAACGTGCCATTGCGACGACGTTCCGGCTGGGCTCGTGCAGCAATCCAGCGGACACTGTCAGCGTTCCAGCGCAGTCGGAACTGAGTTGCCAGAGGCGTTTGCTGGTGAGCCGAGCGTTCGATCGCCGTCATCAGCTGGGGAAAGTCCTCGGAATCGATCCGTTCGAATGCATGGTTGGCGTCTTCAGCCAGCAGGCGCTTGTCCGCCTCACCGAGCAGGGCGCCACTGCCGGCCAGGTAGGGAAACGACATAGCTCCCTGGGTACTGCGAAAAAACTGAAATATCATGCCGGGGATACGCTCGGTCATGATCTTCAATTGCTCGAGGCTGTCACGGTCATCGGCCGGTAGCATATGATCGGCAGGCATAGGCTTGGTTCCCTGCGGCATCCTGCAGCACTGGATTATGTATTATTGTGCCGAGCCTGAACCTCGCGAAACGCCTTCCTTCTATGGTCAACATGGCGTTTTCACGCCGTTGAGGTGCAGACTGAGTGTTATAGGTCAACGCGCTAATATACGCCCAAGCCGGGCCTTGTGTTATTACACACAGGATGTAAGAGATATCTTACATCCTGCATGCGTTCAGCGCGTTGTCGTCGTTCAGCGGGGGGCGTCGTAGCGGCCGGCTCGCCATTTCGAAAACACGACTTGCCAGAGTTGCAGGTGGCGGGCGCGGAAACCGCCGGCACATACGGAGAGATAGTAACGGAACATGCGCCGGGTGCGTTCGTTGTAGTTGTGCGCGATCTCGGGCCAGTGCGTGTCGAAATTCTCCAGCCACGCCATCAGGGTCCGATCATAATCGGGGCCGAAATTCTGCCAATCTTCCATCAGCAGACGGTTTTCGGTCGTTCTGGCGATATGTTCGATCGAGGGCAGCACGCCATTGGGGAAGATGTACTTGTTGATCCAGGGATCGACGCTGATTTTCGACGTGTTCGAACCGATGGTGTGCAGGACGAACAACCCTGCGGGATCCAGCAGACGCTCCACGGTGTCGAAGTAGGTGCGGTAGTTACGGTGCCCGACATGTTCGAACATGCCGATCGAGACGATGCGGTCGAACTGTCCGTCCAGATCACGATAGTCCATCAGCCGGATATCGACCGGCAGTCCCTGGCAGCGCGCTTCGGCAAAGGCAGCCTGCTCCTTGGAGATGGTGATGCCGGTGACTTCCACTCCGTAACGACGGGCGGCATGCTCGGCGAAACTGCCCCAGCCGCAACCGATGTCGAGGACCCGCATACCGGATTCCAGACCGAGCTTGCGAGCTGCCAGATCGAGCTTGGCGACCTGAGCATCGTGTAACGTATCAGCGTCATGCCAGTAACCACAGGAGTAGCACATGGTCGGGTCGAGCATACGCTCGAACAGGTCATTGCCCAGATCGTAGTGGGCCTCCCCGACCATATAAGCCCGTGCTTTGCTCTGGAAATTGAAGAACCCGCTCTGCAAGCGGTACAAAAGCCGCTTGGCGGTGGAGTGCGCTCGATTGGCCAGGCCGTGCCGCAGCAATCGGTGCGCGAATTCGTCGATACGATCACATTCCCACCAGCCATCCATGTAGGATTCACCCAGCCCCAGCGTGCCTTGATGCAGAACACGTGAGAAGAAATCGGGGTGCAGCACACGAATGTCCCAAGGGCGGTCGCCATTGAGCTCGACGCCCGACCCGTCCAGAAGTTGTTCCACTACGCGTCTGGCCCGGGTATCGGGAAGGGCGATGGGACCGACGCGAGGATCACTGGTCATGAGGCCTCCTGTTCCTGCAGCGATCACGCTTGTGAGAAATAGTGAGAAAAGCGTATCGTGTCAATATTATACCGCTGTCAATTCTTCCTTAGGATACCGCTTGAGGAGTGGGTTATGCACGTCATCGTTGATTTCTGCATCGTGCCACTCGGTGTCGGTGTGTCGGTATCGGCTTATGTATCGGCTTGTCAGCGAGTGATTCGAGACGCGGGACTCGATCATCACATGCATGCGTACGGTACCAATATCGAGGGGCCCTGGGATGATGTCATGGCGGCGGTCAAGCGCTGTCATGAAGAGGTCCATGCCATGGGAGCGCCGCGCATTACCACGACGTTGAAACTGGGGACACGGACCGATCGCGAGCAACACATGCAGGACAAGATCGATAGTGTCAATGCTGACCTGCAGGGCCAGGGGACTGTCTAGCCGGCGGCGACGTTCAATGTGCTCCTTCATCCAGTGGTGCCAGCCAGCGGTGGCAGGTCGACAGCAGGTGTCGGGTGAGCGCGTCGAGCGTTTCTCCCCCATGACGCCAGTGATGCCAGTACAGGGGCACATCGATGTAGCGTGAGTTGTCGAGGTCGACGAGTTTGCCTTCGGCCAGTTCCCTGTGGACCTGGTGCTCCGGAAACAGGCCGTATCCCATGTCCGCCAGTGCCAGCCGTACGAAACCGTGTGACGATGGGCAGAGGTGATGCGGAAACGGGTCCCGTACGCCATGCAGTTCCAGATAGCGATGTTGTAGCCGGTCATCCGGGCCATACACGATGGCTGGCGCCTGGCGAAGTGCCTGTTGAGTGATGCCGTTCGGAAAGTGCTTGGTAATGTAGGCCGGACTCGCCAGTGCCCGATAGCGCATCCCGCCCAATGGGTAGGAGCGCGCTCCCTGGACCGGTCGCTGTGTGGCACACACGCACCCGGCCACTTCGCCATCGCGCATGCGTTTCAATGCCACATCCTGGTCCTCGACGACCATGTCGAGCAACACATCATGCCGTTGGCAGAACTCGCCCACCGCGTCCGACCACCAGGTCGTCAGGCTGTCGGCATTGATCGCCAGACGTAGTCGCTGTTCCCGTTCCCCCAGTGCCGGCACCCGTTTGAGCAGGTCGTGTTCCAGCAGACTGACCTGCAGCACATGATTGAGCAGTTGCCGTCCGATGGCGGTCGGTGCCAGTGAGGGACTGCGTACGAGCACCGGCTGGCCCAGTCGGGCTTCGAGGAGTTTGATGCGCTGTGATATCGCCGATTGGGTCAGGCCGAGATGGCGAGCGGCGCGTTCGAATCCTGACTGATCGACGACTGTGGCAAGTGCTTCGAGTAGCTTGTAGTCCAGCATTAGGTTCGTTAATAACGGGTTATCTGAATTAATTTCATTTATTTCTGCCACCAGCCTAGCTTGAACTCTCCAGAGATTAAAGTCTCGGCGCCGTATGCCGGGAGTGGCCGGATGAGAGTGGAGAGGAAGATGCTGGCTTCGGCAGTTCATGGATTGATGGTCGGCGGCGGCTTGATCGTCGCCATCGGGGCACAGAATGCCTTCGTATTGAGTCAGGGATTGCGACGCGAACACGCATGGTGGGTAGCGGCGATCTGTGCCATTTGCGATTGGCTGCTGGTCGGCTTGGGGGTGCTCGGCATGGGTGCCCTGATTGCCGAGCAGGACTGGATGATGGCGTTGGCTCGATGGGGTGGGACGGTGTTTCTGGCGTGGCAGTCTGCTCTGGCCTTTCGTCGCGCGATGACGCCACACGCCCTGGCACCGGAAGCCAAACTGATGGGAGGACGCCGTCGCGTCCTGCTCGCGGCCTTCGCCGTCACGCTCCTGAATCCGCAAGTGTATCTGGAAACCTTGATCATGTTGGGTGCGATCGGTGCCGTACAGCACAGCCCGGTGGGATTCTTCCTGGGCGCCGCCCTGGCGTCATTCGTCTGGTTCTTCGGCCTGGTGGCTGCCGCTGGGTGGTTGGCGTCGCGACTCACCCGACCCTGGGCTTGGCGTGTCATCGACAGCGTCATCGGTATCATGCTGGCCGCTATCGCCTGGCGTCTGGCGGCGGGAGCGATGTTGCCCTGACCGGCAGGTCGACGTTGCCGCCATCTGCGGGTAGTATCGCGCCCTCGACGATGATTCATGATGGTGCGATATGACAACGAGACAACGCCCCAGAACGCTATGGCTCGGTCGCTGGGGGTTCGTGCTGGCCGCCACGGGGTCCGCTGTTGGACTGGGCAATATCTGGAAATTTCCCTACATGACCGGCGAGTATGGCGGCGGCGCCTTCGTGCTGGTCTATCTGCTTTGCATTCTTGCTGTCGGTATTCCGGTCATGATGGCCGAGATCGCGTTCGGTCGGCGTGGCAGGGGGAGTCCCATCGATGCCATCCGACGGGTCGTTCGCGAATCGGGGCATGGTGCAGGCTGGTCGCTGTTCGGCTGGATGGCGATGCTCTGCGGTTTCATGATTCTCTCGTTCTACGTCGTTGTGGCCGGGTGGTCGTTCTCCTATCTCTGGAAGACACTGAGCGGGGGGGTGAGTGGTGCCAGTGTCGATGACATGGCACGGATATTCGAGGCCAACAACGCCAATCCCTGGCATCTCGGTTTCTGGAGTACGCTGGTGACGGTGGTAACCATGCTGATCGTCGGCAAGGGCGTGCGCGAAGGAATCGAGCGCAGTGTCAGCTGGATGATGCCCGGCCTGGTGATCATGCTGGCGCTGCTGATCGTCTATGCCGCGTTTTCGGGGGGATTCGGAACGGCGGCAACGTTCCTGTTTTCGTTCGAGTTCGGTCAGCTCTCCAGTGAAGGGTTGCTGGCGGCCCTGGGACATGCCTTCTTTACGCTGTCGCTGGCCTCGGGCGCCATACTGACCTATGGTGCCTATCTTCCGGATGAGCGATCCATCGCCCGCACGACGGTCAGCGTCGCACTCGCCGATACGGTTGTCGCACTGATGGCGGGGCTGGCGATTTTCCCGGTGATCTTTGCCAATGGCATGGATCCGGCCAGTGGGCCTGGTCTGATCTTCATGAGTTTGCCACTGGCGTTTCAGGGCATGCCGCTGGGCATGTTGTTCGGCATCATATTCTTCGCCATGCTGTCGATGGCGGCGCTGACGTCTGCCATTTCGATGATCGAAGCCACCGTGGCCTGGCTCAATGAAAGCAAGGGTATCTCGCGGGCCAAGGCGGCCTGGGGGGCCGGCAGCCTGTTATGGGTCGTCAGTACGATGGCGATGCTGTCGTTCAACATCGGCGCGGACTGGACTCTGGCAGGCAAGCATGTTTTCGATTGGCTGGATTTCCTCACTTCACGCTTCATGATGCCCTTGGGCGGATTGGGCATGGCCCTGATGGCCGGTTTCCTGCTACGTCATGAGATCTTCCGCTCTGAGTTGGGCCTGAAACCCGTACAGCATGCGATCTGGTTGTTCATGGTACGGTATGTCAGTCCGTTGGGGATCGTGCTGATCTTCATCGATTCGCTGGGGCTCGTGACTCTCGATCTGGCCTCGCAATGGCCCTGGCTGTTGACGATACTGGTGGCGGCGACAGTCGCCGGCGAGCTTGCCAGTCCTCGGCTGAGGCAACCACGGGTCGAATGAGGGCGTGGGCGATTGGTGCCTGACGTTATAACGATGCAATCAAGCGTTACTGGCCAAATCGCATCAATGTCCTTATCGTTGGCTATAATGAGCGGGATTTTATTGGCTCGAACGTTATAAGAGGATGAGCATGTGAAGACACGTAGTGACATCGAACACATGCATCGACTGCGCGATTTCCCGCGCGGTCAGGTGTCACTGGTGGGGGCCGGTCCGGGCGATCCCGAACTGTTGACCATCAAGGCCCTGCGTCGCCTTCAGGTCGCGGACGTGATACTCCATGACCGCCTGGTCAGTGAGGAAATTCTGGAACTGGCCGGCTCTCACGCCCAGCGTGTTTATGTCGGCAAGGCGCGGTCGAAGCATAGTCTGCCTCAGGACGGGATCAATCGGGCGCTGGTGGATTGGGCTCGGCAGGGCAAACGTGTCGTGCGGCTCAAGGGCGGAGACCCTTTTATCTTCGGTCGCGGTGGTGAAGAGCTGGAAGCTCTGGTGGAGGCCGGTATCGAGTTCGATGTCATTCCCGGCATTACGGCAGCATCAGGATGTAGTACCTATGCCGGCATTCCTCTGACGCATCGCGACCATGCCCAGTCGGTGCGTTTCGTGACCGGCCATCTCAAGAATGGCAGCTGTGATCTGGACTGGTCGACTCTGGCCGGTGCCGGACAGACCTTGGTGTTCTATATGGGCCTGGGCACATTGGATGTCATTCGCGAGCAACTGATGGCCCATGGCCTGGCCGGGGATACGCCGCTGGCACTGGTGGAGCAGGGCACGACCGCCAGACAGCGGATATATCGTGGCACATTGGCCGCTCTGCCTGAATCCCTCGATCGGGAGCGTGTCACGCCGCCGACGTTGGTTATCGTCGGCGGTGTCGTGGCGCTTCACGATACGCTGTCCTGGTTCGATGGAGGTCGGGCCGCGAGCGAGGGATGGGAGAATGGCAAGCATCCCACTCCGCAACGGCAGTCGAACTCTGCCTGACCCTAGTCCTCATCGTTGCGCTGGCGCTGATACTCCCGATTCCAGCGGCTCAGTAGTGCTTCCCGCTTGAGGTCGTCGAGAGTGGCGAGCAGTCCGGGACCGAGTCGTATGGGGCGTAGTGCATCGCCGAGCCGCTTACGCAAGGCGCTGGCCGTGCCGTCACCATCGAGCGCCGGATGAACGGCGCCCAGTGAAGTGCGTTCGGCAAGCACGCGTTGACCCGCTTCGCTCAGCAGGTAGTTGAGGAACAACTCGGCCGTCCGGGGATTGGGCGCGTGTTTTGCCATGAATACCGGTCGCTGGACAACCAGGGCATAATCGTCGGGTATCACGACGGTCAATTGCGGATGGTCGCGAACAAAATCGCGAGCGTAACTTCCCAGCAGGTTGTAACCGATCAGATACTCGCCATCGGCCAGTCCTTCCAGCATTTCGCCGGTGGTGCCCACCAGGTCTGCATTCACGTCGCCGAAGGCGGCAATCAGTTCCCAGTAGCGTGGCGACAGCTGCGATTCCTCGATGGCATAGGTATAGCCGGCACCGCTTCGTGCAGGATCATAGGTGACGACTCGGCCCTGCAGGGCTTCCCGCTCGTCTTCGAGCAGCGACAGCAGGTCATCGTGATTCTCGATGTGGTCGAACCGTTGGGTCAGCGTTTCGTGGTAGACCATCACGATCGGCTCGAATGTCACGGCAAAGAGTTCATCCCGCCAGCGGGCCCAATCCGGCCATGCCATCGCTTCCGGCGAATCCAGCGCTCGGCCGTGGCCGTCGTTGGCCAGCCGGTACTGCCACGGCATGGCTGATGAGATCACCACATCGGTACCTGTGTCGTCGTCGAGGAAATGTTGATGGAGTGCCAGGGTCGAGAAATTGCGATAATGAAGATCGATGTCGGGATAGCGCTGGTGGAAATCTTCCAGCACCGGTTCGAATTGTGGCACGTCGAGCGCTCCGCGGATGATCAGCTCCCGGGGCTCGGTGTTTTCCCGGTCTGTCTCTCGGGCGGGAAAATGCAGGCTATCGTCGTCGGCCATGGCGACGATCGGCAGTAGCCAGAGCCAACCCGAAAGGACGATAGGGAACACTCTCATTGCTTGGTCTCCGTAGGGGTCGGTGCAGGGAATCGCAGGGTGACGCAGAGTCCGCTCTCGTGGCGCGCATCGTCGAGTCGCAGGCGGGCGCCATGCGTGCGTGCTATGCCATCGACGATCGCCAATCCCAGGCCGGAACCATCGCCACTCTCTTCTCCGCGATGGAAGGGGCGCAGCACCAGCAGGCGTTGTTCCGCCGGTATGCCGGGCCCATTGTCTTCCACGACGAGTTCGGGGGGCGTGGCGTTGACCCGCACCGTAATGTGGGTAGCGCCATAGCGACCGGCATTGTCGATCAGGTTGCTCAGCGCTTCCTCCAGTTGCCAATCGATGCCGTCGATCGTGACGGGGCTGTCGCAGACGTCGACCCCTATATCGATGCCGTCACGATGACAACGATTCCAGGCGTTGCGTACGGCTTGTCTAGCGATGTCATTGAGATCGAGGGCGGAAAGTTCGGGCGTGGCCTCCGGATTGTTGAGCCGCGTCAATGACAGCAATTGAACGGCCAGACGTGCCGTACTGGCGCTGGTCGTCTGCATGGCCTGGAGCGCGGCACGCCAGACCTCCGGGTTGTCCTGGCGCAAGGCCAGCTCGGCACGCGCCGAGAGACCGGCCAACGGGGTGCGAAGCTGGTGCGAGGCATCGCCGATGAACCGTTCCTGGTTGGCGCGAACGCGACGCATGCGGGCCAGCAACTCGTTGAGCGTCTCGCGCAGTTCCGCCAGCTCGCGAGGCAGCGGGAGTTCCAGCGGTGCCAGTGTGCGTGGGTCGCGGCGGCGAATGGCGCGTCGCAACCGGGTCAGCGGGCGTAGAGCCGAACGTACGGCCAGCAACAGGACGGCGATGGCCAGTACCGCCATGGCCCCGATATACGCCATGTTGCCCAGGAACAAGCGCCATGTCAGACGTTCCCGACCTTCACGGGTGTGGGCGACGCGAACCTCGAATCCTTCGCGCTGTCGCCAGTCCTCCAATCGGGTCCGACGAACCCCCTGACGAAGGGCAAGGTCCTGCCACTGGACGTCGTCGTAGTACATGGCCTCGCCCGAGATATCGTCGCTTCGGGGGTCGCCAGGCAGCCGTGCGTTGCCGGTGATGAATTCGCCATCATCATCATAAAGGGCATAGAACACGCGCTCTTCGGCGTCGGTTGCCAGCATTTCCAGGGCGGCCGGCGGCAGATCGAGCCACAAGCGCTCATCCTGCCATTGCACCTGCTCGGCAATGGCTTGCGACGACGCCTCCAGGAGACGGTCGAAGGCGCGATCAGCGGTGCGGCGAGCGTCGAGATAGGCCTGTACCAGCATGAGTGCGCCCAACGCCAATAGCGGCAGCAAGAGCCACAATAGCAGCCGACGGAAGAGACTGTCCGGTGCTTTCACGATGACTCCAGCAAATAGCCGAGGCCGCGCACGGTACGCAGGTCGATCCGGCTACCACGCAGGCGGCGACGTAGCCGGTGAATATATACCTCAATGGCATTATCGCCCACGGCATCGTCGGCAAAGGCTTCCTGTACGAGACGCGCCTTGTCCACCGGCTCGCCGGCATGCGACATCAGGCAGGTCAACAGCCGTTGTTCGCGAGGGGGGAGGGCCAGCGATTCGCCATCGAGTGTGAAGCGTTGTGTGACGCTGTCGAAGGTCAACGAACCGACCTGTAACGGCCCGCCACGGGCATGTCGGCGGAGCAGTGCACGAACCCGGGCCTCCAGTTCGTCGAGTGCGAACGGCTTGGCCAGATAATCGTCAGCCCCCAGGTCGAGCCCGCGGACGCGGTCCTCGACGGCGCCGCGTGCCGTCAGAATCAGTACGGGGGTTTCGCCATCATGGGTTCGCAAGGTCGCCAATACATCCAGGCCCCCTCTGCCGGGCAGATTCAGATCGAGCAGGATCAGCTCATGGCCATGGTCGGGTAGTGACAGGACGTCATGGGCACGATCGCCGTCATCGATGGTGACGACATCATGGCCTTCCAGGCGCAGGGCGTCACCCAGTGTATCGGCAAGCAGCGCATCGTCCTCCACCAGCAACAGGCTCATATCACGCTTCTCCGGATTGACTTTCGGAAGGGCGGCGATCGAGTTCGGCGATGGCGGCATCGAGATAACGTGTGGCGAGAGTCTGATCGAGCCGCCCCTGCGGACCGGACAGTGTCAGCCACCAGTTGCCGTCCTCGACGGTGTCGTGCAAGAAGCGGCCGATCATGATACCGCCATCGAACGCCAGCACGGGAGACCTGTCGGTGACCGACCAGCGTTGACCGGGACGCAGGTCATGACGAAGCGCCGTGTCGGGAAGAGCTACCAGGCGGCACTCGGCCTTGCCACCATTGACTTCGATCAACGACGCCGTCTCGCCACTTTGCGCGACCAGCCGGTCGAGAGTCGGTTGCAACCAGACCTCCAGGCGTCGGCTGGGCAGATGCCGTCTGGCCAACCGCATTGGTGCGTGGCCGAGCCGATAACGTCCGTCGCTACCGCGCTGAACATAACCAAAGCGTTCCAGAGAACCCAGCAAGCGCAACAGCGTGCTCTTGTAATAGCCCGTCGCACTGGCCAGGTCCGTGAGGGTGAATCGCTCCTGATCGGAATCGAACGCTTCGAGTATCGTCAGGGCCCGTTCGACGGCTTCTACGCGATCCTGTGCCATGTCGTCATCGTTCCTTAAAGGCCGCCGGTTGCCCAGCGGCATCTCTTAGACTTTGGTTTTAAATGGGCAGGCCGCTGTTGACTCTACCCAGTATTCCACCTAGCTTTCTATTCCAAGGAATGAAGTTCTTCCTTACAGAATTGTAAGGTTCGTTCAGGATTCCTGCAAGCTGCTGCTAAGCTTGTTGTTGAGACGACATTTTCAATCAACCAGAAGGGACAACAACAATGTCGATGAGAACGCCAATCACATTGTTAGCTGCGACGTCCTTGACGCTGACGGCAGGCGTGGCCTCTGCCTTCGAGCCGTCCGAGTCCGTCGAGTTCATCGCCCCGGCCAACCCCGGTGGTGGCTGGGATACCTTGGTACGCACCTCATCGCGGGTCATTCAGGAAGAGGGGCTTGCTGACGAGGAATTCGCACCGATCAACACTCCCGGGGGCGGTGGTGCCGTCGCCTGGTCGCAAATCGCCAAGCGCGAGGGCGATGCACACACCCTGTTCGCCACCAGCCCCCCCATCATTCTCGTGCCGTTGACCGAGTCATCGCGCTACGACCACAACGACTTCACGCCGATCGCCCGACTCAGTACCGACTATGCGACGGTGCTGGTCGCCGACGACTCCGACTACGAGGACATCAATGACCTGCTCGATGCCATGGAAGAAGATCCTGGCTTGAGTGTCGGCGGCGGCAGTGCGCCCGGCTCCATGGACCATATCGCCATGGCCGGCCTCGCGGACGCCGCGGGTCTGGATGCCAGTAGTGTCAACTATGTGCCGTTCTCCGGTGGCGGCGATGCCATGACCAACCTGATGGGGGGGCACGTCGAAGCGGTGGTCACCGGGGCTGGTGAAGCTGTCGGCCAGATCGAGGACGACGACAGTGATGTCCGGGCTCTGGGCGTTTCCTCTTCCGACCGGCTGGGCGGCTCCTTGGGTGACGTCGCGACGTTCGAAGAGCAGGGAGTGGATTACACCTTCGATATCTGGCGTGGCGTCATGGGGCCGCCCGATATGCCGGAAGATGCGGTGACCTACTATCAGGATCTCTTCAAGGAAATGCTCGAGACCGATCGCTGGGCGGAAGAGCGCGACAAGCTTGGCTGGATCGATGCCTATCAGGGTAGCGAAGAATTCGGTGAATTCCTCGACAGCCAGGCTGACGAGTTCAGCGGCATCCTGGGGGAACTGGGTCTGCTCGATGAAGAGAGCTGATCGATCCCGTTGATAGTTGCTGAAGTACCCACGACGCGTTTCGGCCCCGCTGCGGGGTCGAAACGCATCCTTGCATTTCATTGACTTGAGCCAACTCGCTCAGGAATACGTCCATGTCACGACTCAACGTCAATCAGATTCTCGCTCTGATACTCGCTGTCTTTTCCGTCATCTTCCTGATAGGGGCATACCAGATTCCTGCGTTCGCCTTGCCGCGACCCGTGGATTCGGACATGTTTCCCAAGGTGCTGGGCTATTCACTATTGATCCTGTCCGGGATGCTGTTTCTGGAGAAGCCTCAGGAACGGGATATCCCCGATGCGGATGCACAAGCCGAAAGCGCCCGATTGCCACTTCTGTTGCGTCCCTGGTCGCGAGTCATCATCACAGCCATTGCCATCGCCGCCTATGCGTTGCTGCTGGAGCCGTTGGGTTTCGTGCTGGCGTCGACACTGTTGTCGGTGGGGCTGACCATCTATTACGGCTATCGTCGCCATGCCATCAACCTGGCCGTGTCGCTCGGCGTCGTTCTGGCACTGTACCTGACCATGACGAAATTCATGAACGTTCATCTGCCGCCGGGCGTGCTGCCGATCTGAACCCCCACATGACAACGCACGCCAGCAAGAGAGATTCCCATGGATGCACTGAATAACCTGATGTACGGGTTCGGGATCGCCCTGAGCCCGATGAATATCGTCTACGTCTTTTGCGGGGTGTTTGCCGGCACGATCATCGGCATGCTCCCCGGCCTGGGACCGATCAGCGCCATTGCACTGATGATCCCTATCACGTTCTCCATGGATCCCTCGTCGGGCCTTATCCTGATGGCCGGGGTCTATTACGGGGCCGTTTTCGGCGGGTCGACTTCATCGATTCTTCTCAATGCGCCCGGCATTTCGGGCACCGTCGCCACGTCCTTCGATGGCTACCCGATGGCCAGGAAGGGGCTCGCCGGCAAGGCTCTCGCCATTGCAGCCTACTCGTCGTTCATCGGCGGTACCTTGTCCGTCATTGGCTTGATGCTGGTGGCACCGCTACTTTCCAAGGTGGCAATCAGCTTCGGGCCTGCCGAGTATTTTGCGTTGATGGTGCTCGGCTTGACGGCGGTCGTGAGCCTGTCGGACAAATCGCTGATCAAGGGGCTGATTTCCGGTGTCGTCGGTATCATGGTGTCTCTCGTCGGCATCGATCACCAGACATCGACCGAGCGTTTCACCTTCGGCTCCGCCCATCTGCTCGATGGTATCGACTTCCTGGTGGTGGCGCTGGGCATCTTCGCACTGGCGGAAGTCTTCTACATGCTGTTGCGTGGTGGCGGTGGCAAGGAGCAGCCGCGTAGCGCCATCGGTTCACTGAAGCTGTCCCGCTCGGAAACTCGCCAGATCCTTCCCGTTGCAGGACGCAGCTCCATTCTCGGCTTTTTCACCGGTGTATTGCCGGGCGCGGGGGCTACGATCGGTTCCTTCCTGGGCTACAGCATGGAAAAACGCCTGGCGAAGGATGGTGACACCTTCGGCCAGGGTAACATCAAAGGCGTGGCCGCACCGGAATCGGCAAATAACGCCGCCTGTACCGGGTCGTTCGTGCCGCTGCTGACGCTCGGGGTGCCCGGTTCCGGGACGACGGCCGTACTGCTCGGTGCCCTGCTGGTCATGGGGATCACGCCCGGGCCGGCCATGCTCGAGGATCGTCCCGATGTGTTCTGGGGTGTCATCGCCAGTATGTATCTTGGCAATATCTTCCTGCTGGTATTGAACCTGCCGCTGATTCCCTTGATTGCCAAGATTCTCGAATTGCCACGGGCGCTACTGCTGTCACTGATCCTGATCTTCTGCATGATCGGGGTCTATGGACTGGCATTCAGTATCTATGACCTGCTTCTGTTGCTCGCTTTCGGTTTGCTGGGCCTGGGAATGCGTCTGTTCGGTTTCCCGGCTGCGCCCATGATTCTCGCCTTGATTCTGGGAGGTATCATGGAGCAGTCGATGCGGCGGGCGTTGCAGATTTCCGGCGGCGATTGGATGGTGTTCATCGAACAGCCGATTTCCCTGACCCTGCTGATCATTGCCGTACTCTCTGTCGCAGGGCCGTTGGTGCGCAAGGCGGTGAAGGGCGCCCAGGCGCGTCAGGCCGGATGACGACTATCGTGTGTCGATAGCGATCTCCTGTTGTTGAACGAAAGGGCTGGACTGTGGACCAGCCCTTTTTGCTGTCTCTCTCGCTCCCTTTCCTCGTTTGCACATTGTCGGTGCATAAGGGCTCTCGCTTTCAGTGCATCCCGGTTTTGTGCACAAACATACTGCACTAGCTTGGTGCCTGCCAGTGCCGTTCGATTGTGTCGATTTTATTGTATCTTCATGGTTTTCAATAATTTTTTCGGATGGTGCAGGCATCTGGCGTACCCCTTGCAAAGATTGATGGCTGGCGCACCCTTTCGGCCATACCGATCAGGTGTGATGACAATAATCAATCGCAAGGAGAACATCGTGTACCAACGCATCCCATCTCCCCGTTGGATTACCGCGTCGCTGTTGGCGCTCGGTATCACGACTCCGGCCCTGGCGCAGGATGACGATCCGATCAAGGTCGGCATACTGCACTCGCTTTCCGGCACGATGGCCATCAGTGAATCGACCTTGAAAGATACCGTGGAAATGCTCATCGAGCAGCAGAATGAGAGAGGCGGCCTGCTCGGGCGTGAACTGGAGCCGGTCGTCGTCGATCCCGCTTCCGATTGGCCGCTGTTTGCCGAGCGTGCGCGCGAGCTACTGGAGCAGGAAGAGGTCGATGTCATTTTCGGCAACTGGACATCCGTCTCTCGCAAGGCGGTGCTTCCTGTCATGGAAGAGCTCAATGGCTTGCTGTTCTATCCGGTGCAGTACGAGGGCGAGGAATCGTCGGAAAACGTCTTCTACACCGGAGCCGCCCCCAACCAGCAATCAATCCCCGCCGTCAATTATCTGCACGATCAAGTGGGTGTCGAACGCTGGGTCCTGGCCGGTACCGATTATGTCTTCCCACGTACCACCAATCGCATCCTCGAGGCGTATCTGAAGGATGAGTTCGGCGTGGCGGACGAGGACATCATGGTCAACTATACGCCGTTCGGTCATTCCGATTGGCAGAACATCGTCTCCGAGATCAAGCGGTTCGGCAGCGAAGGGAAGAAGACGGCCGTGGTCTCGACCATCAATGGCGATGCCAATGTGCCGTTCTATCGGGAACTGGGTAACCAGGGCATCGATGCCGCGGATATCCCGGTCATGGCATTTTCCGTGGGCGAGCAGGAACTCTCCGGTATCGATACCGGGCCGCTCGTCGGCCATCTGGCGGCCTGGAACTACTTCATGAGCGTGGATACCGATGCCAACTACGACTTCATCGATGCCTGGATCGAGTACAACGACGATGAAGAAGTCGTGACCAACGATCCGATGGAAGCTCACTACATCGGTTTCAATATGTGGACCGAAGCCGTGCGCAAGGCCGGCACCACCGATGTCGATGCCGTCAAGGACGCCATCATCGGCGTGAGCGTGCCCAACCTGTCGGGTGGCTACGCGACGATGATGCCGAATCACCACATCACCAAGCCGGTGATGGTCGGCGAGATCCAGGACAATGGCCAGTTCGCCGTCGTCTGGGAAACTCCTTCGACCGTGGCGGGCGACGCCTGGTCCGACTACCTTCCCGATTCTCGTGACTTGATTGCCGATTGGCGCAAGCCGATGGAGTGCGGCAATTACAACGTGGAAGAAGGCGAGTGCATGGGTAGCGATGCCGAGGAGCAGGCCGAAGAGGCTCTCTCCGAGGATTGATCCGTGGTGGGTCCGGCATGGCCGGGCCCGCTACCGATACGTATAACTCTCGTTCACGCCACTCAAAGGAAGAACCGTATGAGGATTCCTTGCACATTGATGGGGCAGACACGCTGTCATGCCGCCATGACAAGGATCGTCAACCTGTGGTTGCTGTGCCTTCTTCTGATCGCTCTGCCATTCGCGGCGATGGCACAGGACGATGCCGATGACGGCCAGGCATTACTGGAAGCGCTGGATGTCCGCTCCTTCCAGGACAAGGCGGAGGCCATCGAGGCGATCATCCAGAGTGAAGACGAGCGCGCCAACGACTGGTTGCAGGCACTGCTGGATGGTGACTTGCAACGGCACAAGGATGATGGCCGTTTCGTGATCATCACCGACAATGTCGGTCGCGAATGGCCGGCAAGAGATGCACTGACCGGTGAAGATGTCGGTGAGATTTCCCGCCGGGAGCTGTCACGTATCGATATCAATAACGCCCTGCGCAGCCAGTTGCGATCGGCGCTATCGATGGTCGAGCTTTATACCGGTGAGCGTGATGAGCGACTCGATGCCGCCGAAGGTCTGATCGGTGACGTCGATGACGAACTTGCGGATTCCCTGGAATCGCGGCTGGATGACGAAGCGGATGCGGATGTCAGGAACCGGCTGAATCAGGCCCTGGCGGTCTATCGTCTCGAACAGGGGGAGATGGACGCCGTCGAGACATTGTCCGGCAGTCTCAACAGTGATGTTCGCATTGCCTTGAGCCGGGCCGCCGAGGGCGAGGGAGCGGTGGCTGATGCCGCACGCGCCGCCCTGGTCGATATCGAGCAGAAGCTCAAGGTCAACCGAGGGCTCGAAACCCTCTATTTCGGCCTCTCGATGGGCTCCGTGCTGGTACTTGCCGCCATCGGGCTGGCGATCACCTTCGGGGTCATGGGCGTGATCAACATGGCGCATGGTGAATTGATCATGCTGGGCGCCTACAGCACCTGGATGATGCAGCAACTGCTGCCCGGACATCCCGGTCTGGCGGTGCTGCTGTCGATCCCGGTGGGCTTTCTGGTGTCGGCCCTGGTGGGCGTGATCATCGAGCGCAGTGTCATCCAGCACCTCAAGGGGCGTCCGCTGGAAACACTACTGGCGACCTTCGGGGTCAGTCTGATTCTTCAGCAACTGGTGCGCACCGTGGTCTCGCCACTCAATCGCACGGTGACGACGCCCGAGTGGATGAGCGGCTCGGTGGCGATCAACGATGCGCTGTCATTGACACTCAATCGTCTCTACATCATGGCATTTGCCGTGCTGGTGTTCGTCGGGTTGATTCTGATCATGCGGCGTACGCGGCTGGGACTCGAGGTGCGTGCCGTGACCCAGAACCGCGCCATGGCCCGGTCGATGGGCATCCGCGCCACGCGCGTCGATATCCTGACCTTCGCCCTGGGATCCGGTGTGGCCGGACTGGCCGGTGTCGCCCTGGCGCAGTTGACCAACGTCGGCCCCAATCTGGGGCAGAGCTACATCATCGACTCCTTCATGGTCGTGGTATTCGGTGGCGTCGGTAACCTGTGGGGTACGCTGGTGGCCGGCCTGTCGCTGGGTGTCATCAACCAGATTCTTGAACCCTGGGCCGGTGCAGTCCTGGCCAAGATTCTGGTGCTCGTCTTCATCATCCTGTTCATTCAGAAACGCCCCCGCGGACTCTTCCCGCAGAAGGGCCGGGCAGCGGAGGGCTAAACCGTCATGTGGTTATCTAGACCTTTCAATGAACGTTCGACCCGACTGTTCCTGCTGATCCTGGTGCTGGCCGTCACCCTGGTGACGATCCTGCATCTGGCGCTTCCACCGGAGAACCCGTTGTACGTGTCGGGGTATACCGTGGGCTTGCTGGGTAAGTATCTCTGCTATGCCCTGTTGGCGGTGGCCGTCGATCTGGTCTGGGGATATCTCGGGATTCTGAGCCTCGGGCACGGCGCTTTCTTCGCGCTGGGCGGCTACGCCATGGGCATGTACCTGATGCGCCAGATCGGGGATCGGGGGACCTACGGCGACCCGGTATTGCCGGATTTCATGGTGTTCCTCAATTGGGAGTCGCTGCCCTGGTACTGGCACGGCTTCGACATGGCCTGGTTCGCCTTCCTGATGGTCCTGCTGGCGCCCGGGGCACTGGCCCTGGTCTTCGGCTATCTGGCCTTCCGCTCCAGGGTGACCGGGGTGTATCTGTCGATCATCACCCAGGCCATGACGTTTGCGTTGATGTTGGCATTCTTCCGCAACGAAATGGGCTTCGGCGGCAATAACGGCCTGACCGATTTCTACGACATTCTCGGCTTCGACTTGCGCAGTGGCGCGACGCGATTGGGCTTGTTCATTGCTTCCGGGGTGGCACTGGCCCTTGGGTATGTGCTGTGTCGGGCGATCGTTGCCAGCAAACTGGGGCGTGTCTGCGTCGCGTCTCGCGATGCCGAGGCCAGAACCCGCTTCCTGGGCTATCGCGTCGAACGGGTACAGCTTTTCGTCTTCGTCGTCTCGGCGATGCTGGCCGGTGTCGCGGGGGCGCTCTATGTGCCTCAGGTCGGCATCATCAATCCCAGCGAATTCGAACCGCTGTTCTCCATCGAAATCGTCGTCTGGGTGGCGCTGGGCGGTCGGGCGACGCTGTACGGTGCCGTCATCGGGGCGATCCTGGTCAATTATGCCAAGACGGTCTTCACCGGCGTCATGCCCGATGCCTGGCTGTTCGCCCTGGGGGGATTGTTCGTGGTATCGACGGTGCTGCTGCCCAAAGGGATCGCCGGTGTGCTCGCGTATCGGCGTAAGCAACGTAACGAATCGGACACGACGGAGGTGCCGGCATGAACCTTTGGCAATCCATGGCCAGGCGAGACCGCGTCTTCGAGTTCCTGGCACCGGCCATCTCGCCGGTCGATGTGCGCCACGGACCGATCCTCTATATGGAGGATGTCACGGTTAGCTTCGACGGCTTCAGGGCCATCGATAACCTCAATCTGACCATCGACGATGGCGAACTACGCTGCATCATCGGTCCCAACGGGGCCGGCAAGACGACCATGATGGATATCATCACCGGCAAGACGCGTCCGGATACCGGTGACGTCTGGTTCGGCAGTCGGCACGACCTGCTGACCATGAACGAGCCGGAAATCGCGTCGCTCGGCATCGGCCGCAAGTTCCAGAAGCCGACGGTGTTCGAGGCGCTGACCGTGTTCGAGAACCTGGAGCTGGCCATGACGGCCGACAAGCGCGTCATCCCCACGCTGACGGCTCGCCTGACCGGGGACGTCCGCGACCGCATCGAGGAAGTGTTGACGATGATCCAACTGGCTGATCAGCAGGCCCAGCCGGCGGGCATTCTCTCCCATGGCCAGAAACAGTGGCTGGAAATCGGCATGCTGCTGATGCAACGGCCGCGGTTGCTGCTCGTCGATGAGCCGGTCGCCGGCATGACGGAGCAGGAGATGGAGCGCACCGCGGAACTGCTGACCAGTCTGGCCGGCAAGCAGTCGGTGGTCGTGGTCGAGCACGACATGGGGTTCGTGCGCTCGATCGCGCGTACGGTGACCGTGCTGCATCAGGGCAGCGTTCTGGCGGAAGGCAGCATGGATCAAGTGCAAAGCGATCCCCGGGTGATCGAAGTCTATCTCGGGGAAAGCGAGGAGGCTGCCTGATGCTCAAGGTCGACAAGCTCAACCACTATTACGGTGAGAGCCATACGCTCTGGGATCTCGATCTTGATGTCCCTCAGGGTGAGTGTACCTGTGTGATGGGCCGCAACGGTGTGGGCAAGACCACGCTGCTCAAATGCGTGATGGGCGAGGAGTCCACGCGCAGCGGTCGTATTCTGTTCGCGGACGATGTGGAACTGACCCGTAAGCGCATCGAGGAGCGTTCACGACTGGGTATCGGCTATGTGCCGCAAGGTCGGCAGATCTTCCCGTTGCTGACCGTGGAAGAGAACCTTCGCACCGGCCTCGCCGCTCGCGCCGATGGCAAACAGAAAATCCCCGAACGGATTCATGAGCTGTTTCCGGTCCTGCACGACATGCGCCACCGGCGGGGTGGCGACCTGTCGGGCGGCCAGCAGCAGCAATTGGCGATCGGCCGGGCGCTGGTGATCGAGCCACGCCTGCTGATTCTCGACGAGCCCGGAGAGGGCATTCAGCCCAACATCGTGGCCCAGATCGGCGAAGTGATTCGTACCTTGATTCGTGAAGACGGTCTCAGCGTGCTGCTGGTGGAACAGAAACTGCCGTTCGCGCGTAAATATGCCGACCGATTCATGATCATGGATCGTGGTCGTCACGTGGCCAAGGGCGGTATCGACGAACTTTCCGACGATCTGATCACGCGGTATCTGACGGTATGACGACACTAGCGACACCGATTCCCGAGATGGCAGCGAAGCACTCCGATACCGGCCACCGTTTCGACGCGCAACGCCACTGGTCGGCTTCGCTCGACCTGGTCTTTCGTGCACGGCAGGCGCATGGCGAGTCAAAGACGTGTCTGTCGCATGCGCGGCACCAGGGACCGTTGCGCGTCCAGCGGCCGTTTTATCCCGAGGGCCGTCAGGGGGCTTGCCATGTCTACCTGCTGCATCCGCCCGGCGGGCTCGTGAGTGGCGATGCCTTATCGATCAACGCTTCGGTAGCGACGGATGCTCATGCCTTGCTCACCACGCCGGCCGCCAACAAGCTCTACCGGGCCGACAGTCAGGGGGTGGCCTGGCATCAGCGAACCCACCTGCAGGTCGAGCCCGGCGGCTTGTTGGAATGGCTGCCTCAGGAAACCATCGCCTTCGACGGCTCACGTGGCACCCAGTCGACGACGGTGGAACTGGCCCCGGGAGCACAGTGCGTAGGCTGGGAAATCATGGCGTTGGGACGTCCCGCCAGTGACCTTCCGTTCGTCAGTGGTCGTATCGAGCAGCGCTTTCGCTTGATGCAGAACGGACGCCCCCTGTGGCTGGAACGTCAGCCGCTCGATCCGAATCACCCGCGTTTCCATGGCCGGTGGGGGCAGGGTGGTGCCACGTCCCAGGCGACGCTCTGGGTGGTGGGACTCGCCGATGAAGCGGCAGCGATCGAGGCCATACGCGCGGCGGTGCCGGTTTCCAGTCGATGGGCAATCACCCGACGCCACGGTGTGGTCCTGCTGCGCTACCTGGGCAACGAACGCAATGAAGCCTGGGATATCTGTCAGCTTGCCTGGGAGGTGTTGCGTCCGATGATGACGGGGCAGCAGGCCTGTGTGCCGAGGATATGGTTGACATAGCAACATCCAGAGCAGGGCTCGCGCCCTGCATCGCGGTTGAAACCGCTCCCACGACACCGGCTTCTGGCCACCCGTAGGAGCGACATCAGTCGCCCATGAAAACGGCAAGCATCAGTATCTGAACATTCGATAGAGGGAGATCCGCTGATGGAACTCACCCCGAGAGACAAGGACAAGCTGCTGCTGTTTTCTGCAGCGCAGCTTGCCGAACGCCGCCAGGCGCGCGGTTTGAAACTCAACTATCCCGAGGCGGTTGCGCTCATCACGTTCGAGATTCTCGAAGGTGCACGCGATGGCACAAGCGTGGCCGAGCTGATGAGTTACGGCCGTGAAATCCTGACCCGTGACGATGTGATGGAGGGGGTCGCCGAGATGGTGGACGAGGTCCAGGTGGAGGCCACCTTCCCCGACGGCACCAAACTCGTGACCGTACATAGCCCCATTGTCTAACAGAGTACGAAATGGCTGCGCTCGCTCATTTCAGCAACCTCGTAAGGAGGCGCCATGATTCCCGGTGAATATCAACTGCAGGACGGTGATATCGAGCTCTGCGCGGGTCGCGAGCGAATCACCGTCGAGGTCGCCAATACCGGCGATCGTCCCATCCAGGTCGGGTCGCATTACCATTTTGCCGAGGCGAACCCCGCCTTGACCTTCGATCGTGCCAAGGCACGCGGCTACCGTCTCGATGTCGCGGCGGGGACCGCTATCCGTTTCGAACCCGGCCAGACCCGGGAGGTCACGCTGATTCCTTATAGCGGGTCCCGCCGGATTTACGGCTTTCGGGGGGAGGTCATGGGCGAACTGGACCGTTCGGGAGGTCAATCATGAAGATAACGCGTCAAGCCTATGCCGATATGTATGGCCCCACGACCGGCGATCGGGTTCGGCTGGGTGACACCGAGTTGTGGATCGAAGTCGAGCGTGATGCCACGCATCATGGCGACGAAGTGAAATTCGGTGGCGGCAAGGTGATCCGCGATGGCATGGGGCAAAGCCAGCGCGTTGGCGATGAGGTCATGGATAGCGTCATCACCAATGCCCTGATCCTCGACTGGTGGGGCATCGTCAAGGCCGATGTCGGTATCAAGCACGGTCGTATCGCCGCCATCGGCAAGGCCGGCAACCCGGATACGCAACCCGATGTCGAAATCATCATCGGCCCGGGTACGGAGATCATCGCCGGTGAAGGCAAGATTCTGACCGCCGGTGCGCTGGACGCGCATATCCACTTCGTTTGTCCGCAACTGGTGGAAGAAGCGCTGATGAGCGGTATTACCACCATGTTGGGTGGCGGCACCGGCCCGGCGACCGGCACCAATGCCACCACCTGTACACCGGGTGACTGGCACATCGGCAAGATGCTGCAGGCGGTCGACGATATGCCGATGAATATCGGCTTTCTCGGCAAGGGCAACAGCAGCCTGCCCGAGGCACTGGAATCGCAACTGGAAGCCGGTGCGATGGGGCTCAAGTTGCATGAGGATTGGGGGACGACGCCGGCCGCGATCGATAATTGCCTGGGGGTGGCGGAACGCTACGACGTGCAGGTTGCGATCCACACGGATACGCTCAATGAATCCGGCTTCGTCGAGGATACGCTGGCCGCCTTCAAGGATCGCTGTATCCACACTTATCACACCGAAGGGGCGGGGGGCGGCCATGCGCCGGACATCCTCACGGCCTGTGCTCGCGACAACGTGCTGCCGTCGTCGACCAATCCGACCCGACCCTATACGGTGAATACCATCGACGAGCATCTCGACATGCTGATGGTCTGCCACCACCTGGACCCGAACATTCCCGAAGATGTGGCGTTTGCCGATTCACGGATCCGTCGCGAAACCATCGCTGCCGAGGATATCCTTCACGACATGGGGGTGATCTCGATGATCGCCTCGGACTCCCAGGCCATGGGACGGGTCGGCGAATCGATCTGCCGGACCTGGCAGACCGCCCACAAGATGAAGGTACAACGTGGCCTGTTGCCGGAAGACCAGGCGCTCGGCGCCGACAACTTTCGTGCCAAGCGCTACATTGCGAAATACACCATCAATCAGGCACTGACGCATGGTATCGCTCATGATGTCGGCTCGATCGAAGTCGGCAAGCTGGCTGATCTGGTGCTGTGGGATCCGGCCTTTTTCGGTGCCAAACCGGCCATGATCATCAAGGGCGGCATGATCGCCGCCGCGCCCATGGGGGATCCCAACGGATCGATCCCGACACCGCAACCCGTTCACTATCGCTACATGTTCGGTGCCTTCGGTCGGGCCCCGAGCCGGACGAGGCTCGCCTTCGTCAGTCAGGCGTCGCTGGATGCCGGTATCGGCGACCGACTGGGATTGCGCAGTCAATTATCGGCATGTCGTGACGTTCGCAGCGTGCGTAAACGTGACATGAAGCTCAATGATGCCTGTCCCAAGCTGAGTGTCGACCCGCAGACCTACGAAGTGCGTGCCGATGATGAGTTGCTGACCTGCGAGCCGGCGAACGAACTGCCGCTGGCGCAGCGCTACCACCTGTTTTGAGCCATGACAACATCGCCAAGCCAGCTTGTCATCGCGAAACCTCGCGTGACCGCTGCCCCCACGGGCGAAGCGACCCGACCGCAGGAGTCCGACCGAGGGGGCAGGGTTTAGGTCACGTGGCGTTGAGCGAGGGCAAGGCTGGCGGCCAGCGAAGAGGTAATAGCAATGCTGAAACTCATCGAACGCCTGGGGGCCATCGAGCACGACCAGGCAGGCGACACCCTGACGTTGCCGTTCGAGTCGCGCACGCGCGGCCGCTTCAAGGCAAGAAGCGATACCGGGCGTGAGCTTGGCCTGTTCCTGGATCGCGGCCCGGTGTTGCGAGACGGGGAAGGGCTACGTGCCGACAGTGGCGAAGTGATTCTCGTCAGGGCAGCCGACGAACCGGTCGTGACGGCCCGGACCGAGGCCGGCCTGCCACTGGCGCGGCTCGCCTATCATCTGGGCAATCGTCATGTGCAGTTAGCCCTGGGAGAGGATGAGCAGGGGGGCTGGGTACGTTTCCCGCCCGATCATGTCCTCGAGGAACTGGCCGAGCGCCTGGGGGCGACGCTCGATCATCATGACGCGCCGTTCGATCCGGAGCCGGGGGCCTATTCCCAGGGTGGCCACCATCAGGGTCACCACCATTCGCATGCACACCACCATGCAGAGGGGGAGGCCCATGCCCATTGATGAACCTCTTCGTCGAGACGACGACCTGGCGCTGCTGGGGTTGCTGCAACTCGTCAGCCCGGCGCTGCCGATCGGCGCGTTTGCCTGGTCGCAGGGCCTGGAGAGTGCCTTCGAGCTGGATTGGGTGACCGATGAGGCCAGCCTCGGTGACTGGTTGGAGGGGGTGCTCGACGACGGTCTGACACATTGCGAGCTGCCGGTTCTGCTACGTCAGCAACATGCCTGGGCAGCGGCTGACAGTGACGCTATCGCATTCTGGGATGATTGGCTGCAGGCCAATCGGGAAACCGCGGAACTGGCAGCCGAGGACCGGCGTCTCGGCGAGGCGCTGGCGCGTTTGCTGAGGAGCCTGGATCGATTGCCGGTGGCACCCTCGCTTCCCGGCGGCGCCGGCTATGCCACGGTCTTTGCCTGGACTGCCCATTGCCGGGATGTCCCGGTTCGCCAGACCCTGCTCGGGTTTGCCTGGGCCTGGCTGGAAAACCAGCTTGCCGTGGCGTGCAAGGCGTTACCGCTTGGGCACACGGCAGCGCAACGCCTGGTCGAGCAACTGAGGCCGTCGCTGGTGACGGCGGTGGACAAGGCCCTGACGCTCGATGATGACGACCTGGGACCGGCATTACCCGGCCTGGCGCTCGCCAGTGCGTTACACGAAACCCAGTACTCACGGCTGTTCAGGAGTTGATTGCCACGACATGCGGCCCGGGTGTCGTAGGTGCGGTCTCGGCCGCGATGCAGGGCGCAGCCCTGCCTGACCAGGCATCGGGCGGTGTCCATCGCGCTAATCACTGATAGATCAAGGAGCCAAAACATGACCCATTGTCTGCGTATCGGCGTCGGCGGCCCGGTGGGGTCGGGCAAGACGGCGCTGCTCAAGCAACTCTGCCTGGCGCTGCGGGACCATTATGATCTCGCCGTCGTCACCAATGACATCTATACCCGCGAGGATGCCGATTTCCTGCTCAAGCACGATGCGCTGGCCGCCGATCGCATCCTTGGCGTGGAAACCGGCGGTTGTCCGCACACGGCGATTCGCGAAGATGCGTCGATGAACCTGGCGGCCATCGATGATCTGCAGTCCCGCCATCCCGATCTGGAACTGGTGCTGGTGGAGTCCGGCGGTGACAATCTCTCGGCCACCTTCAGTCCCGAGCTTTCCGACCTGACGCTTTACGTGATCGATGTGTCGGCCGGTGACAAGATCCCGCGCAAGGGCGGTCCCGGCATCACCAAGTCGGATCTGTTGATCATCAACAAGATCGATATCGCCGAACAGGTTCATGCGTCGCTGGATGTCATGGAGCGCGATGCCAGGATGATGCGAGGCGATCGCCCCTTCGTCTTTACCAATCTCTACGACGGCGTCGGTCTCGAAGAGATCATCCGTTTCATTCTCGATCGCGGCATGCTGCCTGAACGTCGCCCGCAGGCGCGGGCCAGCTGAGTCTCGACATTACTTCATTGAATCTTGCGAAAGGAGTCTTGTATGACTGTCACGTTGCCTCATCAACCGACGCGTCTGGCGCTGAGCCTCTGTCTCCCGTTACTGGCGGTGGCGGGCCTGGCCTGGGGACATCCCGGCCATGGGGGTGGTCATGGCGGTTTCGCCGCCGGCCTGTCTCACCCGTTCCTGGGGCTGGATCATCTCCTGGCGATGGTGGCGATCGGCCTGTGGAGCGTGCGGCAGAGCGGTCTGTTTCGTACCCTCTCCCCGCTCGTCGTGCTGCTGGGCATGTGGGCCGGTGCGGCGTTGGTCTGGAGTGGCATCGCATTGCCCGGCGTCGAGACGGGGATCGCGTTGAGCGTGCTCCTGGCAGGTGTGTTGCTGGCGGCCATGGCGAGACTGCCGAGCGTCGTGGGAGCCGTCCTGGTCGTCACATTCATGTTGTTCCATGGTCACGCTCACGGCAGCGAGCTCCCGCATGGCGCCTCGCTGATGAGCTATCTGGCCGGCTTCTCGTTGGCCACGTTGGCGATCACCTATGGTGGCAAGGCCCTGGGCGGTTTCCTGATGACACGCAGCAATGGCTGGGTCCGCGCACTGGGCGTTGGCATCGCCGCCCTGGGAAGTGTCTTCGCATTGAGTTGACCAGACTTGACTCTCCGGTGCCGGCCTTTCAAGGTCATCATATATGTGCCGATAACACGTGGTAGAGTGCACGTTCTGCCATGCCAAGGCACCGGGGAGCGATTCATTGAAAAAGGCGATTGCCGCACAAGATAATTTTCAAGTCCTGGCCGATACCTTGGCGCTGGATGCCGGTGATGCGTTCTTTGACGACCTGGTCACGCACCTGGCCAAGGTGCTGCAGGTCGATTTCGTCCTGATCGGCGAAATCACCGCCGATCGTCTCAATGTTCGGACTCTGGCCGTCTGGTCCCGCAGCCGTATCAGTGCGAATATCAGCTATCCCCTCAAGGGCTCGCCCTGTGATGGTGTCGTCGGCAACAAGCCTTGCCACTATCCCTCGGGCATCTGCGCCCGTTTTCCTGATGATCCCATGCTGGAAGATCTGGGCGCCGAAAGCTATCTGGGCATCCCCATATTCGCTCCGGACGGTAGTGCCCTGGGGTTGATCGCCGTACTGGATAGCCGTCCGATGCCGAATGTGGAGATAGCTCGCGAAGTTCTCCGCGTCGCTGCATCACGCGCTGGCGCGGAACTCACCCGGCAAGAGGTCGAACGACACCTGCGGACCTCGCATCGTGCCTTGACTCTGCTCGGTCAATGCAACAAGGCGTTGATCAGGGCATCGGATGAGTCGTCGCTGTTGGAATCGATCTGCCATCTGGCGGTCGAGGCAGGCGGGTACCGCATGGCGTCGGTGGGCTATGCCCGGAACGATGAAGCGAAAAGCATCGTGCCTCAGGCCTGGGCCGGCAATGAGCAAGGTTACTACGATGCCATTCGTCTCAGTTGGTCGGAGGTTGACCCCTACGGGCAGGGGCCGGCGGGGCGTTGCATTCGTAGCGGAAAGACCGTCGTCCTGAATAGGCTGCATGAGGATGCACGTTTCAACCCCTGGTTGAGTGACGCCGAAAAGCGCGGCTTCCAACGAATCATCTGTCTGCCGCTGCGCCAGGAAGATGGCACGATCTTTGGCATACTGGCACTGTATGAAGGCCGGAACCATCCTGATCGCGCCGAAGACCTCGACAGTGATGAGGTCGATGAACGGGAGCTGGCGCTTCTCGAAGAACTGGCCGATAACCTGGCGTACGGGATCAATGCGCTGCGTGTGCGTTCTCGTCAGCAGCGTATGCATCATGCCGTGCTGAACATTGCTACGGCGGTCTCTGCCCGCAGTGGCAGCGCCTATTTCGACCAGTTGACTGGTCATATGGTCCAGGCGCTGAATGCCGATTTTGCTTTCGTGGGGCTATTGGATGAGGGGCATCCACGGCAGGTCAACTCGATTGCCGCCGTCATCGATGGGCATCGCGTCGAAGACGTTTCCTATGACTTGACCGACACCCCTTGCGAACGCGTGATCACCGAAGGCCATTGGGAGTCGCAGGGCGCCATCACCGAACGGTTGCCGGCCCAATACCAGGATGTCTTGCATGGGATCCGCGCCTATGTCGGCTATCGTCTGGACGATGCCAATGGCGATCCCATCGGACTGTTGGTGGTCATGTTCCGCCGCACGCTGGAGGATGTCGACTTTGTCAGTTCGGTACTGCAGATATTCACGGCCGTCGCCGCTGCCGAACTGGAGCGACAGAACGACGAATCCCGTATTTTCCGGCTTGCCTACTACGACACGGCAACCAATCTGCCCAATCGCACCTACTTCAAGGAGTATCTGGAAGCCGCGTTTGCCCTGGCCGCTCAGAAAGACACGTCATTGGGCGTGGTGTTTCTCGACCTCGACCGTTTCAAGGACATTAACGACTCCTACGGTCATGATACCGGCGACAGGGTGTTGATCGCCGTGGCGGAGCGGTTGTCCCAGGTGTTGCCGGCAAATTGCATGCTCGCCCGTCTCGGCGGTGATGAGTTCGTGGCGGTGGCAGAGCATATCGATCTCGATGGCATGCGCAAGCTGGCTGAGCGACTGCAACGCGTGCTGGAACCGCCTTTCAAGGTGCGCCGGCAGCAGCTGTCGTTGGAGGCGAGTCTGGGCATGGCCTGCTACCCCACCCATGCGGAGACCGTAGGCGAGCTGCTCAAGCACGCCGACATTGCCATGTATCATGCCAAGGAGCGTGGCAGTGGGTATTGCCTATACGATTCCGCGATGGGCGAGGCCGTGGCGCGACGCCTGCTGCTGGCGAAACGCTTGACGTCGGCACTCAAGACCGATGCGCTCGAGTTGAACTTCCAGGCCCAGGTCGGTCTCGATAGTGAATCCCTGGTCGGTGTCGAGGCATTGTGTCGTTGGTTCGATGCCGAACTGGGCTGGATCAGTCCGGCCGAATTCATCCCGCTGGTCGAGGAACGCGGCATGGCACCGGCGCTGGGGGATTGGGTATTGCAGGCGACCTGCCGTCAGATCATCGCCTGGCGTCGCCAGGGACTGTCGGTGCCGCCGATCAGTGTCAACATCGCGGCACAGCAACTGGATGACCCGCGCTTCGTTCAGCGTATCACCAGCATTCTCGCCACCTACGGTGTGGCGCCGTCGGCGATCGCCCTCGAATTGACGGAGGGCGGCTTCATGAAAGACCCCGAGCAGGCGATCGCCTTGATGAAGCAGCTCAAGTCGGCAGGGTTCACGCTGGCTGTCGATGATTTCGGTACCGGCTATTCCTCGCTGGCCTATCTCAAGAGTTTTCCGCTGGATACGCTCAAGATCGACATGTCCTTCGTGCGCAACATGCTCTCGAACGACAGTGACCTGGCGATCGTGGCGACCATCATTTCCATGGCGCGTAGCCTGAATATGCGAACCGTGGCGGAGGGTGTCGAAACGCGCGGCCAGGCCGATGCCCTGCGTGAGCTGGGGTGTGATCAGGCGCAGGGTTTCTATTTTGCGCGTCCGCAGACCAATGAGGCCTTTGCCGCCGACTGGCTGCTAGCTAAGGTGTCATCCTAGAACTCAGCCGGTTTCGTCCCGCCGTCTTGGCCCGGTACAGTTCCGTATCGGCACGTCGAACGAGGTCTTCGGCAGACGCATCATCGGCTTGCAATTCGGCAATCCCCAGACTCAGGGTGTACGTCACCGGATCGTTGGGGACGTCGCCGTCGATTCGATGGTCACCATTGACGCAGCGGATCCGTTCGGCCACCTGGCATGCCTCATCGAGGGGGGTTTCCGGCAGAATAACGACGAACTCCTCACCGCCGTAGCGTGAAAAGAGATCGCTGCTTCGCAATACCGGAGCGGTTGCCTCGGGAATGGCCTTCAGCACGCGGTCTCCGACCAGATGTCCGTAATCGTCGTTAATAGCCTTGAAGTTGTCGATATCGAATAGAATCAGGCTCAACGGCAGATTATGTCGCCGGGCGCGCTGGAATTCACGCTGAATATGCGCTTCGAACAACCGGCGATTATCGATACCGGTCAGGCCATCCTTTTCGGCTTGAACACGCAAGGCGTTCTCGGCTTGACGCCGCCGGGCGATTTCCAGCGTCAGATGACGGTTGACCACGTGCAGGTAGCCGGCAGCCAATAGCACCAGCGCCAGAACGGTACCGACAGGCACGAGCCAACGCCCCAGGTGAGGGGAGCCATTCGACTCGGGCGTAAAGAGTAGCGAGCCGATATCCGCCTGCTGGATCATACCCAACTCTTGGTACACCTCGGCGATCGACTCCCACCGTCTGGGGTTCATGTAGCCGATCTCGATCAACTGGGGTTGCATCAACTCTCGGAGTTGCTCCGCTTCATGAAGCAGGAACTCGCGATCATGACGTTCGCTGCGGGTACCGTATTCTCGTTCGATGAGTGTGGCGATCGCCTCCGGATGCTCGAGCGCGTACTCCCAGCCACGCAGGCTGGCATCGCGAAAGGCGGCCACGCGCTCCGGCTCGTTGTCGGCCAGTTGGCGATGCGTGAACAGCGTGTCGCCATAGAAATCGACTCCATAGTCGGCCGGATCGATTTCGACAGGCGTGGCACCAACCTGACGAAGGAGGTAGGGCTCATCAGTGCGATAAGCGGTGGTGAGTTGTGTCGTGCCGCTGAGTAGATCGTCGAGATCCCAGCTAGGGGGCGAATTGTTGAGTGCACGAATGTCCACATCGGCCTTGCGTAGCGCAGCAACGGTTTCGGCACTGATCCGTTTGTCCGGGTTGTTGGTGGGCAGCGTCAACGAGACTGGACGGTCGCCGATATCCTCGAGGCGATCGAAACCGTAGCGTTTCAGGGTCAGCAGCGTCAGCGGTGAACGCTGCATGATATTGGCGATGACCGTGACCGGGGCGCCACGGCTGTGATGGAGCAGAATATCGGAGCGCGTTACCCCGAAGTCCGCCCGCCCGAAGATGACTTCCTCGACCGGATCGACGGACCGGCCCTGGTTGTCATAACCGCCATGACGGATTTCCACGTCGAAGCCGGCATCCCGATAGTATCCCTGATCCTGGGCTGCATAATATCCGGCCGATTGAAACTGGTGATACCAGAGCAACTGTAACGACACCGGTTCCAGATCGTCTCGTGGGGCCTGGGCGTTGGCCACCGGAGCGCCCAATGACAGTGCCGACAGAAGACTCAGCCATAAGGGGGCCAGGACTCGCCGGCATTGAACGCAATGCCGGACAGCCATATTCCCTGCCTTGACCGGAGGCTCCGTCATGGTTGTCCTTATGATCTCCTAAGCCTTCTTTATTGAGTCTATCTTACTTTGCCGTTGATGGGGTTGCTAAACGCTTGCCCATCCGACATCAAGTTTTTCCAGTGCTTGCCGATATTGCAAAGCACAATAAAAACGATGGCATCCCTTTAGGACTGAAGACGATTCTGGAGAAATCATCTCAATGACAACCACTCACACATCACCTCACCGACGTGGTATCAGCCTTCAGGCGAAGGTCCTGGCGCTGGTACTGCTGCCGTTGTTCATCATGACCGTAGTACTGGTCGCTCGCGAATCCATGGATCGCATCGACACGAATCGTGAAAGCCTGGCGCAACAACGCGAAACGCTGATCGACAACCGCAAGCAGAGCGTGCGGGATGTCGTACAGCAGGCCAAGACCGCCATCGCTCCTATCGTCGACAATGCGGATGCCGACGATGACGAAGCCAGGGAACGGGCCGCCGAGATCCTGCGCAGTATGCGCTTCGAAGGTGACAATTACATTTTTGCGTTCGAATACGATGCGACGAATATCGTCCTGCCTCATCAGCCGGAGCAGGAAGGCACCAATCTCGGCGATCTGCAAAGCCCTGACGGTGACTACATCATTCGTGAACTGGTTGAGGTCAGTCGCGATGGTGGCGGGTTCTACGAATATCCGTGGGAGTATCCGGGGACGGATGATACGGAAACCAAGTATTCCTACGCTGACAGCATCGAGGCCTGGGACTGGATGATCGGTGCCGGCGTCTATGTCCGAGACATCAACGAAGCCATGGCGGATGTGGAAGCCGAGGCAGCGGCTGATCTCAGAAACTCGATTGTCAGTGCTGGCTTGACCGGTGCCGTGATATTTCTGATCGTTGCCGTTATTGCCTGGTTCCTGGTGCGCCGCACGCTCGGGCCGATCCGTCAGACCGCAGCCGCCATGCAGGACATCGCCGAGGGCAAGGGCGACCTGACCAAGCGCCTGGAGGTCGATACCAAGGATGAAGTCGGCGAACTGGCCACACAGTTCAACGCCTTCGTGTCGCGTATGCAGGAGACGCTCCGAGAAGTGCGCAGCAGTGTGGAGCAGGTCAACCATGCCGCCGGCGAGATTGCTCAGGGGACCGATGAACTCTCCACGCGCACCGAGCAGGCGGCTGCCAATCTGCAGGAAACCTCGTCGTCGATGGAAGAGATCACCTCGACCGTCAACCACAGTGCGGAATCCGCGGATCAGGCCAACCAGCTCGTCTCCGAGACGGCCGATGTGGCGCGCCAGGGTGAATCGGCGATGGGGCAGGTCGAAAAGACCATGACCGATATCAACGATTCCGCCGAGCAGATCAGCAACATCATCAGCATGATCGATTCCATCGCCTTCCAGACCAACATCCTGGCGCTCAATGCCTCGGTGGAAGCGGCCCGCGCGGGTGAACACGGCAAGGGCTTCGCCGTCGTCGCCCAGGAAGTCCGCACGCTGGCCAGCCGCTCCAGCGAAGCCGCCAGCCAGATTCGTGAATTGATCGACACGTCGGTCAGTCACACCCAATCCGGTGCCGAAATCGTGCGTCAGGCCGGCCAGACCATGCAGGACATCGTCCAGAGCGTCTCACGGGTGACCGATGTGATCGGCGAGATCAGTGCCGGTGCCAAGGAGCAGAGCAGCGGTATCGGTCAGATCAATACCGCCGTCGCGGAAATGGACTCCATGACCCAGCAGAACGCCGCCATGGTCCAGCAATCCGCCAGTGCCAGTGCCGAGATGCGCCGCCATGCCGAGCACCTCAATGCGCTGGTGTCATCCTTCGTGCTGGGAGATGACAACGCCACTCCGCGACGTCAATCGCTACCGGCCAGTGGGAACACCGCGTCCAGCCGTCCGACGTTGTCCGGCAACTCGACTTCAGCAGCGGCTTCCACTTCTACATCGACACCACAACGCTCCCCGGCAACGCGCCAGGGAAGTGAAGTCGAGGAGTGGGAAGCGTTCTAATGACTGCACTGTAACTGTCGCTGCCTCACATGCTTGATCCTGAAAGGTTCTGGATTGTCGTGGGGCGGCGTCAGCTGGATTCTGCAAGGTTTGTGGCTTTCGTGGGCGCGGCTTGAGCCGCGATAGGCGGTGTCCTTACCGCCTCGACGAACTCAGCTGAATTCCAGCCACTTCTGATCTTCCCTGGAATCCGTCTTTTCCTGTCCTTCACTCTGTTGATGGGTGAGGGTACGGCCTGTCCGTGACTCACTACCTTCGGTATTGCTCAATTTGAAGGAACTGATCAGGGCCATGAGGCGGTCCGCCTGATGGCTCATCTCGTCGGCGGCGGCGCTGCTTTGTTCGACCATCGCCGAGTTCTGCTGCGTCATGGTATCCAGCTCGGTCACTGCGGTATTGACCTGACTGATCCCGCTGCTCTGTTCCTGAGCGCCGGTACTGATCTCACCGATCATTTCCGTCACGCGATTGATGCTCTCAGCGATTTCTTCCATCGTCTGACCGGCCTTACGCACCTTCTCGGAGCCGGAATGGGTATTGGCGACGGACGTTTCCACCAGTTCACGGATTTCGCGTGAGGCGTCACTGGAACGTCCCGCCAGGGTGCGTACCTCCTCGGCCACCACGGCGAAGCCTCTGCCGTGCTCACCGGCCCGAGCCGCCTCGACCGAGGCATTGAGCGCCAGGATATTGGTCTGGAAGGCGATGGAATCGATCATGCCGATGATCTCGTTGATACGCGACGCCGACTCGGTGATGTCGTTCATGGTCGTCTCGACATCCTGCATCGCACTCATGCCGTTGCGGGTCACCTCGGCGCTGCTGCGTGCCAGTTCATCGGCCTGTGTCGCGGTTTCAGCCGTATGGCGAACCGTGGAAGTGATCTCTTCCATCGACGACGAGGTTTCCTGCAGGTTGGACGCCGTCTGCTCCGTTCGCGATGCCAGATCCTGGCTACTCTTGGCGATCTCGTCCGATGCCGAATTGACGCTCAGGGTACTGGAGCGCACCGCCTGCAGCGTTCTATCGATACGATCGATAAAGCCATTGAACTGAGTGGCCAACTCACCGATCTCATCGGTACGACGGCTCTCGATGCGCTCCCTCAGGTCGCCGTCGCCTTCGGAAATCTCGCGGATACGCTCGCTGACTTCACGGATCGCCTTCGACATACGGTGCGGACCGATCAGTGCCAGGGCCGTCGCGGCGATGAAGATCAGCGCGGAAATCGCGATCACCCAGGTCTGTTGGGTGCTGATGCGATCGAGCATGACGTTTTCCAGTTCGGCCACCTTGGCATCGGCTGCCTGGCCGGCCAGATCGTACACCTCACGCAACTCATTGAAGCGTGGCATGCCTTCATCATAGAAAAGCGTTTTTGCCTCTTCCGTATTGCCTTCCTGGTGCAACTCGGCAATGTCCTTGGAGATGGTATCCCACGCCTCGAAGCGGGCCTCGAACTCATCGAGTTCAGACACTACATCTGGGTAGTCCGCCATGTGGCCTTCGAAAGCGTGCATCCTGTCATAAGCCTGCCCGGCATTCTCCTCATATGCCGCGATGAAACCTTGACCGGCATCGCCTTCCGGGTCGGCATCGAGAAACTCCAGAAGGGCCATTTGTCCCTGATATAAATCGCGATCGGCATTCAGCACATCCGAAATGGCGACGTTGAACTCGCTGCTGAAGGCCGTCATGCGCTCCTTCACGGCATTCACCAACCGCTCATCCACCGCCACGATTGCCAGAAGCGACAACGCCACGGCAATGAACGCCACCGCATACTTGACGTTGATTCGGTTGAGTTTACCCAGCATCAGTACCCCCTAATGTATTCACCATTATCTTTGTGTAGGCAACAGGAGTATCGGCTGGGATAGTGAATGCTTGAGTAAATTAGTCTTTTCTAATCAATTGGTTAGAGAGATATGAGTGCGACTGAGATGTATTGCCATCGCCCTTGATGTGCCGGGTGTGAGAAAAGAGACCAGAGCGTATCCTGCAAGGTTCGTGGGGAGCTTGTATACATCAATGACACACTCAAGGGTTTCTGGCCGCCCAGTCTTCGAGTCTCAGGCCGGAAACTCGACGAAACTCACTCACATTGTTCGTGACGACTATCAACCCCATTGATCTGGCGTGCCCGGCAATCATGCTGTCATAAGGACCAATAGGCTGACCTGCGTTAGCGAGTTCCGACCTGACTTGACCGGTATGTGCAGCGGCATCGTTATCGTACTGCAGAACGTCCAGACGGGCGGCAAATCCCTCTACAACGTGGAGGTTCTTCTCCGGACTTCCTGATCTCTCCGCCCCGTAGATCAGCTCCATCAGCGTCACCGTACTGATACAGAGTTGATCGTGATGACTCTTGAATGCGTCTCGCACATGGGGTGGCTTGTTTTTTATCGTATAGATGCAGATATTGGTATCGAGCATGTACTTGAGCATTAGAAGGATTCGCGCTCCTGCTCATCAGGTTGATCACGCACCGCCATGAAATCGCCAGTCACCCCAACGTCATCGAACCAGCTATCCCAGGATTCCCCGACAGGAGTGATGATACGAGTACGGCCAATAGCGATGACATCCACCCGCTTCACGTCTTCTGGCAGTGCCGCCACCTTGGGTAGCCGGATCGCCTGGCTTCGATTCGATTGAAATACGGACCCCTTTGGCATGATTACCTCCTTAAGCTTTGTACGAAAGCTGCCTGCACTCGACAATACGGCGTTAAAAATCGCCTTAAAATGCTCATTTACACCCGTAGATTCCGCTTTTTCGTTGATTTTTGCCTTGTCTAGCCTTCGCGCGCCGACTTTTCGTACAAAGCCTAGCATATGCCAATAGTATATCCCAGATTAGAAGGAGAGATGTATATGTCAAGAGGATATACAAAAGCGACTAGCAGCTCTATCGCGACTAAGGTCCTTCCTACCTGACGGATTTTGCGAGGTTTTTTGTAGGAACGGCTTTAGCCGCGATGGAGAGCACGATAGCTATTCGAGTCGCTGGATTGACTCGAAGCGCCCCTCCGAGGAGTAGTGCAACCGGAACACGCCCTCGACGCCGTCCTTCGTCACGACCCGCCGCAGGGCCGATGCCGGAAACACCACCCGCCGCCCATCCAGGCTATGGGCGAAGACGTTGTCCACCCGGCCCTCGTAGTGGGCGAGGCAGGTTTCCTTACTGAGTTCGAGGAAGAGGTCGATAGTGGGCATGCAGCACGACCTAGGTAATGGACTGGAATTCCTGGGAAAAATCATCGCTGATAGGCAAAACGCCTAGCTGCGTTTCACAGAAAGCAAGGAACCGTTCGGAAGCCGCATATAAGATGCCGGAAAGCTGATGCAGCGTATTGAAGTGCTCGGCAGTTTCCAGGTAATCGGTGTCGTAGTCATGGGCGGCAAGGTTTCTCGCAGCACGACAACGCTGCCAATCCTCGCGAGAGGTGATCACTGCTTCTTTTTCAAAGAAGCCAAGAACCTTCAGGAAGTTGTCACTTGGTTCCCCCGCAAGATAAGCGCAGTGACGCATGGCGGTAGCCAGAGAGTCCTGCAATTTCGCAAAACGCTCATTGATGGCGGCCAGCGTTTCGAAAAGATCGACATCCTTTTTCCTGGTGATGAGCGTTTCACCTGTCAATGGCCACTGGATACGTTGCTCCGATTGGTAGAGGAAATAAGCGCAACGCTGTATGGCTTCCAGCAAGCGGGCCAAGTGTCGTTTCTGAGCGGTGAGGATATCGTCAGTCATGCCACGCTTCTCAGTGGATGTGCCTGGTTCAGTGCGATGGAGGCAAACGGCGAGGGTGTCGTGCCAGCTTGATGACATAACACATCGACAGCAATGCCCAGAGCGTCCTCCAATGCCATGGTCAGTTGAGCACGCTTCAACCGAGAGACAGGGTCTGGAGTGATGACGAGCAAATCGATGTCGCCCCCCCGGCGGCTATCATCAAGACGAGAGCCATAGACGCGCAGGTCGAGATCGTCTCCCAACCACGTTTGGCAGATCGACTGTATCGTCTCGGCCTGTTTCTGTGAGATACGCATGGCTGACACCTGATACGAGTGCTGGCTTACAGTTTACCCACCACCGCTGTCGCCGGCCAACTCCCGCTGTTCCTTCCGTGCTTGCAGTCATATCTCCCATCCTCAATACTGACCCTACACCGAACAAGGAGTCAGGGGAGGGCGGCCCATGCAAGTCACCTCGGTTGCCGGTTTCCAGCCTTACCAGTCACCGACAGCGGCACCGGTCCAGAACGTCAAGGCGGCGGAGCACGCCAATGCCGCCCGTAGCGGGGAGAACGCAGGAGCCAGGGCCAACGATCTCGCCTGGATTCAAGCCGTCAGGATGGGAGACGACGAAGCGCTCGCCGAAGCGCCTCAACAGGACAGCGATACCGGCCTTGACGGCGAACTCCCTCTCGACCAGCAGCTCACCGCCCAACTGATGCGCGCCGATGCCGAGGGCGGGCAGGGCGATAACACGTCGCAAGACGCCTATGCCGATTCCTACTCGGCTGATTCCGGTGAGAGGGAATCCGTCGCCGCGACAAAGGTAGAGAACCCACCGGCCGGCAACGACAGCGCCATCGCGCTATATAACTCTCTGGCCGGCACCGGCATGACACCGCAACCGGGCGAGACCTTAAGCGCCGTAGCATGATCACCCACCCCATTGTAGGAGCGGCTTCAGCCGCGATGCAGGGCGGAAGCCCTGCCATTTTTCGCAGCGCGACTACATAAGCTTGACTTCGAATGAATCGGCAACCGGTATGGGGATACGGGCGTGACGCGGGCCTTCTTCGATCGATATCAAACCATATCCCTGCATTTTCTTGATCGTGCGGCTAAGGCTCTCTTTGCGGCGACCGGTGATTGCCGACAATTCGCCCAGCGACTGAGGCTTACGTTCCCCGATGATTTTCAGCAACTCGAGATTTTTGGTGCTCAACATTTGGGACATCGTTTCCACGCTATCGAACCAGATCTTGGGCTCATCCGGTGCAGGATGATATTCACCCTTGGCAATCTGTAACGTACGCTGCCGAAATGCATCGCGATTCATGATACCGATTTTCAAGGTTTTCATCATATTCCCTCAGCGGCTAAACAGCGGTCCACCGCTTGCCAGAAATCTTCCAACAATTGCTCCGGGGTATCGAAATCGTACTCGTACACATCATGGCGCTCATGGAGGTGATCCCATTCTTGACGTTTTGCGGTAAACTTTCGCCTTTTTGCTTTCGGCGCATGAGCGTTGTCGAACCCTACCAATCGCTGGCCGCTACGGTGGTGTAGTGTCAGGCTGTATTTGATGCCATGCGGTATATGTGAAGTCGGTTGAACACTGAACACCACGAATTTTACCCAAAAGCCATCCCCGATCGCGTAACTGACACCATCAAGCGCTAGTAATGTGTCCAGTCCATTGGACATAATTGCTGCTCCCCTTGATATGGCTGTAGTTTATGTCAGTTGATTTCTGCTATCAATTGACGCAACTCCCATCGTGACTAAAATCCCTCCTACCTGCCTGATTCCACAAGGTTTCGGGGGCTTGTAGGAGCGGCTTCAGCCGCGATGCAGGGCGGAAGCCCTGCCCATGTGCCACCGACAGCAGATTGATTGATAACCCCGGATATTGATGGTGATAGAATTGATCCTGGTATATGCTATACGTGTATAGCACTTGCCAGGAGACCTCCCGTGTTGGCAATACGACTCCCCGAAGATATCGAAAAACGCCTTGAGGCATTGGCGAAAGCCACTGGCCGTACCAAGACCTATTATGCTCGTGAAGCGATTCTGGAGCATCTGGAAGATCTCGAGGATATCTATCTGGCTGAGCAGACCCTGGAACGTGTCCGCCGTGGCGAGATGACGACCCACAGCCTGGACGATGTGGAACGTGATCTTGGCCTGGCAGATTGAACTGACGGATGATGCTGTCAAGCAGTTACAAAAAATGGACATGCCGACGCCAAGCGAATTCGAGATTTTCTGCGTTCGCGGTTGCAAATGGCAGACGATCCGCGCCGGTTGGGCAAGCCTCTGACAGGCGAGTGGCGAGAGTTCTGGCGATACCGTGTAGGCAACTATCGTCTGATTGCCAGTATCGACGATGGCCACCTTCGTATTCTGGTTATCCGTGTCGCTCATCGTAGCAAGGTATATCGCTGAACCATTACTGCATTCCCTCCTACCTGCCTGATTCCACAAGGTTTTGGGGGGGCTGTAGGAGCGGCTTCAGCCGCGATAGGCGGTGTCGCTGACCTCGATACCCTGCCAGTCGCGCCCAAGAGACTGTGCCGCAACGCGCATGGTTGGCTGCGACATTAAAGTTCCCTTTGGCGTTGCCGATACATGGTTCATGCGATCTTGGGTACAGGGAGAAGCCGTGAACGCGATTCACACCAATTTGGCCGCATTGACCAGTCAACAACATCAGCGACAAGCCCTGTCTGAAGGGCGAACCGCCATGGAACGACTGGCTTCCGGAATGCGCGTCAATGGTGCCCAGGATGACGCCGCCGGGCTCGCCATCGGCAATCGCATGACCAGCCAGGTCAACGGCCATGCTCAGGCGCAGCACAATGCTAACGATGGCATCTCGCTCTTGCAGACAGCGGAAGGTGCATTGAGCCAAGTGAATGACCGTCTCCAGCGAGTCCGCGAACTCACCGTACAAGGACTGAACGGTACCCTGAACCTGGATGATAGCGATGCCATCCAGGCAGAGATCAATGCCAATCTCAAAGAGATCGATCGTATTGCCGAATCGGCAGAATTCAACGGTATCCCGCTACTGGATGGCAAGGCCGGCGATATTGACTTGCAGACCGGCACCAATGACGGCGAACAGCTTGGTGTCGATATGTCTGGCCCGGGCTTCAGTGTCGAATCGTTAGGACTCGAAGATTTCACGGTGGCCGGTCTCGAAGGCGATGTCTCACGCCGGGATCAATTGATTGGCCGAGCATTGGATATCCACGTGGATGCTCCCAATACAACGATGGATTTCGATGTGCCGACCAGCAATACCCCCACTCTGAGGAACATGGCACAAGGCAGTGGAGACGGCCCTTATGGCTACTATGTCAGTGCAGAAGAGGGCGGCGAGCCGGTATTCTACGATGCTTCAGTAACGGCTACGCACGAAACGGCGACTGATCAAAGTACGGTCAATATCAGTACCGAACGGCTGTACCGTACGGTTGATGAGATACCCGAGTCCACAGGGGGCACCAGTACAGAGCTGCTGGACAGCAACGGCAATACGATCAGTGGCGATCTCGTGCAGAGCGACGACGGTCGTTACCTGATCGCCAGCACCGATGGCGAAGGCGAAACCCGCTACCTGGAAGCCGAGTTACGTTTCGAAGCCGGTAGTGGCAGCCTGACCGCCCAGGCCATCGATGACCAGCCAATGATTGCGGGGGGCGTTTCGCCAGTCAATACGTTGGCCGGGGCAGACGTCACGGACCCCGATGTCAGTGTCAGCTATTATCACAGCGATAACAGCCATCTCTCGCCTTCCGGCCAGGGGGTCGTAGAAGCGGATGGCTTCCAGTATATCGAAAGTGGCAGCACACCAGCCTATTACAGAGTGGACGAAAGCCGTACCGGCGCGATAACGCACGGTGACGGGACAACGACCGTGAATGTGCATGCCGATGACGATATACCGTTACGGGATGGCAATATCGCCAGTACGACCGATATCGATCGAACGCCCCGGCTCGACTTGCCTGACGACACCAGCGAGATCGATTTTCGTGATTCTGACGATAATGCGCTCGCCTCCGGTGATGTACGCCTCATGCAACGTGAAGACGATGACCACTACATGATCGAGGTGGACGAGGGCGGTGGAGTGTATAGCTACTATGAAGCCCAGGTGGATGTGGTGCGTGACGCCGACGATACGTCGTTCACGGTTTCCGCGCAGAATGACGACGCCACCACATTCGATCCCACCCAGCATGAGGTCGAGACCGTCAATGGTACATCGACCGTGACGATCGACCCGCGTAATGTCGAAGTGAACTATACCGATAGCCATGGTGATGATCATCAGGACGTACTGCGGCAGGGGGGAGACGGCAACTACTATTTTGACCTACCCGACAGCAGCTCGGATTACGGCAATTACAAGGTGGCGAACCTGGTCGATACCGAAGACAACGACATTCTGATCAAGACGATTAATGGCAACAACGAAGTCATCATTTATCACCCCGCCGACTTGAATACCACGTACAACGTCAATGTGCGCACGGATGCCAACGGTTTCGATAACGATGACTCCGTAAGTGATGGCACGCCGCATACCGTTATCGACATCACCGAAGACGCCCGGGAAATCCGCCTCAAGCAACCCAAGAACCCACTAACAGCGCTCGATCAGGCCATCGGTATGGTGGACAGCAAACGTAGCCATCTCGGCGCCCTGGAAAACCGGCTAAACTCGGTGGCCGAAAGCAGCGAAACGGCGGAAACCCAACTCTCTAGCGCGCGATCACGCATCATGGATGCCGATTACGCCGCGGAAACCGCCAACCTGACCAAATCCCAGATCCTGCAGCAAGCAGGCAACAGCATGCTTGCCCAAGCCAACCAGCTTCCCCAAAATGCGCTCTCGCTATTGGGATAAGCTCACCAATATAGCACCGCCGGGGCGCCTGACGACCCATTACGACTATAATCTCTCCCACCTTCCTGATTCCTCAAGGTTTCGGGGTTTTGTGAAGCGGTTTCAGCCGCGATGCAGAGCGCCAGCCCTGCGACTCGCCACTTACCGAATGCCAGAACGCACCAATCGAGCCATATCATTGATGCATAAGGGCTTTATGGTGTTGTAGGAGCGGCTTTAGCCGCGATACAGGGCGCCAGCCCTGCCATAGTGACAACATTCCCGCAAAAAATTTCAAATCCACCCTAAAGCTTTCCCACCCCCTTCCGATAACAGGGGTAACGGCCAACGGCGCCGTTGAGGCAGACCCGGGAATGGTTTCACCACCGAGGTCCGCCAGTGGAGCCAAACCAAATGAGAGGAAGGACATCATCATGTCTGTGATCAATACGAACATTACCGCGCAAATCGCGCAGCAGAACCTCAGCAACTCCAGTGACGTGCAGACGACAGCGATGGAGCGTCTGTCCTCTGGTCTGCGTATCAACAGCGCCGCCGACGACGCCGCGGGTCAGGCGATCGCCAACCGCATGAGCAGCCAGATCACTGGCCTGGGCCAGGCGCAGCGTAACGCCAACGACGGTATCTCCGTCGCCCAGACCACCGAAGGTGCCCTGAATCAGGTCAACGACAACCTGCAGCGCGTTCGTGAACTGACCGTTCAGGCGGAAAACGGCACTAACTCCGAGGAAGATTTGCAGTCCATCCAGGACGAGATCGGCCAGCGTCTGAGCGAGATCGACCGCATCTCCGAAGAGACCGATTTCAACGGTGTAAAAGTTCTCTCCGAGGGAGATAGCCTTGAAATTCAGGTTGGCGCCAACGATGGCGAGTCCATCAGCATCAATCTGGAGGAAATCAGTGCCGAAACGCTCGGTCTGACTGACTTTAATGTCGATGGACCGCGTGATGTAGAAGCCGCTGATACCGCCACTGTCGATGAGTTCCTGAGCGATGAGGATGTCAGCGACGTTGGCACCGTTACAGCAATGGATGGTACGGATTTCGGTCTCGCATCCGCCTCTGCTGCTGCGAGTGAAGAAACTATTTATTCAGATGCCAATGGCGACTTGTATGCCAAGGTTAGCTTCGACGGTAGTGAGATGACTTCTGATGAGATCGAGGATCTGCAAGCGCAGGGTATCGATATTGATTCAGATAGCACTGATGTTACGGCTTATATGTCGTTGAATCCCGACGAAGCCACTGTCAACGGAAGCGGCACTGCTAATTTCGATAGTTTGTCGAACACTGATGATCTTTCCCGCTTGTCAGTGGAACCCACGGAAGATCCTCTGGAAACCCTGGATAGTGCCTTGAGTCAGGTCGATAGCCTGCGGTCCGAGCTGGGTGCAGTCCAGAACCGCTTCGATTCGGCCATCAACAACCTGGCAACCAACGAAACCAACCTCTCTGATGCCCGTTCACGGATCGAGGATGCCGATTATGCCACCGAAGTCTCCGAGATGACGCGGGGACAGATCCTCCAGCAGGCGGGTACATCGGTACTGGCGCAGGCCAACCAGATCCCGCAGAACGCCCTGTCTCTGCTGGGGTAATACCAACAAAGACCGAGGTAACACCGTCATCAGTTGTGATGACATCAAAGGGTGGCGTTCAGCGCCACCCTTTCTTTATTCGCCGGGAAAACTTGCCTGATATCTCAGTGCATTCACGAAAATAGGGGGTAACCCCCATGTTTTTCGACTCACCGGCGACTGGTTGGACAGGGTACATTGGCAAAGTGTATTCGGGATAAGAGAGGATGGAAGCATGAGTTCAAAGCGGCAACGTCGATCGGCATATCAGCAGCGTGGTCGTCGCAACCAACGAACGGCAGCATCCTCCTATCGAGAGCGGGCTAATACGTTCCTGGCGTATTATGAACGTCGTGAATTGCCGAGTGCACTATCGGTTGCCGAAGATATCGTCGATCGTTATCCCGGTGCTCTGTTTGGCTGGAAGGCATTGGGTACGACGCTGATGGAAGGCGGTGATCCCGATAAGGCAATTGAGCCATTGAAAAAAGCGCTCGACATCCAGCCTGAAGACCATGAAGCGCACAGCAATCTGGCCAAGACGTATCAAAAGCTCGGACAGTACGACAACGCGTTACATCATTTGAGGGAAGCCTTACGGATCCGGCCCGATGATTATCAGGCGAATATTCGTATTGCCGATATCTATAAAGCCAAAGATCAACATGAAGCGTCGATTGAGCATCTTGATATAGCGATGGAGGCTGAGCCGGATTCAGCACTATCCAAGCTTCGGAAAGCGAATACCCTAATCGGGAAGCGTCAATATGACGAAGGGTTGCGACTTCTTGAGTCTCTAGTATATGAGCATCCAAACCACGCTGGCGGACGTAGCAATCTGGCAAACCTATACGGCACAATGGGGCGTTTTTCTGAGGCAGAAGACGAGTACCAAAAGGCCATGAAGCTGGCGCCAGGATATCATCTGCCTTTCTCGAATTATTTTTTTACTGCTCACTACAACCCGGCGCATGATGCTGAGTCGTTTTACCGCATGGCTGCATCGTGGCATGAACATTATTCGCGTAATGATGATTTAACAAGAGCTGCTACCACAAAGTCCGTCAGTAAACGGTTAAAGATAGGTCTCGTTTCCAGTGGTTTACGGTCACATCCAGTCGGGCAAATGATTACTTCATGTTTAGAAAATGTAGATAAGCGAGATTTTGAGCTCATTGCCTACGCTGACCGCCTAGCCAATGATTACCTTGGTAAAAAGATAAAAGCGGTTGTTGATGAGTGGCATGATGTTCCTCATCTTCAGGATGAAGCGCTAGCCGATAAAATCGTTGATGATAGTATCGACATATTGATTGATATGACAGGCCACACATCGGGAAATCGCCTGATGGCTGTGGCACGAGAGCCAGCGCCATTGATTGTGAAGTGGGTGGGAGGTTTATTTAATACTGTTGGCCTTGAGTCTTTTGATTACTTGGTCAGTGATTTCGTTGAAACGCCTGATGGATCTGATGAATACTATTTCGAGAAACTGATTCGCCTTCCAGACGATTATATATGTTATCTGCCACCTTATTATGCACCTGAGGTCAGCGCTCTCCCTGTGTTGACTAATGGTTTTTTGACGTTTGGTTGCTTCAATAATCCAGCGAAAATTAACGAGCCATTATTATCTGAGTGGGCGAGGCTGATGAAAGAGGTTCCTGAGTCTCGTCTTTATATGATAGGTGGTCAGTACACTAACGAAAGCTATTGTGAATGGATTTATCAATATCTCGAGTCCCATGGCATCGGTCGAGAGCGTATCCTGCTGGAAGGACCGAAGAAGCATAAGGAATTATTGGAATCCTATAATCAAGTCGATATCTCATTGGACCCTTGGCCCTACTCCGGCGGACTGACGACCTGTGAGGCATTATTGATGGGCGTGCCCGTCGTCACCATGCCGGGGCCGACCTTTGCCGGCCGTCATAGTGCCACCCACCTCGTCAACGCCGGCATGCCGGAATTGGTGACGAACAGTTGGGATGAGTACCGGGAGCGGGTACTGGAACTGGCCGGTGACCTGGATAGCCTATCGACCATACGTCAGCATCTGCGTGAGGTACTGACTAAATCGCCGGTGTGCGATGGCCCGCGTTTCGCCAAGCATTTTACGACGGCCATGCGCGCGATCTGGCAGCGCTATTGCGATGATAAGGCACCGGCGGCATTGACCTTCAACAAGGAAGGGCAAGCCTGGTTCGAAGATGAGGATACCCCTGTTCATATCGAACCGACGCGTGATGATGCAGCCGACACGGAGAGTTCTGGATTCCGCTTCCAGTTCGAGGGCAAGATCATCGCCATCGACAATGGTGGCGAATTGCTGAACCATGCCGCGACGCAGCAGATGTTGTCACTCAATGCGTTCGAGGTCATTACCTTTGACCCTCGTAGTGAGGCCTTGCAGCACTCCTTGATCCAACATGAGCGCGTACACCATTATCCTAATACCTCGTTGGGCGACGGACAACCGGCCACGCTCTACACGTGTCTTGACCCTTCGATGACAGCATCACTGCCGCCGCTGCCCTCGGAAAACCTGTCGGATGAGCAAGCTCAAGGCGCCAAGGTATTGGCGAAATTGCCGCTGAATACCATTGCGCTTGATAGTATAGAGGGGCTGCCATCGCTGGATTGGTTAGTTCTGGATGATCGCTGTGATACCGGAACGATACTCGAGAACGGCAAAGCGGCCTTGAAGGATACGCTATTGATACAGGTGCGTGTCGCTTTCCAGCCGACACATGCGTCTCAAGTCACTCTCGATAGAGTGACTGAATGGGCCCGGCAGAACGGCTTCCGTTTCTATCGTCTTCATAACCTTCAGCACAAGAGTCATCTCCCTGCGCGAGACGATCTGATCCGATACCAGTCTACAGAGTTGACACATGCCGACGTGCTGTTGCTGCCCAATCGACAGCGCGTGGCAATGCTTGATGATAATCGACGAATGAAGCTGGCATTCATTCTTCATACGGTCTATCAAGTGAAGGACTTGACGCATGAATTGATTCTGAATTCTGATGAAACGTTAGCTGAGCATTATCTGGTCGATGAAGGTCTGCTTGGGGGCCAAGCTGTAACATCTCCTTCCAGTTCACAACGGGGGAAGAAAAGAAAAGTTTTTGTAGTTGGCTTTCCAAAGTCAGGAACATCGACTTTACAAAAGGCCTTGGAAGAAAGCGGTTACCGTTCGGCACACTGGAAAGTTAAAGAAGGATATGTCGGTGAGCTGATGTACCTTGGTCTTGAGAGCCACGATGACCCATGGTATTACCTGAGTCATTATGATGCGATTACACAAGGCGATGTGTGTATACCATCTCAGGGTTTGAACTTTTGGCCTCAGCTAGATATTTCCGTCATAGAGAAGATACGTCAGCATCATCCTGATTGTCTTTTTATACTAAATTATCGTGATCCCGATAAAACTGTAGCTAGTATCATGCGTTGGGGGGATTTAGGTGCTCGAATTGAGTCATCAGATATACCTGGATTACCCGTGGGGAATGGTGATCAGGATGAGTTGAAGCGCTGGATTGAAAACCATTTCAAGAGTGTTAGAGCGCTATTTGAAGGATCCGGGAATTTCCTGGAAATTGATATTGAGTCAGATAATGCTCGTCGTGATCTCGGAAAATTTATTGGAATAAGTATTGGTTGGTGGGGAGTTGAGAATAAGAACGATAATCTTCCGAAAAATGAGATCATTGTTCCAAAAAGACCTCATATGTCTGAGGCTGAAGGTGATCTGTTTCATTGGATGTTGCGTGATTCAAGAACCTATTTTGAATTTGGCTCTGGAGGGTCAACCGTATGGGCAGCTGAACAAGGGCTGACCGTATATGGTGTAGAAAGTGATTCTACGTGGGTAAATGGCCTGTCCAGAAAGCTGGGTGACGCATGTCAGATTAGTGTTGTCGATATCGGTCCAACAAAAGAATGGGGTTATCCAGTATCCTTGTATAAGAAAGACAAGTTTCCAGGCTATAGCCTGGCGATTCATGAATATAAGGAAGCTTTTGATTTAATTCTTGTTGATGGGCGGTTCCGTGTCGCATGCATATTATCATCGATTCGTCATATTCTGGAAAATCATGATGATCCGAGTAAGGCGCGGATATTCGTCCATGATTTCTGGAATAGAAATAGTTACCATGTAGCGCTGGAGTTTCTTGAAATCGTTGATCGTGTTCAAACTGCTGCGGTGTTCAAGGTTGCTGAGGATGTAGATATCGAGCAGGTTCAAGCATTGTGGGAAGAGTACTCGATGGTTCCTTCTTGATAGTCTGAGTGCGACGTCCTTTTGAGTCGGCAATAAAGGTTCTTAATGCCACAGTCTATGCAGATCACCCCCCGCGACATCCTTGATGACATCCTCCCCAAGGTCAAAGCGACGGAGCGTGTCGTCAACAACACGCTCAAGTCGATGCTCGAGGCGGCGGACGACTCGGCGGAGCGGAGGCGGCTGGAAAACCAGGTGATGGAGTTCGAGCTCGAGATCACCATGATCATGATGAATCTCGAGCACTTGATGAACCGCTATGCCATGGCGTTCCAGGAGGTGACCGATGCCGGTCATCGCCGTTCCGGGCCGGTGTTGGAACTGGATCAACACGAGGTAGTGGCGATCGAGAGTGCTCGGAAGCTGTATGAGCGAATACAGGAAGTGCAGCGCGCTGATACATCGCCGGATTGAGCGATGCGTTGAGAGTTACTGGTCATCATTCGCTCAAGCTTCCTGCCACTGTGCGACTGTTCCCATCGACATGAACATTCTGTGGGGGGAACGCTCAAGGAAGAGGAGTATTCAAAGAGAGTGTCCGAACCCCTTGGCCGGAAGACGTTCCGGCAATGAACGGAGCTCTGCCAGTGGCATGGGCCTTGCAAATCGGTAACCCTGTAGCAGGTCGCAATGTCGGCGGACCATGTCCTGCTGCTGCGCTTCGGTTTCAATGCCTTCGGCAACGACCATCATCTCCATGTGGTGTGCCATGGTGATGACGCCTTGGACGATAGCGGCACTGCGATGGTCGGATAGTGTGTCGGAAATGAAGCTGCGGTCGAGCTTTACCTTGTGTGTTGGTAAGTCGCGCAGGTAACTGAGGCTGGAAAAGCCGGTCCCGAAATCATCGATCGCCACACGGACGCCGATAGCCTTGAGTGTCTCCATCATGTCGATGACCTGGGATGCGCCGTCCAGAAATACACTTTCCGTGACTTCCAATTCCAGTTGATTCGGCGGTAAGCCCGTTTCTTCCAGTATTCGGCGTACCTCATCGAGGAAGCCATCGCGGTGAAACTGCAACGAGGAGATGTTCACGGCGACCGGCAATATTCGCTCTTCCTGCGTGCGGAACCGTGCCATTTCCAGGCAGGCTTGGCGAAGCACCCAGCGTCCCAATGGGATGATCTGGCCGGTGCGCTCGGCCAACGATATGAACTCGTAAGGTGATATTAAGCCGCGGCTAGGGTGGTGCCAACGTACCAGGGCTTCTACACCGCAGACACGTCCGCTCGTGGTTTCCACCAGCGGTTGGTAGTACAGTTCAAATTGCTCTTCGTGCAGCGCGGTATGCAGGTCATGTCGTAATAGTACACTGTCCTTGATGCTTGCTACCTCGCGATCCCGATACCATTGCCAGGTGTTGCGCCCTTGCCGTTTGGCTTTCTCCAGGGCCAGGTCAGCATGCTGCATCAACTCGTGGGGTTGATCGAGCGTGATGTCGTTACAGGCGATGCCAATGCTGACGCTGATATGAAGGCAATGGTCATCGACTTCGAAAGGCATTGCCAATGTCTCCAGGATACGATCTGCCAACTCGACGACCTGCTCGTGGCTATCGCACCCCGTCAGGAGCAGACCGAACTCGTCACCTACCAGTCGTCCCAGCATTTGCCCTTCGCTCACCAGCGCGTGAAGTCGTGTAGCCACCTTGGCCAGCACCTTGTTGCCCAGATGATGACCCAGGCCATCGTTGAGAGTCTTGAAGCCATCCATGTCGAGATACATCACTGCCAGCAGCTTCTGATGCTGCTGACTGTCATGGAAGGCCTCTGACAGGCGGGCATCGAAGGCCGTACGATTGGGCAGGCCGGTGAGCAAGTCGTGACTCGCTTGGTAGGCGATCCGGGCGTCCTGCCCCTTCTGGCGGGTAACATCCTGCTGGATGCCAATAAAGTGAGTGCAGGTCCCTCTGTCATCGAAAACGGGGCTGATCACCAGTTGATTCCAAAACGGCGTGCCATCCTTACGGTAGTTGAGCAGTGTCACTTCAACATCACGCTGAGTGCGTATCCCGCGACGGATAGCATCGACAGCCTGGGAGTCAGTTTCGGGTCCTTGCAGGAAGCGACAGTTGATGCCAATGACTTCCTCATGCTTGTAGCCGGTAATGGTCGAGAACGTGGGATTGGCATAGGCAATTGGCATGTCGGGCTTGCAGGCATCCACCATCAAGACGCCGTTCGGGCTAGCATCAATGCCACGCTTGAGCAGGCGCAGCTCGTCGGTTTGTTGTTTACGCTCGGTGATGTCGCGGCAGATGCCGTAGACGCCAACGATGTCACCGTCGATGATCACCGGGAAGTTGGTGATCTCCAGATAATAAGGGTGTCCTGAGGCGTGTGTGCCCATGGTTTCGTAGGTGATGGCTTCACCCTGACATGCGGTATCGAAGGCGGCTTGCGTCAGGTCCCGGTAGTCGGGGATGATGAATTGGTTGAAGTGCAGGCCTACCATATCGGCTTCGGAGTAGCCGGTAATTCGTTCGAGGGCGGCATTGCCACTCTGGAAACGGCCCTCCAGGTCGAACGAATAGACTCCGTCCGGATGATTGACGAACAACGAGTGGTGCCACTCGGATAGCGTGCGATGTGCCTGTATATCACGGTCGCGGATCAACGCCAGCGCAATCAGCGCCGCCGCTTGGCGCAGTCGGCGCTTGTCGTCTACGGTAGGCTTTTCAGGAGAACGGTAGTAGGTGTCAAAGGTCCCCAACAGCTCTCCATTGGCAGTCACTACCGGGCTTGACCAGCAGGCGCGAAATCCCTCGGCCATGGCCGCTTCCCGCAAGCCTTCCCAGCGAGGGTCGGTCGTGATGTCCTCGGTGATGATGATACGGCGTTCGAAGGCCGATGTGCCGAAGGAAGCGACACCGGGTCCGATTGGCACGGCTTGGAGCCGTTGTATATAGCTCTGAGAAAAGTGCTTGCTGGGTACCAGGCTCAATGTGCCTTCGTCGGGGTCATGGCGCATGAAGACTATGGTGGCACTGGGAAGCAGCAGGCTCAGCCAGTGGGCGATGGCATCGAGAGTTTCTTCAAGAGGATGCTGCTCGGCGATCAGCTCATGAATAGTCTGCTGTGCCTTCAATAGCTCATACTCGTCGTGCATTAAGCACTCCCTGTATCGTTGAGCTTGTCCAGTCGCATTAGACGCCTCATGTATGTGGTCACAGCTATCGCATCTAGCCATGGCAGGATCGGTTACAACAATCAAGGAAAGAGCGTCCCTGTTATTCAGGGCATCGACCAGACGCCTTGGTACCTGAGGGCGGAGTGGTTGTCGCCAGATGTGAATGTCACTGCCATTCCAGCCGCTGTATCCAGTGGCGACCCAAGGTGCCGAATAAACGGACGCTTGAGCCGTCGTTGGGTCAGCGAAAAATCAGTGACCAATTAACGTGACGGCGTGGCATAAGGCCACGGAGTTATCTGAGGATCAAGGCTTCGCAGGTGATATGATGACTATGCGATATTACAAGATAGATATCTTCTATTGTCATCTCATGCATCCGTAAGATCAACCTTCTTTCGGGACAATATCGTAGTCATCCGGATTGGCGATGCCTTCAAGTTTACCGATCTGCATGGATTGGCAGCCTTCCCGCGTGACCTGTGCTCGATCGCGTATATGAGACATTATTCATCTCTCTCTGCTTAAGTTCCATTTGGCCGCGCCGATATGTCTTCCGAGTGGGGGCCAAGGAGGCTCGGTATTTCCACAAGGTGTGGCATCTCTTGGGTTTTGATTGCGGGGAATGTCCGTCAGGTCGCCAATCTGGTCGATGAAATTGCCGGTGCGACGCATCAGCAGTCTTCCGGGGCGGAACAGATCAGCCAGGCGATCTCGCAATTGGATCAGGTAACGCAGCAGAACGCCGCGCTGGTGGAGCAGACGGCCACCGCCAGCCAATCGCTGGATGACCAGACGGATGACCCTTCCATTCCTGTGTCATTTTGTCAGTTCAAATCGCAGGTTAGTTATGCCTGTAGGGCATATATGGATATTTTTGTGGCAACCTTTATATTCTAAAATGTTCTAACGTTAGAATTTAAATGTGAGTTACTCTAGAGGAAAGCATCCTTTTGGAGTAGTCATGAAAACCTTCGCCTTTTCACCAGGCCAACCCGATGTGGCTGGCTTCTTCGACCCCCACACTTTCAGTATCCAGTATGTCGTTAGCGATCCCCTGACACGCCGGTGCGCGAGCAGCGCGAGACCAACAAACACCGGCTCGGCGAAAGCAGCGAGGCCGAGTACGTCGAGCTCCGCAATCGCCGCGATAGCGAGTTGCCCATGCCGAAACTGATCCTGCACGCACTGCAGGTCAATATCCTCGGCGGCCGTCTCCCCGAGCCGGAGAGCAACGGCAAGCGCTATCTGAAGATCCCGCTCGATGCCCTGGAATGCGCGGTGTGGGAGTGAGATGAACCCAGGTCACGACACGGCTCGGGTAATGAAGCCGGCAGGTCATGAATCAGCAGCATAGAACCGGACTGGCACGCTGGATTCCGATCCTCGACTGGGGGCGGCGCTACAACAGCCAGTGGTTGGGCGAGGATCTGCTGGCGGCCATCATCGTAGCGATGATGCTGATCCCGCAAGCGCTGGCCTACGCCATGCTGGCGGGACTCCCGCCGGTGGTGGGCCTGTACGCGAGCCTCGTACCGCTGGTGGTCTATACGCTATTGGGGACCAGCACGACGCTGTCGGTGGGGCCGATGGCGGTCGTGTCGTTGATGACGGCTTCGGCGCTGTCGCAGGTTGCCGAATCGGGATCGCAGGATTATATCGCTGCGGCCCTGGTGCTGGCGTGTCAGGCGATCAACGTCATCGACGCGACGGCGCTGGAGAGTCTCGAGGCGCTCAATCGGCGCCTGCGAGATAAACATATCGGGCTGCATCTGGCCGAAGTCAAAGGGCCGGTGATGGATCGATTGCGCCGTACCGTGCTGCTCGAGACGCTCAATGGCCGTGTCTTCCTGAGCATCTTCGATGCCTGGTGCTCTCTGCATGGCCGCGGGTCGGCGCCGTTGAGTCATCCCTGTATCGAATCGCCCGATTCCGGGCATTCGGCGACGGCTGGTTCAAGACAATAGCAAGAGGAAACGAGATGGAAACGATGAGTGGGTTGCAAGGTGCACTGGGTGGCGTCTTGATCGGTCTTTCCGCCACCCTCCTCATGGCACTATTGGGGCGCATCGCCGGGATCAGCGGTATTCTTTCCGGGCTGATTTTCGACCGTGGCGGGGACAGCCTCTGGCGCTTGGCGTTTCTGCTGGGCCTTGTCTCCGGTCCGGGGCTTTTGATGCTGTCTGGTCTGGATTGGGGCAATGTGGCAGGCGACGATGCCGCGCTGATCGGCACCCCGGCAAGTGGGTCGACGACGATGTTGGTTGCCGGCCTGCTGGTCGGGCTGGGCACTGGCCTGGGTAGCGGCTGCACCAGCGGGCATGGTGTGTGCGGACTGGCGCGCCTTTCTCCGCGGTCGATGGCCGCGACGCTCGTCTTTGTATTGGTCGCCATGCTGACGGTGTACGTCTCGCGGCACATGCTGGAGGGCGCAGTATGAAAGTGCTGGCCGGTTATCTGGCGGGATTACTGTTCGGGCTCGGCCTGGCGATCAGCGGCATGACCGATCCGGCGCGGGTCATTGGTTTCCTCGACGTGGCCGGTAGCTGGGACCCGACCCTGATCTTCGTGCTGGGTGGTGCCGTCGTTACTACCTTCTCGGGGTACCGGTTGGTCTGGCGACGCCCGGCGCCATTGCTCGAGACCCGCTTTCAGCTACCCACGCGCCGGGACCTCGATGTTCGGCTGTTGGGTGGTGCCGCGTTTTTCGGCATCGGCTGGGGGCTTTCCGGCTATTGCCCGGGGCCGGCGGTCGCCTCGCTGCCGGGACTGAGCTGGCCATTGCTGATGTTTCTTGTGGCCATGATGTCAGGATGGTGGCTGGCACGTCGCGGTGAGTGAAGTAAAAAGTGGGAAGGGTGTGACGAAATCCATTGGTGGCCCGCGTAAGTCCGGCATATCGACGGCTGCGGTCTGAGAAGAGGGAAGCTTCATCCGCTAGGACGAAGAGCAGTCACGATGACTACTCTTTCAGGACAATATCGTAGTCATCCGGGTTGGCGATGCCTTCAAATTTACCGATCTGCATGAAATCGTGCGCTTCCAGTTCGGTGCTGATGGCCGTATTCGGAAAGGCGAGGTTTTTCACGACGTTGACTCGGGTCGGCATGCCCTTGTTGTCAGTGTCGATGATCCATGCCAGGAATCCGCGCGAGAACTGGGCGAGACAGCCGATCGGATAGAGGCCGTATATCTGAATGTATTCGACCAGCAGTGCTTTATCGTACTGTTCGTCATGATCGCTGACCCACCGGTAGGCATCCAGAGGCGCACGGGGGGCCGCCCCGTTGCGGGGATGCATCAGCTTGTTGATGGCCTTGATCAGCCCTATCAACCGAGCGGTATCGTTGAGGTCTTGATCTGTCTTGCCGTTAGGGTAGCCACTGCCATCCAGGCGTTCGTTGCTGTTTTCCAGGACATTGCGACAGAGTTGGCTGGGTTGCCAGCCTGCGGTATCCAGCGTTTCCAGTAAGGTCGTGGTGTGGCCTTTCAGGAGCGTTTTCTGGTCCGGCGTCATGTTGGCCTTCAGGGTAGGCAGCTGCGGACCCAGCATCAGCGGTTTGCCCATGGTATGAATGAGGGCGCCCGCGACACTTTCCCGAATATACGGGGAGTGCGGGTCCCTGCCGATCATGAAATCCGCCAGTGTTGCGGTGACCTGAATGGCGTGGCGAACCCATTCTGCTTCATTGCGTAGCAGCGAAAGGGCATACAACAGTTGTTTGCGGTCCTTGTTGACGAGCAGCAACAGCGTATCGACACAGTCATAGAGCGTGTCTTCGGGGAAGGTGTTCTGATTCTTGAGAAACATCAGGATGATGTGGAGCTGCTTGGCGAGCTCTTTGACACCGCGCGTCATCGGTGGCTGGTTCGCGTGTTTTGCCTTGTCCTGCGCTTCGCGTCGCATGATCTGTTTTTCTTTCTTCCCGGCGATGAACAACGGTGATCCGGCGCCCGCTTCGGGGTTCATGCCGGTGCGTATCGCGACCTCGCGTTCAGCTTCCGCGACAACATGAAACAGGTGTTCGTCGAGGGCGTGATCCTTCTCGATGAATTGCAATCCCACGGCGGCATGAGTCGATGAGCCGAACGGGCGAATGTGGCGAATCAATCCCTTGGTGGAGATCGATGTCCCGTTGGGAAAGTCGATGAGCACCCTGGGAATGACCTGGTCCACGCGCAGGGCAGCGCTGTCTTCGATCGCGATATCGATCATGCAACCACCGATCGAGAGGTTGCGCAGCTTGCCCTTGATGTTCAGTTCATCTTCGTAGACTTCGCAATTGACGCGGGCCTGCATTCCCAGGATGAACGGGATGCGAATGGCGTCACGGTTGTCGTTGAGCAGCACGGAATCGGGAAGCTGACACTGGAATTCGTAGAGGTGGTGGTCACGCTTGATGGTGATGGCGCTGACCCTCTCGAAATTGAATATCTCTGCGCCGCCATCGTCATCCTTGACTTCGATATCGAAGGACAAGCGACCGTCCCGGCTGTAATGGGAGATATCGCGACCTCGGGAATCCGCGCAGATGGTGAGGTGTCCCGTATCGGCATCGAGCCAGGTGATATCGCCGGAGAGGGTGCCGGTCAGGCTGTTTGAAAAGATGAATAGCTCATGGTCGCGATCCATGAGCGACTTGACCACCTTGGCGGCCGTATTCTCGGCGAAATGCATGGTATGACCCCTTTGTATCATTTGCGATGTCATTCGCCGAAATGACTGCCTTCCGTGCTGACTCGGCGCTTAGCCTCCTTGGCGTAGCGACGGGGGCGTCGATACTGTAATCCTAAAGCATATTAACTATGGTAGATAGCCCACTGGGTCGGTGCTTTGTTTATTGTGAACAAAACACATTCTGTCCCGGTTATGATTTCTTAAAGTTTTCCAGCATGCTGCCGATATCTCCGTTATAGCCTGATTTTTATCCTTAATAAAGACGACACTAATTCAAGTAGGCTAGCTCAAGGAGGGCAAATGTACTATCGCCGGCAACGGGGCATTCTTGCGATCCTGATTTGGGTGGCGGCGGGGGCGTCGGCACCGTATGCAACCTATGTATTCATGCGATTCGGTCTGGTAGCGGCGTTGTGGAGCATCACGCTGAGCGTTTTACTGTTTGCGACGGCATTGTGGTGTACACACATCAATGAGCGGTTGAATGCCTTGCTGGAAGCTGAACAACCGCCGGAGGCAGAGGGCGACTCATCGTTACCTGAAGGAATCGAGTCGGGATTGAAGATTTTGCGCATCGCCCAGCATAGTCCGTTGCGTGGACATGTGAACGAGAAAGCCATCATCGTGGCGATCAATGGCGAGATGCCGTCGACGGCGGCCGAGGCCAATGAGTTGATGGTCGAGGGTGTGAATGACATAGAATGGATGGGGCCGAACGGCAAGGTATTGACCTCGAAGGTCGAATGCGATGGCGGCGATATCATGGCCCAGTTCGAGCAGGTCACGCCACCGAAACGTCGGTAAAACAGGCAGGGCTGGCGCCCTGCATCGCGGTTGAAACCGCTGCCACGACCCCCGCTTCACCTCATTTCGCTGGCACCGGGCCGTGCAGGCGCAACGTCAGTCGTGGTGGTCCTTGCTTTCCTTGTATCGGAATACCCGCAGGCTGGGCAGAAATACCGTCTCTTCCAGCCGTTCATCGTTGCGTTTGGCACGGGTGCGTTTTTCGCTCGGTGTCGGCGGCGGCGTGTTGTAGTCGGGAAGCCGTCCAGCGTCGCTGGGGATGAATAGCGGCAGGGCGACGTTCATGGCGCGGCGTTGACGGCCGTCCACCAGTGGTTCCTCGAAGAACAGATTGGCGCGCATCAGTGGCGCCTGGGTCTGGACCTGGGCGAGGGGCTCGGTGTCCGGGATCCCGGCTAATCGTTTGAGTTGGATACGCACGTGGGCGGCATCGGTGTCGAGTGCCATCAATTTCTTTTCGGCATCCCTGACGGAAAGCTTCTTGATGGAGCGTCCGCTGGTGTACCAGGCGAGCCGTATTCGGGATAGCGGTGCATCGGCGACGGGAATGGCCCGCCAGCACTGTTTCAGGTGAAGTCTTGCCAGGCCCTGACCGCGCAGGTGGTTGTGAAGCGCCGGGTGGCGGAAGGGCAGTACGGCCTTGATCTCGGCAATCAGTGCCGGCACTTCCTCGCGAATACGGGCCAGCAGTTCACTGAACTCGGCCTTGGCGGCATTGACGCGGGCGACTTCGGCCATCAATGGCTCGTCGGCGGCAATCAGGGCGACGTAACTGCGAGTGGACCGGCCATCCTGACCGTCGCGATACCAGAAATCGGTGAGAACGCCGTGCAGCCAGTCGGCATCCGGGGTGGGCGTATCCAACGACCAGGCCGAGACGTTGCTGCGTCGGTATTGATCGACGAGCGCCTCGATACGTTCGATCAGGATATCGAAATGGGCCTCGAGTTCCGCCAGCAGGCGATATTCCGGTGCCTGGTGCCAAGTGCTCATGCGGGTGTCGACGAGCCAGTCACTCGTCGCCTCGCTCCTGTCGCAGGATCATCTCGTCGATCTCGGTTTCATCCATGGCCGGCTCACCGGCGATGCGGTGCGATTCTTCCGCCCAGGCGCCCAGGTCGAGGAGTTTGCAGCGCTTGGAGCAGAACGGGCGATACAGGTTGTCCTCGGTCCACAGGACTTTCTTGTGGCATTGTGGACAGGCCACTTCCAGCGGGCGATTGGTGGTTCGTTGCGTCATGAGATTCCGGTCGCTGTTTGACGATGTCGACAAGGATGCCGAATCACGGCGATGGGGGGAAGCCCGATTGACGATATCGACGATCCAGGTCGGCGACTTGTCGAGCCAGTGCCTCGTCGTCACCGCTGTTGTCGATGATGTCGTCGGCACGTTTCCGTCGTTCGGCGCGCGGCATCTGGGCGGCGATAATGGCTCTGGCCTGGTCTTCGTCGACTCCGTCCCGCTCCACGGTTCGCTGGATCTGCAGGGCTTCGGGAATATCGACGATGACAATGCGATCGACCATCTCATGCTGACTGGACTCGAGTAACAGCGGTGATACCAGCAAGTGATAGGGAGCGGGACCGCGTGCCATGGCATCGAGATGTTCGCTGAGGCGTTCTCGGATGCGGGGGTGGGTGACCGATTCCAACCATCGGCGCTCCTCGCTGTCATTGAAGACGATCTCTCGCAGGGCGCGCCGGTCGAGCCGCCCATCCGGTTGCAGAATGCGTTCACCGAAATGCGCGGCGATCTCTGCCAGAGCCGGTTCACCGGGTTCGACGATTTCCCGGGCGACGTCGTCGGCATCCACCCAGGGGATGCCGTGGGCGGCGAAGGCTCTGGCCACGGTCGATTTACCCGAGGCAATGCCGCCGGTCACGCCGATGGTGAGGGGGTGCGTTGTCCGGCTCATAGCAGCAGGTCCTGATACAGCGTCATCACGGGAGTCTCGAAGAGTATCGCGATCCAGCCGGCCATGGCGAGGAAGGGGCCGAACGGCATCGGCATGCCGCGCAGGCGGGGAACGGCTGTCTGAATCGCGAGGCCGATGATGGCGCCGACACCGGCCGAGAGAATCAGCAGCAGCGGCAGCCACTGCCAGCCCAGCCAGGCCCCCAGGGCAGCGAGCAGTTTGAAATCGCCATAGCCCATGCCTTCCTTGCCGGTGACCAGTTTGAACAGCCAGTAGAAGGCCCAGAGGACCAGATAACCCGCCATGGCGCCGATCACTGCGTTCGACAGCCATAACGGCTGAAACCATAGATGATAGGCCAGGCCGGCCCATAGCAAGGGAAGCGTGATGGCATCCGGCAGCAACTGGGTGCGAAAGTCGATCACTGCCAGAGCCAGCAGCGTCAGACAGGCGCCGATCAGCATCAGCGAGGCGAGCGAGGGGCCATGCAGGGCGACGACGGCCAGGGTCAGCGCCGTGCCGGCGAGTTCGATCAAGGGGTACTGCGGGCTGATCCGCGTTTGGCAATGGCGACAATGTCCACCCAGCATGACATAGCTCACCAGGGGGATCTTGTCCCGCCAAGCGAGCGGCTGCTCGCAACGCGGACACATCGACGACGGCGACAGCAGGTTGAAGCGCGTGCTCTCGTCGCCGGGTAACTCCAGTGCGGCCTGAGCCTCGGCACGCCATGCCCGCATCAGCATGACCGGCAACCGGGTGATGACGACGTTCAGAAAGCTGCCCAGGCCTAGGCCCAGCAGGGCGGTGAGTAACCAGAAAAGCGGGGGTGGCAGTTCGGCGATCACGGTCAGTGTCCTACGCGTTGGTGCAACATCTTACAGCGTATTGCCCAGTTCGAAGATGGGCAGATACATGGAGACGACGAGTCCGCCGACCAGAATGCCGAGCACCACGATAATGGCGGGTTCCAGGAGTGATAACAGGGCGTCGACACGGTTCTCGACCTCTTCCTCGAAATAGTGCGCGGTACGGTTGAGCATGGTTCCCAGCGAGCCGGCGTCTTCGCCGATACCGATCATTTGTACGGCCAGCACCGGAAAACGTTGGGTTGTTGCCATCGCGGCCTGTAGCGTACGGCCGGTGACGACCTCCCTTCTGACCCGCTCGATGGCGTGGTCGTAAACACGGTTGTCGCTTGCACCGGCCGCGGTAGCCAGGGCATCCACGAGTGGCACCCCGGCATCATACAGGGTGGCCAGCGTTCGAGCGAACCGCGCCATGGCCGCCTTGTCGAGAATGTCGCCGATGATCGGCAGCTTCAACGTCAGGGCTTGCAGGCGATAGGCGAATCGTGTCGAGCGGAGGAAACGCCGTCGGAGCAGATAGCCGGCCGCGGCGAGTCCGGCCAGACACCCGCCGCCGTATCGCTGGGTCGCCTCCGACAATGCGATGGTCACCTGGGTCATGGCCGGCAATTCGGCGTTCACACCCCGGAACAGACTCTCGAACTGGGGCACGACCTTGACCAGCAGCAGTGCCGTGACGACCAGACCGATCAGGATCACGGCCGCAGGGTAATACAGCGCCTTCCTGACCCGGCCCTTGAGCGTTTCGATGCGCTCCTTGTAGGTGGCAATACGCTCGAGCATGCGGTCCAGCGTGCCGGATTGCTCCCCGGCGGCGACCATGTTGACGAACAGTCGGTCGATCGCATCGGGGTGGCGGTACAAGGCCTCGGCGACACTCGACCCGGCGGCGATGTCGTGTCTGAGCCGGCGGATCAGTGACACCAGGGGCGGTTTGGAGACACTCTCGGCCAGGGTGTCGAGCGACTGCAGGATCGGTATGCCGGCGTGCAGCAGCGTCGCGAGCTGACGGGCGAGCAGCATGGTGTCGCGGGAGGTGATGCGTCCCCGTCCCGGCCATTGGCGTTGACGCTGAATGCGCTTGACTAGAATACGGCGGCCGTGGAGGTCGCGTTCCACTTCCCGTCGGGAGGTGGCGATACGTTCGCCACTGATCCGCTGCCCGCTGGCATCGATGCCGGTCCAGCGCCATCGTGCCGGTGTGGCTGTGTTCATGGGCGTCCATTCCCTTCGTTGATTGATGCCTAGTGGCCGATCACCCGATTCACTTCCTCCAGGCTCGTCACCCCCTCCATGACCTTGCGCAGGCCGCTGTGACGCAGGTCGTGACATCCTTCGTGACGGGCTTGAGCCGCCAGCGCCCGGGCATCGTCGTGGCGCAGGATCGACTGGGCAATGGCGTCGGTGACGGGCAACATCTCGTGAATGCCGACACGTCCGTGGTAACCGCCATGGCAGTGTTGACAGCCAACGGGGGCATAAATCGTCGCCCGCTCGATATCCGTCTCGTTGAACCCCTCTTCCCGCAATGTCTCGCGAGGTAGGTCGGCGGGATGCCGACAGTGCAGGCACAGTCGCCTCACGAGTCGCTGCGCAATGATCAATGACACGGAACTGGCAATGTTGAAGGCCGCCACGCCCATGTTCGACAGACGGGTCAGTGTCTCGGCAGCCGAATTGGTATGCAGGGTGGAAAGCACCAGGTGACCGGTCTGAGACGCCTTGATGGCAATGTCGGCGGTTTCTCGATCGCGGATTTCGCCGACCATCACCACGTCCGGATCCTGACGCAGGAATGCACGCAACGCCGTCGCGAAGTCGAGGCCGATGCGTGGTGCGACATTCAACTGGTTGACTCCGGCGAGCCGGACTTCCACCGGATCTTCCGCGGTCGAGATATTCCGGACCTGGGTGTTGAGTTGCGCCAGCCCGGCGTAGAGCGTGACCGTCTTGCCACTGCCGGTGGGACCGGTGACCAGGATCATTCCCTGGCTGGCCTCGAGGTGATGGATATAGCAGGCCTGTTGCTCCGGCGTGAAGCCCAGCGCATCGATATCCCGCTGTGCCGTGGTCGGGTCGAGGAGACGCAGGACGAGCTTTTCTCCATGCACGGTCGGCATCGAGCTGAGCCGGAAGTCCACTGATTGTCGTCCCGACACCTGCAGCCGAATCGCCCCGTCCTGAGGCAGTCGCCGTTCCGAGATATCCAGCTGTGCCATCACCTTGAGCCTGGCGGCGAGCCGATGGCGCATATCGATGGGCGGACGGGCCACTTCGACCAGCATGCCGTCGATGCGCAGCCGAATGCGGTAATGAGTCTCATAGGGCTCGAAATGGATGTCCGACGCGCCACGGTGAATGGCATCCCTGAGAATGCCGTCGATGAAGCGAACCACCGGGGCGTCATCATCGCTGATACGATCCGGGGCGGCGTCAGGTGTGTCGGTCGTGACGTCGGCCACTTCGAAGTCATGACCGCCATCACGGCTCAAATAGTGATCGAGTAGCGCGCGCAGCCGGCCTTCAGGGGCGAGAACACCCTCGATGACCAGGCCGGTGGCGAACTGCAGGTCATCGAGCCGGGCCAGTGTCGCGGGTTGGGGAATCGCGACGCGCAGGCATTGTTCGGTCCGTTCGAGCGGCAGTATGCCGTGCTTGCGAAGCAGGTTGGTCGGCAGGTCGGTCGTGGCAGGTAGCCTTTCCGTGCGTATGGACTGGAGGTCCGAAAACGCCAGCCCGTAAGCTCGGGAGGCGGCCTGCTCGATCGCTGTGGTGGTAGCCCGGGCGTGTTCCAGCAACGTTTCCAGCCATGATCGCCCGGCCGTGTGTGCCGCTCGTTCGATATCGGCAACGTCATGGGCCGAAAGACAGCCGATGGCGATCAATTGATGTGCCAGTCCATGCCACTCGTGATTCTCGGGGAGGGGGTGAGTAGCGGTGTCGCGAGGTGGCTGCATGGAGGTCATGACGATGTCTGTGACGGCGCGATCGGTAAGGGCGATGTATCAGTTGATTCGAATATGAATGAATCATGATGCATTGTTCACATAATCCGGCCGGATTGCCAATCCCGAGCGTTCAGGGACTTCTCGATGCATGCCCCGGGCGCGATTCGCAATTTCCCGCGGGTACGGTAGGATAGCTCCGGGCATCTGCCGCTGACGATGGATCGTCGGGCAGGGAAGGTGGTTGGCCGGGTGAGTGGCCTCATTCAAAGGGAGCTTGAATGCATACGATAACCCAACCCCGGACGCAGACCGGGTTCACGCTGATTGAACTACTGATCGTCATCGCTATCGTCGGTACCCTGGCGACCATTGCGGTACCCCGTTATATCGGTTACCGGGAGAGGGCGGCGATTACCGCTTGCGAGCAGGAGCTTGCGGCGGCGATGACGGCACTGGTGGTAGAAGGTGCAGACATGGAAGGCGATGGCGATGACCTGGCGGAACGTTACCACTGGAGTGCCTGTGACGGCTCGACGGTCGGCTATCACCCCGCCAAGGATGATGAACCCGCGACGCTTTCGGCCTATGCGTCGCGCTTCAGTGATCAGGAACCCGATGCATCAGAGCAACTATCCGAGGTGAGTTTTGGTAACGAAATCAATGCCGACGATGTCTGAGGCGGGTCGATGGCCGGCGACGCGTCGATGATGCCCGCAGCATCGTGGTCATTGCGGTTGTCCGAGCGCCCGTCGTTGCCACGGCCCGAAGGGCGAGTGGCGGCGATCGATCTGGCGCGCGGCGTGGCCATCGCGCTGATGATTCTCAGCCACAGTGTCAGTGGGCTGCTGGGCATCGATCAGGTCCCGGCGTGGGGCATGGTACCGATCCATTTGCTGACCAAGTTCTCCTCGTCATTGTTCATCATGGTGTTCGGGATTGCCCTGGCGGTGGCCTTTCTGCCCAGGACCGGCACGTCGGACTGGCCGCGTCGACGTCGCAAGCTGCTGCTGCGCGGACTAGAAGTACTGTTTTGGTACAAGGCGCTGACCATCGTGGAAATGATGCCGTTGTACGAGCCGGCGGATATCCTCGATGCCGTGCTCTACCAGCGATTCCCGATCTGGGTGGAGATCCTGGGGTTCTACGCGATCGCCTTGTTATGGATTCCCTGGCTGCTGCCGTCATGGCGGCGTCTGCCTCTGTGGTCACGGTTGCTGCTGCCCGTCGCCATTGCCGTATTGGCCGATGGGTTGGAGCGCCATTTCCACTTCTGGGGCAGCGAACCGTTCAAGGCGCTGCTGGTCGAGGATGCGGATCACTATACCTGGGGGCAGCTATCGCGATTGCCGGTGGTGATGCTTGGCTTGCTGATCGGCGAAGCCGTCCTGCGCTGCTATTGGCATGTCTCCATGCGGTGGCGCTTGATCATGGCATTGGGCGTATCGGGTGCTTTGCTGCTTGCCGGCTTCATGGCCGTTGCGGCGACGAGTGAGACGGTCACCTGGTTGGCGGTAGCACGCAATGAGGGCAAACATCCCCCCGAGTTGCCGTTCATGCTGTTCAGTCTGGGCGGCGCCCTGATGGTTCTGGCCGCTGCGTTGGCTGGCGGTGAACGACTCGCCCGGCTTCTGCGTCCGATCACGGTCATCGGCTCCGATGCCCTCAACGCCTTCATCTTCCACATCGTGATGATCTTCCTGATACTGCGCTTCCTGCTCCAGAGTTGGCAGGTGTACAGCTATCCGCAGGTGTTGGGGATCGGTATCGCCATGATTTTCGCCACGGCACTGTGGATACGTGGCTTGCGTTGGATACGGGAGTCGACGTGAGACGGCAACGGTGGTGTCAACGACTCGCGTGGTTGTCGATGGTCTGGCTGTGCATCGGCCTGCCCGCGACAGCCGATGACGCTGACCGCCATTGGTCGTCTCGTCTGGAGAGCCGGCTGGCCGGTATCGATGCCGGCTTTTCCGGCGAAATCGGTGTGTATGTCAAGGCGCTCTCCACTGGCGAGACGTTATCCTGGCGAGCCGATGACGACTGGTATCTGGCCTCGCTGATCAAGGTGCCGGTGGCATTGACGGTCTGGCAACGTATCGATGAGGGGCGGATGTCACTGGATGACACCCTGACCCTGGCACAGAGCGATTATGTCGATGGTGCCGGCCCGACCAATTGGGAATCGCCGGGGACCGCCATGCGCATCGGCGAGTTACTGGATGCCATGCTGACCGTCAGCGACAATACGGCCACCGACATGTTGATACGCGAGGTGGGACGGGACACCGTCAACCGGCACGTCGGGGAGCTGATCGACGATGGGCTGGGAGAGATCACCTCCCTGGTGGATGTCCGTCGTCATATCTACGCCGAACTGCACCCCCGGGCCTTCGGCCTCGGTGGCATGGATTTCATCGAGCTGCAGAAAGCCGATGACGATCGTCATCGCCTGGATTGGCTGGAGCAGCGTATCGGTGTCGATCGCGATGCCTGGGCGATGACGTCACTCGACCTGGCCTATGATGCCTACTACTCGAGGCCGTTGAATTCCGGTCGCCTGGATGCCTTCGGCCAGCTGCTGGAAACCCTGGCCAGCCGACAGGCCTTGTCATCCCGGTCGACCCGTCAGTTGCTGGCAACCATGACGAGAACGTCCAGTGGCGATGATCGACTGAAGGCAGGGCTGGGCAGCGAGGTGGTTCTCGCGCACAAGACCGGCACCCAGCGCCGGCGTACCTGTCATGCCGGTATTGCCATGCAAGCCGGGCAGTCGAGCGATGAAGGTGTCGTCATCGTGGCTTGTACCCGTGGCGAATCCTCGCTGGAAAGGTCCGAGGCGGCCTTGCGGGCCGTGGGGTTGGCGATCGAGGCAAGCGGCGTGTTGTTGTCGCCGGATGGCCCCTCGTCGCGCCGTGAGTGACAGACATGCAATCAGCAAAGGGGCGAACGGTGATGTGGTGGGGGCTGCTGTTGGCGGTTCTGGTCGGGTGCCTGGCCATGGCGATGTATCAGACGCGCAAACCCTTGCCGCCCGGGGTGGGCGAAGCCGGTCCCTTGCGGGACAGCGCATCGGTCGCGTTTCTCTACGATGAGACATTCCGCGATCCCGACGGTCACGCGGCCACCGATCAGTCGATTTTCGATGACATTCTGACGCTGATCGGTCAAGCCGAACGCCTCCTTGTTATCGATATGTTCCTGTTCAATGACTTCGCGGGATCGGCGCAAGGCGATTACCGTCCCTTGTCATCGCAACTCACGCAGGCACTGATCGAGCGCAAGCAATCCGTGCCCGAGTTGGACATCGTCGTTATCACCGATCCTATCAACACGCTCTACGGAAGCCTGGAACCCGACCATTTTCGTGACTTGCGCGAGGCCGGTGTGGTGCTCGTGACGACCGATCTGCATCGGTTGCGGGCATCCAACCCGACCTGGTCAGGGTTCTGGCACCTATGTTGTGCCTGGCTGGGTAACGACACGGGGGGAGGTTGGCTGCCCAACCTGCTGGGGCCGGGCAAGGTCACGCTGCGTGGCTATCTCGACATGCTTAACTTCCGCGCCAACCATCGCAAGACGCTGGTCGCGGATCATGGCGACTCATGGGTCGGGCTGGTGACGTCGATGAATCCCCACGATGCCAGTAGCCGCCACACCAATACGGCGCTGCGTTTCAGCGGCGCGGCCGCCCTGGACCTGTTGAATACCGAGTGGCGGGTGGCGCACTGGTCCGGTGGCGACATCGGGGATCGGCCGGCGGAACGGGTCATGGCAGCCACCACGGAGTCCGCCGGGTCATCGGCGCGGCTACAGATTCTCACGGAAGGTCGCATTCGCGATGCCTTGCTGGCTTCGGTCGACGGTACGGTCGATGGCGATCGCCTGGATATCGCCGTCTTTTATCTCTCGCATCGTCCGATGGTGGCGGCTTTGAAGCGTGCCAGGCAACGCGGTGTGACTATTCGCTTGCTGCTCGATCCCAACCGTGATGCGTTCGGGCTGGAAAAGAACGGTATTCCCAATCGGCAGGTCGCCCATGAGTTGCATCGGGCTGGTGTGGAAATCCGCTGGTGTGCCACCAATGGGGAGCAGTGCCATCCCAAGATGCTGCTGAAGACGCCCGCTGAAGGGCCGTCGGAGTTGATCATTGGGTCCGCCAACTTCACCCGTCGCAATCTCGATAATCTGAATCTCGAGACCAGCGTGCGGTTGCTGGCGGATGCGGAGCAGTCGGCCATGGCGGATGCCGTGGCATTCTTCGAACGTCACTGGCATAACCGTCATGATCGCCGGTACAGCGTGGGCTATGAACGGTTCGCCGACGATTCCCGAGTCCGTTATTGGCAGTATCGACTCATGGAGTCGACCGGACTATCCACGTTCTGATCCGTCCGCCTGGGGGGCGAGCGACTCGTCGCCCGTTCTGATAACGCCTAGACTGCACAGTGCAGTCGTCACACAACCACAAGCCGAATGGAGCTCGCCATGAACGAAGAAGCCTTCAATCTCAGTATGCGCAAATTCCTCAAGATGGTCGGTGTCAACTCCCAGCGCGAGATCGAGCAGGCGGTGGACAAGGCGCTCGCCGAAGGCGCGATTATCGGCGATGAATCGCTACCGGCGAAAATGACGCTCGAGGTCGATGGTCTGTCCTTGAATGTATCCTTCGACGGCCGGATCGAACTCGAAGACTCGTAGCGCTGCCCGATCAGTCCGGGTCCAGCAACCGTGGCCCCGGTCCCTGCTCGGCAAGGGTGTCGCCAGGGTTGCGTAACGGGCAGTCGTTCATCGAGAGGCAGCCGCACCCGATGCAGTGATCAAGCTGATCCCGAAGGCATGTCAGACGCTCGATGCGCTGGTCGAGGTTGTGTTTCCAGCAGGCCGAGAGCCGTTGCCAGTCGGCGAGCGTCGGCGATTTCCCTTCCGGGAGGGTATCGAGGGCTTCGCGTATCTCCGCCAGAGGGATACCGGTACGCTGTGCCACCTTGATGATGGCGACACGGCGCAGCACATCACGTTGGAAACGGCGCTGGTTGCCGGCATTGCGACGGCTGCTGATCAATCCCTTGGCTTCGTAGAAGTGAATGGCGGAAACCGCCAGGCCGCTGCGTTTGGCGACATCGCCGACGCTCAATTCGCGAGGGATGTGTCGGGATGATGTAGTCGTCACGTCGATCTCCTTGACCTCAATTTAACTTAAGGTTGTAACCTGCCAGTCCATCGTTGGGCAAGTCCCAGGCTTGACCCGGAGAGTCTGATACCACGGGAAACGATTGCATGTTTCGCTATTTCGAAAATCTGGTGAATCCGTACCCCGCCGAGGATTTCGGTACGCCGCCCCAAGGACTATGGCCTTTCATCCGCCACTTTTCACGGCCGGTCATGCCGTTGCTGATTGCCATGTCGGTGGCCACGGCATTCGTGTCCGCAGCGGAAGTGCTGTTCTTCCATTACATGGGCGAACTGGTCGATTGGCTATCCGATGCCGACCGTGATGGCTTCTTCGCCGAGCATGGCTGGCGTCTGGCATGGCTCGGTCTGCTGGCGTTGGTCGGGTTGCCGTTGTTGGTATTGCTGCAGTCGCTGCTGACGCATCAGAGCATTTTCGGCAACTATCCGATGATCGGTCGCTGGCTGTCGCATCGGCATATGCTCGGGCAGAGCATGGCCTTCTTTCAGGACGAGTTCGCCGGGCGCATATCGCAGAAGGTGATGCAGACGGCGCTGGCCATGCGGGAAACGGTCACCAAGCTGATGGACCTGATGGTCTATGTGCTGGTCTATTTCGCCGGTGCCATGCTGTTGATGGGGACCGCCGAGCCCTGGCTGATGCTGCCGCTCGGTCTATGGCTGGTGGGTTATATCGCCATCATGTGGTGCTTCGTGCCGCGTCTGCGTGATGTCTCCATGGCCCAGGCCGATGCCCGGGCACGCATGACGGGGCGTATCGTCGACAGCTACAGCAACATCCAGACCATCAAGCTGTTTGCCGATACCGGCCGGGAGCAACGTTACGCTCGGGATGCCATGGAGGGCTTCATGGAGACCGTGCACCGCCAGATGCGACTGGCCACGAAATTGAGCCTGAGTCTGACCCTGCTCAATTCATTGCTGCTGGGCGGTATTGCTGCCATGGCTATCGGTGCCTGGTACCTGGAAGCGGTATCGCTGGGCATGATCGCGGTCGCCATCGCCATGGTGATGCGCATCCGTTTCATGTCCGACTGGATTCTCTGGGAGGTCGCCAGCCTGTTCGAGAATATCGGTACGGTACAGGATGGCATCAACACCATCGCCCGCGAACCGGTGGTCAAGGACCGTGCCGGTGCCACCGAACTGGCCGTGCCGCAAGGCGAAATCCGTTTCGATGCCGTTCGTTTCGGCTATGCTCGTCCCGATGGCCAATCCGCGCGGGTCTTCGATGGACTGAACCTGACCATCGCGCCGGGCGAAAAGGTCGGAGTGATCGGTCGTTCCGGGGCCGGTAAGTCGACCCTGGCCAATCTGCTGCTGCGTTTCTTCGAAGTGGAGGCGGGACGCATTCTGATCGATGACCAAGACATCGCTTCGGTCACGCAGGAATCGCTGCGGCGCCAGATCGGCATGGTCACTCAGGACACCTCGCTGCTGCATCGTTCGGTACGGGAAAACATCCGCTACGGCAGCCCGGATGCCAGTGATGACGAAGTGCGTGACGCCATGCGTCGGGCGCATGCCGATACCTTCATCGACGATCTGGTCGATGCCAAGGGGCGGCGTGGTCTCGATGCCCACGTCGGTGAGCGGGGTGTCAAACTCTCCGGTGGTCAGCGTCAGCGTATTGCCATCGCTCGTGTGCTGCTCAAGAATGCCCCCATCCTGGTACTGGATGAGGCGACGTCGGCCCTCGATTCGGAGGTCGAGGCCGCTATCCAGGAACAGCTCGAGGCATTGATGGAAGGCAAGACCGTGATTGCCATCGCCCACCGATTGTCGACCATCGCAATGCTCGACCGACTGGTCGTCATGGATGAAGGTCGGATCATTGAAAGTGGCACGCACGAGCAGTTGCTGGCACAGCGGGGGCTTTATGCGGCCCTGTGGCAGCGTCAGTCCGGTGGCTTCCTCGGGGTGGACGATGATGACGGTGAAGCATCCCGTCCATCCGCCGCCGTGGAGACACCATTGTGATCGGATCGCAAGGAGGAAGTGTGGAGCCGGCCATTCGCGTCAATCAGTTATCCAAGTCTTATGCGTCGGGATTCAAGGCGCTACAGGATATCGACCTGACCATCGAGTCGGGAGAGATCTTCGCGTTGCTCGGGCCCAATGGGGCCGGCAAGACGACCTTGATCAGTATCATTTGCGGCCTGGTCAACCCCACGCAAGGGCAAGTGCAGGTCGCGGGACACGATATCGTCACGGAGTATCGGGCGGCTCGGTCGAAGATCGGGCTGGTTCCGCAGGAATTGACCAATGAAGCTTTCGAAACCGTCTGGGCCACGGTCAGCTTCAGCCGCGGATTGTTTGGTTGTCCGCCCGATCCGGATCACATTGAGCGGGTGTTGCGGTCGCTGACGCTTTGGGACAAGCGTAACAACAAGCTGATCACGCTCTCGGGAGGAATGAAGCGCCGGGTGCTGATTGCCAAGGCGCTCGCCCACGAACCGCAGATCCTGTTTCTCGATGAGCCGACCGCAGGAGTCGATGTCGAACTGCGCCGCGAGATGTGGCAAGTGGTGAGGCAACTGCGGGAAACGGGTGTCACCGTGATTCTGACCACTCACTATATCGAGGAAGCCGAGGAGATGGCCGATCGCATCGGAGTGATACATCGAGGTGAGATCGTGCTGGTGGAAGACAAGCATCGTCTCATGCGTCAGCTGGGGCGCAAGCAGTTGTCCCTGCATCTGCCGTCTCCGCTTCAGCGGATTCCACCATCGCTCAACGGCCATCAACTGGAACTCACCGAAGACGGCCATGAGTTGATCTACACCTATGATGTGGCCGATGCGAGTGCGGATGAGTGCGGCGGTATCGCGACCCTGCTCGGTGAGTTGCGCGATGCGGGCATCCATTTCACGGACCTCAATACGCGGCAGAGTTCGCTGGAGGACATCTTCGTCAGCCTGGTGAGGGAGCGCCAATGAATCTTTACGGTGTACGGGCAATCTATCTGTCGGAAATGGCAAGGACCCGCCGCACGCTGCTGCAGAGCATCGTGTCGCCGGTGCTGTCGACGTCACTCTATTTCGTGGTGTTCGGCACCGCAATCGGCTCACGTATCGAAGAGATCGATGGTGTCAACTACGGCGCCTTCATCGTCCCTGGGCTGATCATGCTGATGCTGCTGACGCAGAGTGTCTCGAATGCGTCGTTCGGTATCTTCTTCCCCAAGTTCTCGGGAACGATCTATGAATTGCTTTCGGCCCCGGTATCATCGTTTGAAATCGTGCTCGGCTATGTCGGTGCGGCGGCCACCAAGTCGGTCATGCTGGGGTTGCTGATCCTGGCGACCGCCGGGTTCTTCGTTCCGCTGCGCATCGACCATCCGCTGTTGATGCTGTTGTTCCTGATCCTGACGGCGCTGACCTTCAGCCTGCTGGGGTTCATCATCGGTATCTGGGCCGAGAACTTCGAGAAATTGCAACTGGTGCCGTTGCTGGTCATTACGCCGTTGACCTTCCTGGGCGGGACCTTTTATGCGATCGATATGCTGCCGCCGTTATGGCAGACCCTGACGCTGTTCAATCCGGTCGTCTACCTGGTCAGCGGCTTTCGCTGGAGTTTCTATGGCGTCGGGGATGTGAGCCTGGCCGCGAGCCTGGTGATGATCCTGATATTTCTGGGAGTGTGCCTGGCTGTCGTACGCTGGATATTCAAGAGCGGCTACAAGCTCAGGCCTTGATCTCGGTGCCGATTGACTGTCTCGTCGATATGGTGGCTTGCGATTTCGCCAAGTTGAGACACACTTGTAGGAAGGGCCGCGCTGCGGTCAACGTTGCCTCAACACTTCCTTTGTCGAAAGGAAGGAGATAACCCATCATGCAACGCCTCTATTTTCTCTCTCCGGACCTCGAGACGACGGTCAACATCGCCGACGAGCTGGACGAGTTGCGACTCACCAGGGATGAGGTCCATGTCACCGGCAAGGACATGACGCACCTGACCGAGCGTGGCGTCAACAATGCCACCCTGCGGCAGACCTCCGATGTCGTGAATGCCACCGGCCGAGGACTCAAGTTCGGCATTCCGCTGGGGTGTCTGCTGGGCGTCGTCGTCCACTGGTTCCTGTCCGGGCAATACGGCGGCCTGGAGTTCTGGGCACACGTCCTTGGCATGGGATTGTTCGGCGGTCTGTTCGGCGTATGGACGAGCACCATGATCGGCGTCTCGGTACACGATGCCAAGGTCGATAAATATGAGAATGAACTCGAAGACGGAGCATTCCTGATGATGGTCGATGTCCCCGAAGATCGGGAGCGTGAAATCTATGAGGTGATTCATCGCCATCATCCCGAAGTGATCATCGACAAGGTGACGCCGGAGGAGCGGCTCCATCACCAGGGGGTGGGGCACTGAACGGTACGGATTGACGACACTAGACGACTGGTCTAATGTCCGGCGTATGAAACGTAACGCCACCCGTGATGAGTTGATCCGTGTCGGAAGCGACATTATTGCCAGGCAGGGGTACAACACCACTGGCCTCAATGAAGTGTTGAGTGCTGCCGGCGTTCCCAAGGGATCCTTCTATTACTATTTCACCAGCAAGGAAGATTTCGGTCTGGCGGTGATCGATGATTTTGCGTCAGCATATGAATCCCGCCTGGATGCCACCCTGGGCGACACCTCGAAAACGCCTCTGGAGCGCCTGCGCGCTTACTTTGCCGAAGGGGTGTCGGAGATGGCGTCGTGCGAGTGTACCCGAGGCTGCCTGATCGGCAATCTGGGGCAGGAGCTGGCGGCTCGGAACGACGCCTTTCGGGATCGACTGGAGTGCGTTTTCCGGAGTTGGGAGCGGCGCTTTGCCGACTGCCTGGAAGCTGCACGGAAAGCGGGCGAGCTGAGACCTGACTGCGATCCACAGTCGCTTGCCGGTTTTTTGCTGACGGGCTGGGAAGGCGCGATACTTCGGGCCAAGGTCACCCAGTCGGTGGCGCCGATGACGACATTCATCGATATCCTGTTGTCACACCTGCTGGTGGAGGACCCGGCGGCCTGAAAATCGCTGTGGCCGGGCTTTCATGGGAGCTTTCACCGCCTTGGTACTCTGGCCCCGGTCGTCTATCGACATCGGGGGCTTTCCCTGTATGAACCTGGCGTGAAACCTTGGGGGCGGGCAAACTGTCGGATGAGCGTAACCTGTTCAGGATGTCTCTTCTCATGCTCGATACGATTCAACGCTTCTTCAATCAGACCCTTGCCGCGCCGGAGCAGACGGAAAAACGTGACGTCACGCTGGAATTGGCGGCTGCCGCGCTTCTCTGTGAAATCATTCGTGCCGATTACCAGACCGACGACGCGGAGTTGGCGTCATTACGGGTCGCATTACAACGTCACCTGCATGTCGGCGATGATGCTGTCGACGAATTGATGACACTGGCTCAGCAGGAAGTGGAGGATGCCGTCGACCACTATCAGTTCGTCAGCTTGATCCGGGACGATTATACTTATCCGGATCGTGTCGAACTGGTCGAGCTGATGTGGCGCATGGCGTATGCCGATGGTGAGCTGGATCCGTTGGAGGAACACCGTATTCGTCGGCTGGCTGAATTGCTTTATGTCAGTCACAGCGACTTCATTCGCACCAAGTTGTCGGTGCAGGAATCCGTCCCGGCCAAAGGTGATGATGCATGAATCATACACCGAGCCTGGACGAGCAGGGCAACGTCTCCAGCATCGAGGATCTACTCGATTGTCTCGATGGTGCCGATCACGACGGCGGACGGACGTCCGTCGATCATATCCTCTCCGCGGTAGGGCGCCGCTCCTTCGGGCCGCTGTTGCTGCTGGCGGGCTTGATCACCCTGGCACCTGTCATCGGTGACATTCCCGGCGTGCCGACGTTGATGGCCGTTCTGGTCGTGCTGGTAGCCATTCAGCTGCTGCTGGGGCGTGATCATTTCTGGCTACCTGCCTGGCTGCTTGACCGCTCGCTTGCCAGGGACAAGCTCGATCGTGCCGTGGCCTGGATGCGCAAGCCGGCCCGGGCCATCGACCGCGTGCTGCATCCGCGTTTGCGCTTTCTCACCCAGGGGCTGGGAGCACTCGGGATCTCGGTCATGTGCATTCTGATCGCGCTGGCCATGCCACCCATGGAAATCATCCCTTTCACGGCCAATGGCGCCGGGTTGGCATTGACCGTATTTGGCCTGGCGCTGATTGCCAATGATGGTTTGATGGCCCTGCTGGGATACGTCATCACCTTGGGGACTCTGGCCCTGGTGATCGTCAATCTGATGTAGTCGGCAGCTGTCGTGATCTTGTCATTTGGTCGTCAACGCTATCTCCGACCATACTCCTCTTTGGTTATGTGCAGGATTCTCGGGCCGCTTGTGCCCATTGATTGGTCTGTGACGCACTGAAGGGGAAATCGCATGGCAGATGACAACGCCAATACACCATCCACCACACAGAGTCCATTCAAGGACAATCGCGTTCGTGCTCTCGCGCTCGTCGCGATTCTGGCTATTCTCTACGCTATCTATGCCAGTTCCAGCGCCAGTTCTCAGCGCAGCGAGTGGGAAGAGCAGCGCGCCAGTCTCGAAGATCAGATTGGCAGCCTGGAATCCCAGGTCGACAGCCTGGAAAGCGAAAATGAATCGTTGACTGAGGAGGTGGAAGAACTCGAGGCAACGCGAAGCGAGCAGCAGGAGACCCAGGGCACGCTGGACGAGCTCGAATCCGAGGTGGAAAGCGTTCGCGAGGACCGCCAGGCCCGGGAGGACGAGCTCGCCGAACTGGAAGAGCAGCTATCGACCCGGGAAGAGGAACTTTCGGAAACCGAAGACGCCGTGTCGGAAGCGGAAGACGAACTCGCGGCACTCGACGAATCGATCAGCGAACGTGAACAGCAGCGTGAGGCGCTGGACAATGCCATCGAACTGCGCGAAACCCAGGTCGATGAGCTCGATGAATCGATCACCGAGCGCGAACAGCAGCGCGAGGCGCTGGATAATGCGCTGGCGCTTCGCGAAGATCAGGTAAGTGAACTGGACGATACCATTGCCGACCGCGAAGGGCGGCTCGAAGAGCTCGACAACACCGTGGATGTGCGGGAAGAGCAGTTGGCCGAACTGGATGAGCGGTACGAGGCTCGCGAAGCCGAACTGGATGAACTCGATGCGCAGATCGGTGTGGCCCAGTCCAGTTACGACAATGTCGATGAGTCGTTGCGTGAGCGGCAGTCCGAGTATGAATCGCTACAGGGCGATATTGACTCCGCCGAGTCCCGCCTGGAGGAGCTCGAGACCTCCATCGAGGATCGTGAAGGCTACCTGGAGGAACTCAATGAGCAGATCGAGGAGTGGCAGAACGCGCTGGAAGGGTTGGGTAACAACGCCGAAAGCAATGAATGAGGGGCGACATGATTCATGAATCATGATGCATATCGACATGCCCTGAGCCGGACACTGGCAGGCAGCGAGTGTCCGTTCCCGGCGTCGGAGTTTCAGCGACGCCGGGCAGCGGTCGGTGCCGCGATGCGTGAACAGTCGCTGGATGGATTGTTGCTCACCGACCCTTCCGACATCTTCTACCTCACGGGATACACCACCTTCGAAGTGTCCGTGCATACGGCGCTGGTATTTACTCCGGAGCGCCTGGTATTGCAGGTTCCTTCCATCGAGACGGGACCGGCCGTGGCATGTACGCAGGTCGATGACATCCTGGGGTATCGCTGGGAAGGGCTGGAAGAGGTGCTTGGCCCTCTGGCCGATGCGTTGGCTGCAGCGGGGCGGCGTATCGGTATCGATAGCTGGCATGGCTCGCTGCGTTACGGCGTGATTCAGGGGTTGATGGATCGACTGCCCACGCACCGATTCGAGGATGCGGGGGAGGTCATGGCCGGCGCACGTATCGTCAAGACGGCGTCCGAGCTCGATTGTCTGGCCGAAAGTGCCAGGATCACTGCCGTGGGCATCGAGTCGGCGGCCGCGGCGATACGGCCAGGGGTCACCGACAGCGAAATTGCCGCCATCGGCGCGCGCGCCTTGCATGGGTCGGGCAGTGAGTTCATGAGCATGCAACCGATCGTGACCGCTGGCCAACGCAGCAGCATCATTCATACCAATCACCAACGCCATCGCATCGCCGAAGGCGAGCCGGTCTTCCTGGAATTCGGCGCGGCGTTCAAGCGCTACACGGCACCGATGATGCGTACCGTCGTGGCGGGAGAGCCTACCGACGAGATGCATTCGGTCTTTGCCACTATTCGGGCCATGTACGACACCTTGCTCGATGCCATGCGGCCGGCACACCGGTTCGACGACGCCGCCCGCGCCGCGGAACGCGTGATGGCGCCCATCGCCGACGATGTCTTTTTTTCCGGCGTCCATGGCTATGCCGTCGGAGCGCAATTTCCCCCCTCCTGGGTCGAAGGTTCGGGATTCATCGCCCGGGGACAGATGCGTTGCTTCGAATCCGGCATGGTCTTCCATCTGCCGCTGTGCCTGCGCTTGCCGGGGCGCTGGGGGATCGGTTGCAGCGACACGGTAAGAGTCACCGAGAATGGCGGGGTACCGATCACCAACAATGCCTGGACGCTGACCGGATCAGGGGGATTGTGACGAGGAGGACGTCGGCTCCAGCAGGCGCTGCCGGAATCGTTCGTTGACCCGGTCCAGGGTACGTGCATACCAGTCATGATCCTTGGTGATCGCGCGTCGGGCATTCAGGGGGTGGGTCGGAATGTGCAGGCGCATGTCCCGACCACTGTCGTGGTGCGTCGTGACCTGAGTCGCAGCCGAATGCCTCGCGGGGCCATAGGGAATATGGCGGGCGAACGCTGCCAATCGTTCGGTGTCGGTCGCGAAGCGGATGAACTCGCGGGCGAGTTCCGGGTTGTCGCTGTCGCGAGGAATGACCCAGGTTTCGTGTTCCTGTACCTGGCCGTCCCAGAGGATGTCGATCGGCGCTTCCCGGGACACCATGGCATCGAAGAATCGGCCGTTGTAACCGGAGGCCATGACCGCCTCGCCATTGACGAGCATGTCCACCGGCTCATCACCGCCTTCCCACCAATGAACGTCCTGCAGCGACTCCAGGCGTTGTAGCGCCAGATTCAGGCCACGGTCGGTGCTGAGTAGTCTGTAGAGCTCTTCACGCGGAACGCCGTAGGACAGCAGCGCCCACTCGAGGTTGGCGGCAGGCGAACGCTGCAGGGCGCGGGGCCCCGGAAATCGTTGTTGATCGAACAGGTCGGCGATCCGGGTCGGACGGGTGCCCGGAAAGGCATCGCGCCGATAGGCGATGACCGTGGCATACACGGTGTGACTCAAGCTGCAGCGGGTCAAGGCGCCGTCGATGAAATCCTGTGCCATCGGTGTGCCATCCGGTGAGGGAGCGGCGATCGATTCATCGAGTGGCTGCAGCAAGCCCTCGTTACACGCCGCCAGGGCATCGCTCTGAGTCATGTCGATGACATCCCAGGCGATGTCGTTTCGCTCGGCCGCCTGACGAAGGCGGTCGATGCCGCCATCATAGCGGTCCACCTCGACCTCGATGCCCGTGGCCTCGCTGAACGGTTCAAAAAGGGCTTGTTGCTGTGCGCGCTCGTAGGAGCCGCCCCAGCTCAGGACGGTCAGAGTACGGTCATCGTCCGCCACCGTATGGCCGGCTGTCCAGACCAGGCAGATCATGGCCAGAATGGCGCTGCGGGGATCAACTGCTGCCATATTCCTCTCGTCGCAACTCATCGCTTCGCTGCAGGTAGGCTCTGGCGATATCGGTTTCGTATACCACGCCCAGAAACGTATGGTGAGTGCGGTCATCGACCACCGCGATCGCTTCGCCCGAGACATCGCGCATCTGCTCCATGGCGTCACCGAGAGACGTTTCGGGAGTCAGTGTCGGCCGGTTGCCAGCGGTACAGGTTTCGAGAGATCGATCCGTCGATCCGTCATGGCGACATGCTTCCAGCGCGATCAGGGACACGGTGCCGAGATAGTGGCCCGAATCCGACACCAGATACCCTTCCCCATGGCCTGACTCGCCCAGGATGGAGATCGCCTCGTCGACTGTCTGGTCGGGGGATAGCGTGACGCAATCGCGGGTCAGGTACTCGCGGATCGGGGTGACATGCAGCACGGCGTAACTGCGGCCGGCCGAGAGATCCAGCCCGCGTGCCGCCAACTGGACATCGAACAGCGAGCGGCCGAATAACTGGGCGGCAATCGGGCTGGCGAGTGTCACGCTGGCCAGTGCCGCCGTCGTCAGTACATAGCTGCCGGTCAGCTCGAACACGATCAAGAGACTGGTCAGCGGCGCACCGATGACAGGCGCGGTAACCGCGACCATGCCGCAGACGGCATAGAAGATGAAGGTATCCGGTGGCGCTCCCGTCATGGTGCCGACCAGACTGCCGCACAGGGCGCCGAACAATGTGCCGATGACCAGCGCCGGACTGAAGACGCCGCCGGCGAAGCCCATCCCCAGACACAAGGCGGTCGCCAGAATCTTCAACACAAGCACGACGACCAACTCCAGGGGGTCGAAGGCACCGGCGATGGTCGCGAACCGCAGTGTCTCCTGGCCCATGCCCAGGATGTCGGGGACCCACAGCGCCACCAGACCGAGGATGGCCCCGGCGAGAGCGGGTCGGCACACCGCGGGAAGCGGCAGGTGCGAGGCCAGGCGTGCCGTACTCAGGACAGAGCGCATATAGGCGCCGGCCACCAGTGCGCCGCCCGCGCCGATCGCGACGAAGACAGCGAATTCCCAGGGCCGGGGGACGGCGGTGTCGGTGATATGGAACAGGGCGCCGCGTTCGAGCACATTGGTCGCGATGACATGGCCGACAATGGCGGCGGCAGCCACCGGCGCAAAGGCGCGCAAGGCATAGTGACGCAACATGACTTCATGGGCGAACACGATACCTGCCAGGGGCGCATTGAATGCCGTGGCAATGGCCGCGGCGGCACCACAGGCAATGGTGATATTGTCGTCGGAACGCCCCAGGCGCAACAGTCGGGCGCTCAGCGACCCCAGCGTGGCACCCATGTGCACCAGCGGCCCGTATTGACCGACCGAGGCGCCACTGCCCAACGAGAGCAGGGCGCTGATGGCGGAAATCAATCCGGCTCTGGCCGGGAGTCGGCCTTCGCGCGTCTGGACCGCGGCGATCACATCGGCGGGGGTGTGAGGTCGTCGCTCGGGAATCCCGCGATGTAGCAGGCCGACGATGAGCCCGCCGATGGCGGGTACGGTGACAGTGGCTATCATCAACCATTCGTCGTGCCCGAACATCATGCGGCTGCGCGGTGACATGAGCAGCACGTCGTTGAGCGCGAGTACGGCGGCGACGAAACCGACGGCACACAACGCCGCCACACCGCCAATCAACGCTCCCAGCAGCACCAGGGCAAGGAAGCGTATGATGGCGACCGGATCGGCTCCCGGGGTGTCGCTGTCGAGCGGGTTCATTCGGATGAGGAGGCAAGCAACCGTAACACTTCGTCGTCACTGGTCTGATCGAAGTGGCGATACCACTGCCCGACGGCACCGAAGTGGGGCGGTTGACTGAGACAGATGACATCGTCGGCCAATGGGGCGAGTTGTGCGACGGTATCGGGAGGCGCCACGGGTACAGCGACGATCAGGCGCGCGGGGCGCTGCTCTCGCAACGCCTCGAGAGCGGCTCGCATGGTGGCACCGGTGGCCAGGCCGTCATCGACGACGATCACGGTACGCCCCGAAACATCCAGCGTGGCTCTACCGGCACGGTAGGCCATTTCACGACGCTGCAGCTCCTTGGTTTCCTGCGATACGATGTCGTCAACGTCCTGGTCGGCGATGTTCAAGCGCGCCACCAGGTCGTGATGGAGGACGCAAACGCCGTTGCCGGCGATGGCTCCCATGGCGACCTCGGGCTGCCAGGGGACGCCCAGCTTGCGTACCACCAGCGTGTCGAGTTCCGCACCGAGCGAACGGGCGATTTCCCACGCTACCGGCACGCCGCCACGAGGCAGTCCCAGAACCAGCATGGCGGGCATTTCCCGGTAGTGTTGCAATGCGTCGGCGAGCTGGCGCCCGGCGTCATGACGATCCTCGAAATACATGGCGATGGTCTTTTGTCCGGAACAGGATACCTTGAGCATAGGCGAGGCTTGCCCATCCGTTCAAAGCCATTACCGGGGCTTGGGGTCGAAGCGGTTTCGCAGGTTATACTGATCGTCAATCCAGGCATCATGAAATGCCATCAGCAAAGTTTACAGGAGTCAGCCGTGATCGAGGGTGTCAAACATATTGTTGCCGTGGCCTCCGGCAAGGGAGGGGTGGGTAAATCCACCGTCACGGCCAACCTGGCCCTGGCGATGGCCGCCGAGGGATATCGTGTCGGCCTGCTGGATGCCGACATCTATGGGCCCAGCCAAGCGCAGATGCTGGGGATCGGCGAGGGCGTTCGTCCCCAGCAGGTTGGCGAGAACGGCTTCGCCCCGCTCGAAGCGCACGGCATCCAGGCGATGTCGATGGCCTTCATGGTCGATGTCACCGAACCCATGGTATGGCGCGGACCGATGGTGGCCGGCGCCTTCCAGCAGTTGCTCAACCAGACCGTCTGGAACGATCTGGACTATCTGTTCATCGACATGCCGCCGGGTACCGGCGACATTCAACTGACACTGGCACAGAAGGTGCCGGTCTCCGGTGCGGTGATCGTGACCACGCCGCAGGATATTGCGCTGCTGGATGCCCGCAAGGGAATAGAGATGTTCCGCAAGGTCAATGTGCCGGTGCTCGGCATCGTGGAGAACATGAGCCTGCATGTCTGTTCCCGCTGCGGTCACAGCGAGCCGATTTTCGGTGAAGGAGGCGGTGAACGCATCGCCGCGCAGTACGACACACGGCTGCTGGGTCAACTGCCATTGACGCTGGCGATCCGTGAGCAGGCCGATGGTGGCAAACCGACGGTCGTTGCCGAGCCCGATGGTGAGGTGACCATGACCTTCCGGAGTGTGGCACGCGCTGTGGCCGAAGGCGTGGAGAGCCAGAGCGACGAGGGACCGAGCATCACGTTTGGTGAATGAAGGACGAATGAGCCGTTGGTAATCCGTGGCGGGGCCGTTATCATGTCGGCCCCGTTCTCGTATCGACTTAGGACGCCCCGATGAGCATCAAATCCGACAAGTGGATTCGTCGTATGGCGGAAAGCCATGGCATGATCGAGCCGTTCGAGCCCGGTCAGGTTCGTTACCATCAAGATCAGCGTGTCATCTCCTACGGGACGTCCAGCTATGGCTACGATGTCCGCTGCGCCGATGACTTCAAGGTGTTCACCAATATCCATTCGGCGGTCGTCGACCCCAAGGGCTTCGATGACAAGAGCTTCGTCGACGTCAAGGGCGATGTCTGCGTGATTCCCCCCAATTCCTTTGCCCTGGCGCGAACCGTCGAGTATTTTCGGATACCGCGCAGTGTGCTGACCATCTGTCTGGGCAAGTCCACTTATGCCCGGTGCGGCATCATCGTCAACGTCACGCCGCTGGAGCCGGAGTGGGAGGGCCACGTCACATTGGAGTTTTCCAATACGACCAACCTGCCGGCGAAGATCTACGCCAATGAAGGCGTGGCCCAGATGCTGTTCCTGGAGTCCGACGAAGTCTGCGAGATGTCTTACAAGGACCGGGGCGGCAAGTACATGGGGCAGCGGGGAGTCACCCTGCCCCGAACCTGATGCTTCCGATGCGTGGCATCATTGCGCTCTCGCCGCCGTCCATTGTCCCGCATCCGGAATCGCTATCTCGACGGCCTCGTCCAGATAGGGCGAACTGATCAGGAAGTCGGCGCTGGCGGCGTTGCAGGCCACAGGGATGTTCCATAGCGCTGCGAGCCTCAGCAATGCCTTGACATCCGGGTCATGCGGCATGGGCGCGAACGGGTCCCAGAAGAAGATCAGCAGATCCAGCCCCTGCTCGGTAATGCGGGCACCGATCTGCTGGTCGCCGCCCAGCGGGCCGCTCATCAACCCTTCCACGTTCAGCCCCAGTTCACGGGACACCCGTGCCGCCGTGGTGCCGGTACCGATCAGTTCGTGTTTCGACAGCGTTTTCTGCCAGCGCTTCGCCCATGCCAGCAATTCCTCCTTCTTGCCGTCGTGGGCGATCAGCGCGATGCGCTTTCGCGGGGGCAGGGTACGTGTCGTCTGTTGGTCCGGACGCGAGTCAGCAGTCATGGCGTCAGTTTACCTCGAGGATTTTCAGGGTATTGGTGCCGCCATGGGCATTCATGTGATCGCCGCGGGTCAGGATCATCATCTCGCCCGGCTCGGCGATGCCACGTTCCTTGAGAATGTCCATCGCCTGTCGATCGAGTTCACCGGCATCGAGTTCGGTCGTATCGAATAGAATCGAAACCACACCACGGTAAAGCGCCATGCGTCGCTGGGCGATAGGGCTGTGGGCCAGCCCGACGATCGGCAGTCCCGAACGGATTCGCGAGGCGATCAATGGCGTATAGCCGGTGGCGGTCATGCAAGCGATTGCTGCCACACCTGTCAGGTGGTTAGCGGCATACATGGCCGATAGTGCCACCGTCTCGTCGATCTTGGAGAAGCCTTCATGGATGCGATGGCCCGACTCCTGGGCGATGCGTTCGCGCTCGGCGCCCATGCACAGACGATGCATGGCCTCGATCGTTTCCACCGGGTAGTCGCCGGCCGCAGTCTCGGCGGAGAGCATGACGGCATCGGTGCCGTCCAGCACGGCGTTGGCCACGTCGAAGACTTCAGCACGGGTCGGCAGCGGTGAGCCGATCATCGACTCCATCATCTGGGTGGCGGTGATGACGGCCCGGTTGAGGCTTCGGGCGCGCTTGATCATGCGCTTCTGCACACCGATCAGTTGGGCGTCGCCGATTTCCACGCCGAGATCGCCTCGTGCCACCATGACCGCCTCCGAGGCTTCGATGATGCCGTCCAGGGTGGCGTCGTCGGCCACCGCCTCGGCACGCTCGATCTTGGCGACCAGGCCGATCTCCTCGCCTTCGTCTCCGAGCAGTCGTCGCGCTTCCTGCATATCGGCGGCACTGCGCGGGAAGGAAATGGCGAGATAGTCGACACCAATGTCGACGGCCGTCTTGAGGTCGGCCTTGTCCTTGTCGGTCAGTGCCGCAGCGGAGAGACCGCCGCCTTCCTTGTTGATGCCCTTGTTATTGGAAAGCGTGCCGCCGACCACCACAGTAGTATGCACGGCGGTGCCGTCGATCCGCTCGACAGTGAGCACGATTCGGCCGTCGTCGAGTAACAGCACGTCGCCGGCCTGCAGGTCGTCGGCCAGCGCCTTGTAGTCGCAGCCCACACGTGTTGCGTCGCCGGCGTCGCTGTCCAGGGCCATGTCGATGACGAAGGGCTGGCCGTCATCGAGCTCGATGGCGCCATCGGCAAAGCGCGCGATACGGATCTTGGGGCCCTGAAGGTCGCCCAATGCGGCCACGCTCTTGCCGAGGCGATTGGCGATCTCGCGGACCCGGGTCAAGCGTTGGCGGTGATCGTCGGCCGAGCCGTGGGAGAAATTGAGGCGCACCACGTCGACGCCGGCGGCGATCATGGCCTCGAGCACGCCTTCGCGGTCACTGGCCGGGCCGAGTGTGGCTACGATCTTGGTGCGTCGGACGGGACCATGAGAGGCATTCGACATGAGGTTCTCCAGTGATAGTCAATAGGTTTGATGTAGTCATTTTACTACATGATGGTAATGCATCCGTCAGCATCAGGGAAATACCCGATCATGGGGCAAGTGTGGCACACCTGTGTGACAATGCGGTGCTTGCGGGGCGATGAGATCGCAGTATAGGGTTCATGGAAGAACAGACCATGGTGACTGGCGTGAAAACCTGCGCTGGGGTACGGTAGGCGCATTTTTCCGTTGAGCACGGTCATGGACGGGGAACATCGAGACGGCGCGACACGCACCGTCGCAATATAATCGTGGAGCACTATGGGTAAGTCACTGGTCATTGTCGAGTCGCCGGCGAAAGCCAAGACGATCAACAAGTATCTCGGCAACGATTACATCGTGAAGTCGAGCGTGGGGCATATTCGCGACCTGCCGACCAGCGGCTCGGGTAAAGCGAATGCCGACCCCAAGAAGCGGGGGCGGCAGGCGGCAGCAACACGCAAGATGTCGCCCGATGAGAAGGCCGCTTACAAGCAGCGCAAGGCGCGTGAGCAATTGGTCCGTCGCATGGGGATCGACCCCGAGAATGGCTGGGAAGCACATTACGAGATCCTTCCCGGCAAGGAGAAGGTCGTCTCGGAACTGCAGAAACTGGCTGACAAGGCCGATGCGGTCTATCTCGCTACCGACCTTGACCGTGAGGGGGAGGCCATCGCCTGGCATCTGCAGGAAACGATCGGGGGCGATACGTCCCGCTACAAGCGGGTGGTCTTCAACGAGATCACCAAGAACGCCATTCAGGAAGCGTTCAAGGATCCCGGCGCCCTCAATATCGAGCGGGTGGAAGCCCAGCAGGCACGCCGTTTTCTCGATCGTGTCGTGGGCTTCATGTTGTCGCCGCTGCTGTGGGCGAAGATTGCTCGTGGCCTGTCGGCCGGCCGGGTTCAATCGGTGGCGATGCGGTTGATCGTCGAGCGCGAGCGTGAGATCCGGGCCTTCGTGCCCGAGGAGTTCTGGGACGTTCACGCCGATCTGGTGACCCCGGAGGGCGAAGCGGTCCGTTTCGAGTTGGTACGCCAGGATGGCAAGGCGTTCGAGCCGACCTCCGAGGCGGAAACGCTCGAGCGTATCGAGGCGTTGAAGAACGCGTCGCTGCAGATCACGGCCCGTGATGACAAACCGACCCGGTCCAAGCCCAATGCGCCGTTCATCACGTCGACCCTGCAGCAAGCGGCCAGTGGGCGGCTGGGCTTTTCGGTGCGCAAGACCATGACACTGGCGCAGCGTCTGTACGAAGCCGGACACATCACCTACATGCGTACCGACTCGACCAACCTGTCACAGGATGCCGTGGCATCGGTGCGCGAGCATATCGAGTCAACCTACGGCGCTCGCTATCTGCCGGAATCGCCCAATCGCTATGCCAGCAAGGCCGGTGCTCAGGAAGCCCACGAGGCGATTCGCCCCTCGGATGTGTCACGTACCGCCACATCGCTGGAGGGCATGGAGCGTGACGCCCAGCGTCTCTATGAACTGATCTGGCGTCAGTTCGTGGCCTGCCAGATGACGCCGGCCGAGTATCTGTCGACCACGCTGACCGTCGAAGCGGATGGCTATGAACTCAAGGCCAAGGGCCGGGTGCTCAAGTTCGATGGTTATACTCGGGTCATGAAACCGGCCGGCAAGAAGGACGAGGACCAGGCGCTCCCGGATTTGTCCGAGGGGACTCCGATGACACTGGAGTCGCTCGATCCGCAGCAGCATTTTACCAAGCCACCGGCACGTTATACCGAGGCCAGCCTGGTCAAGGAGCTCGAAAAACGTGGCATCGGCCGACCCTCGACCTATGCCTCGATCATTTCGACGATTCAGGATCGAGGTTACGTCAAGCTGGAGAGTCGCCGCTTCTACGCGGAGAAATTGGGCGATATCGTTACCGAGCGGCTGCGTGAATCCTTCCCCGACCTCATGGATTATGGGTTCACCGCGCGCATGGAGGACAGCCTGGATGAGGTGGCCGAGGGCGAGCGCGACTGGAAGGCGCTGCTCGACAGCTTCTATGCCGAGTTTCGCAAGGAACTCGAGCATGCCGAGAGCGAACATGGCATGCGGCCCAATCAGCCTGTTCCCACGGACATCGACTGTCCCCAGTGCGGCCGCAAGATGCAGATTCGTACCGCTTCGACCGGGGTGTTCCTGGGCTGTAGCGGCTACAATCTGCCGCCCAAGGAGCGGTGCAAGACGACCATCGATCTGATTCCCGGCGAGGAAGCCGTGGCGGATGATGCCGGTGAAGAGGCGGAAACCAATGCACTGCGGGCCAAGCATCGTTGCCCGAAATGCGGCACCGCCATGGACAGCTATCTGATCGATGAGCACCGCAAACTGCATATCTGCGGCGACAGTCCCGATTGCGATGGCCATGAAATCGAAAAGGGACGCTTCAAGATCAAGGGCTACGAAGGACCGACCCTCGAGTGCGACAAGTGCGGTGCCGAGATGCAGCTCAAGTCCGGCCGTTTCGGCAAGTACTTCGGTTGCACCAACGACGATTGCAAGAATACCCGCAAGTTGCTCAAGAGCGGGGAAGTCGCTCCGCCCAAGATGGATCCGGTGCCGATGCCGGAACTGGCCTGTCAGAAAGTCGACGATCATTATGTGCTGCGCGATGGGGCCAGTGGTTTGTTCCTGGCCGCCAGCCAGTTTCCCAAGAATCGTGAAACTCGACCGCCATTGGTGCGCGAGCTCAAGGCGCATGCCGAGGAACTGCCGGAGAAATACCGTTTCCTGTTGGATGCCCCCACGGAGGACCCGGATGGGCGGCCGGCACAGATCCGTTTTTCCCGCAAGACCAAGAGCCAGTATGTCATGACGGATGAGGGCGGCAAGGCGAGCGGCTGGAAAGCCGTATTCGACAACGGTCAGTGGCAAGTCGAGGATAAGCGCAAATGACACCGGCGGGTCGGACCAATCAACTCATCTATCAGGCGGAATTGCTGCTGCAGATACCGCATGGTGATGATGAGCATGCCAATGCCAGGCGTATGGCTACCGAGGAAGGGGCCATGGCGGTGGCGGAACTGGCGCTGAACTCAGCGCTGCGGGAACTGACCGAACACGCCATGCTGGCGCGCCACGACTGGCGCGAGTTACTGACCGGTGAGCGTCCCCTGGCCGAACTGGAGCATTTGCGGGAACTCGCTCGCCGGGAGGATAGCTGGCTGGCCTGGTTACTGGCACGTTTGGCGCAGTTGCATGATGTCGATGGGGCCGCCGGTCACCGACAGGGCGGTGCCGCATTGATTGTGACGGCAGGCGAGGCGGACATGGCGGAGAGATTGCGCTGGTGTCTGCGCGAGTTCAAGTCCACGCTGGCTGAATTGCGTGAAACGAGCTTTGAATGGTGACGTTTGCCACCGCGAATGATACCCTGTATCGGGTCTCGACGACCATGGATGATCACCGTGGTCGTTTTTTATTACCGCACCTGTTTTTATTCCCGTGTGAAGGGAGAGTCCTGTGACTGATACCGCGATTCTGGAAATCGTCGAACTCAGCGACGGCGAGATTGTGCTGCGCAGTGCCGAAGGCGAGGGCGAGCCGCTATTGCGTATCCGTTTCTCTGAAGAAGCCGCCGAACTGCTCCAGCAGAGCCGTTTCGAGGTAGCCCAGGAGATGATCGATCACGCCATCACGCGTAGCAAGCTATGGCAGGAAGACAGCGAAGAACCGGTGCTTCCCTCAACCGTTCATTGATGGGCCGCGACGTGGCGTGATGACAAGCGAACGTAGCGGGTTATTGCTCTCCGCATTCGCGGCATTGCTGATCGGCGTTGTCGCCACGGTGGCGGCACTCGTGACGGCATCTCAGGCCATCCTCCTCGATGGTCTTTTCAATCTGGTCTATTTCATGGTGTCGCTGGCGACCCTGCGGGTGAGCCGGTTGGCCAGCGGCCCCGATGATGAGCGTTTCCCTTTCGGCTATGGGTATTTCGAGTCCCTGGTCAACGCCGGCAAGGGGTTGCTGATCCTCGGCGTTTCCGGCTTTGCCCTCTTCGATGCCTCGCTGACGCTGCTGGCGGGTGGGCATCGGATAGCGGCCGGATTGTCCATCCTCTATGCTCTGTTCGCCACCGCAACCTGCTCGGCAACGGCCTGGGTGCTGACGCGCAACCTGCGTCACGCCGATAGTCCGCTGGTGCACGCGGACCGCGACAACTGGGTCGTCAACAGTGTCATCTCCGGCGCGGTGCTGCTGGCTTTCTGTCTTATTCCCCTACTGGAATGGATGGAGTGGCAGGCGCCGATTCCTTATATCGATTCGCTGCTCGTTATCGCCGTGGTGCTGTTGTGCCTGGGCGTTCCGGTACGGATGGCGTCCGGCGCGATCCTGGAGCTGCTCAACCGCACACCGCCGCGCGCTGTATCGGCACCTGTGCATGCTGCTGTTGTGCATGCCCTGGCCGAGCTTCCGACCAGCCGGGTGCGAGTGCGCATGGTCCGTCCGGGTCGCACGCTGTACGTGGTAGTGCATGTCGTATTACCGGAGACCTATCGCATATCGTCGCTGCGTGAGCTGGATGCCCTCCGTGAGCGGGTCGATGGTGAAGTGAGAAAAGCGTATGCCACCCCCGTCATCGACGTTGTGTTCACGGCGGATGATCGCTGGGCGGAGTGGCCTGCGTTACCCTCCAGTCGTTAAACGTCAATTCGGAGTACTGAATATGGGCTCTCATGATTCGCGTTTCAATGAAGCGATTGCCCGGTTGGATGCGTTGCATCAGGCAGATCCGCGTGACGTCATCGTCGATGGCGAGGCTCGTCCTCATGAACAGGTGTATGCCGAGCGTATGAGTGAATGGCTGGAGGCGGTAAAACCGGAGGCCGGCGATATTCTCCGACTGGCGGTTCGGGCCCAGCATCTGCAACGCTGGCGCATACCCCGCGACGACTATCCTCGGGATCGCCCCGGCTACCTGATGTGGCGTCGTGACCTGGGGCGCCGACAGGCGGAACAGGCCGCACGAGTGATGCGTGAGGTCGGTTACGATGACGCTGATTGTGAACGCGTCGCGTCATTGATTCGCAAGGAAGGCATCAAGCGTGATCCGGATGCCCAGGCCCTGGAAGATACGGCCTGCCTGGTCTTTCTGCAGTACTATTTCGTCGATTTCGCCGAGCCTCACCTCGAGGACGAAGACAAGTTGCTGCGTATCCTCCAGAAGACCTGGAAGAAGATGTCGGCGCACGGGCAGTCTCTGGCTCACTCGATTTCGCTACCCGATCGACATCAGTCGTTGATGCAGAAGGCGTTGGCATGACGGCTGCCGTCTAAGATACCTTGACATCCTTGGTGATCATTTCCAACAAATGCATTGGCAAGAGCGGGTCGCTGATCAGGCTGCCCTGAAAATAGCGAAATCCCTGCTCCACGAGGGCGGAGTGGCACGATTGGCGTGCGACCCCGTTGGCAATCAATGGATACCGCAAGCGTCGCGCCATCGTAAGAGCCAGCTGGGTGCGGTACGAGGCGTCGTCGTCGGTGTTCACGCTGAGCTGATGGATGGGGAGTTCCAGCAGGGTGGAGAATGGCAGTCCGTATTGTCCGAACTCACTCAACGAGATGCGGATGCCGGCCTGTGCGAGCCGATGCAGTATCTCCAGCGTCTGTTTCGTTCGTTGCTGGACCAGACGTTCACTGACCTGGATGATCAAGGGTGAGGGAGACGGCAGCAACGGACCCAATCGCTCCTTGATGTCGTCGACGAAGCCGGATTGTTGTAAATGCGTGGCATGGATATCCACCACAATGGGGAGCCAGGCGGTTTCGGGATCATGAGACCAGTCGTGAGCTTGTCGGCAGGCAGTCTCCAGAACCCACTCGCTGAGCGTCAGTTGGAATTCCTGTTTGTCGATGTCCCCGAGGAACTCCGATGGTGCCAACAGTCCGCGGCGTGGATGATTCCAGTAGCAGAATGCCGCTACGGCATGCCAGGTGCCGTCATTATCGAACTGCGGCCGGAAACGTAGCTGAAACTGCTGCTCACGGAGGGCTTGATCGAGTTCCTGTTCCATGACATGTCGACGTGTGATGGCCGCTTGCATGTCCGGATCGAAGAAGTGCAAGCGGTTACGCCCCCCTTCTTTCGACTGATAGAGGGCCAGGTCGGCCTGTTTGAGCAGTTCGTCGCAACATTCATGTTCGCCGCTGAAGATGGTGATTCCCATGCTCGTGGTGATGTTATAGGCGAGCCCGTCAAGATCGTAGGTCGGCAGCAGGGTGTCGATGATCTTGTGCCCGACCTGTTCGGCCTGGCTGATGGCCAGGCTGAGCGTCTCGCCCAGATTCTCCAGCAGGACGACGAACTCGTCACCGCCCAGCCGGCAGACCGTATCGCCGGCTCTTACGGCGTCGGTCAGGCGCTGTGCCATCTGTTGCAGTAACAGATCTCCCTTGTCATGACCGTAGGTGTCGTTGAGTTGCTTGAAATGGTCGAGATCGAGCAATAGCAAGGCACCCCGATTGGCGGTACGGGACGTGTTGTGCAGTGCGTGCTGCAGATGGTCGAGCAGCAAGCGCCGGTTGGCGACTTTCGTCAACGAGTCCTGAAAAGCCAGGCGCTCCATCTCTTCGGCCGCCGCCTTGCGCTCGCTGATATCGGTCAGTGTCCCGACGAAATGCAAGGTGTTCTCGTCATCATCGTAGGGGATGGCGCTCAGGGTCAGGCGCGCGGGATAGTCGGTGCCGTTATGACGTCGATCCCAGATTTCGCCTTGCCACTCGCCTCGGCGTTTCACGGTATCCCAGAGATGGGCATAGAACGCATGGTCATGGTGGAGTGAAGCGAGAGGACTGGGAACCTGTCCACTGACATCATCGACGCGATACCCGGTGATCCGGGTGAAAGCATCATTGCACATCAGTAGATGGCCGTGCTCATCGACCAGAAATACGCCATCGCCAATGGCCTCTACGGCACGTGTCAGTTGCCGGTGGGTGATATGCAGCAAATGCGCGCTGTTCTGCAGGCGTCGGGTGATCAACACCGAAAAAATGGTGATCAGGCCCAGGATGACGGCGACGGTGCTCACGCCGGTAGCTAACCACGACGTGTCGAGGAAGGCGTCGTTCGTGGTCGTGAACGGTTGTGAATAGAAGTTGACGGCCACCATGGCAGTATAGTGCAGCGACGTCACGGCCACGCCGAAGATACAGGCGCTGGTGAGTGTCGTGCGTAGTGTCATGAACTGTTGGGTCGTCGCACGGCCCATGCCGGCACGAATGACCGTCATGGCCAGCATGCTGATGCCCACGGCGAATCCCAGCGATAGCACCAGCAAGGACAGGTCGTAGTGCATGGTGGCTGCTACCTGCATCCCTGCCATGCCGGTGAAGTGCATGGTGCCGATACCTGCACCGAGCCCCAACCCGGCCAGCAGATGCAAGGGCAGCGCACGGCGTTTCGCTAGCACCAGATAGAGTGGCAAGACGCAGGCCAGTATGGCCGGCAGGCCGGATATCAGTGTTATCGTGTGATTGTAGGTGACCGGCCGCGGCAACTCGAAGGCGAGCATGCCGATGAAGTGCATGCCCCAGATACCGTACCCCATCACCGTGGCTCCAAGCGTGAGCCAGATGCCCTTGATGGCAGCCCGCCAGCGTGACCAGGCGAGACTCATGTTCGTGGCGAGCAGCAAGCCGGAATACGAGGCCAGAACGGCGACCAGCAGGGAGAGTAGGACCAGTATGTGATCGTGGGAGCTGGCAAGGCGAAGTGACGCGGCCAGGCTTCCATCGTCGATCTGAATCATGCGGAGGGAGACCTATGATGACTTAGGATGGGGACTAAAAAGTATGACGTTTCATTACTCCCTCCATGGTATGGTCTACGCTACATGGTGGGCATCGGCAAGGCAAGATGTCGGGACACAAGTTTTTCACCGGATTGCCGATAGTACGTTTGTATGGATAACGCGCGATCCCGAACGATTCCGGGGATCACATAACGAGACTACCTGGCAGCAGGGCTATGTCGCAGGGAACTGAAGAACGACGGCGAATCCTGATTCTGGATGACGATCCCGGTGTGGGACGGACGATCGCTTTCATGTCGGAACGACTGGGATTGCAGTCTCGCTCTGTGGACAACGCCCACGATTTTTTCGAGGCACTGCACCAGTGGCGTCCTGCGTATGTCGTGATTGATCTGATCATGCCCGACATGGATGGCGTCGAGGTAATGCGTCAGTTGGCTCGTCTTCGGTCAACAGTGGCCATCATCATCTCGAGTGGCGTCGGCACTCGCGTGCTGGATGCCGCTGAACGCGCCGCTGCCGAGCATCGGCTCAACGTGCTGGGAGTGCTGTCGAAGCCGTTTACACGCCAGAAATTGCAGGACATCCTGGGGCAGGTCTCCCGTATGCCGCAGCATCCGATGGATGGCGATCAGGATGTCGCCTCACCGTTCGGTTTGCCGGATATCACGGAGCAAGCCCTTCTCGAAGCGATCGAGCAGGACCAGTTCACCATGGTCTATCAACCCAAGATCGCCTGCCGGGACAATAGCGTGGTCGGTTTCGAGGCGCTGGTGCGCTGGCAGCATCCGGAAGGGGGACTGATCAGGCCGGATCATTTCATACCTCTGGCGGAATCGCTTGACATGATCGATCCCTTGACCGATGTCGTCATCGAACAGTCGCTGGGCTGGGTTGCGACGATGCAGTATTTGCCGTCGCTATCCCTGGCGATCAACCTCTCGGCCAAAACGCTGGTGAATCACGAATTTGCCGATCGGCTTGCCGCCCGCTGTCTGGAGAAGTCGGTCAAGCCGGGGCGTATTACCCTGGAAATGACGGAAACCGCGGCAATGGAAGATTCCGTCATGGCGCTCGAGTTGCTGACGCGGCTGCGCATGAAGGGTTTCCATGTCGCCATCGACGATTTCGGTACCGGTTATTCGTCGATGGTTCAGTTGGCCCGTTTGCCATTTTCCGAATTGAAAGTCGATAAATCCTTCGTCATGACGGCCGCCTCGTCCGAAGAGGCACGGACCATCATCCATTCCACGGTCGAGCTGGGACATAGTCTGGGGCTCGATGTCGTGGCTGAAGGCGTGGAAGACGGAAATGCACTGGCGTTTCTAAAAACCATTGGCTGCGATTATGCCCAGGGGTATTACATCGCTCGGCCCATGCCGACGCATCATGTGACAGGCTGGCTGAATGCCCGCCAGGCGAATTGAACGACGAGGTTGCCATGTCACCCGATCATCCGACGGATACTCTACGAGAAATTGCCAGTGAGCGGCATGTCGAATCGCTGCTCAGCAACATTCCGGGCATGCTCTATCACTGCAAGCTCGATGCGAACTGGACCATGCAGTTCGTGAGTGCCGGCTGTCAGTCGCTGACGGGGTATCAACCCGGTGACCTCATCGATAATCGGCGAGTCTCTTTCATCGAGTTGATTCATCCCGACGAGCGCCAGCGGCTTGAAGAAGAGGTCTATCGTGCCATTGCCGCGCAAGAATCCTATAGCTGCACGTATCGACTGATCACCGCCCAGGGCGACGAAAAATGGGTGTGGGAGCAGGGCAATGCCGTGCGTTCGGACGACGGAGAGGTGCTGGCGCTGGAAGGCTACATCACGGATATCTCCCAACGCGTCGAGCTTGAAGAGCAGCTACGGCGTGCCCAGCGGATGGAATCCATCGGCCAGCTCACCGGAGGGGTCGCCCATGATTTCAACAATCTGCTGACAGTCATTCTGGGAAATGCCGAATTGCTGGTGGAAGAGCTCGCCGATCAGCCGGATCTGGCGGAATTGGCGGGGATGCTGGTCAGTGCCGCACAGCGTGGCGCCGACCTGACACAGAGCCTGCTCGCCTATGCCCGTCGACAGCCCCTGGAGCCGCAGGCGATCGATGTCGATGAGACCCTGCGTGGCATGCATGCGTTGTTACGTCGTACGCTGGGTGAGCACATTCAGGTGGAGCTCATTACGGATAGCGATGGCTGGCAGGCCATGGTCGACCCGTCCCAACTGGAAAACGCCCTGCTGAACTTGTGTCTCAATGCTCGTGACGCCATGCCGCAAGGCGGAAACCTCGTCATCGAGACAACCCTGACCCATCTCGATCAGGATTATGCCGATCATCATATCGAAGTCGAATCGGGGAGCTACATTCTGGTCGCCGTTTCCGACACTGGCGAAGGCATAGGTGCTGAACACCTCGACCGAGTCTTCGAGCCCTTTTTCACGACCAAGTCGGCCGGCCAGGGCACCGGGCTGGGCTTGAGCATGATCTATGGCTTCGTCAAGCAGTCGCGTGGGCATGTCAGCATCTATTCCGAACCCGGCCAGGGAACGACCGTCAAAATATATCTGCCACTCGCCGATAGCGAGGTGGCGTCGCCATCCGAGACGACTGACAGTCATGGTGTCCTGGGACGAGGGGAAACCATACTGGTGGTGGAAGACGATGATCTGGTTCGCCGCTACGCCTGTCAGCAATTGACTTCCCTGGGGTATGTCGTCATCGAGGCGATACAGGGCAGTGAGGCGCTGGAATATATTCGCGAGCATGACGATATCGACCTGCTGTTCACCGATATCGTCATGCCAGGAGGGCTCAATGGCAAGGAACTGGCGGATCGAGCACGAACGATACGACCGCAGCTGAAGGTGCTCTATACGTCCGGCTACACGGAGAACGCTATCGTTCATCATGGACGCCTGGATCCCGGCGTCCTGCTGTTGAGCAAACCCTACCGGTACAGAGAGCTGGCGCGTACCGTACGTCGGGCATTGGATGAGACGCCGATACCGTCATTGTCTTGACTCGAAGTTGTTGGATACAGGCTGAAATTGAGTTTTGCCCGCAAATAGCGTAGAAGATGTCCCATGGATTCCTTCGTTTGCATGAGACCGTGTATTGATGATGTCATTGACGAGAAAACTGGCCATGTTACTCATGGTCCTGTTGCCGTTTTCCGGCGCCCATGCCGTGCTGGATTCCGACTTTTCACCGCGGCCCGATGAACGTTGGCTGTTGATTGACGACAAGAGCGCGACATTGACTGTGTATGAAGGCGATCAAGTGATCGAGCGCTTTGAACCGGTGTCCCTGGGGCGGGGCGGTGCCGCGCCACTGAGGGTCAGAGGGGATCGTAAAACCCCGACCGGCGAGTTCCGCATCAATCGTGTCAACATGCAGAGTCGTTTCCATATTTTCCTGGGGCTCAACTACCCGACTCCAGCCCATGTGCGAGAATCTTTCAACGCTGGCATCATCGATCGTGACGAATATGAATCGTACCATCAGTACATTCGTCGGCATGGGGAACCGCCACAGAATACCCCCTTGGGTGGCGATATCGGTATCCATGGTTTGGGTGAAGGCGATGAAGACGTTCATGGCCGTTTTCACTGGACACAGGGCTGTATTGCCGTGACCAATGAGCAGATAGAATGGCTGCGTGATAACACGGAGATTGGCACACGTGTTGTCATCCGCTAATCTCTATGAAGTAAAACGCGAATTTATCGGTAGACAAGAGGGTGTTGTCTATAATAAAACGGCGTTTGACTCTTGGCTTGAAAGCGCTAGAGTCATTACTGAGAAGAACCTGCTTTTGCAGGAGCCTGGGGAGCCAGGCATAATTCAAGGCTGAACCAAGGAAGACTCAAGGAGATCATCATGTCCACTCTGAAAACCACTCTGAAGCTGTCTGCTGCTGCCGCTTCTCTGGCCGTTCTGGCTGGTTGCGCGTCTCAAAGCTCGCTGGAAGAAGTTCGTACCATCGCTGAAGATGCACAAGCCGAAGCTCAGCAAGCCAACTCGACTGCTCAGGAAGCGCAGAACACTGCCAACCAGGCACAGCGTGACGCGCAGGCCGCTATGCAGATGGCTCAGGAAAACCGTGAAGAAATGGATCGCATGTTCGAGCGTTCCATGGAGAAGTAAGCTGCCGATGGCGGTTGCCGGCCACATCACATACTGACGTGGCTGCCAACCGTGATTCGCACTGCAAACGACCCCGCCTCGGCGGGGTCGTTTGTGTAGGCGGGATCATTCGGGACCGATCAGATGCTTCACCTCCAGAAACGCTTGTAGTCCCCATGGGCCCAATTCGCGACCAATACCGCTACGCTTGACGCCACCCCAACTGGCTTGTGGCATGATGATCTGTTCACCATTGAACCAGATGATCCCCGCTTGAAGCTGGCGCCCGATACGCTTGGCTCGTTCGTTATCACCGCTTATCACCGTGGCCGCCAGACCAAAATCGCTGGTATTGGCCAGTGTGATGGCGTCATCGTCACTGACAATGCTGTGACCGCAAAGTACGGGACCAAAGATCTCTTCATTCCAGAGTCGACTCGCAGTGGGTACGTCCCGATACAAAGTGGGCGCCACGAAGTACCCATGGTCGGGCAACTTCCGGTGACGTTCATCACGAACGGCAGTCAGCCCTTCCTGCCTGGCAATATCAAGGTACTGCATTACGCTTTCGCGCTGCCGAGCACTCGTAAGTGGCCCCATATCGGTTCCCTCGGCGAGCGGGTCACCAAGGCGGATTGCATCAATGCGCCTGGCCAGCGCGTCGTACAAGGCATCGGCAATCGCGTCATGGACGATCAGGCGGGACGTTGCCGAGCAGACCTGCCCCATGTTGAAGTAGATGCCTGCCATCACCCAATCCGCCGCCTGCTCGGGGTCGACATCATCCATGACCAGAATCGGTGATTTGCCGCCAAGTTCGAGCGATACATTGCGAGTACCCTCGCTGGCGGCACGCATGACGGTTTCCCCAACACGATTGCTGCCTGTGAAGGAGAGCTTGTCGATGTCCGGGTGGGCGGTGAGGGGCGCTCCAATACCTTCACCATCGCCATGCAGCAGATTCAGTACACCCGCCGGCAAGTCGATCGCTTCAGCAATGTCGGCCAGTTGCTGTTCGGGAAGGGGGATGACTTCCGAAGGTTTGAATACCACGGTACAGCCGGCCGCCAGCGCGGGTGCCAGTTTCCAGGCACTGGTGACCAGCGGGAAATTCCACGGCGTGATCAGACCGGCAACGCCCACGGGGTCGTAATAGCCACGTGCTTCGATGCCTGTCATGTCATGCTCGATACCCTGCCCCTGGCGACCATCCAGAGTACGTGCCTGTTCGGCATAATAGCGATAGCAGGCGATGGCGTCGTCCAGATCGACACCGGCTTCCGCCAGCGCCTTGCCATTGTTGGTCGAGGACAAGCGCATCAGTGATTCGCGACGTTGTGTCAATTGATCGGCGAATCCCTCCAGATAGACGGCGCGTTCGGCACCGCGCAGTGCCCGCCAATCAGGAAGGGCGCTGCGGGCAGCGCTGACGGCCGCATCGACATCGGCCGGATCGCCGCCCGTGACGTGGGCGATCGTCTCTTCGGTGTAAGGATTGGTCACCGGCAATCGCCGATGTCCCTGAGAGGGAATCCAGCGGCCGTTGATATATTGATGGTCGAGTTGTTGCATGGTGGCTCGCTCCAATCTATGTGCGCATAACGATTCCAGGCAGGACTTGCGTCCTGCATCGCGGCTAAGGCCCCACCCACGCATTGGCATCCACTTCGATCAGCAAGGGACCGTCGAGGGGGCGGGAGTCGAGCGCGTTGACCAGGCTGGCCGGGTCGTTGACACGGGTGGAAAGGCAGCCGAACCCCTGGGCCAGCGTGGCAAAATTCGGCGCCTGGATGTCCACGCCGAGCCGAGCAACGCCATTGGCATCCATATAGCGGCGAATCTCTTCATAACCGCCGTTGTGCCACAGCAGGATCACGAGCGGCAGGCGCTCTTCGACGGCCGTAGCCATCTCCGCGAGAGTGAACATGATTCCGCCATCACCGACCAGGGCGACGACCGGCAGGTCGGGACGGGCCAGTTGGGCTCCCAGGGCGGCCGGCAGGCCGTAACCGAGCGTCCCGTAGCCGGTGGAGGCATTGAAGAAGCGCCGTGGTACGGGCTGAGAGACCAGATGGTTGGCGGCATATACGGGAGCCGTGGAGTCACCGACCAGAATGGCGTCCGGCAATGCGGACCGCAGAGTGTCGAACAATGGCACGAACGGGGCCAGATCGGGACTGTCGCGAAGTGCCAGGGTGTCGCGAACATTGGCAGCACGCGCCTGTCCGCCGCGCGGGACGGTATCGGGAAACGCGGCCAGCAACGCGGTCATCGCCAATCCGGCATCCGCCACCAGCCCCAGGGACACCGGCTGATTGCGTGCCAGTTGTTCGGCATCGATGTCGATCCGGATTAGCCGGCCATTGAGTTCGAACCCGTCGTCGAAGACCACATCGTAATCCGTCTCGCCCAACTCGGTCCCCATGGCCAGGATGACATCGGCATCGCGCGCGAGTTCGCGAACCGCTGGCAGAGCAGCGTTGGCGCCCAGATCCAGCGGATGATCATGACCCAGTACGCCCTTGGCATTGATCGTGGTCACGGTCGGGGCGTCCAGACGCTCGACCAGTGTGCGTGCTGTCTCAGGATTGTCGACGCAACCTCCGCCCAGCAGCACCAGGGGCCGTTGTGCGTCGTGCAACCATCGGGCCGCCGTCGTGATACCCTCCGGTGCCGGCGCGGCCGGATACCACACCGGAGAGTGCCAGTGGCTCGGTGGTGTGACCCGGGCATCGAACAGGTCAATGGGGATTTCGATATGTACCGGTCCCGGACGTGTGCCACGGAACACCGCATAGGCGCGTGCCAGCACTTCGGGAAGATTGTCCGGGGCCAGCAGCGTATGGCTGAAGCGGCTGACACCGGCCAGGGTCTGTTGTTGGCTGGGCAATTCGTGTAGCCGTCCTTGACCGAGCCCCAGCGTATCGCGCCGATTGACGCTGGAAATGACCAGCATCGGTACGGAATCGGCCAGCGCCTGTCCCATGGCCGTGGCGATATTGGTCATGCCGGGCCCGGTGATGATGAAACAGACACCCGGGTGGCCGGTAGCGCGGGCATAACCATCCGCCATGAAGCCCGCGCCCTGCTCGTGACGCGGTGTGACATGGCGCATACCGCTGCCTTCCAGTCCCCGGTACAGTTCCACCGTATGCACCCCGGGAATGCCGAAGACGGTATCGATGCCATAGCACCTGCGAAGCAGTTGCAGCAACAATTGGGCGCATGTCATTGATGAGGTCTCCTGTCATGAGCCACGAGCGTCAAGCGCCCGTGGCTCGGTGCCGAAATCAAAAGAAGAACAGATGAGCCATGCCGGCGATGATCGGCAGCGTGATAATGGTACGTAGCAGGAAAATCACCAGCAGTTCCCACACCTTGAGCGGAATCTTCGATTTCAGCAGCAGGGCACCGATCTCCGACATGTAGATCAGTTGGGTCAGCGACAAGCAGGCGATCACGAAACGGGTGAGTTCACTCTCGATGTTGGAAGCCAGCACGGCCGGCAGGAACATATCGGCAAAACCGACGAGCGTTGCTGGCGCAGCGGCTTCGGCTTCCGGAATTCTCAGCAGCTCCAGTACCGGCACCATCGGATACGACAGCCAGGTGAACAGCGGTGTGAACTCGGCCAGAATCAGGGCGATGGTGCCGATCGCAATGACCAACGGAAGTAACGCCAGGAAGATATCGGCGACGTTGATCAGCGCATGGCGGACGAGCTGGCGCGGGCCGGGCGCCTTCTCGGCACGCTTCACGGCCTGGATAAGGCTGAAGCGCCAGACGCCCAGGTCGCTGGCGTCCTTCTCGACCAACTGACAGCCGACCGGCTCGTAATAGGTATTGGGCTTGCGTGACAGCGGGGGAATACGTGGCACGATAATGGCTGCGGTCAAGCCGGCCACCACCACGGTCAAGTAGAATGGCACGAACAGATGGTTGATACCGATGAAGCTGGTGACCAGCAGCGCAAAAGCGATCGACACGATCGAGAAATTGGTGGCGATCACTGACGCCTCGCGGCGATTATAGTAACCGCGTTCGTACTGCTGGGTCGTGATCAACACGCCCACGGTGCCCGAACCCATCCAGGAGGCAGTGGCGTCGATCGCGCTCCGACCGGGCAGACCGAAGATGACGCGGAATGGCTTGCGCACCAGGCTGCCGATGAATTCCATGAAGCCGAAGTCGACCAGGAAAGGCAGCAATAAGGCGGCAAAGAAAAAGAAGGTGAGCAACACCGGGGCCAGATCGTTGAGCATGACTCCACCGGTGAAATCGGCGGTCACGACTTCCGGACCGAACTGGAAGTACGTCATCAGCGCAAACAGGGCGCCCAGAATCCGCATGCCGAACCACAAGGGGGCGACATCGAACATTTCCTTGAAGACGCCCTCACTGGCCCAGCCCGGTTTCGTCACCTTCACCAGGGTCGTTAGAGCGACGGAAAGACACAGGACGAATACGGCGATGGCCGGCAGGGCGCCACCGAGGAAGGCCTGAAGGGCATCGGCCATCATGCCCATGCCGATATTGATGGTATCGCCGGTCGAGAAGGGGATCAGGAACAGCCCGACCCCGATCACGGAGGGAATCAGAAACTTGAGCAGGTTTCGACGATTGAGCGGCGCGTTAGTGGTTGTACCGTCGCTCGTGGTATCCATCGAAGTCATGGGAACCTCGTAAATTGTTGTCTTTGCATCAGTGATGTGTCAGTCGCGACGGGCGACACCGGGAAGTACACACAACATCTCGTACAGCAGGCTGGCGCCCATGAGGGCGGTGTTGCCGCTGGTATCGTAGGGGGGAGCCACCTCGACCAGGTCGCCGCCGACGATGTTCAATCCCCAGGCGCCACGCACGATTTCCAGGCCTTGTGAGGCCATCAGGCCGCCCATTTCGACGGTCCCGGTTCCAGGAGCCACCGACGGGTCCAGGCTGTCGATATCGAAAGTGATGTAGACGGGGCCGTCGCCCATCTGCTCCCGAACTTCCTTCATCAACGGCTCCAGCGAGCGATACCAGCACTGTTCGGCGGTCACGACGCGGAACCCCTGCTCCCGGCACCAGTCGAAGTCATCGGCAGCGTAGCCCGTACCACGCAGACCGATCTGCACGACGCGGCGACTGTCCAGCAGGCCCTCTTCCTGGGCGCGACGGATCGGGGTGCCGTGGGCGAGAGGTTCGCCGAACATGTGATCGTTGATATCCGCGTGAGCATCGACATGAATGAGTCCGACCGGTCCATGCTTTTTCGCCATGGCACGTAGAACCGGCAGGGTAAGGGTATGTTCTCCGCCCAGCGTCAAGGGTGTGCACCCGTGGGCGAGCACATCATCGTAATAGCGGGAGATGATGTCGACACTCTTGGGCAGGTGGAAGGTATTGATCGGCACATCACCGATATCGGCGACTTGCAGACTGTCGAACGGGGCGGCATGAGTCGCCATGTTGTAGGGGCGCAGCATGCGCGATTCATCGCGGATCTGTCGGGGCCCCATGCGTGTGCCGGGACGGTTGGATGTGCCGATATCCATGGGAATGCCGATGAAGGCCGCATCCAGTCCGGCCGGGCTGTCCTGGGTCGGCAGCCGCATCATGGTGGCTGGACCGCCGAAGCGGGGCATCTCGTTTCCGCCCAGGGGCTGGTTGAACTCGCTCATACTCCTCTCCTGACTGATGTGACTGTAGATACGACGTCAGTCGCGATATCGGCCGGTAGGCCGAATGCCTGCTTGTATTCCTGCACATTGCATGCCAATTTTATCTTCATGATTTGTCGTGGTTTTTCTTCTATTTGATGCATTTTTACATCACAGGGACGGTGTGGGTGATACAGAAATGAATTAATGATTCAATAATGCATTACTCCTTTGCTGTATAACGGATGCGCGATGTCCCATATCGATTCCCTGGTCCTGAAGACCATCGTCGAAACGGCTCATGATCACTTCTTCGTCGTCGACGGCGAGGGAAGGGTGATTGATGTCAGTCCTGGTGCCGCGGCCGTTTATGGCTTGTCGCGTGAAGAGTTGTGCGCCTCGACCGTCTATCAGTTGTCGGAGCGTGGCGTGCTGAAGCCGTCCGTTAGCCTGGAAGTTTTCCGTACCGGGAAACCGGCGCAATTGATGCAACAGACCGGCACGGGGCGGCGTGTCATTGCCCAGGCGCATCCGGTCTATGTCGATGGACGAATCGAGCGCGTGGTCAGTCGTTCCATGGACCTGACCGATCTGCAGTGGCTACAGGATGAATACGCCTTGCTGCAGCGGCGCTTCAGCGAGCACCTGAAACGCTCGCATACGCATTCGATCGGCGACGATATGGATCTCGACAATCTCGACGACAATCTTCAGGTGCGTAGTCAGATGATGCGCGAGACGGCGCTGTTGCTGAAGCGGGTGGCTCCCACCGATGCCACGGTATTGATGCTGGGCGAATCGGGGGTGGGGAAGACCGCATTCGCCCGTCAATTGCATCGTTGGAGTGAGCGGCGGGATGGCCCGTTCATCGATGTCAATTGTGGTGCCATTCCGGAAAGCCTCTTCGAATCCGAAATGTTCGGCTACCAGCCCGGTGCCTTCAGTGGTGCCGCCCGACAGGGCAAGGCCGGCATGCTGGAGCAGGCACACAAGGGCACATTGTTTCTGGATGAAATCGGCGAATTGCCGTTGCCCATGCAAACCAAGTTGCTCAAGGTGATTCAGGATGGCATGCTGACGCGGCTTGGTGACACACGTCCCCGGCGGGTCGATTTTCGCCTGGTCGTGGCCACCAACCATGACTTGGCCGGTCAGGTCGAACAAGGCGGGTTTCGGCTTGACCTCTATTATCGGCTCAATGTCATCCCCGTCACGTTACCGCCCTTGCGTGAGCGTCGAGAAGATATTCCCGGGTTGGCCGAACTGCAGCTCAAGCGACTCAACGAGCGCTACGGTCAGGACAAGATGCTCCATTCGACGGTGTGGGCGGAACTGATGAGTCACGACTGGCCGGGTAACGTGCGTGAACTGGAGAACTGGATGGAGCGCGCCTGGCTCTCCACCGCTGGCGACATGATCGGTGGCGACACTCAGGCGACTCTCGCCAAATCCGACAATCGCGGTATACTAGGGAGTGACACTCCCTTGTCCGCCGAGACTGCAACGGTCATCGACAGCGAAAAGACACTCAAGCAGGCCATGCAGGCGTATGAACGCGGTATTCTTGCGCGTCTGTGCGAGACGCTGCCCAGTACCTATGCCATCGCCCGTCAGCTTGGCATCAGTCAACCCAGTGTCGTGCGCAAACTGGCCCGACACGGATTAGCCGTTTCTCAACGTGAATAACGACCTGAATGCGATATCAGAAATTCAATAAACCCATGGATGAGCGTGAAAAGCTGCGCAAGTTTCGTGAACTCGACGATGCGTTCGCGGAAGCGTTGAAAGAACTGGATGGCGGTAGTGGCTACGACACACCGCCTCAAGAAGACGCCGCGAGCCTGGAAGCCCGTCGGCAGGAAGAGGAAATAGAGCGTCAGCGTTTGTTCGAGCAGCGTCTCAGGGCGCTGATGTCGGAGTACCACTTGCCTTCCGAATCGGTCAGTACCCTGATGCGCACCCTGCTCGAACTCGGCCGAATTGCCTGAACTCAATCCCTATCGACAGCGAACTTCGACCATGCTTGTCGTGTCGGCATGATTTCCAGCTGGTTGATGTTGATGTGTGCCGGCAGTGTGGCGACATAGAAAATCTGCTCGGCGATATCCTCCGGCTGCAATGGCGTCGTGCCACGATACAGGGCGTCCGATGCTTCCTTGTCACCTCGGGTACGAACCAGCGTGAATTCGGTTTCCGCCATACCGGGCGCGATATCCGTCACGCGGACTCCCGTACCCAACAAGTCACAGCGCAGGTTGTAGCTGAATTGCTGCACGAAGGCTTTGGTCGCGCCATAGACGTGCCCGCCAGGATAGGGAAACTTTCCTGCCACGGAACCGATGTTGATGATACTGGCTCCTGCACCGGTGTCGATCAGCGTGGGCAATAATGCGTGTGTCACGTTGACCAGGCCGGTGACATTGGTATCGATCATGGTGTGCCAATCGGCCAGTTCAGCCTCCTGTGCCGGCTGTGGCGCCAGAGCGAGCCCCGCATTGTTGACCAGCACTTTGACTTGACGAAACGCGTCCGGCAGATCGGCAATGGCGCGGGATATGGCCTCGTCATCGCGAACATCCAGCGCCAGGGTCAGCACCGGAACCTTGTCTTCCAGCTCCCGCTGCAACTCGTCGAGGCGTTCCTGTCGCCGCCCGATCAGGATCACCGACCAGCCTGAATCAGCAAAGCGGCGTGCCGTGGCACGTCCGAAGCCTGAGGTCGCACCGGTGATCAAGGCGATATCGTTCATGGGGTGATGCTCCCGTGATGGATAGAGAATCGTGACTCCTACAGGGATAACCGCTGGCTCACGCTATGACAACCCACTCAATGGCACGCGTAGCTCGATTTCCTGATCGCCACGACCATCGGGACGCCCATGCCGCCAAACGACGGAAGCGGCTTCTCCGCTGGGAGTCTCACCCAACCCGGGGATCGCCTGAAGGACCAGATAGGCGAAGGCCTCCTCCATGCGGGCGATATCGTCGATCAGTAGTTGAGCGACACGTTGTGCAGGTAGTTCATCGTGGCGAAATGGCAGAGGTGCCGCGCGATCGGGTTTGTGAAGCAGCCGATAGCCGAAATCGATCCGCACGCGATGGGCGGGCGTGATTCCAGGATGATCGTGGTAGACCCAGCAGGGCCGTGCCTGGCAGGGCGGTGCGGGGGCCTGATGAGCGTAGACGGTCCATAGATTCGTCGGTGGCTCGGGCTGATCGTAGCCGTAATGGCGAATGACCAGCAATGGCGTTGGCCCCGCGGATTCGACGGTGACCTCGCCAATGGCATCGTCGGGCACGCTTGTCTTGACCAGCTCAGGCTGCATGGCCTGGAAGCGCTGCCGAAACTCTCGTGGAGCTACCTGAAACCGGTTGCGAAAGGCGCGACTGAACACCGACTGGCCGGTATAACCGCACTCGACGGCGATCGCCGTGATGCTGCGATTCGTCACGCCCAGAAGCAGGGCGGCGCGCTCAAGGCGCAAGGTATCACGATACTGGCCGGCGGGAACGCCGAAATGGGCGTTGAACTCCCGGTTGAGATGAATGCTGGAGTAGCCGAGGCGCTCCGCCAGTGCATCGAGGGTCGGGGCCGTTTCTATTTGTTGCTGCAGCCAGATTTCCGCCTGCATCAAGTCGTGGAATTGCATGGTGAAGCCGTATTCCCTGCGGACAACGGGTAGGTGCTGATCGACATCATACAGCAAAACACCCTCTCGCTTCAGTCGCGATGGGCGCCGCAGGTAACTGGGGGGCCATCATGACGCCCTCGACCTTCTTGCGCATTTGATTGTGTGTCCCTGATTTCCTTCTGAGTTGACTCTCTGTCTCAAATTCGAGCCTGGCGATTGGAGGATCGAGTACGGGCTGCTAAAACGTGGGGAGTGTTACATCATGTCATCTGGAAGCATCACCGATCTGCCTCTTTCCATGATCGTATGTATCAGAATGGTACGATTAGAAAGTTGAAGAAAACTGTTGGTATCAAATTGTATCATAATGTTATGTTTGCTAGCGTTTTTCATGAGTGTCGTAACCCACGGCATGTTTGAAATCGTCAAGAATCCGGTTCAGGTACCGGCTAGGCTATCGTGACGCAGGGAATTGCCTCGGAGGCTCATCGTCCGGGGCAACACAATGAAAACCGACGACATCGGGATAACAACGAATGCTCGCAAGATTTCTCCTTGGGCAGCGTGGCAGGGCGTTGTCCATGTACGTGAGTGTGGTGGCGGGACTGGGTAGCACGCCGGTATTGGGAGCCGGTCTGCTGGACGTCTACGAGATGGCCAAGGACAACGACCCCCGTTACCAGGAAGAGTTCTACGGCAAGGAGGCGACGGATGAGCGCTACTACCAGGCTCGTTCAGCATTGTTGCCTCAAGTGAGTTTGACGGCGTCTCGTACCGAAACGAATCAGGACATCGTCAGTTCCGATAACGAAGAATATGCCAGTGGTTCGACGTCCTACCCGGCGACCACTTATGGCGCCTCGATCGAACAGTCGATCTACGACTATTCGCGCTGGGCGGCGTTTGACAAAGCCAAGCTCGAGATCAAACAGGCGGCGTCGGAACTCGAGGTCGCCCGTCAGGACTTGTTCATCCGGGTCGCCGAACGTTACTTCGATGCGCTCTCTCTCTACGAGACACTGAGCTATCTGCAGGCTGAGAAAGAGTCGGTGGAAGCCAATCTGGAGGAGACGCGGGCCCGCTATGAAGACGGGTTGGTTCGCGAGGTCGAGTTCCTCGATGCCAGGGCACGTTTCCAGCAGGTCGATGCTCGCGAGCTCGAGGTCCAGAACGAGTTGAGGGATGCGCTGGAAGGGTTGTCCGAAATCACCGGACAGCGCCCGTCATCGTTGCAGCCCGTCAGTAGCGGTCTGCAACTGGAGCGTCCTGATCCGGACTCGCTGGAAGAGTGGGAGGAACTCGCCAGAGAACGAAGCCCCCGCCTGAAGGCAGCGCATCTCGGTACCGAGGTGGCTTCGCAGGAGATCAAGGAATCCCGTGGTGGGCATCTGCCGACGCTGGACCTGAACGTCAACTATGAGAACGATGATACGGAAGGATCGTTGTTCGGCGGCGGGAGTCAGGTCGAAACCCAGGACATCGCGGTAACGCTCAACGTCCCGGTCTACAGCGGTGGCAATACCTCGTCGCAAGTGCGTGAAGGCGAGAGTTTGCTCGAGTCCAGCCAGTCGCGTCTCGAACGGATACGCCGTGAACTGCGTCGTGAAGTGCGCAATGGCTATCAAGGCATCTTGACGGCCATATCCCGTGAGGAATCACTCGAGCAATCCCTGGAAGCCAGTGAGCGTGTCGTCGAATCGCGTGAGGTCGGAGTCGAGTCCGGTACGACGCCGGTGCTGGACCTGCTCGATGCCGAACGCGACCTGTTCTATGCGCGTAGTGAACTCGCCAGTGCCCGATACGATTACCTCATGAGTGTCCTCAATCTCAAGCATGCTGCCGGCGTGATCAACGTCGACGATCTCGCGCAGATCGATTCGATGATGGGAGAGCAGGTCGATGTCCTTGCCATGGGCCAACGCTGATCCTGGACGATTCGCCGTCGGCAATCGTGCCGCTGAGTCGATTCAGTCCTTGTTGACGTCCCGCGCATTGCCGTACCTGAGCGAGAAGTCGGCGAAGTGTCGGCCCGGCCGATGGTCGACCCAGCGCTGTCTGTTCAGCGTACCGGTGCAAGCGATACCGCCGGACATGTTGTATGACGAGCTGGGGCGTCTGCTGTTCGACCTGGGGATGTCTCGGGTGGATGCCGAAACATGTCTGGCGCCACTTGATTCATGCGCTGAGGAAACACTGCAGTGTCCCCACTATCTTCACCTCGGTGTCGAGGATGATCGCTGCAAGGTCTATTGGGAAGTCAAGAAGCCGGATTCCCTGCCCGGTAACGAGCGGTTCGTGCTGTACCGTGCCTGGAAATGGCGAGCCGGCGAGTCCGTCGCACGTTCCGACTATGTTCTGTTGCCAAGTGCACGCGAGGCTCGCCGGGCGATCGACGATGAATTGCAGGCGCAACCGGACTCCCCGCTACATGATCTGATCGAGCAGTTACAAGTCAGCTTTGCCCTGGCGCAGACCCCCTGGCCGCCACTGACGGTACGAATTGAAGAAGTTCAGGCTGGAAAAGCGACGGGCAGGGATTCCCTGAATCTGCACTTGCATCGCGCCGGTCTGCCACTTGGCACGCTGGCGGGACCGATGTTTTCTCTGTCACGCGAGTGGAAAGCCGCGGCACGTGACACGCTGATTTCATGGATGGCCAAGCACGGTAACGAGATTCTCAGCAATCTCTCGTTTGGCCGGGATGAGACCGGTCAACCGTTCGTGACCTGTTATCACGGCACGACGCGCCATCACCCCAGACACACCGAACACCCCAGATACAGCGACCGTGTTCCGGGCAGCGTTGAACGCTCCCGGCCACGCTCTGCGTCCACCACCTGATATCCATAGGGAGAGAATCATGGCCACGCAACTACTGATCTATCGCAACGTCCAGCCAATCACGCGAGACAAGCACGGCGACCTGTCCCTGAAGGTCGGGAAGGATTTCGCCTTTGCACGTGAAGTCAACTCCGTACCGCTGATGGCGGCAGAGTTCCCGGCGGCAGCCAGCGATCTGCCGATCGTCTTCACCGATGCCGACGATGGCGTACTGCCGGTCGCCGTGCTGGGCATCGAGCGGGATGCCAACCTGATGGTCGATGACGACAATCGTTGGCGTGGTGAGTATGTGCCCGCCTTCTTCCGCCGCTATCCGTTCGTGTTCGCGTCCTCCTCCGACGGCAAGACCTTCACGCTCTGCATCGACGAGGAGTATGAAGGTTTCAACCGGGAAGGGCGCGGGGAACACCTGTTCGATGCCGATGGCGAGCAGACGCAATACCTGGGACGGGTACTCTCCTTCCTTCAGGACTATCAAGCGCATTTCCAGCGCACACGCGCCTTCTGCCGCCGCCTGGTCGAAATGGACCTGCTGGAATCCGTCGAGGCGCAGGTTCGACTGCCGGAGGGTGGCCGCCGCACGCTGACCGGTTTCAAGGCGATCAACCGTAACAAGCTCAAGGAGCTATCCGCCGAGCAGCTGCAGACGCTGATGGGCAACGACGAACTGGAATTGATGCATATCCATCTTCAATCGATGCGCAACTTCAATCGTCTGACGCGGTTGGCGCGTGGTGGTGACGCCGTCGATGCGCAGAGCAAGACCGACCCCACCGCAGAAGAACGCAGCCCCGATGACGCGGCGACACCGTCAGAGAGTGCCGCCGGGACCGATCAGGAAGCCAATACGTCACTGCACTGAAAGTTCGGCATTACCGTCATTTCGTCGCCATCGTTGATCAGGAGTTCACCATGAGTCGCCCATTCCGTCCCCTCCGGAAGCCACTCGCGAAACTCGTTTCCCAGTTGTCTCGGCGGTATCGGCAACCGGCACGTGCCATGGCGGAGCGTTCCGCGTTCCGCTTCGAAGGCCTCGAGCCGCGCATGTTGCTCTCCGCCGATCCCATCTCGGTGACAGCAGACGCCAGTGCGGACATGCAGGTGAAGGTTGTCAAAGAAGACAACGAGAAGATGGTGCAGGTCATCGATCGCAATGGCGAGGGGGAAGACGGCGGCGATCAGGTCATGGGCGAAGCGAAGCTCGACGACCTGCAAAGTCGTGACAGTGACGACGATGATGGTAAAGGTGATATCCAGATCACCGGCAGCGACGACGACGACACGCTGTCGTTCGAGGACTCGGTACTGAATGATGCCAACGACCTGCTGGTCACCTTCGATGCCGGCGACGGCAACGACACTCTGAACACGGCGAACAGCGAGGGGCTGCTCGTCGATTTCAACGGTGGCGACGACGAAGATTATCGGGACCGCATTGTCGGCGATGAAGAGAGCCATGCCTGGACGGTGACCGGTGACGGCGAGGGGGAAAGCAAGAACGGTGACGTCACCTTCTCGGGAGTTGCCGATATCGATGCGTCGGCCGGTGATGACCAGGAACTGCACAGCAGCCTGGAGACGTCCTGGCAGGTCAATGATGACCGCAACGTCACCATCGAGAATGTCACGCTGGAAGGCATCGACAAGCTCTATGGCAGCGACAGCGCCACCTTGAGCTATGAAGAGTACAGCGAAGGCGTCACGGTCGATCTCGGCGAAGGCGAAGCGGCCGGGGTCGATGAAATCAACGGATTCCGTGACCTTATCGGTTCCGACGGTGATGACATCCTGGCCGGCAACGACCTGGACAACACCATCGATGGTGGTCAGGGCGCCAACCTGCTGATCTCCGTGGGCGGCGAGGACACCTTCGAAAGCCGGGAAGATGCCGACGACACCTATCTGGTCGATCGGGCGAACGACGATCTCACGCTGAACAGCGACGGTGATTCGGCCACGCTCGACATCGGTGACGACAACAGCATGTCGTTCAGCGGTCATCCGACCGAAATCATCCTGGGTGCCTCCGGTTCGGGGCAGACGCTGGATGCCTCGGAGTACGGCCTGGGGGGCGTGACCTTCCAGATGCGCGGTGACGATGTCACCGCGATTGGCTCGGACCAGGATGACCTGTTCGTGCTGTCGGCGAACGATGGACACGGCGGCACCATCGAAGGCAACGGCGATGGTGACGAAGGCGACATGATCCAGGTCGAGTCGGATAGCGACATGACGCTGGACGATGACGGCCTGACCTTTGGTGATGACGCTGATCGCGCCTATAACTTCGACGATGATATAGAACTCGCCACCCTGATCGGAGGGGAGAGTGACAATACGCTGGATGCCACTGACTTCACCGGCGACGTGCGTCTGGAAGGCCATGGCGGTGACGATACGCTGCTGGGCGGCAGTGGCAACGACCTGCTCGATGGCGGCGCCGGCGACGATACCCTGGAAGGCAACGGCGGTGATGACGTCCTGTTCGGCAATGCCGGTGACAACGAACTCACCGGCGGTGACGGTGACGATACCGTCATGGGGATCGGCGACGGCTGGATGGATCTCGGCAATGATGAACTCGTCCATACCGACCAGCTCGAAGAGCAACGTCTGACCTGGGATGGTGATGCCGAGAAAGAGGTCGAGTTCCATTTCGATGGCGATGTCAGTGAGATCACCCTGGCGGCCAATGCCGAGGCGCTGGAGATTCAGCGCGCCATCGAAAGCATCGACGGTATCGGGGAAGGCAATGTCCAGGTCTCGCGGGAATTCGTCGAGGATGGCGATGGCAATCATGAAGCCGTCGACTGGACCGTTCGCTTCATCGGCAAGTTTGCCGAGGAGGAATCCGAACTGGCGTTGCTCGGTGTGGCCGCAGCGGGGACCGGCACGGGCCATGACTCCTTCCGCCAGGTGAAAGAAGACAATCGTCAGAAACGCCGCATTGGTACGGATACTCTCAACGACACCTTCAGTGATGCCGTTCTGCAGGCCGATGGCGGCGACACCACGCTTGATGCCAGCGACTATCAGGGCAGTGTCTATCTCGAAGGCAGCAGCGGTGACGACACCCTGGTCGGCGGCCGGGGGGAGACCGAAATCAATGCCGTGGCCGGGGATAACACCCTGATTGCGGGCGCCGGAGAGAATACGGTCACCGGCGGCGCCGGTGATGACGAGTTGCGTCTGGAACTGGCGGATGACATCACCGATGTCACGCTCGACGGCGAATCCTTCACGCTGACCGACAGCAACGATAGCGAGACCGATTCCTCCTACGAAGCCATCGACAGCATTGCGGTGGAAACGGATGAAGACAGTACCGGCGATGTCACCGTCGATGCCGGTGATTACACCGGCGTGGACGATTCCACCGCGCTGGCGGATCTGATGTCGACCGATGAGTTCGAGACGATCTTCTCCGCCGAGGATGACGGCCAGTCCCTGAGCGATTACGACGATGACAGCGGCGAGGGCAGCGAGCTGCAGGGGGCGCTCTCACTGGATATCACGTCCAGCAATGGAGAGACCACGACGGTCGCGCTGGACAGCGCACGGACGCTGGGCGATCTGGTCGAGATCTTCGATGCCGTCGAGGGGATCGAATCTCGTGTCGATCGTGCCGACGGCCGCTGGGTCGTCGAGGATACCGCCGGCGGTGACGGCGATCTGAGCATCGATCTGCCCGAGGCCGATGAGGGTGACCATCCCGTCGAGGTGCTGGCTAACGCCCTCGGCATGTCGATGAATAGTGCCGGTGACGCCTGGCAGAGCGATGAATTCCAGGTCGGCGGCGTCGACATGCAGATGCTGGGCAGCGGCGCCTATACCTTGACCGGTAGCCGCGGTGACGACCGCTTCGAGCTGGCCGGTGCTGCGGAGCATGACATCGCTGGCGGGGACGGTGCCGATACCCTGATCGTCAGACACGATGAAGACATGACGCTCGGTAATGGCGAGCTGGCATTCGATCCTGATGACGACAACACGATCAGCGACTATCGCGGTATCGAGATCGCGGACTTATCGGTCAGCGACGGCGCCGGTGAGACCACACTGGACGCCGGCGATTTCGATGGCGAATCGTTGCGTCTGGCAACGTCGTCGCAAGGCGAGTTGGTGGGCTCCAACAATACGGGTACGGTGACCGAGTTCGACATCCGGATTCAGGAATTGAATACCGACAGTGAAACGGTCGACGTTACCAGCCACAACACGGACGACCATGTGCAGGTCATGGCATCGGCGCAGGATCAGGGCGGCTCCCTCGATGCCTTCGGGGCCGTGGATGTCAGCGGCGAGTCCGAGCTGACCTATGCCTGGGATGGCGACGTTACCCTGGACGACGGCGTCAACGACACTGCGATCGATCATGCCGTAACTCTGGCTGCAGATGGCGTGCTAACCCTCGATGGGGCACGCATCGGCACCGAGGGGCATGACCTCGCTCTGGCCGCCAATGCCGTCCGTGTCCTCGGAACCTCCGGTTACCAGTCATCGTTGGTCACCAATGGCGGTGATTTGACCCTCGAGGCGTCGGTCATCGAAATTGACGATGGTTCCACGCTCGATGCCGGTGACGGCGATATCGACCTCCATGCCCAGCCAACGGGCTTCCTCAACGGCACGCCCAGCAACAGCTTCGTCGATGTCGGGGTGTTCGATCTATCGGTCACCATCGGTGATGCGACATTGGATGCCCACGATATTGCTGTTGATGCACGGGTCGTCGATCCGGACCGCTCGCTTTACAACGTGGATACCGGCAATGCCGTCATCGATGGGGCCGCCAATGAGCCACTCGCCTTTGTCGAGGGGCTGTCGCTGTTCGGCAGCATTTCCACGTTGATTGCCGACACCTCCATCGATATCGGCAGTGATGCCGTGCTCAATGCCCAACGCAACATCGATATCGATGGCGATATCGAACTGTCGGCCTCCGTATCGCCCGACACCGCCGTAGGGGTGGGTGTCTCCGTCAGCACGCTTATCGCACGCTCCAATATCGATATAAGCGGTGAGTTGAATGCCGAAGGTATTGAGGATGGTGACAATGATATTGAAGGCGGTCATGTCACCATTCATTCCAGCGTCGATACGACGCAGACTGTGTCGGCCGCCCCGGATGGCAAAGGCGGGTTCGCGGGTTCGATGGCGGTGAGTGTGCTGGTGACCGAATCGCGCGCCATGGTCCGGGACGATGCGATAATCTCCGCGGGTGGCGATGTGGAAGTCGCTGCACTGACCGTCGATCGCAACAGTACGTCGGCCACGTCGGCCTCGAGCAAGGGCAAGGTTGGGCTGGCCGGTGCAGTGAATGTGGAAACCGGGGATACGGAAGCCCAACTGGCCGGTGATATCGAGGCCGGTGGCGATGTCATCGTTGACGCCGAAACGCGCAAGGAAAGTATCTCCGGTTCCTATTTCTCCTACATACCCAAGACATCCAACGGCGTATCCGCCAGTGCCGGCACGGTGCCCAGCAGCCCATCAGGATTGGTCGATGGGCTGGAAAAGAGCAAGGACGATGCGGTCAGCAGTGCCAAAGAGGCACCGTTTTCGCCACTCAAGGACAAGATCGGCGAATGGGCGGATCAGCTCAGTGAAACGCTCAAGATCGACCAGATCGGGGAGAAGCTCTCCCCGAGTAGTGGAAATAATGGCGAGTCATTGGACCTGGCTGCGGCGATTGCCGTATCCGTGGATATCAATGAGGCCGATGCCCGTCTCGGCTCGGATAGCGATGTACGCACGACCATCGATGCCGAGGGAGAGGTCAGTGTCGATGCCATCAGTAGCCATCGTCCCAACGTGAGTGCCTCGGGGACAGCGGCGAAAGACACCAGTGCCGGGCAGAGCAGTAGCAGTAACCCCCTCAAGAGTAGTGTCAGTTCCTCTCTGGTCGATGGCCGTGATTCCAGTGCGTCACCGACGGGCGACAATCGCGATAACAAGCAGAGCGAGCAAGAGAATCAGGATACGCCGGATCAAACCGCCAAGGTGGCGGTGTCCGGGGCCATCAGCGTCGGTTATCTCGACAACCATGCCCATGCCGACATCATGGGCAATGTCGACCTCAATGCCGACGAGGCGATTGCCGTCAATGCCGAAAGTCTGAATGAAGTGGATCTCGACAGCGTTTTCGGTGCCAATCTCTATTCTTCCATCAAGGAATTTTTCGAGGATGACGAGGAAAACGTCGATTATCTGAGCGATGCGGAAGATCCCGTTGATCTCGTAGAAGATGACACCGTTCTGGTCGACAAGGACCATAGTGCCGGCGGCGAAGCGGGTAATGTCTACCAGTTCGTGGGCGATAGTGATGAACGTGATGTCGATCTGAGTCAGGAGGATTTCGACGGCGATCGCTGGGAGAAACTGGGTACCCCGCTCGAGCAGCAGATTCCGGATCTGGTCTCCACCATTTCCGGATACCTGACCACCAATTTCGGCCTTAACAGCAGTTTCGACAGTTGGACGCAAGCGACGGCCTCGGGCGAGAAACTGGCGATTGCCGGTGCCGCCAACGTCTTCCTGCTCAACCAGGACAGCGATGCTCGTATCCGCGATGGCGCTAACGTCAATCTCGGTGATGACACGGACGTGAATGTCGACGATATCGATCCGGATGATGGGCAGGATGTCTCCGTCACAGCCAGCAATGCCAACGACCTCTTTACCGCCGTGGGTAACTTGCAGCTTCCCGGCATCGGTGGCGCCGGCGAGTTCAGCAAGAAATGGAAAGACGCCATCATCAAGAAACCCGGGCTCGGCAGCAGCTCGGACGGTTCCGCGATCGGGGCGGCCCTGACCGCCAATGTCCTGGGTAGCAACGCCACGGCGGAAATCGAATCCGGTGTGGACCTCGTGGCCGATAGTCTGGATGTCACCGCCGATAACGGCAGTCTCGCGCTGGGCATTGGTGCGTCCGGCGGCAAGGCCGGTCAAGTCGGCTTCAATGCCTCGGCGGTGGCCAATGTCGTCCAGAACGAAACGCACGCCACTATTGGAGACAATGTCTCCATGCATATCGGTGACGGCAGCGTCGGCGATGACAGCGATAATCCTGCGCTACGTGTCAGCGCCAATGATGACAGTTATCTGATCAATCTGGTCGGCGGTATTACCAAGAGCGATTCGGTCGGCATCGGCGCATCGGTCGGCGTAACCGTGCTCGAACGTGATACGCACGCCCTGATCGGCAGTGCCGGTGACGACGATACCCGCGACGGTTCGATCCTGATCGGTGGCGATGTCGAGGTCGGCGCCGATAACGGCGGCGTGGTCATCGACCTGGCCATTGCCGGTGCCGCTGCCGGCGGCAAGTCGTCCCAGTCGTCGTCCGGTGGCTCCGGGGGCGGTAGCGGGGACGACCCCGGGAAATGGCCCAACAACCAGGCCAATTACGATAATGTCATCGCCGAGCTCCAGGGCAAACTGGGGAAGAGCAGTGGCGGTGGCTCAGGCGGTCAGAGCAGCACGGGCGTCGGTCTGGCCGGTTCGGCCATCGTCCACGTCGGTGACGACAACGCCTCGGCCACCATCCGCGGTCTCGATGCCTTCGAGGCCGAAGGTGACGTCTCGGTTGCGGCCAACGACGATACCCATCTCGGTATGTTGTCGGGGGGCGGTGCGCTGACGCTCGGCGAGGGGAGCAGCAATGATGTCGGCGTGGCCGGCGCAGCGTCGATTGCGGTGCAGAATGGCCATACCGAAGCGCTTGTCGACAACGTGGCCTCTCTGGTGACCGGCTCGCTGGCGGTCGACGCAGAACGGACGGGCTGGAGTGTCATTTCATCAGCCGCGCTGGCGGTTGCCGGAAGTCAGAAGGGTATCGGCGTTTCCGGGTCGGCCAGCGCGCTGGTATCGATGCGTAGCGTCAATGCACGCCTGCTCACCATCGATGAAGGCGACCTGGGCGATGTCAGTGTCAATGCGCGTGATGCCGCCAATACCATCCTGGTATCCGGTGCCGCCTCATTCAGTGGCAGAGGTGGCGTCGGTGGGTCCGCAACGGTCGCTTACATCGAACATGACGTCGAAGCCGAAGCGGCAGCACTCGGCAGTGACTGGGGCAACGACGACAATGACATAGCGCTATCGGCAGATAGCCTGGCCGTAACGGCCGACAGCGAGGCGCTGATCGTCTCGCTCGCCGGCTCGGCGGGCATTGCCACCGGTTCCAAGGGTGTCGGGTTGGCCGGCACGATCGGCGTCAATATCGTCAACAACACGACCTCAGCGTCGCTGCATGACACCTATATAGCGCTCGCCGGGGGCGACCAGGCCGATGTCGCGATAGCCGCCAACGATCGTGCCAGCCTTTGGACGCTTGCCGGTGCCGTGGGAGGCGGTGGATCGGTCGGAATGGGGGCTGGCATTGCCGTCAATTCCATCGATCAAGCAACGACCGCCACATTGGAAGGCAGTCGCTTGCTCGATGCCGACGACGTCGCCGTCTCCGCGACGGGCGAAGGGCTGATTCGTAGCCTGGCGCTCGGCATCGGTGCCAGCCAGAAAGTGGCCGGGGCCGGTAGTGTGTCGGTCAACATGATCGACAAGGCACTGAAAGCTCGCGTCATCGACACGGATATCGAGGACGCCGGTGGTGACCTGAACGTGGTGGCCAACGATCGCGCTCAATTGATCGTGATCAGTGGGGCCGGATCAGGGTCCGGCAAGGCGGCTATCGCCGGTAGCGTCAGCACCAATTTCGTGACCATCGATCAGGTGGCCGAGATCGATGGCGGCGTCATCGATACCGAAGGCGACGTGCTGGTCGATGCCGTCGCCGATACGCTGTTGGTCTCCGTTGCGCTCGGTGGCGCGGCAGCCGGCAAGGTCGGTCTGGCCGGGGCAGTCACCGTCAACTATGTCAGCGGCGAAACGCGTGCCCAGATTCTCGGTAACGCCGAGCTGGAAACGGGCGGAGCGCTGACCGTTCAGGCCGAAGACACCAGCCGTCTGGTGGTCATCGCGCTGGGTGCCGCCGGTGCCGGTAAGGTGGCCGGTGGGCTGTCGGCCAGTACGGCCCAGCTCGATAATGACATCGTGGCCAGTGTGCGCGGTGGGTCGTTGGACATTGGGGGCGACATGCAGGTGCTCGCCGGCCTGGCCGATGAATCCGCCCGGGAAGACTTCGACCTCGCCAGTGTCGGACTGGATATCGACCTCGCCTCCTACGGGACCGAGGACGATCCCGATAAGGAAGAGGATGAGGATGAAGCCGGCATTGCGAAACGCGATACCAGCAATCTCGACATGAGTGCCGGCATCATCAACATCAGCTTCGCCGGCGCTGGTGGCGGATCGGCGGCCGGTGCGGGGGCCGTCGGCCTCAACTGGTTACGCACCTCGGTGCGTTCCGAAATCAGTGGAGGTGCCACCGTCGAGGCGGATGGCGATGTCGATGTCATTGCTCGCGACAACTCGCAAATCCTCAACTTTGCCTTCGGGGTCGCCGGTGCCGGCAAGGTTGGCGGCGGCGCCGCGATTTCCTTCAACTATATCGGTGGCGACCCCAGCAATCCGTCGCGATCACTGCAGTCCGATGAAGGCAACGACCCGTCTCAGGACATGCGCACCGCCAATGACGAAACCAAGGCCAATGCCGGTGAAGTCGCCGCCGTCATCGATAATGCCGATGTCACGGCCAATCACGATGGTGTCGATGGAGGCAGCGTCAGCGTCGATGCTCAGGGCACCAGCACGCTGTTCAACCTCAGTGCCGGCGGTGCAGGGGCCGGCAAGGTGGCGTTGGCGGGGTCCGTGGGTATCAACTTCGTCAAGCATGACGTCAAGGCACAAATCCTCAATGGCGCGGATGTCAGCGGGGACAGCGTTTCCGTCCTCGCCGGCGTTGCACCGATCACGATCAACGTGGCCGGGGCGGCCAGTGGTGCCGGGGGCGCAGCGTTGGCGGCAGCATCCGCGACCAATGATATCAATTCCGCGGTCATTGCAACGATTGCCGGCAGCGATACCGAAGTGACGGCCACTGATGGCGATGTCAAGGTCCTTGCCGAGATGCGCAAGGTCACGAGCGAATCGATCATCGACAATGATGACCTGACTCAGTCAGGCGATGTCGGCGATGATGACGTCAACAGTCCCGAAGATGTCGATACCGGTGACGAGGACCAGGCGGTTCCCGACCCCACATCGGCGGGCGACCAGGTGTTCAGCTTCGCGTTGAGCGGTGCCGGGGCGGGCAAGGCCGCCATCAACGGTGCGCTCTCGCTCAACTGGCTGCGTAGCAGTGCCGAGGCGGTGATCGATGGGGCGACCGTCGAGGCCTTGCAAGGTGACGTCCAGGTCGCGGCCAGGGACGAAATCGGTATGAACTCCTTCACCGTGGCCGTCGGTGCGGCAGGGGCCTTCGCCCTGTCGGGGTACATGTCATACAACTACATGGGCGGTAACCCGGGGGACAGCGGCGAGGATCAGACCAACCTGGTCTCGGCACGGATCGAGAACGGAGCCGATATCACGACGCAGAGCGTACTTCTCGACGCCGACTCCGAATCCTCGATCAGTAGCTACGTCCTCGGTGCATCGGTCGCCGGGTTCGCCGCCATTGCCGGTTCCACCTCGCTCAACTTCACGCGCAAGGTCGTCGAAGCGGATATTGATGACGCTGCTGTTACGGCGACCAACGGCGATATTCATCTCGATGCCGATGACAACAGTTCGATCATCTCTGCCGCCGGCCAGGTGTCGGTGGCCGTCAAGGGCGCCTCGGTCGGCCTGACGGTTGCCTACAACGATATCGCCAACACGATCCGGGCGGGGGTCACCGACGCCGACCTGGAAACAGAGCAAGGCGGTGATTTGCGGGTCGAAGCCGACTCCACGGCGGTAGGCTTGAATGTGGTGGCGGGTGTCAGCTATGGCACCTTCGGGTCGGTTGCCGCCAACGCCGTCAGCGCATTGATCGGTAACGATGTACAGGCCTGGATCGATGGTGGCAGCGTAACGGCCGATGGCAGTGTATTCGTTCATGCCGACAGTCACGATCGCAATATCATCGTCGTCGGTACGGTATCGGTCGGGATCGCCGCCGTCGGCGGGAGTGTCGGTGTCGACCTGATGGAAACCGATACCCAAGCCTGGATCGGCGGAGGTGCCGACGTCGTGGCACGTACCAATGGGGGGGCCATCAATATGGCCCAGCGTTGGGGCGACGGTAGCTACGATGAAGAAGCCCGCAGCGGCGTAATGGTATCGGCCACCAGCCAGTCGGAATTCACGAGTTTCGCCGTTTCCGTCGCCGCATCCGTCGGGGGCGGTCTGGCAGCGAATGTTACCGTCGACGGCATTGCCGGTAGCACGGACGCGTATATCGATGCCGCCAAGGTGGAGAGCCAGGGTGATGTGGTGGCGCGTGCGTTGCATCACGGCGCGGGTGACAGTGGTGGTGGTTCGGCCAATATTAGTGGCGGCCTGTCGCCGGTGGCCGGTGTCGATACGTCGTTGATGAATCATCAGACGACAGCGTATGTCCGTGGTCAGTCGGATGACGACATCGATATCGAGGCGCAAGGTAGCGTCGTCGTCGAGGCGAGCAGCGACCTGGATCTTACCAGTGTCGTCGTGGGCGTCAGTGTGGGCGGCTTGGGTGCCGCCGGTTCCGCGGGCGCCGTGAGTCTCAACCTGGATACGCATGCCTATACGGAAGATGCCCGTATCGATGCCGGGAATATCGATATCGATGCTCACAATGACATTGATTCCCGCTTCGTGGTAGGCGCCGTCAGTGCGGGCAGTGTCGCTGCGGGCGCGTCGTTGGCCGTCGGGCTGATCGACCCCATCGCCAGGGCGGAAGTGCTGGGCAGTCATCTGACGACGGATGGCGATATTGATGTTCACGCCAAGCAGGATCTGACCACAGGTGTGACCGCGGCGACCGGCTCGCTGGGGGGGACCGCATTGGCGGGGTCAGTCTCGGTAATGACCTCCAATGCACAGACTCATGCCTATGTCGGAGCCTCCGAGGCCGGCCATGCCAGTACGCTGGATGCCGGTAGCGACGTGACCATCGATGGCCTGACGACCACCCGCATGAATCCCCGCGACAGTGCCGGCGACTATACGCAGGTCGTCGGTTCGGCCAGTGCCGGGTTCGTGGGCGCCGGAGCATCCGTGGATGTGATGGTGTTGCGCGAGAGTACCAGCGCCACGGTCGGTGACGGTACGACTATCGAGGCAGGGGGTGATATTAGCGTCGATGCTGAGCTCGACCGCACCATCAATTCCACCGTCATTTCTTTCTCCCTGGGTGTCGCTGCCGCCGTCAACGGCTCGGTCTCGGTCATCAGCCTGGGAGCCGGACTGACCGAAGATAGTCAGGGAGAAATCGAGGATCTGGGCTCGCTGCTGGGCGACTCACTGAACAATAGCAGTGACTTTGCCATGCCGGGGCAGGACGACGATGTTGCCGAGGTCGACGACGACAATGAATTCGATGACGACGAGCAGGAGCAGTTCGACGATAACTTCGACGAACCCGACAATCCCGGCGGCGATACGCAGTCCAATCGTGAGAGCAACAATACGGCTCTCGAGGAATTGAGTTTCGATGTCGGCCTGCCCAGCGATGGTCAGACCGTGGGTGATACCGCCGCCACCGTAGGGCGTGACGTCACCCTCGATGCCGAGGGTGATATCAACGTGGACGCCACGGAATCCATCGACTCGTCAACGCTGACGGGCGCCGGTAGTGCCAGCCTGGCGGCATCGGTCGGTGCCTCCCTGTCCGTGGTTGAACAGAACGGCGCCGTCTCCGCCACGGTGGGAGCCGGCAGCACCTTGTCCGCCGGTGGCGACATCGAGGTCGATGCCGGCTATGACGGCGATATCTCCCTGGAGTCCTATGGCGGTACGGCGTCGACCAGTTATTCACTGGCCGGACAGTCGTCGACCCTGCTCGACCGCAGCGAGCAACTGGCCTATCTGGAGGGGGCAAGCGACGGCTTGAATGGTGTCGACGTCAAGTCGGCCGAGTCGCTATCGGTGCTGGCCTCTGCCGATCGCGACTACACGCTCGACGTGGCGGGCGGGGCTGTCGGCTCCATAGCCGCGGGTGTCTCCACCGGCATCGTCGAGCTCAATGGCGGGACCGAAGCGTACCTGGGCGACGGGGTACAGGTCGGTGGTGAGAACAATCGTATTGACGATATCTCCATCCAGGCGACCACGCTGGATCAAATCGATCTCTCGGTAACCGCCGTATCGGCGGGGATTGCTTCCGGTTCCGGTAATCTCTCGCAGATTGACATGAATACCGATGTCCACGGCTGGATCGGTGCGGATGGCGATATCCATGCCGACAACGTCGATATCGATGCCAATGCCACGCCGATTTTCGCTTCCGAAACGCTGGGGGTTGATGCCGGTGGCGTCACGGTCGGCGTCTCCGAGACCGACATCGACATGAACAGCGATATCGTGGCGCGCCTCGGTGAGCCGGATCATGACGCGGCGGGGCTGTCACTGCACGTTGATACGCTGGATATCGATGCCCGGTTGCAACGGCCGGATGGCGGTGAGAACAATGTCCAGGCCAAGGCGACTGGTGCCACAGGGTCGTTGGCGGGAGGTAACTCGACGCTGATTCAGGTGGACGATTTCACGTCTGTGACCGCCGAGATCGGTGGCGCGGCTTCTGTCATTGCCACCGGTGCGGTCGGCGTCACGGCCCGGCAGCAGACTCGGGTCGACATGGAGTCGAACAGCTATGCCGGCGGGTTGGCGGCAGTGGGTGCCGCGATCAACCGTTTCACCCAGGAAGCCTCGACGAATGCGCTGGTCGGGGATGATGCTGAGGTCACCAGTGCTGATGACAGCATTGACCTGATTGCCACGACCGATCAGGTCAGCCGTCTGGATACCGTAGCGGGTACCGGTGGCGCGGTTGCCGGTGCCGGTGTCGAGGTCACGGTCGATGTCGGCTCCGAGGTGTACGCCACCGTCGGCGATGACGCCATCATGAACGCCGACGACGATCTGCGCCTGCTGGCCGACCAGACTGTCGACACCGATGGCCGGATGCGTGCCACCAGTGGCGGTCTCATCGCCGGTACCGGCGGTGCCGGCAACTACCAGATCGATCTCACGACCCATGCCGGCATCGGACAAGGCGCGTCGATCGATACCAATGAGCTGGATATCGATGCCGCCGGTCGTGTCATGAAGAACGAGGTCACCGGTCGCGGCGATAACAACAATCGCGGCGAGGTCGGCGGTGTCGTCGCCGGCGGGGGCTCCAGTGTCGACATCGGTCTGGACCTGGACACCCAGGGCTACATCGGCGATGACGCTGAGGTTGACGTACGCGATTCCAACGGCAGTGGCGACCTCGACATCCACGCCTTCAACGAACTGGATGTGCGGGATCAGACCGATCTCGTCTCCGGGGGGCTGGGTGCCGGTGGTGGCATTACTACCGACATCGATGCCACGGATCTGGTGGCCAATGTCTCGGTGGGCGATGGTGCCGAGCTCGACGTCGCCGGTGACACCCGGTTGGCCGGTAATACCGAGGCCAATCTCAATGCCGTCATGTACATGGATACCTACGGGGCCGTCACCGTCGGCGTTGCCCGGGCCAATATCGATATCGCGCCGGAAAACAGTGTCGATGTGGCCGGTGCCGACATTACCGGGCATGGCGATATCTGGTTGCTGGCCGGTCGCAACAGCCACTTCGAACGGGATGAATATCGGCTGGCGGCTACCATCGACACCTTTGCCGGCAGCGCCATTCCCATCGATGACGTCGATTCGACCATCAATATGAATCGACACAACCGCATCGATGTGGGTGAAGGGGCCATGATGCGGGGTGGGGCCGATATCAACCTGCATGCCGATGACTTCGATCAGACCCCCATGGAGGCGCGTGCCAAGGCGGTGAACTGGGCCAGTGCCGCGGCCGGTGCCATCGATAGCGCCCTCGGCGGTAGCGGGGGGCTGGAAAACACCGGTGGCAGTGCCGATTCCGAGGCATTGGGTACGGTCAACGTGGCGGGCGATCTGGAAACCGGTATCAACCGCAACCAGTCACTGGTGACGACGCTGGCCGATGGTGTCGATCTGGAGGACCTGGAAGGCGATGAGCCGCTTGAAGACCTGATCGTGGCGGAAGACGGCCTGGACGATATCGACTTCGACCTGTCGACCGGCAGTGCCAATTCGGGCCTGTTCTCCGAACTGAGTGATGCCGAGGATAAGCTGGACAAGTACAAGGGCGTCGCCTCCGATGACCTGGTTTCCTATTACGAGAGCGAGGTCGAGCGCATCAAGGAGACGCTGCTCGACGAAGGACTCGCCGAGGAAGCCGACGATGGCACCGTGGTTGCCACGGATGTCGATGTGTTGCAGATTGATCTGGAGGACATCGACGCCATTGCCGGGCGCATTGATGTGCGGGGCGATCAATTGGGCGGTGACGGGCGAATGCATGCGCCGTCCGATGTCGAGGTATCCGTCATCAACAAGGTGCCCGCCGAACTGATCGTCAACGACATCAATGTCCCCAACAGTAATGGCGGCCTGTACGTCAACGGTACGCTGGCGACCGACAACGCCGCCGTCGAGGATATTGCCCCGGCCGCTGATGCTCCTCGGTTCGATGACCTGGTCGATCCCGAGAGTGCCGCATCGCCGCAGATCATGATCGCCAATACCTTCGACACCCCTCTCGGCGATGAGCAGGCGGGGGAAGTCCGAGAACTTCTCGATGTCGGGGATGACTATGAGCTCTATCTCGAATCCAATCGGGATACGGTGGCGACCAGCATCAGCATCAAGGGCAACGTCTACGGGCCGAGGGCCGATTTCACGGCGGTGAGTGGCAAGGACTTCGTCGTCGAGGAGGGCGCCGGACTGACGGTCGCCGCTCAGACCATCACGGCCCAGGACAGCGTGATCGTCAACGACATTAGTCGCTATTTCGTCGGCGGCGGTCCCGAAGACGACGTGCTCAACAATAGTGGTGATCTGTTTTCTGGAGAAGGCACTGAAGCAGCTGATGAAGACGGTCTGTTCGATGATCTGAACGAATACACGGATGACGGCGACCCCTACCTCAAGGCCAATACCATCGACATCAGTGCCGAGGTCATCAACGTCAACGGCTTGATCGAAAGCGGTGTCGATAGCTACGAGCTCACGATCGGCGACGAGGATGTCGATCAGATCCAGAGCTACGATGACAACGGCAGTGTGCTGCTCGAACACGCCTCCACCGAAGATGCCAACGTCTACTATAACGCCGATACCAACCGGATCGAGGTCGAGGATATCGTCGTCACAGGCGGCGATGTCACGCTCGACGGCCGTGTGATCAACACGGGTCGCGGTCGGATCGATGTCATGGGCGGTTACGGCGAGGTCGATATCGACAACCAGACCGATTATGACCTCGACCTCGCCGATCTCGATGTCAGCAATACTGGTGCCGGTACCTTGTCGATCATCGATGAGGGGCAGGAGCTGAACATCACCCGCAACCCGGGTGGCGATTCTTTCACCAAGGAACGGTACGAGAATGGCAACCTGGTCGAGCAAGACGGCGATCTCCGTCAGGCGGACCTGCTGGCCGATGACGACCTCGCCTTCTCGCCGGAAGAGGGGATGCGCTATGCCTTCGAACTGGCGGAGGTCACCGAAGACCGGCACATACGCACGTATTACGACTCGGAGTGGGCGGGTATCGACGCCTTTTCTCCCGATCCCGATGCCGATTACGACTCCAGCACCCAGAACCTGAGTAACGAGCTGCTGCCGGCGGACTCGGAAGAGATCGGTTACATCTATCAGGGTGACAGCGACCAGGATCGCTACGAGTACAGTAGCGAAGAGGATAATGACTCGACGGATGGCGAAGAAGACATCGAACTCGGCAAGAACCCCGAAGATGGCAATGCCTCGGGAGCCGTCGAGTTGCCCAGTTCCGACGATGAAGGCGGCGATGAATGGTGGTATGAGGGCGATAGCGGTGTCGAGAGCTCGACATGGTACGGCGAGAAAACCTATTACCAGGATTTCTTCCGCACGGAGGTGAGCCGGACGCTGCATACCCACGATATGGCGGCGGATCGCGAAGTCGATATCGATTTCTTCGGTCGTGATGCCGGTCGCATCAACGTCCAGTCCGGCGGCGATGTCGTGATGTCGGGCGATCTGCAGAACGATACCGGCAATACCTCGGTGCAGGCGGATGGCGACATCCGTATGGCCGCCGACAACGATGACGGTATCGTTGCCGGCGACAGCGTTGACCTCAGTGCCGGTAGCGGAATCGGCGAAGTCCTCAGCCGTGGCGATGAAGATGAAGGCCCGAGCTTCTCGCCGGTCTTCATCAACACCGAAGGTGGCGCGTTCAATGCCGACAGCGACGAGGGCGATGTCGTCGTTGAAGCCACCCAGGGCGGCCTGGCGGTCGGGAATGTCACCGCCTCGCGGGGCGATGTCAGCATCCGGGCCCAGGAAGGGGATATTACGGCCACGGATGACGACAATCGCGTCCGCGGTCGGGAAATGTGGCTGACCGCCGACCAGGGCAATATTGGCACGCTGGATGCGGAGGGTGAGCCCGAAACGACACTGAATGTCGACACCAGTTATCGTGCCGGTGATGCCGAAGATGTACGCGAGAGCCTGCGTGCAGTGGAAACGCTCACCGTCGATGCTCAGGGGGATGTGGTCATCGAAGAGATCGATGGTGATCTGCGTGTCGATGAGATCCTCAGTGAAACCGGAAGCGTCGATATCACCATCGATGCCAGCCTGATCGATGCCAATGATACGGCCGTGACCGACGACCGCACCTATGATGAGCTCAAGGACGGTGTCTGGGCGGAAATGCGGCTGACCGACGAGGGCCGTGTCGACGACGCCGTGCAGAATCTCGAGGATCGCAAGCTCGGTGAGTACGATCGCTACTGGGAGCTGCGTCAGGACAGTGCCGAAGAAGAGATCGGCGATATCGCCAGTGACACCGACTACGGCCTTCGTGAGGTCGATGGTCGTTACGTACTGGTGGACATCAGTGAAAATGATGACGGCGACATCGTCGATGGCGGGGTCAAATCGTTGGCGCCCAGCGATGATGACGATGCCGAACATCGCTTCTATTACGGCGACGGCGATGGGGATTACTTCACCCTCGACGATCGCAGCGAGTTGTCCAAAGGCGATGACGTCAGTCTCGACGCCCTTGATGAAGCAGTCGATGAGGCCGAATCCGAACAGGAACGCGCCGCTGCCCGGCAGTTCCGTGACGAGATGCAGCGTCTGCTCGATGTCGATGCCGATGACGGCGACCGTGACCCCGGTTTCGTCATCGATCGTGATGGCCTGGAAGCCTATGCCGGCGAGTCCTTGACCTACCGGCGTGTCGCCGAGTACGACCCGGATGTCGACCTGTCGCTGTCAGATGATGAAGAAGCGGCCTATCGCGACTCGCTATCACAGCAATTCATCGACAACCGAGGCTACGAAGAGGGCAGTGACGAGCTCGAATCCGAGGTCGACGATGCCATCGAAACGATCAATGTCGACCGTGAGGAGCGCTACGACGCTCTCCATGACGAGTATAGCGACATCACCGACTATTACGCTGATGACCTTGAAGCACGTATCGACGGTGGCGATATCGATCCACTGGTTAGTGCCGAGCAGGAAGATGAGCTGCGTGATCAGTTCAAGGTATGGACCGAAGATGAGTTGCTGAGTCTGGTGGGCGAAGGGCTCTTCAAGGAGACCACCAGTACGCAGGTGGAGATCGAGGATCCCAACATCGATGCCGAAGGGGACATCACCATCAATGCCCGGGGAGGCGACGTCGGTTCCGAAGGCGAATATACCGAGGTCGACCTGACTGGCGGTCTCGATGGCCTGAGCGATGACGATCGCGTCAAGCTTTCCGCCGCCGAACGCAATGATGTGACCCACATCGAAGGCGGTCTGCTGGACCTCGAAGCGTCCTTCACCGATATCGAAGAAGCCGATGATGGCGCCTACTCACTCTCACTCGTGCGCACCGGAGGCAGTGACGACTGGAGCGACGTCGATCTCGAGGAAGGCGATTCGCTCTACGTCAATGGCGATACGCTCAATTTCACGACGAATGGGATCTACTACACCTATGAGGGACAGAACGGCGACGCTCTGGAGCTGACCACCACCGCCGAAGAAGTGATCGCCGAAAACGGTCGCGACATCAGTGTCGGCAAGGTCATGCTCGATCCCAGCGATGAAGACAACGAAGGCAAGAGCATCAGCCATATCGTCATCGACGAGCGCGAGGATGTCGATGTCGAACAGGGACAGAGCGATGCTGAGGTCGACGTAACGGCTGACGGTTCGCTCTACCTCGGCTCGGAAAACAGTCTGCGCCTGGCGCGACTGGAAGCCGGTGACGATATCCGCATCAAGGTGCGAGGTGGTCTGTCGACCGTGGATGGCGCCCTGGTGAAGGGGGGCAATACCATTCTCGAAGCCGCCGAGGGTGGGATCGGCAGCGAGTCCGCCCGCCTGGGGCTGGATCTGCAGGATGACGCCACCATCACGGCACGGGCGCGTGAGGATGTGTGGCTCTCCACTACGGGCGACGCCAATATCGCCTCGCTCTATTCGGAACGCGGTGATGTCGATCTGGCTGCCGACGGCGATATCGTCGATGGCCTCTCCCACGACTTCCTCAAGATTCAGGCCACCAACATCGTGCTGGATGCCGCTGGGCGGATCGGCGAGATCGGCGAGGATGTCGACGGCGGGGATGCCATCGAGGTGGAAACCACGGGCGGCACCGTGACGACCACGGCGGAAGGCGAGACCCATCTCGATGCCATCAATGGCGATCTCACCGTCGACCGAATCGACGCCGAAGGCCACGACGTCCAGTTGCGTTCGCTTTACTCGATACTCGATGCCAAGGAGGATCCCTCCGCACTGGACGCCAATATCCTCGCCGAGGATCTGACGCTCCTGGCGGATACCGCCGGCCTCGGCCAGGTGGACAATGACCTGGAAATCGACACCAGTGGCCGGCTCGACGTCGATGCCTTCGACTCGGTCTACCTCACCGAGCTCAGTGACATGCTGGACCTGGGTCAGATCCGTGCCGGTTTCGACGAGTCAGAGAATGCCAGTGCCCTGGCATTCGTCACGGTCGTGTCCGGGGGCATACGCAATGCGCTCAACGATGAGAAACAGCGCAATCTGCTGACGTCCGACGTCCACCTGATCGCCCAGGACGACATCGGCGAGAGCGACAATGTCATCACCTCCGAGATCGGGCAGCTTCAGGGGCGCTCCGCGCTGGGCAATGTCTACCTCGACAACACCGGCGAGATGAGCGTCAGTGAGAGCGGTCTCACCGCCGGTGGCGAGATCGAGTTGACCACCAATAGCCCGCTGATCGTCGATAGCGAAATTACCAGTGACAGTCCGGATGACAGTGAAGAAGGCGTGGTGTCCGATAACGGCGACATCATTCTCACGGCCAACGAGAACCCCGATGTTCCCGACGACAATGGCGATACCGTCACCTTCACCGACGACGGCAATGTCACCGCCGGTCGGGACTTGGTCATCCAGGCCGCCGATGGCGTCATCATCGACCATCACGATATCGATTTGAACGCGGGCAATGACCTCATCATGGAAATCGAGCTCGACTCCTCGGTGGGCGACGAGTCGAACCTGGATGATGCCATTGCCGAGAGCACGCTGCGCGGCACGCTGACGGCGGGCGACGATATCGAGGTCACGATGAGCGACAAGCGCCACGATGTCGAGGTGCGCGATGGCACGCAAATCGTCGCTGACAATATTCTCTTCGATGCCGGTGACGGCGATAATCGCCTGATGTTGGGTGGCAGCTACGTTGCCGAGGAAGGTGACATCGCGCTGGTGACCGGCCAGGGCGAGGATACGCTGGCCGTCCAGGGCACGTTGTCCGCCACTCGCGCGATCACCGGCGAACTGGGCGATGGCCGGGATGACGTCGAGATCAGCGGCTCGCTGGCAGCGGACGATATCACGTGGCAGATGGGCAGCGGTGCGGATGAGCTGGATATCCGTGGCGAATTCGATACTGAGGCGGCCATTAATGTCAGCATGGGCAGCGGTGCGGATGAGCTGGATATCGGCGGCGAATTCGATGCCGAGGCAGCCATCGATATCAGCCTGGGCAGCGGCGATGACGTCCTTCTGGCGACAGGTACCCTCGATGCCGACATGATCGCGGTCGAGGGCAACGCGGGCGACGACACGCTGGTCTTCACACCCACCGGCGATGATCGACTGCTCGGCGAGATGACCGTCGACGGCAATGCCGGCGAGGATCGTCTGGGTGTCGCCGAGCTCAACGACCGCGACGAGCGACTCACGCTCGATGGCGGGGCCGACACGGATCGGGTACGCATCGTCACTCGGGATCAGGACGGCACGGGCGACAACGGCGATTATCGCATCACCGTGACTGACAGCGGTGACGTCAACGACGGCGTCGATGAACTGACCATCGAAGGTCGTGGCTACGATGGCGATGGCGGGGACGACCTCGACGATTTGTTCCTGATTCGCCGCAACTTCATCGCGCGCATGGGCGGCAATGCCGAAGCCGGTGTCGAAGGGGAGAATGTCGAGCGTATCGACTACGACGATAGCCTCAACGGCCGGGTACGTATCAACGGCTACGCCGGGGACGACGCCTTCATCGTTGATGACACCTCGACGCTGATGACCCTCGACGGCGGCGCCGGCAACGATCGCTTCCAGATCGGCCAGGTCTTCGCCGAGGACCCCAGCGACCCGGATGAACTCGTCGACGGCGAGTACGAGAACTCCGGCGTTCGCGAAGGCGACGAGATCGCGACCACCGAAACCACCCAGGGCTTCCTCAGCCCGGGTAACCGCGAGTCGATGGTCATCTACGGCGGCGACGGACATGACGAGTTCACGGTCTACAGCAACAAGGGCCTGTTGCGCATGGAGGGCGAGGCCGGCAATGACGACTTCGTGGTACGCGCCTTCCTTATCGAGGACGATATCGAAGTCCGTGGCGGCGGTGATGACGACCACATCGAATACAACATCAACGCCCCGGTGGATATCGATGGCGGCAGCGGCTACAACACCCTGACCGTATTGGGCACCGAGGCTGACGACAACTTCGTCGTGACCGAGGATGGCGTCTTCGGTGCCGGTCTCAACATCGGCTACGACGGCGTTCAGGAAGTCAACGTCGACGCCCTGGAAGGCGACGACACCTTCTATGTGCTCTCCACGGCCTTCGACGTGACCACGGAACTGGTCGGCGGGCTGGGTAGCGACAGCTTCCGCCTCGGTGGCGATGTCACCGGCCGGGTCGTCGCCGCCGATGCCGAAGGGCGCAGCAGCCTGATCACACACGGTATCGACAGTGACGACGAGGACTACGACGACCTGCTGGCTGATGGCACGCCGGTCACGGTGGCCGACGGCTCGAGCGGTTCGGTATCGATTGATCAGGGCGGCGGTACCGACCTTCTGGAAGGCGGCGATGTCGGCAGCTACCTGGTCGATCTGGCGCTGTCCGACGACATGGATATCGCCGATGGCGCCATGGTGAGCCTGACCGTCTCGGCGGCGCTCTCGTCGAGCCAGGATCGCAGCCGGGCCAAGGGTGGCGATGAGCCTGAGACGGTCGATATCGTCACCCGCGAGGACGGCGACTACCGCCGCGCCCAGACGGTCGACTTCACCTTTGACGAGGCCGATGGCTGGACCAGTGAGCAGGAGATCTTCGTCGAGGCGCCGGAGGACGGTGTGGTCGAAGGCACCCGCGATGTCACCATCAGCCACATGGCCAACGTCACCATGCCTGATGGCGAAGATACCCCAGAGGAACTGGCAAAGGTCGAGAACCAGGCCATCGCCAACGCCATGATCACCGTCTACGACCGCGATCAGGGGGATCTCTTCATCGATCAGGATGGTGACAACCTCACGGTGATCGAGGGCGATAGCGAGACCGAACAGACCGACAGCTTCGAGTTCAAGCTGACCACCTCCCCGGAAGACGATGAAACGGTGGAGGTGTCGCTGGACTACGACGACGAGCAGTTCGAGGTCAGCCGGGAGACGCTGAGCTTCGATGCCGATAACTGGGACGAGCTGCAGACCGTCGAGGTCAACGCCGTCAACGACGATGACCCGGAAAACCGCCTGGACGATCGCATCGAGTTCGATATCAGTTCGGATCAGAGCGACTCGGTCTATGCCGACAGCGAACCGGGCACTGTGCGCGTCAGCGCCTATGACAACGACAGTGCCGGTGTGGTGGTACAGGAGACCGGCGATCGCACCCAGGTCGGCGCCGATGGTGGCACCGACGAGTACACCCTGCGCCTGACCCAGGCGCCGGACGACGATGTCACGATCGATCTCAATAGCGACGGCTTCAGCGACTTCGACCTCGATGCCGACCGCATCGACTTGCGCAGCGTGGCCGCCGGCAACTGGGATGTCAGCGTGCTCGATCCCGAGGAAGCGGGCGCCCGGTTGATGCTGGAAGGTGATCGGAACTGGAACGATCTGGGCGTGCGGGTCGGCATGCAGCTGTCGCTGGATGGCGTCGATGGCCGGGTCAAGGTCAATCATCTCTCCGATGAAGGCAGCGAACTGCACCTGACGTCCGACCACGAGGCATTCGATGATGACACGCTGACACTGACCGAGGTCGCCGTGCCGTCGGTCACCTTCACGCAAGACAACTGGGCCGACGAGGTCAGCGTCGAGGTGGCCTTCGACCCGGATTACGTCGCCGCCGAAGGCAGCGAGAACGACAAGGTCTTCTCGCCACAGCCCCATGTGCTGGATCGCATCCAGGGGCCGCTGATGCTGGAAGGCGGCACCAGCGATACCGACCGCTCGCTGGAAGATGCCATCATGCTGCCCTACGAAGATCCGGGTGAACCGAGCGACGATCGTGCCGGCGTGGTCTCCGGCGATGTCGAGATGACCGACACCGACGAAGTCATTCTCGCCGCCGATGCCAGTGTCGCCGACCTGCAAGGCGAGTTGACCGCCGAGCGCATCACCGGCCTGGGCATGGGCGAGGGCACGCTCGAGCAGGACGATGGCGAGGGCGAAAAGGTCGAGACCCGGCGGAGCGTCGAATATCACGGTTTCGAGACCGTCGAACTGCGCCTGGGCAGCGGCAACGACGATGTTGACGTCGATGCCGATCCGGTCGCGTTCAACGGCGATATCGCGCTCGAGGCCAGCGAAGACGGCGAGAGCAGCATTCTCGAACGTCAGGATGGTGACACCTGGTACGACGACGGCTTCCGCCGCGGTGATGCGATTCTCATCGACGGTGAGCGCCACGTCATTCAGGACTTCACCCAGGAGGGCACGGGTCTGCTGCTGTCGATGACGCTGGACGACCTCGCACTGAGCGACGGCGAGGTCGGCATCATTCGCGAGATGCCGTTGACCGCCATTCACGGTGGCGGCAATCGCATCGAGGATGGTGAGCGCGGCGGCGATACCATCACAGTGACGGGAGGCTACGAAAGCCAAATGCCATTGGCGATATTCGGCGATACCGCCCGCAACGGCGGTCCCTATCGTGCCGATGGCGGCAGCTTGACCGATGACGCGCAACGGTTCACCGAACATGGCGATAATCTGCTGGATGCCAGTGACGCCATCGGTGGGGTCACGCTGGTCGGTGGTCAGGGTGATGATGAGCTCATCGGCGGGGCCGGCGACGACCAGTTGTTCGGCGGTGGCGGCGATGATCGGCTCGATGCCGGCGCCGGCGGCAACAATCACCTCTATGGTGACGGCAGCCTCGATATCGCCATGGACACCCGCATCGACGAGACGGAACGCCTTCTTACGTTGCATGACGCCACCGGGGATGCCGACGAATCCACCGGCGATCGGCTGGAAACCGGCGACGACCGGCTGATCGGCGGCAGCGGCAACGATATCCTGCTCGGCGATCACGGCGAGATCGAGCTGGCCTCGCGCGACGGCGTCGACGGTCAACGCCTGATGAATCCCCAGCGGGTCATCGCCGTGCACTCCACTGACCCGGCATCGCTCGGTGAGAACCACCTGTCGGTGGCGGATGGTCGCAACATCCTGATCGGCGGCTCGGCCTCGGATACGCTGGAAGGCGGTCTGGGGGACGACGTGCTGCTCGGCGATCAGGGCGATGTGATCTTCGCCAACGTCAACGATGTCGATGACCTGGACCGCATCAGCGTGCGTAACGAGGGGGATGATGCCGATGACACGTTGGCCGGCGGGCAGGGTGACGATATTCTGCTCGGCGGCGGTGCCGGTGATCGCCTCTATGGCGGCATGGACGAAGGCGATGAGAACAGCGGCAATGATGTGCTGGTGGGTGACTATGCCGAACTGCGCTACACCGACGGCATACTCCGTGACCTCGCCACGCTGTCCATCACTACCGGCGGCGACGACGCACTCCATGCCGGCGACGGCGACAACGTGGTATTCGGCGGTGAAGGCGCGGACCGTATCACCAGCGGCGCTGGCCGTGATCTGATCGCCGGGGATCATGCCGACGCGATCCTCGATGCGCAGGGCCGGGTCGCCAGTCTCGCATCGCACACCTTCGCTACCGGCGACGACGACACCATCGACGGAGGCCGTGGCGACGATTGGGTGATTGGCGGGCATGGCAGCGATGCGATCACCCTCACCGGAGGCGACAATACCGTGCTCGGTGATAACGGTCGTATCGAATCGGTCGACGGCGTACGTGCGCTGGTCGAGAGTCTGGATACCTCGGCCGCCACCGGGGCCGGCGATGTCATCGTCACCGACGCCGGTGACGACCAGGTGATCGCCGGCATGGGCAGCGACGAGACCCGTAACGCTGGGGGCGAGTCCATCGCTATCGGCGATGACGGCCGCATCGAAAGCAATGCCGAGGGCCGCTACGTCATGGCCGAAACCGGTAATCCGGCCTATGGCGAATCCGACCGCTTGATCGGTGGCAGCGATCGCGACATCCTGTTTGGCGGTGTCGGCGGCGATCGGCTGGAAGGCAACGCCGGCGAGGATATCCTGTTTGGCGACTTCGGCCGCGTGACACGCGAGCCGTCTCTGCTCACGGTGGAAGCGATCAGCCTGTTCGAGGGCGGTGACGATGCCATCTATACCGGGCCGGATGGCGATATCGCCATCGGCGGCGCCGGTGGTGACGGTTTCTCGGCGAGCTTCGACGATGACTCGGTAGTCGGCGACTACGGTCGATTCCGCATCGCGCTTTCCGAGCCGGACGAGAGTGAACAGGTCATTTCGCTGGTCACGTTGGCGCAAGGCCGCCTGGACCTGCTGCGCTCCTCGCAACAGGACCTCTACAGCAATGACGGGGAGAGTGAAGGCGAAGACGGCGAGAGCGACAGTGACGGCGGTACCTGGCTGCTGCTGGGAGGGGGAAATACCGCTGGCGTGAATGCCCGCAGCGGCGATGGCGGCAATGCGACGACCGCCAACAGCGCCATCGAACGTATGGAGCGGTTGATCTCCGAGTGGCAGCAGCGCGAAGGCAGTTCGCTGCGGGGCAGCATCGCCTCGCAAGTCGCTGCCAATGTCACCAGCGGCGCGGAGGCGGAACGTCAGATACAAGACAATCCGCCGGCCACGGGGGATGCCAATACGGCAACGCAAGGTAACGACCAGGAGGCTGCTCAACCATCCGCCGAGAATCCGGAGGCACAAGCGCAAGAGCAAGAGCCAGAGAGCGATGACGCCGCTCAGGTGCTGATCGAGGAGAGCGGTCTGGCGATTCCCGAGGAATTCATCACGGCACTCACGGCGTCGACTGGTTGGGGCATTGCCAAGGCCGGTGCCAAGTCGCAGGCGACCTCTCAAACCCGGCTGGAGGCGCTGCGGCGCGCATGTGCTGCACGCGATTGGCAACGGCTCAGTCAGGGTGGTGATGAGGAGGATGAATGACGTCAACGACCGGTGACGTCGAGACTCAGGCTGCTGCCACCTCGGCGGACATCGTCGATACCCAGGCGTGGCTGACGCGTCATGGCGAGCGTCTGGCCGCGTCATATCCCGGTGTCGAGGTCGCCGAGGGCATCGTGCTATGGCGCCAGTCGCCGAGCTGGTTGCCGGTCGCGCTATGGCCGGCCAATGCCGATGGCGTGGCGCTGCTCGACCTCGCCGACCAGGTACGCGAAGCGGAAAGCGGTCTGGTCAGTGCCCTGGACCAGGGCGGACTGGCCATTGGCTACCCTGTGCGGGACCTGTCAGACGATGCAGAAACCGCATTGATCGGTGCCGTCGCACTGCGCATCACGCGTCCGGGAACGCCCGGTGAGCCGCCCCGAGAGGACGATCTGGTTCCCTTGATGCAGCACCTCGAGGACGCCGTTGCCGGCCTCGAGCGCGACATCCTGGCTCGCCACCATGCCATCACGCGGCGTCGGCAGTCGCGACTCGGTGACCATCTCACCTTGTTGGCTGCGGTGCTCGAACAGTCCAGCTTCGATGCCGCAGCGATGCAACTCACTACCCGGCTGGCGGCGGCGTTGGATGCCGAACGTGTCAGTCTGGGATGGCGGCGGGGTAGTCGTACCCGGATGCGACAGATCTCCCACAGTGCCCGCTTCAATCGCAAGATGAATCGCATCCGCGCGACCGAAGCGGCCATGGATGAAGCCCTCGATCAGCGCCGGGCCGTGGTCTGGCCTCTCCAGGAAGGCGCCGAACAGGAGGCGGGCGCGCCGGTCAATCGCGGTCACGGCGTGCTCTGCGAAATGACCGACGTGCCATGCGCCCTGACAGTGCCGTGTCTGGATGACGGCAGGCCACGGGGTGCGGTGACCATCGAGCGCGAGCAGCCCTTCGATGATGAGGAAATCGGGGCATTGCAGAGCCTCATGGCGCTCTGTACACGCGCCCTGGAAGAGAAGCGCCGTAATGACCGCCCGCTGCCGCTCAAGGCGATAGCGGCGATGGGGGAGCAGAGTGGCCGGCTGCTGGGGGCCGGGCATCTCGGTTACAAGTTGACCGCGATCGTTCTGGTGGCGGTGGCGGCATTTGCGTACTTCGCCACCGGTACCGATCATCAGTCCGCCGATGCGACGCTCAGAAGCGATGTGCAGCGGGTGATCGCTGCGCCCTTCCAGGGGTATATCGACGATGCCCGGGTACGTGCCGGTGATCGGGTGGAAGAGGGAGATGTTCTCGCCACCATGGATACCCGCGACCTTCGTCTGCAGCAACTGGAATCGCAGAGTGAGCTGGCCAAGCTGTCCAGCGAGGCCCAGGAGCTGCGTGCCGAAGGCGAGCGCGCCTCGCTCAATGTCGTCGATGCCCAGCGTGACCAGGCCGAGGCAGAGTTGCAATTGGTCCAGTCACGACTGGATCGTGCCAATCTACGGGCTCCCTATGATGGTGTCGTGGTCAGCGGTGATTTGACCCAGCGCCTGGGCAGTGCCGTCGAAGGGGGCGAAGAGTTGTTCCGGGTGGCGCCGGAGGGGGACTACCGCCTGGAACTGGCGGTGGATGAAGCGCGCATCGATGATATCTCTCCGGGGCAGCAGGGCGAGCTGATACTATCCGCCATGACCGATACGCCGCTCGACTTCGAGGTGACTCGTCTTACGCCGGAAACCCGCAGTCAGGAAGGCAGCAACCGGTTCATCGTCGAAGCGGAACTCGAGGAAGCGCCGGCCGGACTACGCCCCGGGATGGAAGGGGTCGGCAAGATCGAACTGGGGGAAGACCGACTGGTCAGCATATGGACCCGCGAACTCGTCGACTGGCTGCGCCTCAATGTCTGGCAATGGTGGGGCTGAACCATGGCCGGCGCGCTCTATAGCCAGCACTGGCATCGGGTGGCCGATCTCCGGTTGCGGCTGCGACGCCATGCCAGCCTGCATCGCCATGAATATCGTGGCGAGCCCTGGTACGTGTTGCACGATACGCTCACCGGTCAGGTACATCGCTTCACCCCCGAGGCCTATCAGATCATCGGGCGACTGGATGGTCGACGGACGCTGGGTGAGATATGGGAGCAGGTCAGCCGCACGTTGGGCGATGCCATGCCCACTCAGCAGGAACTGATCGGCCTGGTCGGGCGACTCCACAACGCCAATGTGCTGGCCGGCCATGGCGATATCGACATCGATGAACTGTCGCGTCGCCAGCGAAAACACCAGCGCGGCAAATGGCAGCAATTGATCCGCTCGCCGTTGGGTATCCGCATTCCGCTGCTTGACCCCGAACGGTTCGTGGCGGCGACGTATCCGCTGGTCAGACCGTTCATCAGTCCCTTGGGGGCGGCTATCTGGCTGGCGACGGTGGGGTTGGCGCTGGTCGTGGCGGGCATGCATTGGCAAGGATTGACCCACAATCTGGCTGACCGCGTGCTGGGCATCGACAACCTGTTGCTGATGGCGCTGGTCTATCCGCTGATCAAGTCGTTGCACGAGCTCGGCCACGCCTGGACCACCAAGGATGCCGGCGGCGAAGTCCACGAAATCGGTATCATGTTGCTGGTATTCTTTCCCGTCCCCTACGTGGATGCTACTGCCGCTGCGGCCTGCCCGGACAAGGGCAAACGCATGCTGGTCGGCGCTGCCGGTATCCTGGTGGAACTCTTTCTGGCGGCGTTGGCGATGCTGGTGTGGGCGATGGCCGAACCGGGCGTCCTGCGTGCGTTGATGTTCAACGTGATGCTGCTGGCCGGTGTCTCGACGCTGTTGTTCAACGGCAACCCGCTGCTGCGTTTCGATGCCTATTATGTCCTCGCCGACTGGCTGGAAATTCCCAACCTCGGCTCACGGGCGAATCAGCAGCTCGGCTACGCCATCAAACGGTATCTGCTGGGACGTCGTGACGTCACGGGTCAAGCCGGTTCCAACCGCGAGGCCTGCTGGCTGGTCGGCTATTCAGTCGCTTCCTTCGCCTACCGGCTGGTATTGATGGTCGCTATTGCGGTCTTCGTCGCCACCCGATACCTGTTCGTCGGCGTCTTGTTGGCCCTCTGGTCGGTTTTCATGACGCTGATCCTGCCCACGCTGAAACTGCTAAAGACCATGACCGTCGAATCCCGTCTGGAAGGCTCGCGTCATCGTGCCTGGGCCTGGTTGCTGGGTGTGCTCGGCACGCTCGGCGTGCTGTTGTTCGCGGTTCCCGTGCCCTATGCCACTGTCGTGCAGGGTGTCATCGACAGCGGTGAACCGACCCACGTGCGTCTCGGCGCGGCCGGAGAACTCAGCGAGATCCTCGTCGAGGACGGTGAATCCGTCTCGCGAGGCGACCCACTGATGCGGCTCGATGCACCGGAACTGGCGTCTGAGGTCAGTCGCCTCGAAGCGCATCGCCGCGAAGCCGAACTGCGTCTGCAAGCCAGTGTGCGCGAAGCGCAGGATATCGCCATGGAACGCGAAAATCTCGAATTGGTGGAACAGCGCCTGGCGGATGCGCGTCTGCGTGCCGCTGCGACCCTGGTGACCAGCCCCCGTGATGGGCGGGTGGTGATGCCGGAAGGTCGACCGCCACTGGGGCAGCATTTGCAGCGTGGCGAATCCGTCGCGGTCGTCGTGCGCGATGACGATCTGCGTATTCGCGCCATGCTTCCGGCCCATCGGCGTGACGAGGTCAGCCAGGCGGTAGAGGATGTCAGCTTGCGTCTACCGGGGCACGACAGCAGAATCGACTCATCGGTGGAGTGGCTATCGCCTCGGGCCACCCACGACATCCCCAGCGAAACCCTGACCCAGCAAGGGGGAGGCGATATCGCGCTGGATCCGGAAGCCGACGAGCCGTTGACCGCCTTTCGCCGCCATTACCTGGCCGATTTCGATGCCCGGGGCTTGATCGACAGCGACCTGCCACTATCACTGGATGGACGCGTGCATGTGCGGATCGAGCACCCGCCGGAGCCCATCGGCTATCGCTGGTGGCGGGATATCCGGCGTAATTTCCTTTCGCTGTTCGACAGATAGCCATGGCTGTTTCCTCGATTCCCCGCACACCTGTCGATGCCCTCGACCGTCCCGAGCGCCATATCGATCCACCGACGACCTTGGAGCGGTTATGGCGCTGGGTGCGTGCCCCGTTGCATTTGCCGGATCGCTTCCAGCGCTGGCGGCTACGTGCCGCCCTGCCGGCGATTCACCGTCATGCCGGGCGGCTGGCAATGCTCGATGATGTGGCCCTGAACGACCACATTCTCTCGCTGCGCCGACGCCTTTTGGCCGATGGGCTGACGCCCCGGCTACGTTGCGAGACATTCGCCACGGTACGTGAAGTCGCCTGGCGGGAGCTGGGCATGGCGCACCACGACGTGCAACTGATGGGTGGGCTGGCCCTGCTGGAAGGACGCATCGCCGAAATGCCGACCGGCGAAGGCAAGACGTTGACCGCCACACTGCCCGCTGCCACGGCCGCTCTGACCGGCGTGCCGGTCCACGTGATCACGGTCAACGATTACCTGGCGGCCCGCGACGCCGAAGCGATGCAGCCGGTGTATCGGCGTCTCGGACTCAATGTGGGAGCCATCGTTCATGAGATGAGTCCCGATCAGCGCCGCACGGCCTACCGGGCCGATGTGACCTACTGTACCAACAAGGAACTGGTCTTCGACTATCTGCGCGACGGGCGGGAACTCAGTCACGACCGCACGCCGCTGCTGGCCCATGCGGCCCGTCTCAAGGGATCGCTCGATGATCGGCGACTCCTGTTGCGCGGGTTGCATTTCGCCATCGTCGACGAAGCCGACAGCGTGATGCTCGACGAGGCCCGTACACCGTTGATTCTCTCCGGTCGCGACAGCAACGATCCCGTGGATATCGCCCTGATCGATGACGTGCTGGCACTGGCCGGCCAGTTCCGGGAAGACGAGCACTTCGTTCGTGAGAAAAGCCAGCTTCATCTCACCGAGGCGGGCAGGCAAGTCCTGGCCGAGCAGGCTGAACGGCGACTGGAAGCCCGTGGCAACCAGAGTGCCTGGCTGGGACGGGCGCGACGCGAATGGCTGCTTCAACAAGCGCTGGTGGCGCGCCATCAGTTCCAGCGTGACCGCCACTATCTGGTTCGCGACGGCCAGGTGCAGATCATCGACGAGCACAGTGGCCGGGTGCTGGCCGACCGACGCTGGGAGCAAGGGCTGCAGCAGATGATCGAGCGGCTCGAAGGCTGCGAGCCCAGCGACCCCAACCGCACGCTGGCCCGGCTGACCTATCAACGCTTCTTCCGTCGCTATCAGCATCTCGCGGGGATGACGGGAACCGCCGATGAAGTGCGCCACGAACTGTGGCGGACCTATCGGCTGCGCGTGGTCGCCATTCCCCCGCACAAGCCCTCGCAGCGTCGTGACTGGGGCGTAACGACATTCAATACCCCCAATGAACGTTGGGACTGGATTGCACGGCGGGCCGGTGAATTGTCGGCGCAGGGGCGTCCGGTGCTCATTGCCACTGTCAGCCTGGCGGATTCCGAAGCGCTGTCGCTGGCGCTCGGCGAACGGGGGCACGACCATGCGGTTCTCAACGCCCGACAGGATGCCGAAGAGGCAAAGGTCGTCGCCGCCGCCGGCCGTCGCGGTGCCATTACCGTCGCCACCAGCATGGCGGGGCGGGGCACCGATATCGCCCTGGAAACCGCCGCCCGTGACGCCGGCGGCCTGCACGTCATCATCGCCGGGCTGCACGATGCCTCCCGGGTCGACCGCCAGATCGCCGGCCGCTGTGCCCGACAGGGCGATCCCGGCAGTGTCGAGTGGGCCGTATGCGAAAGTGAACCGCTGCTCGACGAACTGCGTGGATGGCAACGTCATGTGGGCGTGTTGCATCAACGCCTGAAACGCGCCCAGCATGAGCGCGAGAAACGCCATGCCCGCGAACGCGCCCGGCTCCTCGATGCCGACTGGAACGAAGCCGACCAGCTCGGATTCAGCGGGCGGGGCGAGTAAATAGGATAGGATCGTAGGAACGACGTCAGTCGCGATGGCGGCCAAGAGCCGGCCAGGTTATTCAATAATGGAAAGGTAGTTACCATGCTGTATCGTTCACACCGCTTGCTGATCGTATCGATCCTGCTCGGCATCCCGACACTATCCATGGCCCAGGAAAATGGCCATGTCGACGCCACCAGTTGCCTCGTCGACCCGGGACGCAGTTCCACCATGTCCAGCCAGGTCCCGGGGATGATCGATGAAATTCGTGTCGATAGTGGCGATCGGGTCGAAGAAGGGGAGACGTTGTTCACCCTGAAACGCGAGGTCGAAGCGGCCAGCCTCGAACTCGAACGTGCTCGTGAACGCTACGCGGCTCGCACCTTGGAACGTAACCGGCGGCTGATCGAAAAAGGCATGCTCAGCGAAAGTGAGCAGGACGAAATCGACACCGAGCTATCGTTAGCCAGCCTACAGGCCAACCAAGCCGAGGCGCAGCTTGGCGAAATGGTCGGCAACGCCCCATTTGATGGGGTCATCGCCAGCCTGGAAAGCGAAGAAGGCGAATTCATCGACAATACCCCCATCCTCGAACTCGTCCAACTCGATCCGTTACGCATCGACCTCGTCATGCCACTGGAAGCCTACGGACAATACGAGATCGGCGATACTCTCGATATTCGTCTGGAAGCGCCCGTCGACGACACCGTCACCGCCGAGATCGACCGCATCGACAGCGTCATCGATCCTTCGAGCGGCACCTTCGGTATCCGCCTGGCGCTGCCCAACCCCGACGGCCAATACCCCGCCGGCATCAACTGCCGTATTGCCGATCGCGGGTGAAACCGCGCCTGCAAACTCCGTAACTGCCCCCTCCTGATGGCACGGGGTGGTGCAGGCGCGACATCAGTCGCGATGGCGCTGTCAGGCGTCCTGGCGGTGGTGCCTTACGTCCATCGGCGGAAGAAGGCGGCGACGTCGTCGGCGAGCCGGGTATTGTCCACCGCAACGTCCTGCAGGCTGGCGATGGCGGCTTGACTCGTGTCGGAGGGAATGACATCCCCCCCGTACTTGTTGGCGAGCGCCTCAACGTATTCCGAGGTAAATTCCGGATGGAATTGCACGGAAAGCGCGGGAAAACTGTATTCAAGAACGCCGTTGGGGCAGTGGGCTGAGCCACCGATCACCTTCGCCGCCGGAGGCACGGAAGTGACCTGATCCTGGTGAAAGACGAAGAAACCCGCCTTGTCATCGGGCATCCCCAGAGAGGCGGTATATTCCTGGGCGCCGACACCCCAGCCGTTGTCCGCTTTGGTGGTCTGGCCGCCAAAGGCGTCCGCCATGATCTGGTGGCCGAAACAGATGCCGAAGACCGGGCGCTTGAGATCGATGGCCTGGCGCAGGAACTGCCGGATATCGCGAATCCAGTCACCGTCTTCGTAACTGCTGTGGCGCGATCCCGTCAGGAGATAGCCGTCGTAAGCGTCCGCAGCGGGCATCGCTTCTCCGGATACGGGAGAGCACTCCGCGAAACTGGCTTCAGGCAGGCTCGGTGCCAGCCACTGCCGGATCATGTCCGGGTAGGAACCGAATTGCGGTTTCAGATCGTCGGGCACCAGGCCATTTTCGATGATGCAAAGAGAAAGTGCTGTCATTCAGGGTCTTTCCGAAGTATGTCTCTCAAGTGGGCGATAGGGTAACACGGGTTGGTGCAGGCGCGATGGCGGTGCCGCCCAGGCAGGGCTTGCCGTCCTGCATCGCGGTTGAAACCGCCCCTGCGAACCCCACCACTACGCCATCCCGGTGGTATTGGTTGGTGTAGGCGCGACATTGATTGCGGTGTCTGCCGTCTGCAGGGCATCCAGCAACCTGTTGCGATAATCGAGTTGCTTCTTTTCCCCGTGTATGGAGATGATCCCCGTCAGTCGGCCGGCCCGGTAGTATCCCATGGCAAACGGGCTGCCATCGCTAAAGCCTTGATGAAGGTCGCCATCCAGGGGGACCGCGCTATCGGCAATCGCGGGTAGCCCGATACCCTGAATCTTGATATCGAACTGATCGCTCCAGAAGGAGGGCACGATCGGTTTGGTGTCTTCCGGTCGTGTCCGGGGTGTCTCGCCCAGATTCGCCAATAAGGTGACAGCGCCTTTCTTTGCCGTCTCGACGGCGATGTTCCAGTGCTCGATACGACGGCATACCTCATCGAAGAGCGGGTTGCTGAAGCAAGCGATATCGCCGACGGCGATCACATTGCCGTGTGCCGGCAGCGACATGTCGCTCCGGCAGTGTACCCCGTCGGTGATATCGATGCCGTTACCGTCCAGCCACTCCGTGTTCGGTTGGCTGCCTATCGCCTCGACCAGAATGTCGGTATCGATCGAGACGCCGTTGCTGAGCGAAACGCGTTGAAGCGTGCCCTGGTCGTCTTCCCCGATCTCGGCAATCCGGGTGTCGAGGTGGAAGGAGACGCCATGCCTCTGATGATATTGCAAAAGGCCGTCGGCGAACGTCGCCCCCATGACATTGACGAGCGGCGCCGGTGCGGCATCGATGACGTTCACCTGGCATCCCAGCCGCGTGGCCGTCGCTGCCAGTTCGCAGCCGATGAAGCCGGCGCCGGCAATGGTGACACGACATCCCGGCGTCAGGACCTGCGCGAGTCGCCATGTGTCATCCAGGTGGCGGATGCAGTAGCGTTGCGATTCGCCGCCGCTGACAGGGAGCGATCTGGAGCGTAGCCCGGTCGCGATGACCAGCCCGTCGTAGTCCAATGCCTGGCCGTCATCCAGGGTGATGCGCCGGTTTGCCATATCCGACGAAACGGCACGTCGCCCGAGCCGCCAGTCGATCTCGCCCAGGCGCGGTTTCAGCCCGAGCGCGACCGTTTCGTGCAGGTCTTCCACGGACAGCGTTCGAGCATCGACCATGGCCTGCTTGGAGAGCGGCGGACGATTGTAGGGCAAGTAGGGTTCTTCACCGACCAGCGTGATGGCCCCCTCCCAGCCCTGGTTGCGCAACTGTTCGGCGCTGCGGAGTCCCGCCAGGGAACTGCCGACGATAACGATACCCTCGGTCATGAGCGTCTCTCCCCGGTTACCGACGGACCTGGAAGGTCAAGGGAAGCGATACCGGGCCGGTATTGCCGCTGCGGGGCAGCCATTGGGGCTCGCCGTTCAGACGAATCTGCGTCATGTGTCGGGCCAGCAGCGGCATGGCAATGCTCATGTCGCTCTTGGCGATGAAGTGGCCAAGGCAATGGTGGGTACCGCCCCCGAAGCCGAAATGGGGCGGGCGTTCCGCTTCGATATTGAAGCTGGGGTCGGGCATCGCCCGCGGGTCCGTCCCGGCGGCCTGGGAAAACAGGTGAACGGTCGTGCCGGCGTCGATCTGCAGCCCTTGATATTCGAACGTCTCGACGGCTTCCCGGGTCACCCAGGTCACGGTAGGGTTGGTACGCATGACCTCGGCCACGGCATTGCCGGCCAGTTCCGGTTGCTCGGCGAGCCGCTCCCACTGGTCGGGATGCTGCATGAACGACTCCATGCCCAGGCCGAGCTGGTTGCGTGTCGTGTCCATGCCGCCGAAGATCAACAGCACGAGCATGATCCGCAGCTCGTCATGGCTCAAGGCATCGTCATCCCGCTGCGCCAGGACCAGTCTGGAGACGAAATCGTCGCCAGGATTGGCCAGGCGATCGTCGATCAATTGATCCGCATAGTGATACAGCCCCTCCAGCGCCTCCTCGATGCGGGGGAGATCCTGTTTCAGCGTAATGCCCAGTGCCAGCCCGAGCGTGGCCGACCACTTGGCGATCATGTGCCACTCGCTCTCGGGAAGCCCCAGCATGATGCAGATGACCCGCGCCGCATACGGCTCGGCGAATTCGCTCATGAATTCGCACTCGCCCTTCGCCACCATGGCATCGATCAGTTCCTGCGCCAGGGCCTGGAAACGCGGATTCATCTGCTCCAGTACCTTGGGCGAGAACGCCGGATTCACCAAGCGGCGCAGTCTGGCATGATCCGGGCCCTCCTTGTTGAGCAGCACCTCATTCCACCAGTCGGCGAACTTGCCTTCCGTCACGCCATTGTGGCGGGGCCAGGCGGCACTGCCTTGCCGCAGCTTGGGGTGACGCAACAGCGTCTTCATCTCTTCATAGCGAAGTACCGCCAGGCCGTAATTCGTTCTGGCGAACCAGTTGCGTTCACGGGCGTCATGCACCGCCTGGGAGTGAATGACGAAATCCGGATCGGAGACATTGAAGTATGCACTGTCGAGGGTGTCTTGCGTTGCCGTGTTCATGTCGGTCACCTGGTGGTTGTTATTGACATTCGTCTAGGAGGCGCTGTTGACCCGGTTCAGGTAAGTGCTGAATACCCGCTTGAAGCGGTGCCGGTTGTCCGCTTCGTTGTCAGCGATTTCCTGTTTGAGTCGTCCGGGGATATCCGGGTGGTCGGCCAGGAACTGCCGGCCGGATGCCATCTGCTCCCAGGCCGCCAGCCACGAATCGAACATGGCTGGTGTGATCTCGGGATGAAACTGCATCCCCATCTGCCGCCGGTGGATATACGCTTGATGCGCCATGGGCGTGCTGGCGAGAAGATGGGCGGCGGGCGGTGCGGTGAACGCATCGAAATGGAAATTCAGCCACGGGCCACTCGGAAGCAGCGCCGGGTCGGTGGTCTCGACCGGGGTCCAGCCGATTTCCGGCGCGTGGTTGCGATAGGTTTCCCCACCGAGCGCGCGAGCCAGCACCTGGCTGCCGAAGCAGATTCCCAATACCGGGTGATTCCGTGCGACCAGGGATTTCAGCCAGGCCAGCTCGCCGGACAACCAGGGCAGCGTATGGTCGTAGGGCGATTCGATCGAGCCCATGGCGATGACTAGTTGATCGTCACCCGGGTCGGGCAAGGTGTCATCGACATAGCGAATGTCGATGTCGAGGGCGTGTTCGTCGAGAATCGCCGGCAGGCTGCCGGTCGTATCCTCTTTGCTGTGTAACAGGACTATCGCAGATGAAATGGTCATCAGGACCTCGGCTCAGAATTTAATCCACGTGGTCTTGAGTTGCGACATCTTGTCGAGGGCGTGCAGGGACTTGTCGCGGCCATTGCCGGACTCGCCGAAGCCGCCGAATGGCACCGTGATGTCGCTACCGTCATAGTTGTTGACCCAGACGGTGCCGGCTTTCAGATCCCGGCTGAGGCGATGCGCCCGTGACAGTGACGATGTCCAGACAGCTGCTGCCAGGCCGTAGCGGGTGCCGTTGGCTTCGGCGAGCGCCTCTTCGTCGCTGTCGAAGCGGGTCACCGCCAGTACCGGACCGAAGATCTCTTCCTGGGCGATCGTCATCCCGCGGCTGACATGGTCGAAGACCGTGGCCGGCATGTAGAAACCCTCCAGCGAATCGAACGACTGCCCCCGGTAGACCAACTCAGCGCCCTGTTCATGGCCGGTATCGATCAGATTCTGGACGCGCGCGAGATGCTGCCGCTCGATCATGGCGCCCATCGTCGTCGAATCATCCTTCGGGTCGCCGAGCTGCCAGCGGTCGACATGGGCCAGAACCCGCTGCATGAACTCGTCCGCTATCGAGCGCTGTACCAGCAGGCGAGAACCGGCACTGCAAACCTGTCCCTGGTTGTAACAGATCCCTTGAGCCACGGCCGCCGCCACCTCATCGAGATTCTCGGCATCGTCGAACACGATCTGGGGACTCTTGCCACCACACTCCAGAAAGACGGCTTTCATGTTGGAGTCGGAGGCATAGCGCTGAAACAGGCGACCGACGGCCCCCGAGCCCGTGAAACTGATGGCATCGACATCAGGATGAAGGCCCAGCGATGCACCGGCGGTTTCGCCGTAACCGGGTACCACATTCAAGACCCCATCCGGCAGGCCGGCCTCGGTTGCCAGCTCCGCCAGCCGAATGGCCGTCAATGGCGATTGTTCCGCCGGTTTGAGAACGACCGTATTGCCCACCGCCAGGGCCGGGGCCAGTTTCCAGCAGGCGATCATCAACGGGAAATTCCACGGTACGACCGCACCGATCACGCCCAGCGGTTCACGACGAATCGTGGCCAGTACATCCGACGCGGTGGGCGCGATCTGGTCATAACACTTGTCGATGGCCTCGGCGTAAAACCGCACGCACCGGATCGCCAACGGAATGTCGTCCCGTCGCGCATGAGTGATCGGTTTGCCGGTGTCGCGACTCTCCAGCTGGGCGAGTTCCTCGCGATGGGACTCCATGAGGTCGACCAGGTGCAGCAAGTGCTGTCGGCGTTCCTGCGGGCTGAGACGCGACCAATCGTCCGCCGCGGCGCGTGCGGCACTGACGGCGAGGTCGATATCGGCCTTGTCACCCGCGGCCACCGTGGTGAGGAGTGTGCCGTCACGTGGCGAGAGACATTCGAACTGCTCACCCGAGCGCGCTTGGCAAGCGCGACCGTTGACCCATAGATGATTACTTAATGCATTGTTATTCAACATTTTTTCATTCCTGGCGGTGATTGTCCTTGTGATTCAGGAAAGATCGATCCGGGGCTGGTGGATCTGTCAATGAACCATATGAGGTAAAACATTCTATGTCAAATGTATAAATTTGCTGTTCAAATATAATAATAAAATGCTGATTTTTAATGATTATATTGATTTCATTCCGGACAGGGTGAAATTTACCCCGTCATTTTTATCGCGGTCGGCGGGGTATTCTGGCGGCTTCAAGGTTATTTTCTGGCCAATGTTTGACAGTAAAAATATGGTGGAATATGTTTCATTCGACGCCGGGCCCTAAGGTGCCCTGACACACGCCAGGCCCGGCCCATGACCCAAGCCTTGAGGAGAACGGCCATGAAAGTCTGTGTGGACAGAGGCAAGTGCCAGGATCACGGGCAGTGCGTCATTGCGGCGCCCGAGATCTTTCGCTTCGACGAAAACGGCACCCTTGAGTACGAAGCCTATCCCGACGACAGCTTGCGGGATATCGCGGAAGAAGCGGCGGATGTGTGTCCCGAGCAGGCGATCACGATCGTCGAGTCATGATGTGACCTCCCCATGCTGTCGACACAACAACGATCAACAACAACCGCAGGTGTGACATGAATACCAACCTGGATGACAAGACCCAACAAGACCTGATGAACCGCATTTCCCGCATCGAAGGCGGGGAGCGACCTGAAGAAATGGAAACGGGCGACTGGCTCATGCCGATCGGCGCCTGCGTGCTGATCACGGTCCTGTTGCTGCTGAGTCTGTAACCCCATCTCCGGACCTTTTCCACAACAACAAACGTTTAGAGGTCAACAATGAATACCAGTACCAAGTCCCGACCCTCCCAGGACGAGGCGGCATCCCACTTCGGAATATTGCCGGCCATGTCCAATGAACGCCCCTTTGGATTGACGGACTACGTCATGATGATGGTGGGGTTCGGTATTGCTGCCTGGAGCTTCCTGATCGGCGGCTATACCGGCAGTGTCCTGCCGGCCAGCCAGGCCATTCCCGTCATTCTCTTCGGTAACGCGATGCCGGTTCTGCTGCTGCTCGGGCTGGCGAAGTTCTTCTGCCGCTATGGCGTGGATACCTTCATCGGTGCGCGTGCCGTTCTCGGCTGGTTCGGCAGTAAAGTGTTCCTGGTGGTCTTCGCGATCATCAATCTCGGCTGGATGACGATGGCGTCGTTCATGCTCGGCGAATCCTTCACGACCCTGTTTGCCGAGTTCAATATGCCGGGCTGGATGACCGACCGTTCGATCGGCGCGCCCGTGTTCGCGATCGGCGCCTTCCTGGTCGCCTGGTTGATCGCCTACAAGGGCCCCATCGCCATCAAACTGTTCAATCGCGTCGGTGTGCCGACCATCTTTGCGATCATCGCTGGACTGATCTTCTACATCCTGTGGGTCGAAGGGCTGGACAAGGCCTTCAGCGCCGCGCCGGCCGCGCCCTACGACGACCCTCGCCGCGGTTTGATGTCGGCCATCGAGTGGAACGTCGGCCTGGGCTTCTCCTGGGCAGCCTATTTCGGCCAATGGTGCCGGCTCGCCAAGACCGAGAAGACCGCCGTCTGGGGCAGTTTCATCGGCTGGGGCGTCCTGCTCAACATCGCGGCCATCCTGGGGGCGCTCACCGCGCTGCTGGTCGGCGTGTATGACCCGGCCAAGTGGATGATCTCGGCCGGCGGTCCCGTCTTCGGTGTACTGGGGCTGATCCTGCTCATCCTGGCCAACCTGACGTCAGCCACGATCCTGGTCTACTCGCAGGGCATCAGCATGAAAACGATGTTCCCGCAGTGGCCATGGGCGAGGTCGATCGCCACGACACTGCCCGCCATGCTGCTGATGCTCACGCCGGCCTTCTACGACGGCTACACCACCTTCCTCTCGTACATCTCGTTCATCATGGCCGCGATCGGTGCCGTGATGGTGGTCGAACTCGTCATCATTCGGCGCTACAAGGTCGACATGATCGGCATGTACGACCGCTCATCCTCCGTCTACGGCTATCAGAACGGCATCAATTACGCAGCGTACGCGGCGATCATCCTCGGCGGTCTCTTCTACTTCTGGACCTACGATCCCGTCGCCGACGCCCCGGGCCCGCTGTTCCTCTATGTCAGTGCCGGGCTGCCCACCTTCTTCATGACCGCACTGTTCTACTGGGCCGTACGGCTCTGGCAGATCGGCAGCAAGAAGCAGCTTGGCGCATCCGAAGCGTCATAACACCAACAACAGCATAGGAAGTTGCAAATGACCGCCCTGAATTCACATATCGAAAAGAACATGGATGACGTGAAGATCCAGGAGATCCGAGCACGCATCCAGGAAGCCGGTGTCAAGTACATCTATTACCAGGTCGTTACCCTGGGGGGTAAGCTGCTTGCCAAGGTCGTACCGGCGACCCAGTTGGAGAGGAATCTGGCGAAGGGCATTCAGTTCCACCGTACCGCCATCAGCGACATGCAGTGCAACCGCTACGGTGAGCTGCTGGGCGGGGGGACCCAGGCTGCCGAATTCACCGCCTTGCCGGATCTGGATACGTTCCGGGTCCTGCCCTGGGATCGCTCCGTGGGGGCGTTCCTGTGCCGGGTCTACGAGCCCGGCCACCGCCTCGAGGTCGGCGGGCAACCCCTGCCGACCGACCCGCGCGGGCTATTGATCCGTGCCCATGAAGGTTTCATGGAGCGCCAGGGCATGCAGCTCAAGTCCGGATGCGAACCGGAAATGTCCTGGCTGGGCGATTCCATGAAGATCCATCCGCGTCCGGATGCCAGCCCGGCGTATCAGCTCAGCAACCTGGAACTCATGCGTCCCATCTACCAGAAGGTCATCGACTATGCGACCGAGATGGGCTTCGACATGATCGAAGGGGACTACGAGGACCCCTATCAACTCGAGCTCAACTGGATGTTCGACTCTTGTGAACTGACCGCGGACCGTCTGGTTCTGTATCGTCAGATCTGCCGGCAGGTCGCCAAGGAGTTCGGGGTCACCGCCAGTTTTATGGCAAAGCCCTATACCGGCGGCATGGGCAACGGTTGTCACCACAACCTCAGCCTGTGGCGGGGGGAGACCAATGCCTTCCAGGAAGAGGGGCGCACCGAGCTGCATCTGAGCGATGTTGCCCGCTACTCGCTGGGCGGCATGCTGAAACACACCCCGGCATCCATGCTGATCATGGCCTCGACCGTCAACTCCTACAAGCGCTTCTGGGATGTCGGCCAGTTCGCGCCCGCCCAGGTGAACTGGGGAATGGACAACAAGACCTGCAGCGTCAGGCTCTCGGCGGTCGGCCGTCTGGAATACAAGATGCCCGACGCCAGCGTGAACCCGTACCTGTCGCATACCGCGCTGCTGGCAGCAATCGAACACGGGCTGGAAAACCAGCTCGATCCCGGCCAGAGCAGCGATGACAGCAGCTATGGGCGCGATATCGACGCCAGCGTCCGCATCCCGCTCACGCTCGGCGAAGCGGTCGAGGCATTCGACAAGGACCCGGTCATCAAGGGCGCGTTCCCGGGGCCCCTTGCGACGCTCTATGCCGAACTGAAACACGATGAATGGGCGCGTTACTGCGCCGCCGTCACCGAGTGGGAACTCGACATGTACAAGGAGTACCTGCCATGACAGCGTCTCGCACGCTTAGGGTCATCTGTGCGGACCTGCCCGCGCCACCGCTGTTCGAACGCGATGAGCGGGGAGAGCGACACGGCTACGAAGCCGATGTCGCCCGCCTGATCGCCGAGCAACTGGGTCGGCGGGTCGAATGGGTCTACCGGCAATGGAGCGATTTCTATCCGGCACTCGACGCGGGGGAGGGCGACCTCCTCCTGTGCGGCCAGGGTATCTCCGACTACCGGAAAACTCTGGGCGATTTCACCCGGCCCTACGCCATCTTCGACGAGTCGGTGATGGTCAGGTCGGGTAGCGGCATCACATCACCGCAGCATCTGGAAGGGTTGCGTGTCGGCGCGATCGCCAACAGCCTGAACATGACGCTGACCGAGACTTTCACCGGCGTGGTACCGGTGCCTTTCGACGGGGCCAGTGACGACGTCTTCGGTGACATGGTCGCCGCCTTGCGTTCAGGCGATATCGACGCCCTGGTGGATGACGATGTCGCGCTCGTGCCACTGGAAGCCGATGACTTGACGATTGCTTTCACCGTACCGACGCGCAATGCCTGGGGTGCGGTGGTGGCGAAGCGCCAGCCCGACTGGCTGGCCAGCGTCAACCGGGCGCTCGACGAGATCATCGCCAATGGTGCCCTGAAATCGACCTGGGAGCGATGGATGCCGACGCTCGACTACCCGTTTGAAGCCGGGCAACCGGTTCAGTGAACAGCCATTGACCTGTCGGGCATTCCGGCAATGTACGCGTCACCGTGTATGTTGCCGGGATTTCGGTGTTTACGGGGCTGATGACGGTCGTGACATGGTGTATTTTCAAGCGTAGTCACATGGAATTTATTGCAGGGATGTCGGATGAATCACCTATCTTCCCAACAGGATGCCCCGTTTTTCCGCATTCCCTCCGCGGGTAAGACCGAAGAGGTCGTGCGCCGCCTCATTGAAGCCATCGATCTGGGTATCTTCAGTGAGGAGGATCAACTGCCCAGTGAAGCCGACCTGGCCTCCCAGTTCGGTGTCGCGACGGTCACGGTCCGGGAAGCGCTGTCGCTGCTGCGGGAACAGGGCTTCGTCGAGACCCGCCGGGGACGAAAAGGCGGCAGTTTCGTCACAGCCAACTTTACTATCGCCCATGCCAGGCTGCTGGAAGAGTTTCGCCGCTACAGTGTCTTCGACCTGCGGGATTACGGCGATGAGCGGTCGGCCATCAGTGGCCATGCCGCGCGATTGGCGGCCGAACGCGCCACCGCCGATGATATCGAACAGATCGCCAAGAAGATCCGCATCATGGAAAAAGCGACGGGGCGCTCCGAACAGCGCCGTGCCGACATGCGTTTCCACGTCAATGTCGCCATGGTGTCCCAGTCGGTTCGGCTGACGCAGGCCGAGATGCAGCTCCAGTCGGAACTCGGCATGTTCCTGTGGATCGACCCGCTGGACGCCGCTGCGCTCAACGCTTACGTGAACAGGCTCAAAACGATCCAGGACGCGATCGCCAGGGGCGACGGCGCACTGTCCAGTGCACTATCGATCGACCTGAGCAAGAAAAACATGGAGCGCGTGATCGACGCGCGTCTGAGGTTGGAAGCCACCAACGATGTCACCGGCACGGGAGACGATCAATGACCCGGGACGATTTCGTTTACGGCGGCGCGGCAGGTGACGAGACGGTGCGTGCCTGTGCCAGAAATATCGAAGCCTCGCTGTCCGTCATCATCGATACGGTCGAGAAGGTGCGCGATGACGTCATGTGCCTGTGGGGGCTGGCCGAACGGCAACGCCAACAAGTGCTGAGAAAGGACCTCGCCGAGCTTCAGGGGACCGTCAAACGGTTGCTCGCCGAGACGGACGTGCAGATCAATGGGGCCGGTTTCGTCGTCGCGCCGGACGCCCTGGCGGATGCCCGCATGCATCTCGAATGGTGGCGGGAAGGCGTCAAACCGGGCCATGTCATTCCCCTGAAGGTCAACCTCAATGAAGGCGGTGACACCTTCTACGATTACCCCAACATGCCCTGGTTCTATAAGCCTCAATCCGAACGAGTCGGGCATGTCATCGGCCCCTATGTCGACATGATGGGGGTCGACATGTACATCTGCACGTTCTCGCTGCCGATCCTGTACGACGACCAGTTCCTCGGCATTGCCGGGGCGGATGTTCCCCTGAACAACCTCGAAGCCGTTGTGACGCCTCACCTGGTTGAACAGCAACAGCCCCTCATACTGGTCAACGACGACCTGCGCGTCATCGCCTCCAACTCGTCCCGCTACCTGGTAGGCGACTTCTTCAAACCCTACTCCTATTCGGGCACCCAGGCGTACTACTACATCACCCTCGGCCACTCCGTGGAAAGCTGGCGACTGGTCTGCCTGAACTAGCTTATCCTGCATCGCGGTTGAAAGCGCTCCTGCGAACCTCACAGCCACAACACTCCGATGGCACTGGTTTCGTGGGAGCAACTTCAGTCGCGATGGCGGCCATGAGGCGGGTAATTCCCTGTCGTAACCGGTTTCGTCGCAAGGTACGCTATCTCCGGATGCATTTTTCCTCCACAGCCGGACCAGGAGACTGCCATGCACATTCGCGATGTCGATCTCTGGAAACACGACCATACCTTCGATCAGGACCGTAAACGACCGGGTGAACGCCGCACGCTGATCGTGGTGCTGTTGACCGTCGTCACCATGGTCGTCGAGATCCTGGCCGGCGTGTTCTACGGCTCCATGGCCCTGCTTGCCGATGGCCTGCATATGGGCTCGCATGCCACTGCCCTGGGCATTGCCGTGTTCGCCTACGCCTATGCCCGTCGCCACGCCGCCGATACACGCTTCAGTTTCGGCACGGGAAAAGTGAATGCGCTCGGTGGATTCACCGGTGCCATACTGCTCGTGGGGTTCGCCCTCTACATGGGCGTGGAAAGCATCGGTCGTCTCTTCAATCCCGTAGCGATCGCTTTCGACAAAGCGATTCTGGTCGCCGTGATCGGCCTTGGCGTGAACGGCCTATCTGCCTGGATTCTGGGGGGCTCTGAACATTCGGGGCATCACCACCACCATGCCCAAGCGGATGACGAGCACACACATGACGATCGAGATCACAACCGCCGTTCCGCCTATTTTCACGTACTGGCCGACGCCTTGACATCGCTGCTCGCGATTTTCGCGCTACTGGCCGCCAAATACCTGGGCTGGCAATGGATGGACCCGGTCATGGGGCTCGTCGGCATGCTACTGATCACCCGCTGGTCCTGGGGGCTGCTGAAAGACACCAGCCGCGTTCTTCTGGATCGCCAGGTCACCACGCTCGACCACTCGATCCGTCAAGCCATAGAAGACGGCACGCACGACCGCATCAGCGACCTGCACGTATGGTCCATCGGCCCGGGGATCTATGCCGGCATCGTGGCACTGGTGTCGGACAACCCTCAACCTCCCGACATATACCGAAAGAAAATACAGCACCGGCTTCCCGAACTCGTACACACCACACTCGAAATCGAGCATTGCCCGCACGCTCACCAGTAACATACGGCAGGGCTAACGCCCTGCATCACGGTTGAAACCGCGCCTACCAACCCACCACCACAACATTCCATTGGCACTGGTCGTCGTAGGCGCGACGTCAGTCGCGATGGCGCCGTAGGTCTCTGGTGGTTGCACAGGGCACGGGTTTTTTGTAGAGCCGCCTTCCAGGTTGGGCTGAATTATCTTGATCCTCAGCAAGTAAAGCATATAATTATACGCATAATGATATGTCTATCATGTGTGTCTGGAGAATATGATGGCAACTCTACTGGAGCGTCCAGAAGACGCAGTGTCGGCTACCACCATGGCTCGTAGCTTCAGCGCCAAGCTCAAAGAAGTGTCTTTGCGAGAGACCGACCGAATGGTGATCTTCAAGGATAACCAGCCCGCAGCTGTTCTCATGAACGTGCAGGCATATCAGGAACTGGTCGATGAGCTGGAAGATCTACGCATTGAAGCTGTATCCAGAGACCGAGTAGCAAGCTATCAGTCAGACCAAGCCATTACCCATGATGAGATGCGCTCGCTGTTTAATCAGAGTGAGTGATTAGATGGCTTGGAACGTTAGCTATCACCCGGATGTTCAGCAGGACCTGCAAAGGTTGGGCTCATTCGCTGCGAACCGGATCCTCGATGTCATCGAAGATCGGATTCGCGACGGCGAGCCTGACAAGATCGGCAAACCGCTTCGCGGTGCATTAGCTGGTTGTCGCCGGATACGAACCGGCAATACCCGTATCGTATACCGTGTGGACAGCGAAGCTATCCAGATACTCATTATTGCCGTGGGGGCCAGGCGTGATGAAGAGGTCTATAAGCTTGCTGATCGACGGGTATAGGCAGTTGGGAGCGACGTTAGTCGCGATAGCGTTCCAGATCTAGGCGTCTCAGGGTTTCGGCGATGACCTGGCAGCCGTCAGCGGCTTGTCGTGGTGTCATGTCTTCTTCCGGACAGTGGCTGCGGCCGTCCCGGCAGGGGACGAAGAGCATACCCGTGGGGGTGATATCGGCCATGTAGACTGCGTCATGCCCTGCACCGCTGGGCATCGACAGGGTCTGCAGCCCCAGGTGGTTGGCCGCTTGCTGAATATGTGCCTGTATTCGGGGCGCACAGTGCGTCGGCAGGCCTTCGCTGAGAGGCGTGCAGTCGATACTCAAGCCACGCTGAGTGGCCCGAGCCATGGCGTGTTCGGCAATCGGCGTGAAGAAGCCTTCCAGCAGAGCCGCATTGTCACTGCGAATTTCCAACACCATCGTTACCGTGTCCGGAATTGCATTGGCGGCATTGGGTGAGACCTCCAGTCGCCCGACTGTCGCCACTAGATAATCGTCCCCTTTGGCTTGTGTTTCGGCGTCGTGCTGGATGCGTTGAATCAAGCTCGCCGCTTCGGCGAGCGCATCACGCCGTAACGCCATCGGCGTGGTCCCGGCATGGTCGGCTTGTCCGTTGATGACGATATCGTAGCGACGAATGCCCACGATATCGCTCACGACGCCGATCGGCACATCCTGCTGTTCGAGAACCCGCCCCTGTTCGATGTGCAATTCGATAAAGGCCGATAGATCTCCCGACCGCCGCAATGTAGTACCGAGGGCTTCCGGTATGCCTCCCATTCGGCGAATGGCGTCTCGCAAGGTTTCCCCGCCGGGTTCCCGGAAATCGAGCATGGCGGACGAAAGGGCGCCTGTCATCGCTCTGCTGCCAATGCAGGACACACCATAGTCGCTCGGCTCCTCGGAAAGGAAATCGATTACCTCGACACTATGCGTCAGTGTAATGCCGGCCTCGCGAAGACTCTGAACCGCCTCGAGACCGGCCAGCACGCCCAGGGTGCCGTCGTAACGTCCGCCACCGACAACCGTGTCGATATGGCTGCCGACTGCGATGGGGGCCAGGTCGGGCTGGCTACCCGGTAGTGTCCCGATGAGATTGGCGGCATCGTCCAGGCGTGTCGTGAGCCCAGCCTGCTCCATCTCCCTGCGTAGCCAGGCACGCGCCTCCAGATAGCGATCGGTGAAGGCCCGTCGTGTCCAGGGGCGGTCCGGATCCGTGAATGTTGCCAACCGTTCCAGGCGATGCCAAAGGCGCTCGCTGTCGATCGTTACCGGTCGATGCATGTCAGTGCCTCATCCAGTCGTTGAGCGTATCGAAGAAGGTCAGGCACTGGCTCAATTGATCGATTTCGATGAATTCATCCGTCTTGTGCGCCTGACGGATCGAGCCGGGCCCGATAATGAGGGAGGGGATGCCACCTTCGATCTCGAACACACCACCTTCGGAACCATAGGACACCTTGCCGCCCCGGTCGGGCAGAATCGGTTCGATCCGCTTGAAGATATCAGTGTCGCTGGCATCGCTCATCGCCGGGTAGGAGAACAGTTCACGCCATTCGATACCGGCCTTGTCGGCTTGTCGTTGCATCTCGGGGAGCAGCGCCTGTTCCACGTCGGCTATCAGGGCCTGCATATCCGCTTCAGCGGATGCCTGATCGATGCTGCGAAGTTCAAACGTGAATCGGCAGGTGTCGGGAGTGACATTGGTGGCGATGCCGCCTTCCACCAAGGTAGTGAGTGCGGTCGAGTGGGGAACGGTGAAATCGTGATCGAAGGGGCCTTCTCGCTCATATCGTCGCGATCGCTGCGATACCATCTCGATGATGCGTGAGGCATACTCCACGGCGTTGACGTGCTGGGGGGCAAAGGATGAGTGCCCACCGTCGCCATGGACCGTCACGGTCATGGCGACTTTGCCTTTCTGGCCGGTTACCAGTTGCATCTCACTGGGTTCCCCGATGATCGCCAGGGCAGGAGGGGTGTCGAGTGCGGCTAGATAGCGAGCGATCGCCGGTGCCCCCTGACACCCCACTTCCTCATCGTGCGAGAAACAGAAATAGAACGGCCGTGATAGTTGTCCCTGGGAGAAGGCCGGAACCGCGGCAAGCATACACGCCAGAAATCCCTTCATGTCGCATGTACCCCGCCCGAACAACCGGCTACCGCGTTGCTCCATAGTGAACGGCGCGCTGGCCCAGCTAGCTGGCCTGGCGGGCACCACATCGGTATGTCCCGAAAGGACGATGCCCGGGACATCCTTGGGGCCCAGCCGTGCTACGAGATTGGCTTTGTTGCCGCTGGTGTCGGGTAGTACCGTCGTTTCACAACCCCAGTGGGTCAGGAAGGTCTCGATATGTGAGATGATCTCAAGATTGGAGTAGGCACTGGTCGTATCGAAGCCGATCAGGTCGCTCAGATGAGCCATGGCCGCTTCGAGTTGGCTATGTCCATGCCGTGTGACTTCTGCTTGCATGTATCGGTTCCTTGTCGCATCACATCTTGGGTCGGTGTCTTTGGTGTTCATGCGCTGGCCTTCTTCAATTGTCGACGGATCGTGACAGCGACCACGAAAACCGCCAGTGCCGCGAATAGCCAGGTGATCGGCGATGACACGAGGATGCTTGGGTCGCCACGGGAAATGGCGAGAGCGCGGCGTAAGTTCTCTTCCAGCATCGGGCCGAGGATGAATGCGATCAGAAACGGAGCTGCCGGAATCGCGAACAGGAACATGAGGAAACCGAACACACCCATCGCGAGTAGTACGATCACGTCGTACATGCTGTTGGCGATCGCAAAGATACCGAACAAGCACAGGATCAAGACGATGGGGGCCATCAGCCCGGGCGGGATGCGAGAAATATGGGTGAAGAACCGCATCGTCGCCTTACCGGCCCCGAACAGCAGGATCGAGGAAAACAGCATGCCGATGAACAGCATGTAGACTTCATTGAGGTTCTCTTCGAAGAGCATTGGACCGGGTGTCAGTCCGTGAATCATGAACGCGCCCAACATCACACCGGTGATTACATCGCCCGGAATGCCCAATGCCAGCAGCGGGATCATCGTGGAACCACAACAGCCATTGTTGGCCGATTCCGACGCGGCGATTCCCTCGATTTCCCCTTTGCCGAAGTTGGCGTGATTCTTCGACGTGCGTTGGGCTTCACCGTAGGAAGAAAATGCCGCTGCCGAGGGGCCGATACCTGGAATGGCGCCCATCACGACACCGATCAAGCTACCCTTGAACAGTGACCTCAAGGAACGGCGCAGTTCGGCCCGAGTGACGCGATTGTCGCCAAGCTCAAGGGCGGTCTTGGCACCCGCATGCCGGAACACGACAAGCTTCAACAGCTCCGGGATGGCGAACAATCCAATGAGCACCGGGGCGACCGACAGCCCATCTCGCATTTCGACGGTCATGTCGAAGCGAAACGAGCCGTACATATCCTCGCCGACGGTTGCCAGCAGCAGTCCCAGGCAAGCGGAAATCAGCCCCAGCAGCAGGGAACGCCCGGAAACACCGGCCACGGTGGTCAGCGCGAACACCATCAGCATGAAGTATTCCGGCGGGCCGATGCGCAGTGCCAGCATGGCGAGTGGAGCCGCAATGAAAATCAGTGAGATATTGGAGATGAAGTCGCCAGTGCACGATGAGTAGAGGGCCATGTTCAGCGCCTTGCCTGCTTTACCCTGGCGAGCCAGTGGGTAACCGTCCAGAGTCGTGCAGGCTGCAGAGGCCGTGCCCGGCGTCTTGATCAGAATGGCGGATACCGAACCGCCATACGTGGAACCTTTATACAACGCCACGAGCAGCAAAATGCTGGGAATCGGTTCCATGTAGAACGTGAAAGGCAGGGCCAGAGTGACCGCCATGGTCCCCGTCATGCCCGGGATAGCCCCGATGATCACACCGCCCCAGATACCCGCGGCCATGATCAGAAAATTCTCTACCGTCGCGACTGCCTGAAAAGCAGTCAACAAGTCATTGAGCATGGTGATGTTTCCTGGAATGCGCGCGGCGTTACAACCCTAGGATCGTTACCAGGCTGCCGGCGGGAAAGCGTGTGTTGAGTGCACTGGAAAAGAATAGATAGAGCACCAGAGGCAGGAACAGCGCAACGAGCACCACCGTGCCCTTGCGTTGCCACTGCCCGGTGAGCAACAGCATAACGAATAGCAACGCCATGCTCGCCACGATGAATCCGGCAAAGTGCACCGTAACGATGAAGCCCGCGAATGCCAGTACCGCATAGACAAAGCGCAGTACCAGCGTGCCGAGTGGGGTGCCATCGCGAATGGCGCCGGCGTCTTCCGGGTCGGCATCGGCCTGGGGCTTGCGTGACAACGATAATGCCGCCAGCAACAAGCCAAGCCCCATACCGAGAATCGAGATAGTGCGTGGCCACATGTCCGGCGGTGGCGCAAAGCCGGGAATGAAGTTAGGGCGGGGCACATAGACAGGGATCAGCACGAACAGCACGATGCCGAAGAATGCCGTGACAGTGATACCGCGAACCAAGCCCATGAGCCCCTCCTGTTACCGTCGAACGTCAACGCCAATCGTGGATGAATACCAGTCGGCTTACTGCAAGTAGCCGAACTCTTCCGCCAACCCCCGATAGAAGTTGTACTGCTCCTCGGCATAGGCGGTCATATCCACGTCACCAATGGTTGAGATCGAACCACGGTCTTCCGCGCGGCTCAGCCAGGTCTCGCTATCGGCGACCTGATCCAGCACCTCGTCCCAGGTATCGACAACCGCTTCTGGCAGATCGGGAGGACCGTACAGCGCGCTCCAACCGATGACTTGGCCGGCCAGTTCATAGCCTTGCTCTTCGGCAGTCGGTACCTCAGGCAACGCCTCCATACGCTCGGGGGAGTAGACCATCAGCGGGCGCATATCACCGCTCTCGATGTGCGGCATGAGCGAAGCTGCAGAAATCGCCAGGAAGTCGACATGGCCGCCCAGCAAGGCGCTTGCCAGTTCACCGCCGCCCTTGAACGGCACCAGGGTTGCTGCCGACAGTGGGTCCATACCGGCATCCGACAGCAGTGTCTGAACGGTAAAACCGTCGATCGCTGTCGCACCGGATGCGGCATAACTCAACTCGCCGGGATTGTTCTCGATGCCTTCCAGCAGCTCTTCCGCGCTCTCGTAGGGCGAATCTGCAGCCACGGCCAGGATCATGGGCGTGGCTTCCAGCGACCCCAGGAAGGTGTACTCATCCCAATCGACACTCGGGTCGTTGGTGACGGCCGGTAGCAGTGCCATACCTACACGGGCCAGCAGCAGGGTATGTCCATCCGGATCGGCCGTGGAGACCTTCCGCGCTCCCGTCATGCCACCCGACCCCGGCGTGTTGGAAACGGTCATCGGCTCGTCCAGGAAGTTGCCAGCCGCCTCGGTCAGCGCGCGTCCCGCTAGGTCAGAGGCACCACCCGGGCCATAGGGCACCACGAGGGTGATCGACTCGGAAGGGTAATCCTGGGCTTGCGCTGCGCAGGTAACCAGCAGTGTGGCTGCGGCAAGGCTTAGCGCTCGTTTCATGATCATCTCCTTGGAATTGTTTTGCATCGGCTCGCAACGGATGTCTGCCGATCGAGCGATTCCAGTATAGTTACTATGAATTTCATTGCAATAAATTGTTTTAGTATTCAATATAGTTCTAGTGAGGCTGTCGTCTTGCAAGCTGAAACCGTCAACGCACTTGTGAAGACCGCCACGGCCTGTATCTTGGCGGCCATCGACATGGGGAGAGGCAGCAATGAAGTTCAGAGAGATCGAAGCGTTTGACGCCTTCATGAAGCACGGCACGACCCAGGCCGCAGCGGAAACGCTTGCCATCAGTCAATCGATGGTCAGTCGGCTACTGAGCGGACTGGAAGAGGATCTGGGCTTCACGCTCTTCAAGCGCAAGAAAAACCAACTGGCACCGACCGAAGAAGCCTTTATCTACCACGCCTCGGTGCAACGGCTGATGGCCAGCATTCGCGATACCCAGAAGGATGCCGAGGCAATTTCCAACAACCAGCTCGGCAATGTCGTCGTCGCCGCTCAACCGATCTTCTGTGACACTTTCCTGCTCGATGTCATCAAACGCTTCAAGGAACGGCACCCCAATGTCGGTGTCAGGGTGATCGACGCGGGCCTGCAGGAACTGCTCAAGATGATCGACAACAATACCTGCGACCTCGCGCTGGGGATTACGCTGGAAGCCGATACCTACGGCGCCAGTGTCACCCGTCTTGGCCGCTGCGCCGCACGCTGTATCATGCATCGCGACCACCCGCTGGCCAGGGAAACCGAGGTCCCGATTGCTAGCCTGCAGAACCAGACATTCGTCGAATTGATGGCCGACAGCCCTCTCCGTGCCCGGGTCGACTACATCATGCAAACGATTGATATAAAAAGGAACATAACCGCCGAGTTGCGGAATATGCGAGGCGTCTGCGCACTGGTCGACCGTGGACTCGGTATCGCCGTGATCGACCCCATCGCCGAACTACTGCTGCAAGGCACCGCCGTCGTATCCAAACCCCTCGACCCAACCATCGAATGGGAAATCGCCCTGCTCACCTCGAAAAACCGCCCCCTCAGCAACGTCGCCAACGCTTTCAGTAATGAGATTCATCGGGAAATCGACAATTTGCGGCAACTCGGCATTCTCAACGCACTCTAGGCGCGCCTTGGCCTGCACTCGGGCAGGGCTAGTGCCCTGCATCGCGGTTGAGATCGCTCCGACAACATCATGATCGCTGGTTTTCGTAGCAACGACTTCGGTCGCGATGGACGCATAGGCGCTTTGGCGGTGGTATTTATCGCATGATTATATAAGATTATATGAATTTAGCGTGGCCCAGTCGCGCTATCAGGAATTGACATCCAGGACCCGGGACAATCAAGCCAAGGAGGGCGACGATATGGCCCAGCACGACAGCAGCTACAAGCTGCTATTTTCGCATCAACGCATGGTGAGAGACCTGTTGACCGGCTTCGTCAAGGAAGCCTGGGTCGATGAATTGGATCTGGATTCGCTGGAAAAGGCGAGCGGCTCCTACGTGACCGATGAACTGCGCGATCGCGAGAGCGATGTCATATGGCGGGTTCGGTGGGGCGACACCTGGCTGTATGTGTACCTGTTGATCGAATTCCAGAGTCGTGTCGACCATGGCATGCCGGTCCGCATCATGAGCTATCTAGGCCTGTTGTATCAGGATTTGATCCGCCAGAAGGCCTTCACTCCCAATGGCAAGCTGCCGCCTGTACTGCCTGTAGTACTTTATAATGGAGAAAGGCCGTGGAACGCGGCACTCGATATCCACGCCATGGTCGAAACCGTTAGCGGAGGCCTTGAACGTTACAGCCCCCAGTTGCGTTACCTGCTGCTGGACGAAAAAGCGATCGTCAACGACCCGAACTGGTCCAGCGAAGGCCGTAACCTGGTCGCGGCATTATTCAACCTGGAGCATTACCGGGGGATCGATGAAGCTTTGGAGGTATTGGGCCGTGTGGTCGAATGGTTGTATGCTGAGGATCAGAGCGACCTGCGCCGCGCCTTCACAGCCTGGTTGAAACGTGTTTGGGCGCCATGTCAGGCGCCCGAAGAAGAACGGCAATCCTTTGAGCGACTGGATGAGCTTCAGGAGGTATACGACATGTTGCAGGAACGAACCAGTCAATGGCCGCAGCGCTGGAGACAGGAAGGGCTGCAGGAAGGACGCCAGGAAGGGCGTCAGGAAGCCTTGCACGAGACCGCGCTCAACCTGATGCGAACGACTCGTTTGGATGATACGGCCATTGCGCGAGCGACCGGCTTGCCGATCGACGAAATCGCCTCTCTGCGCGGCGAAGCGTAGAAGCGCCTTCTATCACCACACCTCGCTAGTCAATTTGCCAGGCTTTTGGTGACTCTCCCAGTTGGATCGACCAAGCCTCAAATTGACGGCCTCTTGCTGGCGTTTCCCGAAGGCGGAGTGCTTACGGAAGTCGATTTTTCCCAGCTCAATGTGTCGCGAACATGGCATGAAACGCGCCACGTTCTATAAGTGACACTCTGAGTACAGTGGCTTGACGGTGTCCAGTATCAGCGGGTCGGATCATCTCCCTGTGAGGAAGTCCTGGAATGACAAGCGAGTCCAAAGGGCATCCGTCAGTAAGGCGTAATGTCTACGAAATTCCGCAATGAAATCATGGGTCAGACGAGATAGCGGCTGATCGCGTGGTGTCAGTAATGCAAACTCTTCGCCGAGACCGGGTTGGAAGGGGCGTAATACAAGACTCGACTCGCCGAAGGCAGTGGCACTGATCGGGTCGAGTATAGTGATACCGAGCCCCTTGCTGACCATCCGAGTTGCCTGAAGGGCCAGGGAAACCTCAAGGCGTCGACGGGGCTTGACTTGGGAACTCTCCATCAAGCGATCCAATGTGAGTCGAAGTGGATCCTTGGGTTCGAAGCAGATCAGCGTTTCATCAGCTAAGTCATCAATCCGAATGCAGTTTCGTGAAGCCAGTGAGTGTCCTGGTGGTAGCGCGCACACGCTGTTCAGTTGATAGGTTTCTGCCACCACTCGGTCATCGTTGTCGGCAATGATCGCAAACCCCAGATCACATCGCTGGGTCATGACGTCTTCAATGACCTGCTGTGAGCGGAAAGTGGACAATTCGATACGCGCATCGGGATGGGCCGGTGCGAAACTCGAGAGCACGTCGGGGAGAAATGTCATGCCCAGTAGTGGCATCGCACTGATACGCAAGCCGCCGACCTCACGTTCTCGAATGCGGCGTGCAGTATCACGTAAATGCTCCATTCCGCTCCAGACCAGGGCGACTTCACGATAAAAAATGCGTGCTTCCGGTGTCGGGACGAGTCGCCCTTTCACCCGCTCGAAGAGTGTAAAACCGATATCGTGCTCGAGCTGTTTCAGCAGTCGTGTCACGCCCGGTTGGGCAATCAGCATACGTTCGGCTGCGGCCGAAACGGTACCACTCTCCATGACATGCTTGAAGGCTGCGACCTGGCGATCGCGAAGGTAGGGTAAGGCCATAATAAAAAGCTATAGAATGCCCATCGATTGGTATTGGATCATATACCTCAGGGCCATCTATCGTCGAGTTATTGACTTTGTATGAGAGAAGCGAGCTGTGCAGAGCGATTTCCTGATCATTGGCGGCGGTGTTGTCGGTATGGCCGTGGCTTATGGGTTGGCGCGTGACGGACAACGAGTCTCAGTGCTCGATGAAAGCGATGATGCTTTTCGGGCATCACGTGGCAATGCGGGATTGACCTGGGTGCAGGGCAAAGGTCTCGGCATGCCTCACTATGCCGAGTTGAGTCTGGATGCCAGTTTGACGTGGCCGGCCTTTGCTGCGGAGCTGGAAGCTCGTACGGCCATTGACATCGAGCATGAATGCCGAGGCGGTGTCGATCTTTGTTTCGATGCCTCGGAAGCCAAGGTGCGACAGCGCGATTACGCCAAACTCCAATTGTCTTCACGACATCTTGCGCAACATTTTCGCTGGGAGTATCTCGACCGACAGGCGTTGCAAACCTACCTTCCCGGTTTGGGAGAGAGTATTCACGGCGGGACCTGGTCACCTCACGATGGACACTGCAATCCATTGCATTTGCTGCGGGCGCTGCATGCCGCATGCCGGTCCCTGGGCTTGGAGTATCATGCTAGCACCCCTGTCTTGTCGCTTTCACCGTGCCTGAACGGCTTTCGTGCCGCTACGCCTGATAGCGAATTTCATGCCGAGCGAGTGATAGTCGCGGCGGGACTCGGTGCTCGTAATCTGGCACCTATGCTGGGATTGAGCGGTACTGTGCGGCCCGTGCGAGGTCAAATGCTCGTGACCGAACGGATGCCGCGTGTCGAGCAACTACCGACCCCCCAGTTACGCCAGACAGCCACTGGTGGGTACCTGATCGGCGACACCCATGAAGAAGTTGGTTTTGATAAGGGTGTATCTCTCGAGATGATGTCCTGCCTGGCTGACCGGGCCGTGCGAATTTACCCCTTTCTACGTCAGGCCAGGCTGATAAGGGCCTGGGGAGCGCTGCGTATCATGACACCCGATGGTGCACCGCTCTACGAGGCCTCGTCCCGGTATCCCGGTGCCTACAACCTGAACTGTCACAGCGGCATCAGTCTGGCGGCTTTTCATGCCAATGAACTCGCGCGAGCGATAATCGATGATCGTCTCGAGGAACGTTGGTCAGCATTTTCAGGAGCCCGTTTCAATGTTCCAGCGCATTGCTGAATCCAGCGTGATAGATGGCGTCGATATCCAGCTCGACGGCGAAATCTGTCGCGTACCTATCACGTTGTCGGTCGCAGCGGCGGTGCTGTTTATCAAAGGGGATGCAGACTACCGGCGTCATGTCGATGGCCATGCCAGAGCGCCTTTCTGTTTGATGGGGTGCTGCCATGAATGCCTGATCACCATCGACGGAGAACCCAACCGTCGAGGGTGTCTCGTCAGCGTGGCCGAGGGCATGAGTATCGAGCGTCAGTTGGGAGGAAGCCAAGACGATGGGTGAGTTGTGTCAAGCCGAGATTGCCATTATCGGCGCCGGTCCTGCGGGTATGGCTGCAGCGATCCGCCTGACGCAGGCAGGCATACGACCGGTGGTGTTCGATATGGGGAACGCTCCGGGAGGACAAATCTATCGACAACTCGATGTCCCCGTCATTGGCGAGACCTTGAGTGGCACGGATTACTATAGGGGGCGTGACCTACTCGGTGATTTCTCTCGTGCCGATATCGATTATCGGCCGCGTAGCCAGGTCTGGTGGGGACAATGCGAATCTGACGGAGTGTCATTGGGCGTCGTGGATGCCGCCGGGGTGTCCCGTTGGCACGTGAAGCGCATGCTGCTCGCGACCGGTTCCATGGAGCGGAGTTGGCCGTTCCCGGGATGGCAACTCCCGGGGTCGATGCAGGCTGGTGCCGCCCAGATACTGTTCAAGGAAGGGGGGCTGGTGCCCGAAGCGTCGCCGGTTTTAGCCGGGTCGGGACCGCTGTTGTATTTACTGGCATGGCAGTACTGTCGTGCTGGATGTGCGCCACAGAGGATACTCGATACAACCCCGGCATCCCGCTATCGACTGCCTTTGCGCTACCTGCGCGGCGCCTGGCAGGGGCGACATTATCTGGTGAAGGGAGCCCGTATGATGTTGGCGTTGAAGCGCGCTGGCGTTCCCATTCACCACGGCGTTGAAGCGCTTGAGGCAACGGGAAAGCATCGGGTCGAGAGAGTGCATTATTACTGGCGCGGGCACTGGCACCACCAGGATACGTCGCTGGTTCTGACACATTTTGGTGTCGTCCCCGAACCGCAGTTGGGGCGTGCTATCGGGATTCCATATGACTGGCACGAGGGACAACAATGTTTCCTGCCCGAACGCAACAGGTCTTTGCAAGCACGTACTCGGGTATGGGTCGCCGGGGATGGCGGTGGCATCGGAGGCGCCCTCAATGCCGAGCGGGAAGGACGACTTGCGGCACTATCGATGCTGACGATACCAACGAACGATGTAGCCGACCGGAAACGTGAGCGGCGACGACTGGAACAGCGACGTGCTACCGATCTGGCCGTGCGTCCCCTGCTGGAGGCAATGTTCCGATTGCCGTCACATTGGTTGTCCGAACAACCCGATACCACGCTCGTTTGTCGTTGCGAGTGTGTATCGCTCGGCGAACTGCGTCGAGCGATAGAGCAAGGTGCCGCAGGGCCCAATCAATTGAAAGCCTTTACTCGCTGCGGCATGGGGCCCTGCCAGGGGCGCGAGTGCGGTGAGAGCGTCACTCGGTTATTGAGCACTGTTCAGGCTCTACCTCCACAGGAGATTGGTTACTACCAGGTTCGTCCTCCAGTACAAGCTTTGTCGCTGGGGGAGTTGGCTGCAACGGCAACTGACGCATAACGGCCTGCTTGATGACGACAACGATAATTGGGACGCCAACGTTCACATTTCTTCGATAACAAACGAGCGAGGACTATAAGATGAGATCACTAGTGACGACGGTAACTCTACTTTCCACGGCACTCATCAGCGGTGTTGGCCACGCCGATGATGAGCCTCTCCGGGTCGGTGTCGATGTTCCCTACGAACCTTATCAGTACAAGGATGCCGATGGCACGATCCAGGGCTTCGAAGTGGAGTTGGTCAATGCTGCATGCGAGCGTATGGAGCGTGAATGCGAATGGGTCGAACAGTCGTGGGATGGCATCATTCCTGGGCTTCAGGCACGCAAGTACGACATGATCGCTTCTGCCATGAACATTACTGATGAGCGTTCCCAACAAGTGCTGTTTTCGGATCCCTACTATCAGGTACCTTCAGTATGGGTTGGAACGCGAGGGTCCGATATCGATCTCGAAGGGGAACTGAGTGATCGCGCCATCGGTGTTCAGCAGGGAACGATCCAGGATGAGTATGTAACCCAGTTCTATCCGGAAGCGGATTTGCGCCGTTATGGCAGTACTGCCGATGTCGTCAACGACATGCATGCTGGACGACTGGATTTGGTCTTCACCGCCTTTCCGTTGGCCCAGGAAAATTTTCTGAGTGAGGATGAGTTCGAGCGGCAAGGGGAATTAGTAACTGGTCCCGAATCGATTTACGGACCAGGGATTGGAGCGGCGTTTCGAAAGCGTGATGCAGAACTTGTGGAGGAGTTCAACGCGGCCATGACGGAGCTGAAGGAAGACGGTACCTTTGATTCACTGTATGACAGCTACTTTGATGAGTAACGTTCTCCATGCTGTTTTGTATTGATTGAGCAAAACCCACATATGGAGAAGTCTCTAGCGTGTCTGAGTGAAAGGGCGTGAGTCTCCTCCAAGACCAAGTATGAAACTCAGCGACGATGTCATCGTCGCTGAGTGGATTCATGTACGCGTTCCAGCCCCTATCTTCTTGAGCTGAGTCGTGCCCGGCTGGGCATTTCCGGCCACATACTGTTGCTCGAACTGAACTGTGCATTGCCTCACGCACTTGCACTTGGCACTTACCGTCACACAACGAGATTGTGCATATCAGCTATGTCCTAGACGCAATTTATACATCTTGATATAGCTCTCTTTCGACGGTTGGATATGCTGACGGCAAAGTTCACGAAGCCGCTGACGGTCCTGCTGCTCTATCGCTTCGATCATAGCAATATGCTCGTCCCTTGCTTTTTTCAGGCTTTCAAGGTCAGTGATTGCAGCAAAACGGATCGCATGTGTCTTCTGAGCGAATTCATTGATAGTTTCAGACAGGTAGGCATTACCGCTAGCCGCGAACAGTACCTGATGGAAGGCAATGTTCAGGCGGAAGATGCTGCGCATATCCAACTGTTCCACTGCTGCGGTATGTTGACGCTGAATGTCTCGTAATTTCTCGAGTAGCCCCTTGGGAGCCGGCAAGGGCAGGGCTTCGATACCAGCGACCTCGAGCAGTTCACGCATGGCATAGAGGTCTTCCACTTCCTCTGGTGTATAGACCTTGACGAAGGCGCCGCGATTCTTGATGCGTTCGACGAGCCCGATGGTCTCAAGCTGGAAAAGCGCCTGTCGCACGATGTGGCGTTTGCCGTTGAAGCGTTCCATCAGGTCTTCTTCCACCAGGCGCTCACGAGGGTTGAGTCTCCCGAGAACGATGTCCTCTTCCACAGCGGCGACGATCTCCTCGACGCCGAGTGGTTCCATGGAAACGATAGGTTCGTTGCGTTGAGGCTTTGCCATGTGAATGTATCCTGACCAGGTTGCAGTGCTGGAATCGACCGGAGTATGGGGTTTCCCGGCTCACTGATCAATTCCTGCCATGGTATCAGGGGTTGCACCGAACTGTATCAACGCCGCGGCACCCGGCGCGTCGGCGCTTGTCGGCAATAACGGAAATCGCAGCCTTCCTCTGCTTGAAGTATTTGTTCCATGAACAGCTTTCGATAGCCACTCTGCCCTGTGGTGGAGGGAGATGGCGGCAACTGTTCCCGGCGCCGTGCCAGTTCCTCGTCGTCGACGTCGAGCTCCAACCGCCGATCGGTGACGTCGAGGCGAATGATGTCGCCGGTCCTGACCAAGGCCAATGGTCCACCGTCGGCGGCTTCAGGTGAGACATGCAGCACGATAGTGCCAGCGGCAGTACCGCTCATGCGGCCATCGGAGATACGGACCATGTCCTTCACACCTTGCGAGGCGAGCTTCTTGGGAATCGGGATGTAGCCTGCCTCGGGCATCCCCGGTGCTCCCTTGGGACCAATGTTCTGCAGCACCAGTATGTCCTCGGCATTGACATCTAGATTCGGGTCGTCGATGCGTTTTGCCAAGTCTTCCATCGAGGCGAACACCACGGCACGGCCACTGTGCCTCATCAAATCTCGCGAGGCTGCGGACTGTTTGATGATAGCGCCGTGTGGTGCGAGGTTACCGTTCAATACAGCCATCCCACCCTGGGCGTAGATCGGGTCGGTGCTGGGACGAACCACCTGCTGATTGATGATGCGCACCGAGGTATCGAGATTATCGCCGAGGGTCCGACCGTTGATGGTCGGGGTATCGAGATTGAGTAACGGGCGCAGTTCATGCAACACCGCTGCCAGCCCGCCTGCCTGGTGGAGATGCTCCATGTAATGCTCGCCGGAAGGTTTGAGGTCGACCAGAACCGGTGTCTCGTTGCTCATGCGGTCGAAGGCCTCGAGATCCACATCGATTCCCAGACGACCGGCGATGGCAGTGAGGTGAATCAGCGCGTTGGTGGAACCGCCGATGGCTAGTAGCACGCGCAAGGCATTTTCGAAAGCGGCTTCGGTCATGATATCGGACGGCGCGATACGCGCTCCGGCGATGCGTACGGCTTCGCCGCCCGTCTGTTCGGCGATGCGACGGCGGTCGGCATAGACCGCCGGTGCGGTAGCACTGCCGGGCAGCATCATGCCCATGGCTTCGGCAAGACAGGCCATGGTGCTGGCCGTACCCATCACCGAACAGGTACCCACAGTGGGCACCAACTTGTCATTGACCTCGACGATTTCCTGGTCGTCGATCTCTTCACCGCGATACGCCGCCCAGTAGCGACGACAATCGGTGCAGGCGCCGACTCGTGTGCCACGATGAGAGCCGCTGAGCATCGGGCCGGTGACCAGTTGGATGGCGGGCGTCCCGGCACTGGCGGCGGCCATCAGCTGGGCGGGCACGGTTTTATCGCAACCACCAATCAGCACTACCGCATCCATTGGCTGGGCTCGGATCATTTCTTCGGTGTCCAGCGCCATGAGATTCCGCAAATACATGCTGGTCGGGTGGGAGAAGGACTCATGCAGCGAAATAGTAGGGAAGTCAATCGGCAATCCGCCTGCCAGCATCACGCCGCGCTTAACACTCTCTACTAGCGCATCGACGTTGCCATGACAGGCGTTGTATCCACTGAAGGTATTGGCAATCCCGATCACAGGCCGTGAGAGGGCATCGTCTGTATACCCCATCCCCTTGATAAAGGCCTTGCGGAGGAAAAGCGAAAATCCTTCATCGCCATAGTTGGTCAGACGTGTCGCCATACCGCTCTTATGATGCTTCTTGCTCATGGACTGCCTCCTTTCGTGGATCGCCGTCGTTGCAGGTTCTTAGACCTTTGTCTACATATCAATAATATTATTGACAATATGATTAATAGAGTACTACGTTTCGATGGCACGCAACAAATAAAAATCCACTTGGAGTTCACGCAATGAAAATAAAGCTATTGACCGCCACTATCATGACTGCAATGGCCCTGCCGATTACCGCACATGGCGAGTATTCGGCTAGCGATGAAATCACGGTATTGCAGGGTTTCAAGGCTGGAGGCGGAAGTGATGCGTTGGCGCAATTGGCCCAGCCTTATTTGAGCGACATTCTCGATGTCGATTTCGTCAATGAGTACATTCCCGGTGCTACCGGTGGTATTGCATGGACCCGCTTGGCCAAGCAGAGTCCGAACGATGGTACTGTGATCAGCATCACCAATACTCCAATGTTGATGACTAATTACATCATCAACGAAGAAATGCAGTACAACGTCGATGAACTGACGCCTATCGCCAATGTGATCACCGATCCGGGGGTTATCGTGGTTGGTGAGGATAGTCCGTACGATACCGTTGAGGATCTCTTCGAAGCTGCTGAAGAATCACCGGGCACGGTGACCATTGGTAACTCTGGTGTGGGCGGGGATGACTATTTCTCGACCATCATGGTCGAGCGAGCATCCGGCTTGAAATTCGAGAAGGTTCCCTTCGAAGGGGATGGTCCTTCCGCCACTGCAGCTATGGGGGGCAAGATTGATGCCAGCTTCAATAACGTCGGCATTGTCTATAGTCAGATCCAGTCCGGTGACCTGAAGCCCTTAGCGGTATTAGCCGAAGAACGTCTCGATATGCTCCCGGATGTGCCCACGTTGAAGGAGAAGGATATCGACGTCGTAGCTGGGTCATCACGCGGGTATAGTGCACCTGCCGATATCCCTGATGAAGCACGTCAGGACCTCATAGAGGCGTTCGAGGAGCTAGCCGAACATGAGGAATTCCTGCAGAAAGCGGAGGACAGCGCGTTCAATATCGATATTGTGACCGGAGAGGATTACGAACAGATGATTACTGATATGGAATCCGAGTATCAGGATATCTGGGAAGAGGTCGAGGACGACGCCTGATACCTTGATTGGGCTTCATTATCCATAGGAGGTTAATGTGAATACGAGCCGCTTGGTCATGGGATTTTTTGGCCTGATACTCGCTGGATTTTTCTATATCAACGCATTGGGCTATCCGGGCGAAGCGGCTCAAATGCCCATCATATATTCCGTGGCGGTCGCTATCCTTTCCGGGCTTCTCATCTTGGGCGAGCTGACCAGGAAAAAGACCGTCACGGAGCAGGGAGGTGAGCAGGACAAAAGCCAAGGTTATACACCGAGATTCGATAGAATGTGGCGCGTGGCGAGTGTCTACCTGTTGAGCGTGGCCTATCTGATCGCAATCCGATATCTCGGCTACATCGTGTCTACCGTTCTGTTCATGTCCATTGTCCTTTTGACGGTACGAACCGTGTCTCTCCGGTTTGCGCTCATCGGCATCGGGGGGCTCACGGCCGTTGTCGGCGTGGTGTTCCTGGGGTTCCTCAGGCTACCCATTCCGCTATTTCCCACCTTTCTATAGCACATTGATCCTGGTCCGATCGGGAGACTCTCAATGGACTTGGCACTGATTTTGGGTGGGCTGACCAATGTCCTCTCACTCACGAACATCTCACTGGTTTTGCTCGGTACCTTGCTCGGGCTGTTTGTAGGCGCGATGCCAGGGCTTTCCGCCACCATGGCCTTGGCGCTGCTGTTGCCGCTGACCTTTACTCTTGAGCCGGCTACTGGTCTCAGCATGTTGGCGGCGCTATACGTCGGGGCGTCTTATGCCGGTTCCATCGCCGCCATCCTGTTGCGCACGCCGGGTACCCCCGCTGCTGCAGCCACAGTCATGGACGGATACCCGTTGTCTGAGCAGGGCCAAGCGGGTAAAGCGCTGGGCATATCACTGTTCTCGTCATTTTTCGGTGGGCTGATGAGTGGTGTAGCACTGCTCACGGCAGCACCGCTACTCGGGGTCATGGTGCTCGAATTCGGCCCTGTCGAACTCTTCGCCATTGCTGTGCTGGGCATGACCATCATCGGCTCACTGTCGCAGGGCTCGGTCGTTCCAGGCTTACTCTCCGGCGGTCTGGGATTGCTTGTCAGCACCGTAGGGATGGATACCACCACCGGCACGCCACGCATGGCATTCGGCAATATCAACCTGTTCTCCGGGATCGACTTCACTGTCGCCTTGATCGGTTTGTTCTCTGTGCCGCAGGCGCTGCTGTTAATTGAAAAGACCGGGTCACCGAGCAAGGTGGCGAGCGCTATCAAGGACCGCCTGGTACCGAAGGTGTCTGAACTCAAACGATTGATGCCCAACATCCTGCGCTCTGGCTGCATCGGTATCGCCACGGGGTTAATTCCGGGAACCGGCGGTGATACGGCGAGTTGGTTCGCTTACAACGAGGCCAAGCGCTTCTCCAAGGACAAGGCGAGTTTCGGCAAAGGCAACATCGCCGGAGTAGCGGCACCGGAGGCGGCCAATAACGCCGTAGTGGGTGGGGCGTTGATCCCGACCATCGCGCTGGGCATTCCTGGCAGTTCATCAACCGCCATACTGCTAGGCGCTTTGATGGTTCAGGGCATCCTGCCTGGACCTAATCTGCTCACCGACCATGGCGAGATTACCTTTACCCTTATCTGGGCGGTGATTCTGGCGAATTTTGCGTTGTTGGTAGTCGGGTTGATGTTTACCAAACTGTGCGTGGGCGTGACGCGCATACCCGATGGGTTCGTGGCCTGTGCCATCATTACGCTGTGCATCATCGGCTCCTTCGCGATCAACAACAGCTTCTTCGATGTCGGGTTGATGCTGGCTTTCGGCGCCTTCGGCTACTGGATGGTCAAGGCCGATATCTCACCAGCGCCTATGGTGATTGGACTGATTCTTGGTCCGGTCATGGAGAAAAGTTACAAGCAGTCGATGCTGATTGGTCAAGACAGCTTCTGGGTCTTTCTCGAAAGCCCCATCGCCACCGTGTTGCTTCTGATCGCTCTGCTGTCTTTTTTGCAGGCCACACCTTTCTTCCGCTGGATCAAATCGCTGTTCAAGATGATCCGCACTCAATAGACAAGACGAACTAAGGAGAATCCCATGACTCGTATCACTGATGTGCGCGCCAGGACAGTCAGCGTGCCGCTGGACCAACCTACCAGCTTCTCCAACCGCCGCGTACTCAAGCGCGATTATGCCTTGGTGGAAGTAACCGGTGACGACGGTCACGTCGGCATCGGCTTCTGCTATGGCGGTAGCAATGCCGGTCAACTGGTTACGTTGGCGGTACGTGAGTTGCTCAAGCCCGTGTTGCTGGGACAGGACACCCACCGCGTGGAGGGGCTATGGCGCGAGATGTACCAGGAGGCGCTGCTGCATGGGCGTACCGGCTCGGTGATGCGTGCCATCAGCATTGTCGATACAGCGCTTTGGGATCGTAACGCCCGTGCGGCCGAACTGCCGCTCTACAAGTTGCTCGGGGCCAACGAGACGGAAAGTGTCCCAGCCTACGCCAGTGGTGGTTATTACTTGGAAGGCAAGACGCCGCAGCACTTAGCGGATGAAATGCGTAGCTATGTAGACCAAGGCTTCAAGGCAGTAAAGTTGAAGGTGGGGCGTGAGCGTTTGGCCGATGAAGAAGCCCGCCTAGCAGCCGTCCGTGAGGCTGTGGGGCCGGACGTCTTGGTAATGATGGATGCCAACAACGCTTGGCGCGACCTACCGTCGGCACTGGCTTTCATGCGCATGGCTGAGCCCTACGACCCCTACTGGATCGAGGAACCGTTCAGTCCCGATGATATCGACAATCACCGCCGTCTGGCCGAGCGGACCCCGGTGCCGGTGGCCACTGGAGAGATCGAAGCCGGACGCTGGCGCTTCAAGGAGCTGCTGGACAAGGAAGCGGCGATGATCTTGCAGACCGATGCCGCGGTGTGTGGCGGAATCACCGAGTTTCGTCGAATTACTGCCACCGCCGCCAGTTATGGTGTCGAGGTGTATCCGCACTGGTTTCATGATCTGCATGTGCATTTGGTGGCAGCGGCTCCCAATGCGCCCTTCGTCGAGTTCTTCGCCGATGACCAGGTCCTGAATTTCCGTCGTCTGATCGACACCCAGCTCGAGTTCGCTGATGGGAATCTGTCGCTACCGACCACGCCAGGACTAGGCTTCGACTTTGATACCGAGGCGCTCGCTCGCTACGCGATCGACGACTGGCAATAACTATCATCAACCCGAGGACACCATGAATCAGTCTCTCCATACTGGTCGCGTATGGTCACCCGTGATCACACCATTTGCGGACGATCTGTCGGTGGATTCGCAGCGTTTCGTCACGCACTGTCGCTGGTTACTCGAAAACGATGTCGACCTGGCCATTTTCGGAACCAACTCTGAAGCCAACTCGATGACACTAGCCGAGAAGCGTCAGCTCATCGATGCTCTCGCCGAAGCTGGCATCCCCGGTGAACGCCTCATGCCAGGCACCGGCAACTGCGCTATCGGCGATACGGTGGAACTCACTCGCCACGCCGTCGACAATGGCTGTGCCGGGGTGTTGATGCTGCCGCCATTTTATTACAAGGGAGTCTCTGATGAGGGGCTATTCCGTTATTTCTCGGCGGTCATCGAGCAGGTGGCGACATCGTCACTGAAGGTCTTTCTTTACCACATCCCGCCGGTGTCGCAGGTACCACTGACACTAGGGCTCGTCGAGCGTTTGCTCAAGGCTTACCCCGGCACTATCGCCGGGATCAAGGACAGTTCGGGAGATTGGGACAATACCCTGGCGATGATTCGCGCATTTGGTGGGGAGATCGACATCTATGCCGGCAGCGAGCACTTCCTGCTCGATACCTTGTGTGCCGGTGGGGCAGGATGCATAAGCGCCACAGCCAATGTCAATCCCGGGCCGATCGCCGCCCTCGCACGTACCTGGCACGAGGATGATGCCGAGTCCCGACAGGCGGCACTGTCTGGCCTGCGTCGCGAATTCGAGCGTTTCCCGATGATACCCGCACTCAAGGCGGCAACGGCCCAGTACAGTGAGGATGCCCAGTGGCGTCGCGTGCGTCCCCCGCTGGTTGAGCTTGATGACACGCAGTGTCAAGCACTCAAGAGTGCCCTCGATACCCGAGGCTTCGCCATGCCGGGACGTGTAGGCTTTCCGATAGCATGAGCCTGGTGGTCGTTTGAGAAGGAAGGAGGCTCTATGCGAAAGCGGGTCGTGGCGGTAAGGCGCCTGCATGCAGCACATCTCGAACAACTCAAGCGGGAGTTTTACGTCGACCATTTCCCTGATCTCGATGCGGGAAATGCTGCGCGCTTTCGCGAGGCACTATACGAGGCCCATGGTCTGATCGGGGGCAAGCTCATGGTTACGCCTCAAATGCTTGACGATGCACCGAACCTGGAAGTAATCGCTACGATCTCGGTCGGCTACGATAATTTTCCGGTTGAAGAGATGACCCGCCGCGGGATTCTGCTATGCAATACGCCAGACGTGCTGACCGAGACCACCGCCGACACCGGCTTCGCGCTGATCATGGCCGCGGCCCGACGCGTACCGGAACTCGACCGGTTCGTCCGCCAGGGGCACTGGCAGATGCATATCGACGAACCGCACTTTGGGCGCGATGTCCACGGCAAGACACTCGGACTGATCGGTATGGGACGGATCGGTGCGGCGGTGGCGCGACGTGGCGCGCTGGGGTTCGGCATGTCGGTCGTCTACAGCAATGCCTCGCCGAAGCCTCACTTGGAAGCCGAGCTGGGCGCGCAGCACTGTTCGCTCAATGAACTGTTGGAGTGCTCTGACTTCGTATGCGTGACGGTACCGTTGACCAATGAGACGCGTCATCTGATCGGCCGCGACGCCTTTCGGCGTATGCAGCGTTCGGCGATTCTGATCAATATTGCCCGCGGTCCGGTTGTCGAGGAAGGCGCCTTGATCCAGGCGTTGCAGGAGGGCTGGATCGCTGGGGCTGGGCTCGACGTGTATGAACGAGAACCGCTGGCGGCGGACTCGCCGCTGCTGCAACTACCACAGGTCGTGGCGCTGCCGCACATTGGCTCCGCCACGCATGAGACCCGCGCCGCGATGGCGCAGTGTGCCGTGGATAACCTGCTTCATGCCTTGCGAGGGGAGAGACCGCCCAATAGTGTCAACGGCAATGCTTGACCTATCGATTCATCACAGGACTTGCACCTTAACTGGCGTTACCTGCAGCGGGTGAGGGAAGTGTGGCCAGGACGGCTAGTCGTCAAGGGGATCCTGCATCCCGATGATGCGATCAAAGCCCGTGATGCAGGGGCTGACGGCATCATTGTCTCTAACCATGGCGGACGCCGGTTGAACAGTACCGTCGCCATGCTGCGGGCGTTGCCGGCTGTCGTGGATGCCGTCGGGGACCTGCCGGTGATGGTTGATAGTGGCTTTCGGAGAAACACGGACGTGCTCAAGGCCCTGGCTCTGGGAGCACGGTTCGTCTTTATCGGCAGACCATTCAACTACGTCGCAGCCTATGCCGGCGAAGCGGGTGTATCGCATGCCATTCGTCTCATGTCAGACGAAGTGGCACGTAACATGGCGCTGCTGGGCGTAATGCGCCTTGACCAACTGGGCAGGGACCATCTCCACTCAAGCAACAGCGTATCCTGACAACGCGGTTTGGCAGAGGGGGCTCTGCTTGACCCAAAGTAATCCATTGGATTACTATTTAATGCATGCAAACCATCGTCGAACTTCCTGAATTCATCAAACGGGCTTCAAACCTTCTCAGTAACGATGAAAAGTATAGTATTATCAATTACTTATCTTTCCATCCGCAGGCCGGAGACATTGTTCAGGGGACTGGAGGAATCAGGAAGCTTCGTTGGTCGGCGCAGGGGAAAGGCAAAAGTGGTGGGGTAAGGGTTATCTATTACTACCATAATGGCAGTATACCGCTGTTCCTTTTGACAGTTTTCGGCAAGGGTGAGAAGGCGAATGTCTCAAAGTCAGAGCGTAATGAATTGAGCAAGCTGACTAGCCTATTGCTTCAAAGCTATGGTGATTAATATGAGTAGCGCATTTGCAAGCATAAAGCAGGGCCTGGATGAGGCTGTTGAATATTCTAAGGGACATGTGTCAAAAGCCATAGTACATGAGTTTGGTCCCGTAGAGGTTAAGAAAATTCGTGCCAAATTAGGAATGTCTCAAAATGAGTTTGCCTCGGCATTTGGCATCAGCATTAGCACGCTCCGTCATTGGGAACGTGGGGACCGGGCACCTCACGGCCCCGCGCTAGTTTTGCTGAACGTCGTATCCAGAGAGCCTGGAGCGGTACTAAAGGCGCTTAGTGCTTGATGTCAAAATGAATCGCCCCGGGGTTCGTAGATACAATATAGCATCTCCGATTCGACGGCCAAGATAGATATCTTCTCAACGAGGAATTAACAGCACCAATCCGGAAATGAATGCGAACGACAATACGCTGATACGCATCCGGCGAGCGTCGAGGCGGTGGTGAGCCAGGCGGCTGATCACGCTGCCGAGAATCAGTGCCGGGAGCAGTGCGAGTGCCCAGAACCACTGGTGGAGTTGGAACTGACCGGACAGGGCAAGCAGTATCAAGGAGATGATCTCGCCAACCAGGAAACAGAGTGCAATGGTGGCTCGCAGTTCGGGCCCCGGCTTGTGCTGGTAGAGTAGCGCCAACGGCGGTCCGCCCACCCCGGTGGCGGTTTCGGTCACGCCGGTCACCACGCCCACTGTGGCGCAGGCCCCGCGCCCAGGCTGGAATACCGGGGCGAAGACCCCTGCCAGCACGGCGAGGATCGTCGAAGCGCCGATCAACTGGTTGAGGCCGTTGGTGGAAACCACCGCAAGAATGCCAAGACCGGCAAGAGTACCAGGCAAGCGGCCCAGGCTAACCCAGCCGACCCCTCGCCAATCGATGGCGTCGCGCTCGCGCAGCCCCACGTAGGCATTGAGCGGCAGCATCAATATCAACAGCGCGACTGGCAGCAGATCGGGTCGCAGCAATCCCATCACCGGGGCCACGACCAGGGCAAAGCCGATCCCCACCGCGCCCTGGATGAATGCCGCAACGCCGGTCGCCAGGGCCAGTAGCGTGAAAGTAAGAAGTGGCTCCATCACGATTGCTGTCCTGCTGTTGTGTAACCTACCGAGCGGCGGGAAAGGAGCTCAGCCGCCGTTGGATGTACCCGGTATATAGGCGCATCTTCCACGGCCTTGGCGGCTTCGCGTGCTTGGCGCAGCAGTGCTCGACCATCCCATTCCATCGGCCAGCCCTGCCACAGTCGTAGCCGACCGTTGGTGAATACGGCGTCAATCTGGTCGCGATTGGCATAACGCACGAGTTCCCATGGACGATCCCAGGAGGGTGTCATTTCCGGCACGTCGATGTTGACCAGAAGGAAGTCGGCGGCGCATCCCGGCTTGATCTCGCCGGATAGGCCGGCAAGACCCGCGGCATCGGCGCCTCCGCGGGTGGCATGGTCGAGCCAGCGCCAACCCCCACCACATGACGCGTCGCCCGTGGTCATGCCGAAGGCCAGACGCTGGCTGGTTTCTGCAGCATCCATCAGGCGAAAGCCATCGCTGCGGGTGGCGTCGGTCCCCAGTCCGAAACGGATGCCTAGAGCCGCCATCTGCAGTGCCGGTGCCACGGCATTCCCTTTCCAGGCGCTGGCGACCGGGTTGAAAGCCACGGCGGTATCGGTATCGCGCAGCAGGTTGAGCTCATCGGGGGTGACCAGCGTGGCATGGGCCACCAGCGCCTGGGGACCCAGGGCACCCACAGTGTGAAGATGCTCAAGCGGCCGCCGGCGTTGTGCCACCAGCGAGCGTTCCACGGCCTGAAGGTGCTCGTTGACGTGAGTCTGGAAGATCGTACCGGCTTCTCCGCACAGCTGTGAGGCAGAGTGCAGCATGGCATCGCTGGCCACTTCAGGGATCGATACCGCCAGTGAGGGGCGTACCAGGGGATGGTTTTCCCAGCGAGCCAGGTGACACTCCCCTCGCTGCAGGATCGCCGCGTCCATGTCCACATCAGACACGTTGGCGGTGCCTCCTCGGTTGTTACAGATCATCCCCAACACGCAGCGTAGTCCCGTCTCCTCGGCGGCTTGAGCAATGGCGGTGGTATCGGCAGGGGAGCGGGTGCCGGCGTCGACGACGGTCGTGAAGCCGCCACGCAGTGCCTCAAAGGCCGCCAGCTTGGCCGAGAGATGCACCATTTCCTCGTCGAGGCTGGTCTCCAGCGGAATCCAGATGCGTTTGAAGATTTCCGACGGTTCGCCGAATACCAGCGACTTGCCCAGTGATTGGGTCAGATGGTGGTGGGTATCGATCATACCCGGCATCAATAGCTGGCCCGGTAGCTCGATGGGGTCGAGGTCGGGATAGCGGCGGCACAAGGCCTCGGCGTCGCCCACCACCTGGAAGACACCGTCATCGATCAGCACGGCCTGACCATGCAGGCAGCCTTCGGCCAACATCACTTCCTCGGGAAGCAGCAGTAATGGGCCATGTGTCAGACACTCCGGAAAACGCAGAGAGGTATTCGAGTTCGCGATCGACATGGATCAGTCTCCCTTGGAGGCTTCGAGGGGGGACGGGGTATCGTTGCCTTGGCGTTCTCGGCGAGGAGCGCCCAGGTGATGGAAGAGAATATTGACCAACACGGCGGTCAGCGTGCCCATGGCGAGGCCATTGCCCAACACGATCTGCAGATGCTTGGGAAACGCACTGTAGAAGTCCGGCACCACGATAGGCAGGATACCCATGGCCAGGGCAGCGGCGAGGGTGAACATATTGCCGTTCCGGTTAAAGTCGACCCGACGCAGGATGTTGATGCCCATTACTCCGATGATGGCGAACACGATCACGGCAGTCCCGGCTACCACGGCGGTAGGTATCGCATGAGCGAGACGTCCAAGCGGCGCGCACAGGGCCAGGAAGATCAGCATGGCGCCGGCGGTGATGGTCACGTACCGTGAGCGCACGCCGGTGGCGCGGATGATGCCGATGTTCTCGCCACTGGTAATGATCAGCGAGGTCCCGAAGCAGCCGCCGATCAATGAGCCGAGAGCGTCAGCACGGATATTGCGAGGCACGATGGCCTTATGGTCGCCTCCACGTTCGACGATTTCGGCAGTCGCCAAGGTCTGGCCGGTGGCTTCAGTCATCGACACCACGCAGAAGATGAGCAACGGCAGCGAGGCAATCACATCGAACTTGGGCATGCCGAACGGGAAAGGCTCAGGGACGGCGACCAGAGGCCCATCGAGTACACCGGAAAAGGACATGGCCCCTGTGGCGAACGCCACGGTGGCTCCCGCCAGCAGACCTAACATCACGCTGATGCGTTGCCACATGCCGGTGCAGCAACGCGCAAAGAGCACAGTGCTACCGATCGTCACCAGCGCCAGGGCAATGCTGCCCATGCTGGCGAATCCTGGCGAATCGGGTTGCCCCGTAATCAGGCCACCGAAGATACGAATCAAGTTGATTGCCACCAGCAGTAGCATGGTGCCGACGACAATGGGCGGGAAGAACTTCAGCACCCGGGTGAAGAAGGGCAGGGCCAGGAAATAGAACGCGCCCGTCAGGATGACCGCTCCGGTGGCGGTCTGCAGGTCAGTGGCTTGCGCGATGGTCAGGAAAATGGCCAATGGCGCACCACCGGGTACCTGAATGAACGGCAAGCGGGCTCCGAAGCCCAGAATGCCGACCGATTGCAGGATGCCGGCGAGGCCGCACGCCAGGAAGATCGCGCTCATGAGGCTGACGGTCATGGTATCCGGCAACTCGAGCGTATTGCCGATCAGGAAGGCGGCGGTAATCGGTGCTGCAGCCATCACCAGTACGTGCTGGAAGCCATACAGGAGAAGCTTGCCCAGAGGTAACCGCTCGTCGGCGGGTTCCACCTCGCTGCGGGGAGGAGTCGGAGAGGTATTCATCATGGAGCCTCTTGTTGTTGTGGTGTCCTGTCACCCTAGCGGTGCCTTTCTGTTCTGGTCCATAATAAAGTTTTGCATTCATCGTTGCCGAAAAGGCAACAGTGGGAGGATGGCATGAACCTGTTGCTGCCCGGGCTTCGCTATTTCGAGGAGGTGGCGCGACAAGGATCGCTGCGCAAGGCATCCGAGCAGTTGCATGTGGCCGCTTCGGCGATCAACCGGCAGATTCTCAGGCTGGAGGACGAGTTGGGGGTCCCTCTGTTTGAGCGGTTGCCGCGTGGGTTACGGCTGTCACCGGCAGGAGAACTGATTCTCTATCAGGTGCAGCAATGGCAGCGTGATGAACGCCGCCTGCAGGAGTACCTGGGGGAGATTCGTGGCACCGGTTGCGCCGAGGTGCGTGTCGCCACGATCGAGTCACTGACCGACCAGTTGTTACCTCGCGTGCTGTCCGAATTCAGCGGCGGTTTCCCGCGGATACGGTTCATGATGGTCACGGGATTGACTGACGACATACTCGAGCAGGTCGTCAGTGGTGATGCCGACCTTGGCCTGTGTATGAATCCCCCGGCGACGCCCAAGGTTCGATTCGTCGAGAAGGTGGAATTGGAGTTCGGGGCGGTATTGGCCCCGCACCATCCCTTGGCCGAGCGAGAGGCCTTGTGGCTTCGGGAATGCCAATCCTATCCAGCGATCTTGCCCGGTAACGAGATGTTCCACGGGTCCACGCTGCAACAGGTGTTGGCTGCGGCGGATATCGAACTGGACCCATTGGCGACGGGCAATCGTATTCTCGGCCTGAAGTCGCTGGCACGGGCCGGCTTGGGGATTGCCTTTCTCAATCGGCTCGACATCGCCCGGGAACTGGCTCAAGGCGAATTACTGTTCAAGCCGCTCAAGGATCGTCATATCGCCAAGGCCCGGCTGGTGTTGTGTACCCACAGTGACCGAGCCCTGCCGATGGCCACCGCCGTACTGGTCGAGCAACTGCGTGAAGCCATGCTTGCTATTGAGCCCGGTTCCTGAAACGTCCAGACATTGTCAGCCTGCTTTCGTAGTCACGATGTCAGTCGCGATGGACGCATAGGCGCTTTGGCGGTGGTATTTATCGCATGATTATATAAGATTATATGAATTTAGCGTGGCCCAGTCGCGCTATCAGGAATTGACATCCAGGACCCGGGACCATCAAGCCAAGGAGGGCGACGATATGGCCCAGCACGACAGCAGCTACAAGCTGCTATTTTCGCATCAACGCATGGTGAGAGACCTATTGACCGGCTTCGTCAAGGAAGCCTGGGTCGGTGAATTGGATCTGGATTCGCTGGAAAAGGCGAGCGGCTCCTACGTGACCGATGAACTGCGCGATCGCGAGAGCGATGTCATATGGCGGGTTCGGTGGGGCGACACCTGGCTGTATGTGTACCTGTTGATCGAATTCCAGAGTCGTGTCGACCATGGCATGCCGGTCCGCATCATGAGCTATCTAGGCCTGTTGTATCAGGATTTGATCCGCCAGAAGGCCTTCACTCCCAATGGCAAGCTGCCGCCTGTACTGCCTGTAGTACTTTATAATGGAGAAAGGCCGTGGAACGCGGCACTCGATATCCACGCCATGGTCGAAACCGTTAGCGGAGGCCTGGAACGTTACAGCCCCCAGTTGCGTTACCTGCTGCTGGACGAAAAAGCGATCGTCAACGACCCGAACTGGTCCAGCGAAGGCCGTAACCTGGTCGCGGCATTATTCAATCTGGAGCATTACCGGGGGATCGATGAAGCTTTGGAGGTATTGGGCCGTGTGGTCGAATGGTTGTATGCTGAGGATCAGAGCGACCTGCGCCGCGCCTTCACAGCCTGGTTGAAACGTGTTTGGGCGCCATGTCAGGCGCCCGAAGAAGAACGGCAATCCTTTGAGCGACTGGATGAGCTTCAGGAGGTATACGACATGTTGCAGGAACGAACCAGTCAATGGCCGCAGCGTTGGAGACAGGAAGGGCTGCAGGAAGGTCGCCAGGAAGGGCGTCAGGAAGGTCGTCAGGAAGCCTTGCACGAGACCGCGCTTAACCTGATACGAACGACTCGTTTGGATGATGCGGCCATTGCGCGAGCGACCGGCTTGCCGATCGACGAAATCGCCTCTCTGCGTGGCGAAGCGTAGCAGCGCCTTCTACCACCACACCTCGCTGGTTTTCGTAGGCGCGACGTCAGTCGCGCGTGCATGCCTGCCCGAGTGGGCGTTAGCCCCGATCAACCCCAGAAACGATGTGCGGGAAGGGGCGGAGACGTATCTGAAAAAAATGACGCCTCATATGTTTGTCACCGCACAGATCATGCCTCGAGTTTAAACTATATAAGTATTGGGATACGCATTATGCCTCTAAATCAGTTCATGGTGAGAGGCGCAATCCAGACGGAACAAGTATCAATGGCCGAAGATGGCTGACCCCGCCCGGCATTCAGATGTCGATACCTGCTATAGCCGGCAATCGGATGACTCAGGAGGCTGAGAGAGGTTCCTGCGGTAGCTGGGGTTGAACGTTTGATGTTCGGCTAATCTGCAAGAAACCAACGTAGGAATCTGCAATGCCCGATAATAGGCAGGCCCCCCTGGCTTGCGGGAAGCGACTGTTTAACCCGGCCGAACTTCGCTTGTTTCGCTACACGGCGGTCATGTTGTCCCTGGTTGTGTTGACCACTCTGATCGGCATCATCGTGTGGACTTTTGGCTGGATCATAAATACTTTCTACAATTTGCTCCTGCCGCTCGCCGTTGCCGGTGTGCTGGCGTTGGTGCTTCACCCTGTCGTTGAGTTGCTCGAGAGACGGCTTCACTTACCGCGCTTGCTGGCCATCATTCTTCTGCTGGTGGTTTTCTTTGTGGGTATCGGCGGCTTGATTTACCTTCTCGTTCCCGTTCTGGTTAGCCAGGTCATTCAGTTGATGACCGTTTTGCCCGATACACTGGCAAGTTGGCAGGAACATTTCTCCACTCACTTCCCGGGACTCAGCTCCATTATTTCCACCGGTATGGAGAACAGCAATGGGGAGGAGTCCCAATCGGCCTTGTCCGTCACTGAGACTCCGGGCACGACCATCATGTCCTATCTGGGGCTGTTGGCGGGTATCAGTTTCGTGCCCTTGTTCCTGTTCTTCACCTTGCTTTCCGGCGGCCTGCTAAGGGGGCAGGTATCCGAGCTGTTATCCGTTTTCCACGAGCCCACCCAGCAGAAAACGCTGTATTTCATGGATGTGTTCGTGGGATACGTCACAGCCTTCTTTCAGGGCCAGCTGATCATCGCCGTGTGCATGGGTGCCTTGTATGTGGTGGGATTTACGCTGATTGGACTTGAGTTCAGTGTACTTGCCGGGCTGGTGCTGGGACTGCTGAATATCGTCCCCTTCCTGGGCACCTTGATCGGCCTGTTGGTGGTCCTGCCCATGGGATATCTGCAGCCGGATGGCGGGGTTGAATTACTATTTCTGGCCGGACTGGTATTCGCGGCGGTTCAACTGATGGAAAGCTGGCTGCTGACACCGAAAATCATGGCTAACCGCTCGGGCCTTCACCCTGCACTCGTGATTATTTCCCTGTTCTTCTGGGGCACGGCCTTGAGTGGCATTATCGGCATGATACTTGCCGTTCCCCTGACCGCGTTCTTCGTAGCCATCTGGAGCGAGATCAAGGTCAGCCTGAAACACACGCTCAGCAGTCGGGATGCCGAGCATGAAGGAAGTTGATCTTTCTAAAGACACGGCAGGGCTCACTGCATGACTAAAGCCTGCCAAGTCAGTACCGTGGGTGTCGCCGGTCATGGGCAACCCCTTTTCTGCTGAAGGGTCAGGAAATCATCATCGGCGATATTCTCGCCTAGAAAATCCAGGAAGGCCCTGACCGCAGGCAGCAGACCTCTGCGTGAAGGGAAGACCGCATGTAGAACGCAGCCGCGTGGCTCGGCGTGATTGCGTTCGATCAACTCCTCGGCAGCCTCCGCTTCCACCAGCATTGCCACGCAGTGCCGATAATAGGCCTGGCCAAGCTCCGTCACGGCGAAGTGTCGTGTCGAGCGGTTGATCAGGCGAGTCGCCAGACGTTCCTCCAACTGGATGATACGACGACTGAGCTTCGACTTGGGGATACCCAATGCTCGACCGGCAGGGGCAAATCCGCCGTGGTCCACTACTTTTACATAGTCACGCAGGACCCACCATCTTCAAGGGCGATGCCAGTGGCCTTCGCGTCGGGCCGCATCCCCATATCGGCCTGCAGACCTTTACCTGGATGATCGAGGGCGAGGTCTTGCACCGCGACAGCCTGGGCCACGAGCAAGTGATTCGGCCCGGCCAGGTCAACCTGATGACGGCAGGGAGAGGGATCAGCCACACCGAGGAATCGGTACCCGGCGAGACTCACCTGCACGCCGCTCAACTGTGGATCGCCTTACCCGAGTCGGCCCGACAGATCGCCCCTCGCTTCGATCATTATCCCGACCTGCCTCACTGGGAAGAACACGGAGTCGACTTGACTCTGCTCACGGGGGAGTTTGCCGGCCATCAAGCGCCCACACTGGCCTTCTCGGCATTGGTCGGCCTCGATATTGCCGGCCGGCAGGCAGGGGACGTGACACTGCCGCTGCGCGAGGATTTCGAGCATGGATTGCTACCTCTGGAAGGGGAACTCGACATCGAAGGGACCCGCTTCGCGCCCAACGAGATGGCGTATCTGGGCCGTGGTCGCTCATCCGTCACCCTGTCCCTACCTGCCGGAGGACGCACCATCCTGGTTGGTGGTGAGCCGCTGGGTGAGGAGATATGGATCTGGTGGAACTTCGTCGGGCACAGCAAGGCCGAGATCGCCGAAGCTCAGCGAGACTGGGAGCGTGGCAGTGATCGATTTGGGACTATCAGTGGGTATGACGGTGAACGACTGATGCCGCCGCCATTGCCCTGGAAAATCCAGTCTTAGTCAACATCATGGAAAGCAGGAGTGACCGTGAGATCGCGCTACGCTTTGCCACCGATGTAGAAGCGACTTCAGTCGCGATAAGAGGCTCTAATTTGATGTAACTGCTGTAGCAGTGCCGGTAAATCGTCCTGAATAATGCTCCAGATGGTATCCGTGTCGATACCCAAGTATGCATGAATTAACCGATTGCGTGTTGCGATGACCATTCGCCAAGGGATATCCGAGTGTTCGGCACGAACTTCGTTGGGAATGCGCGTGGCTGCTTCGCCAATCAGCTCCAGATTACGCAAGGTGGCATCATAGGTTAGTCCATGAGCCAGGAACTCATGCTGTTGCAGGCCTTCCGTGTAGGCAAGCGCCTTCTCGGCAAAGCCGATCATATCCTCAAGATAAAAAAGCCACTCACGTGGCGGTTGGTCACCGAACATGAAGCGCCTCACGCTCAATAAATGGTCTTAGCTCGGGACGCAACGCCTTGTCAGTGACTAGATCGACAGGGTGGCCCAAGAGATCTTCCAGATAGAACTGCACGCCGAAGTAGCGGGCTGAGGTGGCGGGGCCATCAAACCGAACCAGTATGTCGATGTCGCTATCGTCGCGGGCCTGGTCATGGGCCATCGATCCGAATAATGCCAACTCCTCGACACCATACTCACGTGCGAGTGTCTGGATGTGCTCCTGCAGCAACGTCATCGTCTGTGCTTTGTTCATGAGAGACCACCTGCAATGGTAACCAGTTTGGCTATTCAAAGTTTACGTGATTAGTATCGTATTCGGATAGTTCGACCGCAGCCATCACATACCATCGGTAACTCTGCATCGCGGTTGAAGCCGCTCCGACAACACCATGACCTCCTGGTTTTATGTGGGAGCGACGTCAGTCGCGATAAGCGGTGTCACCAATGGCAGGGCTCAACGCATGGCTAGACCGAGATGTCTGCCTAGCCATGCACAACTGCAGACATCATAACGTCATGGCAGCAATCCAGCCGAAGGCAATCAACGGAATGTTATAGTGCAGGAAGGTCGGCACTACGCTATCCCAGATGTGGTCGTGCTGGCCATCGGCGTTGAGGCCCGCAGTCGGGCCGAGTGTCGAGTCCGAGGCAGGGGAGCCGGCATCCCCCAATGCCGCAGCGGTACCTACCAGGGCCACGGTTGCCATGGGGGAAAAACCGAAGTTCAGTGCCAGAGGCACATACAGTGAGGCGATGATGGGAATGGTCGAGAAGGATGAACCAATCCCCATGGTGATGAAGAGGCCCACCAGCAACATGATCAGCGCCGCCAGCCCTTGACTGTCTCCGATCAGCGTCGTGGAACTCTCCACGAGGGCTTCCACCTGACCGCTCTCCTGCATCACGCTGGCAAAGCCGGCGGCGGTGATCATGATGAAGCCGACCAGCGTCATCATTCGCATCCCTTCGGTAAAGATTCCGTCCTGCTCGCGCCACCGAAATACGCCGCTGACAGAGAGCAGGGCAAATCCGAAGATGCCACCGAGTACCATGGAGTCGGTCAGCAATTGGACGGTTACCGTGCCGACGAGTGCGGCAGCCAGAATCCATTTCTGCCAGAGCGCCAGGTGTTGTGCCGCTTCGCTAGGCGTTTCATCACCATGGGCCAGATACCGATCTTGATAGCGGCGTGGTTTGCGATAGCTCCAGACCGCGGCGACGACAAGGCCCAGCGCCATACCCGAGATCGGTATGATCATCGCCATCGGGACCATTCCGGGGCTGATCTCCAGGCCGAGTTCCGCACCACTCTCGTTGAGGTTGGCGAGCAGGATGTCATTAAGGAAAATGGCACCGAACCCCACGGGTAACAGCATATAGGGAGCCGTGATCCCAAACGTGATCACGCAGGCCGCCAGGCGTCGATCCAACTGCAGATGATTCATCAGTTTGAGTAGCGGTGGGACGAGTACCGGGATGAAGGCGATGTGGACCGGGATCAGGTTCTGTGAACTGATCGCCGCAGCGAGCAGCGCGCCCAGCAACGTTAGCGTAAGCAGCCGATGCCCTTTGTCCGCCTCACCCAACTGGAAGCGTTGAATGGCCTTGTTGGCGAGAAGTTCGGTGATACCCGAGCGGGAGAGCGCGACGGCAAATGCCCCGAGAACGGCATAAGACAGCGCAATGGTGGCGCCATTGCCAAGTCCATCATTGAAGGCCTCGAGAATGTCGTTCAGTGGCATACCGGCGTAGAGACCGCCGACCAATGTCGCGACGATGAGGGCAAAAACCACGGATACGCGGGCAAGACTAAGGGAGACCATAACGAGAATGGCCAGGACTATCGCATTCATGAAACATCTCTTGTCGTTGGTGGAGAATGCTAGGTGATCTCCCCACGGGCATCACCCGTGGGGCAGCGCTTAATGGTCACTGGGCATCAATCCCTCTGGGACCAGGTCGCTCAGCGTCCGCGAGGCAAGTAATGCGGTAGCGGCTTCTATATCCGGGCTGAAGAATCGGTCCCGGTCATAGTAGGCGACCTGTTCACGCAGGGTTCTGCGCGCCTTTTCCAGTGAGTCGGTGGTCTTGAGACCATCGCGGAAATCCAGTCCCTGGCAGGCGGCAAGCCACTCGATGGCCAGGGTGCCGCGGACATTGTCGGCCATCTCCCATAAACGCTTGCCGGCGGCTGGGGCCATGGAGACATGGTCTTCCTGGTTGGCCGAGGTCGGCAGGCTGTCGACGCTGTGGGGATGGGCCAATGCCTTGTTCTCGCTGGCCAATGCCGCCGCGGTGACCTGCGCGATCATGAACCCTGAGTTGACCCCGCCGTTTTCCACCAGGAAAGGCGGGAGTTGGGACATATGCTTGTCCATCATCAACGAGACGCGACGCTCGGTGAGAGAACCGATCTCGGCAAGGGCGAGTGCCAGGTTGTCCGCGGCCATGGCCACCGGTTCCGCGTGAAAGTTGCCGCCGGAGATGACATCTCCCTCTTCAGCGAAGACCAAGGGGTTGTCGGAAACCGCATTGATCTCGATGGCCAGCACCTCGGCGGCTTGGCGAATCTGAGTCAGGGCGGCGCCCATCACCTGGGGCTGGCAGCGCAACGAATAGGGGTCCTGGACCTTGCCGCAGTCGATATGAGAATCACTCACCTGGCTACGCTCACCAAGCAGATGCCGGTAGCCGGCTGCGGCATTGATCTGACCGCGTTGGCCCCTTATGTCATGAATACGCGCGTCGAAAGGCGCCCGCGAGCTGAGGGTGGCCTCTACGGTTAGCGAGCCGCAGACGGTCGCCGCAGCGTAGAGGTCTTCCGCCTCGAACAGTCCGCGCAGGGCATAGGCGGTGGAGACCTGGGTGCCGTTGAGCAGCGCCAGGCCCTCCTTGGGAGCCAGCGACAGGGGGCCTATTCCAGCCACTTCCAGGGCCTCCCGGGCGGAAAGCCATTCGCCCTCGTGCCTGGCCTGTCCTTCGCCCAAGAGCACCACGCTCATGTGGGCCAGCGGCGCCAGATCGCCAGAAGCACCGACAGAGCCCTTGAGCGGAATGTGCGGATAGATCTCCGCGTTGATCAGCGCGATCAGGGCATCCAGAACCTCGCGTCGGATACCGGAGAAACCGCGCGCGAGGCTGTTGACCTTGAGCACCATGATCAGGCGTACCAGATCGTCGTCCATGGCCGCGCCGACACCCGTGGCGTGAGACAGCACCAGCGAGCGTTGCAGATCCTCGAGCTGGTCCTTCTCGATGCGGGTCTGGGCGAGCAGGCCGAAGCCGGTATTGATGCCGTAGACGGTGCGGTCCTCGGCGATCACGCGATTCACGCAGTCGACGGCCTTGGTGATATCGGCGTCGGCACTTGCGGGCAGGCTGACTGGCACATGAGCCTGGTAAACCTGGCGCGCCTGCGCCAGGGTCATATTGCCGGGTTGAATCTCGAGATGTGGCATGCAGTGAATCTCTTTTAAGATGCGTTCTTTGCTCGCGCTGAGCTGATCTGTCGACAAGCCTACGCGAGGGCGCTGTAAACCCGTCCCTGGGCGCTACTTTTGCCATCCATGGCAAAAGACCCTCGCTTCGACTCGTCCCCAGCGCTCAGCGCACTGGACGTTGATGGTGGTGCGCTTACTTATCCAGCATCGGCAGATCGAGGTCGTTCTCACGAGCGCATTCCTTGGCAATCTCGTAGCCGGCATCGGCGTGGCGCATGACGCCGGTACCCGGGTCGTTGCGAAGTACCCGACCCAGGCGGGTGTGAGCGTCATCACTGCCGTCGCAAACGATCACCACCCCGGCGTGCTGGGAGTAGCCCATGCCCACGCCGCCGCCGTGGTGCAGCGAGACCCAGGTGGCCCCGCCGGCAGTATTGAGCAGGGCGTTGAGCAGCGGCCAGTCGGAAACGGCATCGGAGCCGTCCATCATCGACTCGGTCTCGCGGTTGGGGCTGGCCACCGAGCCGGAGTCCAGGTGATCGCGGCCGATGACCACCGGTGCCTTGAGTTCGCCGTTACGTACCATCTCGTTGAAGGCCTGGCCGAGACGGGCGCGGTCCTTGAGGCCGACCCAGCAGATGCGTGCCGGCAGGCCCTGGAAGCTGATGCGCTCGCGGGCCATGTCCAGCCAGTTGTGCAGGTGCGGATCGTCGGGGATCAACTCCTTGACCTTCTGATCGGTCTTGTAGATGTCCTCCGGGTCGCCGGACAGCGCCGCCCAGCGGAACGGGCCGATGCCCTGGCAGAACAACGGGCGAATATAGGCCGGTACGAAACCGGGGAAGTCGAAGGCGTTGTCGACGCCTTCTTCCATCGCCATCTGACGGATGTTGTTGCCGTAGTCGAAGGTGGGCACGCCCATCGCCTGGAAGTCGAGCATGGCTTGAACGTGCACAGCCATGGAACGCTTGGCGGCCATGACCACCGCTTCGGGCTCGCGCTGACCCCGTTCGACGTACGCGTCCCAGGTCCAGCCCGAGGGCAGGTAGCCGTGCAGCGGGTCGTGGGCGCTGGTCTGGTCGGTGACCATGTCGGGTTTGACGCCACGTTTGATCAGTTCGGGCAGTACGTCGGCGGCATTGGCGCACAGCCCGATGGAGACCGCCTTGCCCTCGGCGGTGTAGCGCTCGATGCGCGCCAGGGCATCGTCGAGGTCCTCGGCCTGCTCGTCCAGGTAGCGGGTGCGCAGGCGGAAGTCGATACGTGACTGCTGGCACTCGATATTCAGCGAGCAGGCACCGGCCAGGGTGGCGGCCAGCGGTTGGGCTCCACCCATGCCGCCCAGGCCGGCGGTAAGAATCCAGCGCCCCTTGAGCTCGCCGTCGTAGTGCTGGCGGCCCGCTTCGACGAAGGTTTCGTAGGTTCCCTGAACGATGCCCTGCGAACCGATGTAGATCCACGAGCCGGCCGTCATCTGCCCATACATCATCAGGCCTTTGCGATCGAGCTCGTTGAAGTGCTCCCAATTGGCCCAGGCCGGCACCAGATTGGAGTTGGCGATCAGCACCCGCGGGGCGTCCTTGTGAGTCTCGAACACACCCACCGGCTTGCCGGATTGGACCAGCAGCGTCTGGGTTTCCTCCAGGCGCTGGAGCGTCTCGACGATCGCATCAAAGCACTCCCAGTCGCGGGCGGCGCGCCCGATGCCACCATAGACCACCAGATCTTCGGGGCGCTCGGCGACGTCCGGGTGCAGGTTGTTCATCAGCATGCGCAGGGGCGCTTCGGTGAGCCAGCTCTTGCAACTGCGCTCGGGGCCTGTGGGCGCGGCGATCTGGCGGGAGGGATCGTGGCGGCCGGCGCGCCGGCGCTCGTCGATGTGTGACATTGTGGAATTCCTCGCAAAGAGCATGTCGGTTAAAGAGTTGAAGGCGGGGCGGCCGCTTCAGTCATTCAGCGTCAAAAGATGGACGAGCCGGGCTGCGGCCCTGGCGGTACGGTTGTCCAGGTCGAACTCAGGGTTCAACTCGGCCAGGTCGGCCAGGCGCAACTTGCCGCTGTCGCGGATCACCTCGATCAGGGGCTCGAGCAGTGCCAGGGATACGCCGCGGGCGGCGGGGGCGCTGACCCCCGGGGCCTCAGCGGCCGGCAGGACATCGAGGTCGATGGTCAGGTAAACGTGATCGCAGTAAGCGATAAAACGCTCCAGGTCGCGCTGGATCGCGTCGATGCGATAAGCGCGGAACTCGCGGTCCTCGCGGACGAGCACGTTGAGTTGCTCGGCGCGCTGGAACAGCGCCTGAGTGTTGGCGGCGCGACTCACGCCCAGGCAGGCGTAGCGGAATGGCCAGCCACGCCGTACACAGTCGTCGGCGATCTGGGCGAAGGGCGTGCCCGAAGAGCGCACATGCTGGGGGTCGCGCAGATCGAAGTGGGCATCCAGATTGATGATACCGATCTGCGGCGAAGTCTCCCGTTCCGTCAGGTGCTGGGCGAGTCCGCACCAACTGGCATAGGCGACTTCGTGGCCGCCGCCCAGCACGATGGGCAGGTGGCCGGCATCGAGCAGTGGGGCGAGGCGATCGGCAAGGGCTTGCTGAGCCGCCTCCATGGCATCGCCCTCGCAATGCACGTCGCCGGAATCGTAGACCGACCCATGTCGGTGCCAGGCCAGTGGGGCGAGGGCGCGGCGTAGCGCGGCAGGGCCACCGGCGGCGCCGACACGGCCCTGGTTGCGCGCCACGCCGGCATCACAAGCGAAACCCAGTAGCGCACAGCCGGGCTGTGCCCCTTGGGTCAGCGGCTGAACTCTCTGATGCCAACGATCGCTACCGGGCTCCGGGTCAGTACGCCCCTGCCAGAGCGACATGTCGATGGCACTGTCGGGTGGCATCTTAGCTGGCATGGGCGAGCTCCCCCCCGAACAGGCGCTGGCGTAGGCGGCCGGGTTGGACCGCGTAGGCGAGTGCGGCCGGGGTGTCGATGTCCCAGATGCACAGATCGGCGTCAGCACCTTCCCGGATTCGCCCCAGTCCGTTGAGCCCCAGCGCCGTGGCGCCGTGGGCGGTCATGCCGGCCAATGCCTCCTGGGGTGTCAGGCGGAACAGGGTACAGGCCATATTGAGCATCAAGGTGGGCATGAACAGCGGCGAGCTGCCCGGGTTGGCATCGGTAGCCACCGCCATGGGCACGCCGGCTTCGCGCAGTGATGCAACGGGGGGCTGCTGCGTCTCGCGCAGGGTATAAAAGGCGCCCGGCAGGATCACAGCGACGCTACCGGCCTCACGCATGGCGTTCACACCGGCCTCGTCGAGGTATTCGATATGGTCGGCGGACAGGGCTCCATGACGCGCCGCCATGGCACTCCCCCCCAGGTTGGAGAGTTGCTCGGCATGGGCCTTGATGGCCAGGCCATGGGCCTTGGCAGCCTCAAAGACGCGTTCGCATTGGGCCACCGAGAAGGCGATCTTCTCGCAGAACACGTCTACCGCATCGGCCAGTCCTTCGGCCGCAGCGGCCGGGATCATCTCCTCGCAAACCAAGGTGATGTAATCGTCGCTGTTGTCCTGGTACTCCGGTGGCAGGGCGTGGGCACCCAGCAGCGTCGTTACCACACGCACGGGGAGTGTCTCTCCGAGACGGCGCGCCACGCGCAGCATCTTGAGCTCATCATCCACCGTCAGGCCATAGCCGGACTTGATCTCTACCGTCGTCACGCCATCATCGATCAGCGCCTCGAGTCGAGGACGGGCTCGCGCGAATAGTTCCTCCTCGCTGGCCTCGCGGGTGGCGCGCACGGTGCTGAGGATGCCGCCGCCACGACGTGCGATCTCCTCATAACCGGCACCCTCCAGACGAGCCTCGAATTCGTCTGCCCGTTCACCGCCGAATACCAGGTGAGTGTGACAGTCGACCAGGCCGGGAGTCATGACGCCGCCTTGGCCCATATCCATGCAGCCTTCGCCCTGGCTCGCATCCCAGTCACGCATCGGCGTCAAGGAAACGATCCGAGTCCCTTCGGTGATCACTGCCATGGGTTCGGTCAGGGTGCGTAGGCCATCGAAAACGGTGATAGCACGCCACAGACAGCGCTTGGGAGTCGTGTTCGACATGGAGGGCTCCTCCGGGAAAACTTAATGTATATACAATTAAGGCAAGTCGTCATGACCGCGTCAAGGCGGAGTCACTCAGGTTCGTTCGATAGCAAAGCCCGATGAAAACCCGTGAGGATAGTTGAATATAATAAAAAACAATAAGATATATAGTTTCTTGGCGCACGATGCCGGTAGGCGGACATTCGATGATTAGACCAATGTCTAGCCCCTGTCGCTAGGTGAGCAGCGCACGATCGCTTACTTTATTGTATATACATATCGGGGCTGAAAAGCCTGTTCGATTCAATCACCGCACGACAAGAGGCGTGTTCATGAATATCCCGGACTCTCCTGCAAGGCAGCGGCATGGTGCTGCGACGCTTTTAAAACTGTTCCTGCCCAGCATCCTGGGCATCCTGATATTCTTCGTGCCAATCGATATCGGTGGCGAAACCACCATCCTGCTCGACCATATGGTGACCGGCGCGCGTAATCTGCTGGGCCATGCCAGTGGGTTTTATGCGTTGACGTTGATCGTGGCCGGCGCCGCCTATCCGGTTATCCGGGGCTATTGGAACCACAGTCTCACTGAACGCATTTTCACCGTACTCAAGGTGGGTGGCGTCGCCGCGGCGTTGATGGCCTTGACCGGTTGGGGGCCGGCCTTCCTGCATGAGCCGGACATGTTGCCTTTTCTGTTCGATAAGCTGGTGATCCCGGTAGGATTGATCGTACCGATCGGTGCCATCTTCCTGGCACTGCTGATCAGCTATGGCTTGCTGGAATTGATCGGCGTGCTGGTGCAGCCGGTAATGCGGCCAATCTGGCGCACCCCGGGGCGATCGGCCATCGATGCGGTGGCTTCCTTCGTGGGCAGCTACTCCATTGGGTTGCTGATCACCAACCGGGTCTATCAGGCCGGCCAGTATTCGGCGCGGGAGGCGGCCATCATCGCCACCGGCTTCTCCACGGTCTCCGCCACTTTCATGATTATCGTGGCCAGAACACTCGACTTGATGAGCGTGTGGAACCTCTACTTCTGGCTGACCCTGCTGATCACCTTCATCGTCACTGCGATCACCGTGCGCCTGCCGCCGCTCTCGCGGATGGACAACAGCGCTGCGGATGGCGAGCCGGAGGTGGTGTCCGGCAAACGCCTCACCACCGCCTGGCACACCGGCCTGGAGGTCGCCGCCCGGGCTCCCGGTCTGCACCGCAGTGTCGCGCTCAACTTCAAGGAAGGAGTGGTGATGGCCATCAGCATCCTGCCATCGATCATGTCTGTTGGCTTGATTGGCCTGTTAGCCGCCAAGTACACGCCGCTCTTCGAGTGGCTCGGCTGGCTTTTTTACCCCTTTGTGGCGGTCTGGGGGCTGGGTGATGCTGCGGCGCTCGCTCAGGCATCCGCTTCGGGGCTTGCCGAGATGTTCCTTCCGGCCCTGCTGATGGCAGATGCCGAGTTCGCAGCGCGCTTTGCCGCCGGCGTCGTTTCGGTTTCCTCAGTGCTGTTTTTCTCGGCTTCGATTCCCTGCATTCTCTCCACCAGCATTCCCCTCTCCGTGGGACGTATGTTGTTGGTGTGGTTCATTCGGGTCGCTCTGAGCCTGCTGCTGGCCGTACCGACCGGCTATCTGGTTCAGACCCTGGCAGGCTGATCTCGCCAATACCCAGTCAAGCGTGAAAGCCCCTGGGAGGTTCGATCTCGCCGCTCATGCTTTAGCGTCTTGTCAGGCTAGGCGTCCGGCCGATGTACCGATGAACGGAGTTTGTAACGATCTCCCGGATGAATCAGCCGCGCATAGCTGATCAACTGCTCACCCGACCAGGTGCGCCGGATCATGCTCAGGCAGGGTGTCGTGGTATCGATAGCGAGCCATTCCGCCGTTTCTGCATCCACCAATAGGGCTTCAACGATGTGTTCAATGTCGCTGATGGGGCAGGCAGCGACCAGGACTTCATTGGGAGTTTGTCGATTGAAGTCGGTTTCCAGATAACCCGGTACCCAACGTGGGTTGACGTAGCGATTCTCTAACTGGATGGGGGTGTCATTCTCGTAGTGAACCAAACATGTATGGAACACTTGGCTGCCTAGCCGGACGCCGAGACGCAATGCGATTTCATCATCCGCCGCGATGACCTCCCGGGTCAGTACGTCATTGCGATAGTCATGCCCCCTGGAACGGACCTCATCGGCAATATTATGGACATCGAGTAGTGGAGACTCTGCCTTGCGGTCAGTGACAAAGGTTCCAAGTCCGGCTTGCCGAGTTAGGTAACCTTGCTGTACGAGGTCACGGATCGCCTTGTTAGCGGTCATGCGACTGACGCCGAAATCCTTGGCCAACTGCTCCTCGACAGGAATCTGATGATTTGCCGGCCATTCACCGCTTTGTATCTTCTCCAGCAGGTGATGCTGTATCTGGAGATAGTGTGGAAGGGTCGTGGCCATGTCCGGAGAGTCCTTTTGCTAAAATGTCTATACAAAATAGTCTATCTGGCATGTGCCCCGGTTGCAGCCATAGGCATGGCGAATGTTGATATCAGGCAGGAGGGCGCTTGCAGGTCACATCGTGTTCGTGCTCAGTCTGCATGGGCCCTGTTTTTCGTGGGAGCGACTTTAGTCGCGATGGCTGTGTCACCAAGGCGCGGGCTTACCGCTCCACATCGTGGTTGAACCCGCTTCCATACTATCGGCAAAGGCTGTTGCCGGGGGTAATTCAGACCCTCCTCCATGTCAATGCTTCAACCACGCCCCAACCCCCTGTATCCTACGCACCCATCGATGAAGAGCTGCATCACCAAAGCAGCCGTACGACTCAAGGGTAAGGGATGCCATGGGAATCTAGATTCCCGCCAAGAGCAAGGCCATGTTGCGCCGCACATGGCAGTGGACGCTTGTGTGTGAAGCCTGCCATTATCGTCTCTTGAAGCCTTTTCGTCGTAATACACCGCACCGGCGTTAACGGGCCAGGGAATACGCCCGGAACAATCCCCGGGCGGTAGCGTGCTTATAATTAATAAAGCGAATCACACGAACCAAAGAACATTCTGGATTCGCAGACACAACAATACCGTGGGGAACTTGATGAACAATCAAACCAGCCGGCCGGACGATGAGATATCGCTGGTTGATCTCGCCCTGATTCTCGTCCGGCAATGGAAGCTCATGCTCGGCGTGTTTCTCGCCGTTATATTGCTGGCCGTGGTCTATCTCGTGTTTCAGCCCGACACCTATACTTACACCTCGCTGTACGACATTGCCGAAGTCGAGGATGACGAGGGTGATATCGCCGGACTCGAGGACCCCAACGCCGTGCTCACGCGCCTGCGAACCCAAACGCTGCCGGCGGAAGTGCGCACCTACCTCGAGAACGAAGGGCTGGACACATTGCCTTTCGAGATACGCGCCAACTACGTAGAGGGCACGCGCCTGATCTCATTGACCACCCAGTCCGCCGAGGCGAACGCCGAGGCCATCGAAAGCCTGCACCAACAGGTATTCGAGGCCGTGGCCGAAAGCCAGCAGGCCTTGGTGGAGCGCACTCGAAACAGCCTGCAAACACGGCTGGAGGGCATACAAACCGCCATCAGTGAAACCGGCATTGCCGATGAACGACTCACGGAAGCCGCCCGCGAGTACGACAACCGCCTCTCGTCCCTGACCGAAGGAAACATCTCCCAGGTCGCCTCGCGCAGCCTGGAAGCCCAGGGCGCCTCGGCCGGGTTGGTGATCGGCCTGGCGGTGGTGCTGGGCATGATCATGGCAGTGATGGCAGCCTTCCTCCGGCACTTCATGATGGCGGTTCGCGCCAGTTTGCGAGAGGAATCAAATTGATATGTCTCTTACCGGCGACATGGATGACACAAATCTTATACGTGCCGCCAGTGTAACCGGGCCGGGCGACTCACTAGAATGCCACTTTGCACTAACGACTACGGCAGGCAATGGCCGTAGCGATATCGCTTGCCAGGGCATGGAGACGTCACCCGGAACAATCTCCCGGCGGTAGCGTGCCCGAATTTCTCAGTACTCATCACGGAATGACAGAATGACCACCCCACAGGATTCCCGTACCTACGACGACGAAATTTCCCTGGTCGACCTGGCCAAGATTCTGATCAAACGCTGGAAACTGATGACGGCCATTTTCCTGGTCGTCGTGCTGGGGGCAGTAGCTTATGCACTCATGTTGCCCACCACCTACCGGTACACCTCGATCTACAACGTGGCGGAAGAGGGCGCCGGCGCCCCGCTGGAAGACCCGAATTCCCTGGTCGCCAAGGCGAACAACCTCTACCTGGGCCCGATCACTCGCGAGTTGATCGCTAACGAAGGCCTGGAACGGCTGCCCTTCGATACCCAAATCGATAACCCGAGCGAGACACTGCTCGTCACGATCACCTCGGACGCACAGAGTGACAACGCGGCACTGGTCGAATCGCTGCATGAAGCCATGCTCTCCCGCCTCCAGGAAGGTCAGGCGCAGAGCGCGGAGCGCCGGCAGGACGCCCTGGAACGGCAACTGGCCAGCGCCAACGAGGCACTGGAAGCCGCGCAAAACTCCGACAGTGACAGTGCGGCAGAAGTGATGGCCAGCGCCATGGCGCGAGTCTCCGATCTGGAAGCCCAGATGGAAGAACTCACCGAAGGTGAAGTCTCGCAAACCGCGGTACGAAGCCTGAACCAACAAGGCACGAGCCGCGCACTGGTTCTGGCGCTAGGCATCGTGCTGGGCGGCATGCTGGCCGTGATGGGAGCCTTCTTTGCCCAATTCGCCGGCCTGGTTTGCGCCAGCCTGAAAGACGACCGCTAGCGGTCACACCGCCACAATAGTGTTACCTTACTGATAATCTCTTGACACTGGGTGTATTGATGCCATGAAAATCCTCGTGACGGGCAATGCCGGTTTCATCGGCTTCCATACCGCCAAACAACTCCTGGAACGAGGCGACAGCGTCGTCGGCTTCGACAGTGTCAACGACTACTACGATGTCAGCCTCAAGGAAGCGCGGCTGGCCATCCTCGAGGAAACGGCGCAACAGAGCAGCGGCGAGTATACGTTCATCCGCGCCAATCTGGCCGACCAGCAAGCGGTGCACGAGTGCTTCCTGAATCACCAGTTCGACCGGGTAATTCATCTGGCCGCCCAGGCCGGGGTGCGTTATTCGATCGAGAACCCGCACAGCTACGTGGAAAGCAACCTGGTGGCCTTTACCAACATTCTGGAAGCCTGCCGCTACGCCAAAGCACCGCACTTGACGTATGCCAGTACCAGCAGCATATACGGCGCCAACACCAGGATGCCGTTTTCCGAGCATGAGGGGGTCAACCACCCGCTGCAGTTCTACGCCGCCACCAAGAAAGCCAACGAGATGATGGCGCACAGCTACAGCCATCTCTACCGGTTGCCGACCACCGGGCTGCGTTTCTTCACGGTATACGGCCCCTGGGGCAGGCCGGATATGGCACTGTTCAAGTTCACGCAGAACATTCTCAACGATGAGCCCATCCCGGTGTTCAACCACGGCAACCACACCCGCGATTTCACCTACGTGGACGACATCGTGGAAGGCGTGATTCGCGCCAGTGACCACATTGCCGAGCCGAACCCGGACTGGGATAGCGACAACCCGGACCCAGCCACCAGCAATGCGCCGTTCCGCGTGTTCAACATCGGCAACAACAACCCGGTGAAGCTCAGTGCCTACATTGAAGCGATCGAAGAGGCGCTGGGCAAAACCGCGAAGAAAGACCTGCTCCCGCTACAGCCCGGCGATGTACCGGACACCTATGCCGATTCTTCCGAACTGGAGAAGGCGGTAGGTTATAAACCCGGAACGCCGGTGAAAGAGGGAGTGGCGAGATTTGTGGAATGGTACTGCAGCCATTTTAAGTAAGAATAACCTCGCAATACATTATTATAATTTTCCGTGAATCGTAATTAATATTGTGGAATGACTCATGGTTGCTGATAAGAAACTGGGGACGAGGAAAAGAAGTGTTTGAATGAAGGTAACACTTCTGGATAAGAAATTTATAAATGATGGTATGTTGAAAGTGTGATCAACGATTTTGATATTCAATGGATATATCTTCCGAGTCGTAAATCTATTTGTCTAACGGAAAGTAAGTATAAGGAGGAATGATGAAAGTACTGATATTAGGTGGTGATGGCTTTTGCGGTTGGCCAACGGCGTTGCACCTTTCGGCGCAAGGGCATGAAGTAAAGATTGTTGATAACCTTTCACGTCGTAATATCGACAATGAGCTAGAGTGTGAGTCTCTGACTCCTATTAAGCCAATGGGAGAAAGGTTAAAAGCTTGGGAAGAAGTTTCTGGAAAAAACATTGATTTCTATAATTTTAACGTCGCAAAAAATTACCAGAGGATGCTTGACCTCATAAATGAATGGCAACCTCATGCTGTTGTGCATTTTGCAGAACAGCGCGCAGCACCATACTCAATGAAGTCAAGCACCCATAAGAGATATACTGTAGATAATAACCTGAATGCAACCAATAACTTGCTTGCGGCTGTCGTCGAATCTGGATTAGATATACATATCGTTCATTTAGGGACAATGGGTGTATATGGGTATGGAACTGCCGGTGTAAAAATCCCTGAAGGGTACCTTTCTGTAAAGGTTGAGGCAGAAAATGGGGAGCTTTTAGAGAATGAAATCCTTTATCCTCCTAATCCAGGAAGTATTTATCATTTAACAAAGACTCAAGATCAACTCCTGTTCATGTATTATAATAAAAATGATGCTGTACGTGTTACTGATCTACATCAAGGGATTGTTTGGGGAACACAGACTCAAGAAACAAAGTTAGACGAACGGTTGATTAATCGCTTTGATTACGATGGGGACTATGGAACGGTTCTTAATAGATTTTTGATGCAAGCGGCTGTTAACTACCCTCTCACTGTACATGGAACGGGCGGCCAAACTCGTGCATTTATTCACATCCAAGATACAGTGCGGTGTATTCAGATTGCATTAGAAAATCCTCCAAAATCAAAAGACCGTGTTCATATATATAACCAAGTGACAGAAACTCATAGAGTTCGTGAGTTAGCTCAAATGATTGCGGACAGGACTGGTGTCTCAATCGATTACCTAGATAATCCGAGAAACGAAGCTGATGAAAATGATTTGCATGTGAAAAATGACCAGTTTTTAAAACTTGGGCTTAACCCAACGACTCTAAGCCAAGGTTTGCTAGAAGAAGTAACGGAAATAGCTGAACGGTACTCATATCGTTGTAATGAAAAACTTATACCGTGCCGCTCGTATTGGAACTCTAATAAGGTTACTTAAGAGCTAGACAGTATTTTTTTTGCGGCTAGGCTTAATAAGTTGCCATATTAAGTATGGCCGCATTTTTTTGAAATAGTTGATATTATGTCTGAAATTCCAAAAGCTTTAATATGTGTCGGTGCCCCTAAGTGTGGTACTACTTGGCTTTATCATCAGATAAAAAAATCTGATAATTTCAATACGCCGATTAATAAAGAGGTCGACTTTTGGAATATATATAGACACTCTTCTAATGTAGATAGGGGAGGCTTTAAACAACTTCCCCGGAAAGTGCAAAAGTTGATAGGATTGTTTTTTCGCGCTAATTACTTTAAGAATTACAAAGATGATTACGATGTAGATCTATTTTTTTTAGATTTTTCTCCAAGTTATATGGATATTAAAAATAAGCATATTGAGCAAATTAAGAAAAATATTGGTGAGGTGAAGTTTGTACTGTGCACACGAAATCCAGCAGAAAGGGTGGTGAGTCACTTAAATTATTCCGTTAGGATGAAAAAGTTTTTCTATTTAAAACTTTTTTTAAAAGACTTTTATTATAAGTCTAGGAAATGTAGGAGAAGTACGAACTATTCTGGTGTGTATGATAGATTGGTGAGAGCTTTCGGAGAAGATAAGGTTTGCGTAATTGCATACGAAGACTTGTTTAGTAATGCTCAAAAATGTGAAGAGAAGTTATCGTTTTTTATAGGTGAAAAAATAACTCTTGATACGGATGAGGTGTTGAATAAAGGAGAGTCTAGAGTTTCTGTGAGTAATGATATGATAAAGAGGATAAATCAATATTATTATGATCAAGCTAGATTTTGGGAAGAAAGTTTGATGTAATTTAGGTGCCTCTGTGTCGCTTCTATTCTTTTTAAATTATGTTAATATTGTTTTCCTGATCGGGTTTTCAAAGCTTGGTAGGCAGAGGCTGGGAATTGCCTTTGTTTCTTGTTTATGGGCGCTTTATTCGGCGAGCTCTATTATTGAAAACACTGATATAACTGCATATCAAAATGCCTATCATAGGATGAGTGGTGGAGAATTTTATACTTGGAATCATGACTATGTTTTTTGGGTATTGATGTATGTTTTTGCGAGAGCTGGTCTTTCTTTTTCGTTATTTTACTTTGTCATAGTTTTTTTCATTAACTATTTCATCATTTCGACAGCTCAAAGGTATCTTTCTGATAATAATAAATTTTATGCCTTTGTGGCTATATTTGTTGCGAGCAGTAGCTTTGTTTTCTTTCAGAATAACATTTTAAGGCAGGGGTTGGCTTTTGCTATATTGTTGCCCGTAATCCTTGGATTAACGAGGCTTAGAATATATCATTTCCTGTCACTAGGGGTTCACTTCTCTTCTTTTATATTGATTTTTTTAAGATCAAAAAAAATTATTTTAGCGTTTTCAATAGGCACAGTTATTCTTTTCTTTTCTTATTCTTGGTTTAGTGATATGTTCTGGATAGCACAAAAAACCGAAAGATTAATGGCGAAAGACCATCCGGTTTATTATCTTTGGCTTTTTTCCTCTTTGTTTTTCTTGTTGATGTTGTTTAGAGGAAAGCTTGATCTTTGGTTGGTTTCATTGTCTATTTTTCTTCTTGCATTATCTTTAATGCCATATGTTGGTTATAGGGTTTCGTTTTATTTTCAGCCACTCATACTGATTTTAGCGCTGGAAAAATTGCGGCTTGACAAGATATCATTAATCATTATCTTTTTCTTTTCTTTGTTTATCTCTTTTGTCGTATATTCACATAGTTCTGTTATGAAGCTAACAGGCTACAATATTATGATGTAGGCAGTCGATATGGGTAGATCGTTTATGGTAAGCAACAGGGTTTTGTTATGGTTTCATCATTATCGTAGGCCTCAAGATATGGGGGGGCTTCGCTCTTGGCATATTGGGAAAAAATTATCTGACTCGGGCTATAAGGTTAGCGCAATAATTCCTGATACAGACTCTCTTTCGGGGAAACGGAAGTCTGTGCATAATGAAGTGATAGATGGGGTTAGTGTGAAATGGGTTAGATCATCTAAGAATAATAGGAAATCTTTCTTTTCAAGGTGTTTGTATTTTATCAGTAGTTCTTTCTTCCAAGTGTTGGCTGCTGTTAGAGAGGATAAACCTAAAATAGTTATTGCAACATCTATGCCATTGTCTTCTGTGTTGCTGAGTTATTTTTACGCACGAGTAGTTGGTGCAAAATATATAATTGATGTTCGTGATACGCACATTGATTCTGCTATTGCTACCGGCGTTCTGAAAAGTGGTTTTTTGTCGTCTTGTCTGTTGCGTATTGAGTCTGCAATTTTTAAGAGAGCAGATGCTAATATCGTTGTGACAAAGCGTATGGGAAAAATGTTGAAGGACAAAGGGGTCTCTGAAAGTAAGCTGTTTACATCCTATTTAGGTTATGACGGAATTGATGTTTATAAAGAGTATACTGATTGGTCGAGAGATATCAGAGAGGAGCTAGGTCTAAAAGGAAAATTTTTGGTTCTTTATACTGGCACTCTTGGTAAGGTGTTCGATATTGATACAATAATTCATGCGTCGAATGAATTAAAAAATAATAAAGATATTGTTTTTGTTTTTTTGGGGTCTGGTTATAGGGAAGATGAAGTTCGGGCATATGTTGAACGTGAGGGTTGTAATTGTATTTTTTTAGGGAGTGTCCCGAAATATGATGTACCTTTGATATGTAGTGTTATGGATTTGGCGATTTATGCAGTGAAGCCTAGTGTTTCATTAGAAGCAATTGCTGGAAATAAGGTATTTGACTATATTGGGTCTGGTTTACCTATTGCAAATGCAAATACAGAAAGCGAAGTTTCTGATATAATTAAAGAGTATAAGGTTGGGTTTTCTGTCGCAGCACAGGATTATAAGGCTTTGGCTGAAAATATTGATTTTTATGCAAAAAATCCGAAAGAGCTTAATGAGTTTAAAGATAGAGCTATAGTTTGTTCCAATGAAGAGTTGTCTACTAAAAATCAAATGAATCGTTTCTTGGAAGTGATAAATATGGTTGCAAACTAAATTTCTTGGACTTCAATATTCGGCTGTTATATGAAAACAATCATCATCGGTGCCCCCCGCTCCGGCACCAACATGCTGCGTGATGTGTTATGTGAATTCGAGGGTGTAGCGACTTGGCCTTGTGACGAGATCAACTATATCTGGCGCCATGGCAATGTGCGCTATCCGTCCGATGAGATACCGGCCGAACTCGCTACACCCGAGGTGCAATCCTATATTCGCAAGCGGTTCGATTGGGTCGCGGGGCACTACCGGGCGCATACGGTGGTGGAGAAAACCTGTGCCAATAGCTTGCGCGTTCCGTTCGTTGACCGTGTCGTTCCCGAAGCGAAGTATATCTTCATCTACCGGGATGGCCTGGATGCCACCGGGTCCGCCAAGTTGCGCTGGAAAGCGAAGTTGGATATTCCCTATCTGCTGGAGAAGGTGCGTTTCGTTCCGTTAACGGATTTACCCTATTACGGTATCAACTACCTGTGGAGCCACGTTCATCGCCTGTTCTCCCATGAAAACCGGTTGGCTTTCTGGGGGCCGGCGCTTGACGACATGTCGGCGATTCTCGAACAGCACACCTTGAATGAAGTCTGTGCGCTGCAATGGCAGCGGTGTGTCGAGAAGGCCGAAGCGGCGTTTGGCGAGATGGCCGATGATCGGGTGGTGCGCGTGTGTTATGAAGATTTCGTTCAAGCACCGGAACGCGAGCTGACACGCGTGCTGGATTTTCTTGGTATCCAGGTACCGGAAGATGAGGTGAAAGCGGCGGTAGCCGGTGTATCGAGCCGGAGTGTCGGTAAGGGCCGTGCCTCATTGGGTGACGATGAAACGGCATCTCTGGAGTCATTGGTTGGAGAAACATTGAAGCATTATGGATATGACAATTGAGTCGGCGGGGTTGAAGCAATCCCAGGCCATTCTGAAGCGCGCCTTTGATGTCACCCTCTCTGCCGTGGGGTTGCTGTTGAGCGGCTGGTTGATCCTGCTGGCCTGGTTGGCCGCAAGCGTGGATACGCGCAGCAACGGGTTCTTCACACAGCAGCGTGTGGGTAAGGATGGCAAGCTGTTTACTGTGGTAAAGCTCAAGACCATGCGCCCCAGCCGGGAGCTGAATACCACGGTCACGCAGTCCGGCGACCCCCGGATCACGCCGCTGGGCAGTTTCTTCCGCCGTACCAAGATCGATGAGCTTCCCCAACTCTGGAATGTGCTGGTTGGCGATATGAGCTTCGTAGGGCCACGCCCGGATGTGCCCGGCTTCGCCGATACGCTGAAAGGGGAGGAACGTTTGCTCCTGAGCATCCGCCCGGGCATCACGGGGCCGGCCACGTTGAAGTACCGTAACGAGGAAGAATTGTTAGCCGAGGCGGATGACCCGGAAGCCTACAACCGCGAGGTGATCTGGCCCGACAAGGTGAAGGTCAACCTGGAATACATTCGTGATTGGCGTTTGGCGGATGATCTGCGCTATATCTGGCAGACGGTGGCGGGGTAGTGGCCGTGGGCGCTCTGGTTTCTCTTTCGTGATTGTCTTTTCTTTGGTGGTGTCATGCTGAATGGACCTTTTTCGCCCTGGCCTTCCTTCACTCAGGAAGAAGCCGAGGCGGTACAGCGCGTATTGCTTTCCAACAAGGTCAGTTACTGGACCGGGCAGGAGGGGCGTGAGTTCGAACGTGAATTCGCCGCCTTCGCGCAAACCGACCATGCCATTGCCGTGGCCAATGGCACCAATGCGCTGGATCTGGCCCTGAAAGGGCTAGGCATCGGCGAGGGCGACCACGACGAGGTGATCGTGACCTCGCGCACCTTCATGGCCTCGGCCTCCTGTATTGCCACAGCGGGGGCCGTGCCGGTATTCGCGGATGTCGATCGCGATTCGCAGAACATTACGCCGCAAACGGTGGCGGAGAAAATCACTCCCCGCACACGGGCGATCATTGCCGTGCACCTGGCCGGCTGGCCCTGCGAAATGGATGGGCTGATGGCACTGGCCGAAGAATACGGCCTGTATGTGATAGAGGATTGCGCCCAGGCCCACGGGGCGGTTTATCGTGGCCGCAGTGTGGGAAGCATCGGCCATGTCGGCTGCTGGTCGTTCTGCCAGGACAAGATCATGACCACCGGCGGGGAAGGCGGCATGGTCACCACGAACGACCGGGCACCGTGGAAACGCATGTGGGCCTACAAGGACCACGGCAAGAGTTGGGATGCCGTGTACGAACGTGAACACCCACCGGGATTTCGTTGGCTGCACGAGAGTTTCGGCACCAACTGGCGGCTGACCGAGATGCAATCCGCCATCGGCCGCATACAGCTTGCCCGCATGCCGGAGTGGAAAGCGGCCCGCCAGGCCAACGCCGGGCGTATCTGGCAGGCGGCCGGTGAATGCAGGGGCCTGCGTGTGCCGGAAGTACCGGGCAATATCGAGCACGCGGCCTACAAGTGTTATGTGTTCGTCGAGCCGGGCGAACTCGGGGAAGGCTGGAACCGCGACCGGATCATCAGTGAGATCGTGGCACGCGGCGTACCCTGTTTTTCCGGCTCATGCTCGGAGGTCTATCGGGAAAAGGCCTTCGATGGCCACCCGGGCCGGCCCGAGCAACCCTTGCCAGTCGCCCACGAGCTAGGCGAGACCAGCCTGATGTTCCTGTGCCACCCGACATTGACCCGCGCCGAGATCGACAAGACATGCAGTGTGCTGGCCGATGTCATGAAGGAAGCGGCAGTATAGTGCTTCAACTTCTTCCGACCTCGATCACTAATCGCATACCTGCCAGGTTCAAAGGGGAGATGGCCATTGCGCTGATCCGTACGTTCATTGCACGGGGGATCGCGGCGTTAGGCAGCCTGGCTCTCGTTGTTGTCATCGGTCGGTTATATGGGGCGTCCGGGGTCGGTGTCTATGCATTAGCGTTCAGTATTATACTTGGTACGGCCATATTGGCACGTTATGGTATGAATAATGCCATCATGCGCTTTGTCGGTCAGGATCACCATTCGCCCCATGTGATGGTGTATTTGTCCTGGGGGGTCAAGAAAGCACTGCTCTTGAGTTTTATTGCTGCATTAGTGATCTTTTTCGCTCGCTTTTATCTGGAGAGCATTTTCGATGCTGAAGGGCTTTCGGTGGTGCTCACTGGCATTGCTATTGCAACACCGGCATTTACCTTAGGATATGTCTTGTCGGGGTTCTTTAAGGGAATTCGAATGCCGGCAACAGCTTGCTTGTTGGAACATGGTTCTGTCTCGTTAGTTGCCGCGGTTCTTATTTTTCTCATTCACTCTTCTGGGGTAGCAGCAATAGGGTGGGGGTTTGCTTTAGCATCCTGGCTTGTATTACTACAGGGCATATGTCAAATCTGGTTATGGTGGCGCCAACAAAATTGGGAGCATAGTACAACGGCATATGAACCTCTCGTAACGCGCAAGCAGTTTGCTATATCATCGCGTGCTTTTTTCGTGATGAGCTTGGCAGGCTTTATGCAAAGAGTGTTAAGTATCGCGATTGCCGGCTGGCTGTTGAGTAGTGATGAGCTGGGGTTATTCAAAACGTCTCAAGAAACAGGGATGGCTATTGCATTTATATTGATAGTTATTAATGCAATTTTCCCACCGCGCTTCGCAAGACTTTATCATCAGCAAAATATGCAAGCTCTAGGCCGCTTGGCTCGACAGGGCGCATTGTTAGGGGCGTTAGTAGCCGCACCGCCACTTTTGGTATGTTTTCTGTTCCCTGGTTGGGTATTAGGACTATTTGGAAGTGAGTTTGTAGCGGCAACTCCCTTACTGCGGCTGATTGCTGTGGCGCAATTGATCAATGTGGCTACCGGGTCGGTCGGTTTCCTGCTTAATATGACAGGCCATGAACCCTTGATGCGTAACATTGCCCTTAGCTGTAATGCCATCGGGTTGTTGCTGTTTTTCGTGCTGATTCCCCCCTTTGGTCCGATGGGAGCGGCCATGGCACTGGCCTTCGTGTTGGTGGTACAAAATCTGGTGGCCTTGTTCTATGTGTGGCGGCGGTTACGGATCTGGACGCTGCCGATGCCCAATGTATTGAAGTGGTTGGGTGTGTAATCATATTGCCCAACGGCACGCTGAACTGTCAGGCCGTTTGCATTAACTTTCAGGATTGTTGCGTAAATGAATATCACGGTTTTCGGTACGGGCTATGTCGGTCTGGTGCAGGGGGCGGTACTGGCGAATGCCGGACATCACGTGGTCTGCGTGGATGTCGATGCCGACAAGGTCGATCAATTGAACCAGGGCAATGTGCCGATCTACGAGCCCGGCCTGGAGCCGATGGTGAAGGAACTGCATGCGGCCGGGCGGCTGGATTTCACCACCGATGCCGCGAAGGGCGTGGCACATGGCGATGTGCAGTTCATCGCCGTGGGCACGCCGCCGGACGAAGACGGCAGTGCGGACCTGCAGTATGTGCTGAAGGTCGCGGCGACCATCGCCGAGCATATGGAGTCGCACCGTATCGTGGTCGATAAATCCACCGTGCCAGTTGGCACGGCGAGACCAGCCTGATGTTCCTGTGCCACCCGACATTGACCCGCGCAGAGGTCGACAAGACCTGTAGTGTGCTGGCCGATGTCATGAAGGAAGCGGTTTCCCCAGCCTTGTCATCATAGCTCGTGACATAGGAGAAAATAACCATTATGGTTAGTAGAGCCAGGTTGTGCCGATCCATGATCTGAGAGACGTGCATGCGGCTGCACGTGATCGACGTATAGAATATCGCGGCCGCAAGGTCATGCGTGATACAGCGAACCTGGGATACGACCTCGACGATGTAGCTGATTGCTTGTTGTGCCTGAGCGAGCGAGAGTTTCGTAAGTCGCATGTACGAGACGTTGGCCCGAGTGATGATGAGTACATTTGTTGCTACCCCCGCCCGGGAAGCGATGATGACGAAGCCGTCGACCGTTTGTATGTGAAGTTTCGTTTGGTGGATGACTGCCTGATTGTGGACCTGGGCTCGTTCCACTTGGCGTAGTATTGATGCGAGGTGGTGTCATGAGTTATTGCAAGTTATGCGGCTCCCAAGAGATTCGACAATGCATCGAGCGTGAACCGGTCGCTTATAAAGGCAGTACGCTGCAGGTGGCGATGGAATATTCTGAGTGTCAGGAATGTGGCCGGGAGTTTGTCGCCACAGAGCAGATCCGGCGTAATGATGCGGCTGTTCGCGATGCCAAGCGTCACCATGATGGTTTGTTGACGGGGGAGGAAATCGTTCGGTTACGCAAATCATTCCACCTTAACCAGGAAATGGCCGCAGTGCTGTTTGGCGGAGGGCGGCATGCGTTTTCTAAATATGAGCGGGGTGAAGTGACTCAGAGTGCCTCGATGGATCGTCTCTTGCGTTTGTGTTACCGGCACCCGGAGTTGATCGAGGAGCTCAAGGCATTGAATCCGGCTGTCGGGCATCGACTACCAGACGAAGGAGAGCACGGACGTTTGCGCCGCGATAAAACAGTCTGGGCTACGCCGACGGATGCATGGGAAACGCAGCATCGGGAGGATGTCGAGCACGGCTATTCGTCTTTGCAGTATCGGGTGGAAACATTGACAGTCGATGAACCGCAGTATGGATAAGCGCTTGATTGCCGAAGCAACGGCACGTCTCGAACTGTTCGATATTTATCTCTATAGTTCATCGATCGAGCGGTATGCCGAGATACACCTGAACAATACGCCTGACGACATGGTGCAGCAGGATAAAATGGCTATTGCCGTCGATCTGTTGGAACCTGTCGGTGGCGCTGATACCTCTCATGACCAAAGTGCCGGCCATGAGAGACTGTTGCGGGCTCGCATCGATTATGGCGTACGCTTCGTGCGTCAAGACAGCAATGATGCGCCTGATGTCGCGGATGTGCTCGCAGAGATAACAGCATGTTTTGCTGCAACGTATCATTATCACGATGAGCTGTCTGAAGAAGCGATGAAAGCGTTCATGCGCTATAACGCCGTACACAATACTTGGCCCTTCTGGCGAGAACATGCGTTGAGGATGACGGCAGAAGCTCGTCTTCCGCGCCCCTCTATCCCCCTCATGAAACCGCTTGACTGATTCATGAGGCCTCGTTTTCGGTCGCTACTTTCTGGTTTTGTCGTAAGGATCTTTGCAAGATGAATATCACGGTTTTTGGAACGGGCTATGTCGGCCTGGTGCAGGGGGCGGTACTGGCGGATGCCGGGCATCACGTGGTCTGCGTGGATGTCGATGCCGATAAGGTCGATCAATTGAACCAGGGCAACGTGCCGATCTATGAGCCCGGCCTGGAGCCGATGGTGAAGGAACTGCATGCGGCCGGGCGGCTGGATTTCACCACTGATGCGGCGAAGGGCGTGGCGCATGGCGATGTGCAGTTCATCGCCGTGGGTACGCCGCCGGACGAAGACGGCAGTGCGGACCTGCAGTATGTGCTGAAAGTCGCGGCGACCATCGCCGAGCATATGGAGTCGCACCGCATCGTGGTCGATAAATCCACCGTGCCGGTGGGCACGGCGGAGAAAGTCTCGGCGTGCATGGCCGAGGTGCTGGCCACGCGGGGCCGCAGCGACCTGACGTTCGATGTGGTCTCCAATCCGGAGTTCCTGAAGGAAGGCTCCGCCGTGGCGGATTGCCAGAAGCCGGATCGCATCATCATCGGTACCGAGAGCGAGCACACCGAAGAGGTGATGCGGGAGCTCTATGCGCCCTACAACCGCAACCATGAAAAGATCATCGTCATGGATGTGAAGAGCGCCGAGCTGACCAAGTACGCGGCCAATTGCATGCTGGCGACCAAGATCAGCTTCATGAACGAGATCGCCAATCTGGCCGAGCGACTGGGGGCGGATATCGAGATGGTCCGCCAGGGCATCGGCAGCGATCCGCGCATCGGCTATCACTTCATCTATCCCGGTGTGGGGTATGGCGGTTCCTGCTTTCCCAAGGACGTGCAGGCGTTGATCCGCACGGCGGGCGAGATCGATTTCGATGCGCGGGTGCTCAAGGCGGTGGAGTCGCGCAACAACGAACAGAAGACCACGCTGTTCCAGAAGATTCATCGTCATTACGCAGGCGAGCTGGAAGGCAGGACCTTCGCGCTGTGGGGGCTGGCGTTCAAACCCAATACCGACGACATGCGCGAAGCGCCCAGCCGGGTGTTGATGGAAGCGTTGTGGGAGGCCGGTGCCAACGTGCAGGCCTACGACCCGGAAGCGATGGAAGAAACCCAGCGCCTTTACGGCAACCGCGACGACCTGACGCTATGCGGCACCAAGGAAGCGGCCCTGAAGGGCGCGGATGCCTTGGTGATCGTGACCGACTGGCAAGTGTTCAAGGCCCCGGATTTCGAGTTGATCCAGCAGCAGTTGAAGGAACCGACGATCTTCGACGGCCGCAACCTGTACGACCCGAAGCGCATGCAGCGTAAAGGGTTCCGGTATTACTCCGTAGGCCGGCAAGGGTAAGCACAAGGGCGCCTCCCGGCGCCCATCGCGACTGAGGTCGCTCCTGCCAAACCTGAGTCAAATCTGCCGAATCGGACCTGGGTAACGAGCGACCCATTCATCCGCTGCCCACAGCAGCACGTGAGTATCCAGGAGCAAGTTCATCTCAGCCCCCGAACATGTCGGCAATTTCGTCCTGTCTCATGCGGTCGAAATCGTCGGGAATCCGGAACTGACCTTTCATGAAGCCGAGTCTTTTCCGTTGGCCTGCGTCCGGGCTATCGATTGCCGTTACCCGTACGATTGGCTTGCCCGCCTTGGCAATGACAAACCCTTCCCCGGCTGCCGCCTTGGTCAGGAGCTGAGAAAGCCGGGTCTTCGCTTCGTGAATATTGACGGATTCCATGTGGCAACCTCAGTGACTTAGTCTGGTTAGCTTAGTCTACTGTAGTTTGCCGCCCCCGCCTCGACAATCTTCCCTCCCACTTGCAAGACCACCGTCGGAATGCCAACCACATCGCCTCCATGCGGATGCAATACGAACCCGGTGAGGCATGCCTGGGCGGGCACCGCTGATCGCGACGGGCATTGCTCCCTGGCCAGCTAGCAAAGAACGGTGCATTGCCATTTGTTGCAACTGTGTTGGCAATGCGCGCCATGGACTGCCTGATTCAAGCCATCAACGCGCTGGCGATACTCAATAGCCGCGGATCCTGATAGCGGTCGGCGATCAACTGCACGCCGACGGGCAGCCCTTGGGGCGTCCAGTACAGGGGCAGGTTCACGCAGGGAGCCCCCATCAGGGTCCAAACTCGTGAGTAAACCGGGTCGCCGGTGGTTTCGAGACTTTGAGGGGCCACGCCCGGGGCGCTGGGGGCGAGGAGCACGTCGCAGCGATCGGTCAGGTATTGCGACAGCACGAGCCGTGCTCGATCGGCGGCCTGCCGAGACCGCCAGTAACGTGTCAGGGGAATGGCCTGTCCTTCGTCCAGTAGCGCGATCAGCGCCGGGCTCATCGATGCCTCGAAGCGATGTCGGTCGCTGGCTAGGGCGCGTGCGGCCTCATAGGCCAGGATCACTTGCTGGTGCGTCACAAGCTCGTCGAATGACGCCCCCATGTCGATGGGGCTGAGTTGAGCGCCCAGCGCGGTCATCCTGTCGGCGGCGTCTTGCAGGGCGGTGACGGCCTCCGGCGACGGTGTGGGCGTGCTGGGTACCTGGCAGAGGCCGACGCGTACGCCGTCGAGCCGCTCCCGGGCGGCAACCGGCTCGCTGCCGGTGAGGGCGGTGAACAGAGTACGCGTGTCCCCCAGGTGGCGTGTGAACCAGCCCAGGGTATCCAGCGACGGGGCTAGCGCCTTCAGGCCAGCAACGCTCAGCGTGCCGTGGGTAGGCTTGAAGCCCACCACGCCACAGTAGCTGGCCGGACGAATGATGCTGCCCACGGTCTGGGTGCCCAGAGCCACGGGCACCATACCGGCGGCGACGGCCGCCGCCGAGCCGCTCGAGGAGCCGCCCGGGGTACGCGTCGGGTCGTGAGGATTACGTGTTTTGCTGGGCTGGAAATACGCGTACTCGGTCGACACCGTCTTGCCCATGGGTAGCGCGCCGAGGCGTGTGAGCAGGGTGACGATGGCCGCATCCATATCGGTGCCATCGACGCGGTGATAGCCTCGAGTGCCCCAGCTGGTGGGCAGCCGAACCGTGTCGATGATGTCCTTGATGCCCACCGGCACCCCGAACAGGGGCGGGCCAGGGGGCTCGTCATTACGCGCAGTGATGGCGGGCTCGGGGGCTAGGTACTCCCAGGCCTGGAGGGTGGGGTCCAGGGCATCGATACGTTTCCGACAGGCCCGCCACCAGTCGAGCGGTGCAAGCTCCTCATTGTTCAGAGCGCGCTGAAAACCTGCCAGGGTCATGTGGTTCCAATCGGTCATGAGCGTTCGACTCCAGACTGACCTGCTGCGTTCGGGGGGATGATCGCTGCCTCGTCGGGCGGGGGATCAGGGAGCCGGCGGCTCCCCCAACAGGCTGATGCCGGTGCCCAACTGCTCCTCGATAGCCTGGCCGATGGCCAGAAGCCGGGCGTCCTGCCAGGGGCCGGCCAGCACTTGCAATCCGACCGGCATGCCGGCACTGTCCTTGCCCACCGGCAGGGTCAATCCGCACAGGCCCATGAAGTTGGCGATCACGGTGTTACGCAGCGCATGCATGTTGGCCCTGGCGTAAGCGCCCTCGGGCAGCAGGCTTTCGAGGGTCGGTGGCGTGATCGCCACGGTGGGGGTGAGCATGGCGTCTACATCGGCCAGCCGCGACTTGGCTGCAGCATATAGCCTATCGATGACGGTGCATCGGCGGACGTACTCCCAGGCCGGCATGTCGTCGGCGGCCTTGACCCGAGCGGCGACATTGGGATCCAGGACCTCGATCATCTCTGGCAGCTCGGTCTTGAGGAAGGCCGCCAGCTCGGCCGCAGCCAGTCCCCCTTGCTGGAACATCGTGTAGGCTTCGTCGGTATGGGGCAGGTCCAGGGTGACCACTCGTGCCCCGGCATCCTTGAGCCGGCGGATGGCTGCTTCGACGACTTCGGCAATTCCGGGGCTGCAGTCGTCCCAGAAGAAGGCGCCGGGCACACCGAAGGTGAGATCGGCCAGCGGCGGCGGTGCCGGAACGCGATCAGTGCGGCCCGTCAGGGGGCGATCGAGGGCATCGAAGGCGAAGGCCAGGTCGTCCACCCGATGGGCCAGCAGGCCCGGTGTGTCCAGGGTGGTGGAAAGTGGCACGATCCGGTTCGTCGGCCAGCGGCCGGCGGTGGTCTTGAGCCCCGCGACCCCGGTCATGGACGCGGGAATGCGCACCGAGCCGGCGGTGTCGGTGCCGAGGGCAAGGCTAGCGGTCCCGCCGACCAGTGACACCCCGGCGCCGGCGCTGGAGCCGCCAGGCGTGCGGTGGGCCTGACGGTCCCAGGGATTGCGGGGCGCGCCCCAGTGGGCATTGGTTCCGAGCCCACCAAAGGCAAACTCCACCGTGTGGGTCTTGCCCATGACGCTAGGCAACTGGGCGAGCAGGGCGGCGACCATGGGGCCGGGTTCTTCCCACTGTTGCGGGAGCCGCTGCGACGAGCCGGCATAGGTCGGCAGCCCCGGTACCGCATAGATGTCCTTGATGGACACGGGAATGCCCATCAGAGCTCCGGCATCCCCGCCCTGTCGGATCACGGCATCGATGGTCCGGGCAAGGGCCAGTGCGGCCTCGCCGTTCCAGGTCAGATAGGCATGGTCATGCTGGCCGCGGGAGCGATGAGCCGCCAGGGAGACCTCGGCCAGCGCGGTGGCACTGAGCGTACCGTTGCGTAGCCCGGCGTATTGCTCGCGGAGCGGTCGTTTGAGGGGCGAATCGGTCATGGCGTGGTTCCTTGTGGTCAGTCGCGAATCGCGAGGATCGATTCGGCTTCGATGGTTCGGGGCATGTCAATCCTTCCTGGTCGTGAGCAGTTGACCGGCGGCATGTGCCAGGGCGCGCACTGCGACGTCGGCATCCCCGCGCTCGATATGTTCATCGGGGTGGTGGCTGATGCCCGCACGGCAGGCAGTGAAGAGCATTGCCGTGGGGCAGAGGTGAGCCAGATGGATGGCGTCATGGAAGGCCCCGGACACCAGCTTCGGCGCCTGTGGACAGTAGGCCTTGACGGCCTCGTCGAGGGCATCGATCAGGTGCTCGTCGAAGGCCACAGGAGCCACCCGTGAGGTCGCTTCCAGATGCACCGTGCAGCTGGACCACTCTCGTTTCGCCAACTGTCGGAAGGCGCCATCCAGGGCGTCCAGCACCGCCGGGTCGGGGTGGCGAAGGTCGATGGTGAAACGGGCCTGTTGAGCAATGGTGTTCACCGAGTTGGGCGCCAGCGCAAACTTGCCGATGGTGAAGCGGACCTGGTCGTCATGGGCCGCCACGGCTGCCTTCAGGGCGCCGATCAGGGCATGGGCGCCCATGAAGGCATCGTGTCGTGATGCCTCGGGCGTAGTCCCGGCGTGATTGGCTTGGCCGTTGACCTCCACTTCATACCAGTAGACGCCCTGGATGCCGGTGACGACACAGGCCGGTGCCCCTTGAGCCTCAAGCACGGGGCCCTGTTCGATATGCAGTTCCAGGAAGGTGTGGGGCACGACCGACGTGGACCGGAAGTGGGCGCCGTGGGCGTCCAGCAGCGCAAGACATTCGGTCAGCGCTTCCTTGAAGGCGATGCCGTCATCGTCCTGCGCGGCAAGAATCGTCTCGGCGTCGCGCCTGCCGGCAAACCATGATGAGCCGGAGGCGCCGGGCGCGAAGCGTGCACCCTCTTCATTGGTCCAGGAGACCACCTCGACCGGTCGCTGGTGGGCAACCTGCTGCTCCGACAGGGTACGCAGTACGGCGAGTCCGGCCACGACCCCCAGGGCACCGTCATAGACCCCGGCACTAGGCTGGCTGTCGAGGTGGCTACCGATCAGTAGCGGGGGCAGCGAGGGATTCTGTCCCTCCCGGCGCAGGAAGACGTTGCCGAGGGCATCGTAGTGAGCGGAGCAATCAAGTGCCTCGCCTTTCTCCATCAGCCACAGCCGGGCTCGGTTGTCCGCCTCGCCCAGCGTCAGGCGGCGCAGGCCGCCGCCCGCCAGTGCGCCGATGCGGGCCTGATCCATGAGATCGGACCAGAAGCGTTCGCCGTCGAGGTGCTCGCCGAGCGTGGTTCGCTTGGGCATGGCTCCCTCTCCTCAGTAAATCAGTGATGGTAGCCAGGTGCTGATCCATGGCACGTAGGTGATGATTATCAGGGCCAGCAGCATTAAGCCGATCAGTGGCAGACAGGCCTTGAATACCTCCTGGAGCGACATCTTGGAGATGGCCATGGCCACGAACAGATTGAGCCCTACCGGGGGCGTGATCATGCCCACCGAGAAGTTGACCAAGGTAATGACGCCGAAGTGGACGGGGTCGACGCCGACCTGTGCGGCGATTGGCTGCAGCAGAGGGGAGAGGACGATGATGGCCGAGGCGCTATCGAGGAAGAAACCGGCGACAATCATCACCACGTTGAATAAAGCCATGATCTGTATGGGATCATCGGTGAGCGCCAGTACCTGGCTGGCCAGTTGGGTAGGTGTGCCGGTGATAGAAAGCAGCCAGGAGAAAGCCGAGGCGCCCGCGGTGATGAGTAGCAGGGTGGCCGAGGTGAGCCCCGAGCTGCGCAGTGTACCAATCAACTCGGGTAGCTTGATCGTGCGATAGACGGCAGTACCGACGAATAGTCCGTACATGCAGGCGACGGCCGCGGATTCCGTTGGCGTGAAGACGCCGCTATAGATGCCACCCAACAGGATGAAGGGAAGCCCCAATCCCCAGGCCGCCTGTTTGAACGCCGCACCGATCTCGGCAAGCGTCGGAAAGGGGGCGCGTTCATAGCCTTTGAAGGAGGCGTAGACGATGCAGTAAGCGATCAGCAGCGAGGCTATCAGGATGGCAGGTATCAAGCCGGCCGCAAACAGCCGCCCGACGGACGTGCCTGTCACCGACCCGTAGATGATCAGGGCGATGCTGGGCGGAACGATCGGCCCCAGCGTGCCGGCGGTCGCGATCACCCCGATGGCGAAGTGTTTGCTGTAGCCAGCCGCCACCAGAGCCGGGAACATGATCGAGCCGATGGCTACCACGGTGGCTGGGCTCGATCCCGAGATCGAACCGAAGAACAGACAAGAGAGTACCGTGGCCGCAGCCAGTCCGCCCGGTACCCATCCGACCAGCGCCTTGGCCAGGTTGATCAACCGGTCCGACAATCCGCCGATGCGCATCAGTTCCGCGGCCAGGATGAAGAAGGGAATGGCCATCAGCGAGAAGTTGTTCATACCGGTGAACATGCGCATCGGCACGATGACGGGGCTGGTGGTGCTGAAGAACTCGATGGCAATAAAGACCGAGAACGCCAGAGCGGCAAAGATCGGCAGACCCAGCAGCAATACAGCAAAGAAGACGGGCAATAGTGCCGTTATCATGGGGATCTCCAGTTATTGTTCGAAACGGGTCATGCGAGCTTGTCCGCCTCGGTAGCCAACTCTTCGGCATGACTCGCCGGGGGTTCGATCCATGCCAGGTGGATGACCCGGATGTATCTCAGGATCAGAAGAATGCCGGAGAGGCCGATCGGCAGGTAGAACCAGGCCATCGGCAAGCGAAGTGCAGCGGTCAATTGCCCCCTTTCCAGGGTGTTGAAGAAAAGGAAGAAGCCATAGACCACCAGAAAACCGGCGAAGGCAATGCCCAGTACGGCGGCGATGATATGCAGCCAGCGATTGATCGCGGGCGGCACGATCGCGTTCAATACGTCGACCGAGATATGAGAGCCATAGCGGACTCCCATGCTGGCACCGACGAAGCTCATGCAGATGATGGAGTAGATGACGACTTCTTCGGCCCAGAAAAGCGAGCTGTTGAAGCCGTATCGATAGACGACCTGGAAAGCAGTGATAATGGTCGCGATCGACATGAACGCGACCATTGCCACACTCTCCAGGTGATCAATGATGGTATTGAGCGCCTTGAACATGGTGTATCAACCCTCAGTATTCGATGCCGACCTCGTCGTAGACCTTGTGCAGCAGATCGGTGGTCACGATCTCCTCGTACTCTTCATGCACCGGTAGGCTGGCTTCGATGAACGCCTCGCGTGCCTCGGAGGTGATCTCGTTGATCTCGATCTCGCCCTCGATATCGGCGAGGATTCTGTCCTCGTCTTCCAGGGTCAGTTCGCGAGAGGTATCGCGACCGTTGTCGAAGGCTTCCAGCATGACGTCCTGAAGGTCTTCCGGCAGGGAGTCCCAGGAGTCCTGATTGATCACGGCGGCATAGGCGTGATAAGCGTGGTTGGTCAGCGACAGATAGTCCTGCACCTCATGGAAGCGCATGGTGTAGATATTGGCCAGTGGGTTTTCCTGGCCTTCCACCACGCCCTGCTGTAAGCCGTTATAGACTTCCGTGAACGCCATGGCCGTGGCGTTGGCATCGAGATTCTCGTAGGTGGAGATGATGATCGGCGCTTGCATGGTGCGCATGCGGATCGCCTCGAGATCCTCGGGGCCCTGGATCGGTCGAATGTTGTTGGTCATGTGGCGGAAACCGGCACCCCAGAAGTTGACCCCATACATGTTGTCGTCATTCAGGGTATCCAGAATCTCGCGACCCACCTCGCCGTCGAGGACCTTGACCATGGTGTCGTAGTCATCGATCAAAAAGGGCAGGTCCAGGATCTGCATGCGCGGCTCGAAGTTGCCGAGGGTGGCCGTCGGCGGGATGCCGATATCGACCAGGCCCATCTGGATCTGCTCGATGATTTCTACGTCGCCACCGACCTGAGCCGCGGGCAAGACATCGATTTCGATACGTCCGTCGGATTTCTCTTCCACTTCCTCCTTGAAGCGAAGTGCTGCCTGTCCGTTGGGGGTATCCTCGATCAGGACGTGGGCGAAGCTGAAGGTGTACTCGGCAGCCTGTGCCTGGCTCATGCCGAAAGACGCGGCGGCAATCGCCGCTACCAGTGACAGCTTGTTCAGTTTGCTTTTCATCATTAGCACCTTGTTGGGTTGTTGGTGTGCTTTGTTCAGTGATGTTCGACTCCGGTATGTGCTGGAGTCACCCGCATTCGGTGCGGGCCCTTTCAGCCTGAAATAGCCAGGCGGAGCATGTTGCCGGCCATGCTCAGGCCGTCAGGGTTCTCAGTTGCGCGGCGATCTCATCATTCCTGGACGAGGCGAGGAGGGCCGACAGGACAAGGCGCGCCTTGCGGGCGCTCAGGTCGGGTACGGCGATCACGCCGGCCGCTTCGAGGCTCGCCAGACTGCCCACGAATTCGTAGCTCGCATGGACCGGCCCGGTGGGGCAACTACTGACGATCACCACTGGTATGCCCCATGCAGTAATGCGCGGGACGATCTCCAGCCAGCCCGGAGGGACATGGCCGCGCCCCAGGCCGTCGATCACCAGGCCGGCGGCCCCCGTCTCGACGGCGGCTTCGAGCAGGGCCGGCGAGGCGTCCAGGTAGGCGGGCAGGATGTCGACCCGAGGCAGCGCGGCGTCGGCGGGGAGTTCCAGTCCGTCGGGACGAGCGGGGCGCATCGAGACATTCACCCTTGCCCCGTCGATATAGCCCATCGGCCCCGTCTCCGGTGCGGCAAAGCCGTTCACCTGGAAGCTGCTGACCTTGCGTACTTGTCTGGCAGAGAAAATCGACTGGTTGAACACTACCAGCGTCCCGAGGCCGTGAGTCTGATCGCTGGCGGCGACCAGGATGGCGTCGGCGATGTTGCGAAAGGCATCCGTCCCGGGATCGTGGGGGGCACGCTGCGAGCCGGTTAGCACGACGGTGGGTGAAGCCGGCAGCGTGATGTCGAGGAAATAGGCCGTCTCCTCGAGCGTATCGGTACCATGGGTAATCACGATGCCCACGACATCGGGAGTCTCGGCCAGGGTCTGACACTCCTGGCGCAGGCGCAGCAGGTCAACGAGGCCGATGGCGTTGCTGGGCTTCTGTAGCAAGGAACGGACCTCGACATCGATATCCGTGTCCACGGGCAGCGAGACCTGTCCCATCAGGTCTTCGCCTTGCAGTGCCCCCGAGCGATTTCGACCGGAGGCATCCAGGCGACTGGCGATGGTGCCGCCAGTGGTAATTACTACGACTCTGGTTCTTGTCATTATGCGTACCGTGTCGGACATGGAGCTGCGATGGCGAGTCATGCCGTTTCAGTGTTCAGACATCAGATGTCTGTTGTCTCGTGTCATGTTAGACTCAATGCTGAGTCGTCTGCAAGCAAGAAATGACAGGACGTCCAACCATCGGGCATCACGAAGCTGGTTGATTTATGCTTAACTCATTGGCAGCCCATGACTTTATCGATGCACCAACCCATGCCATCAAGAGACGCCAGAATGAGCCTGAAACGCCAGCCCACACTGCCGACCACCTCCATGGAAAGCTTCGGCAGTTCGATTGATCGTAGCTCCGTCGCCCTGCAACTACTGGAACGTATCAAAAGCGCACTGATTTGCGGCGAGCTACAGCCAGGCGACTATCTGCCATCGGAAACCGAGTTGACCCATAGTCTGGGGATCGGCAAGTCGAGCGTTCGCGAGGCTATCAAGATGCTCCAAGCTATCGGCATCGTGGAAGTAAAACGGGGGCAGGGCACCATGATCTGCCGGGAGCCTGGTGAGCCTATGGTGGATCCAATGGCGTTTGGCATGATCCTGGCCCGGGGCATGACGCGGGATGTGCTTGAGTTTCGCAAGATGTTCGAGCCCGCCTACACCCTACAGGCCATGGAGAATGCGTGGCCGGAAGACCACGTTCGTATCCAGCAGACCATCGATGCCATGGCATCGGCGATCGCTAACGGGGAACAGACCGCTCAACACGATGTTGCCTTCCATCGCGCTATTCTGCGGGCCACCCATAACCCGATGACGATTCGAGTGGGGGAGACCCTGATTCAACTGATCGAAGCGGCCCTGGAAACGTCAATGCAGACATTGCCGGAGGTTGCTCTGAAAGACCATAGGGCGATTTATGCCGCTTTCATGGCAGACGACGCAGAGGGTGTGAAAGCCGCCATTGAAGTCAGTAGCGAGAGCTGGGAGACCAACTTGACCTACGCTGAATGACCCTCAGTGCTGCCGGAACCTCACGAAAACCTGGTGTGGCAAGGAATGTTCGGCCTTGCCTTGACTGTCCTTCGTTGCCGCTTCAGGCAACGTCTGGCTGGGGCGCGTTGCCGCCTCCCAGACGTGTAAGCCCGTTGGGCGCGGCGATACGGAAGAAGCGTTCCACGACCTCGTCCGAGGTCGGCGCGGTCACCAACGAGACGATGACGAATACCGGCAGGTTGAGCATCAGCCCCCAGAAGCCGGCGTGGATACCCAGCGGGTGCTTCCACAGCGTGGTAAAGGCCACGGTCACCAGGAAGCCGGCAACGATGCCCGCCAGTACGCCGAGCCGCGAGGCGCGCGGCCACAGGAACATGCCGATGAAGGCCGGCATCACTTGCGTGGCGAACCCCAATCCCACCAGCAGGATCATCACCAGGCTGCCGGGCTCGGCGATAGCCAGCGGGGCGATCACCAGCGCCATCAGTGGCACGATCATCCAGCGTGCCAGCCGCCCGGTGGTGGTATCCGAAAGCTTGAGCAGCGGCTGCAATACATCCCGGCTCCAGGAGAGGGCCACCGAGTGGATGAACGGCTCACTCGATGACATCGACGCCGCCAAGGTGCCGGCCCCCAGGAGCCCTACCAGAAACACCGGCAGGTGCTGCATGGCGTACTCCAGAACCACCGTGTCGGCGCGCGCCAGATCCGGCAACGAAAATACGCCGATGAAGCCCACCACCACCATGGGCAGGATCACCACATAGTAGGTCGGCAGCCAGGTGGCACTGCGACGAATCGTGCGTGCCGAGGAGGCGCTCATCCATTGCGTCCACACCGGCGGCATGAACGAGAACATCGAGACAATGACCGATGTCGTCCAGAAGCTGAAGCTCATGTCGCCACCGGCTCCCGGCAGTGTCAGGAACTCACCGTGCTCTGCCTGGAAGCGCGTGAACAGCGCACCGACATCCAGCCCCCCGGTGGCGCTGTGCAGTGCCCATAGCCCCACGGCCCAGGCCACCACCAGCATCAGTACCCCCTGAAAGGCGTTGGTGCGGCCAATGGCACGCTGGCCACTGACGAACAGGTAGACGGCAATGCAGGCAAGCACCAGCGGCACGGCCAGCCACACCGGAATCGCGCCGCCGCTCATCACGTTGAGGATGTAGGCGGAGCCGATGGTCTGCAACACGGCATAGGCGATCGAGCCGATCGACATGACCAGGGCGGAAAACGCACCGAGCAACGGGCTCTGATAACGGTCGGCGATGGCGCTGGCCTGGGTCACATGGCCGAAGCGTTCGCCGAACTGCCATACCTTGGGGCCGACGTACCAGGCCACCAGCGCCAGGTAGGCGAGATAGACCGCCACGTAGAAAACCGGCACGCCCTTCGAGTAGGCCCAACCCGGCGCCCCCATGAAGGTATAGGCACTGACACTGCCGGCGGCAATCAATAGATAGAGTGTCACCGGCCCCATGCTGCGACCGGCCACGCCCCACTCTTCGAGACTGTTCATGCGCCGCCCGCCCCGGGCGCGCAGGCCGATGACCATGGCGATGGCGACATAGGCCAGGGTGATGAGCAGCGGCCAGGGGCTAGTCATGCCGGTCCTCCTTGCGCTCGAGAACACGGTTGGCGATCAGCATGACGCCGAAACAGGCGAAGATGACCACGTAGCTCCACACCACCAGTAGCGGCAAGCCAAGGATCAGGATGGCATGATTCACCCAACTGATGACCGGCCAGATACCGGCGGCCACTACGGCGAGAAAGGCGATCAATAGCCACCAGCCGGCGCGGCTGGTGGGCAGGACGACAAGACGAGACATAAGAACATTCTCCCACGATGACGAGACAAGGAACCAGCCGCTCAGCGGGCTGAAGGCGGTGACGGCCAGCGCGGCTCGAGCGCCAGTCGCGTCTCCAGCGCCTTGCCCAATTTGAGCACCAGGTGGTCGTCGAAACGGGGGCCGATCAGTTGCACTCCCAGCGGCATGCCGTCGCGCGAGAAACCGGCATTGAGCGTTAACGCCGGCTGCTCGCCCATGTTCCACGGCACGGTGTAGGCGATATGTTCGAAGGGCTGCCGAGGATCGTCGGTCGGCGAGACCCAGTCCGCGGAAAAGGCGACATTGGGCGTGGTGGGGGAGACGACGGCATCGATATCATCGAATAGGCCTTCCGTGGCGCGGCGCATGGCCAGCGTCTGTTCGAAACCATGCACTGCCTCGGACCCGCTGATCCGGCCACCATTGTCGGCCCAGGCGAGAATCGCCGGTAGCACCCGTTCGCGCTCTGCCGGTGTCAGTGCCTGAAGCGCATTCCACTGGCGCACGCGCCAGAAGCTGTCCAGCCCATCGAGCATCTGGCGCGTCAGCACCGGGGCCAGCGGCACCAGGGTGGCGCCGGCCGCTTCGAGGGTGGCTGCGGCATGCTGGACGGCCTGGCCGATCTCGTCGTCCAGCGGCAATCCGCAACCGGCCTCGAGCATGACGCCGATGCGCTGTCCCCTGAGGTCGATATCCAGATCGGTCCAGTCGATCCGCTCCGGCGGCAGGCGGGTCGCATCGCGACGATCCGTGCGCGCCAGGCTGGTCATCAGCAAGGCGGTGTCGTCCACGCTGCGGGTCATGGGGCCTGCGCATCGCCCGAGATAATACGGGTCGATCGGGATACGGCCCTGAGTCGGCTTGAAACCCACCACGCCGCACCAGGCGGCCGGCAGTCGCACCGAGCCGCCGATATCGGTGCCTACGTGCAGCGGGCCGTAACCGGCCGCCGCGGCCGCGCCGGCGCCGGAGCTCGAGCCGCCGGGATTGCAGTCGAGGCGCCAAGGGTTGCGGGTCGTGCCATGGAAAGACGAGCGCCCGGACGAGAGCATGCCGAAATCCGGACAGGTCGTCTTGGCCAGTAACAGGGCGTTGTCCTCGAATACCCGCGCTGCCGGTGGGGCATCGTCCGTTGCCGGTGATTGCTCGCCCAGCCCCGTGCCATGGGGGACTGGCACGCCTCGTGTCGCGATCAGTTCCTTCAGGGTCACCGGCACCCCATCCAGCGAGCCCTGCGGCTCACCTCTCGCCCAACGTTCACTCGACTCACGCGCCGCCTGACGAAAGGTGTCTGGATCGTACACATACAACGCGTTCAGGCTTCCTTCCCATTGCTCGACATGTCGAATCAGTTCGTCGGCATGATCGAGTGGTGACAGGGTTTTCCGGCGATATGCGGCCAGCAACTCGGTGGCCGTCATATGGTGCAGTTCTGACATGATTCGCTCTGGCTGTTGTTGTCGTTCACCACAGTGTGGCGACAGGCTGTGTCTACCGCCATTACAATCATGATGCCAGGGTGTCCACGTTTTGTGTGCACCTCTCAAGCCTCGTCCAGCGATTGCAGCGAGGTGGCCAGCAACCCCAGGCAGGCCTCGGTGGCGAAGCTGCGCTGACGATGACGATGCACACATAGATCCAGACGCGTATGCGCCAGTTCGCCTTGCCTCAGGGGGACACTGACCAGCTGACCCTCACGACACTCTCGGGCAACCGCCATGGGCGGCAGTATCAACAGGCCGGCGCCGTCCATCGCCAGTGCTTTCTGCGTTTCCAGCGACGCCGTGTGAAAGACGAGATTCAACGTGGTGCCATGATAGCGGGCCGCCTCGTCCAGTGCTTGACGAACACCATAGTGCTCATCGGGTAGCGCCAGTGGATACTCGGCCAGTTGGGCCAGCTGCAGCTCGGCCATGCCGGCAAGTGGATGTCTCGGTGACATCACCACATGATGTTCCAGACGGCTGGAGGCCAGCGCCTGGATGTCATCGTGAGAGGGCATGAAGAACGTCAGGCCAATGTCGGCGTCTCCACTGCGCAGCGCTTCGACGACCTCACCGGCACTGGCAATCTGAATATCGAATTGCAGCTGGGGATGGCGTTGGTTGAGTTCTCCCAGCGTCGGCACCAGTAGTCCGGCGACCACGCCTTCGGCGATCCTCAGGCGGACCTTGCCGGTACGCAGCCCCTTGAGATCACTGATCTGCTCCTGAACGCGTTCGAGATCACGCAAGGTGCGGCGCGCCTGCACGGCCAGCAACTCGCCGGCCGCAGTGAGCGCGATCCCCGATCGACGACGCTCGATCAGCGGCGCCCCGAGCTGATGTTCCAGCAGGTCGATCTGACGGCTGATCGCCGTCGGGGCGATATGCAGCCGCGCTGCCGCCTCGCGCAATGATGCACTATGCGCCACGGTGTCGAAGTAATGCAGTGCACGCCAGTTCATGGGTCAAGCTCGATTACGTTGCATGAAAGTCGACGTATGAAATGGCTCTGAGGATAGGGGGGGAGTCGTGTGTTCTTGTGACGTTTCATCTTCACCACGTAGTCTTATCGCCAGCGATCCAGCCGTTGGTCGCATTCGTTTTTCGGTAGTCTGGCACCCGCTTTTAGCATCGTTACCAAAGCGTCGGCGAGCTGGCTTGGAGGGAGAATGACGTGGTTTTCCAACTCATCTAATATCCAGAGTACACCGCGAACATCCAAATTACATTGCTGCCCAGATTTTCTAAGCGCGCCGTCATTGGTCAGCAGTGTCCAGCCTCTTTCTTTTGCAAGAAAGTAGCAGGAGACATCAGCGAGTGATGAGTTACCCAGTGTTTGGCGTAGCGTAAAAAGTGTTGCCACTTCTTCGTTGTTGAAGGCTTCAACCACTAGTCCTAAGCCCGTCAGCTTTTGACCAGGTGGCATTTTCAGCTCTCGCCACACAAAATCGGTGGTTATGAACTGATGAGGTAAGGAAAAAACGGTTTCAAGCAGGCCGCTGCGATGTAGATCAATCCAGATATTGGTATCAGAGACAAGAATTTTCGCTGGCATGCTGACTGTCACCTGCCTGTCCGTTTGCCATAATCCCCTCGATCTCACCGAGGCTGATATTGAGCAACTCCGCTGCTCTTGAAGGAGTCACCAGGCCTTCAGCCAGCGCCCTGTAAACTAATTGCTTGAGGCGATAGGATTTTTCAGGGGCTTGTCGACCCGGTTCATTTTTTCTATACCCTTGCATCGACCATATACGAGAGGTGTTCTGATAGAAGCTCGAATGAACGATATCCAGGTCATATAACCGGCGCAAAGTGGCTTGAATCGAAATTCCCCACTCCTCCTTGGCCAATAGAAACTCCTGGAACAGCACCCGTTTACGGTGCTCACCAAAGGTGATGCGTACTTGGCTGGCAGGGAAGAGAAACGCCCCAGCAAAGCGGTGGCACCAGTTTTCTTCATTCCGAGTGCCACGAATTTCCTCTGGCAGTGACATGACCAGATGCCCCAGCTCATGGGCGAGGTTAAAACGCTGGCGTTCACCAGGCCGCTCGGTATTGCTGACGATGACGGCATCAGTACCATCATTGACGAGGGCACACAGCCCATCGAATTTCTCGTGGGCTTGAAGGCTCACGACCTTGATACCGTTTTCTTCCAGAATTTCCGTCAGGTTGGCGATGGGGTTAAGCCCTAGCTGCCAATCTTCGCGAAGTTTATTGGCCACATGTTCAACCTCATCGGCATTGGCTACGGGAAAGCGCTGATGCCATTGGGCAAATTCACCGGATGGTTGGTCGGTCTGGAACAGGCCCTCTGCCGCTAAATAGCGTTCAAGATGCTCACGCACTTGCTCCTTGACAGCCTCTTGCTGGCGTTTGCCGAAGGCGGAGTGCTTACGGAAGTCGACTTTTCCCAGCTCTACTGAATCTGAACGAAAAAAATACTCAGGGTTAACACCAAGCACATCCGCCAGTTGAATCAAGCGAGTCGAATTGGGCGCGTCCTTGCCCTGCTCATATTTCGACAGAGCCTGCTTGGTAATGTCCCCCAGCAGATCGGCTAACTGCTGCAAGGTCATATTCTTGAGGACACGTGCACGATGTAGGCGATCATGCAGCATGACTTTCCACCTTTCTTTACGTTGTAGAGTTGACAATATGCGTAGTATTTTTACTTATGTCAACCGCGCATGCTGCTCTCAACCCTGCCGAATCGGACCTGGGGAACGAGCGATCCATTCATTCGGCGTCGGCAGCAGAAAGCCTTCGGACTCGGCTTGAGCGACCAGGATTCGATCAAACGGGGCCTTGTGGGTATCGGCTAAGTGACTGACAGCCGAGGTGTGCCCACAGCAGCACGCGAGTACTACAAGTTCATCTCAGCCCCCGAACATGTCGGCAATTTCGTCCTGTCCCATGCGGTAGAAATCGTCTGGAATCGCGACTGACGTTGCTCTCTGGACGACTAGACTGACAGAGAGGAGGTCAAGATGCCGGAACTGTACTTGATGCGCCACGCCAAGGCCAAGCGCGGCCATGCCGACATGACCGATCATCAGCGACCGCTGAGCGGGCGCGGTCACCGGCAGGCGGCGGCGATGGCTCGGGCCCTGCAGCGGTGGAACGCCTTGGCGGGCGAGATCCACGTCAGCAGTGCGCAGCGCACACGTGAGACGCTGGAGGGGCTGGCCGCTCAACTGCCCGAGCCCCTGACCGAGCCTGCCTCTTTCCAGGATGCCCTCTATACCTTTGATAAACAGGCGTTGCGTGATTGGCTGCGTGCGCGCCCGGCCGAGGCTGAGCGGGTGCTGATCATCGGCCACAATCCGGCATTGGTGAAGCTCGCTCGCTGGCTCTGCCGCGCTGGAGGCCGAGAAGCAAACGCTGCGCCAGGAGATCATCGCGCTCGAGCCGCTCTAGATGACACCGCTGATCGCGACTAAAGTCGCTCCTACACAACGCGTGCCAGCGGAATGCAGTGGTTGTGGTGTTCGTGGGAGCGGTTTTAACCGCGATGCAGGGCGCGAGCTCTGCCGTTGGCGAGACCGCCCATCGCGACTGACGTCGCACCTATACAACTCGTGGTTGCGTGCGCTAGGGGGTATCGATGCGCCATTCTGGAGGCAACTGTCGCCAGTGGGTTTTCAATAGTGCTTGGTGTTCAGGCAGCATTGGGCTGTTTGCCAGAAGCCTTGGCCAGTGTTCCCGAGCGCGCTGCATTGTGTCGTTCAATGCGATGCGAACCGATGCCCAGGGGATTCCGATGGCATTTGCCCAGGCTCTGAAGTCGTCCTGTTCGATGCGATACCAGTTCTTATGCCCATTGAGATTGAGGGAAATGTCCTGCTCGTCGTCGATATACGCTTTGGTCATGACGATGTCGTAGGCAGGAGAAAGTACGGGGGGCGCTGGTCAGGGTAAAGGAGACTCCAGTTCTTGAGATGGGCATCACCATTGGCCAGGAGAATGTTCACCAACAAACGACGGGCGAATTGTTGCACGTTGGCCAGTCCATCCTGGGTGTAGGTCCTGAGTAGTTTGCCGATCTGTTCGTAGTTGGTGGCACCGTACTTGTCGTGCGGATAGCGAACCAGAACTTGCGCCAGGTCTTCAGCGTGTTGGCGTGCTCCATCCAGCCGGTCGAATCGTTTGATGGCATAGACCCATTCTTCATCGGGCAGGCTGATGGCAGGAAGCCCCTCCAGGTCGCCCAGGGCGGCCAGTCGGATCTCGGGAATCTCTACACCACCGGCGTCGGCTAACTGCATGGCGGTGAACTCATTGGCGGGCACACCACGATGACGTGTCGAAGGCGTTTTAACGATCCAATCGCCTACCTCGTCGGCATGGTTGAAATGAAATCGCCCCTCACGCTCTCGCATCGAGAATTTCATCTGGATGCCGGCCAGGGAAAACCCTTGTCCTGGCCGTGGAGTTCGTTTGACTGGCGTGATGCGTGTTCTATGGGCAAGCACATGATCGGGAATGTCTTCAGCGGCCACAGGGGTGGCCACCACGGCCCCCGGCAGATCCTGGCCGAGTTGGGACAAGAGAGGAAATTCGTGGTCGGGATGCACTTTCAGGGTTTGTGCCAGCCAGTCTCGCAGTGCACCTTCCGGAAGTAGATTCGAAAAGAAGGGGTGAAGCCTTTGTTGACGGATCCATGGAGATGCCATGAGTTGGGTGGCACGTGGAAACGCCGGGTGAGTTGTCAGCGTAAGGACCGGTCGTTGCGGGTCATGGCGGTAAGGCGCATTGAAGACCATGACATTGCGGCCACCTTGATATCCCGCTAAATAGCCGACATGCGTGTCATGCAGGCGAATATCCAGGACCTCGACCATTTCGGTTTTCATGGTTCATGTCCCGATGTGTCATCAGTATTGTCCAGGAGGCCGTGCCAGGGATCGACATCAAGGGGCGGCGCCTCGTGTGACATATCCGTGGCTTCCTCGAGCAGCCTCTGCACGAGGTGTACCTTGTCACGGGGAATCAGCATGAGCTCGGCGTTGAGTCCTTCGGCAACGAGGGTGAGGGTTTCCAGCCGCGGGTTGCCACGAGCTTCCAGGCGTTGATATTGCTGGCGGGACATATCGATACGAGATTGCATGTCCCGTTGCGTCAGACCGAGTTGGCGCCGTCTACGCTTGATCTGTGTATAAAGGTCCATGATGACAGGCAACTTATTTGTTTCTTCTTGACCAGGATAGAAACATTTATGTTGCTTTTCAATATAAATTGCAACTTATTTGTTGCCTTTTGCCGGCTGGCCTGACGGTGACATCGCTCCTACCTGAGGTTGGCTTGCGGGTATTGTCGGAGCGGTTTTAACCGCGATGCAGGGCGATGGGCTCTGCTGAGGATGCACCGTCAATCGCGACTGCCGTGATGCTTTTTCATGACGCCTGTCATCTTTGATGACGGGCGTTTTTGTTACATTGGTGTGGTAATCTTGCATTGGTGCGTGAATAGGCACCTGTTGCCGTGTGATTCCGTGACGGCATTCGATAATAACGAGTTACCAAATACGCAGGGGCGGTGAGGGGAGTGCGGTCATGCCGATCTGGAGGTCCTTTCGCTGGTGTGGCGCCTTCTTGGCGCTGATATCCATTCATGTACACGCGGATCCGAGCCAGCTGGTGATTGGCCAGGACGGCGAGGAACGTGTCATTCCGATCGAGCGTCTACGCCAGCAGGCGGATGTCGAGTTCAGTTTTCATGACCCTTACCGCAGCCGCGAGGTCAGCATCCGAGGGTTGGCATTTGCCGAATGGGTGCGGGAGAACTTCGATCCCGTGCCGGAGCGGCTTCGCTTCGCGGCGTGGGATGATTACGAGGCGACGCTCGCGGATTGGGACGATCCGCAATGGGTGCTGGTGACGCATGAAGATGGCCGGCCGATCGGGCTGCAGGAAAAGGGCCCCTTGCGGCTGGTGGAGCGCGACTACGGCGAGCGTGATCCGGATAACCTGCGTAACTTCAATGACTGGATCTGGATGATCAAGCGCATCGAGGGGGTGCCGTGAATCTATCACGCTGGAAAGGCTCGGTGGGATGGTTCTGGCTGAGCCTGATGAGTTTCACCCTGCTCGTCATGCTGTTGATCTATGAAACGCGCTGGGTATCGCCGGAGATCGACCGGTACTTCAGTCAATCGAACAACCTGACCGGCCAGCAGTTGGCGACGCGCTCCCGCGAATTCCTGCATGAAGCCCTGGCGGCGTTTCAGGAGGGCGCGTCGGATGAAGGCACGGCGGCCATGAATCTCGAGATGGCGTACAGTTTCATGGACATCGGTGTCTATAGAGAGACGTATCCTTGCACTGATTCATCGCTGAACCAACTCGATCGGTTCATGCAACGCACGGCCGAGTCCCCACTGCCCTCGAGCGATGACGCGAGCAGAGCGCTGCTGCCCATCCTGCAGTGTTTGACGGCGATCGAGATGGGGCAGTTGAGTCGCCGCAGCCAGGCGGCTTCCGATTTTGCCGATGACACCCGTCGTCACCAGTTCTGGGTCATGGTGGGCAGTGTGCTGATCTATCTGCTCGGGCTGGTGTTCTGGCTGTTGCATGAACGCCAGCGGCGGGTGGCGGAACAGGCGACTCGGGAGAGCCTCGAGTGGATGAAGAAGGCGCTGCACGACCCATTGACCGGCGTGGGCAACCGCAGTGCGTTGCATGAGCGTGTCGAAACGCATCAGGGCGATTGGCTGGGCATGATTCTGGTCGATATCGATTACTTCAAGCAATACAACGACACCCTGGGCCATCCGGAAGGCGACCAGTTGCTGCGGCACCTGGCTTCGTTGATCGATGCGGCTTTGAAGGGGGAGGCGATTCTCTATCGCATGGGCGGTGACGAGTTCGCGGCACTCTTTCCCTGCGATTCTGAAACGGAATTGCGTAGTCGTTGCAGTGAGTTGTTGGCCCGGGTGCATAGCCAGGCGATACCTCATCCGGGGCACCTCGAGCGCGATATTGTCACCCTCAGCATTGGGGGGACGTATTTTCGGGCCGCCGGCGATACCTTCGCCGCGGCGTATGCAGCGGCGGACCAGGCGTTGTATGCCGTCAAGGCCAGAGGTCGCGATGGCTGGCAGGTCCAGTCTTGTATGGAAGCCGTTCAGTGAGCTGCACGTCCGCGAGATAACCCAATCGCGACTGAGGTCCCTCCCACAAAACCTGGCGAGATGGTGGTGGTGTAGGAGGGGCTGCAGCCGCGATGCAGTACATCACCCTTTGGGCGTTTCTTTCTTGAAGTAACGATTGCAATAGGGTGTTTGGTGGCAGCATTATTGAAGGTAAGCCGCTGTTGGAGGTAGGCCATGACCATGAGGTTGGGCGACATGAGTACGCGCGAGAAGCTTCGCGCTATGGAGGCGTTATGGGACGATCTGACCCGAGATGCGGAATCTGTCCCCGCGCCTGACTGGCATCAGGAGGCATTGGAGGAAAGGGCGTTACGTGCTGAGACTGGTAGCTCCACATTCAGTGAGTGGGAAACCGTAAAGCAGCGTCTGCGCGAGAATACGCGTTGAAAATCGAGATATTGGAAGAGGCTGAGCAGGATCTGCTGCCAGGATTGCGGTTTTATGATCGATTGGAACCGGGGCTTGGTCAGTACTTTATAGATGCCTTCTGGGTAACACCGCCGATCGCGACTGCGACGTTTCCGCTGTGCAGTGTGATACGCTGAGTGAAACGTACCTGAAGGTGGCGATATGAGGTTGACAGCCTATCAATGCCAGGTGATCCGAGAGACTGTCGCGGACTGTTTCGGTCATGGTGCCAAGGTCTATCTCTTCGGGTCTCGTGCGGATGATACCGCGCGTGGTGGCGACATTGATCTTCTGGTCGAGACGGAGATGACCGATATCAATGACATCGTCAGGGCCGAGATTCGCTGTCAGGTCAGGATTCAGCAGAAGCTTGGCGAACAGAAAGTGGACCTTCTTATCGATTACCCCGGACGAGGAGAACATCCGCCGATCTTCGCGGTCGCTGAACGGACTGGTATTCCCCTATGACGATGAATGTGTCGAATCAGAAATTGCAGGATGTCTGGCGAGAGTGTCAGCGGCATGTGCACCACCTTAGGCATGCCTTGCAGTCGCTTGAACCTGAGCTGCCTCTTTCCGGCGGGCGATTGGCTGAGCTTGACGATGAGGCCGTTCAAGACCTGGATCAGTTCGTGCTTCGCTTTGGCAAACTTCAGGATGCCATTGGAGGCAGGCTGTTACCCGCCGTACTTGGTTATCTTCAGGAACCTTATGAAGATCGCCCGATGCTCGATAAGCTCAACCGATTGGAAAAACTCGGTTATCTGCCCGACGTTGAACGGTGGCAGGAGTTGAGGGCAATCCGCAATCGTTTCGCGCATGATTATCCCGATGATCATGAAAAAAATGCTGCATTGCTCAATGTAGCCGTTGAATCGGTAACAGAGTTGGTGGAGTTATTGAAAAGGATCGAGCAGAAGCTTGATCTACCTCCGCTTGAAGAGGCCTGAACGGCTTCAACGCCTATCGTGACTGACGTCGCTCCTACAAGACCCGTGCCCCGGGATCGGGCGTTTGTGGGGATCGTAGTGGCGGTTTCAACCGCGATGCAGGGCGGTGAGCCCTGCTCATCATGTCTCATCGGGTCCCGCCATTGCCATACGGTCCGGCGATTACAATAAGTTAACTGAGCGTTCCCTGAAGCTGTGTGATGATTCGTTCGCTTTCGCAGGTCACTATAAAAGAACTGAAAGGGAACGACATGCTTCAAAAACTGGAAAATATTTATTTAGGGATACTCCGTGCGTTCGTCATCGTGGTGGCGGGCATTTTGCTGATATCGGCGGCGTTTTATGGCTTGGGCGCGCTGAAGGGGCTTCAATCTCCGCCGGAGCATGAAACGTTCGTCCCGCGAGTCGAGCATGAGGGGGAGGCACAGGATATCGTCGATTCCTATGCCGACGCGCCGGATGCTTCGCAATCGATGACCGAGTCCCAGGAAGCAGCGGGGCAGGTGGACGATGAGAGTGAAGACCCGAATCTGGCCCATTATGAGGAGGTGGCCGATCTCATCGATTCATTCGTTGTCGAGGTGACCGATGGCCAGTTGACGACGGATATCGGTTTTCTGATCGACAACATTCGCAACCGGGCGGAATACTACTCCTACCAGGCACGCATCGATGCCTACGCCGAAGGGTTGGTATCCTACCTTGACGAGATTTTGAATGATGAGGAAGTCAGAGACCGTGCGGATCGGACGAATGCGTTCGATATCGTCAACCGGGCGCTGGATTCCTATGACCAGACATTCGATCGGCAGATAGAGCAGGAAGAGCAACGCCGAAACCAGGAGCGGCATCAGCATATTCAGGACAAGGCCAATGCGACACAGAGCCTGTATATTGCCGGCGGGACGTTCGGTGCCTTCCTGTTCATCGTGTTCCTGTCCATTTTCATCAAGATCGAGCGTAACCTGAGAACCTTGAGTCAGTACGTCTCTTATCAGAACCAGGCGCGTCAGAACGACTAGCCCGTTGACTGAACCCGACGCTTTTTCCATGAGCGCCCGTCACCCCTCGGTGGCGGACGTTTGTGTTATGTTGGGCGAAAATGCGTCGTTGTTCGGCAGGGGGCGATAAGGAGACGAGATGACAGCGGCAACCCGTTTGGTACTTTGCCAGCCCCCGACGGGGCTGGCTGTCAGCGAGCGGCTTGGATGGATCGAAACGGCGCTGGCCGGTGCGACACGTACCGGCGAGACGATGGCGGTCTTCCCGGAGCTGTTTCTCAGCGGTTATACCACCAGTGTGGCCGATCCGGCTGCCGCCTATGCCTGCGATCGTGAGCAACTGGTGGCGGTTCAGCGGCTTTGCGAGCACTACCGGGCCTGGGTGGTCGTCGGGGCCGTGACCCGAGACGATGCCGGGTATCGCAACAGTGCCGTGTGTATCGATCCGTCAGGGAACAGGCTCGCCGTGCACCACAAATGTCGCCCGTTCGGCGACGCGGAAGAGCGTGCCTTCGTCCCTGGTGATGAACCGAGGTTGTTCGATACGCCGCTCGGACGAACCGGCATGGCGGTCTGCTTCGATATCGAAGACCCCGCGCTGATCGCGGACTACGCCGCGCAGGGCGCCGACACGATCCTGGTGCCGACGGCCAATATGCGCCCCTATACACTGGTGCCCGATGTGAAAGTGAGAGCCCGGGCACTGGATAACCAACTGCTGGTTGCCTATGCCAACCATACCGGTCAGGACGGGGACCTCGACTTCCCCGGCGACAGCCTGATCGTGGATGCGGAAGGCAACATCGCCGGGAAGCTTGGTCAGCGGCCCGGCGTGCTTGCCATCGCAATGGAATGACACTCACCCATCGCGGCTAGAGTCGCTCCTGTCGAGGTGTAGGTATGATAAGCTGATGTATAAATGCCTGCGGGATGTTTATTTATGCGGTTATCGGTGTATCAGCAGGAACATATAAAACGTCAGGCCAAAGAACTTTTTGGTGAGTCAGTGACGGTGACTGTCTTCGGTTCACGCATTGATGATCATGTGAAGGGCGGGGATCTCGACTTGCTGATTAGCACCTCGGAACATATAGAGCATCCGGCCTGGAAGGCTGCCAGACTATCTGCACGGCTATCCAGGATGATGGGAGGGCGCAATGTGGATGTCGTAGTACAGTCACCGACACTCAAGAGACTGCCTATCCATCAGGAGGCGCATGACACGGGAGTGACTCTGTGACGAATGGGGGCGATGGTCGAGCGCGATTGGCTTTCCTGTCGCGCATTGTCAGGAAGGAAGCCGATCATTTGGAGTTAACGACACAGCGACTTTTCTCGAATGTTGGTGTGCTGACTTCGCAAGACGTAACTGCATGGATTGAGGATGTCGATCTATCTGAACGCCTGGATGCGTTTGTCGCCCGTTTTGGCAGGTTACAAGATACTATTGGAGATAAGCTGATTCCCTCTTTCTTGAATTATCTTGGCGAGTCTGTCGGCCCTGCAGTTGATAATTTGGATAAGGCTGAACGATTTGGCTGGATAGATTCCGCAGACGATTGGTATAGCCTGCGCAAGCTTCGCAATCAGATGGTGCATGAATATATAGAAGATATGGTTATCCTGGCGGATGCTCTGGAAACTGGTCGCCAATTCGTTCCCGCGTTAAAAAATATGAGCTATCGCCTGGCGGATGAAGTGGACCAGCGTTTGTCGCGCTAATCATTATATAGTCTGTTTAGACACCGCCAATCGCGACTGACGTCGCTCCTACATAACCCCGTGCCAGTGAGATGGGGGTGTGGTGTTCGTGTGGGTGGTTTCAAGCGCGATTAAGGTGGTTCGAAGCACTGACTGGTTGGGATGCCATATTTATCAACTTGTATGATATGTTATAAGATGACTTGTTGTGATGAGGCATTGAACCGGCACCTGACGCTCCGCTTAGACATGACGGCAGGCCGGAATCCAATGCGTTGGCTGGCATGCACGAGGTGATAACCATGACCCAACCCGTGGACGACAAGAAGATCATCAAGGTCCATGACAGCGACAATGTCGCCATTGTCATCGGCCAGGGCGGGGTGACCGCCGGAACGCAATTGCAGAGCGGGCTGATTGCCGTGGCGGATATCCCGCAGGGGCACAAGGTCGCGCTGTCGGATATCCCGTCAGGCGCCGAGGTCATTCGCTACAGTGAGATCATCGGCATAGCGACCGAGGCGATTCCGTTGGGAGGCCATGTCAATGAGCGCAATATTGCCTTGCGTCAGCCGCCCGCGCTGCATGAGCTAGAGTTGGCGACCCGTGAGTATGGGCCGCCGGAGACGCTGGAAGGCTATACCTTCGAGGGCTATCGCAATGCGGATGGCAGTGTCGGGACGAAGAACGTGCTCGGCATCACGACGAGCGTGCAGTGTGTTGCGGGCACCGTCGAGCATGTCGTCAAGCGCATCAAGACGGAATTGCTGCCGAAGTATCCCAACGTCGATGACGTTGTCGGGCTGACGCATACCTATGGCTGCGGGGTGGCGATCAACGCGCCTGCCGCAATCATTCCCATCCGCACGCTCAAGAACATCACGCTCAATCCCAACTTCGGCGGGGAGGTGATGGTTATTGGCCTGGGGTGCGAAAAGCTCCAGCCGTCGACGCTGGTGTCCGAACAACCCGTCAAGATGTATGACTCGAGCGAGGAGGCGTCGGATACCGGCAATATCCTCAGCTTGCAGGACGAACGGTTTGTCGGCTTCGAGGAAATGGTGGCCGGTATCATGGCCATGGCCGAGCAGCATCTCGCCAAGCTGAATCAACGGCGGCGCGAACCTTGCCCCGTTTCGGAACTGGTGGTGGGGACGCAGTGCGGTGGCAGCGATGCCTTCTCCGGGGTCACGGCCAACCCGGCCGTCGGTTTCGCGGCGGATCTGATCGTGCGTGCCGGCGGAACGGTCATGTTTTCGGAGGTGACGGAAGTCCGCGATGCGATCCACTTGCTGGCGCCCCGGGTCGTCGACAAGGACGTGGGCGAGAAGCTGATTCAGGAAATGGCGTGGTATGACGATTACCTGGCTCAGGGCCAGGCGGATCGAAGCGCCAATCCCTCGCCGGGGAATAAGCTTGGTGGCTTGAGCAACGTCATCGAGAAGGCGCTGGGGTCCATCGCCAAGTCCGGTACCAGTCCCATCGTGGACGTGCTGGGACCGGGCGAACGAATCCGCAAGCGGGGACTGAACTTCGTCGCGACGCCGGCCAGCGACTTCATCTGCGGCACGTTGCAGTTGGCGGCGGGCATGAACATGCATGTGTTCACGACCGGGCGTGGTACGCCATATGGGTTGTCCATGGTGCCGGTGATCAAGGTCGGTACCAACACGACGTTAAGCCGCCGCTGGCATGATCTCATCGACCTGGATGCCGGCCGTATCGCGTCCGGCGAGGCGACGATCGAGACGATGGGGTGGGAACTGTTCCATCTGATTCTGGATATTGCCAGCGGGCGTGAACAGGCGGCGGTCGACCGGCTGGGAATACATAACGATCTGGCGCTGTTCAATCCGGCGCCGGTGACGTGATACCGCTATCCATGACAAGACACAGGAGTGGATCATGAGGGACAAGGTGGCAGTCGTGACCGGTGCGGGAAGCGGTATCGGCCGGGTGGCATCGCTGGCGCTGGTGGGAGACGGTTATCGTGTGGCGTTGCTCGGCAGACGACGTGATCGGCTCGAGGAGACGGCGAGTCTCGCCGGTGATGCTGATACCACGCTGGTCGTGGTGGCCGATGTCGGTGACGAGGCGTCGGTCGATGCGGCGTTCGATCGAGTCCTGGCTTCCTGGGGGCGGGTGGACCTGTTGTTCAACAATGCCGGACGCGGGGCACCACCGGCGACGCCGGATGAGTTACCGGTCGCCGTATGGCGGGAGGTCGTCGATACCAATCTGACCGGGAGCTTCCTGTGTGCCAGGGCCGCGTTTCGTGTCATGCGTGAGCAGTCACCGCGTGGGGGGCGGATCATCAACAACGGCTCGATTTCCGCCTATGTCCCCCGGCCGTTGAGCGTGGCTTATACGGCCACCAAGCACGCCATTACCGGGCTGACGCGGTCACTGTCGCTGGATGGCCGTGCCTATGATATCGCCTGCGGCCAGATCGACATCGGGAATGCCGATACCGAGATGACGGCCCGCATGGCCGAGGGCATTCTGCAGCCCAATGGCGATGTCGTGCCCGAGCCACGCATGAATGCCGAGGAGGTGGGACGGGCGATCGTGCACATGGCGAGTCTTCCGTTGGCGGCGAATGTGCAGTTCATGACGGTGATGGCTACCGGCATGCCCTACGTCGGGCGGGGATGAGCTCATAGCAGTTTGCCGGGATTGAACAGCCCTTGCGGGTCCAGCGCCGTCTTGATGCGCTCCATCATCGCCAGGGCAACGGGGTCCTGGTAGCGGCGCAATTCGGTCCGCTTGGAAATCCCGATACCGTGTTCAGCGGAAATCGAGCCGTTCATGTCGGCGACCAGGTCGTGCACGGCGCGGTTGAACCGGGGAGTCAGGTCGATAAAGGCGTCGGCATCCATGTCGCAGGGTTGACTGACGTTGTAGTGAAGGTTGCCGTCGCCGACATGGCCGAAGGCGCAAATGCGGCATTCGGGGAGAATCGACCGGCAGGCGGCGTCGGCTTTCTCGATGAAGTCCGCCAGGCGTGATACCGGCACGGAAATGTCGTGCTTGATCGAGGCGCCTTCGGCGATCTGGGCTTCCGCGACACTCTCCCGTAACCGCCATAACGCCTGTGATTGTGTGCTGCTCGTGGCGATGACGGCATCACGGATCACGTCGTTCTCGAAGGCGTCGGCCAGGGCCGATTCCAGTCGGGCATTCAGATCGAGATCGGCATCCGGTGTCGTCAGTTCGATCAGGGCATAGGATGCGTAATCCTGATCGAAGGGGGCACGAGTCCCCTGGACATGGGTGAGCACGGCGTCCATGGCAAAATGGGGCAGGAGTTCGAAGGCTGTCAGCGTGTCGCTGAGTTGGCTCCGCAACTGGTCGTATAGGGCCAGTATCTGGTGCGGAGAGTCACAGCCGACCAGCGCGGTGGCGGTTCCGCGGGGCAAGGGAAACAGCTTGAGTACGGCAGCCGTGATGATGCCCAGCGTGCCTTCGGAGCCGATGAAGAGTTGTTTCATATCGTAGCCGGTGTTGTTCTTGCGCAACGCGGTCAGGCCGTTCATGACTCGGCCGTCGGCGAGCACCACTTCCAATCCAAGTACCAGGTCGCGGGCATTGCCATAGCGCAACACATTGATGCCGCCGGCATTGGTCGCCAGGTTGCCGCCGATCTGGCAGGAGCCTTCCGCGGCCAGCGACAGCGGGAAAAGGCGGCCGGCGTCACGCGCGGCATCTTGCACGACCTGAAGGATACAGCCCGCCTCCACGGTGAGGGTGGCATTGGTGGGATCGATATCACGAATGCGATTCATACGGCCCAGTGCGACGACCACACTGTCGTGCGGCACACCGCCTCCCACCAGACCGGTGTTTCCTCCTTGGGGCACGATGTTGACGCCATGTTCGCGACACTGTTCGACGATGAAGGCGACGTCGTCGGTGCAGGCCGGCAAGACGACGGCCAATGCCCGTCCCGAATACAACCGGCGCTGTTCCTGAACATAGGGCACCATGTCGGATGTGTCGGTCACTACATGGTCGGTTCCGAGTCGATCGATCAGCGCACTGAGCAGGCCATCGGTCATCGGCTGTCGGTTCGGGGCGTCGGACATGTCGGGCTCCAGTAGGGCAGGCAATCGATGGGCGTGGATATCAGCCGCGCCCGGCGAGACGAAGTCGGGAAATGGTCGTCCGCGTCGAGATGCGTTCGGGATCGGTGCGTAACTCGATCACCGCCGGGCGACGTGCCTCGATGGCGCCTTGCAGTGCCGGCAGTAGTTCGTCGGTACGGTTGACCATGGCCGTGTAGGCCCCCATGCCCGCCGCCATCGAGAGGAAATCGGGGTTGACCAGGTCGGTGCCGACCACGCGTTCCGGATGCTCGCGCTCCTGATGCATGCGGATGGTGCCATAGGTGCCATTGTTGAAGAGCAACACGATCGGACGGCCGCCATGTTGTACGGCTGTCGCCAGTTCCTGGCCGCTCATCATGAAACCGCCATCGCCGACGAAGGCGAGAACCACTCGGTCCGGGGCGTGTAGTGAAGCGGATACGGCGGCCGGTACGGCGTAGCCCATGGCGCCGCATGTGGAGCCGAGCTGGCGCCCGGGACGGCCGTAACGCAGATAGCGCTGGGCCCAGCCGGTATGGTTGCCGGCGTCGAGCGTGATGACCGTATCGGACGGGAGTTGATCGCGTATGGCCATCAAGGCCTGACCGAGGTTGAGCGCGCCCTCTTCATCCGTGCTGCTGATATCGTCGAAGTACGCTTGCCGGGCCTGTCGACGCCATTCGCTCCAACGTCCGGCGAGTTGCTCCCAGCGGCAGTCTCTCAGAGCGCGCGCGACCCGTTCCGGGGTCGCCGCTATCCCGATCTCGGGGCTGTAGACGCGGCCGATTTCATCGCTGTCACCATGGATATGGATCAGCGTCTGGTGGGCAACGGGGGGTGTCAAGGTCGTGTATGTCTTGGTGGTCATTTCCCCGAGCCGTGCCCCAATCACGAGCAGTAGATCCGCCTCGGCGATGCGCTTGACCAATTGCGGCGAACTTGCGGTGCCGAAGTCGCCGATATAGACGTCAGAGCGGTTGTTCACGATGTCCTGACGGCGGAACGAGCATGCCACCGGCAGGTCGTGTGCTTCGGCGAAGGCCGTGATGTCACGGCAGGCCGTATCGTCCCAGCCACTACCGCCGACCAGCAGCAATGGACGACTTGCCGACGATAACGCCTCGCGGATGCGCGTCAGGTCGGCAGCGCCGATGTCGGCACGCGTGGGGCGATAGGGAGGGGCATCCACCGTATCGACGACATCGGTCAGCATGTCTTCAGGCAGTGCCAGCACGACCGGGCCCGGCCGCCCCGATGTCGCGACACGGAAGGCGCGCGCCATGTATTCGGGAATCCTTGCCGCATCATCGATCTGCGCGACCCACTTGGCGATACTGCCGAACATTTGCCGGTAGTCGATCTCCTGGAACGCTTCACGGTCCCGTGAGGGGCGATCCACCTGGCCGATCAACAGGATCATGGGCGTGGAATCCTGCTGGGCAATGTGCACCCCGATCGAGGCATGGCAGGCGCCGGGGCCGCGTGTCACCAGGCAGATGCCCGGCTTGTCGGTCAACTTGCCATAGGCTTCGGCCATGTTGGCGGCGCCGGCTTCGTGGCGGGCGTTGTAGAGATGGATGCGATCCCTGACATCATGCAGCGCATCCAGGACGTCGAGATAACTTTCTCCCGGGACGCAGAAGGCGAACTCGACGCCATGGATCAGCAGTTGATCGACGAGCACCTGCCCGCCGGAACGCGGACGGAGAGACTGAGACATGAATAAGGACTCCCAAAGAGCGATTCGAAACCTGCGGAACCGGCTCCGGGACGGCGTCTACGAGTCCGCCCCGGGGCCGGCGAGTGCGTCATTGCCGTGATGAACCGTAAACATCCTGGTCGTTCGATTCCGGCTGTGCCTGCCTGTTGAGCAGTATCGGCAGCATGCTGATCAGCAGCACCAGGCTACCGGCGAGGGTGACCCGCCAGTCGGGATAGATGAAGCTGATGGCAGTGACGAAGAGCAGGAACTGTTGCCAGCGGCGTAGTGGCGCGAACATGTACTGTTGTAATGCTGCGGCCAGCACGATCACGCCGATGGTGGCCTGCGTCAGCACCAGTACAATGCGCAGTGGATCACCCTGCAGCAGGATGGTCGGTTCATAGACGAACATGAATGGCACGATGAAGCCGGCGGCGCCCAGTTTGAGGGCCTCGATGCTCGACTCCCAGATCTTGGCCTTGGACAGGGTATTGGCCGCATAGACCGCCATGGCTACCGGCGGGGTGATGGCGGAGAGGATGGCAAAGTAGAAAACGAACAAGTGCGCCGCTTCCGCCTGCACGCCGAGTTTGGTCAGGGCCGGTACCAGCAGGGCGACCTGAACGATGTAGGCCGGCGTGGTCGGCATGCCCATGCCGAGGATGATGCCCGCCACCATGCTGAGCAGCAGGGCCAGGACCAGGATGTCCTGGGAGGCCGAGATGACGAAGTTCGAGAAGGTCAGCCCGATACCGGTGATATCGATCACGCCGACTACGATGCCGGCGCAGGCGCAGGCCGCGGCGATCGGCAGGACGTTTCTGGCGCCGTTTTCCAGTGCATCGATGATGTTGCGCACCGTCACGTAGTGTCGGGTGGTCTGGCGCAGCAGCGCAGTGGGTATCACCGAGGCGATGCCGCACATGGCGGAATAGGGCGCGGAATAACCGAGCACGAGCGCACCGATGATGACGAGCAGGGGAATGAACAAGTGCCCCCGTTCCTTGAGGACGCGTCCCAATGGCACCTGGTCCTCTTTTGGCACGCTGCCGACATTGTTGCGTTTGGCGGCGAAGTGAATGCCGAAGAACAGGGCGACATAGAACAGCAGCGCAGGCGTAATGGCATACATCGCCACTTTGAGATAGCCGGTCCCGAGATATTCGGCCATGACGAAGGCGGCCGCCCCCATGACCGGCGGCATGATCTGACCGCCCGTCGATGCCACCGCTTCCGTGGCACCGGCGAATGCCGGTCGGAATCCCATGCGCTTGATCAATGGGATGGTGAAGGTGCCGGTTGTCATGACATTGGCAACGGCCGACCCGGAGACGGAACCGAACATGCCGCTGGTGACGCAGGCGACCTTGGCGGGGCCACCGGCCTGTCGTCCTGTCAGGGCAACGGCAAAGTCCATGAATAACTGACCGATACCCATCCGCTCGACGAGGGCGCCGAAGATGATGAACAGCACCATGTACGTTGCCGAGACGGCGATCGGGATGCCGAAGATCCCTTCCGTGGTAATGGCCAACTGCTCGAGGATCACCGAGGGCAACGTATTGGTTGCCGTGAAGGCATAGATGAGAAAGCAGATGGCGGTTATCGGCAGTGCCGGACCGATCGCGCGTCTTGCGGCTTCCAGAACCAGCACCACCAGAGTGATGGAGGCGATGATGTCGCGTGTGGTCAGTGGATCGACATAGATGAACCGCGAAAAGATGTAATCGAGGTTCAGGGAGGGATACAGCGCCGCAAACAGTCCGATGACTGCCAGTATCATGTCATACCATGGGGGAATGGTGACCGATTCGCGTCGATAATTGCTGGTCAGGAAGATCAGGAACACGGCAAGCGCAACATGGATGCCGCGCAGTATATAGGGGCCCGGCGTTCCGGCCAGGGCGATGTAGATATGGTACAGCGACATACCGACCAGAATGACCTTGATCGATAGTCCGAATATCTGGGCGAAACGCGACGTTGAAGTGTGGCGCACGGAGAACTCCCGGTATCATTTCTGTTCTTCGCCGGTGACAGGACTGCCCTTGTCCGGCCTGGCAGACAAGGGCGGCCGTGGTCATGCTGGCGTTTACAGTGCGTCGTGCTCGCGATAGAACGCTTCCGCAGCGGGATGCAGCGGCACGCCGATGTCGGTGGCCATTTCTTCGGGTGTGAGATCCTTCATGGCCCGACTGATATCGCCGAGGGAGTCCGTGTTCTCGACCACGGCTTCCAGGAAGGCGGTGACGATCTCGTCGTCGAAGTCGCATTGGGCGATCATGTGGGTATCGTAGGTGATGGCGGGCACATCCTCGTCAACGCCTGGGTAGCTGTCTGCAGCCACCATGCGCTTCTGGAAGGCGGCATTCTGTTCCTTGAAGTGGTCGAAGGTTTCATCATCTATCGGAATGAAGCTGATATCGCGGCTATTGGCGAGGTCCATGACCGAACCGGCAGGCAATGCGGTACCGAGCGTGAAGATATCGGCGTGTCCGTCCTTCATCTCGACGACGGAATCCGAGTAGGACACGTGACTGACGCTGTCGAGATCGTCGTAGCTGAGCCCTTTCGTCTTCAGCAGTTCGCCGGTCAGCATTTCGCCGGTATGGCCATTCTGCTGTGTGGTCAGCCGCTTGCCTTCAAAGTCTTCCACGGAATTGACCTCGGCGTCGTCGAGGGCCATGACCTGGAAGTACTGCGGATAGAGCGTGCCGAGGTTACAGACGTTGTCGATGGGTTCCTTGAAAGGATCCTTGCCGTTGATGCCATCGACGGTGGAGATGGAGTTGGCGAACGCCACCGGGAAGCGCCCATTGGCCACACCCTGAACGTTGGCGAGACCGGAACCGGGTGTCACCGTGATGGAGACATCATCGACCTTGTCTTCAACGGCCGCTTTCAGCGCGCCGCCGATCGGGTACCACGATCCGCCTTGTGAGCCGGTCGACAGGGTGAAATCTTGCGCTTGTGCCATGGAGACTGCAGACACACTCAGGGCAGCTATTGTTGTCAGAGAAGCGTGCTTACCCAGTTTGAACATGACGTGACTCCTCACTTCTTGTCTTGATTCGATGCTGCACGGTTGTTGTTCTGCTCGACCAGTGCAGGTGTGAGCCTTATTCGTGAAGGCAATTTTAAAGTATTGCTTATCATATGTTCTGTCAACTGGTTATAATACAAGTTGGATAACTATTTAATATTGAAGGGTTTTATGGGTCATTATTCCGGCGTTGCCAGATGCGTCGGCTTGGAGCCCGCAAAATGTTGCTGTAGATGCTCCACACTCTGAATCGCCATCGCATTACGTGTCTCGACGGTGGCGCTCGCCCGATGAGCCGACAGCACGACGTTATCCAGGGTCAGCAGGGCGTCGTTGATGTGGGGCTCGTTGGCGAACACATCCAGCCCGGCGCCCAGTAGTTCACCACGTTCGAGTCGGGTTATCAGTGCATCCTCATCGATCAGGACACCGCGTCCCACATTGACGATGACGCCTTCCGAGCCGAGCGCGGCCAGCACGCTGTCGTCGACTAGCGCTTGCATGTCGGGAGAACTGGCGGCAGCCACCATCAGGACATCGCACCAGTCGGCCAGCCGTTGCAGGTCCGGCTCGTAGGCATAGGGCACATCCGTGCGACGTGACCGGTTGGTGTAGGTGATTTCCATGCCGAAGGCTTCCGCCCGGGCCGCGATGGCCTGGCCGATGCGGCCAAGCCCGAGGATGCCGAGACGCTTGCCCGTCAGACTGCGGGTCAGGGGTGGTTGTTTGCCTTCCGCCCAATGCCCCGCCATGACGAAGTTGTGCCCTTGAGGCAGGCGCCGAAGCGTCGACATCATGAGCCCGAAGCCCATGTCGGCGACATCCGCGGTCAGCACGTCCGGGGTATAGGCGATGCGCAGGCCCTGGTGCTTGGCGTGATCGATATCGACGCGATCCAGACCGACGCCATGCAGCGAGATGATTTCCAGCTTGTGAAAACGATCCACTTGTTGCGGTGTCAGCCCGATGTTTGCGCCTGTCAGAACGCCTCTGGCGGTTTCCGCATGATACTGCATGTCGCGGTCGGGATCCGGGCTATCCCACAGGTGGATGACGTCGAAGTGTGTCTCGAGCCGCTCGATGCCGACGTCGGCGATGCGTTGCAACAGAAGGACTTCAGGTTTGGGGGCAGGCGTTGTCATCGATCGTTCTCCTCAGTAGGTTTCGAACTGTTGTTGCCAGAGTGAGGTCAGCAGCCGGCCCTGGTCATCGAATTGAAGTTCCTGAGGCGGTCCTATCGGTTCCGCCATGCCGTCGGGAATATCGTCCAGCAGGGCGGGAGACACCATGATCCGGTCCAGATGGAGGGTGGTCGAGATCATGCAGAACCGAGCATCTTCATCGTTGAGCGACCACGACGTGGTAACGGCAGCCGCGATCACGTCCCGTTCGGTCGGCAGCACGATGGGGATGCGTGACTTATCCACCAGGGTGGCCGTCAGCGCATTCATGTAGGTGGCCTTGAAGTCGACGGCTTCGGCGGCCGCTCGGGTCGTGAAATCGGCCATGCCGATACCGACGGCGTTTCCCGCAGTCTCCTTGGTCAGGTTCAGCAACCCCAGTTTATGGATGAACGGCGTTGCGGGGTTGTCGATGCCGCGAATGTCGGTACGCCCCGTGACGGCAAAGTCCATTCCCGTGCCGCTGATTTCCTTGCCGCTGCGCTCGACGATCAGTACATCGGCCTGAGTGATGGGCAGACGCGGCAGGTAGGACTTGGCTTCCTTGAGCAGGCGTTCGTCGGTCGCCATGATCTGGTCGGGGTCTGCACCGTCGAGATGCACGATCTCCTTGTTGGCATTCTCGACCAGGCCGATGCCCAGGGTGATGGGGGCGTTGGCCAGGGCAATGCGGGCCAGATTGGGGAGTACCTCGGACAGGCCGCGCGGCCCCAGCTTGTGAACGCGACGCGCCCCTTCCGCCTTGCCCAGCCCGACGGCGATCATCTTGGTCAGACCGCTTTCGATGGGGCGGTCGAACGTCGTGTGGGATTTGATACGGTTGACGATGATGATGCCGTCCGCGTCGGCGGCATGGCGATCGAACTTGCATTCGATGCCTTCCGCCGTCTTGCCGTATTCGACGACGTCCATCGTGGCGTGCACGGGAGCGCCCACGCTGGCTTCGGTGATGCCCAGCTTGGCCAGCACCGCTTCCTGACCTTCGGCCGTGCCGCCGCCATGGCTGCCCATGGCCGGTACGATGAACGGCGCATGGCCCTGGGTTTTGAGCTCTGAAACGACGGCCGTGACGATCCTCACGATCGACGCGATGCCCCGGCTCCCGACACCGATAGCGACACGGCTGCCGGGGGCGAGCCGGGCGACCTGGCGGCTTTCTCGCACGACCTGCCGGGTACGTCGGTCGATATCGGACACCGGCGTGCCGAGTCGGTGATTGAGGCGAACGGGGATGACGTTGGGCAGTCTGACATCGGCCAGATGGGGGAACTCGACGTCGGGAAAGCTGGCATGCTGGCCCATCTCGGTCTCCTTGTTGTGGTGTTGGCAGAGACGCCGTTCATTGCGGCGTCTCACACGCTTGCTGTTGGGCGTGTATCTTGTATGATAAGAATATAAATCGCATTTTGTAAGTCATGAGTGAGAGAGAATGAAAGAGCCGTCCGCATTCCGTGCCGTGCGCAAGACCGTCAGCTTGAGCGATCAAGTGACGGATGAACTTCGCAGCATGGTGACATCCGGTGATCTCGAGGTGGGGGAGCTACTGCCCTCGGAGAGCACGCTGGCCAAGAACCTGGGCGTCAGCCGCACCGTGGTCCGTGAAGCGGTGTCTCGCTTGAAGGTGGATGGTTTGTTGAGCAGCCAGCAGGGGCGAGGCGTTTTCGTGGTATCGACACGTCCGGATCGCGGGTTCTCCATGCGTGGCCATGATGCGCAGAGCATCGAGCATGTCCTGCGCATGGTGGAGTTGCGCATGGGGTTCGAGGTCGAGGCGGCCGCCTTTGCCGCCCAGCGGCGTACCCGCCACGACCTGACGATGATGCGCGATGCCCAGAGTTCGTTTCAGGAAGCGGTGGCGTCGGGCGATATTCAGGCCGGCGTCGATGCGGACATGGCATTCCACCGGGCCGTTTGCACCGCCACCGACAACGAGTTGTATCTCGAGTTTTTCAACTATCTGAGCAGTTATCTCAAGGAGACGATCCTGGTTTCCCGGCGCAAGGCAGCGACCCGTGTCGATGGCGGGCAGGCGCCCATCGCCGAGCACCAGACCCTGATCGATGCCATCGCCGATCAGGACGTCGATGCCGCCCGGACGGCAGCGAGATACCACATCGAGTGCAACATGCACCGCCTGAAGACGTACTACGGCGTCATGAAAACGTAGCGTGCCTACGCGATAACGAGAATGGAGCTCGCCATGCAGCGAAAGCGCTTGATTCGGATCGATCCACTCGGTGGCGTTGCCGGTGACATGATGGTCGCCGCGCTGCTGGATGCGTTTCCGGAGCATGAGTCGGCACTGGCGGATGCATTGGCTTGCCTGCCATTGCCGCCCCCGGTGAGCTGGCGAATCGAGCAAGGTACGTTTTCAGGGTTTCAAGGCAAGCGTTTCCACGTTGCAGCCGCAAGCGACCATGAGGCCCATAGCCACCATCATTATGGTGATCTCGTCGAACTCATCGGCCATTGCGGCCTGCCGCCAGGTGTCGCGAGCCGGGCGCTGGATATCTATGCACTGCTGGCCGATGCCGAGGCGACCGTTCACGGAGTGACCCGTCGGCAGGTGGCGTTCCATGAGGTCGGTGCCTGGGACTCGGTGATCGATGTCGTGGCGGTTGCCGCGCTGCTCGAGGCCATCGGGGATACGGAGTGGTTGTGCGGTTCGCTGCCGATGGGGAGTGGTCGGGTGCATACCGATCACGGCTGGGTCTCGGTACCGGCACCCGCGACGTCTGAGTTGCTGGCCGGAATGCCGGTACACGATGACGGAGTGGCCGGGGAGCGTATTACTCCCACGGGGGCATCGATACTCCGTCATCTCGATTGTCATTTCGATACCCGTTGTGCCGGCCGGTTGCTCGGGTCCGGTACGGGGTTCGGCAGCCGTGAACTGCAGGGTCGGGCCAATGCCTTGCGACTGCTGGTGCTCGAGGGAACTGAGCAAGCCTCAGGCTTTAGTCATGATCGGGTCGTCCAGGCGGTGTTCGATGTCGATGATCAAACGCCTGAAGACATCGCGATTGCCGTCGACCTGTTGCGTGACATGCCCGGGGTGCTGGACCTCTCTCAGGATACCCGTGCGTCGAAGAAGGGTCGCCTCGGTTTCCGGATCGAATTGCTGGCGCAGCCGGAGCACGTCGATGACATTCTGGCGGCGTGTTTTCGCCAGACCACGACTCTGGGCATTCGCTACCATGACGTCGAGCGCGCACTGCTGACCAGGGAGCATGGCGAAGCGGCTACCCGTCACGGCTCGGTTCGCGTCAAGACGGCGTTCCGTCCGTCCGGTGATACCCGCAAGGCCGAGGCGGATGATATCGCTCGGCTCCGGCAATCCCAGCGACAGCGACAGCAGGCAAGAGTCGAAGCCGAACACGTTCGGGAGGATGAGTAATGGCCATTTCCGCCGAACTGCATGCCGCGTTACAGACGCCGGAAATGCTGGTCATTGCCGTCAGTGGCGGAGTGGATAGTTTGACCCTGGCAGCGGCCGCCCATCGGGTCCGGGGCCGGGAGAACGTGACGCTCTGCCATGCGCTGTCGCCGGCCGTGCCGGGGGATGCCTCAGCCCGGGTCCGGCGGCTTGCCGGCCAATGGCAGTTGCGGCTCGAGGTCATCGATGCGGGGGAGTTCGACGATCCCGACTATCTCCGCAATCCCGTCAATCGATGTTATTACTGCAAGACTCACCTGTACCACACGATGTCGCGACTGCAGGCGCATTTCCAGGGGACGTCCCTGACGATAGCGTCCGGAACGAATACCGACGACCTGGGCGATTATCGTCCCGGCCTCATCGCCGCCAGTGAACACGGTGTCGTCCATCCGTTCGTGGAAGCGGGCATGGACAAAGCCGCGGTTCGCGCGCTGGCGCACTCGTTGGGTCTGACCGATATCTCGCGTCTACCCGCCGCGCCCTGTCTGTCGAGCCGTATCGAGACGGGGCTTCCGGTCGAGGCCGATACGCTGCTGATGGTGGATGCGATCGAAAAATCGGTGCGTGACCGGCTGGGCAACATCACGGTTCGCTGTCGGGTGCGTCATTCGGAATACTGCATCGAACTGGACGACGCATCATTTACGTCTCTGACCCCGGCCTCGCATCGACAATTGCTGTCTCAGGCCAGACGCATCATGGCGGATCATGGGCGTGAAGCGCCTGTCACCCTGGCTGCCTATCAACAAGGGAGTGCCTTTCTGCATGGCTGATGAACAGATTGTCCGTTTCGATCGCAAGCGTGCCTCTCGTATCGGGTTGGAGGAGGCCGTCTTTGCGCAATCCAAGACGCCGGATCGCATTGCCGCGATCGTCGATGAGGCCGTCGCGGAGGAGCGCCGCTTGCTCATTACCCGCATCAGCCAGCAGTGCTGGGAGGCCCAGCCTGCGCACATTCAGCAGATTCTCGATTATGACTCGCTGTCCAGCACGGCCGTGTTGGGTGACATGCCGTCCCCTCGGGATGCGCCGGCCATCGCCATCGTGACGGCCGGTACGGCGGATGCGCGAGTCGCTGCCGAAGCGCGGCGCACGCTCGAATATAACGGCTATGCCGTCGATGTGGTCAGCGACGTGGGCGTGGCCGGCCTGTGGCGGCTGCTCGACCATGTCGAGCGGCTGGAGGCCGTCCCCATCAAACTGGTATTCGCCGGCATGGACGCGGCCTTGCCCAGTGTCGTCGCCGGCCTGGTATCGGGAAGCATCATCGCGGTACCGACCTCGGTGGGCTACGGCGTCGCTGACGGCGGTCGAGCGGCCCTGGATTCGGCGTTGTCCAGCTGTGCTCCGGGCGTGACCGTGGTGAATATCGATAACGGATACGGTGCCGCCTGTGCCGCCATCCGGATTCTAGGAAGCCAGTCGTGATCATCGACAATAACAAACCCAAGGAGACGCTATGCCTGCCACGTTGCCACAGAACCGCTTCAAGTCGTTGTTGAACGAACAGGCGCAGATCGGTATATGGAGCACCTTGTGTTCCAACATCGTGATCGACGCCCTGAGCGATTCCGGATTCGATTGGGTGCTGTTGGACACCGAGCATTCACCGAATGAACTCCCCAATGTCGTGACACAACTGCAGGCGTTGGCGGGAACCCAGACCGCAGCTGTCGTACGCCCGGCCTGGAACGATCCGGTTCTCATCAAGCGCTTTCTCGACATCGGGGCGCAGACCTTGCTGATTCCCTTCGTGCAGACGGCGGAAGAGGCCGAACGCGCGGTCGCGGCGGTTCGCTATCCTAATCAGGGCATCCGAGGCGTGGCGGCCGCCCATCGTGCCAACCGCTATGGCCGCGTGCCCGACTATGTCCACCGGGCCAATGACGAGCTATGTCTGATCGTGCAGGTCGAGACATCGAGGGCGATCGACAATATTCCCGCCATCGCCGCGGTGGAAGGGGTCGATGCCATTTTCATCGGTCCTTCCGATCTCGCCGCCGATATGGGACATATCGGCGAAGCCGGACACGCCGAGGTGCAACGAGAGATCGCAAGGGGGTTGGCGCTTTGCCGGGAACACCGTATGCCCGCCGGCATTCTCGCGCCCGTGCAGGAGCAGGCGGAACACTGGCTCGATGCCGGCTTTGCGTTCATTGCAGTGGCCTCGGACATGGGCCTGCTGACACGCCAGGCCGATGCCAGGGCGGATCATTTCAGAGCGTTGGTCGAGAACCGCTAAGCCGTTCGTTACCGCGTAGATCGTCTATCGAGAGAGCGGCATCAATGTCAGTTTATTCATCATATGAATGATAAGCAGACGACTTGAGTGCCGCGTATCCTAGCCGTTTCAGGACACGTCATGACAAACAACAACAGCAAATACAGTAAACATCCCGAGACCTTGCGTAGTGCCCGCTGGTATGCGCCCGACGACCTGCGTTCCTTCGGTCATCGCTCGCGGGCCATGCAGATGGGCCGGGAACCGAGTGATTGGGAAGCCCGGCCTCAGATCGCCATCATCAATACCTGGTCCGACATCAATCCGTGCCATGCGCACTTCAAGCATCGAGTCGATGATATTCGACGCGGCATCAGCGAAGCGGGCGGTTTCCCAATCGAGTTGCCGGCGTTGTCGTTGGCCGAGAACTTCGTGAAACCGACCACCATGCTGTATCGCAACATGCTGGCCATGGAAGTCGAGGAGCTACTGCGCTCGCACCCCGTGGACGGCGTGGTGTTGATGGGCGGCTGCGACAAGACCACGCCGGGCCTGGTATTGGGCGCGGTCAGTGCCGGGCTCCCCGCGATTTTCGTGCCGGCGGGCCCGATGCTGCGTGGCAACTGGCAGGGAAACGTTCTGGGAAGCGGTTCGGATGCCTGGAAATACTGGGACGAGCGTCGTGCGGGGAATATCGATCGCGATGAATGGATTGCCATAGAAGGGGGTATCGCACGGTCATACGGCCACTGCATGACGATGGGAACGGCCAGCACGATGACCGCCATTGCCGAAGCCATGGGCCTGACGTTACCGGCGGCGAGCTCGATCCCGGCGGCTGATGCCAACCATATACGCATGTGCGCGGCCTCGGGGCGCCGGATCGTGGACATGGTCTGGGAGGATCTGACGCCTGGGCGAATCATCACGCCGGCGGCGGTCAATAATGCCGTCACTGTTGCCATGGCGACGGGGTGTTCGACGAATGCGGTCATCCACTTGATTGCCATGGCCCGGCGGGCGGGCATCGATATGTCACTGGAGGATTTCGATCAGGCCAGTCGTGATATTCCCGTCATCGCCAATGTGCGACCGAGCGGCGAGCACTTCCTCATGGAGGACTTTTACTACGCAGGTGGATTGCGCGCGTTGATGACCCGTCTGACCGATTTCCTGGCGCTCGATACCGTGACGGTGACCGGCGAGACCCTGGGCGAGACGCTGCAGGGCGCGGAAGTCTACAACGACGAGGTGATTCGGCCACTGTCGAATCCGGTCTACCGGGAAGGCTCATTGGCGGTGTTGCGCGGCAATCTGGCTCCCGATGGGTGCGTAATCAAGCCCGCCGCTTGCGACCCCAGGTTCCATGATCATACGGGGCCGGCCCTGGTGTTCGATAGTTACCCCGAAATGAAGGCGGCCATCGACGACGACGATCTGGAGGTCACGGCCGACCATGTGATGGTGCTTCGCAATGTAGGGCCCCTGGGAGGGCCGGGGATGCCGGAGTGGGGGATGCTGCCGATACCGACCAAGCTCGTCAAGCAGGGCGTGCGCGACATGCTGCGCCTTTCCGATGCCCGCATGAGTGGTACCAGTTATGGCGCCTGCATGCTGCATGCCGCCCCCGAAGCGGCCGCCGGCGGACCGTTGGCGCTGTTGAGGACTGGCGACATGGTCCACATCAATATAGCCCAGCGGCGTCTCTCCATGGATGTCTCGGACGACGAACTGGCACGCCGCCGTGCTGAATGGACGCCCCCCAGGCCGGCCTTTGCGCGAGGCTATGGCTGGATGTTTGCGCAACACATCAAACAGGCGAACGAAGGTTGTGACTTCGACTTTCTGGAGACCGATTTCGGTCCTGCCGTGGGCGAGCCCGATATTTATTGAGGAGCACGAACGTCATGTCAGAAACGACCCTTACGACACAGACACGCGAAAAGCTGATGGGCGTCAGTACGGCCACCTTGAGTACGGCACTGTTCAAGCGCGGGTTGCGCAATCAGTTCATCCAGGAGGTAAGCCCGCTCGACCCCGAGAAGTCCAATATGGTGGGAGAAGCGTTCACGCTTCGTTATATCCCCGCCCGGGAAGACCTCAATCCCATCACGGTCTTCCAGGATCCCGACCATCCGCAACGCGCCGCCGTCGAGCAGTGTCCTGCCGGCGCGGTGATGGTCATCGACAGTCGGCGCGACCCTCGCGCGGCGTCGGCGGGTTCCATCCTCATTTCAAGGATGATGGTGCGGGGAGTGTCCGGGGTCGTGACGGACGGCGGTTTTCGTGACTCACCCGAGATCGCTGGACTGGACATACCGGCGTATCACCAGCGTCCGTCCGCGCCGACCAATCTGACGCTCCATCAGGCGATCGACATCAATGTGCCGATCGGTTGCGGCGATGTCCCCGTGTTTCCCGGCGATGTCATTGTCGGCGACGGTGAGGGGGTGATCGTCATACCGGCACATCTCGCCGATGAAATCGCCGATGAAGCGGTGGAAATGACGGCGTTCGAAGATTTCGTCACGGAAGAAGTCCTGGCGGGGCGCTCCATCATCGGCCTTTATCCACCGACGAAACAGCAGAGCAAGGATGATTTTGCCGCTTGGCGAAAGCGTCGCGGACGATGAGTTTCCTTGTTGTGTCGAGGAGACTGAACGTTGGTATCGATTGATGACGAGGAGAATGGTTATGGCACGGCGCATGAAGGGGAGAGTGGGTGTATGGCCGGTAGTGGGAAGCGTGTTGCTGTTGGCATCGGGGGGCGCCATTGCCCATCCGGGACACGAGGTGGTCGCCGGCGGGTTCTGGTCGGGATTGGCCCACCCGCTGCTTGGACTCGATCACATGGTGGCAATGATGGCGATCGGCGTCTGGAGCCTTAACCAACGTCCGGCGTGCCGTTCGGTGATCCCCTGGTTGGCGGCTTTCGGTATGCTGCTTGGTGCCGTCGTGGCGTGGGGAGGCTTACTCTTGCCGGGGATCGAATTCGGTATCGTCATGTCGGTCCTGCTGATGGGGATGCTGGTCACCACGCTCTTCAAGGCGCCGACAGTGCTGGGCGCCCCTATGGTCGTGCTTTTCCTGTTTTTCCATGGGCAGGCCCATGGCGCGGAAATGCCGGCGGGGATGGCGCCTCTGATGTATCTTGCCGGCTTTATTGTCGCTACGCTATTTATCACTTACATGGCTCGGTGGGTGGGTCAGCGGTTGATGTCACGCGATAAACGCCTCGTACAGCTGCTTGGTATTCTCATCACGACCGGCGGTGCGTTCCTGACACTCAGCTAAGATGAAAAATGGAATCGCGACTGAAGTCGCACTTACATCCGATGTGACGGAGGTTGGGCCTATCCATGCAGCGCGCACCGGGATGGCAGCGGGTTAACGGCTGGGGCGTGGTGGCGTTCGCGGCGCTGTTGGTAACTGTACCTCTGGTACTCGAAGGCGTGCTGCTGCTGATGCTTCCCTTGATGGGCCTTGGGGTGCTGCTATCGGTTGGGGCGCTGTGCCGGCAGCCTGGTGATGGGGCGATCGTCGCGGCGTTGCTGGCCTATGGCTGTTGGTGGCTGGTCGATGCCTGGCGTAGTGGTGCCGAGCTGTGGCCCTGGTCGATGGCGTTCTGGCCGTTATGGGGGGTCGTTGTACTGTTGTGGCTACGCCGGTTCAGCCCGCCGTTTCACTACTGGTACTACGGGATCGTGACGGGCGCGCTGGGAGCCGGTGTGGTGGCGGTGGTCGAGCGGTTGCTCGGAGCGGAGCGTGCCGGTGGGCATATCAATGCGATTCCGTTCGGTAACCTGTCGCTGCTGCTGGCGGCGATGTCCTTGGTGCTGGCGTTGATGATCCTCGAGAGCGGCCGACACCGTGCATCGCGGCGTGGCCTGGTGGCTGCGCTGCTGGCGGCGGGGTTCGCGCTTGTGGCGATGGTACTATCTGGCACGCGAGGCGCCTGGATCGTCGTGCCGTTGATGGGGGCCACGATTGGCATCGCTTACCATCGCAGCCTTTTCCGGTTGATCAACCCTTGGGTGGCGGTCGGATGCATGGTGGTGTGTGGCGCTGCGCTATTGATCCTGCCCGTAGGGGTGACGCTGCGGTTGATGGAGATGGCCCAGGAGGTTGGTGCTTACCATCGTACCGGCGAGGCGGATACGTCATACGGAGCTCGTGTCGAGATGTGGCGGGCGGCCTGGCTGCTGTTCCAGTCTGCGCCCTGGTTGGGATGGGGCGAAACGGAGTTGATCACCAAGCGCGACATGTTGATCGCTGACGATGCGGTATCGCCGGCGATTCATTACTACGATCAGTTGCACAGCGATATCCTCGATACGTTGGCGCGGCGGGGCATCGTCGGCGGTCTCGGCCTTGCCATGTTGTATGGTGTCCCGGCATGGCTTTTCCTCCAGTATCGGCGGCATGCATGCCCTGCAGTCAAGGCGTTGGTGGTATCCGGCATACTTCTGGTGATGGCCTTTCTGATTTTTGGCATGAGCCAATCCATGCTGCGCGATTCCAGAGGTCTCATTGCCTACCTCGGGTTTTTGGCAATCTTGTGGGCACTGTTGCAACGACAGTTGTCATTGTTACATAAAGACACGAATCGTTAGCCTCGCTTTTCCTGCCGCCTTTCTCTTTCCTCGTGCTTGGTAAAGGCACCCGATAATTCTTGTTTTATTTTTTAAATTCATCATTTTATTGATGAGTTGAGCTCTCCTTATTCTCTTTTCCTGAAAAAGCATGAGAAAAACCCACCGTGCAGAAACTCCAACCATATGTAATCTTATGTAGTGCAGGGGTTCATCTTGTTACAAAGTGTACAGTGCTGCTGACTGCATCGATTTCGGTGCGGAATAGGGCGTTGTTACGGCTTGAGAGAAGGCCGGGATAACTCTGGGGCGGTAGCGTGGTTGACGCACGAATAATAACGCCATCCCCCAATAACGACATATAGGTACCAGTATGGGAACGCAGGGGCGACGTCACTGGTTGGGTATCATCGCACTATCGATCAGCGTGAGTGGCTGTGCGATGGCTCCCGGCGGTCATATCGATTACGAGGCGGAATCCGTTTCGTTGGATGGCCTGGTCGATATCGAGCCGATTACGCCGGAGTTGGTCTCCGAATACCGGGCCCGCTTGAACGGGAGCATTGCCAGCCCGATATCGCCGACACTCAGTGCGGCGGTCACCGACTACGAGTATCTGGTCGGGCCGGGCGATGTGCTGAGTATCGTCGTCTATGATCATCCGGAGTTGACCATTCCCGCGGGTGGCGAAAGAAGCGCTGCCGAGGCGGGCAATGTCGTCCATCCCGATGGAACCCTCTTCTATCCCTATATCGGCCGGGTCGAGGTCGAGGGTATGACGGTCGAGGCGGTTCGCGACTTGTTGACTCGCCGGTTGTCCGAATACATCAATGACCCGCAGATCGAGGTGACCGTCGCTGACTATCGTGCCAAGAAGGTCTATGTCAGTGGCGCGGTCGGTTCGCCGGGCACCATTCCCATTACCAATGTGCCGTTGACGGCCATGGATGCCATCAGTCTGTCCGGGGGCATCAGCGCTGAAGGTAATTGGCATGAGGTGACGCTGACCCGCGATGACGAAGAGGAGGTCCTCTCGTTGTACGACATGATGCAGCGGGGCGACCGAACGGAGAACCGGCTGCTGCAGGACGGCGACATCTTGCATGTACCGACGCGGGAGAACCAGAACGTGGCGGTGCTCGGGCAGGTGCGCGCGCCGGGCAACCTCAATCTGGGCAATGAGCGGATCACTTTGACCGATGCATTGGCCCGGGCCGGCGGCGTGGTGGAAGAGCGGGCCGAGCCGACGGGGATTTTCGTGATCCGCACCCACCGCGATGCCAGTGACAAGGTGGCCACGGTCTATCAGCTCGATATCAGCAATGCGGTGGCGCTGGCGATGGGTACCCGGTTCCCGCTGGAACCGCAGGATATCATCTACGTGACATCGGCGCCGCTGGCTCGCTGGAATACCGTCATCAGCCTGCTGTTGCCCTCCGTCAACCTGCCGGGGTCGCTCGTGAATACCACCACGGATGTGAACGATCTGTGACATCGATGTTCGATTCGATTCTGGTGGTGTGTAGCGGCAATCTCTGTCGCAGTCCGGTGGCGACCGCCTTGTTGCAAGTCCGCCTACCCGGTCGAGTGATTCGCTCGGCCGGATTGAGTGCCAACCTGCAAGAGGGGCTGGGCGTGGCCAGCACGGCCAGGGAGTTGGCCGAAGCGGATGGGTTGAATGTACAGCACCATCGTTCGCGATCATTACGCAGGGAATGGCTGGAAAACGTCGATCTGGTGCTGGTGATGACCGAATCGCAGCGATTGGCGATCGGTGACATGGCGCCGGAAGCCACCGGCCGGACCTTTCTGTTCGGGCGCTGGCTCGAAGGGGGCGGCCCGCAGGGTGTGGAAATCCCCGATCCTTACCGTAAGAGCCGCGAGTCCTACATTCATGTTCATCGTTTGCTGGTCAATGCCGCCGATGAATGGCAGCGCAAAATAACACTGTGATACCCGCAGGGAACTCTCAATGAATCAAATGCCTTTTCTGCCCAACAGAAATGAGCCGTCATCCGGCACAAGTGGCGACATCGATTTTGGCCGGCTTTTCGGCATGCTGTTGGATCACAAGTGGTTCATCATCCTCGTCACGGCGTTGTTCTTCGTTGGCGGCGTCGTCTATGCCGCACTCTCCACGCCTATCTACCAGGGCGATGCGCTGGTCCAGGTCGAGCGCCGGTCTTCGGTCAGTCCGTTGGGTGATCTGGACTCCATCATGGGCAATGAAGAGTCGAACACTTCGGCGGAAGTCGAGATCCTGCGTTCACGGATGGTACTGGGCAAGGTCGTGGACCGAACCGGGCTCGATACGCTGGTCATTCCTGAAAAGGTGCCGTATATCGGTGAATACGTACGCCGTAACGGTATTGCCCGGCCCGAGCCGTTTTCGGTGCCGTACCTCTCGCAGTGGGGGATCGATGAAATCGACCTTCCCGACTTGCTGGGGATCGATACGGCGGCCTGGGGTGGCGAGAGTGTGAGAGTCGGGCGTTTCGATGTCGATGCATCGTTGCGGGGGTATCCCTTTACCCTCCGAGTCGAGGATGGCGACAGTTACTCGCTTCTTCAGGGGGAACGGACGATCGGTCAGGGGCGTGTCGGTGACAATGTCACGTTCCTTGATGGCGATATGCACCTGCGGGTGTCGGAGATCACTGCGCCGGCCGGGGTGGAGTTTACCCTGGTCAAGCAGACTCGCGCGGCGGCGGCCGGGTCGCTGGGGGCACGTCTTGGTGTGAGCGAGCAGGGCGCGAGTGGCGGTAGCAGCACCGGCATGTTGCGACTGCGACTGACAGGTACCGACCGGGCCGAGATACAGGATTCGCTCGATGCAATCAGTGAGGCCTTCCTGATGCAGAATGTCGAGCGTCAGTCGGCGCAGGCGGATCAGAGCCTGGAATTTCTGGAGGAGCAGGCGCCGGAGTTGCGAACCAAGCTGAATGAGGCTGAAGAACGCCTGAATCAGTATCGGGTCGACACCAATAGCGTCGATCTCAATTCGGAATCGCAGTCCGTGGTCAATCAGGTGATTGCCGTCGAGCAACAACTGAGCGATCTCGAGTTGCAGGAAGCCGAGCTGGCGCAGCGTTTCACGGGCAATCATCCCTCCTACCGGGCACTGGGACGTCAACGAGCCCACCTGATGGAGGAGCGCGAAGAGCTCAATCAGCGGATCGACAGTCTGCCGGCGGCCCAGCAGGAAGTCGTGCGGCTGACCCGTGATGTCGAGGTGACTCAGGCGATCTATGTCAACCTGCTCAATCGCGCCCAGGAATTGCAGGTAGCCAAGGCTGGAACGATCGGCAATGTGCGCATCATCGATGATACGGTGGTCGGCGCCGGACCCATTGCCCCGAACAAGCCGGTGATCGTCATGCTGGCGACTGTCATGGGTGGGTTCCTGTCGGTGGCGTTCGTGCTGGCGCGTGGGTTTCTCAACCGTGGCGTGGAAAACCCCGAACAACTTGAGGCACTGGGACTGCCGGTCTATGCGACCGTGCCGTTGTCCGACGCCCAGACCAAACTGGTCAAACGCATCAAGCATCGGCGTGACAAGAAGAGTCGAGCGGTCATCGGTGGATTGCTGGCCTCGACGAATCCGACCGATACCGCCATCGAGGCCATGCGAGGCCTGCGTACCAGTCTGCACTTCGCGATGCTGGACGCCATCAATAACAGCATCATGATCACCGGCCCCAGTCCGGATGTCGGCAAGAGCTTTCTGTCGGCGAACCTGGGAGCGGTATGCGCCCAGGCCGAACAGCGGGTGCTGATCGTCGATGCCGATATGCGCAAGGGACACATTCACCATATCTTCGGCGACAAGCCCGACAACGGGTTGTCGGATGTCCTGTCAGGCAGATGCCATTGGCAGCAGGCGATCCGGCATACCTCGATCGAAGGGCTTTGTTATCTGTCGCGGGGTGTGGTCCCTCCCAATCCGTCGGAGCTGTTGATGCAGGAGCGGTTTTCACGCTTCCTGCAGAGCGTCAGCCCCGAGTTCGATCTTGTGATCATCGATACGCCGCCGATTCTGGCCGTCACCGATGCCGCGATTGTTGGCAAGCAGATCGGAACGACGTTGATGGTCGCACGCTTCCAGTTGAATCCTCCCCGTGAAGTGAATATCGCCCTCAAGCGCCTCGAAAACGCCGGTGTCGACGTCAAGGGTTGCATCATGAACGCCCTCGAGAACAAGGCGGCCGCCAGCTACGGCTACGGGTACTACCACTACACCTACTCCTGAGTCCACGCATGTTCCACCACCTCAAGGAACTCTACACGTTGCTGACCCGCGAGCAGCGCCGCAAGCTCATGGCGCTGCAGGTGCTCGTCGTGATCATGTCGTTCACCGAGATTGCGGGTGTCGTCTCGATCGGCCCGTTCATGGCACTGGTGGGCGATATCGAACAGTTACAGGGCGATGGGTTGCTGGCGGAACTCTACCGGTTCAGCGGCCTGGCCACGCCTGAGGACTTCCTGTTCATGATGGGGCTTGCCGTCCTGTTGTTACTGGTGGTGGCGGGATTGTTCTCGATGTATACGACTTGGCGGCTATCGCTGTATGGCGCTTATGTGGGGGCCGAGCTTTCCAGCCGGCTCTATCGTTACTACATGCATCAACCCTGGCTGTTTCACTCGGCGGGTAGCAGCAGTTATTTGACCAAGCAGATAGCTCAGGAGTGTCAGCGCATTACGGCAGGTATCATCAACCCGGTCATGCAGATGAATGCCAAGCTGGTGATGGCTTTGCTGATGTCGACGGTGGTTTTCGTTTATAACCCGGTAGTCGCCGTTAGTGCGTTGATCATCTTTTCCGCTTCTTACTTCGTGTTGTACAAAACCGTTCGCATGAAGTTGACAAATAATGGCCGAACGATTTCTGAGGCTCAGAATCACCGCTATCAATTGATGGCCGAAGGCTTCGGCGGCATCAAGGATGTGCTGTTGCTGGGGCGACAGTCTTTGTATGTCACTCAGTTCGATCGAAAAAGTAATGATCTAGCGCAGTCGATGGGGGGGACGCAGGCACTACGACAGGTACCCCGTTATGCGATGGAAATCATCGCCTTTGGTGGCGTTATATTCCTGATACTTTATTTGTTGAAAAGTCATCAAGGAAATCTCGGGACGATTCTCCCTGTACTTTCAGTGTATGCGCTGGCGGGTTTCAAATTATTGCCGGCTTTTCAGCAGACCTATTCGAGTGTGTCCAGTATTCGCGGCACGCTCTCGGCCTATGAAGCGATCCGTGATGATCTGTGGGCGAGCCGTGAAATATCTGATCATGACGACGGCATGGTCGTGGCTCCTTCGCATGAACATTCTCCGGATTCTGCGACGCCGTTCCGTCGCGATGTGGTTCTGAGCCAGGTCGACTTCCATTATCCGGGGAAATCGGAGGCTGCACTGAAGGGGCTATCGTTGACGATTCCCATCAACCGCGTCATCGGACTGGTCGGTGCTTCCGGCTCGGGAAAATCGACCATCATCGACTTGCTACTGGGCCTGATCGAGCCAGACGCGGGGCAAGTCTTCATCGATGGGCGGCCACTGACTCGGGAAAACAGACGAGCCTGGCAGGATACGATCGGTTTCGTCTCGCAGAGTATCTTCCTGGCGGATGCCAGTATTCGACGCAACATCGCTTTCGGTCTACCTGATGGTGATATCGATGAAGCGCGCGTCGAGCGAGCGGTGGATCTTTCCCATTTACGTGAACTGGTCGACGAGCTGGACGAGGGCCTGGATACCCGCGTCGGAGAACGCGGAATTCAACTCTCCGGCGGCCAGCGTCAGCGCATCGGAATCGCCCGCGCCCTCTATCACGATGCCAGTGTGCTGATCCTGGATGAGGCGACCAGCGCGCTCGATGGCATCACCGAAAAGATCATCATGGATGCCATTCACGATTTCTCCGGCAGCAAGACCATCGTGCTGGTGGCTCACCGGCTGGCGACCGTGAAGCAGTGCGATTGCATCTATCTGATCAGCTGCGGTCGAGTCGTCGACCAGGGAAATTATGACAGCCTGATTCAGGATAATGAGATGTTCCGCCGCATGGCACAGCACGCCTGACCACACCATTCCCTTCTGACGTTTCCGGATGAATGACGTATGGATTTGACGAACAAGACGATTCTGGTGACCGGCGCCGATGGGTTCATCGGTTCGCACCTGACGGAAACGTTGGTCAGGCGTGGCCATTCGGTCAGGGCGTTCGTGATGTACAACGCTTTCAATAGCTGGGGGTGGCTGGATCAGAGCGAGCCGGGCATTCGAGAGGCGATCGAGGTGTTTGCCGGTGACATTCGCGATCCGCATGGCGTCCGGGAGTCGATGAAGGGCTGCGATGTCGTGTTGCACCTGGCGGCACTGATCGCTATTCCCTACTCCTACCATTCGCCGGATACCTATATCGATACCAATATCAAGGGAACGCTCAACGTGCTGCAGGCGGCACGCGAGCTGGGCGTCGAACGCGTGGTGCATACCTCGACCAGTGAGGTGTATGGCACGGCGCTCAGTGTGCCGATCGACGAGTCGCACCCATTGCAGGGGCAATCCCCCTATTCGGCGTCCAAGATCGGCGCCGACCAACTGGCGTTGGCGTTCCATCGCTCGTTTTCCACACCGGTGGCATTGATACGCCCGTTCAATACCTATGGACCACGACAGTCCGCGCGAGCGGTGATTCCCACCATCATCACGCAATTGGCCGCCGGTGCCCGCCGGTTACGGCTGGGTGCGCTGCATCCCACCCGCGATTTCAGTTACGTCGACGATACGGTGGCCGGCTTCATCAAGGTGGCCGAGTGCGACGCGGCCGTCGGTCAGGTCATCAATGTCGGCAGTGGTTTCGAGATCAGTATTGGCGAGACCGCCAGGTTGATTGCCGATGTGATGGGCCGTGAAGTCCAGATCGAGACCGATGACCAGCGACTCCGCCCCGAGAAGAGCGAAGTCGAACGACTCTGGGCCGATACACGCCGTGCGTCATCCTGGCTGGGACATGTGCCGATCTACGGCGGAGTGGATGGGCTGAGTCGGGGGCTGGAACGCACGATCGAGTGGTTTACCCACTCGGATAACCTGTCCCGTTACAAGGTGGATCATTACAACTTGTGACGGCCCTTGAAGATGACCTGCACGATAAAGGTGACAACCAGTGTGTGACTTCGTGGTGCTTGGCGGCGGTGGGCATGCCCGGGTCATCATCCAGGGACTGCAATCGCTTGGCCATCAGGTATGCGGGTATACCGCATTGGAAGATGTCGGTGCCCTGCGAGGTGTGCCGTATCTGGGGTGTGACACCCTGTTGGCCGATTTGAAACCGCAATTGCCCGATCATGCGGCGCTGGGCATTGGCAAGGTGGTCGTCGACTCACTGCGAAGTGGATTGATGGATCGATTGATTCGGCTCGGGTTTCAGCTTCCCTCCTTGATCATGCCGCATGCGGTCGTACACGACGACGTCATTCTCGGTGACGGGTCCGTGATATTGGATGGCGCCGTCGTGGTATGCGGCAGTCGACTCGGCCGGGCGTGCATCATCAATACCCATGCCAGCGTCGACCATGATTGTGTCATCGGTGACGACGTACATATTGCCCCGGGGAGTACGCTGAGCGGCGGGGTGGTGGTCGGTAACCGCTGCATGATCGGTACCGGCGCCAGGTTGATCCATGGCGTGCGGCTGTGTGACGACTGCCTGATCGGCGCAGGCACGACAGTGGTTCGCAATATCGATATCCCCGGCACCTATGTCGGGACACCTGCCAGGAGAGTCGCGTGACGTTCTCGACCACTACCTTTGTCATCGCCGAAGTCGGCGTCAATCATAATGGGTCAATGGAGATGGCGCTGGCGCTGATCGACGAAGCCCATCATTGCGGTGCCGACGCCGTGAAGTTCCAGACCTTCGATCCCGGTCGGCTGGTCACCCGTCACGCGGCCAAGGCGGACTATCAACGACAGGCCACCCCGGATGACGAGTCGCAGTATGCGATGCTCAAGGCGTTGGCGCTGTCGGAGTCGCAATTCGCACGGCTGCATGACTATTGCGACAGGGTTGGCATCGAATTCCTGTCCAGTCCGTTCGAGGAGGCCAGCGCGTCGATGCTCGAGGCGCTCGGCATGCGTGTATTCAAGATTCCGTCGGGTGAGATCACCAATCTGACGTTACTGGATCATATCGGGGCGTTCGGCAAACCGGTGATTCTTTCCACGGGCATGTGCCATCTCGCCGAGGTAGAAACCGCCCTCGCGCGGTTGCAGCGGGCCGGTGCCGGTGAGGTAACGCTGCTGCATTGTGTCACCGAGTACCCGGCACCGTATGAGGCGATCAACCTGGCCGCCATGGCGACGCTGAAAGCAGCGTTCGGGGTACCGGTGGGATATTCCGATCATACCCGCGGTATCGAGATTCCGATCGCGGCCGTGGCAATGGGCGCCACGATCATCGAAAAGCACTTCACACTGGATACGATGTTACCGGGACCCGATCATGCGGCCTCGCTGGCGCCTGATGAATTCCAGCGCATGGTGCAGAGCATCCGCCATGTCGAGCTGGCCCGGGGCGATGGCCGTAAACGGCCGGCGCCGTGTGAGCAGGCCAATATGGATGTGGTACGCAAGAGTATCGTCGTTACCCGCCCAGTGGCAGCGGGAGAGGTCATCACGGCATCGCACCTGGCCGTGAAGCGCCCCGGCACCGGCCTGCCTCCCGATCTGCTCGATTCGGTGATCGGTCGGCGGGCGAGCCGTTCGATCGGTGTGGATGAGTTGCTCGATTGGCAGGACGTGTCGTGAACCGCCGTCGACTGTGGGTATTGACCTCGACACGTGCCGATTACGGGCTGCTCTACTGGCTGCTGCGCGAGATCGACGATGATCCGGCACTCGAGTTGATGCTCGCGGTGACGGGCTCTCATCTGTCAGCCGAGTTCGGTGAAACGATCAGGGATATCGAGCGGGACGGTTTCCGGGTGCATCGACGCATGGAGATACTGTTGTCTTCGGATACCCGTATCGCGATGACCAAGGCGATGGGGTTGGCGTTGCTCTCCTGCGGTGAGGCGCTGGCAGAGGATCGTCCCGATATGGTGGTGCTGTTGGGGGATCGCTTCGAGATCGTGCCGGTGGCTCTGGCTGCCGTGACGCATGGGATTCCGGTGGCACATCTGCATGGCGGCGAGACGAGTCGCGGGGCGCTGGATGATTACTTTCGCCATGCCGTGACCAAGCTGGCCAATCTGCATTTTCCCGCCACGGAGACGTACCGTCGCCGCATTCTGCAAATGGGGGAAAGCCCGGAACGGGTCTACAACTATGGCGCACCGGGGCTGGACCACCTGCATCGCAGTGAGCAGGTCTCGCGTGAGGCGCTGGCAGAGGCGCTGAGCCTGCCGCTCGATCGGCCGACGGCCATCGTGACCTACCACCCCGTGACGGTGGACGCTGAAGAGGCATCGGCGTCACCGGTGTGTGAACTGTTGGCAGCGCTCGATGCCCGACCCGAGCTGCAGGTGGTGTTCTCCAAGGCCAATGCCGATGCGCGGGGACGCTCCATCAATGCCGTTCTGGCTCAGTGGTGCGAGGCGAATCCGCAACGCAGCCGGCTGTTCGATAACCTGGGCCAGCGACTCTATCACGCCTGCCTGCGCCATCTGGACCTGATGATCGGCAATTCATCGAGCGGTCTCGTGGAAGCGCCCTCGTTCAGGTTGCCGGTCGTGAATGTCGGCAGTCGCCAGGAAGGCCGGCTGTTCGCCGATAACGTCATTCCTGTGATGGATACCGCGACGGCTATCACGCAAGGCATCGATCAGGCGCTGGACCCGGGCTTCAGGGCGCGTATTGCCATGATGACCAACCCCTATGATCACTTTGGTGACGGCAGTGCGTCGCGCCGTATCAAGGATGTGCTGAAACAGGTGCCGTTGGATAGTGCATTGATGAAAAAGGGGTTCGTCGACATGCCTGGAACGGCGGCACATGACTGAGAGAGGGAAGACGATGACAGGCTTCGATTCACTCCTGATCGAGGAGCAGCGCAAGGTGCGTGACGCGCTGCATCAACTCGAGGAGACACGTCGCCAGATTCTCTATGTAATCGATGATGCGAGTCGCCTGGTGGGCAGCTTGACGGATGGGGATGTCCGCCGCTGGATTCTCGGTGGCGGTGATCTGGATAGTGGAGTGGGCAATGTCTGCAATCGTGAGCCGCATTCCGTCAGTGACGGGTACAGTCTGGCAGTGCTTCGCCATGACATGTCCACCTACAAGCTTCATTCACTGCCGGTCGTGAACGCGCAGGGGACCATTGTCGATGTGCTGTTCCGGGAGCGCGTGTTCGAGGAGGCTGAACGGCAAGCGCAGAAGGCGCCGCTGGCAATGCCTGTCGTCGTGATGGCGGGGGGCAAGGGAACACGTCTCGCTCCGTTCACCAGTGTGCTGCCCAAGCCATTGATTCCGGTGGGGGAGAAAACCGCCATCGAGGTGATCCTCGATGCCTTTGTCGCGCACGGTGTGGATGATTTCTACCTGTCGGTGAATTACAAGTCGAAGTTGATACAGGCGTATTTCGAGGAACTGGACCCTCCGTATCGCCTCAGTTATGTCCATGAGGATCAGCCGTTAGGCACAGGCGGCGGCTTGCATGCACTGATCGGTAAATTCGACGGCGATCTGATCGTGACCAACTGCGACGTCATCATCAAGGCCGACTACCACGATCTGGTCGAACATCACCGTCGCGAGGACAACGACATCACCATGGTGGTGTCGTTGCGCCACTACGATATTCCCTACGGAATCTGCGATATCGTCGATAATGGGCAACTGTGCTCGATGCGCGAGAAGCCCCATTACAATTTTCTGGTCAATACCGGTCTCTACGTTCTGCAGGCCTCGGTCCTTGAATTGATTCCCGAGAATCAGTTCTACCATCTCACCGACCTGATCGATGACGTGAAAACCCGAGGGGGACGCGTGGGGGTCTATCCGATCAGCGAGAAAGCCTGGCTCGACACCGGTGAATGGCAGCAGTACTGCGACACCATGGCACAGTTGCGTTCCTGAGGCTGTGTCACTTCCTTACCCTCTCATTTCCGGTCTCACTACATGATCGACACTCAGCGTATCGTTGCCGTGATTCCTGCTCGTGGCGGTAGCAAGAGCGTTCCCGGCAAGAACATTCGATTGCTCGGCGGCAAGCCATTGATTGCCTGGACGGTGGAAACGGCCTTGAGCGTCGATGAAATCGACCGCGTCATCGTTTCCACCGATAGCGAGGCGATTGCCGAGGTGGCAAGAGCCTATGGGGCAGAGGTCTATGAGCGGCCGGCGCATCTGGCAACGGATACAGCGCTGGTGAGCGATGCGGTTCATGACCTTTATCGGACGCTGGTGGCCGAAAGCGAACGGGCGGACATCATGGTATTGCTGGAGCCGACGTGTCCCTTCCGATCCGCTGATGACGTTCAGGCGTGTCTTACTACGTTGATCGAGCGTCGCCTCGATTCCGTCGCGACCTTCACGGCTGCCGATGTGAATCCCCATCGTACCTGGCGGATCGAAGATGGCATGCCGAGTGCCTTCATCGAGGGCGCCGACCCCTGGCTGCCACGTCAGCGGCTACCGGCTGCCTACCAATTGAACGGGGCGGTGTATGCGTTTTTCGCCAAGCGGCTGCCCGTTGGCGAGATCAGCCTGCTCTTCGGTCGTTGTGGTGCCATCGTGATGCCGCCCGAGCGATCGGTGGATATCGACGGTGAGCTCGATTTCCTTGTCGCTGGAACGCTCGGGGAGACGATTCAATGAGCGAGCCGATTCTGGTGACAGGCGCCACCGGCGGGGTCGGGCGTACCATTTGTCGATCCTTGCACCACCGGTATCAGGTCTTGGCGTTAGGCCGGGATGACAGCCGTTTGCGTGAATTGCGTGATGCCTGTCCCGGCATCGTGACGTATTGTACTGACCTGCAGCGTGCCGACGATCTCGTGACATTGATTAAACGGATCGGCAAGGACTATCCCTATATTCCTTATGTCGTAAACAATGCCGGGCTGAATGTGAAGGCCGAAATCACATCGCTCGATATCGAGTCGCTGGAGCACTCCGTCCGGATCAATGCCATCGCCCCCTTCCTCATCATGAAAGCGCTCATTCCGGCCATGCAGGCTCATGATTTTGGACGAATCGTCAATATCACCTCGGGAGCGCCGCTCAACTGTTTTGCCGGCTATGCGGCCTATAGTGCGTCCAAAGCCATGTTGAATGCGTTGACGGTGACGGCAGCCAATGAGAACGCTGAGTTCGATATCAAGATCAATCTGATGAGTCCGGGGCCCGTAAGAAGTGCGATGGCACCAGCGGCTCCGATGGAGCCGGAAGTCTGTCTACCGACCCTTGATTACTTGTTGGGACTGGATCGTGGCGGTCCCAGTGGCCGATTCTTCTGGCTTGGCCATGAGTTGCCGTTATTTCCCGATCTCGAGAGCGTGGACTGGTTGCAGGGAACCGCCGGTACTGCGTTTCCCAGGATTCATGAATGACATGTCAGTCCTTTCATGCCCGTGGAGCAGCCTGTGAAAATCTGTCTGGTGAATGACACCTCGGATGACAGCAACTGGGGAGGCAAGGCGACGTCGCATGCCTTGCGTGCATTGATCGATGATACGGGTGGTCAGGTCGAGGCAACGATATATCAGTATCGACTCGCTACCCCTCAACCTGACGACGTATCAGAATCCGATGCGTTCCTGTCGTCGGGGATGGCCTCGAAGGATGTCGCGCCACTCTGCTGGGCAGCGTTCGACGAGTGCGCGACACAGGTCCTGAATGGGGAGTGGTTTCCGTCGATCTATCGGGAATTGAGCGAATGCGATGTCGTACTCATCAACGGTGAGGGGTGTATCTACGACCGGACGCGGCAGAGTCGCATGATCTACTTCATCGCCTATTTCGCCAAACACTGTCTGGACAAGCCCACGGCCATCGTCAATCACAGCATAGTGTTGAATGACCCTGTATTGATGGAAATCGCCGTCAATGTCTACCCAATGCTCGACGATGTCGTCTTTCGCGAACCGGATTCGGCACTTGCCTGCCCTGGTGCGGCAGGGCACGTGGGGGCGGATGCGGCCTATATCCATTTGCCGAGACCGGTAGCGGCGTGGAACGGTACGCTCGGTGACGGTTTTGATCCCGAGCGGCCCTATGTATGTCTCGGCGGCGGGTCTGTTTTTTTCCGTGGATTACGCCCTGGGTATGATCCCTTGCCGGGTGTCATGCAGTTGTGCGAGCGATTCCGGAACGATGTCGGGCAGGTCGTACTCACCGCCTCGTCCCACAAGGACTTGAGCCTAATGACACCAGTGTCGAGAGAGCTCGGTCTGCCGCTTATCGATATCGGTCAGTCCGTGCAGGAAGCGGTCGATGTGCTGGGCCATGCCGGGGTCTATGTCGGAGCACGATGGCACCCCGGTATTTTCGCGCATCGTGGGGGTACTCCGGTGGTCGCCTGGACGGAGCATACGCCCAAGATGACGGCATTTCTCAAGCAGGCCGAGTTGTCACAACGCACGTTCGATCCGTTTCGCATCGGAGAGCAGCTCGACGATATCGTGAGTCTGGCGGCTACTTATCTCGATGCAGGCCACGAACTCCGTGATCGACTGCGCGTTGGTGCGCAACGGCTGGCATACAAGACGCGTGACAATGTCCGCCTGCTTGGTTGAACGCCAGCCTTTCGCTCATCAGTTCTGAAGCGGGTTATTTCCATGGTTACACGTGTCGGCATGCTGGGCATGAGTGAAGGAAACGGTCATCCTTTCTCGTTCTCGGCGATCATCAATGGTTATTCCGAATCAGGGCTGCGTGACGCCGGCTGGCCTGGAATCTACGACTACGTGTGTCGCCGACATGCATCGGAGTTCGGAGTGGGGGACATGCATGTAACCCACGCCTGGACACAACATGCCGAGCAAACGGCGCGACTGTGTGCAGCCGCTGCGATACCTAACTCGCCGGCTGATTACCTCGACATGATCGACGAGGTGGATGCCGTGATCATTGCCCGTGACGATCCGGAGACACATCGCAGGCTGGCGATACCTTTTCTCGAGGCAGGCATACCCGTGTTCGTCGATAAGCCGTTGACGCTGGCATCGGCTGATCTCCGTTGTTTCGCTCGGTATCTGCGCCAGGGGGTGCTGATGTCATGCTCGGGCATGCGGTATGCCAGGGAGCTGGATGCCATCCGGACTCGACAAGTGGATCACGGGCAACTCAAGCTCGTGCGTGGCACGATCGTCAAGGATTGGACGCGCTATGGCGTGCATCTTCTCGATGCCATCCTGCCGTTGCTGGACGCCCACCCGGTGGCCGTCCAGCCCTTGCCGGCCGGTCACGACTCGGTGGCCGTCATCATGTCCGATGGCATGATCGTGACGATCGATGCCCTTGGTGATGCGCCGGCCATCTTCCGCATCGAGCTCCAGGGTAACCGGCATATCAGCCATGTCGATATCACGGATAACTTCTCGATGTTCCACCGCATGCTGTGGGAGTTCTGGCGCATGATCGTTGAAAAGCGTCCGATGGTGCCGGTGCCTACGACTCTGACGGTCATTCGCACCCTGATGGCCGGCCAACTGGCGCTGGCGACTGGCAAGGAGGTTTCCCTGGATGCCATCGAATTACCGTAATCTTTTCGACCTGCATGGACGAACCGCGATCGTGACCGGCGGGACGGGGATCCTGGGTCGTCATTTCTGCCGGGCGCTGGCCGACTACGGGGCGAATGTGGTGATCGCTGATCTGGATGGCGTCATTGCCGAATCCTTCGCTGAGCAATTACAGCAGGAAACCGGAACTTCCTGTATCGGCCTGGCCTGTGATGTTGCCTGTGAAGATTCGGTTGAGGCGCTAATGACCAATGCTCTGGAGCGCTTCGGCTCGATCGATGTGGTTCATAACAATGCAGCCAGCAAGTCGGATGACCTGGAGGCGTTCTTTGCGCCGGTCGAAGCTTACAGTCTGGCCGAGTGGCGCAAGATCATGGCGGTCAATCTGGATGGCGTGTTCCTGGTGTCGCGCTCGGCCGGTCGAAGGATGATCGAGCAGGGGCGTGGCGGCAGCATCATTCATACCGGCTCGATTTACGGTCACTTGGGGAGCGATCCGCGTATCTATGCCGGGTCCGAATACCTGGGCGTCGGCATCAACACCCCGCCAGTCTATGCCGCTTCCAAGGCCGGTGTTGACGGGCTGGCACGCTACCTGGCCACGCAATGGGCCGAGTACGGCATTCGCGTCAACACCCTGGTGCCGGGTGGTGTGGAAAGCGGCCAGAACGAGACCTTTCAGTCGCGTTATTCGCAGCGGGTGCCGCTGGGGCGCATGGCGCAAGCCGACGACCTGGTCGGAGCGCTTATCTATCTGGCCTCCGATGCCTCGCGTTATGTTACCGGCCAATCGCTGTTCGTCGACGGTGGCTTGAGCGCCTGGTAACCCTTTCCTCTGCAGGAGCAATCAGCATGTCGCAGCCGTTGACCATCGTCATGTATCACTATGTGCGTCCGTTACGAACATCGCGCTATCCGGCCTTGAAAGCGCTGGAACTGACAGATTTCGAAGGACAGCTCGATTATCTCCAGCGGCATTATCGTGTCGTGCGGATGGAAGACGTCATTGCTTCGGTCAAGGGGGAAGCATCGCTTCCGGAGAACGCGGCGCTGCTGACCTTCGATGATGGTTATCGCGATCACTACGAGCACGTATTTCCGTCATTGGTCGAGCGGGGCCTGCAGGGCAGTTTCTTTCCTCCCGCCTGTGCGGTCAGGGAGCGTCGGGTTCTGGATGTCAACAAGATCCACTTCGTGCTCGCGTCCATCGATGAGACTTCCCTACTGATCGATACCGTATTTCGCTTTCTTGATACCCACCGTGAACAATACGGGCTCGATGATAACGACGCCTATTACCAACGCTATTGCCATGAAAGTCGCTACGACGATCCCGATGTGGCATTCATCAAGCGACTCCTGCAAAAGGGGTTGCCAGAAACGTTGAGAGCCGAGTTGGTGGATGAACTCTTCCACCGTTTCGTGACGGAAGACGAACGCGCCTTCGCTGACGAGCTCTATATGAGCGTAAATGAATTGCGTGAACTCCATGAGAGCGGCATGTACCTCGGCAGCCATGGTGACCGCCATGAATGGTTGAACACATTGTCCGGTGAGGCGCAGCAACGGGAAATCGATGCCAGCTTGTCGTTCCTGGCCGAGCTGGGAGTCCAGACTACTGACTGGGTCATGTGCTACCCGTACGGCGGCTATAATCCGTTGCTGCTGGAACTGCTCAGACTCCGAGGATGTACTTTGGGACTGACCGTCAACGTCGACATAGCTGACCTGTCAGAAGATGACCCGCTATTGTTACCACGCCTCGATACGAATGACTTGCCTATGTCCTGTGTTTCCTACGACATGGCTGATCGCGCTAAGTGTGACCATCTTTAGTTCTGTGCATTCATTGCATGAGTTCCAAAAGTGAGGGAAGTATGGTTGACATGATGAAGCTCCTGGCTGATCTGACACCACTGAATCGGGTCATTTGTTCCAGCGATTTCGATGACACGATAGGCTACATGAAAGATATTCTGCCTTTCCGTGAATGGACCTATCCAGCGGATGATGTCTACAACGGATGGGTGATACCACCCAAATGGGATGTGAAGCAGGCGGGAATCTACCACAAGGGGCGTTTGATATACGATGGATTGCATCACCCGCTCGCTGTCATGGCGCTATCAGCGCCATTTCGGGGAACCGTTGACCTGGCTGAGTTGAAGCAGCATCTGCACTATGATCACCGTTACGATGGTGCTATTCCTTTTCATTTCCGCCAACTTTTCCGTAGCTATGATCGCGACTGGGGCTTCTGTGTGCCCAAGACTTTCTACGACGGTCTTGCAGCCGGTAATTATGACATTGTCATCGAAACGGAAGAGGCGCCGGGAATACTACGAGTACTGGATTTCACGATAGAAGGGAAAGTGCCGGAAACCATCGTATTCGGTGCCAACCTCGATCATCCTGGAGTGGCCAACGACGGTCTATCCGGAGTTGCCGTAGGTGTTGCCTTATTTGATCGTTTGCGGCAAATGAAGGAGAAACCGAATTTCAGCTACCGTTTAGTATTGGCACCGGGAATTATCGGTAATGAATACTACCTTGGCATGTTGCCCGTGGAAGAAAGGGATAAAATCATCGAAGGTATGATGCTTGAAATGCTTGGATCGCCTACGGAATTGTCACTTCAGTTATCAAGAAGCAAGAATTCAAACATAGAGCTCTCAGCAGAAGATGCTCTTGATGAGTTGAGAACGAGACACAATGTTGGAGAGTTCGAGAGTTCACTCATAAATGATGAGTATATTTGGGAAGCCTATGGCATTCCGATGGCTTCATTATCCCGGTATCCTTATCCTGAATATCACACTGATCGCGACGATATCGGCCTTATGTCCAATGTGAGCCTGGAAGAATCTCTTGATGTCGTTAGTCATGCTGTGAATACATTGGAGTCCGGTCCTATCATTCGGAAGAAATTCATTGGAAATATCTGTCTTTCGAACCCGGCCTATGACCTCTATATTGATCCGGGTCAGGTGGCTTTTGGTGATAAACCCGATGGGAATCGTCGGAAGTTACGTCTTTTAATGGATATTATACCTACAATAACGAGGCCTGTCACAATAACACAGTTGGCAAAAAAAGTAGGACTACCGGATGAAGAAGTGGAACGGTACATAAGGATGTGGGGGGAATGCGACTTGGTATCTATAACCTAGGGTAATGGTTGTTCTTGGTTAAATATTTTAAAAGACCATCCTGTTATTTGAAGTAATTATAATGAAATCCTTTAACAATATGCATGACAAGGGAAAAGTTCTATCCATTATTGTGCCATTTTTTAATTCTAAGAATAAATGTAACAAGCTGCTTCAGACATTGGCAAAGATCGAAGATGATGAGATTGAGTTGATATTTGTTGATGATGGTTCAATAGATGGTACTTTGAGGTATCTTGAAGACTATAAGAATGTACTACGTTGTGAAACTAAAATAGTCAGGCAAGAAAATAAAGGGCCAGGCGGTGCTAGAAATTATGGGTTGAATATATCGACAGCAGCTTATGTATGGTTCGTGGACTCCGATGATGATATTAATCAAGAAGCGGTTGACTTTTTTAAAAAAATATACCTGAATGGTTATGATTTCATAGACTTCAATATTCAGGATGATAGTAATATATATAGTTCAATAACATTTCGTGAAGGCTCATACGTAGTTGATGATAGGGCAAGGGAAAAGCTTCTTGTTAGGTTTGGAAGAGCTACAACCAAGATAATAAAAAAATCTATCCTTACTGAGAATAATATTTTATACCCTGAAAATTGCTATTATGAAGATAATCCGATGAACTTTTTTTACCCATATCATATAAGGGCATTTTATAAATCCGATATAGTGGGTTATATATATAACAAAGAAAGTGAATCAATAACAAGAAATATAAAAGTTAAGAAAAAGTTTTATGACCGAATGGCAACAGCTTCTTATGGATATAGTCGTGTATGCTCAAAAGCTAAAAATTCTGAAGAGAAGAAAATTATTGAAGATAGATTTATTAATATTTATCTGTTTGGGACAATATCATCATCAAACTGTATTAGTAAAGCTCCTGGTCCAGGATGGGTTATGGCTTTAAGAGTGATGAAAAGTTACCGTGAGCAAGCAATAAAATTCAGGATTGACAAAACACCACTCAAGAAACTTAAAAAGGGTAAGAGATATAAAAGTATATTTTTGGCTCTCTGGCTATTTTCTTATTTATTACCTTCTCAGGAAAAGTATTTTGATAGACTCCATATGGAAGCTTGGAATAAGCCTATCAAATACATATATTGAAAACATAACTATCTGATAATCGAACAATGTTATCGTTATTAAATAATATGCTGTCGAGGTTTACAATATGTCAGATGGATAGTTTGAAATTTTACCAGTTAGTTTGATTGGTAAATTCCCCCTGATCGAAGTGAGTAATTTAGGTTGAGTGAGTTGTGATACAGAAAATCAGCTGCACGCTTATTTTATTCGCATACATCTCTTGCATTCTATTTTAATTTTTTATCTCACAAGATACGCTGGAAAAATTCATAAATTTACTGTAAACCCACTGGATTAATTTAAAGGGTTAAATTCAAACCATGATATTCAATTTGATTGTTAAATCCGACTACAAGCTTTCAAATAATAAGGTTTTAAAATTTATTAAGCGCCGTTTTTTATGGTTATTGAGTTATTTTGCTCTTTCTGAGAGAAAAAACCTTCATTCTATAAAAAGAATATATTGGCCTTTTGTTGCTTTTTATTTCCATGAAAAGCATAAAAACTTGTTTTCAGGTTTAATGATAATGGAATCTTATAGGTATAAAGTTTCTGCCATTTATCTGATTGCAAGATTTTCAAAGGGTCAATACAAAAGATCTTCTTTAAAATATATGTCTCTTCTAGAAGAGTTTGATATTTTGGGTAGGTTGTTGAGTGAAAAAGATTATTTATTTTTTAAAGAAAACATGTGCTTGGAGCAGAACTGTTTAAATTGGAATTTGAGCCTTGATATTGATCCAGATAAGAAGATAAGAGTTTTAGGCCCTTTGGTTACAAATTATAAGGAAGAAGATGGGTATGATTCAATAATAATCAAGCCAGAAAGGTTTTATTTAGATAGTAATAGTCGGGCGTTTGCATATTACAACACTGAAGATTTTTTATTTAAATTGAAGGATATAATTGATTTAATAGAATCTGGAGCTATCAAAAAAGTCATGACTACTAATAAGGATGAATATAGTAAATATTGGGTTACTCCAGCAATACCATTACCTTATGATTTTATATTTTCTAACCCCCTTGCATTAATAACGATCATTAATACATTATTGTACCATGGTTACGGTGAAATACTTCTAGAAGGTTTCAACTTTTATACAGGCGGGCCTGTTTATAGTGATAAATACCACTCTTCAGTTAAAACAGGAACAGGAAGTTTAAACAAGGAAAAGTTTCTTGAAAGCTTATGTGGCCATGACTTGTTGTTGAATTATATCATACTTAAAAGCATGACGGAGTATAAGGTTTTATATGTTGATCATCACTTGAAATATATACATGAAACAACGCCATATGAGTACATTAAAAAATTTGAAGATGGGTTATATGAATAGAATAATTGAATGTGAATTAATTTCACAACCATCTGTATTTGTCTGTAGCAAACCTTTGCAGGTCATTAACTGTTTGTCGATAATTAGATATTATAAAATCTGCAAACCTGTTTTAATAATCGTTAAAAAAAATTTTCAAGGTTATAATTATTTTATCGACTTTATATCAGAATGTGAGCTTTTGTACCTGTCTGTTGCTTTTAATGTAGTCGACAATCATTTTGAGGCCTGTGAAGTAATAAAGGGTTTAAATTATAGATCAATATTTATCGAAGACGATAGAACAAGTTTTACTTACCTTTTTGCCACTTTGAAAAAAGACCAGTTGATTGTGTTTGAAGAAGGAGTTAGCACTTATTATAGTTCATACCGTTATAAAATGAATATTTTTAGAAAGTTAAAGTGGCTATTGCTTGCCCCTATCACAAAGTCTGGTATACAGTTTGGACAGGGAGAGTTTACAGATTTTGTCATGGTTTCTTACCCTTATTATTTTGGGGAAATAAATAATAAAATTTCTAGAAAAGCACTGTACTTTCCAGGTCTTATGCATGAAATTAGATATGTTAAAAAACCTTGGCTGGATCTTGTTTATGAAGATTTGATAACCGTCAAGCCCGGTTATAATGTTGCTCTAATTATTGGTACATGGGGGGGAGGAGAGTGTAGTATAGAAATGGTTCGTAATATACAGTCAAGTTTTGATGCTACATTCTTTAAGCCTCATCCTCATGATGGATCAGCCTGGGGCGCCGAACAAAAAATAGTTATAATTGATAAGCCGTGGATACCTTCGGAGGTATATATACTGGCATTGATTGAGTTATCTGTAAATATAACAGTATACCATTACTCATCGTCTACTTTTTTTTATTGCATAAATGATACTTCGATGAAGAATGTAAAATTTGTAGATTTAGGAAGCGACAAGTATGTCAAAAAAATATATAAAGATATTCAGAGCATTGAGAGTACATGATGGTTACAAATGAAATAACAATAAGCGTTATTATAACCACTTGTGACAGGCCTGAATACATTCAGGAATCATTAAAAAGTGTTTTAGATCAGGAAGTGGCTCCTTTTGAAATACTCATCATCGATAATGGTTTTATCAGTTTAAAAAAAGAAAACTTGCCTAGCTGTGAGTATCTTCACGTATTGCGCACACTGCCCAGAATCGGTGTCTCTCAAGCACGAAATATTGGGGCAACAATTGCTAGTGGCGATTATATAGCCTTTCTTGATGATGATGATTCTTGGGATAAAGGTTATCTCAAGCATGTATATGAGTTAATTATATCGAGCAAGCCGGATATTATTGTTGGTTGCATAGAAAACATGCAAACGATGATCTCTTTAAAGGGCAAGGACAACTTATTTAAATCAAAAAATGATTATATTTCGACACTACTTGTACGAAATCCGGGCACTATAGGTAGTAACGTCGTTGTAAAAAAATCTGCTTTGACTGAGTCTTCCGGGTATGATCCGTACCTTATAACTGGAGAGGATAAAGGACTTGTTTTAGATTTGTTGTTACTCGATAAATCCATAGCGTTTTCAAAAAAAGCTATAGTTTATTACCGTTGCCATAATGCTGGCGAACGGTTGAGCAGTTCCCGAAAATTAGTTGTTGGCCGGATGAGATTCTTTTGGAAGTATAAGAAAGAAATGAAACTAAAAGAAAAGGTTCTTAATCTGATGTTAACGCTTAATTTGTTTTTAAAAATAAGTAGTAATGATAAATGAATTATTTGTTCGTTGCATTCGTTGATAAAGGTTGGCCTCCTAGTCATTCTTTTGTTGATGGGATGCTTGCGTCTGTACTTGCGGATTCTAAAAATGTTCGAGTTAGGATATATGTTTCTAACTCGGCAGGTGGAAGTGGAAGACCTAGACGATATTTAGGTGCAGTATGCATACCATCTCTTTTTCCAAGAGAGGGTCTAAAAAGACTAGTTAACTTTTTTAAAGTTATTTTTATCTTGCATAGAACTGCAAGGAAAAAGAATAGCCATGAAAGTCTTGTGGTTTTTGTTAGAAATGATCCAATTGTATTGTTAGCTTCCTCGGTTTTTTATAAGAAATGTAAGAGTCTAATATACCAAAGCAGTTTCCCACATGAAAAGTTCAGTGGTAGTGTTGTCAAGAGATTTTTTTCAAAATACTTGCTGTTGTTATCTCGGAATCGAGTATCGTCTATTCTCGCTGTGAGTCCAGATGGTTTATTGAGGATGTACGAAACCTTTCCTCCAAACTTGAAGTCTTCATACATTCCTTTGCTTTGTGATTTCACGCTTTGTGAAAGTCAATATGATGACAATGTTAAAAACAAAATAGATAATGTTAGGTTTATTTATTCAGGAACATTCGGTTCGGATAGGAAGTTGGAAATAGTTATCGAAGCTGTTGTGAAATACTTGTCTGACAGGTTAGATGCTGATTTTTTATTCATAGGCGGGGATGAAGATGATGTCCGAAGATTAAAACAAGTCCCGGGGGTTCAGCAGTTTGTCAAGAAGGGAAATCTTAAGATTGAATGCAAAGTAAGTAGAAGTGAACTTGTCGAACATTTATTGTGTTCAGATATTGGTTTATGTTTGATTCCCCCTACTGAAGAGTACATGGAGTCTTCTCCTACAAAGCTGTCGGAGTATATGGGAGCCGGGCTGGCTGTGTTAGCGAGTTATGGAATACCATTACAGGAAAAATTTATAAAAGAGTCAGAAGCAGGATTGTTGGTGAATTGGTCTGTTGAAGAAATGGTTGAAGGGATTGGGTGTATGGTAAAAGAGGTTGATAATATTAACCTTATGAAGGTCAATGCCAAGGCTTATGCTGATAAAAAATTGAAGTATAATCTATATAAAGATAACTTGTTATCATTATTCGAGTGATGAGATATGGAATATTTTGGAGGGGGCTGGGGAGTCGCTAGTGCAATAACTGTATTAGTTATCGGTTTGTATCTTACGTTGATTCTATCTAGAAGGTTTTACATCGATCAATTTTTATCCTTTGCTATATATTCATGGCATTCTTTTTTTAGTTTCTTGTATGCATGGTTTGTTAATCGCGACGGTGGAGATGCAATAATGTATCATCGCGCTTCTTTAATGGAGCACGTCGAGTTTGAGCTTGGTACATCTGCAGTTATATTCATTAATTCTTTTTTTTCTGATCATCTCGGCCTTTCTTTTTTAGGCTGTTTTTTTGTTTTCAATATTTTTGGCGTCATCGGGATCCTGGCATTTTATGCCTGCATGAAGTCATCATTACATGACAAGTCACCTTACTTAAAATATCTGGCATTGATCATTGTATTCTTACCTTCTGTTAACTTCTGGTCATCTGCAATTGGCAAGGATTCCATCGCCTTCATGGCCACCGGCCTGGCGTTGTGGGCATCGTTGAATTTGCATCGGCGTATGCCTCTGATGGTCATGGCCGTTCTCGTTATGCTTGTCGTGAGACCTCACATGGCGGGCCTCATGGTCATCGCACTGAGTGTCTCTTTCGTCTTCTCCCGTAATGTGACGTTGCTGCAGAGAATCGTGTGCGGCGTGGCCAGTGTAGCCGCCGCTGCCGTCATGATTCCGATGGCACTGGAATATGCCGGTGTGGGCGACGGATCGGATGTTGATGCTGTAGTAACTTATATCGAGGGGCGTCAGGGAGAAAACATGAGCGGTGGAAGTAGTGTGGATATTGCGTCCATGAGCCTTCCCATGCAGTTATTCACTTATATGTTCAGGCCCTTGATTTTCGAGGCAAGAAGTATTTTCCAGCTAGCCGCCGCTGTCGATAACATCATTCTTTTGTGCCTGTTTGCGTTCGGAGGCTGGGCGGTCTTCAAAGGACGCATGAGCCATCTCGGTGATAATCGTACCTTCCTCTGGGTGTATGCCTTGCTGTCCTGGGGCATTCTTGCCATGACCACTGCCAACCTGGGGATCGCAGTTCGTCAGAAATGGATGATTGCCCCTGTTCTGATCTACCTCCTGATTTCAGTGCTCGGTGAACAACGCGCCATGAAGCGGGAAAAACCGGTATCTCACGGCAGTCACTCGATCTAGCCGCTATTTTCGGATAACCACAATGACAAAAGTGCTGGTCATCGCCAGCTTTACCGACTCGATGCTCGAGTTTCGGGGGGCTGTAATGACCCCCTGGTTTCTGCACACCCTACGCAGCTAATGCCGGGTGTGCTCGGGGTGCCACATAGTCCAGAGACTGATGTGGCCGCTCTTCG
>NZ_FNNI01000005.1 GCF_900106955.1 Aidingimonas halophila | reverse complement strand
CGAGTGTAAACTGTAGACCGGTCTGGGCCATGAACAACGCCTCCCTGCGTTGACCGAATGGGACTCAAGGCCGTCCTTCCATGGACGAGCGGCACTTTACCAAGCCCTGGCGCCTGCCGTCGTTGGCCGATCGATTAAAATCGTGTCAGAGATCTCTTACAAGATGATGTGTGGGGAGGGGCGATTAACTTGGCGTTGCTAGGCATATCTTCTCCTCTGATCGCTCGATGTTCCCTCCAGGGAAAATTGGCGACTGCCCGATGCACTCACTATATTCAGTGAATATAACCGCTTGTTAATGCCTTAACTCCCTACCGGGGGGGCCTATGGCAATCGCGCTAGTTTTGATCGTCATGGCGCTGGGATCGGTGGTTTTTTACTTTCTCAGCCCTTGGAACTTGACCCCGCTGGCGTCCAACTGGGGGGCCATCGACACGACTATCGATATTACCTTCGTCGTGACGGGGCTGGTATTCGTGGCGGTCAATGCCTTCATGGCATATGCGATTCTCCGTTACCGCTTTACTCGCCATCGACGGGCTCATTACGAACCGGAAAACAAGAAGCTGGAAGCTTGGCTGACGGGCTTGACGACACTGGGGATCGTCGCACTCCTGGCACCGGGACTGTTCGTATGGGGGAACTACGTCAATGTGCCGGACGACGCCCATGAAGTCGAAGTGATAGGACAGCAATGGCACTGGAGTTATCGACTTCCCGGTGACGATGGCCGTTTCGGCGATGTGCGTACGCGTTTGATCGATGAGGACAATCCGTTCGGTCTGGATCCTGACGATCCGGCGGGGCAGGACGATGTGTTGATCAATAGCTCGCATGTCAAGCTGCCGGTCGATCGCCCGGTGAAGCTCATGCTGCGATCCAATGACGTGATCCACAATTTCAAGGTGGCTCAGTTCCGCGCCAAGATGGATGTCATGCCCGGGCAGGTGTCTTACATGTGGCTGACACCCACACAGACGGGCAATTTCGAAGCCGTATGTGCGGAGCTTTGCGGCATGGCTCACTTTGCCATGCGTGGTCGGGTCGAAGTCGTGGAGCAGGGCGAATTCGAGGAGTGGGTCGCGCAACAGCCTACGTTCAGTGAACTGCACGAAGCCGGGGACGGTGATCCCGAGACAGGTGCGGAACTTTACGCCCGTTGTGTCGCCTGTCATGGCCCCCAGGGGGGCGGACGCCAAGAAATGAACGCGCCACGGTTGGCAGGGCTGGATGATGATTATATCGAGCGACAGTTACGCAATTTCCGTCAAGGCGCACGTGGAGAGCACGAGGCCGACCGGTTCGGCCAGCAGATGCGGCCGTTTGCGATGACGCTCGAGGACAGGGAAATGAACGCTGATGTGGCAGCCCATATCGAAACGCTCCCCGTCGAACCAACGCGTCCAACGATCATCGGTGATGCTGAACGCGGCGAACGTTTCTATCGTTCCTGTGCCAGTTGTCATGGTGCTGATGGCGAAGGGAGACGTGCTCTCAAGGCGCCACGTTTGGCCGGTATGAATGACTGGTACCTGGTTCGCCAGCTGCAACACTTCAAGGATGGCGTTCGTGGACGCCATCCGGATGACTGGTACGGCAACCAGATGGTCGATATGGCACAGATTCTGGTGGATGACGCCGCCTTGCGTGATGTTGTCGCCTACATTGGTACGTTATCCGGTGGTGAATCGTCACCTCAACAGGATTCCGAGCAGGCTCGGGCGGAGGAGTGATTCATGGGGGAGCGTGAATACGATGCCGGCGCCTATGTGCCGCCTGCCGAAACCGAAGAGATGGAGCTCGTCCATCCGAAAACATTCATCGGCAAGTATATCTGGAGCCAGGATGCCAAGGTCATCGCCATTCAATATGGCGTCACGGCAACCGCTATCGGCTTGGTAGCGCTGGTATTGTCGCTGCTGATGCGCTTGCAGCTGGGGTTTCCCAACGCCTTCTCGCTGATAGACCCCGGCGAGTACCTGCAGTATGTCAGCATGCATGGCATGATCATGGTGGTCTATCTTCTCACCGCCATCTTTCTGGGTGGATTCGGTAACTATCTGATTCCTTTGATGTGTGGCGCCCGGGATATGGTGTTTCCCTATCTCAACATGTTGAGCTTCTGGTTCTACTTTGCATCGGTGTTGATTCTGGTGGCCGGCTTCTTTGTTCCCGGCGGTTCGATGGGCGCCGGTTGGACACTGTATCCCCCTCAGTCGATCAGTGAAGGAACGCCGGGGTCGGAGGCTGGCATCGTCGTCATGTTGCTTTCGCTGGCGGTATTCATCGCCGGTTTCACCATGGGAGGCTTGAACTATGTGGTGACCGTGCTACAGGCACGTGCGCGCGGCATGACACTGATGCGATTGCCGTTGACCATCTGGGGGATCTTCATGGCGACGGTCATGGCGCTGCTGGCCTTTCCGGCACTGTTCGTGGCGGCCTTGATGATGCTTTGCGATCGCTTGCTGGGCACTAGCTTCTTCATGCCGGAAATGCTCAGCATGGGCGAAACGAGCGATCATGGCGGAGGGAGTCCGATCCTGTTCCAGCATCTATTCTGGTTCTTCGGTCATCCCGAAGTCTATATCGTGGCATTGCCGGCGTTCGGTATCGTCTCTGATCTGTTGGCCTGTCATGCCCGCAAGAACATCTTTGGTTACCGAATGATGGTATGGGCCATCGTCATCATTGGCGTGTTGAGTTTCGTGGTCTGGGCCCATCACATGTATGTCAGTGGGATGAACCCCTATTTCGGTTTTCTATTTGCCATCACGACTCTGATCATTGCCGTGCCAACGGCGATAAAAGTCTACAACTGGATATTGACACTGTGGCGGGGAAATATCCGTCTGACGGTTCCCATGCTGTTCGCGATCGGGTTCATTTTTACATTCGTCAATGGCGGACTGAGTGGTTTGTTCCTGGGGAACGTGACCGTGGATGTGCCGCTGTCGGATACCTATTTCGTGGTAGGGCATTTCCATATGGTCATGGCGGTGGCGCCAGTGCTGGTCATTTTCGGTGCCATTTACCACTGGTACCCCAAGATGACCGGCCGAATGCTCAATGACACGCTGGGCAAGGTGCATTTCTGGATCACTTTCCTGGGCACGTATGTCATTTACTACCCTATGCATTTCATGGGATTGGAAGGCGTTCCAAGGCGCTATTATGCCTATGGTGAGACCACGTTCATTTCCGACTCCGTTCAGACGCTCAACGTCGTCATCAGTATCGCCGCCTTTATCGTGGCACTGGCGCAGGTGCTATTCATCATTAACCTGGTATGGAGTTACTACCGTGGACGCGAGGCGGGGCCGAACCCTTGGCGGGCCACGACGTTGGAGTGGCAGACTGAGCACACGCCACCTCGTCATGGCAATTTCGGCCCCACGCTGCCACTAGTTTATCGCTGGCCATATGACTATTCGGTTCCGGGCAGTGGCGATGACTTCATCCCCCAGAATGTGGCGCCACAGGATACGAAGAAGCAGGCAGCGGAGGATCGGTCATGACTGTCAGTCTGGTTTTCCTGACGCTGTTGATGGTGACGTTCGGCGGATGGCTGGTATGGCCCTCTTTCAATGCCAGGCCCTGGGAATCCCAAGCGGTTGCGGAGGGGCCGGCAGTAACGCAGCCCGAGGGAATGACGGCAGGACGTGTCGGTCTGGTCGTTTTCCTGGCAGTGGTGACGTCTCTTTTCGCGTTGACGATCAGCGCCTACATGATGCGGATGGAAATCAGCGGTGACTGGCGACCATTACCGGTTCCCGGTTTGCTGTGGTTCAACACCGGGGCGCTGCTTCTGGGTAGCCTGGCGTTGCAGTGGGCCTGGAATGGCGCCCAGCAGGGAGATGATTTCGCACTGGAAAAAGGGCTCCTTGTCGGTGGCGTGGGCACGTGGGCTTTCGTGCTGGGGCAACTGGTGGTGTGGTATCAACTCATTGCGGCTGGTTACTACATGGCCAGCAACCCCGCCAACGCCTTCTTTTACTTGCTGACCGCCTTGCATGGCCTGCATCTGCTGGGCGGTTTGGTGGTATGGGCGCGATTGTTGGTGCGACGGCATCAGGGGGCTGCACCGGTGGCATTATGCTCTCGTATGGAGTTGTGCACGCTGTATTGGCATTACTTATTGGTGATCTGGTTCATTTTGTTCGGGCTGCTGTTGTTCGGCTGATGTCTCTCGTGGCCGGACCGGGAGGGAAGCATGGCCAGTACGAGGTCTCGTGAATCTCTCGTCGTCCCCGCGATAAAGCGGATGGTCGACGACTGGGCGTCGGATCAACAGACGTTCAAGCAGGTGCCGTGGGGCAAGGCGATGATGTGGGTGTTTCTGCTTAGCGACATCTTCATCTTTGCCTGCTTTCTGATCGGCTATATGACAGCACGCATGTCCTCGGCCGAGAGCTGGCCCAACGCCAGCGAGGTATTTGCCTTGCATGTCGGGGGTGAGAATGTGCCGTTACTGTTGATCGCTATCATGACATTCATCCTGATCAGCAGTAGTGGGACGATGGCATTGGCGGTCAAGTACGGCTACGAACGGGACCGTCTGATGACGGGAGGGTTGCTGGTATTGACTGCCTTGCTTGGTGTGTTGTTCGTGGGTCTGCAGGCATTCGAATGGACCAAGCTCATCGAGGAGGGGGTCAGACCCTGGGGAAACCCATGGGGCGCACCACAATTTGGTGCTGCCTTTTTCCTGATAACGGGCTTCCATGGAACCCACGTCAGCTTCGGTGTGCTGTTCCTGATCATCATGGCGATAAAAGTCTTGAGAGGCTCGCTGGACCATGAACGAGCCGGTTTCCTGACCGGGCGTCGAGGTCGATACGAGATGGTGGAAACCTTGGGTCTGTACTGGCATTTCGTGGATCTGGTGTGGGTCTTCATCTTTGCATTCTTCTATCTCTGGTAACGAGGTGGACGAGATGGCACATCATGACGGTCAACAGCATCCACTCAGCGTTTACCTTTGGGTTTGGCTGCTGCTTTTCGTACTGAGCGTACTCTCTTACTTCGTGGATTACGTCGGTTTCGAGGGCTATTTGAAGTGGACATTGATTACTGCCTTCATGCTGATGAAGGCGGGGCTGATCATGGCTGTATTCATGCATTTGGTGTGGGAGCGCCTGGCTATTATCAGTGTTGTTCTGGTTCCCCCGGGAGTGCTGTTGTTCTTTATGGGGCTGATGATTCTGGAGAGCCGCTATACGCTGCTGGCACGTTTGAACTTCTTTTCGCAGTGACGTCTGGTCGCGCCAAGTTTATGAAAGGAAAGCGCTAAAAGGGCTTTTCATTTGCCAGCAACAAAGGTAGTATACGCCTCGTTCAGCGGGTTCAGCCCCTGATTGCCGGAGCGTGGCGCAGCTTGGTAGCGCGCTGCAATGGGGTTGCAGAGGTCGCTGGTTCGAATCCAGTCGCTCCGACCACTATCGATCAAGGACGACACGATGGTAGCAATCGTGTAATAGGAAAGCCGCTTGAGGTCCTGACCCAAGCGGCTTTTTCATGTTCGCCGCTCCGTCAGGACCGATCAACTGCATGAAGTGCTGTCGCGAGAGTCATATTTCTTCCCATAGCCGCTCGCGAAATTCCCGGGAAAGTTCGGTTGCATGGGACATTTGCGTCACACCGGCTTCGGTGACCTGTTGCCATGCTTGCTGATAGCACTCACCGAGTTGCTCCGGATCGCGGTATGTCGTGGGATTCATCATACAGTTGACCAGCTTGCCACTGGAATCGGCACAGGCGGTCAGAAAATCGGCTTCGAATCGTACGGCATCCGAGACACTTTCCAACCATGCGAGTTGCAGTTTGAGCACGGGGGTAGCAGGATCCATGCAGTGCTTCAGCCAGAGGTTGACAAGTGGTTCTGACGTGGCGAATAGCTCGTGTGCGACGAAAGGAGTAGATTTGTCGGACGTCATAGCGATTATCCTCGCACAGAATCATTGAACCAATTGTCAGTATAGCGGAGTGTGATCGGGCCACCATGTGGAATGTGATCAAGTCGGTCCTGGCAGCGTTTTTTGGCGTACAGAAGGAGCGCCGCCGGCAAGAGGATTTTACGCATGGCGAGCCCATCAAGTTCATCGTGGTAGGGATACTGTTGGCAATCGTGTTAGTCGTCGTGATCGCGATGATAGCGTTGACGGTTGCCGGTTAGAGGATGTGTCTTATCTCCCGGTATTGATGGTAATGTCTGTGCGTTCGCGTTGTCCTGACCATCGCTGTGTGCAGGCTGGGCTCGTATGTTGTACTAGTAGAAAAGACTAATAGTCGAAGCGCTTAATTCATTGATATGTTGTCGATTGTCCTCGGCACGGGGCATAGATCAAGAACAAGGAGGGGCCGATGCGCATGGTGCTCGCTTGGGTGACGGGTATGGGAGCTGCTTTTTTGCTGGCTCCTGCGGTATACGCCAATGGCTGGAACATGCCCGTAGGGGTGACCGAGATAAGTCAAGACATTTACTCCCTGCACATGGCGATCTTCTGGATTTGTGTCGTCATCGGGGTCGTCGTGTTCGCGGTCATGTTCTACTCACTGTTCCGCTATCGCCGCTCCCAGGGCGCCAAGGCCGATAACTTTCATGAAAACACGACGGTAGAGGTCCTCTGGACGACGATTCCTCTCTTGATCCTGGTGGGGATGGCCCTTCCCGCCACAGCGACGCTTCAGAAAATGTATGACCCCTCGGGTGCCGACCTGGATGTCATGGTCACTGGCCAACAGTGGCGATGGCATTACGAATACCTGGATGAAGACATTTCCTTCACGTCGAGCATGAGTACACCTGGTACCCAGATTCGTGGAGAAGAGGAACGTGCCGACGAATACCTTCTCGATGTCGATAATCCACTGGTGCTTCCGGTGGATCAGAAAGTGCGGTTTCTTCTGACGTCGGATGATGTGATCCACTCCTGGTGGGTTCCCGATCTGGCCGTCAAGCAGGATGCCATTCCCGGTTTCGTCAATGAAAACTGGGTACGGATCGAAGAGCCGGGTATCTATCGCGGTCAATGCACCGAACTGTGTGGCAAGGACCATGCCTTCATGCCGGTCGTGGTTCATGCGATGGAACAGGATGATTACGAGGAATGGCTCGCCGATCGCAAGGAAGAGGCTGAAGCGGAAGCCAACAGCGTCGATCGTGAGTGGGAAATGGACGAGCTGATGGAGCGTGGAGAACAGGTTTATGGCTCTGTCTGCGCGACTTGCCACCAGGATGACGGCTCTGGTTCTGGGGAATTCCCGGCATTGGCCGGCAATGAAGAGATGCTGGATGATGTCGATTGGCATATCGATGCTGTCGTCAATGGGGTCTCGGGAACGCCCATGGCGGCCTTTGGAGGCAATCTCAATGCGGTCGAGCTAGCCTCTGTTATCACTTATGAGCGTAATGCCTGGGACAATGATACGGGTGATGTCGTGCAACCATCGGAAATCCAGGAGCTGCTCGAGTAGCTCGCCTGCCTTTCCAACGAGGATATGGTTCTGAATATCATTGATTGAACAGGAGATTCCCGATGGCCCCGAAGTTACCGCCACAACATACGCTGGAACAAAGTTCTGCAACGACGACAGCAGGTCAGGCCCAGGAGCATGATCATCATCATGGAGGTCCTACGGGTATCAAGCGCTGGCTGTTGACGACGAACCACAAGGAAATTGGCACGCTTTATCTGCTCTTCTCGCTGTCAATGTTCTTTATCGGCGGGATATTCGCATTGGTGGTGCGTGCCGAACTGTTCCAGCCGGGACTGCAACTGGTGGAGCCTGAATTCTTCAACCAGATGACCACCATGCATGGTCTGATCATGGTGTTCGGTGCCGTGATGCCGGCTTTTGTCGGTCTTGCCAACTGGATGATCCCGTTACAGGTGGGCGCGCCTGACATGGCGCTGCCGCGGCTGAACAACTTCAGCTTCTGGCTGCTGCCGGTGGCCTTCGGTTTGCTGCTGTCGACTCTGTTCATGCCTGGTGGCGCACCGAATTTCGGTTGGACGTTCTATGCGCCGTTATCAACGGACTATGGCCCTCCATCAACGACGTTCTTTATCTTTTCACTGCACATTGCCGGTATCAGCTCGATTCTGGGTGCCATCAACATCATTGCCACGATTCTCAACATGCGTGCACCGGGCATGCGAATGATGGACATGCCGCTGTTCGTCTGGACCTGGTTGATCACGGCGTTTCTATTGATTGCGGTCATGCCGGTTCTGGCGGGTGTCATCACCATGATGCTGATGGATATCAACTTCGGCACGAGTTTCTTTGATGCCGGCGGTGGGGGAGACCCGGTACTCTTTCAGCACCTGTTCTGGTTCTTTGGGCATCCTGAAGTCTATATCATGATCCTGCCGGCGTTCGGCATCGTCTCGGCCATCGTGCCGGCATTCGCCCGGAAGCCGTTGTTCGGCTATGCGTCGATGGTATATGCAACGGCTTCCATCGCCATTCTGTCATTCCTTGTATGGGTGCATCACATGTTCGTGGTGGGGTTGCCGTTGGCGGCCGAGCTATTCTTCATGTACACCACGATGCTGATTGCCGTACCGACGGGCGTGAAGGTGTTCAACTGGGTAACGACACTGTTCCGTGGTTCGATCACGTTCGAAACGCCCATGCTGTTCGCGTTGGCATTCATCGTGATGTTCACCATCGGCGGGTTTTCTGGCCTGATGCTGGCGATCGTGCCTGCCGACTTTCAGTATCACGACACCTATTTCGTGGTTGCTCATTTCCACTATGTGCTGGTGCCTGGCGCGGTCTTCGCGATTATTGCCGGGGCGTATTACTGGCTGCCCAAATGGACAGGACACTATCCGGATGAGCGCCTTGGGCGTTGGCATTTCTGGTTGTCGGTCATTGGTGTCAACCTGACGTTCTTCCCCATGCACTTCTCGGGACTGGCGGGCATGCCTCGCCGCATCCCGGACTATGCGCTGCAGTTCGCCGATTTCAACATGGTGTCGAGTATCGGGGGATTCATTTTCGGTGTATCGCAATTGCTGTTCATCGCTGTATTGATCAAGTGTGTGCGTGGCGGAGAAAAGGCGCCAGCCAAGGCATGGGATGGTGCCGAGGACCTGGAGTGGACCGTGCCTTCCCCGGCGCCGTTGCATACCTTTGAAACGCCGCCTGATTTGACATCCCAGGCACCACAACGGCACTAAAGGGCCGGATTACTCGGGAGACGACTCGTGACTCCGGTCCAGAAAACGGTGACGCGTACAGTGGTTGTGTTGATAGGCATGTTCTTTTTTGCCTTTGCCTTGGTGCCGCTGTACGACGTTTTCTGTCGAGTGACAGGGCTCAACGGCAAAGCGGCCAACCAACCTCAAGCCATGAGCAATGAAGAGGCGGATACGTCGCGTTATGTCACGGTTCAGTTCATAACGCGTTCGTCGAAAGGACTGCCCTGGGAACTTGAGGCGTTGACGCGGCAAGTGCGAGTGCATCCCGGTCAACCGACAGAGGTCGAGTTCGCGTTTACCAACAACAGTGATGATGATGTATGGGGACGAGCGGTACCTAGCGTGACACCCTCGGAAGCCTCGTTGCATATGCGCAAGCTGACGTGTTTTTGCTTTCAGGAGCAACTGATCGGGGGAGGGGAGCGGATAGAAATGCCGCTGGTATTTCAGCTCACCAGAGATTTGCCCGAAGACATCAATACCGTGACGCTGGTGTATACCTTATATCCGGTGGATAACGACAACGTATCTCAGCAGGTTCAGACGACTTCGCTTGAAGGAGGTGACGCATGAGTGGCAGTTACTACGTTCCCGAGACCAGCAAGTGGCCGGCTTTAGGGTCGGCTGCCGTTGGCTTGATGATGATCGGGATGGGCGTTGTGCTGGTTCATGGTGTCGGTAGCTTGGTTCTCGGGCTCGGGACTGTCGCTGTGCTTGCCGTGATGTGGTTCTGGTTTCGCGATGTCGTGATCGAGTCGCGTCAAGGGCTCTATGACGCTCAGATGGATCGCTCTTTCCGGTGGGGGATGGGGTGGTTCATCTTCTCAGAGGTGATGTTCTTCGCCGCGTTTTTCGGCACGCTTTATTATGTGCGTGTCTTTGCGCTGCCCTGGCTCGATGGCGAGGGGGCCAAAGGCATCGCAACACTACTGTGGCCTGACTTTACTGCCAGCTGGCCTCTGATGAACCCGCCTGACAGCAGTATCAGCGGGCCGCGTGACATCGTCAGCCCCTGGCAGCTGCCCCTGGTCAATACGCTTTTCCTCGTCGCTTCCAGCATCACGCTGACCGTATCCCACGAAGCGCTTAAGGAAGGCCTGCGTGCTACGGCACGGAACTGGCTGATTGTCACTCTGGCATTGGGTGCCTGCTTCCTGGTGGTCCAGGGGGTCGAATATTACGAAGCCTATACGCATTATGGGATTACGCTGGATGCCGGTATTTATGGCTCGACCTTCTTTCTTTTGACGGGATTCCATGGATTCCATGTCACGGTCGGCGTGGTGACCTTGGCTGTCATGCTTGGGCGCATCCTCAAGGGACATTTCAGTCGTGATGACCATTTCGCCTTTGAAGCGGGTGCCTGGTATTGGCACTTCGTCGATGTCGTATGGATCGGCTTGTTCCTGTTCGTCTACGTCTTCTGACACGGTGTTGAGCCGGACGCTGTTGCGGATTCGGGCGACAGCGTCCGATGTTCTCAGCCGGCAGCGAGGTCGCCGAAATAGAACCCGTATACGAGCAGAACGAGTAAGATGCTTGCAGTGGCGACACGTAGCTTGAGAGAGACAAGCACGCGCTTGGATCGACTGTCGTCATGTAGCAGGAAACCGGCACCGGCTGCCAGGCTCGATACCATGATGACAAAAGCTAACGCTATCAATGCTTTCAGCATGAGGGCTCTCCGTGAGTGGGCATTCTGCCAATGTACACCATCGCACTCGACATACCACCCTGAAGCGGGTGTGGTGGATCGGCTGGAGCCTACTGGTGGCGCTTGGCATCAGTCTCGGACTATGGCAGTGGCAGCGGGCTGAAGACAAGCGCGAGTACCTTGACGAACTGGCTGCTGCTCCTCGTCTCGAAGCGCCTGCCGAAACGCCGCCTGCCGGTTCGGAAATTATCCTCGAAGGGGAGTTCCTCGGCGAGCATTCCCTGTTTCTTGATAATCGGATCGTTGATGGGCGTGTCGGAGTGGCTGTCTTGACGCCGTTTCGTTCCGGGGACGGCCGTTTATGGCTGATCCAGCGGGGGTTCGTGGCCACTGATGCGCCCCGGGAAAATCCTGAGGTGTCAACGCCGGATGGGACCGTCGAAATAACGGGGCAGTGGCAACCTGCCAGAGACCAGGGACTATTGTTGGGGGATAATCGCGAAGGGCAGCGTTTGCAGCAGATTGATCTGATCGCTTGGGAGGGGCTGGGGAATTTTGCTCATGAAGGTTGGGTTCATCAGCAGCAAGGGCCTGGTCAGTTGACTTCATGGTGGGAGCCGAGTGTCATGCCTCCCAGTCGCCATTTCGGCTATGCCGCCCAGTGGTGGGGGCTGTCACTGGCTGCACTGATTGCGATGTACGTTGGCGGCAGATATCTGGGGCTGGGTAAGCAGGCGTCGTCTTAACAGTCGACGCCTGCCATGGTTTTCATCGAACGTGGATAAAAAGAGACTGAGTGAATGACGTATTTGGCTCGTCAGCGTTGTAAGTTGCTGGCCTTGATCGGTGTATTTGCCGCGCCGCTATTGGCGGCTTGGGTAATGGTTGAGCTTCGGATCGGAATTCCCGATTCAAAAACGGCTCATGGACAACTTGAGCCGGATCATCCTGTGTTCGAAGAGTGGCCGGTCAGCTCAGTGACGCTGAACGGCGAGGATTGGATGCTGGTATTCGACTGTTCCATCGACTGTTCCCAACAAGCGGACCGCTGGTGGCGTCTTCACCGAGCATTGGGGCGGGAAGCGCCCCGGGTGTCTCGTTTGCGTATCGGCGGCGATGCCGGAGAGGCCCTCCCTGGCGAGCAGCGAGCGCAGTGGACACGCACTCCTGAGTGGCACTCTGAGGGACAAGTGTGGGTACTGGATCCTGAAGGTAAGCCCGTGTTGAGCTATTCGTCCGATGTGTCGACCGAGGATGTGCTGGACGATATTCAATTGTTGCTGGAGACCAACCCTGAACCGCCGGGTGGCGCGGACCGTTGATCTTGGGATGCCTTTGAGGGGAAAGAAATCGTGTTCAAGTCAGGATCGCGTCGTCATCTGCTCGTTGCATTGAGCCTGGTTGGTACCGTCATGACCGCCATTGTCGTGTTGGTCGGGGCGTGGACTCGTCTGACCGACGCGGGATTGGGGTGTCCGGACTGGCCGGGATGCTACGGACGCCTGGTCGTGCCGGATGCGGGCGTGGCCCAGGCCCATACACCGGATTCACCGCTCGAGCCGTTCAAGGCCTGGGTGGAAATGTTCCATCGCTATATAGCATCGCTGCTGGGGGTGATCGTTTTGGCCTTGGTCATGTTGGGCCGTTCCCGGCGGAACGACGCAGGCTACCCTTGGGGGGTGAGCTTGGCGCTCTTGATGGCCATCGTGGTTCAAGGGGCTTTTGGCGCCTTTACTGTGACGCTTAAACTATGGCCTCAAGTGGTGACGCTACATTTGTTGGGTGGGCTGGCAGTGATGGGATTATTTCTCTGGCTCCACCTGAGGCTGCGACGTTATGCCCGATCGATCTCCAAGGAGGGAGAAGGTATAGTATCGGCGCCTCGACGCCTGTCCCGCTGGTGGGCTGTAGCGATTGCACTGTTGGTCGCTCAATTGGCATTGGGTGGCTGGACATCGAGTAATTACGCCGGTATGGCGTGTCAGGGGTTCCCTACCTGCAATGGGGAATGGTGGCCATCGATGGACTGGAGTGAAGGATTTCACCTGACGCAGACGGTTGGCCCCAACTATCTTTATGGTCAGTTGCATGCCGATGCCCGCAGTGCCATTCATATGGGGCATCGTCTCGGTGCGTTGGCACTGGGGATAACATTATTGATGTTGATATGGCGACATTGGGGAGTGCGACAATTACGACCGATACTACTGCTGTTGTTCGCCGTGTATGGTGGACAAGTACTGATTGGTGCGCTCAATGTCATCTGGTGGCTGCCCTTGAGTCTGGCACTGGTCCATACCGCCGGCGCCTTGTTGATGGTGGCAATGATGGTATTGGCAGTTTGGCAAGCACGCGGGATCGGGCAACCCGGACGATCCAGTGCGATGGGAGAATGCGTGAATGCGTGATGCAGTAGCCGACGATACTCTCAAGATGGAGTCGTCGACCTGGTTGTGGCGTGATTTCTTGACCTTGTGCAAACCGCGTGTCGTCGTCGTCATGCTGGTTTGCAGCATGGTAGGGATGGCGTTGGCTACGCCGTCGCTGCCGCCGGCTGCGGCCGTGACTTTCGGGTTGACGGGAATCGGGTTGGCAGCCAGCGGCGCAGCCGCATTCAACCATATTCTCGACCGACGTCTTGATGCGATGATGATACGGACGCAGGAGCGTCCGCTGGTCACTCGCCGCCTACCGACATCGCTTGCCTTGCTTTGGGCCAGTCTTCTCTCGGTGCTTGGTATTGGTCTTTTGTGGTGGCAGGTCAATGCATTGACGGCCTGGCTGACCTTGGCGTCGCTGATCGGTTATGCATTGATTTATACGGCGTTCCTTAAGCGCGCCACTCCTCAGAATATCGTGATCGGTGGTGTAGCCGGTGCAGCCCCCCCGTTGTTGGGCTGGACTGCCGTGACCGGCCAACTGGGGCCTGAGCCATTGTTGTTGATGCTGATCGTCTTTGCCTGGACACCGCCGCATTTCTGGGCGTTGGCCATACACAAGCGGGATGAGTATGCCAACGCCGGCGTCCCGATGTTGCCGGTCACGCATGGCGATGCTTTCACGCGTCTGCAGGTCTGGCTGTATGGCTGGCTGACGGTTGCCGTGACCCTGTTGCCCTTTGCCATTGGCATGAGTGGTCTGCTGTATCTGGTGGGTATCGTTCTTCTCAATATCCGTTTCATGATCTGGAACTGGCGTGTCTGGCGCGGTCATGACCCCCAGGCGCCGATCAATGCGTTCTGGTATTCCATACGTTATATCCTGTACGTCTTCGGGGTCTTGTTGCTGGATCATTATGCAGCGATCTGGTTGTGGTAACACGCCAGTTCTACGATAAAGGGGACACACTTTTTCATGAGTCCTGTTATGGCTTGGGGGCTGTTGGCGGTAGCCATTCTGGTTGTCGTCGGGTTGAGTCTTTATGCGCTTCGCTTATGGCGCGAGGTCAAGCGTAGAGAAGCATTCAAGCGAGATGAAATAAATCGTGCCAATCAGCAATGCCTGGAAAGCCTGGATGCTATTGCCAAGGCTATGCTCGACGATCAGGTCGATCTAACCGAGGGCGCCCTGCGATGCAAGGTATTGCTGGAAATCATCGATCCGGATCTGACGGATCAGGATCGATTCCGTGTATTTGCCGAGACATATGCGCGTACATCGCATCTTCATACTCATTCGTCGAGGCTGGCGTTATCACCGCGGGATCGTATGAAGGAAGATCGTGAGCGTCTGGCGATCGAATCCGAGCTGGATGCCACGATCAGAGAAGCCGCTCGTGAAATTCTGGCATTTAGGGCCAATTGGTTGAGTCGGGAAGTCAATACATCGTGATACCACGTTGTGGATGACCCTTGCATGGTGTAATGGGCGGGCTGACCTAAAGGATTAAAGGATTGCTGCTGGTCATGATATAGTCATGAGTCACATATAAGCACTAGCCGAATTCGATTAAATGTGCTTTCTTTGCGGTGTGAGGACGAAATTTATTGTCCTGCAAAAGGGTTCCGTTTTCGCGGGACCCTCTCGGTAACTCAGGATCGCGACTAGCCGGGGTATGACTAGCAAACCTGGGGTTACGACTAGCAGAATGTTAAGAAGGAGTCTTACATGAAAAAATCTTCGACTGGCTTATTGCTCGGCTCTGCACTGGTTGTCGGCCTATCCGGCTGTGCCAGCTCAGCATCTCAGTCCTCAGGCCAAGGGAGTGGCAATTCCGCAAGTGACCGGGCCTGGTATCAGCATCCGGCTGTTTGCGGTCTGGCAGGGGGACTGATTGGCGGTGGCATTGGCTATGCCACCAGCAGTAGCTCCGATGAGGAGGCAGGCGTGGCCGTTGGTGGTACCGCCGGCGCGACCATCGGCGGACTGCTGTGTGCTGATAACGAGCCGGAACCTGAAGTGGAAGAGTGCCCGAGTTATGAGGGCGAGATTCCGGCAGGTGTCGCCAAGGATGCGGAGGGGTGTCCGCTCGATTCCGACGGTGACGGTGTCCCCGACTTCCGTGATGAATGCCCCGGAACCCCCTCAGGCGTTGAAGTGGACTCCAAGGGCTGCCCGCTTGATTCCGACGGTGACGGTGTCCCCGACTTCAAGGATCAATGTCCGGATACACCGGCCGGTGAAGAAGTCAATGCCCTGGGCTGCCCCGAGAGCCTTGTCCTTCGTGATGTCAACTTCGAATTCGACTCTGCTCAATTGACACAGCAGGCCGAATCGATTCTTGATGAGGTTGCCGAGCGCCTCGTGGCCAATGAAGGTGTTCGTGTCAGCATCGAAGGGCATACGGATGCGGTCGGTTCCGCCGAGTACAATCAGGACTTGTCTCAGCGTCGTGCTGAATCGGTCGTGGACTATCTCGAGTCCCAGGGCGTCGATAGTGATCGCATGCGTGCCCGCGGTTACGGTGAGGAGCAACCCATTGCTTCCAACGAAACCGATGAAGGTCGTGCGGAAAACCGTCGCGTTGAACTCGACGAGTGGACTGATTGAGTGCCACGCTGATACGGCACATCCGTTCCCGATATCGAATCGGGTAGGAAGAGTGTATGGGGCGCCTTCGGGCGCCCCATTTCGTCATTATTGCGTGGCGTCATGACGCCTCGATCTGATAGAGTCCCCGTTCTCATCTGTCTGGTGATCCATGGCTTCTGGCCGGGATACCATGATCGAAATGACTGCTTACAGCTATTCTTTGATCGATTGCAAGTGATCCTTGGTGTGGATCACCACTGCGTTAAGGATTTGACTAATGCCCATTGTGACTCTGCCTGATGGCAGCCAAAGATCATTCGAGGACTCTCTCAGTATCATGGACCTGGCCGAGTCCATCGGCCCCGGCCTTGCCAAGGCCTGCGTGGCCGGAAAGATTGATGGCGTGCTCGTTGATGCCGCTGATGTGATTGACCATGATGCCGAGGTGTCAATCATAACGGCTCGTGATGACGAAGGACTGGAGATCATTCGACACTCCTGCGCCCATGTTATCGGCCACGCAGTCAAGCAGCTATATCCCGATGCCAAAATGGCGATTGGTCCCGTGATCGGCGATGGCTTCTATTACGATATCGATTTCGGCCAGTCGGTCACTCCTGATGATCTTGAGCGCATCGAAGAGCGAATGAAGGCGCTGATCGACCGTCATTACGATGTCGTTCGTGAATACGTCGATGCTGACAAGGCGATGGCTACGTTCGTTCAGCGCGACGAACCCTATAAGCAGGAGATCGTCAGGGATATTCCCGAAGGGGAAACGATCCGCCTGTATCATCATGAAGAGTATGTCGACATGTGCCGTGGCCCGCATGTGCCGAATACCCGTCATCTGAAAGCATTCAAGCTGACGAAACTCGCCGGAGCCTATTGGCGTGGTGATTCCGAGCGTCCGATGCTGACTCGAATTTACGGTACCGCCTGGAGTGACAAGAAACAGTTGAAGGCCTACCTCCAGCGCTTGGAAGAGGCTGAGCGTCGCGATCATCGTAAATTAGCCAAGAAAATGGATCTCTTCCACTTGCAGGAAGAGGCGCCGGGAATGGTCTTTTGGCATCCCAATGGCTGGGCTCTCTACCAGGCTCTCGAAAGCTATATGCGTCGCGTACAGCGCGAACATGGCTATCAGGAGATCAAGACGCCTCAAGTGGTCGATCTGTCACTGTGGCAGAAATCGGGTCACTGGGGGCACTATAGCGACCTGATGTTCACGACCGAATCGGAAAAGCGTCAGTTTGCGGTCAAGCCGATGAATTGTCCCTGCCACGTGCAGGTGTTCAATCAGGGGCTCAAGAGTTACCGCGACCTGCCACTGCGTTTGGCGGAGTTTGGAAGCTGCCATCGCAATGAACCGTCTGGGTCGTTGCATGGATTGATGCGCGTGCGTGGATTTACTCAAGACGACGCACACATCTTCTGTACGGAAGCCCAGATACAGGCAGAGGCGGAAGCGTTCATCAATCTGACGTTGAAGGTCTATAAGGAACTTGGCTTCGAGGATGTCGAGCTCAAGCTGTCGACACGGCCCGAAGAAGATTTCCTCGGGGAGCCGGCTCTCTGGGACCGGGCCGAGAAGGGGCTGGAAGCGGCACTGAATGCAACGGGACTGGAATGGGAGCTTCAGCCGGGTGAAGGCGCGTTTTACGGGCCGAAAATCGAATTCGCGTTGCGTGATTGTCTTAACCGGGTCTGGCAGTGCGGTACGCTTCAACTGGATTTCAACCTGCCAGGTCGCCTCGGTGCTCAGTACGTCGACGAAGATGGGGATCGCAAGACCCCGGTCATGTTGCATCGCGCCATCCTGGGGTCCTTCGAGCGGTTCCTGGGTATCCTGATCGAGCATTATGCGGGGGCGATGCCCTTATGGCTGGCACCTGAGCAGGCGGTGATACTGACCATCACTGACGCACAGCATCATTATGCGCGTGAATTGGAGCAGCGATTGCAAAAAATCGGTCTGCGCGTCAAGGCGGACTTGAGGAATGAGAAAATCGGCTTTAAAATCCGCGAACATACGTTGCAGAAAATACCTTATCTTCTCGTAGCGGGAGATAAGGAAGTTGAAACCAATACGGTGGCTGTGCGTACCCGGAGTGGCGAGGATCTCGGAACCTTTTCGGTCGATGAGTTGGTCGCCAAGCTGGAAGCCGAGCAGGTTCCATGCTAAACCTGTGGTGGTGAGTCGCGAACGCCCTGGCCATATTGGTTCTGTGTCAACGTCAATCAACACGGAGATGTAACGATCAAGCGGAATAACCAGCAGCGTGGACGTCAAGACAAGCGTCCCCCAATGAATGACCGTATCACCGAAGACCAGGTACGTCTCATCGGTTCGGATGGCGAACAGTTGGGTATTGTTCCTACCAGTGAGGCATTAGAGAAAGCTGAAGAAGCTGGTATGGATCTGGTACAGATCTCCAATGCCGATCCTGTGGTCTGCAAGATCATGGATTACGGTAAATTTGTCTTCGAGCAAAAAAAGCAGAAAGCGGCTCAGAAGAAAAAGCAGAAGCAGATCCAGGTCAAGGAAGTCAAATTCCGACCTGGCACCGACGAGGGCGACTACCAGGTGAAACTACGTAACCTGATCCGTTTCCTCGAAGGTGGCGATAAGGGCAAGGTGACCTTGCGGTTTCGTGGCCGTGAGATGGCACACCAGGATATCGGCCGCAAGCTGATGGAACGGATTGCCGATGATCTCGATGAACTGGCAACAGTCGAGTCCTTCCCCAAGATGGAAGGCCGTCAGATGATCATGATCCTTGCCCCCAAGAAGAAGTGATCCAATGGCAGGTTAACGGGCATCCATCTTGTGTGGAAAGGTGGGTGTCGGCCTTGGGTTTTCTGAAAAACGTCCGAGTGGAGTTGTCCCTCATGCCGAAAATCAAGAGTAACAGCGGCGCTGCCAAGCGCTTCAAGAAGTCGGCTCACGGTATCAAACATAAGCAGTCGTTCCGTAGCCATATCCTGACCAAGAAGTCCACCAAGCGTAAGCGTCAGCTACGTGGGATGAAACAGGTTCATGATGCCGATCGTGCCCTGATTCAACGCATGCTGCCGAAACTTTGATCCTTGGTTTGAATTTCGCTAACGTCAGGAGAAAGCTATGACTCGTGTCAAGCGTGGTGTCGTTGCACGTCGCCGTCACAAGAAAGTGTTGAAGCAGGCCAAGGGCTACTATGGTGCTCGTTCCCGGGTCTTCCGTGTTGCCAAACAGGCTGTCATCAAAGCAGGGCAGTATGCCTATCGTGACCGTCGTCAGCGCAAACGCCAGTTCCGCGCATTGTGGATTTCCCGTATCAATGCGGCCGCCCGTCAGAATGGCATGTCATACAGTCGCTTTATTGCCGGCTTGAAAAAGTCGGGAGTCGAGATCGACCGAAAAGTGCTTGCCGATCTAGCCGTTCACGAGAAAGCCGCGTTTGCGGCCATCGTCGAGAAGGCCAAGGCTGCTCAATAAGGGTGGATAGGTGTCATGGCGTTGCCGTGTCACAACCAGCCGTGCATATACGGGGGAAGAGCAGCTGCTCTTCCCCTGTTTCGTTTCGGTGAGTGTTCGGCTCACTAACATCGTTTTTACACGTTTGTCAGATCAACGCTGTGCTGACTTTTTCTCCATTTGAGTCGGCCAGCCCGTTCGGAGCTTAACGGATGGACCACCTTTCCAAATTGGTCGCCGATGCCCGTAGCGCGATTGCCGAGGCTCAGGATATGGCATCCCTCGACGAAGTTCGGGTACGTTACCTCGGCAAGAAAGGCGAGATTACTTCACTGCTCAAAGGGTTGGGACAATTGCCTCCCGAGGAGCGTCCGGCGGTTGGTGAGCGTATCAACCAGGCCAAGCAATCGCTTGGTGATGAGTTGGAAACGCGTCGGCAATCCCTGCAGCAGGCCGCATTGCAGGCCAGGCTGGAGGAAGAAAGTGTGGATGTAACCTTGCCTGGGCGTGGTCAGATCAATGGCGGTCTTCACCCCGTCACCCGAACCCTTGAGCGTATAGAAGGGCTGTTTACTCGGGTGGGATATGACGTCGCCGTGGGGCCGGAAATCGAAGATGACTATCACAATTTCGAGGCGCTAAATATTCCGGCGCATCATCCTGCTAGAGGCATGGCCGATACCTTCTACTTCGATGCTACGCGGTTGCTGCGTACGCATACCTCGCCGGTACAGGTTCGGACCATGAAAAGCCAGGCGCCGCCGATTCGGATCGTATGTCCCGGACGCGTTTACCGGAGTGATTCTGACTTGACGCACACGCCGATGTTCCACCAGGTCGAGGGGCTGTTGGTCGATGAAGATGTCAGCTTTGCCGACCTCAAAGGTACGATCGAGGATTTTCTGCACGCTTTTTTCGAGCGTGACGACCTGTCCGTGAGGTTTCGTCCTTCCTATTTTCCGTTCACGGAGCCGTCGGCTGAGGTCGATATCCAGTGTGTCATGTGTAACGGAGAGGGGTGCCGTGTGTGCTCTCACAGCGGCTGGCTGGAAGTGATGGGGTGTGGCATGGTGCATCCCGAAGTGTTCCGACACTCCGGAATCGATGCGTCCCGATATACCGGCTTCGCCTTTGGCATGGGTGCCGAGCGTCTGGCCATGTTGCGCTACGGCGTCAATGACTTGCGCCTCTTTTTCGATAACGACCTGCGCTTCCTGCGTCAGTTCGCTTGATCGTCAACCGGATTAGTAGAAGACAGGATTCGTCATGAAGTTTTCCGAGCAATGGTTGCGGGAATGGGTCTCACCGGACTTGTCGACGCAGCAACTGGCTGACCAGATCACCATGGCTGGGCTTGAAGTGGACAGCATTACCCCGGTTGCAGGGGAGTTCTCCCGGGTCGTCGTGGCTGAGGTGACTGATAAACAGCAACATCCCGATGCTGACAAACTGAGTGTTTGTCATGTCGATGACGGTAGCGGCAAGACGTCTCAAGTGGTTTGCGCTGCTCCCAATGTTGCCGTCGGACAGAAGGTGCCTTTTGCTCGCGTTGGCGCCGTACTGCCGGGGGGGATCGATATCCGGGAAACACGCCTCCGCGGCGCCGAATCACAAGGCATGATCTGTTCGGCATCCGAACTCGGCCTTAGCGAGGAAACCTCGTCGGGAATTCTGGTACTGGCTGGTGATGCGCCGCCAGGAGCGGATTTTCGCGAATGGATGAGGCTAGAGGACACCTCGATTGAAGTCGATCTGACACCCAACCGCGGTGACTGCCTCAGCATTCAGGGGTTGGCCCGGGAGATAGGTGTGCTCAACCGATGCGACGTTGCGGGGCCGGCCATTGATCCCGTGCCGGCTGAGCACGAGGAAACGTTCGGTATCAATGTGGCTGATCCGGAACGCTGTCCACGGTATGTCGGGCGAGTCATCAAGAATGTCGACGTGACAGCCGAGACGCCGCTATGGATGCTGGAGAGGCTGCGGCGGAGCGGTATCCGGTCCATTGATCCGGTTGTCGATGTCACCAACTATGTGATGCTCGAACTGGGTCAACCGATGCATGCCTTCGACCGTGCCAACCTCCATGAAGGGATTGAAGTCAGAGGGGCGCGCTCCGGAGAGACACTGGTATTGCTCGACGGACAAGAAGTCTCGCTCGATGAGAATACACTGATCATTGCCGATGGTAAGGGGCCCTTGGCGATTGCCGGGGTGATGGGGGGGGAGAACTCCGGAGTCAATGTCGAGACCTCCGACATTTTTCTCGAGTCCGCCTTCTTCACACCCTTGGCGATTGCCGGCCAGGCTCGCCACTATGGACTGCATACTGATGCGTCCCACCGTTTCGAGCGTGGCGTCGATCCCCACTTGGCGAGGCTTGCCGTGGAGCGTGCCACGACACTATTGTTGTCCATCACGGGGGGGGAGAGCGGTCCCGTCACGGAGGTGATGGATGACGGGCAAATGCCGTCGCCGGCATCGATGACATTGGGGGCGGCTCGTCTTCGTCAGGCACTGGGCACCGAGCTGGAGGGTGTCGATGTGGTTGATATCCTCACTCGTTTGGGTATCCAGGTGGCTGAACGCGCGGAGGGATGGTCGGCCGTTGCCCCTAGTTGGCGTTTCGATATCGCGATTGAAGAGGATCTGATCGAGGAAGTCGCCCGCATTCATGGTTATAACCGGTTGCCCGTCCGGCGTCCCGCTGCCCGTCTGGCGTTGCGTGCCGATGACGAGGACCGCTTGACACTTGCTCGACTGCGCCGCCAGATGGTGGCACGCGGTTTTCAGGAAGCGATTACCTACAGTTTCGTGGCCCCCGAACTGCAGCAAACGATGTTGCCTGATGCCGTGGCACCGGCGTTGGCGAATCCGATTTCCAATGATATGTCGGTGATGCGGGCCAGCCTGTTTCCTGGGCTGATCAAGGCTCTGGAATACAACCTCAATCGTCAACAGCATCGTGTGCGGCTGTTCGAGACCGGTCTGGTTTTCCGTGGAACACTGGATGACTTGCGTCAGGAGTCGATGCTGGGAGCCGTGGTCAATGGCCGCCGTGATCCCGAAGGGTGGTCGGCTGGGACTCGGGATGTCGACTTTTTCGATCTCAAGGGGGATCTGGAAAGTCTCTTGTCGCTGGGCGATCCCGAGGCATGGCGATTCGAGCCGGCACAACACCCGTCACTGCATCCCGGCCAGAGTGCCCGGATCCTTCGCAAGGGAGAACCAGTCGGCTGGATCGGGACCTTGCATCCCGCTGTCAGGGGGCAGCTGGGTCTGAAGACCGATGCGGTTCTCTTCGAAGTCTCCCTTGATGCGTTGACGCGAGGGCAAGTGCCAGCGTTTCAGCCTCTGTCACGTTATCCGGAAGTCCGTCGTGATCTGGCCTTGCTGGTGGATGAGCAACTGCCGGTTCAGGCATTGCTGGATTGTTTGCATGAAGCCGCTGGTGAATGGCTCAGTGAACTTCGCCTTTTCGATGTCTACCAGGGCAAAGGGGTATCCGATGGGATGAAGAGTGTCGCGTTGGGCTTGACCTGGCAGCATCCTTCACGCACGCTCAATGATGATGAAATCAATCAGTTAGTCGATTCCATCGTCGCTCAGACAGGGGAACGTTTTGGTGCTCGGCTCAGAGGCTGAGTCACCGAACCATCCGGTTTGGCTGAGACGGTGGATGGAACACGGTATTGCTGAATTGAACGATATCCACCACGAGGGAATGACCCATGGGCGCGTTGACCAAAGCGGAACTGGCGGAACATCTGCATGTCGAATTGGGGCTCTCCAAACGAGAGGCCAAGTCGATGGTGGAATGCTTCTTCGAGGAGATTCGTGGCTGTTTACGTGAGAACGAGCAGGTCAAGCTATCCGGGTTCGGTAACTTCGACTTGCGTGACAAGCGTGAAAGGCCGGGGCGCAACCCCAAGACCGGCGAGGAAATTCCTATTTCCGCAAGGCGAGTGGTCACTTTCCGGCCTGGCCAGAAGTTGAAGAGCCGGGTTGAAGACTTCGATGGCGAATTGCGCCGTTGATGTGACATCGCTTTAACCCGTCAGGGCGGAGCCGTCACCGGCTCCGTCTTTTGCTTACAGGAATTGCCCGGATTCGGTCAGCCTTCCTTGTTGTGATAACATGCCTGCGAATTCATCGGGAAAAGCGACGGTATGCCTACCCTCAAGATTTTTGTTGGTACCGTTTATGGCGGTGCATTGGACGTTGCCGAACAGGTCAAACCGCTATTCGAACAGGCGGGATATGACGTCACGATCTACGAGCAGCCGAGCCTGGAGGATCTTGTCGACTCGCCGACAGATCTGGCGCTGTTCTGTGTTTCCACGACAGGGAGTGGTGACTGCCCGGGAAACCTTGTCCCGTTCGTTCGCGCTTTACAGGAACGGAGCCCTTCGTTGCATGAATTGCAATATGGTCTGATTGCCTTGGGTGACAGTTCCTACGGAGAGACGTTCTGCGGTGGGGGACGCTCACTGGATGTCTTGTTGGAGGATCTCGGGGCGCAACGACTCGGGGATCGCCTGGAGGTCGACGCCATGGAAACCTTCATGGCCGACGATGCCGCCATCCCGTGGGCGGAGCAGTGGATAGATTCGCAAAATCTCCAGGTGGCATGAATCAAGATGATGGCCATGACACCGCAACGATTGAGTACCCTGTTGGGTCTATTGATCTTGATCGTCGCCAGTATCCCGCGCTATGTCATTAATCAACACATGACGCGGCTGACGTTATTGCTCATCGCTTTCGCCGCCGTCGCGGTAGTTGTGATCTGGCACTGGCGCGGTCTCGATCAAGCTTCGCGCATGCAGGTTCCTCACTTCGTGCGACGCCTGGGGGGTTGGTTGCTTGCTGGATTGGCGGTGACGGCATTGTGGCAGATTGCCACGCACGGCATCATTATCTGGCCGTTGTGGTTGTCGCAGGCTGCTGTTTCAGGCCTGTTGCTGCATGTCGCCACATTATGGATGCGCAAGGGTTGAGGCCGGCTTAGTGCTCGGCTGCGACTGCCGGCATCTCGTCATTTTCTAACTCAGGGTGTAGCAGGGGACGTAGTGACTGCCCGGCAATTTCATGCGTCCCTGTTCGACGAATGAGCTAAGAAGCTCGTCCAGACGTTTCATCAATTCGGGTTCGGCGTGGAGGCGGAACGGGCCATGAGATTCAATGGCGCGAATGCCGGGCTCCTTGACGTTGCCCGCAACGATTCCTGAAAACGCGCGCCGCAAATTGGCAGCGAGTTCGTGAATGGGTTGCTGGTGATGTAGCGCCAGGCCGGCCATGGTTTCATGGGTCGGTTCAAAGGGTTCCTGAAAGTTTCTGGCGATATTGAGCCGCCAGTTGTAATAGAACGCATCCTGCTGCTGGCGACGAAATTGTGTCACATCATCGATTCCATCGCGCATGGCGCGTGCGACACCCACCGGGTCGTCGATCATGATACGGTAGCGACTGCGAGCTTCATCACCCAGCGTATAGCCGAGAAACTCGTCGATCCGTGCGAAATAGTCGGCTGAGTCAGCCGGACCAGTGAAGATGACGGGAAACGGCATTTCTCGATTCGTTGGATGCAGTAATATCCCGAGCAGGTAAAGTATTTCTTCGGCGGTGCCGACGCCGCCGGGAAAGATGACAATGCCGTGACCCAACCGCACGAAGGCTTCCAGGCGTTTTTCGATATCCGGCATGATCACCAACTCGTTGACGATCGGGTTGGGGGATTCGGCGGCAATGATACCGGGTTCGGAAATACCGATGTAACGTCCCAGTTTTCGGCGTTGCTTGGCATGGGCAACGTTGGCGCCTTTCATGGGTCCTTTCATTGCTCCCGGACCACATCCGGTACAGATGTCCATATCGCGTAATCCGAGGTGGTAGCCAACGTCTTTTGTATAATTGTACTCTTCCCGAGTGATCGAATGGCCACCCCAGCACACGACGATTCCCGGGTCGAGCGAGGGTTTCAGTGCCCCTGCTTTGCGAAGAATATGAAAAACAGCATTCGTCGTTCCTTCACCGGTACTCAGGTCGAATCGTTGCTGCGTCTGGATTTCGTTGTAGACATAAACGACATCACGCAGAACGGCGGAGAGTAGTTCGCGAATCCCCCGAATCATCCTGCCATCGACAAACGCTTCGGCGGGCGCATTGTTCAATTTGAGACGAATTCCGCGATCCTGTTGTAACACTTCGATATCAAAGTCATGGTAGGTTTCCATGACCTGGAGGCCATCGTCAGTGGGGTTGCCACAATTGAGAATGGCCAGGGCACAGCGTCGCAACAGTTCATGCAGCCCGTTGGCCGAGGTATCCCGCAGACGGTTGACCTCATGTTGCGACAACACTTCCAGGCTGCCTTCCGGAGAAATCGTGGTGGAAATCGTTCTGGGCATGGGTATCGTCCTTGTCATGCAGCATTGGATTGGCGACGTGCCTGGTCCCATAGCTGGCGGATATGATCCTGGTCATGTTGACTCATGGCATCATCGGCAAAGGCGTTGTTGAGCCATTCGAGAAAGACATCATCGAAGTCCTCGGGAACGACATTCTCCGGGTCGTATTCGACCATTTCCATGACAAGAGGAACCTGGGGAATCAGGTAGCCCAAGGCGAAAAGATCATCGGCCTCGGCGTCCTGTTCCATGACGATCAGGGTTTGATGGATGGCGTCTGCTCGACGGGCAAGTGGATCAGGCATAACACTCGAACCTTATTGCTGAAACGTCCGCTTAGTCTAACATGGGGCATGACAAGCGCCCCAGCGCTGCCTGCGACGATGTTTTCTGATAGTATCGATATTGTTGTCGTGTCTCATCTTTATCCACGATTGATACAAGCACTGCTCCATGTTCAATGCTCAGTATTTCCGCACATACCTGACCCTGGTCGAGACCGGTAGCTTCACTCTGACGGCACGCCGTCTCGATATGACACAACCTGGCGTGAGTCAGCACATTCGAAAGCTGGAGCAGTATCTGCAGAAATCCCTGCTGAACCGACATGGGCGCAAGTTCACACTGACGGAGAGTGGTCGGCGGGCGTACGATTATGCGGTCAAACTGTTCGCCGAGCATGAGCAGTTCCGCCATTCACTGGATAACGAGTCTCTTGATTCAGGAGAGTGCCGTATTGCATCACCCGGCAGTATCGGGCTGATGTTCTATCCGTTCCTCCTGGGGTATCAGCAGATGTATCCTGGGTTACGGGTCAATTACAGCTTTGCCTTCAATGGGGATATCGTTCAGGATGTTCTGAAAGGACGTTATGACGTGGGAATCGTGACCGATGTCATCAAACATCCCGATTTGAGCTATGAACTCTGGCACCAGGAACCCCTGTGCCTGGTCGTTCCCGCTGATTTTACCGGTACGACACTGGCGGATCTCATGGCCTTGGGCTTCGTCAATTATTCTGATGGTATCAACCATGCAGGACAGTTGTTACGCGCCAACTTCCCTGAAGAGTTCCGTTCGATGGGCCAGGTGCCGCGCCAGGGATTTACCAATGAAGTAAGCATGGTACTCGATGCGGTCGCGCGCGGACTCGGGTTCACTGTTCTTTCCCGGCTGGTTCTCGAAACCTCTCCCTGGCAACGACAGGTCAAGGAGTTGCCGCTACCGCATCCCGTCCATGAAACGCTGCATCGCGTGACGCCGATAGGGAGCGAGTTGCCCAAACGGTATGCGCAATTGCTGGCCGATTTCCGCGATCAGCGTCGACATACATTGTATGGTTTTTCTGAAGATCCCGGTTTGAGCCAATGAGTTCCAGCGGCGTCCAGTCAGCAGGGTAGACGCGCCTCACCGTGATGGGGTGAGGCGCCATGGGTGCGTCAGTCACGGTACGCGTCGATGCTGGGGCAGGAGCAGATCAAGTTACGGTCACCGTAGACATTATCCACGCGATTGACGGACGGCCAGAACTTGGCATCTTTCACGGCCTTGGATGGAAAGGCACCGAGCTCCCTGGAATAGGCTCGTTCCCAGTGATCGTCCATTAGGTCGGCCATGGTGTGTGGTGCTCTGACCAGGGGATTGTCATCGGCTGGCCAGTCACCGCGTTCTACGCTGGCGATTTCTTCCCGAATAGCGATCATGGCATCGCAGAATCGGTCGATTTCATAGCGTGATTCGGATTCCGTCGGTTCCACCATCAGAGTGCCGGGGACCGGGAAGGACATCGTGGGGGCGTGGAAACCATAGTCCATCAACCGTTTGGCGATGTCTTCTTCGCTGATACCGGAAGACGTCTTGAGTGGGCGAACGTCGATGATGCATTCGTGGGCAACCGTACCATTGGTGCCCTTGTACAAGATCGGATAGTGCGATTCCAGGCGCTTGGCTATATAGTTGGCATTCAGAATGGCCAGTTCCGTTGCTTTGCGCAGACCGCGCGCGCCCATCATCTTGATGTAGGCCCAGGAGATCGGCAGGATCGACGCGGAGCCATAGGCAGTGGCGGCGACTGCACCTCCTTGCGTTTCGATGCCCTGGAGCGGTGTCACTACATGGTTGGAAACGTAAGGCGCCAGGTGAGACTTGACACCGATGGGGCCCATGCCGGGACCTCCGCCACCGTGCGGAATGCAGAATGTCTTGTGCAGATTGAGGTGTGAGATATCACCACCGAAATCGCCCGGCCGGGAGAGTCCGACCTGTGCATTCATGTTGGCGCCGTCGATATAAACTTGTCCGCCATTATCGTGAACGAGGCGACAGGCCTTTCGAATGCCTTCTTCGAACACACCATGGGTCGAAGGATACGTCAGCATGATGGCTGACAGCGTGTCCCGGTACTTTTCGGCCTTGGCGTGCAGATCGTCCAGATCGATGTTGCCATCGTCATCGCACTCGACCACGACCACTTTCATATGGGCCATGGCCGCCGACGCCGGATTGGTACCATGAGCGGAACTGGGGATCAGGCAGATATCCCGATGCCCCTCTCCCTGTGCATCCTGATAACGGCGAATGGCGACCAGGCCGGCATATTCCCCCTGTGCCCCGGAATTGGGTTGCATTGAGATATGCTCGTAACCGGTGATTTCCACCAGGAAGGCCGACAGTTCATCGATCATCTGTTGGTAGCCGACAGTCTGGTCACGAGGCACGAAGGGATGGATATGGGCAAACTCCGGCCAGGTGACAGGGACCATTTCACTCGTGGCGTTGAGTTTCATCGTGCACGATCCCAGGGGAATCATGGCATGTGTCAATGACAAGTCGCGATTCTCCAGACGCTTCAGGTAGCGCAGCATTTCGGTCTCGCTGCGATAGCGCCGGAAGGTGGGATGAGTCAGGAAGTCGGATTGCCGCTGACAGTCGTCGGGAATACCACTGATACCCCGCGCGACGATCTCCTCGTCCAGAGCGGCCAGCGATAGGTCGTGTTCTTCACCGAGCAGCACATCGAAGAGAATGCTCAGGTCGGCGGAAGTGGTCGTCTCATCGAGGCTGACGCCGATATCGCCATTGGCGAAATAGCGTAGATTGATCTCGTGGGTCATGGCGCGACCGTGGATCTTGCCGGCGTCGACTCCCGTCAGCCGAAGTGTATCGAACCAGCTTTCATGAGCCAGAGACACCCCCTTGCGCCTCAACCCTTCTGCCAGGATCGTGGTCAGTCGGTGAATGCGAGATGCGATGGTTCGCAAGCCTTCCTGACCATGATAGACGGCGTAGAAACCTGCGATATTGGCGAGCAGCGCTTGTGCCGTACAGATGTTGGACGTGGCCTTTTCGCGGCGAATATGCTGCTCGCGCGTCTGCATGGCCATGCGCAGCGCATCGTTGCCACGGGAATCCTTGGAGACACCGATGATGCGACCAGGAACGGAGCGCTTGAGTTTGTCGGTGGTCGCGAAGAACGCGGCATGGGGGCCGCCATATCCCATGGGAACACCGAATCGTTGAGAGTTCCCTACGACGATATCCGCACCCAATGCACCGGGTTCCTTGAGCAGCACCAGAGACATGATATCGGCGGCGACGCAGGTCATGACATTGGCGTCTCGTGCTTGCGATAACAGTGTGGATAGATCACGCACTCTGCCGCTTTCGCCGGGGTATTGAAGCAGCGCACCGAAGACATCGGCTCTGGAAAGTTCTTCGGCAGGGGCAACGATCAGTTCGAAGCCGAAGTAGTAGGCCCGCGTTTTCAGAACATCCAGGGTCTGCGGCAGGACATCATCAGCAACGAAAAAGGCATTGCTCTTGGCCTTTCGGTTGGCGCGCTTGCAGAGCGCCATGGCTTCCGCCGCGGCTGTCGCTTCGTCCAGCAGTGAGGCGTTGGCCAGTTCCATGCCGGTCAAATCCATGACCATTTGCTGGAAGTTGAGCAGGCCTTCCAGACGGCCCTGGGCAATTTCAGGCTGGTAGGGGGTGTACGCCGTATACCACCCGGGGTTCTCCAGTACATTGCGCTGGATGACCGCCGGTAGGTAGGTGTTGTAGTACCCTTGACCGATATAGGTCTTGAAGACCTTGTTCTGACGAGCAAGACGCTGCAGGTAAGCGAGAGCTTCAGGTTCCGACCGTGGAGCGTCGAGCTCCAGTTCTCGCCCCAGCCGGATATCCGGTGGAATCGTTTGTTCAATGAGGCTGGGAAGCGAATCGACACCGATGACCTCAAGCATGCCCTGCGTCTCATCGGCATCGGGGCCATTGTGTCGATGCAAGAAAGCGTCATGATCGGCCAGTTCGGCCAGTCGGCGGTTATCTAGTGCCATGAAACACCCTGAATGGAAATAAGGGGCACGGCCCGGAAGACGGCGACCGTGCCATTGATTCATTACTCCTGCTCGGCCTCGACGATGCGAGAGTAGGCATCGGCATCGAGCAGGGATTCGAGTTGCTCACGGTCGCTGAGTTGCACCTTGGCAACCCATCCATCTTCATAAGGCGATTCGTTGATGGCTTCGGGAGCATCCTCGAGTGCGTCGTTGATTTCGACGACCTCGCCGGTCAGCGGGCTATACAGATCGGACGCGGCCTTGACTGACTCAATGACGCCGAACTCTTCACCGGTCTCCAGTTCACGACCGACTTCCGGAAGCTCGACGAAAACAACGTCCCCCAATGCTTCCTGGGCATGATCGGTAATGCCTAGGGTGGCCGTGCCGTCACCATTGTCGAGGACCCACTCGTGGCTGTCGGTGTAGCGCAGATTGGATGGAATCGTGCTCATTGCTATTTCCTATACGAAAGCGGTTTCTGTCGTTGGCGCTACCGGATGGCATCCTCTCGATACGATCCGGTGGCCAGCCCGGGGTTTGTCAGCAATGACCGGCCCTGTCGGGCCGTCTTACACAGGTTGGCCGGCTTTGCTCTCGACGTCCAGCTCGGTGCAGTCGTCGCCCGAGCAGGAAGCGACTTGTCGTTCATTCCCGATGCGGCATAATGTATCGATGTTTCCAATAAGAAACAAGTTTCTTCGTCATGGTGTCAATGGGTACCGCGTCTCCACGGGACTGGCAGTGAGTGATCGAGTGTACCGGGAGAATGGGCTATGTTTAGCGTTTAGGAAGATGGTAGCGCCGATGTCACGATAAGACAGTGTAAGACGAGATTTTATATGGTGGGGTGGTCGAATCATGGTGTGATTCGCTATCTTACGCGGGTTGAATGGCTGGTCATTCTGTCAGTAAGCGGACTGTCCAGCCCTGGTACGGCAGACGTCGTATGTTCGCCAGTGCTTCTCGGGCCATCGAGTGGCACAACAACAACCACTAAAGGGGATAAGATGTAATGGAAGCGTTGACGAGTTTTTTGACCGCTGTTGAAGGCGTGGTGTGGGGCCCCCTGATGCTGGTACTGCTGTTGGGGGTAGGGCTCTATCTGCAGGCCGGACTGAGAGCGATGCCGATCCGCAAACTGGGGATGGGCTTCAGACTGCTCTGGAAAGGCCGGACGACAACCAAGGAAGACGAGAGCGAGGGCGAAGTCTCGCCTTTCAATGCCTTGATGACCTCGCTGTCTGCCACGATCGGCACCGGTAACATTGCCGGGGTGGCTACAGCGATCTTTCTGGGAGGACCCGGCGCGGTATTCTGGATGTGGATTACGGCGCTGGTCGGGATGGCCACCAAGTTTTCGGAGGCCGTGCTGGCCGTGCGTTATCGACAAGTCGATGAAGCCGGCGATCACGTCGGTGGGCCGATGTATTACATCCGTAATGGCCTGGGGCGCAAGTGGACCTGGCTGGGCGGAGCGTTTGCCTTCTTCGGGGCGGTGGCCGCATTCGGTATCGGTAATACCGTGCAATCCAATTCGGTAGCGGATGGTCTTGCCAGTACGATCAACCTCCCGCATTGGGTGACCGGAATCATCATCATGGGCTTGGCCGGTGCCGTCATTCTGGGGGGTATCAAGCGTATTGCCCGAGTTGCCGGTAAGCTGGTGCCGATCATGGCCGTGGCGTACCTCGTTTGCGGGTTGCTGGTCCTGCTCATCAATATCAGTCAGGTCGGCAATGCGCTGGGCATGATCTTTACCCACGCCTTTACACCGGTATCGGCGGCCGGCGGGTTTGCCGGTGCTGCGGTCGCCAAGGCGATCCAGTTCGGTGTGGCTCGCGGGGTCTTCTCCAACGAGGCCGGTCTTGGCAGTGCTCCCATCGCTCATGCGGCTGCCCAGACCAAGAACCCGGTACGTCAGGGGTTGATTGCCATGCTGGGTACGTTCATCGATACCATCGTGGTGTGCAGCATTACCGCGCTGGCAATTCTGACCACCACGGAATGGACGTCAGGTGAAACCGGGGCGGCACTGACATCGATGGCCTTTGATGCGACATTGCCGGGAATTGGCCAATACGTCGTCTCCTTCTCGCTGGCCGTGTTTGCCTTCACGACGATTCTTGGCTGGGCATTCTATGGAGAGAAGTGCTTCGAATTCCTGTTTGGTGTTGGTTCCATCAAGATCTACCGCGTGGTCTATATCCTCGCCATTCTGGCGGGAGCGGTTGCGCCGTTGGATTTCGTATGGCTGATGGCCAGTGTCTTCAACGCAATGATGGCTATTCCCAACCTGATCGCGCTGGCCTTGCTGTCACCGGTGGTCTTCAAGCTGACCAGTGATTACTTTGCTGGCAAGGAAGTCCTGCCTGGCGAGGATCTCGATCGTTGAAGGAGTCATGAACGGCGTCATTTGGCGCCGTTCCTTTTCTACTTTCCGTGACAACCGATTGCGAGGATTACGACCATAATGAGCGAACTGAATCATACGCCGCTGTATGCGTTTCATCAGGACAACGGCGGAAAGATGGTGCCTTTTGCCGGTTATGAAATGCCGGTCCAGTATCCGATGGGCGTCAAGAAGGAGCATGAGCATACACGCAGTGCGTGCGGCTTGTTCGATGTGTCCCATATGGGGCAAGTGCTGGTACATGGCGCCAATGTTGCGGAAGCCCTGGAGACGTTGCTGCCCGCGGATATCGTCGGGTTGGAGCAAGGTCGGCAACGCTACTCCCTGATGACCAACGATTCAGGAGGGATCCTCGATGATCTGATGGTGGTCAATGCCGGTGACCATTTTTATCTCGTGGTCAATGCGGCATGCAAGGAACAGGATATTGCCCATTTGCGTACCGGGCTGGGCAATGACTATCGAGTAGAGGAATTGGACCGCGGCTTGTTGGCGTTACAGGGGCCGAAAGCGGAAGCGGTAATGCATCGGTTGTGTCCCGCGGCGTGTGACCTGGTGTTCATGGAGCATGCTCGCTTCGAGATCGACGGGATACCGGTATGGGTCAGTCGTAGTGGCTATACCGGGGAGGATGGGTTCGAGATTTCCGTGCCGGCCGACGCGTGCGACACGTTGGCACGACGGCTTTGTGAGGAAGAAGAGGTTGAGCCGATCGGGTTGGGGGCACGTGACTCGCTACGTCTGGAGGCGGGATTGTGTCTCTATGGTCATGACATCGATACCACGACGACGCCGGTCGAAGCCTCATTGATATGGGCTGTCGGCAAACCGCGCCGTCGTGATGGTGAGCGTCCCGGCGGCTTCCCGGGGGCCGATGTGATTCTTCATCAGATCGAGGCCAGGGACCACGCCCGAAAGCGCGTCGGTCTGATGGGGGAAGGGCGTGCTCCAGTTCGCGAAGGGGCGGAACTGTTCGATGCCGATGGTCAGGCTATCGGTCAGGTCACTTCGGGAAGTTTCGGCCCCAGTGTCGGACACCCTGTTGCCATGGGGTATGTATCGGTCGAGTATGCCGAAGCGGGGAATTCGGTCCATGCCGAGGTCAGAGGACGCAAGCTCCCCATGAAAATCGCCAAGATGCCGTTCGTGACGCCGGGCTACCGGCGCGGGTGAAAATCACTCGACATGACGGAAGGTCAGGCTGATACGCAATCCAGGGATACGTCTCGGCAGCAGAGCGTGTTGCAGCCAGTGCTGTGTGCCGGGTCCCATGAGTAACAATCCATCATGGGGGAGCCAGAGGTTGAAGGCCTCGGCACGCTTGTCCTTCCAGCGCATTCGCAACGGACGTTCCGCCCCCAGACTGACAGCGGCCACCACGGGATCATCGCCGAGTTCGGGCTCGTCATCGCTATGCCACCCCATCCTGTCGTCTCCTCCTTCGTAGCGGTTAAGGAGAACACTGTTGAAACGCCAGGAGGGGAGGTGGCTGACGGCGAGTAATGACTCGATACGTTGCTTGAGATCGGCGACTCCCGGATGCCAGGGGGCCGGTGTGAAATCGCGTCCGGAATAGCGATAGCTGGCATGGCTATCGCCCATCCATACCTGTTGCCGGGGAATGGCATGTCGGCGACCGTACAGTGTCAACGAAGGGCGCTCCCAGGGCAATTCGCTGTCCAACCGATACATCAATTGCGTGGCATGCTCATCTCCCAGCACGCCGGAATAGTGCCATATCGGAGGCTGCGCGAGCAGACATTGCCAAGGCTGCAGTGATTCGATCATGGCGTCGAGCTTGCCACGAAGCAGCACGGCTGTCAGCCAGCAACCGGTTCATATCGCCGGCAACCAGGTCAAGGCAACGATCGCGAGTGTTGCACCGAGCATGGCGCCTCCAATGACATCGCTGATGTAATGGAGCCCCAGTCCGACACGAGACATCGCGATAAGACAGGCCAATGGCAGGATGACGATCAGCACCATTGGCGCAGTCGCTGCCGTGAATAGTGAGAACATGACTGCATGCAGGGTATGACCACTGGGAAAACTGTAACGGTCACGTGCGGCGGTGGTGCAAGGAATGGTTCGATAAGTGATCGAAGGGCGCTCTCGACAAGCCCTTGTCTTGATCAACCGATAGATGCCGATCGCGACTAATGCACTCAGGGTGAAATGAACGCTGAGTTGCCAGCCCGCCGGTCCGTGCCAGAGGGGCTGGGCGAGAATCAAGGCGACCCAGAGCGGCCAATCACCGAGGCGGCTGGCAACGCGCAGTACCATCAAGTAGCGTCGTTGGCTGCCGGTCTTGGCCAGCCGTTGACATAGTTGCCATTCAAGCGCGTCTAGCCGTTCAAAGACGGCAGGGATGCGAGGCGTCATCCGCCACCTCCTGGACTTGCTGTAATGTGTCGAGGAACTCATTCGCCACTTGTGTCCAACTGCGTGACAAGACACGTTGCCGTGCAGCATGACCCAGCCGTGAGTAGGTGGCTGGATGCTGGCACAGCATGACGGCCTTGGTGACGAAATCTGCATTGTCTCCCAACGGGATCTTGATGCCGTTGTGATCGTTATCGATCAATTCGGCGGCGGCGGCATCGTCGAAGGCGATAACGCCGAGACCGCTGGCCATGGCCTCGATGACCACGTTGCCATAGGTTTCCGAACAGGAAGGAAAGAGAAAGATGTCGGCACTGGCGTAATGCCTTGCCAGTTCCTGGTTGTCGATGAAACCGGTGAATACGGTGTCTGGAAGCCGTTCCTGCAGTGTCTTGCGCATTGGCCCGTCTCCTACCAGGACGGTCACCAGGTCGGGTTGAACACGCTGCATGGCGTGAATGCTCTCGACCAGCAGGTCGAGATTCTTTTCGTTTGCCAGGCGTCCGACATGTAAGGCGACGGGCTGCGTCTCCGACACTCCCCATTGATGCCGTAGCACGGGATCTCGCTTGCGGGGATGAAAGTGACGACTGTCGATCCCGCGACCGAGCACACGGACATGATGAAAGCCATCGTTGCGAAGCTGGGCGGCCTGGGCTTCGGTGGGGACCAGAGTCATCTGCGTACGGTTGTGAAAATGACGCAGGACCGCCTGGATACTGCCGGATAGCCATCCCACACCATAGTCATTGGCATAACGATCAAAGTTGGTGTGAAAGCCACTGACGACAGGAATAGCCATACGTCTGGCGGCGTGAAGTGCCGCCCACCCCAAAGGGCCTTCGGTCGCAATATAGACGACGGAAGGGCACTGTTGACGCCAGAACGACATGATATACCTGGCTCTGCACAGTCCCAGTTGGACGGCATCATACCCGGGTAGTGGCAGAGGACGAACCTGCAGCTCTGCTTGTACGTTGTCAGCGCGTTGCGTTTCTCCCCGCGGGCGAGGGCGAATCAGTTGCAGGGAGACATCACGTTGGGTTAGTACCCTGCTTAGCTGGTTGAGGGTATGGGCAACTCCGTTGACATCCGGTGTCCACGTTTCGCTGACCAGGCAAACGCGCATGGCTATCTCCTGACGATGTGCATGACCGTAGCGTCGCGCCGGGACATGACAGCTTGCCGACAGGAGTGTGAACGAATGATGACATTATCCTGGGGGAGTTACGGCAGCAGGCGTTGCGGGTCCATTGGCTTTCCTCCCCGACGCATGTCGAAGAGCAAGTCGTAGCGCTGCGTCACGTTGTTCCTCGCCACTTTGCAGACCGGACTGTTCTGTTCGATGGTACTGCCGGCATCGACATCCAATGTATCGCACTGTGCATACACACTCTGCAGATTATTGGGATGATGGATGATGACCACGCGCCCCAACTGCCTCATGCTGCCTGCGAACTTGACGTCGCCATCGGCGACGGCTCTGGCATGTGCGCCTTGTGTCGTGGCCAGCAACATGGGTTGCAAGGTGCCATGCTGATTCTTGCCGTAGTCACGTTCGATCCGGTAATCATCGAGTGGCCAGGACCAGTCTTGGGTATTGTCGGGTGGCTCGTTGTCATCGGATGACTCGGGAGACGATGTGGAGGCGACCGCCGGCGTCTCCGGTTTTTGAGGCGTCGAAGAGGACGGACGAGAGGATGTCTTGGCCAATGGAACCTGGATCAGCTGGCCGACCGCCAGTTGCGTCGGCTCCACGCGTGGGTTGGCTTTCTGGATACGTGATGTCCGGGTATCGAAATGTTGTGCAATGGCGGTATAGGTATCGCCGGGTCGGACTTGATAGCGATAGGGGCCATCTCTCGGAGCGCGTTCCTGCTGGGTGGGAACGAGCAGACGTTGCCCTATGAGAAGTCTGTCCGGATCCGTATCCGGGTTGAACCGCGACAGCCGCTCCACGGGCACACCGGCGCGCCTGGCGATGGCGCCCAGTGTGTCGCCACGTTGTACCTCGATCCATTGACCGGTAATGGATTTCAAGCGCGACGTACCCGGAGACGGGGCAGCACAACCTGCCAGAACGACCAGCGTGAGAATCAGCGTCACGAGGAGGTATCGATGCGACGATCCTTGTCTTGCCACAGGGCATTCAGCCATGTCTGGAAACGTTCCTTATAGTCGGGATCCTGATGATAATCGCCGGCAGTCATCCAGGCGGGGACATTCAAATGGTGAATCTCGAGTTGAATGGGACCTTCCCTGCCGCACAGAAAACGCCAGAACGAGGGGGCGGGATGGGCATAGATCAACGTCGCGTCAAGAATACCACTCAAGCGATGGCCCATGAGGCGAATCACTTGTGCCGTCCCTCCGGCTTTGGGACGCAGGAGGTGGCGATACGGACTTTGTTGTGCTGTATGTTTGGCAGGGGTGAAACGGGTGCCTTCAACAAAGTTGTAGATGGCGATCGGCATATCCTGAGCTCTTCGGCACATCCGTTCTGTTTCACGCCTGTCCCGTTCGGCCAGTTGCGGAGTTTGCTGGACCTGCTCGCGCCGATATCGACGCAGGAATGGATACTCCAATGCCCACCAGGCCAGGCCTACGATCGGTACCCAGAAAAGTTCCCGCTTGAGGAAAAAGCGTGGCATGGGGATGCGTCGGTGAAGTGCCATCTGCAAGACGAAGATATCGGTCCAGCAGCAGTGGTTGGCAATGACCAACCACCACCCATCCCGGGACAGCGTCTCGGGAAGCACGCTACTCAACTGCGGTTTCAGCCAGCGGCGCATCCACCATAAATTGGTACCGATCCAGTTGAGCGCGATCCGGTTCAGACCACCAAGCACTCGCAGTTGCAACTGTCTGGTCGGCATGAACAGTTTGATCAACGTCAGTATCAGCAGCGGCGGTGTCCAGATCAATGTACTGAGACACAGCAGACATACACTGACGAACCCTTTCAGGGTCGACATTCCCTGCTCCTTGCAATCAGGTAGCTTATTGGATGGTTATTGGCAGCTACATGCTACTGCAAGGTCGGGAATGTGCCCAGTAGGCGTATCAACGTGACTTCCTGTGTTATCTGTCAGTCATCGAGTTCCGGCAGATTGTCGAACAGCTCGAGTGCTTCCGGATTGGCAAGCGCATCCTGATTCTTGACCGGGCGTCCATGAACGACGTTGCGCACCGCCAGTTCCACGATCTTGCCGGAGAGTGTGCGGGGAATGTCTCTGACCTGAATGATTTTAGCCGGCACATGGCGAGGTGTGGTATTGGCTCGGATCGTACGGCGGATCTCGTCACGCATCGACTCATCGAGCGTGGTCCCCTCACGCAGCCGAACAAAGAGTACCACCCGGACATCATCCCCCCACTCTTGACCGATGCAGAGCGATTCGAGCACACCGTCGACTTTTTCGACCTGACGGTAAATTTCTGCCGTGCCGATACGAACGCCGCCGGGGTTGAGAACGGCATCCGAACGACCATGGATGATCAAACCGTCCTCAGGCGTGATTTCGGCATAGTCGCCGTGCGCCCAGATACCGGGATAGGTGCTGAAGTAGGCATCGCGGTAGCGTTCGCCATCAGGGTCGTTCCAGAAACCGATGGGCATCGAGGGAAAGGGGCGCGAGCAGACCAACTCTCCCTTTTCCCCCCGCAGCGGCTGTCCATGGTCATCGAGGACGTCGACGGCCATGCCCAGGCCGCGGCACTGAAGCTGGCCACGATAGACCGGGCGAATGGGGCAGCCTAGCGCAAAGCAGGAGACGATATCGGTACCGCCTGAAATCGAGGCCAGCAACAGGTTGTTACCGATCTCACGGTAGACATAATCGAATGACTCATGCGTCAGTGCCGACCCTGTAGAGAGAATGGCCCGCAAACGCGAAAGATCGAAGCTACGGCCCGGCTGCAATCCCTCCTTTTCGCAGGCAGCGATATATTTCGCACTGGTGCCGAAAACCGTGATGCCTTCACGTTCCGCCATGCGCCATAGGACGTCGGGATCCGGAGAGAATGGGGAACCATCGTAGAGCACCAGCGTGGCGCCGCAGGCTAGCCCGGAAACCAACCAGTTCCACATCATCCAACCGCAGGTGGTGTAGTAGAACAGTACGTCCTGATCGTTGATATCGGTATGCAACCGATGCTCTTTGAGATGTTGAAGCAGGGTGCCACCGGCGGAGTGAACGATACACTTCGGCGCGCCTGTCGTGCCGGAAGAGTAGAGAATATAGAGTGGGTGGTCGAAGGGCAGCGGCTCGAAGATGACCTCCTCGGCCTCATTGTTGAGGTAATCATCCCACACCACGGCCTTGTCGATTCCCCGGGTGGTCGGTTCGTCGTTGAGAAAGGAAAAGATGACGACCTGGTTGAGAGAGTCTATCGCTTCACTGATTTGCACCAGACGTTCATGGGTGTCGATCGGCTTGCCGTTCCAGGTATAGCCATCAGTAGTGATCAGCACCTTGGGCTGAATTTGCCCGAACCGGTCGAGCACGCCATGGAAGCCGAAATCCGGGGAACAAGACGACCAGACGGCTCCGATGCTGGCGCATGCGAGCATGGCAATGACCGCGTGTTCACTGTTGGGAACGAATCCGGCAACACGGTCGCCAGGCGTGACACCGCTCTGGCGCAGAGAATGGGCTAGCTTGGCAACCAGCCGGTAGAGTTCGGCATGACTGATCTCCTTGCGGCGTCGGCGCTCGTCGGTGACCAAGAGAGCGGGATGATCATCGCGACGTCGTAGTAGATTGGCTGCGAAGTTGAGGCGTGCTTCGGGAAACCAGCGAGCACCAGGCATGGCATCCGGTCGCTCGAGCACGGTGTCTCCCTTGGATTCGGCGATAACGCCGGATTCATCCCACCACACGGACCAGAATGTCTCCAGATGGTCGACACTCCATGCATGGAACGATGCATAGTCATTGAGCGTGACATCGTACGAAGCGCTGATATGGCACATCAATGCATGTAACTGTGTGGCTTCGATATCCGCTTGTGACGGTTGCCATAACGGATTGGACATGCCGACCCCCGGTGATTGTGTTGGCTATCGCATTACGGATAAGCCTGCCACCCTTTGGGCGCCGTGCCTAGGTATTGCAGCGCACAAGTTCAGGGTGTACGACGAAAGAAGCGGTTGTCGAAAAAACGACCAAACCGTGTCGTTTCTGCTGCTCGCGCTGGCTGTGTTGATATGTGCAGCGATTTTTCACAGTGTTATCCACAGTATCGGTGAATAACTTTCACCGTGCGACATGGTGGGGGGTGGAAAGCGGGGGTAGAGGTTGTAGAATGCCGTCCGCCATCAACGGTTTCCCGTCATGACCCATTGGTTGAGGAGGGCGTTTTGCGCGGCATCCCGGCAACATTGCCGATCCTGTTCCTATGCGAGATCAGTTTTCTGTTGGGTCATGGGCTGATCATGACGCTGCTTGGCGTGCGCATGTCGCTGGAAGGTTTTCCATCGCAGATGGCCGGGTTGCTGATGTCGAGTTTTTCCGTTGGATTCGTCTGTGGCAGCTACTGGCTTGAAAAGCGTATACGTGCGGTTGGACACATCCGTGTTTTCGCCGCATGTGCCGCCATGCTGGCAGTGACGGCGATGCTGCATGGATTATGGGTCAATCCCTGGGCCTGGCTGGTGTGGCGAGTGTTCGGTGGTGGCGCGACAGCGGGCTTGTTGATGGTAATGGAATCCTGGGTATCGGGGGAGTCGACCAACGATAATCGTGGACGGGTACTGGCGTGGTACATGGTCATTTCCACGTCGTCGCTTGCGGGAGGACAGTGGTTGCTCAACCTGGCCGATCCGGCGACGATGACACTGTTTTCCGTGACCGGCATGTTGTTCGCATTGTCTCTGGTACCGCTGTCGATTCATCGTATTCACGGCCCCAGCCGCACGACTGATCTGGTACCGCTCAAAATTCGCGTGCGGACCTTGTATCAACGGGCACCGGTCGGTCTGGTATCAGCCTTCGTCGCCGGTTTGATGGTTCAGTCGTTTTTTGCCATGACTCCCTATTACGGTCAGGAAATCGGCTTGAGTACCTCGCAAACGGCCCAATTCATGTCGATCACTACTCTGGTTGCGCTGGTCGCTCAGTGGAGCCTGGGACGTATTTCCGATCATTTCGATCGGCGCAAGGTCATCCTGATCATGGCCATCGTCATGGCGATTGCCGGCGTGTTCATCTCGTTGGCCGCTCGGGAAAGCTTTGCCATGCTGTTGGTCGTGGCCTGCTTTCATACGGCAATGTTGCATACGCTGTACTCGATCAGTCTCGCGCATACCAATGATTGGCTGGAACCCGAGGAAATCGTTGCCGCCAATGCCAAACTGATGATGTGGTACGGCATCGGCTCGATCGTGGGTCCGTTCACGGCCTCGTTGGTCATGAAGGTCACCGGTCCGGATGGGCTATGGTTGTTTCTCGGCGCGGTGGCTCTGACACTGGCCATGTTCGTGGTGGTGAATCTGCATGGAGCACGCCGCTATGAGCCCGAAGTGGAACAGGAGCCCTATGTGGCGGTTCCCGTTCTGGAAACCATGCACTATCACAGTGAACTGGATCCACGCCACGAGCCCCAACAATATGAGCTGGATCTGCAGCTGGAGCCGTTGGCGTTCCTGGATGAGGAAGACGCTGGGGAGCACGCCCATCATCGTTGATCGATATCGAGACATATCGGCAAGCGAGTGTGGGGCGAGAGCGTGTGTCTGGCGTGTGGGAAGGCAATCAGGGCGGCGTTACCAGGAGATCCGGTTCGATGGCCTGGAGCGTCATGGCAATACCGCCAAGACACGTCATGTCCCGTTCCCAGGGGCAGGTTGCCAACTGGCTTGCACCGATCAGTTCATCGACCAGAGCCTCGCGAAGCGCTCTCTCCAGCGAAGGACGCATGGCATCGTAGCCTCTCACGCCCGACCCGGTAATCAAGACCAGGTCCGGGTTGAAGAGCGCCAGCACATTGGCGATACCGAAGCCGAGCGCTCGACCGGCCTTGTCGTAAATCTGGCGGGCAACCGGATCGCCCTGAAGCGCTAACTGCGTCAAGGTCTGCATCTGGTCATGTGAAGGGTGCGCACTGTCACCGGCCGGAAGCGCCAGCATGGAACGGGCCTCTCGATAGAGCGCGTAATCGCTGGTGTAGGCTTCAATACAACCACGACGTCCACAGGCGCATAGCGCACCTCCCGGTTCATACTTGCTGTGTCCGAACTCCGCCGCTGATCCCTGCGACCCCAGGAAGGGTTTGCCGTCGATCAACACTGACATGCCGATACCGTAACCCAGCATGATCACGACCAGATTCGGATACGACGAATATTCCGGCTGTTCGGCGAGTATTCTGGCAATGCAGTTGGCATCGTTTTCCAACAGGACGGGGCAGTTGAATACGTCAGCCAGGTGGTCCGCAAAGGAAGCATTGCGAAAACCCAGCGCCGGCGACCAGATGATCGTGCCATTGACCGGCGATACGACGCCCTGAACTGCAAGGCAAATGCCTGCTACCCGCTGCCAAGAGGCTTTCATGGTGGCATGGACCTCGCTGATCCTTGTTTCCAGGAAATCGCTCAGTTGCGCCGGCGTCAATGACTGCGTCGTTAGCGTGAAATGAGCGCTGTGCCGAATATGGCCGCTGAAATCCCCCACCACGATCTGCACCTCGTTGATCGACAACTTCACGCAAATCACACAAGCGGCATCGCGATTGAGTTCGATCAGCGTTTTCGGTCGACCGCGTCCGCCGTTTCGATGCGCATCATGTGGAAGCTCGACAATCAATTCCTGCTTCAGAAGGTCCGCGGTGATCGATGTCACGGTCGCTGAACTGATGCCATTCATGGCGCCCAGATCCACACGGGCCGTGGGGCCATGAGTTCGTAAGCTGCGCAGTAGCGCCAGGGTGTTATCACGGCGGGTGATGTCGTTGAGAGGCAGGGTCATGAGGTAGATGACTCGTTCTGTGTTACTGACAACGTTATATCAAGGGGCGGGAGCCGTAAATCAGGATCGCTGGCATGACCATCGGCGACAGTGCATTGCTTTCCGGGTATCTTTCGGCGCCTGATGCGACAAAAGTGGCATAGGTGGGAATTTAATTTAGTGTCTAAAGTAAAACCAGTTCGGGTGGCGATCCGTGAGCCTGGCTTCGTGGACAATGACCATTGGCAGCGATGCTGGCGCTCATGAAATCAACTAACGAAGCGGTACTGCTCTCGACCAGAATAGGATAGGCGGATGCCGATGAATCAGGACGTCTTGCTGGAAGGACGGCGGATCTGTCGCTTTTTTGGCGACAACCAGGTGTTGTTCGATGTTGACCTGGCGCTGAACGCAGGTGAGGTACACGCCTTGCTGGGCGAAAATGGGGCCGGTAAATCCACGCTGGTGCGTATTCTCTGTGGCTACCTGTCACCGTCGAGCGGAGAGGTGATCATGGGAGGGCAGCCGCGTCGCTATCGTTCCAGTGGCGAGGCGGAAGCGGATGGCGTGGTCATGATTCATCAGGAATTGGCGTTGGCCGATCAATTGACCGTCGAGGAGAACATCTTCCTGGGCCGTGAGATACGTCGTGGTCCATTTCTGGATCATCGGGAGATGCGTCGTCGTAGTCAGGCGGCGTTGGCTGAGCTGGAAACCCATGTCGACCCACGTGCCCGGGTTCGCGATCTGGGGACATCGGACCAGCAGATGGTCGAAATTGCCAAGGCTATCACCCGCGATGTGCGCGTCCTGATCATGGATGAACCGACGGCGTCGTTGACCGAGCAGGAAGTGCAAGTCTTGTTCGACTTGATTTGGCGATTGCGCCAACGTGGCGTAGCGATTCTGTACATTTCCCATAAGCTGCGCGAAATCGAACAGATTGCCGATCGGGTCACGGTATTGCGTGATGGTCATCTGATCGACACTGCGCCAGCGGCTGACCGTGACAAGGAGGGACTTTCACGGCGGATGGTGGGGCGCGAGATCACGGAAATGTATCCTCCCAAGACGCCCGTTGACACTGACGCTCCGACGGTACTTGAGGCGCGTGGCATCTCTGTGCCGGGAGCGGTGCATCACGCCGGTTTTACGTTGCGGCGGGGGGAGGTGCTGGGATTCGGCGGCGTGATCGGTGCAGGACGTACGGCTCTGATCGAGGCGGTTCTCGGACTCCGTCCGCGCTCATCCGGTGAGGTGTGGCATCACGACCAACCGGTGAATTTTCGTCATTTGCGTGACGCCGTACGGCACCGTATTGCCTATCTCACAGAGGATCGCAAGGGGAAAGGGTTGGTACTCAACATGGGGTTGCGTCCGAATCTCACACTCTTGAACCTTCGCGCCTATTGCCATCCGCTGATCGATCGACATCAAGAGGAGCAGGCATTTCAGAAGGCGCTCGACCAGTTCGATATCCGTCTTCGGACCCAAGCCAGGACCGTGGCGGAACTCTCCGGTGGCAATCAGCAGAAGTTGTTGCTGGCAAAGGTGATGTCGATCGACCCCGAGATCGTGATCATCAATGAACCGACACGTGGCATCGACGTCGGAACCAAGCAGGAAATCTATCGCTTTATCCGGGAACTCACCGATGCCGGCCGCTCCGTGATTCTCATCTCTTCGGAGATGGCTGAGCTCATCGGCCTGTCTCATCGCGTTGCCGTGATGTGCGCCGGTGTGCTGACCGGCGTTCTCGAAGGTGAGCGAATCAACGAGGAGGAAATCATGCAGTACGCATCCGGGATCAAGGGGAGGGAAGTGAATGAGCAACGTCTTGCCTGAGAGCAGCCCCGTCAAGCAGCGTCTTACCGGGGTGGATTTCAAAACGTGGGGGCCGTTCATTGCCTTGCTGGCGCTCGCTATTCTCGGGGTGCTGATCAATCCGGCCTTTCTGGGGTTGGACAACCTCTCCAACATGCTCACCCGTAGTGCATTCATCGGAATAATCGCTGTCGGGGCTACCTTCGTCATCACCGCCGGTGGGTTGGATCTTTCGGTGGGCTCGATGGCGGCGTTCATTGCCGGTGTCATGATCCTGATCATGAACAGTCTGGTTGATCAGTTCGGTCCCGGTTTGGTCACGGTGCTGATTGGAGTGGGCGCCTCGTTGATCCTGGGCATCGGTGCCGGCTTCATCAATGGCCTCGTTACGACCAAGGGAAAAATCGAAGCCTTCATCGTGACGCTAGGCACTATGGGGATCTATCGCTCGCTGGTCACGTATCTGGCCGATGGCGGTACCTTGACCCTGGACTGGAATGTTCGCGATGTTTACCGGCCTGTCTATTACGATAGCCTGCTGGGCATCCCGATACCGGTCTGGGCTTTTTTGATAGTCGCTGTAACCGGATACATTCTGCTCAACTACACCCGTTTCGGGCGTTACTGTTTCGCCATCGGCTCGAACGAGAAAGTGGCCGAGTACAGCGCCATTCACGTTGATCGGGTCAAGACATTGACTTATGTCCTGCAAGGGATCTGTGTCGCCCTGGCGACGATGGTCTATGTGCCTCGCCTGGGCTCGGCCTCGGCAGCAACCGGCGTCTTGTGGGAGCTTGAAGCGATTGCGGCGGTAATCATCGGCGGCACCGTTCTCAAGGGAGGGCATGGTCGTATCTGGGGCACGGTGGTCGGGGCGATCATGCTGACCATGATCGGCAATATCCTCAATCTGACCGATGCGATTTCCAACTATCTCAACGGCACGGTGCAAGGAATCATCATCATTGTGGCGGTGTACCTGCAGCGTGCGGCGTGGAGAACTCCGGGGCCATGAGTCGGCGCTTGCCGCCCCCGGCAAATACAACAAGCATAAGCAGGAGAGGAGCATGACAATGTCTGGCATGAAGAAAACACTGGCTGTCTGCGTATCGACAGCGGCATTGGGGATGCCAATGATGGCGTCAGCCGACGAGTACACCATCGGTGTCTCGATTCCGGCTGCCACCCATGGGTGGACGGGTGGAGTCAACTTCCACGCGGAAGAAGCCAAGGAGCGACTGGAGGAATTGTATCCGGATGTCTCCATCACCATCGCTACAGCGAGCGATCCCGGCGAGCAAGCCAATGATCTGGAGGATCTGGTTTCACTGCGCGATATCGATGCGCTGGTGGTGTTGCCGTTCGAATCCGGTCCGTTGACTGACCCGGTAAGGCGGGTGAAAGAGGAGGGCGTTTTCGTCACTGTGGTGGATCGCGGACTGACTGAAGACGGTATCGAAGATCTCTATGTCGCTGGTAACAACTACGAGATGGGGCGTGTCTCCGGTGAGTACATCCGTGACGAACTGGGCGGTGAAGGCGACATCGTGGTGCTGCGCGGCATTCCGACCGTGATCGATGATGAGCGTGTCGAGGGATTCGAGTCCGCCATCGAGGGCTCTGACATCAATATTCTCGATATGCAGCATGCGAACTGGAATCGTGATGACGGTTTCGAGGTGATGCAGGACTTCCTGTCGCGCTTCGACGATATCGATGCGGTCTGGGCCCAGGACGATGATACGGCGCTCGGTGTGATAGAGGCGGTCAAACAGGCAGAGCGCGAGGATGAGCTCTTCATCGTTGGTGGCGCCGGCATGAAGGATATCATCGAACGAGTCATGGAAGGCGATGACCTCGTTCCTGTCGATGTGCTGTATCCACCCGCGATGATTGCCACGGCCATGGATCTGACGGTACAGCACTATATGTCCAACGGGCCGGTTGTCGGTGAGTACATTCTCGGGTCGCCGCTGATCACCGAGGACAATGCCGAGCAGTATTACTATCCCGATTCTCCGTTCTGAGTGCCCCGCCGAACGGGGGGAAGGGACCTCCCGTTCGAACATCAGGTTCATATTGTCGATTTCCGGAGTGGATTATGAAAACGATCAAGGGACCGGCGATTTTTCTCGCCCAATTTGCTGGAGATGAGGCCCCGTTCAACAGTCTCGATACCATTGCAGCCTGGGCGGCGGGCCATGGTTACAAGGGCGTCCAGCTCCCCAGTTGGGATACCCGATTGATTGATCTCAAGCGGGCTGCCGAAAGCACGACCTATTGCGATGAGATCAAGGGCACGTTGGCGGAGAACGGTGTCGAGCTGACCGAGCTTTCCACCCATTTACAGGGACAACTGGTGGCTGTGCACCCGGTCTACGATGACGTCTTCGACGGCTTTGCCGCCCCTGAGGTCAAAGGGGATCCGGCGGCTCGTCAGGCGTGGGCGGTTGAGCAACTGAAGCTGGCGGCACGGGCGTCACGCAATCTCGGCGTTTCTGATCATGGTACCTTTTCGGGCGCGCTGGCGTGGCCTTTCGTTTACCCGTGGCCTCAACGGCCGCCCGGACTGATAGATGCCGCTTTCGATGAACTCGCCAGGCGCTGGCGTCCGATCCTCGACGCCTTTGACGAGGCAGGGGTCAATCTCTGCTATGAAATTCATCCCGGTGAGGATCTGCATGATGGCATCACGTTCGAAATGTTCCTGGAGCGCGTCGGCAACCATCCACGCTGTAATATCCTCTACGACCCCAGCCATCTGATCCTGCAGCAACTGGATTATCTGGGCTTCATGGACATTTATCGTGAACGCATCAAAATGGCGCACATCAAGGATGCCGAGTTCAATCCCAGCCCCAGGCAGGGGGTCTATTCCGGCTACCAGTCCTGGACCGAACGTGCGGGGCGTTTCCGCTCTCTGGGTGACGGGCAGGTTGATTTCAAGCGGATCTTTTCATGGCTTGCCGCCAACGATTACGACGGATGGGCAGTGCTCGAGTGGGAATGCTGTCTCAAGCATCCGGAAGTTGGTGCGCGAGAGGGTGCCGCTTTCATTCGCGATCACATCATAGAGGTGACCGAGCGCGCGTTCGATGATTTCGCGGATGGTGGCTCGGACGATAGAGCCAATCGACGTATTCTGGGACTCGACTGAACGAGGGGAATGACGATGAGCAACGAGGAGACTGCCAACCGTCGACTGAGACTGGGGATGGTCGGTGGTGGACCGGGCGCCTTTATCGGTGGGGTGCACCGCATTGCGGCTCGCCTCGACGATCACTATGAACTGGTGGCAGGGGCGTTTGCCTCTGATCCGCAACGCAGTCAGGCGGCGGCTGCGGAATTGCATGTGCCACAGGCGCGCGCCTATCCCGATTATCGGACGATGGCAGAGAGGGAGAGTGAGCGCGACGATGGTATCGATGTCGTGGCGATTGTCACGCCCAATCATCTGCACTTCGATGTCGCCAAATGCTTTCTGGAAGCCGGTATCCATGTCATTTGCGACAAGCCCATGACGACCTCTCTTGACGATGCCCGGACCTTGGCGACGCTGGTCGCACGTAGTGGTCGCTTCTTCGGACTGACCCATAACTACAGCGGTTATTCGCTGGTGCGCCAGGCCCGTGACATGGTTGCAGCGGGAGAGTTGGGTGAGTTGCGAGTCGTCCAGGTCGAGTACCCGCAGGATTGGCTCGCCACTCGACTGGAAGATAGCGGTGTCAAACAGGCTGAATGGCGGACGGATCCGCAACGCAGTGGCCCGGCGGGTTGTCTGGGCGATATCGGTACCCACGCTTACCATCTGGCGCGATTTGTCACAGGGTTGGAGGTCGACTCTCTGATGGCTGATCTGCATGCATTCGTCGAGGGACGTGTTCTCGATGACAATGTGCAGATGATGCTGCGCTTCAAGGGCGGTGCCCGTGGCATGCTATGGTCGAGTCAAGTGGCTTCGGGGAACGAGAATGGCCTGAAATTGCGCGTGTATGGCAGCCAAGGGGGATTGGAGTGGTACCAGGAGGATCCCAACCACTTGATTCATGCACCACTTGGAGAGCCACCGCGTACGTTGACACGCAATGGGCCGGCGTTGGGTGATGCCGCGCGTGCCGGGGTGCGTATACCGCCCGGGCATCCGGAGGGGTACCTCGAGGCCTTCGCTCAGCTGTACAGTGATTTTGCAGAACGCATTCGGGCACTGGATGCCGGGCGCGATGCCGATCCGCTGACATTGAGTACTCCCGGCATCGATGATGGTGTGGAAGGTATGCTATTCATCACGCGCGCATTGGAATCAGCCGAGGCAGGGGGCGTCTGGGTCGACTTCGTCCTCTGAAGTCGCCTTGTCTCGCTGCTTGTAGATCAGGCAATTTCGCAGCGCGTATGGAGTGGTAGCAATAATTCGGCGGCTCGTTCCTGGTGGCTCGGCAGGCATTTCTGCACCAGCGCGATGCCGCCCAGCGATTCACGATGCTCATCACCGCCGCTAAAAATGAGTCGTTGCGGCGAGCTTGGATAATAGCGGTAGTTGAGCAGTGGAGATATCGGGAACACACCATGATGCCGATCGGGGTGCCCGATGTACCCCGCTTGTTGCATTTGCTGATCCAGATGTGGCAGGTCGCTGCCCAGGCGCTCGCAATCGAATCCGGTGTGATGCAAGCGAGGACCCGTCACGGCGAGCCATGCGGCCATGGGATGTGCCGTTTGGAGCTTCCGGTAGCTTTCTCTGTCGGGCATCGGCCATGGACGCCCATGGCAGAGCCTGTCCTGGCCACGAAAGTGGGATGCTGGAGCTTGTGCGATCAAGGTTTCCAGATAATGGCGGGGATCACGCGTCAATGTGCCCAGCTGCAACTCGCAGAGAATCAACCAGGCTCCATGATCCGGCGGTGCCATGAGTGAAATCAGCAGACCACGGTCAGCCATGGCGTAACGTTCGACCCGCCGGTAGCCGAAATGCCCCAGGGTGGGCATGAGATTCTCGATGGAAAACTGGCGGTGATTGAGCGTCAGTATGACGAAATATTCCGGGATGCTATCTAACGGCCATAAACGTAACGCCCCGATATCGGGGTGCCTGTGAATGTAGTCCAGCCATAATTGTTGCAGGAATTCCTGGCGTTGCATCTGGATGTTCCCTCCGTGCGACTTGTCGGCAAGCGAAGGAAGCGGTCCAATCCCTGGAGGCTATGTGTGGGAACCGTTCCTGTCCCGAGTATAGGCCCAGATAATATATGAGCATTCAACGCCAGAGTGACGATCGGAGAGCATGCCGGTCATTCCCGGCCAGAGGGCCCTGGGTGGGGATATGCCGCCATTCGTCGTGTCGCGATGGCAATTTCTTCTTCTTCATCAGTGGGTATGACGAGTACGGCAGGGCCTCGTCCGGCATCTATCCGTGAAGCGTGACATTCATTGGCATGATCGTCGATCCGGATACCCAGCCATGCCAGTCGGCGGCAAACCGCGTTGCGTATGCTGTGGCTGTGTTCACCGATGCCGGCGGTGAATACCAGCGCATCGAGTCCTTCCAAAAGGGCGCAGAGTGCCCCAATGCCTTGAGTCACACGATTGATGAACAAGTCGATGGCTTGTTGGGCTTTCGGGTCGTCGCTGACTTCGAGATCGCGCAGATCATCGGAGAGTTCGGACACACCGTAAAGGCCACTATCATGGTAAAGCATGTGTTCCACGGCGTCGGCACTCCAACCCTGCTGTCGTTGAAGATAGAGGATGACGCCTGGATCGAGGCTGCCACAACGACGCCCCATCATCAGGCCGTCGAGCGCTGTAAACCCCATGGAGGTGGCTTGGCTCTGCCGGCGGTGCAGTGCACACAGGCTGCATCCTTGCCCCAGGTGGGCAACAATGATGCGACCATCGGCCTTCTCTCCCAGATACTGTCCGAGACGACGGGCAATGGAGGCATAGGAGAGCCCGTGAAATCCGTAACGCAGGATGCCGTTGTCCATGAGGTGGCGAGGTAGGGCAAACTGCTGATTGACCCATGGCTGAGTGCGATGGAAGGCGGTATCGACGCAAACCACATGCGGCAACTCCGGATAACGATCCTGAAGATGTTCGGCGATTGCCAGGGCCTGGGGTTGATGCAGCGGAGCCAGCGGGATCAAGGATGCCAGATAGTCCCTGACAGTCGCATCCAGCAATACCGGTCCTTGCAGGCGTTGTCCGCCGTGCACGACCCGATGGCCGATTGCCTGGATATCGGTCAGGTATTCATGGCTATCGAGCCAATCGAGCAGCGCGGAGGCGGCCGCTTTATGACCTCTCTCCGCGGCAGGAAAATCGTCGCCATCGACATTGTCATGTGAAAGGGTCAACGTCGGTCGAGAGCCGACCCGTTCGACGACACCGCGTATCACAGGCTGCTGATCAGCGTAGATACCGAATTTCAGGCTCGATGACCCGGTATTGATGACCAGAACGGAAGACATGGCACCCAGTTCCTTCATAGATAGTCGGGATGGTAATGGACCAGACGCAGAGCGATGGCCGAGGACGCCAGTCTGCTTGAAATATCGTCGGCCCGACTGGTCAACATGATGGGAACGCGGGCACCGAGGACGATGCCTGCCGCTTGTGCACCGGCAAGATGGATAAGCAGTTTGGCGATCATGTTGGCGGCTTCCAGGTCCGGTGCCATCAGTATATCGGCCTGTCCTGCGACCTCGGACTCGATGCCTTTCTGGCGTGCGGCATCATGAGAGACAGCATTGTCGATGGCCAGAGGTCCATCAAGAATACCTCCCGTAATCTGACCACGCTGGCTCATTTTGCATAATGCTGCGGCGTCCAGCGTCGACGGGATATCGCTCTTGACGGTCTCGACAGCCGACAGGATGGCGACCTTGGGGCATTCGATCGCCAGTGCATGAGCGAGCTCGATGGCATTCTGAACGATGTCGCATTTAGCCGTAAGATCGGGAGCAATATGCAATGCGGCATCGGTGATCAGTAGTGGTAATGGATAGCTGGGCACATCCAGCGCATAAACATGACTCATTTGCCGCTCGGTTCGAAGTCCGGCGGCTCGGGACAATGCTGCAGTCATCAGCTCATCGGTGTGCAGCGATCCTTTCATCAGCGCGGCAACCCCCTTGGTCGCTGCCAGAGCGACGGCACGTTCCGCACTGGCATGACTGTGTGGGGTATCAATGATGTCGAAATCATCGAGATTGACGGCCAGGTCGTCTGCTGCTGCCTTGATACGGGCCCAGGGCCCCACCAGCACCGGTTCGATCAGCCCTTCCCGCCAGGATGCCAATGCGCCGCCGAGCGATGAGGCGCTACAGGGATGAACGACGGCTGTGCGGATCGGCGGATAGTTACGCGTCGACTCGATCAATTGCCTGTGTCGGACGCCGGTATCATGGTGATGTGGGGGGGATGCCGTATCGTCAGCCGAGGAGATGTTCATGGGAGAGGTATCCTGGTGCCCGTTAGGTGTGCGGATGACAATCCTTGACTGTAGAGGATGTGCAGGAGGGTTGCACACTCACTTGCATGAAGATTGATTGAGATCATGATGGGCACGAAAAAGGCCGCTCCCGGGAGCGGCCTTTGATCGACACAGAGAAGTTCTTACCACTGGGCTGTCGTCTCGGGAATCAGGGCCTTGTCTTTCACGTATTGATCGAATTCAGTGAAGCCACCGATGTGCGTCTGGTCGACAAAGATCTGGGGAACGGTTTCCACGGGTTCACCGATGGTCTTCTCCATATCGGCCTTGGTGATTCCTTCTTCGTGGATATCAACATAACGAAAGCCGGAAATGGCTCCAGCGTCGCTAAGTTGGTCTGCGAGTTCTTTGGCCCGTACACAGAACGGGCAGCCGGGACGGCCGAAAATGACAACGAACATCAGTCCCTCCTTGCAACGCAAAATAAGTCATCGGTGAAATGGTGGATAAACTGTTTCGTATCATCCCTTAGTCGAATAGGACAGGCCAATAGTCTCTGACTACGCCAGTCATAAGTCGTCGCTATGGGACGGGGTCATGAGTCGATAACTCTATCGGCATCGGCGCGTTTCAACAAGTCGGTCAGGCTGCCATAAATATCCGGTGCACTGACGACGATATTTTCGCCATACAGGTCGGTTGGCATGCCTTGCGGACAGGGATAGAGATGTCCGGTCCTTGCCCCGGCTTCCCTTGCAATGAGGAGTCCGGCGGCGAAATCCCAGGGCTTGACACTTTCGTAATAGGCATCGAGACGACCACAGGCTACATCACACAGATCAAGCGCGGCCGAGCCATTGCGGCGAATATCCTGGCAGTTGGTCAGTATGGCGGTCAGTCGTCGCATCAGCGGGGTGCGGCTATCACGGCGGTAGGGAAAGCCGGTGGCCACGAGACTTCGCGCCAGTTTGTCAGCACGACTGACACGGATCCGTTCACCATTTCGATAGGCGCCCTGACCGCGAATGGCCGTGAACGTTTCATTGAGGAATGGCGCGTGAACAACACCGAGTTGAACCTGTCCTTCTTTGACCCAGGCAATGGATACGGCAACATGAGCCAGTCCCTGGGCAAAATTGACAGTACCGTCGATCGGGTCAATGACCCACAGCGGTTGCTGAAAGTCCAGTGATTGCTGGTCCGGTGAGAGTTCTTCGGTGAGCCGATGTTCGTCAGGGAACCGGGCTTCCAGGGCGTCACCGATTGCCGTGTCGACGGCGACATCGATGTCAGTGACCAGCTCGCTACCTTGTTTGTAATGGCGGTCGAACTCTTGATGTTGGCGTGCCTCACGGATCTGCTGGCCTGCCCGGGTGGCAATATCGATAGCGCTGTCGAGGCGTTCGGTGAGTCGCATGAACTCTCCTGGCAAACTGTCGTCGGTGATTCACCATTCTAACAGTTCGTGATGACATCCTGCCTGGTCTCAACCTATGATGCCGATGCGAAGGAGAGAGAATCGATGCAGGCGCTGAGCCAAAGCCAGTATGAAGAGTTACGCGAATTGTCGCGCTGTTACTATCGACACCATCTGTCGGCATTCAAGCACTCGGCGCATCGCAACTCGCGTTTGAGCGTCGACCTGCTCTGTTGTCAGCCTTGGGGGGATGAACTGTGTGGTGCATTGATCACGCCACTGGCACTGTCTCTGGTCTTGATACCGGCCACGCCTCACAGGGTGGTCCCGGCGGACGGCGAACAGCGCCTGAAGCGATTGCCTGATGGTGAGTATCCCTTCGTGGCGGAGCATCTCCCTGACGGACGTTGGTTGTGGCGTTGTCAGCTGCTCGATGACATGCATGAGTTCGATGGGGTCGAGGACGCCAATCGGTTGGCTCAGTATTTGCTTCAACGAGTGATGACATCCTCTACCGGGGCTGATCACCAGGGATAATGCTATGCTGGACCAGCGACGAGTATGTCTATCCCCTCACACTCAGGAGTGAAGCATGAACGACAATGCGATACCCAGGGTCGCTTTGGTGACAGGGACTTCCAGCGGGATTGGTGAAGCGGTGGTCGAACAGCTATGCCGATTGGGTCATCAAGTGTTGGCCGTGGATTTCAATGCCGATGGCCAACAGAAGGCCGATCGTGCCGGGGCGGCGTTCATGCAGGGTGATTTGACCGATCCCGAGGCGTGTCGAGGTGCTGTCGCCGAAGCGGTCAAACGTTTTGGTCATTTGGATATTCTCGTCAACAACGCCGGTATTCAGCATGTCGATAGCATCGAGGCCTTTCCCGAAGCCAAGTGGCGTCACATTATCGACCTTATGCTGACGGCTCCCTTCCTGCTGTCTCAGGCAGCCTGGCCCTACATGCGTAAGGGGGGGTGGGGGCGTATCATCAACATTGCCTCGGTTCATGCTCAGGTGGCTTCTCCGGGCAAGGCGGCATATATCAGTGCCAAACATGGCCTGATCGGTTTGACCAAGACCGCAGCGCTTGAAGGGGGTGGTGATGGCATTACCGCCAACGCTATCTGTCCCGCTTATGTAAGGACGCCGCTGGTGGATAACCAGATCGCTGATCAGGCACGTATGCATGGCATGGAAGAGCAGGAAGTGATCGAACAGATAATGCTCAAGAATGCCGCCATCAAGCGGCTGATTGACCCATCGGAAGTTGCTTCGCTGGTTGCCTATCTGGTATCGGATGACGCCAGCGCCGTGACCGGATCGAGCTGGAATATCGACCTGGGGTGGACGGCGCAGTAATGTCGCCAGCGGTTTTATCTTTTGACCGGCCGCTTCTGCAATTTTCTCTGCAAGGTCCGACGATGCATACCCAATGCACGCGCGGTGGCGGAGATGTTGCCATCATTTTCCTGTAGCACCTTCTGGATGTGTTCCCAGGTAACACGGTTGACCGAGGGTGGACTGTCGGCAAGGCTCGCGTCGGGATCGCCTTCTTCTTTGCCGAAAGCGGTCATGATGTCGTCGGCATCGGCCGGTTTACACAGATAGTTCACCGCGCCGAGCTTGATCGCCTCGACCGCGGTAGCAATGCTGGAATATCCGGTCAGTACTACGATCCGGCAATCGGGGACGACGTTGAGAAGGTCGGGAAGTAGCTTCAGCCCGGATGTCTCCTCCAGCTTCAAATCCAGCGTTGCCATCTCTGGTTGCGATTCTTGCGCGAGCGATAGGGCTTGTTCGGCATCGTGGGCCACGCTGACGTCGAAACCGCGCCTCGTCATGGCGCGCTGCATGACATGACAGAACATGTCGTCATCGTCGATGATCAACAGTCGTTGCGAATGCTTTTGCATGATGTCCTCGTATACCTCGTCATGTGGTGCCGCTGTCCGCACGAGGGAGCGTCACCTCGGTCAGCGTGCCTCCCTCTTCGTGATTGTACAGGCTGACGCCACCGCCGAAGCGATTGATGGTGGCATGAGTCAAGAACAATCCGATGCCCATTCCTTTGGATTTGGTCGAAACAAAGGTCTCTCCCAATTGATCGGCAATCGACATGGAGACGCCGGGGCCGTGGTCGCGGATATCGATTATAATCTCGTCCTTGTCCCAGTCCAGGCTGATGATGATTTGGTTCGGGTTGGCATCCGCTGCATTGTTGAGCAGGTTCATCAGTGCCTGTTCCAGCGTGGCATCGACTGCCAGCCGGGGCTGGCCTCGTTTTTCGGCAATTTCCAGCCGATGACTGACATCCGGCCGTAGCACCAGCCAGCGTTGTACGACGTTGGACAACCATTGTTCGGCTGACTTGAATTCCGGTTCGGAAAGACGGCGGCGGTCGGCATTGTCCACCATGGTCTGCAATCGTGACTTGCAGGTATCCACTTGCTGTCGTAGCAGGTCGATGTCCTGCTCGAGAGCGGCGTTGCCTTTGGCGTCCTGTTTCATTTCCGAGAGTAATACCGCCATCGTCGATAGCGGTGTGCCGAGTTCGTGAGCCGTACCGGCGGCCTGGGTGGCGACAGCGAGCACCTGTTCGTTTCGCAGGGAAGCTTCACGGGTTCGTGATAGTGTCTGATCCCGGCGCCTGAGGGCGTGTGCCATCTTGAAAATGAAGAACGTGACCAGTCCCGTGGACAGTCCGAAATTGAGCCACATTCCCAGCACATGGAGGTTGATGCCGGGACCGACAACGCCGTGACTCAGTTGTGGCACTGGCTCATAGAACCACATGAGGTAGGTATAGCTAGCCATGGCCACACAGGCGATGATCCAGGCATAGCGCCAGGGAAGCGTTGCGGCGGCAATGGTGACAGGCACCAGGTAATAGGTGATGAAGGGGTTGGTGGAGCCTCCTGTGTAGTAGAAAAGCAGGGTCAGCCCCGTCAGGTCGATGAGCAGATGGATGAGATACTCGGTATCGGTTACTGCACGTGGACGGCCGAGGCGCCACCAGGTCACGACATTGACGAGCCCCATGGCGATGATCACGCTGATGACTGGGAGAACCCGCAACTGGAATCCCAGAACTTCAATGCCGAAGATGATAGCAGCCAGATAGCCGGTCCAGGTGATCCCTCGTACAATGGTCAGACGAACCAGATTGCGGTTTGGGGTCGACAGTGGTGGAGGTAGGGCTGGGGGCATGTCATCTCCTTGGTCGCCCGATGGATATTCTGGCAGAAAGGGCTACACGAGGCGGCCATGACTCCGTAAAATCTTGGCGTTCCCATTCATCGCATCACGCGCTAAAGGATACTCCGCTTGCGACGTGATGACACAACGTTCGTGAAACACACTCAATGTCAGAGACGCCGTTAGCCCGGGAAGTCGGGCTCAGAAGAACTTTCGCTATCATTTCGCACCCGGATGCGGGCAAGACGACCATCACCGAAAAGATGCTGCTGTTCGGCAATGCCATCCAACTGGCAGGGTCGGTCAAGAGCAAACGTAATGATCGTCACGCGACTTCCGACTGGATGAAGATGGAACAGGAGCGAGGCATTTCTGTCACCACCTCGGTGATGCAGTTTCCTTATCAGGGACGCGTCGTCAACCTGCTGGATACGCCAGGCCATGCGGATTTCTCGGAAGATACCTATAGAACGCTAACGGCGGTGGATTCCGCGCTGATGGTGATCGATGCGGCCAAGGGTGTCGAGGAGCGTACCATCAAATTGATGGATGTCTGTCGCTTGCGGACAACGCCGATTCTGACATTCATCAATAAGCTGGATCGGGATACGCGCGATCCCATCGAAGTCATGGATGAAATCGAAACGGTGCTCAATATCCAGTGTGCGCCGATGACCTGGCCTGTCGGGATGGGGAGACATTTCAAGGGGGTCTACCATCTCTATAATGATGTGATCCACCTTTATACGCAGGGCCAGGGACATCGCATACCCGAGGATCGCCGAATCGAAGGACTGGATAGCCCTGAAGTCGATGAGGTCCTCGGCGAAGCCCAGGCCGAAGAACTTCGCATGGAAGTGGAATTGGTTCGTGGCGCATCGCATGAGTTCGATCTCGATGCTTATCGACGCGGTGAACTCACGCCAGTCTACTTCGGCACGGCCCTGGGTAATTTCGGCGTACGCGAGATGCTCGATGGATTCGTGGAATACGCACCGTCGCCGCAACCCCGGGAAACGGATAAGGAAATCGTCGAGCCGGACGATGAAGCCTTTTCGGGCTTCGTGTTCAAGATCCAGGCCAACATGGATCCTAATCATCGTGACCGCATCGCGTTTCTGCGTGTGTGTTCCGGTACGTACCACAAGAACATGAAGATGCGTCACGTTCGGCTGGGCAAGGACGTCAAGATCGCTGATGCGTTGACGTTCATGGCCTCCGACCGGGAGCAAGTCGAAGAGGCATGGTCCGGTGACATCATTGGCTTGCACAATCACGGCACGATCCAGATAGGTGACTCGTTCACCGTAGGCAAGGATATGCGTTTCACCGGCATTCCGCACTTTGCCCCGGAGCTCTTCAAGCGGGTACGACTCAAGGATCCCATGAAGATGAAGGCGTTGCAGAAAGGGTTGAAGCAGCTTTCGGAAGAAGGTGCGACGCAGGTCTTCATGCCGCTGGATAACAACGATCTGATCCTCGGCGCCGTAGGCTCGCTTCAGTTCGATGTGGTGGCCCACCGTCTGAAGGAAGAGTACAAGGTGGACTGTATCTATGAAGCGGTGAACGTCCATACGGCGCGCTGGGTCTACTGTGATGATCCCAAGATGCTCGAAGACTTCAAGCGCAAGGCGAGCGCGAATCTGGCTTATGATGGTGGGGACTATCTGACCTATATCGCTCCCACCAGGGTGAATTTACAGATGACCCAGGAGCGCTGGCCCGATATTCGTTTTGCTGCAACACGAGAGCATTGAGATAATCTCCAATGTTGATTGACGCCCACTGCCATCTGGATTTTCCGGATTTCGATGCCGATCGAGAGGCAGTATTGGCCCGGGCGAAAAGGGCTGGTGTCAATCATATGGTGGTGCCGGCAACGACCCGGCGGCGCTGGCCGGATGTCTTGGCTCTGGGAAAACGATCCGAAGTGAGTGTTTGTCTGGGCATGCATCCCTGCTTCATGCAGGCTCATGAGCCGGGTGATGAAACGGTGCTGGAGCGGATATTGAGCGAGACGGGTATCGTGGCAGTCGGGGAGTGCGGTATCGATGCACGCTATACCGAGACATGGGAGGCACAGTGGCGAGTGTTTGATATCCAGCTACGTCTCGCCAAACGATACCGCTTGCCGGTCGTGATTCACTGCGTCCGGGCCCAGGATGTGGTGGCAAAGCGCTTGAAACAGCTTGATCTGCCGGCAGGCGGATTGATTCACGCTTTTTCCGGCAGTGTGGAGCAGGCCCGACGCTTCATTGATCTAGGATTCGTGTTGGGGTTGGGAGGGGCGGTCACGTATGAGCGGGCACAGCGATTGCGACGTGCCGTAACGGCGTTGCCTGAAAGCACTTTCGTGCTGGAAACGGATAGCCCTGACATGCCGCTATCGGGATTTCAGGGGCAGCGTAATGAACCAGCGCAGCTCGCCCGTGTGTGCGACGTTGTGGCAGAACTGCGCAGTGACACTGCAGCGAATATAGCCACTGACAGTACGGCGACGGCTCAGCGTTTGTTCGGCCTGTCAGCATGATGTGGTTTCGAGTGATGTCGTATCATTGGCTGGGTTCCGCAAGTGTTTCCGGATCCAGTCGCTCGATAGGATAAGGCAGCTTGAGTGTCTTGAAGCGCTGGCCGGCTACTGATAGCGGGGTGTCGCTATCCCGGGTCGTCATCACCGCCAGGATTTCCACCTGCCCATATGCATCGAGTTCGGCTGTCAGCACCTCTCCCCGTGATTTACCATTGGCATCCTCTACCGATGTGCCTTTGGCTGGTATGACATCGCCTTCCAATTGGGCTCGCACCAACCGTTTCTTCACTTGTCCGCGAAAATGGGCCCTGGCCACGACTTCCTGTCCCGTGTAACAGCCCTTCTTGAAGCTGATACCACCCAGAGCTTCCCAATTCAGCATCTGTGGCAGATAGGTGTCCTGTTGGGATACGTCGAGCCAGGCCAGGCCGGCTTGTATATCGTGCAGACGCCAAACGGCATTTCCGACAGGCTTAGCTTGCAAGGAAAGTTTTTCCCAGGTTGGGATGGCCAGGGAATCCGGTAGACAGAGGAGTAATCTTGGCCGCGGTCCCGGATGGCGCAATACCTGTATGTCATCCTTGGCACGGCCGTACCAGAGTCCGGGGGGCTCGATGTCGAGTCTGGCCTCCAGCAGAGCAGGGGCGTCCGCCCCGGTCAAACCGATCATGGCGATATCGTCGCGATGTGTCATCTCCACCTTGTAGAAGACAGCGAATTTGTCGAGGTGCTGCTTGAGCGACGACGTCAGGGAGGCATCGAGTATCAACCAGAACCGCTCATCGCCGACACGTGCCACCTGGGCATTAGCCAGCATTCGCCCCTTGGGGGAACAGAAACAGGTCAAGGGAGCGAAACCATCGCGCACGAGATCGATCTGGGCACTGGCCTGCCCCTGCAGGAAACGCTCGGCATCCGCTCCGGCCACTTCAAGTATGCCGAGATGGATCAGTGGACTCAGTGTCGTGGTATCCAGGGCCTGACGTGCTGGCGTCGGCGTATCGAAGGTCAGTGTGCGTTCGTCGATGCGGGTGGCGCCCAGGTGATGAGTCCAATCGGTCATGCATTGCTCCCCAAGCATTTACTGGAAGACGATGGTGATTGCGGTCCGTACTCTTTTGATGGGGATGAATAGGCAGGATTCAACCCGAAGTGGCGTGCTAAACTCTACCGTTCCAGGGCGAGAACGTTTACTAAGGGGTTTCATGGCGCATTACTCGCTGACGTTCGAGAACGTCGACAATGCAGATCAGGTCAACCGTATCACCACTGCCTTGATGATGCTCGAAGGTGTCGATAGCGTGGAAGTCGGTCGTTATGGTGCGGATATTGAAGGTACCGTCGGTCGCGATGTCCTGATTTCCGCTGTCCGGAAACTGGGGATCGAGGTTAGCTGAGATGGCCGTAACGGTCGTGAGTCAACGTGATGGGCGTTATCGCCAGAAGGCGCAAATAGGTGAGTTCGAAGCGCTTTTCGTCGATGCGCCGCATGTGGTAGGGGGAGATGAGAGTGCCCCGGATCCTCATGATTACTTCGATCTTTCGCTGGGAGCGTGCAAGGCGATGACGGCTCAGATGTATGCGCGTCGCAAGGGGTGGCCACTCACCGGCGTGACGGCGATCGTCAATCGTGATGAAAGTCGGGAACGACACGGTCTTTACCGACTCGAAGTCGTGCTTCGTTTCGAAGGAATTGATGACCCTGATCAACTGGCTCGATTGACGGAGTTATCCGACCGCTGTCCCATACATCGGTTGATGACGGAATCCACCGTGGAAATCACGACGCGCAGAGAGTGAGAGGTAAACGGGTATCGCATGAGCAAACCCTTTCGTATCGATTCGACATTCCAGCCCGCCGGCGATCAACCCAATGCAATCGATGGGCTCGTGAAGGGACTGGAATCCGGCCTGGCACATCAGACGTTGTTGGGCGTTACCGGATCCGGCAAGACGTTCACCATGGCCAATGTGGTGGAACGACTGCAGCGGCCGACTATCGTCATGGCGCCCAACAAGACGTTGGCTGCACAACTGTATGGTGAGTTCAAGGCGTTTTTCCCGGACAACGCGGTCGAGTACTTCGTCTCCTACTACGACTACTATCAGCCCGAAGCCTATGTGCCTTCATCCGATACCTTTATCGAGAAGGATGCTTCGATCAATGATCATATCGAACAGATGCGGCTGTCGGCGACCAAAGCATTGCTGGAACGCCGTGACGCCCTGATAGTGGTGTCAGTCTCGGCGATCTATGGTCTGGGTGATCCCGATCAATACCTGAAGATGCGCTTGCACTTCAATCGCGGCGAACTGATTGACCAGAGAGCGTTTCTCAGACGGCTGGCCGAGCTTCAATACACACGCAATGACATGGATTTTCGCCGCGGTACCTATCGTGTACGGGGTGACGTCATTGATATCTTTCCTGCCGATGCGGAAGACGAAGCCGTTCGCGTTGAACTCTTCGACGACGAGATCGACTCGATAAGCCTATTCGATCCCTTGACCGGTGAGGTTCGTGGAAAAGTACCGCGAATGACGATCTATCCGAAAACTCACTATGTCACGCCCCGGGAGACGATTCTTCAGGCTGCCGAAAACATCAAGGTAGAATTGGCCGAGCGTCTCGAATGGTTGCGCAAGCATGACAAACTCGTCGAGGCGCAACGGCTCGAGCAACGGACCCTCTACGACATCGAGATGATGTTTGAACTGGGGTATTGTAACGGTATCGAAAACTACTCGCGTTATTTGTCGGGGCGTGCGCCGGGAGAAGCGCCTCCGACATTTTTCGATTACCTGCCCCCGGATGCCATTCTGTTCATTGATGAATCCCACGTGAGTGTTCCCCAGGTCGGCGGTATGTACCGTGGTGACCGTTCGCGGAAAGAAACGCTTGTCGAGTATGGCTTTCGCTTGCCCTCGGCGCTTGATAACCGCCCCATGACATTCGACGAATGGGAGTCGATTTGTCCGCAGACGATATTCGTATCGGCAACCCCCGGCTCTTATGAAGAGGAGCATGCGGGCCAGGTTGTCGAGCAGGTGGTACGCCCAACAGGGTTGGTGGATCCTGAAATCGAGGTTCGCCCGGCGTCGACACAGGTTGATGATTTGCTGTCAGAGATCAAGCTGCGGACAGCCGTCGAGGAGAGGGTATTGGTAACGACCTTGACCAAGCGTATGGCCGAGGACCTGACCGAATACCTTGATGAGCACGATGTTCGCGTTCGTTATCTGCATTCGGATATCGATACGGTAGAGCGTGTCGAAATCATTCGCGACCTTCGATTGGGTAAGTTCGATGTTCTGGTTGGCATCAATCTCTTGCGTGAAGGTTTGGATATTCCCGAGGTGTCGCTGGTGGCCATTCTCGATGCCGACAAGGAGGGGTTCCTGCGTGCCGAACGTTCACTCATTCAGACGATTGGACGTGCTGCTCGCAATGCTCATGGCAAGGCGATCCTCTATGGGGATCGTGTCACTGACTCGATGCGCCGAGCCATTGATGAAACGGAGCGACGTCGTGCCAAACAGATGGCGTTCAATGAAGAGCATGGCATCACGCCGCAGACTGTGACCAAGTCCGTTGCCGACATCATGGAAGGGGCCCAGACGCCAGGCAAGAAAGGAGGGCGTCAACGTAGTGAGCGGAAAGTGGCTGAACAGAGGGGAGAATACGGGATATCGGAAATCAAGGGGCTCTCTGTCGAGGAGCTCTCTCGGGAAATAGGCAAAGTGGAAGATGCCATGTACGAAGCCGCTCAGAACCTGGAATTCGAAGAGGCTGCTCGCCTTCGTGATCGAGTACAGACGCTGAATGCCAGGTTGCTGGATTTGAAGTGACGCGAGAGCTTTCGACAGTTTTATACCGTTATCTTTCTTCTGACAAAAACCTGCCTTGGCTAAAAATTTACGTTAAAATCAAGACCCCAGAAGAACCATACCCGGTGGCAGTGCTGATTCACTGATTGCAACGTGCCAGTCGGGAAACGAACTCTGCTTGCTTTGAGGAGTACCTTCCGCATGACCGTGATACATCAGAACGATCTCATTCAAAGTGTCGCTGATGCTCTTCAATATATTTCCTATTACCATCCGAAGGACTTCATTCAGGCCATGGAGGCCGCTTACACGAAAGAGGAAAACCCTGCGGCCAAGGATGCAATAGCTCAAATCTTGATCAATTCACGGATGTGTGCGACAGGTCACCGTCCCATTTGCCAGGATACAGGCATCGTTACGGTCTTCGTTCATGTCGGCATGGATGTCCGCTGGGATGCCGACATGAGCCTCGACGATATGATCAACGAGGGGGTGCGCCGGGCCTATCAATTACCCGACAATGTCCTGCGTGCTTCGGTCCTTGCCGATCCGGACGGAAAACGGGCGAACACCAAGGACAACACACCCGCAGTCATCCATCATAAGCTGATTCCGGGCAATACTGTCGAGATACATGTCGCCGCCAAAGGTGGGGGGAGTGAGGCAAAGTCCAAATTTGCGATGCTCAATCCTTCCGATAGCGTAGTCGACTGGGTCCTGGAACAGTTACCCAAGATGGGGGCCGGCTGGTGTCCTCCCGGCATGCTGGGGATCGGCATTGGCGGTACGGCAGAGAAGGCCATGGAGCTTGCCAAGGAATCCCTGCTTGACCCGATCGACATTCAGGCGCTCCAGGCGCGTGGTGCCAACACTCGTGCTGAAGAGCTGCGGCTTGAACTCTATGACAAGGTCAACAGAAGTGGCGTAGGTGCACAAGGACTGGGCGGTCTGACGACGGTTCTCGATATCAAGGTCAAGGATTATCCGACCCATGCGGCCAATAAACCGGTCGCGATCATTCCGAATTGTGCTGCGACACGTCATGTCCATTTCACCCTGAATGGAAGTGGTCCCGCCGAGTTGCCGGCCCCCAGGCTGGAAGACTGGCCTGAAATCACTCGCGACGTCGGCGAGAACGTCAAACGTGTCAACCTTGATACCGTCACGCCTGAAGAAGTTCGAGCCTGGGAGCCCGGTGAGACTTTGCTGCTCAACGGTAAGTTGCTGACGGGTCGTGACGCAGCCCATAAACGGATGGTCGATATGCTGGCCAAAGGGCAATCCTTGCCGGTCAATCTAAAAGGGCGCTTTATCTATTATGTCGGCCCTGTCGATCCGGTTGGGAATGAAGTGGTCGGACCGGCAGGCCCCACAACGGCGACCCGCATGGACAAGTTCACCCGAACCATGCTCGAACGAACCGGATTGTTGGGGATGGTCGGTAAAGCGGAACGTGGTACTGAAGCGATCGAAGCCATCAAAGATAATCGTGCTGTCTATCTGATGGCAGTCGGCGGCGCAGCTTACCTGGTCGCTCAGGCCATCAAGAAGTCACGCATTGTCGGTTTTGAAGATCTGGGCATGGAAGCCATCTATGAATTTGAAGTCGAGGATATGCCGGTGACGGTAGCTGTCGACAGCAGCGGGGAATCCGTACATCAGACGGGACCCGCCAGATGGAAAGAGATCATCGCTGAGCAGATTTAAACGCCATCTCCCATGGGGTTGATCAAACCAGCGTGGGGGAGAGAATGACAGGGAGCGGTAATGGCGACGTGGCTTCTGGGACTGGCACTGTTTCTGGTGCATCTGCTGGGTATACTGTCATCGGTCATGGCGCTGATGTCCAGTCGTACTTCTCAAGGGGCCATTGCCTGGATCATTTCGCTGGTCACTTTTCCCTACGTGGCGCTTCCTGCTTACTGGATATTCGGTCGGCCAAGGTTCTATGGTTATGTATCGGCACGTGGGGAGCGCGATACCGTGCTACGCCGTGTGCTCGAACGGCACCGCCCTCAGGTAGCGCCTTATACCAGCAGCGATCATCCATATGAGCTACGTGGGCTAGAATGTCTGGCTCAGATGCCGTTGACTTCAGGTAACCGAGCCGACTTGCTCGTCGATGGTGAAACGACGTTTGATAGCATCTTTGCCGGTATCGACGCTGCTGAAGAGTATGTGTTGATCCAGTTTTTCATCGTGCGTAACGATGATCTGGGTCAGCGCTTCAAGCAACGGCTCGAACAGGCCGCCTCCAAAGGTGTGCGTGTCTACTTTCTTTACGATGAGATAGGCTGTCGTTCACTCAGCGATGGCTACCTGCGGGACCTCAGCAATGCCGGCGTGTATGTCAGTGCCTTTCACTCTTCCCGAGGTCTCCGGCACCGGTTCCAGCTTAATTTTCGCAACCATCGCAAGATTGTCGTCGTGGATGGTTATCTTGGCTGGTTAGGCGGGTTGAACGTCGGTGATGAATACCTTGGACAGCACGCTCGTCACGGTGCCTGGCGTGACACGCATCTGAAATTGACCGGGCCGAGCGCGCTCGGGCTGCAAGAGGCTTTCTGGGAGGATTGGCACTGGGCAACAGGCGAGATATTGCAGCTTGACTGGCAGCCTCGAGTTACCTGCGAAGAGAACCAGGATGTACTCATCATTCCTTCGGGGCCGGCAGACGAGCAGGAAACCGCCAGTTTGATGGTGCAGCAAGCCATTCATGGTGCCAAACACCGCTTCTGGGTCACCAGCCCCTACTTCGTTCCGGATCAAGGCGTTCAGGATGCCCTGCGTCTGGCGGCGATGCGCGGGGTCGATGTTCGAATCATGATGCCCGAACGACCGGATCATCTGTTGGTGTTTCTGTCAGCGTTTGCTTTCCTCCCGGATATGGTGAGAGCGGGGGTTAAAGTCTATCGCTACCAGCCGGGATTTCTTCACCAGAAAGTGATGCTGATCGATAATGCGGGGGCGACCGTTGGAACTGTCAATCTCGACAACCGTTCGTTCCGGTTGAACTTTGAAATTACCGCCTATATCGCGGACTCTCGGTTTGTCGCGGAAGTTGAGTCGATGCTCGAACGTGATTTCGCCAATTGTCGCCAAGTCATGCTTGAAGAACTGCAGCGCCGTCCCATGTGGCGTAAGCTGGTATCACGCGCGACCTATCTGCTAGCCCCTATCCAGTAGGCAGACATTGACTGCATATACGAAATCAGCCGCTATGTTATGAAAACTCGACACCACCATTGGTGATGCGCGAGTCAGTTGAGTAGACTTCGCGATCTGATGGAGAACTATCGGGAGAGACGGTGAACCTCGAAACCAAGTGGCTGGAAGATTTTGTGGCCCTGGCCAATACACGCAGCTTTTCCGCCTCGGCACGTCAACGTCATGTCACGCAACCTGCTTTCAGTCGGCGTATCCGATCGTTAGAGCAGGCGGTAGGCGTGACCCTGGTCGATCGCTCGACAACACCGGTCGGACTGACGCCGGAAGGGCAACTGTTTCTTGTCACGGCGAGAAATCTGGTCGAGCAGCTGGGCGAATGTCTCGGGCACCTACGTGGTGTTTCCATGGACAATGAGGCCCTGGATATCGTCGCTGCCCACTCGCTAGCCCTGGCGTTCTATCCGCAATGGATTTCACGGCTGCAGCAGGGGGTGGGCGAGTTACCGACGCGGTTGGTCGCCATGAATGTCGGCGATGCTATCCATGTGTTGCGTGAAGGTAACTGCGATTTGATGCTCGGCTATTACGATCCCTATGCGACCATGCAGTTGGATGCCGAGGTTTTTCCTTCATTTTCCATCGGCCAGGTCAAGATGTTGCCTGTCTGTCTACCCGATGATCGGGGAGAACCGCGTTATCCGCTGGACGGCGAAGGCCCGATCCCGTTTCTTTCCTACACGCAGGGCGCTTTCCTGGGACGCAGTGTCAGAATGATGCTCAAAAACGATCCACTACGTCTGAAGTTGCGTACAGTCTATGAAACGGCAATGGCGGAAGGGCTGAAGAGCATGATGTTGCAAGGGGCCGGTATGGCCTGGATCCCGGATTTCTGTATCCGGCAGGAGCTTGCCGACGGGCGCCTGGTGCGTGCCGGTGACAACCAATGGGATGTTCCGCTGGAAATACGGCTTTACCGGTGCTCACTGGTCCATAAGCCCGGTGTCGAGAAGTTATGGCGACAGATGATGAAATTGCCACGGGATTTCCTGCAGGCCTGATGATCCCATCCATGGCCATCTGAACACGACTCACGGACCGCTGAAATCCGCGGGCAACCCCAGGAAGTTCTGGATAATGAAAAAGTGATCTTCGAAGAGGCTTTCCGGTTCCAGATCGGCGAGAGCGACCCAACGAGCATGGTCCCCTCCCTTGACAGGCTTGAGGCGGGGCAACTGTTGTTCTGGCCGCAACGCAAAATAGAACGCTTCCGCCAGCGTTCTTCCCCGCCAGCTCCGATGGGGTTCATCGAACAGGCGTTGCCCCTGCAATGATCCTTTCAGCACGGGTTCCGGCACCTTGAGCCGCAACCGTTCGCGCAGCTCGCGCAGACAGGCATCCAGCAACCGTTCATGCGGATTGATGAATCCACCGGGCAGGGCCAGCAATCCCTTGCCGGGAGCTGCGGTACGTTTGACCAGCAACACATGGCCGGATTGTACGACGACGGCGTTGACGGTCACGAAAATAGGCGGATAGGGTGCCTGAGACCATGCTTGGCGGTATTGTTCCAGAAGTGCCTGCTCTTCTCTGAGGCTCTGGTAGTCATCGCTCTGTATGAACGACAGTAGTTCCTGATGAACGCTGGGAGGAAGGTCGTGTGCGGCGCCGGTTGATAAATAATCGCTGGCCGACGACGTGGAACGAAAGAGTCGTTCGCGAATGCTCGTGGCCGAGATTCCTTCCACCAGAGGAACGCTGACAGATTCCCACTGAGGAAACAGGGTAAGATAATAACTCGACTGTCCGCGACTGGCACCTATCAAGCCTATCCGAGGGAGTTTGCCATCACGGGGGGCGGCGATATCCCGGACTTTCCGCTGAACATCGCGTACCCACACATCATCATTGTACAAGGCATCAAGAAGGGGTTCGATTTCCAGTCGGGCATTGTCGTCTGCATCGAAACAACCGCGGATCATGTCGTGGCGTTCCTTGAAACGCCAGGGATTTCGAAGTGAGCGGGCCTGCCAGGCAGACCCGACCAGGACGATGACCTGACGTGCCCGTTTCAGCGCATCGTGGATGACGGCGAGGTGGCCGAGGTGGGCAGGTTGAAAACGCCCGATGAATACCAGGCAGTCGAAATCCAGAGGCGGATTATCATCCCTCGTCGCAGTCATTTTGGCTCCGAAACAGCAATTCGCAACGTTCCATTATCGATTCCGCAGCGCATCGCTGCAATGCAGCTTTTCATATCAATACATTGATTACGGCCGACGGAAACATAACGTATGATGGAAAGGAAGAAGTGCCAAGGAAGGAAGCTGGCTGTGATCGGCAAGACTGTCGTCTATTGGTGGCGGATTACTCGCGATGCGATGAAACTCTGGCTGGAATGCAATGCGTTCAGCTACGCCGGATCACTGGCTTTTTATACGCTATTCTCTTTAGCGCCCACGATCATCATCGCCGTGATGGTCATTGGTATCGTATTGGGCGAAGAGGCGGCACAGGGGCAGATATTCTCGCAACTACAGGGAACGATAGGGGATGAAGCCGCTCATGCTATCGAACGTGCCGTCTCGCAGTCACGCATTGAAGCATCGGGATGGCTACCATCGCTATTGGGTTTCGGCGCGCTGTTCGCGGGTGCAACGACGGTGTTTGCCCAGATGCAGTTTTCTCTCAACATGCTTTGGGGAGTGACAGCGCGTCCTTCCGGTAACAGTCTGCTCATCTTCCTGAAAAACCGTGTCCTGTCTCTGACCGTCGTTCTGTCAATCGGCTTCATTCTACTGGTGTCGCTGGTGTTCGGCATCATGTTGCGTGCCATGTTGAGCCATGCCGAAAACCTTCTGCCATTTGTCGGGCTGTTGGCAGGCAGTGCTGAATTTCTGATTTCGCTGGCCATGATTGCCGTACTGTTCGCCACCATATTCAAGGTGTTGCCGGACGTGGTACTGCGCTGGCGTGATGTAATCATTGGTGCCATCGTCACGGCTATCCTGTTCGCACTGGGCCGTTACGTGATTGCCGCCTATCTGGCTTATACCGCCACAGCATCGGCGTATGGTGCTGCCGGCTCCGTGGTCATGATCTTGCTGTGGGTCTACTACTCCTCGCTGATTCTCTTGTTCGGTGCCGCTTTCACGAAGTGTCACTTACAAGCGCGTGAAAAACCCATCATACCGCGGAATTCCGCCGTGTTAGTCAAACGTGAACTGGCCACTAACTGAGCCCATTGGGGGCTCAGGCTCAGGAATTTATACTGTCCGTAACTGCAATCATGGTGCGCAAGAAGGATATCGGGATGAGTCAGCGTTGTGTCAAAGCGATTGTGACAGGCAAGGTACAGGGCGTCTGCTTTCGCCGTGCGACTCAGGAACGTGCTTTGCAGGCGGGCGTGACAGGCTATGCCAAAAACCTGCCTGATGGACGTGTCGAAGTTCTGCTCTGCGGTGAAGGCGATGCCGTCAATGCCGTCAGTCAATGGCTCTGGCATGGACCACCTGACGCACAAGTCACCCATATCGAATGGGAAGGTGTCGAGTGGCGAGACCGTGATGCCTTTCTGACGCTCTGACGACGCGCTTAGGGTGACTAGCTCAGCGTGTCGACGATCCAGTCCACGACGGATCGCCCGTTGGCTCCGAGACAGACCTCCAGCATCGGCGTCCGAGACCACCGAGTGTCGGCGAACTGCCGATCTTCGGGGGCGAATATTGTCTGCCCCTCAGCAATACCTTCGGTGACGACCGTCAGATGGCCACGCGCGGTCGCGAACAATTCTGGCTCAAGTAGCCAGGCCAGGGCACAACTATCGTGCGGGCAGCATCCATCGAATCCACGTGCCTGTTGGTAGAAAGCCCGATAGAATTCGTAGCTGCCGGCAAGCACAGGTCCCAAGGCGCCCTGACCCGCGGCGATTCTTGCCATGTCGGCGGGTTCGAGAATGCATCGGTGAGTAGCATCCAGGCCTACCAGAGTCAGTGGCCAACCCGCCGTCAAGGTGCGGGATGCGGCATGTGGGTCGTTGAAAATATTGGCCTCGGCAACCGGTGTGACATTCCCCCCTTCCTGAATCGATCCGCCCATGATCACGACATGTTTGACCTTATCAACGATGCCGGGATCGAGCTGAATCGCCGCTGCGAGATTACCCAATGGACCGACGGCAACCAGGGTCACCTCACCCGGCCGAGCATTGACGGTATCGACGATGAACTGCGCTGCACTGGTGGCTAGCGCTTGGCTCTGTATATCAGGCAGTTCGATGTTACCCAGCCCATTCGCGCCATGAATATGTGCCGGTGCCGGATGTCTGGTCTTGACTAGAGGAACGGCCGCACCTTGGGCGACGGGCACTGGATGTTCAGCCAGTTCACTGAGCAGCAACGCATTGTGTGTGGCTGTCGTCACGTCGACGTTCCCATAAGTCGTGGTCAGTCCCAACAGTTCAATGTCAGGATGGGTCAACGCGATGGCGATAGCCTGCGCATCGTCCACGCCGGGATCGGTATCGAAAATGATTGGGTAACCCATGAATGCCTCATCTACAACGGGACAACGGAACGTCAAGCGCCACCGACAGCGGATGGTATCAGTTTTGTCCAATTGGAGAACGCCTGATCGACATCACTCATCTCGGGAATGCTGGGTGCAGCGCCAGTACGCTGTACGCACAACGCGGAAGCCGTGCTGGCACGTTGAAGACAGACATCGATCGGCTGATTGACCTGTCTTGATGCCATGAAATAACCGATAAACGTATCCCCGGCTGCGGTGGTATCGACCGGTGTCACTTGATGGGCCGGCAATGTGAGGCATGTCGAGGGAGATCGATAGCAGACCCCGTCGGCCCCCAATGTCAGTACAATTTCACTATCCGGGAGTCGATGCACCAGCGCATCGAGCAATTCATCAAGCGGTGCATCGTCGTTGACGCCCGTCAGACCGACAGCCTCCCCGCGGTTGACGAAAAGCAACGAACACGTCTCAAGCGGTAGCGTCTTGACGGCCTCCGTCATTGGCGCCGGATTGAAGGCGGTGAACAGGCCATGCTCGTATGCTCGGCGCATGGTGTAGTCAAGAGCATTGCATTCATTTTGTAGCAGTAGCCAGCCCGGGCTCGGCATAGCGGCGATCAGTTGATCGATATCCGCACTCTTGAAGCCATGATTTGCTCCAGGGAACAATATGATGGCGTTTTCACCCTGATCGTCGACTTGTATCAGGGCGTGGCCGCTCGGTTCGTCGGCATGCACGACGTCGTCGGTTCGCACTCCCGAGTGTTGCAACATCTCTCGTGCCCAATCATCGGTCCGGTTCAAGCGTCCCCAGTGACTGACAACGCCACCGGCACGTGCCAAGGCAAGAGACTGGTTGGCCCCTTTGCCGCCCAGTACTTGCTGATAACTGGTGCTGGACAGCGTCTCTCCAGGACGCACGAGATGGGGCACCCGATAGACATGGTCGATATTGATCGATCCCAGGTTGGACACGGCGAGCAGAGTGTCAGCCATGGTTTTCACTCCGCCATTGACGCAGGTTGTCGACGGTGAGTTTGACGACATTGGCACGTGCTTCGGGTGTGATCCAGGCACTATGTGGCGTCACGATCAGGTTGAGGGGTTCCTGCAAGGCAGAAATCAGCGCGTGCCCGTTACGAGGTGGTTCGCCAGGCAGCGTATCGACACCCAGTCCACCGATACGCCCCTGACGCAGGGCATCCAAGGCGGCATCCTCATCGATAATCCCCCCACGTGCGCAATTGATGAGGATCGCTTCCGGCTTCAATGCGTCGAGACACGATGCATCGACAAGGTGGCGGGTTTCATCAGTCAAGGGGCAATGCAGGCTCAATATGTCGGCTTTCGATGCCAGATCGCTGAGTGCGGGTCGTGAATCTTGCCGTTCGTTGCCTGGGCGAGCGCTGAAATGGACGTGCATGCCGAAGGCTTCCGCCAGAGAGGCGACACGCCGTCCCAATTCACCCTGCCCCACGATAACGAGATCCTTGCCCGCCAGTTCCAATGTCCGATGATGCAACAGGCAAAAGAAGGGACTCTCATTCCACCGGCCTTCAGCGACATCGCGTTGATACAACGGCAATCGATTTGCCAGTGCCAGCATCAACATCAAGGTATGCTGCGCGACACTCTCCGTGCCATAGGCAGTGACATTACGCACGGCGATACCCAACCGTTCTGCGGCAGGCATATCGATGTTATTGGTACCTGTGGCCAATACGCAGATCAGCTTCAGATCCGGTAATGACTGCAGCAATTCGGCATCGAGAACCACCTTGTTGACCAGCACCACACTCGCTCCTTGCAAACGCGATGCGCGCTGTTCGGGCGCCGTGTTGTCGTAGACATCGAGGTGGTCGATTTCAGCTCGCAATGGTGACAGATCGATATCATCGCCAAGGGTGGCGGCATCAAGGAGAACGGCGTGCATGACAAAATTCCTTCCAAGTATCGATATTTTGTTGTCTTGCCCGGCAGGGGGCGCAACACGCTATAATGTCGAGTTTTCAGGGGCAGGGCTTGGAAAGCGCGACGATTGGCCTTACATGGCTATCACTGGCCAGCGGCTCGCGGTGCGCCTGCCATCGCGTTCCCATGGTCGTCGTCCCGGAGTGTCGACCTTTTAGGAGTGATAGAACCATGCCCATCTATGAGTATGAGTGCAAGGCCTGTGGCCATCGTCTGGAAAAGCTGCAGAAAATCAGTGCCGCCCCATTGACCGATTGTCCGTCATGCGAAGCCGATCAGTTGACTCGGCTCGTATCGGCTGCCGGTTTCCGGCTTGCGGGAGGCGGCTGGTACGAAACCGATTTTAAATCGGGTGGCAAAAAGAATCTGGCCGGTGATGATGCCGGCTCGAGTTCTTCAGGCGCCCAAGCCGGTGGTTCGGCGGCCAAGTCCTCGACTTCCGCGGGCGATGGAAGTTCGTCCTCCCAGAGTTCGACATCTTCCACGGATGGGGCAGTTGCCTGACAGCAACCATCAACACTATTTTGATAACGCAACAGAACAGGATTTGACATGCGCAGCCATTATTGCGGCCAGCTGAACGAGACTCTGGTAGGACACGACGTCACCTTGTGTGGATGGGTCCACCGTCGTCGTGACCATGGTGGAGTGATCTTCCTCGACATGCGCGATCGTGACGGCATTGCCCAGGTCGTCGTCGACCCGGATACCGCCGAGGCATTCGCCAATGCCGACCGCGCCCGCAATGAATACGTCCTGCGTATTGCCGGTCGGGTGCGGCCACGTCCGGAAGGTACTCAGAATCCCGATATGCCGACCGGCATGATCGAAGTCCTTGCTCATGACGTTGACGTACTGAACACGGCCGCCACTCCGCCATTTCAACTCGATGAACATGGCAAGGTCGGTGAAGAGGTTCGTTTGACGCATCGCTATATCGATCTCCGCCGACCGGAGATGATCGACAAGCTGCGTATGCGTTCACGCATCTCTCACAGTGTGCGCGCTTTCCTGGAAGGTCAGGGGTTTCTGGATATCGAAACGCCTATCCTGACCCGAGCGACGCCGGAAGGCGCACGTGACTATCTCGTGCCCAGCCGCACCCATGCCGGTAGTTTCTTTGCACTGCCGCAATCCCCGCAGCTCTTCAAGCAGCTTCTGATGGTATCGGGATTCGACCGCTACTATCAGATAGCCAAATGCTTTCGTGACGAGGATCTGCGCGCCGACCGTCAACCGGAATTCACACAGATCGACCTGGAAGCCTCGTTCGTTGAAGAGAACGACATCATGGATGTCACCGAGTCCATGATTCGCGCGCTTTTCAAGGATGTGCTCGAGGTTGAACTGCCCGACTTCCCGCGCATGCCTTATGCCGAAGCCATGCGCCGCTACGGCTCCGATAAGCCGGACTTGCGTATTCCGCTGGAGTTGGTCGATGTCGACGACCTGATGAAAGATGTGGACTTCAAGGTGTTCTCAGGCCCAGCCAATGCCAGTGATGGCCGCGTCGCGGCGCTCAAGGTCAGGGGCGGTGCGACACTGACACGCAAGGAAATTGATGATTACACCAGGTTCGTAGGGATTTACGGTGCCAAAGGGCTGGCCTGGATCAAAGTCAATGAGCGTGACAAAGGCATCGAAGGTCTCCAGTCGCCGATCGTCAAGTTCATGGAGGGTGTCGTCGACGCCTTGCTGGACCGCCTTGATGCCCAGGACGGAGACATTATCTTTTTCGGTGCCGACAAGACCCGTGTCGTCAACGAGGCAATCGGTGCTCTGCGTGTCAAGCTTGGTGAAGATCTCGATCTCTACACCCAGGACTGGGCGCCACTCTGGGTCGTTGACTTCCCCATGTTCGAGGCGGACGACAACGGCAAGCTCGCTGCATTGCATCATCCCTTTACGGCACCGTCCTGTTCAGGGGAAGCGCTCAAGGCCGACCCTGCTCAAGCCTTGTCCCGCGCCTATGACATGGTGCTGAACGGAACCGAACTTGGTGGCGGGTCGATTCGTATTCATGATCAGGCAATGCAGCGTGCTGTCTTTGAGGTGCTCGGGATTGGTGAAGCGGAAGCCGAAGAGAAGTTCGGTTTCCTGCTGGATGCCTTGAAATATGGAGCGCCACCGCATGGCGGCCTGGCTTTCGGGCTGGATCGTCTGGTCATGTTGATGACCGGGGCACGTACCATTCGCGAAGTGATCGCTTTCCCGAAAACGCAGAGCGCTGCTTGTCTGATGACCGATGCGCCCGGCGATGTGTCCTCGGAGCAGCTCAAGGAGCTCAATATTCGCCTGCGTCACAAGGCGAAGACGGAGACGACGAGCGAGTAAGTGGCAACATCCTACTTTATTGAACGTAACATATAGTGTGACACTGTCCGACCGGCATCTCAGTCGCGCCGGCGGCATGCCAAAGGAGTCTTTTGCATGGCGGGGCACAGTAAATGGGCCAATATCAAGCACCGCAAGGCCGCTCAAGATGCCAAACGCGGCAAGATATTCACCAAACTGATTCGCGAGTTGACGGTAGCTGCACGACAGGGAGGCGGGGAGCCCGATGACAACCCACGCCTGAGGGCTGCTATCGATAAGGCGCTCGCCAACAACATGACCAAGGATACCATCCAGCGTGCCATCGACCGCGGTGCCGGCAACACCGAGGGCGATGACATGGAGGAAACGGTGTATGAAGGCTACGGTCCGGAGGGAGTAGCCGTCATGGTCGAGTGTATGACGGATAACCGTAATCGTACGGTTTCCGAGGTGCGTCATGCGTTCAACAAGCATGGCGGAAACATGGGAACCTCAGGGTCCGTCTCCTTCATGTTCCATAAGCAGGGACGTCTGCAGCTACCGGAGGGGATTACCGAAGAAGCAGCCATGGAGGCGACACTGGACGCCGAGCCGGAGGAGATCGAACAACTCGATAATGGGGCGCTGGAAGTCGTTACATCGCCTGAAACCTTTGGCACGGTCAAGGATGCACTGGTTGCCGCCGGCATTGAGCCGGTATCCAGCGACGTGGGGCTTTATCCCGACAATTACACTCGAATCGAGGATGTGGAACTGGCACGCCGCATCATCAAGCTGACCGACATGCTCGAGGATCTGGATGACGTCCAGAACGTCTACACCAATGCAGACTTCGACGATGCCATTCTCGATCAACTCGAGTAAGTGCACGGCATGTTGATTCTGGGTATCGATCCTGGTTCCCGGATTACCGGCTACGGACTCATCGATGTCGATAGCGGAAAACCCGTATATGTGGGCAGCGGCTGCATCCGGATCCAGGCTGACGATCTGGCCCAGAAGCTGGCACAGATTTACGCAGGCGTCAGCGAATTGATCGCTATGCATAGGGTAGGGGAGTTTGCCATCGAGCAGGTGTTCATGGCTAAAAATGCCGACTCTGCCTTGAAATTGGGACAAGCGCGAGGCACGGCAATCGTTTGTGCCGCCAATCACGGTTTATCCGTCCATGAATACGGTGCCCGCCAAATCAAGCAAGCTGTCACGGGCACGGGCGCTGCGGATAAGTCCCAGGTTCAGCATATGGTCGTGGCTGTACTGGGGCTGAATGCCGTACCGCAAGCGGATGCCGCCGATGCACTGGCCATTGCCCTCACGCACGCCCATGCTCGACAGGGATTGCTCTCCGGGGGCAAACGGGGTCGTAGGCGTCCTTCACGCGGAAGAGTGACTCGTTGGCGTGATTTCCGTCCCGAATGATCATGGGTATCGAGAAGTGCAACATCACTTGGCGTACCCCGTTATCAAACACTGTTCTTTACCATGCTGGTCAGCCAGGCAGTGGATCAGTATAGTGACTGCGAGTTCTGCATGATGCCGTGTAGCGACTGACTTCACGGCAATCGGCAATGCGCTCCCGTTAAACAAGGACTGTCATGGCATGATAGGACGCCTGTACGGCACATTGATCGATAAGCAACCTCCCTGGCTGATGCTTGATGTCGGGGGCGTGGGCTATGAAATCGAAGCCTCGATGAATACCTTCATGGCGCTTCCCGGTACCGGTGAAACGACCCAACTGTTTACTCACTTGAGTGTTCGGGAGGATGCACATTTGCTTTTCGGCTTTGCCCGTGAGCGGGAGCGGGAGCTGTTCAGGGCGCTGATCAAGGTCAATGGCGTCGGCCCCAAACTAGCCCTGGCTATCCTGTCTGGAATGGATGAAGAGGCCTTCATGCGATGTGTCATGGAGGATGACATCAAGGCATTGACTCGACTACCGGGTGTTGGGCGAAAAACCGCCGAACGCCTTGTCATCGAGATGCGAGATCGATTTCCACAATGGCAGAGCCAAACACCAACAAGCTCCAGCGTGGCAGGAGAGCTGGGGGCATCGGAAAATCGTCACCCCGACACTATGGCCGATGCCGAGTCAGCGCTTGTCTCGCTGGGCTACAAACCGGCGGAAGCGACACGAATGCTCTCCGGTCTTGACGAGACCCAGAGCACGGAAGCCTTGATCAAGTCCGCGCTGACACGCAAGCTATCAGGCTGACATCGTGAAGATGTTGGTCATGTTGAATGGGGAGTCCCATGCTCGAGAGTGATCGCCTGATTGCCGCTGATGAAAAGGAAGGTGAGGCCGGTTTCGACCGGGCGATACGTCCACGAACCCTGTCTGATTACATCGGCCAGCCCCAGGTTCGCGAGCAACTCGATATTTTCATCAGTGCCGCGCGAGGGAGAAAGGAGAGCCTCGATCATACGCTGGTATTCGGTCCTCCCGGCCTGGGAAAGACGACATTGGCCAACATCATCGCTTCTGAGATGAATGTCGATATCAAGTCGACATCGGGCCCAGTACTCGAGCGAGCCGGTGATCTTGCCGCGATGCTGACCAACCTGCAGCCAGGTGATGTCCTGTTTATCGATGAAATTCATCGGCTTTCCCCGGTTGTCGAGGAAATCCTCTATCCCGCCATGGAGGATTTCAAGCTGGACATCGTCATTGGTGAAGGACCAGCAGCACGCTCGATCAAACTGGATCTACCGAATTTCACCCTTGTCGGCGCCACAACGAGAGCCGGCTTGCTGACATCCCCTCTGCGCGATCGCTTCGGCATCGTTCAGCGACTCGAGTTCTATGATATCCACGAACTGACTGAAATCGTTTCCCGTTCAGCTCGATTACTCGGTTTCGAGTCGGATATCGAAGGAGCCACGGAAATCGCACGCCGTTCACGTGGCACTCCGCGTATCGCCAACCGGTTGTTGCGTCGTGTACGTGACTATGCGGAAGTCCGCGGCGACGGTCGTCTTCAAGCAGATATTGCCGATCAAGCGCTCAACCTGCTTCATGTCGACCGCCATGGCCTTGATCATATGGATCGCCGTCTTTTGTTGGCCATGATCGAGAAGTTCGATGGTGGACCGGTCGGTGTTGATTCCCTGGCTGCCGCGATCAGTGAGGAACGAGATACGATCGAAGATGTCATTGAACCGTACCTGATCCAACAAGGATTGATGATGCGCACTGCACGTGGGCGCATGGTCACCCGACAGGCATATCTTCACTTCGGCCTTTCCAGTGGAAGTGACGATGCACCCGAGGCATCGGGAGAAACACGACCATGAGTCAGTTTCAGTGGCCGGTGACCGTGTATATCGAAGATACCGATGCTGGAGGTATCGTCTATTACGTCAATTATCTCAAGTATATGGAGCGGGCGCGCAGTGAATGGCTACGCCGGTATGACGTGACACAACAAGCGTTGCTACAGACCGGTATCCAATTGGTCGTTCATCGACTGGATTGCCGTTATGTCAAGCCCGCCCGGCTCGACGAACAGCTGCAGGTGAGCGTAAGCGTCGAGTCAGCCACTTCCTGTCGCCTGTGTTTCCATCAGGAAGTCACCCGTCGTGGGGAAGGGATCTGTGACGCCCGAGTCGATATCGCTTGTATCGATGCGGCTCGAGGCAAACCGACACGCTGGCCGACGGCGCTTGCCGCGGCTATCCATGGTTAACTGCAAGAATCGACGAGGACACCCGTGAACGACTCCATGTCCATCCCCTATCTGATCATGAACGCCAGCGGCGTCGTGCAAGTTGTCATGTTCATTTTGATTCTGGCATCGATACTGTCCTGGATCGTGATCTTTCAACGCAGTTTCGTCATCCGTCGTGCCAAACGCGCGCATCAGGCTTTCGAAGAACGATTCTGGTCAGGCATCGATCTCAACGAGCTTTACAAGGAAACCCCGTCTGAACAGGAAACCGTGGGTGCCGAACATATTTTTCGCGCCGGTTTCCGTGAGTTCAATCGGTTATTGCCCAAGACGCGTAACCCCCAATCGATCCTGGAGGGTGTGCAGCGGAGCATGCGTGTGGCCTGGTCGCGGGAAGAGGAACGTCTGAATCTTCATCTGGTGTTTCTCGCCACGGTCGCGTCCGCGAGCCCCTATATCGGTCTTTTCGGGACTGTATGGGGCATCATGGGCTCGTTCCAGAGCCTTTCCATGGCGCAACAGGCCACCCTGGCCACAGTAGCACCCTGGATCGCAGAAGCGCTCATTGCCACTGCAATGGGCTTGTTCGCAGCGATTCCTGCGGTCATTTTCTATAACCGGTTGTCTTCTGCTTCAGGAAAGCTTCTCGGCAAATACGAAGACTTTGCCGAAGAATTCCACTCGATCCTGCACCGGAACCTGCAGGGCCGCGGCACTTCAGAAGAGGCTTGAGGAGAACGCTATGATGCAGGGGCCTTTTCACCGCGGCGGTCATAATAAACCAATGGGCGAGATCAACGTCGTTCCCTTCATCGACGTCATGCTCGTTCTGCTGGTGATATTCATGATTGCCGCACCGATGCTGACCCAAGGAGTCCAGGTCGATCTGCCTCAGGTAACTTCGGAACCAATTGAAGATGTCGAGGACAGCGACCCTATTATCGTCTCGGTCGATCGGGACGGGGAATACTACATCTCGCTGGATGATGAAGAGACATCGGTTTCATTGGACAATATAGGCGACCGGATCATCGCCATTCTCGAGCGGCGTCCGGATACCCCTGTAATGGTGCGCGGTGACCGCAATGTTTCTTACGGGCAGGTCGTCACGTTAATGAGTACATTACAAACTGCTGGTGTCGCCAACGTGGGGCTGATTTCCGAACCCCCGAGCGGCGATGAGAACTAAGGTATCGTCATGGCCAGACACGACCAGCGTGTAGGCTATGGCCTGCCAGCAATGCTCGCTATCGGGCTGCACGTATTGGTGGTCATCATCAGTATGCTCAGTTTGCCTTCACGCGATTCCGATCCAACCGATGCGTCGGTCGTTCAGGCAACGCTGATCAGAGCGGAAACGACCACTGACCAGGCACTCCGAAACGAGGACGATAGTGGCGGTGCCGAGTCCTCCGAGGATGACAGTGAATCGGAAGAACCTTCTGAAAGCACTGAGGAGCCCAGCGAGCCGGAAGAGCCTCCGGAACAATCCGAGGAAGAACCTGAGGAGCAAGAGAGCGTTGACCAGGAAGCTGCTGAACAGGAGAGAGAAGAGGCACGACAGGCGGCGCTAGCCGAGGCGGAGCGTCGGCAACAGGAAGCTGAGCGCCTGGAACAGCAACGCGAAGAAGAACAACGACGCAGGGAAGAAGAGCAGCGCCGTCAGGAAGAGGCGGAACGCCAGCGCCAGGAGGAAGAGGAGCAGCGCCGTCAGGAAGAGGCGGAACGCCAGCGCCAGGAGGAAGAAGAGCAGCGCCGTCAGGAAGAGGAGCAGCGCCGTCAGGAAGAGGCGGAACGCCAGCGCCAGGAGGAAGAGGAGCAGCGCCGTCAGGAAGAGGCGGAACGCCAACGCCAGGAGGAAGAGGAGCAGCGCCGTCAGGAAGAGGCGGAACGCCAACGCCAGGAGGAAGAGGAGCAGCGCCGTCAGGAAGAGGCGGAACGCGCAGCTGAAGCGGCAAGCGGCAGTCTGGACCGTGCCATCGCGGGGGAAGAAGAAGCCATTGCCAATGCTCGCCAGGCAGAAGAAGCCGCCAATAGCTTTCAAAATCTGGTAAAACGTTATGTGGAACAGGCATGGAATGTGCCTCCTGACGCTGATTCCGATACCGTCGCACTTGTCAGGTTACGTTTATTGCCAACAGGTGAACTGGTTGAGACCAATGTGATTCAAAGCAGTGGTAGCGACTCGTTCGACCGCTCGGTAATACGTGCTGTCGAGAGAGCAGCACCGTTCAGGGAAATGCGGGATCTACCACCGGGAGCACAACGCCGCTTCCGCGAGTTCAATCTACGATTCAGCCCAGGGGATGTAAGCTGATGAAATACTTACTGAATCTTTGTTTTGGAGCCGCACTGTTACTCAGCAGTGCCATAGCTCAGGCTGACTTGACCATCGAGATCACACAGGGCAGTGACCGCGCCATTCCCATTGCCATCGTGCCTTTTGATGTCGAGGGGGGCGAGTCGCTTCCCGAGGACATGGCTGAAATCGTCAGCAACGATCTGGAACGCAGTGGTGAATTCGAGCCATTGTCTCGTAATGCACTGATCGCCGAGCCCAGCCAAAGCGATGACGTCAATTACCAGGAATGGCGAGCTGTCGATAGTGAATACCTTGTCGTCGGTCGCGTGGAAGAAGAGGGAGGACAATATCGCATTCAGTTCGAGTTGCTCGACATTGTTGGTGAAGAGCGCTTGCTGGGTGAGGTGATTACCAGCGAGCGGGACGAGTTGCGTGCGGCTTCGCATTATATCAGTGACCAGATTTTCGAAGAGATTACCGGTATTCGCGGCGCTTTCTCTACTCAAATTGCGTATGTCACAGCTCAAGGGGGCGAGGATGACCGACGTTATGCCCTCAACATTGCGGATGCCGACGGCCATAACAATCAGGAGATTCTGAGTTCCGATGAACCGATTCTTTCACCCGATTGGTCACCGGACGGCAAGAAGCTGGCTTATGTGTCATTCGAGACCGGCGAACCTGCGATTTATATCCAGGATATTGCTTCCAGCCAGCGCGTCAGGGCTTCGTCTTTCGATGGCATCAATGGAGCGCCTTCCTGGTCGCCGGATGGACGCAAGCTGGCGATGTCACTTTCCAAGGACGGCCAGCCCGAAATCTACGTTCTGGATATCGCCAGCCGGGAATTCGAGCGCATCACCGACAACGATGCCATCGATACCGAACCCAGCTGGTCGCCGGACGGTGATCGCATCCTGTTCACCTCTGATCGCAGCGGGGGCCCGCAACTCTACGAGATCGATTTAAGCAGCCGCGATGTCCAACGCATGACATTTACCGGTAACTACAATGCGCGCGGCAGATACGCCCCCGATGGCGACTCTCTTTTCATGATTCACCGGGACGACAGTGGGTACCGGGTCGCGCGTCAGGATCTGGATGATGATCGGTTGATCACGTTGACCGATTCGAATCGTGATGAATCACCCAGTGTTGCCCCCAACGGAACCATGGTAATCTTCGCCACCCAGCAAGGAAATCGTGGGGAACTCGGGGCGGTATCGGCCGATGGACGGGCATCGTTCCGCCTTCCTTCGACCGAAGGCAATGTACGGGAGCCAGCATGGTCACCGTTCATGAATTAATGCTGAATACTATTGATGTCATTCATTCCTGATAAGGAGTTGACGATGGAACTCAAGCCTTATGCCAAACATCTGGCTGCGGTGATTGCATTGGCCGTACTCGCAGGTTGCTCCAGTACCGGAGGAACCCAGGACGGGGATATGGAAACCGAAGGTGCTGATTCCGGCCGTGATTCTGCATCGGCTCAAGGCGCCTCGAGTGCAGACCAACAAAGTGGTACCGGCACGGGTAGCGGTATGGATGGGGCTGATGCCGATGGCATCCCCGACACCCGCACGATCTATTTCGAATTCGATAGCGATCGTATCCGTAGTGAATTCGAGTCCGTCCTCAATGACCACGCTGAGTACCTTCAAAGCAACGGCAATGCCGAAGTGGTACTGCAGGGGCACACCGATGAACGGGGGACCCGGGAATACAACATGGCGTTGAGCGAGCGTCGTGCCAAAGCCGTGGAACGTTACCTGAACGTGCAGGGTGTATCATCCTCCAAGATCGATATCGTGGCATACGGCGAGGAGCGGCCAGCTGCTGACGGCAGCGATGAAGAGAGCTACGCCAAGAATCGACGAGTGGTATTCTCCTATTGAGATGGCATGACCCTGTCACCAGGAGTCAATGATGAAACATGGTCTGAAATGGCTATGCGGTACGGGAGCCTTGGTGCTCCCGTTGTCCGTATGGGGTGGCCCCGAGATCACTGATCTCTCCGAGGGCAGTCAAGAAGGCAGCCAAGGATCGGGTAGCGGAAGCTCATTCTACGAGCAAACCCAGGCCCAATCCGGTGGCAGTCTCATGTTGCTGAACCAACTGGATGAGCAACAGGAGCAGCTTCGACAGTTACGCGGTCAACTGGAAGAGTTGCGCCACCAGTTTGAACGCGAGAAGCAGCTATCCAGGGAGCGTTATCTCGATCTCGAAGAACGATTATTGTCCATTAGTGAGTCGGAGGACGCATCGCCTCGGGTCGACACGCAATCAGCCCAGGATGTGACTTCAGGTAGCTCGAGTACGAGCAATGGCGATGCTGACGCCCAAGCAGCCTATCAGGATGCGTTTCAATACGTGCAGTCACGAGATTTTCCGGATGCTATCGATGCCTTTGAAGCGTTTGTCGAGGAGTATCCCGACTCCCGCTTCACGGCTAACAGCTATTATTGGCTGGGGGAGCTGTATTCGGCGGAATCGGAGCTTGACGCATCGGCTGACGCCTTCGAACGTGTCCTTGATGACTTCCCGGATAGCAGTAAGGTGCCTGATGCCATGTACAAGTTGGGACTGCTGCGTTCCCGGCAAGGCAACACCGAGGAAGGGCGTGACCTGCTGACACGGGTTCGTGATGAATATCCGGACAGCACTGCGGCCGAGCTGGCCGAAGAATTCCTCCAGCAAAGTGGCGATTGAGTCTTGAGGGAAAATGATGGCGTGTATGATCGATTACCAGGCGCCGCCTGACTTGTTGCAAGGGCGTGTCATTCTGGTGACGGGGGCAGGTGATGGCATTGGACGGGCAGCAGCCAAGCGGTATGCGGCCCATGGTGCGACCGTCATCCTTCTGGGCCGCACGATTCCCAAATTGGAAGCCGTTTACGACGAGATCGAAGCGGCAGGTGGTCCCCAACCGGCCATCTATCCCCTGAATCTCGAGGGTGCCAGCCTGACGGATTACCAGCACATGGCCGAGACCCTGGACAAAGAGTTCGGGCGGCTGGACGGCCTGCTTCACAACGCCGGCCTTCTTGGGCGCTTGACCCCCTTCGAGCAATACGACCCAGCGCTGTGGGAGCAGGTCATGCAGGTCAATATCAATGGACCAATCTGGATGACCCAGTCACTACTGCCCTTGTTGAAGCAGTCGGAAGACGCTTCGGTAATCTTCACGTCTTCAAGCGTGGGGCGCAAAGGGCGCGCTTTCTGGGGCGCCTATGCGGTATCGAAATTTGCAACAGAAGGGTTTGTCGAGATCCTCGCGGATGAACAGGAGAACGTCTCGTCCATCCGTATCAATAGCCTGAACCCCGGGGCGACGCGCACCCAGATGCGCAAGACTGCTTATCCCGGAGAAGATCCGGCCACCTTGCGAACGCCTGAGGACATCATGCCTACTTACCTCTGGCTGATGGGACCTGAGAGTCGTGAACACAGCGGCGAACGCTTCGACGCCCAACCTCCGCGCTCCTGACAGGTATCAAGGCAACGTCGCGCTAGCCGTCAATAATTCCACTAGTGCTTCCGGCGTTGCCGCCCACACATCAGCCGGCCAGTCGCGACAATCCTCCTTGCCATCCAGATAACCATAGGCAGCGGCAACGCCCGTCATTCCGGCTGCTCGGGCCGCTTCCATATCGCGGCGATGATCACCGATATACCAACACTCATCCGCCGATGCATCCAATTGTCTAGCGGCTTCCCAGAGTGGCTCAGGCGAGGGCTTTCTTTCGTCCAGGTCATCGGCACACAGCAGCGTCCCAGGACGTAAGTCCAGGGCATCAAGAAGCGGAATCGTGTAGGCTCGCGGCTTATTGGTGACAATCCCCCACGACCGGGGAGGGACGGACCAGCGATCCAATAATGAGTCCAAGCCCGGGAACAGGCGGCTTTTGGCAGCAACATCCTCACCATAGGCGGAAAGGAGGAAAGTGCGGGCCTTGGCATGGGCCGCATCCTCCTTGTCGATCCCCAGAGCCAGGGAAACCAGGGCATTACCACCATTGGACACTTCGGACCGGATTCGTGGGTACGGCAGCGGTGGCAAGCCATGATGGGCCCTGAGTGCATTGGTCGCTCTGGCAAGGTCCGGTGCCGTATCGACCAGTGTGCCATCGAGGTCGAAGAGCAGGACACGGGGGAGGCGGCGGTGGGTCACGGCATCTCCAGTCGGCAATGCATCAGGTAATTGACGGACACATCGTGCTCAGCCAGACGATAGCGACGTGTTACCGGGTTGTATGTCAGTCCGCACTGTTCCCTGATCTGAAGTCCGGTGTGTCGACACCAACTCGAGAGTTCCGACGGACGAATGAACTTGCTGTAATCATGTGTGCCGCGAGGCAAGAGGCCCAAAACATACTCAGCGCCCAGAATCGCTAAAGCATACGCTTTGGGGTTGCGATTGATCGTGGAGAAGAAAACATCGCCCCCTGGTTTGACCAGCGTGGCACATGCACGGACGACCGATGCCGGGTCCGGGACATGCTCCAGCATTTCCAGACAGGTGACGACGTCATACTCGCCGGGGTGTTCCTCGGCCATGGACTCGGCACTGATTTGCCGGTAATCGATAGTGACGCCACTTTCCTGCTTATGCAGCTCCGCGACAGCCAATGGCTCCTTGCCCATATCGATTCCCGTGACAACGGCACCTCGATGGGCCATGGCCTCACTGAGGATGCCACCACCACAACCGATATCAATGACCTTTTTGCCCGCCAGATTGACGCGTGAGTCGATGAACTCGAGCCGAAGAGGATTGATGTCGTGAAGTGGTTTGCAATCTCCCTCCTTGTCCCACCAGTGGCTGGCCAGCACATCGAACTTGGCGACTTCGATCGCATCGACGTTATCGGATTCCGGAGAGACTGTCGGACGGGTCATGATAGGCCTCTAGCAGCGTTGCATGTTCCTGATTGTACCGTTGGCACATTCTGCGCGCGACATTTTCGCTCGTGTGCAAGAGTCAGCGTTCAGGCTATGGCATAATCTCCCCGTTCATTCACTGCAATGCAAGGACTCGCTATGATCCGCAAGGCCGTATTGCCAGTCGCCGGATTTGGCACACGTTGTCTGCCAGCCTCCAAGGCGATTCCCAAGGAGATGATCACGATCGTCGACAAGCCGGTGATCCAGTATGTCGTGGAAGAAGCCGTCGAAGCCGGGATCAAGGAGATTGTCCTGGTGACGCATTCCAGTAAAGGGGCCATCGAAAATCACTTCGACAAGCATTTCGAACTCGAGACCACGCTGGAAGCCAAGGGAAAGACGGAACTGCTCGAGGAACTACGCAATATCATCCCCGACGACGTCAGGATCATCAGCATTCGCCAGCCTGAACCGCTGGGCCTGGGACACGCCATACTGTGTGCGCGTCCTGTCGTCGGTGACAACGAGTCATTTGCGGTCCTGTTACCGGATGTGTTGGTAGATGATAACGGTATGTCGAAAAACGATCTGGCCGGCATGATCGACGCTTACGAACGCAGTGGTCAGGCCCAGGTCATGGTGGAAAATGTGCCACGCGAGCTCGTCTACAAGTACGGTATCGTTGCATTGGATCAACCTGACCTGGCACCTGGCCAATCGGCCTCGCTGACCGGCATGGTAGAAAAACCCATGATCGATGAGGCGCCTTCGACGTTAGCCGTAATAGGGCGATATCTCCTGCCCGGCTCCATTTTCCCGTTACTGGCTACCACGCCGCCGGGAGCCGGTGACGAAATTCAGTTGACGGACGCGATCGATGCGTTGCGTCACCAGACAGGTGTTTCTGCCTATCGCATGCAGGGTGCCACTTACGATTGCGGTCACCAGCTAGGTTATCTCGAAGCCATTCTGGCCTTCGCCAAGCGGCACCCGAAATATGGTGCCGACTTCGGCGATCTGTTGACCCGTTACTCCTCACAGGGTTGAATCATGCGTGTTCTCGTTCACGGCAGTGAATTGTCATCCGCAACGGCTGCCGCAGCACTGGCAAGTGTCGGCCATCAAGTCAGTTGGTATCCTTATCCCGAGTCGCCTTGGTCGACGCTGCGTGATTCCGGCTGGTTGCAGCGGGAACCGGGGCTCGTGGAGCAGATCGAGTCCTCAGCCAGGACCCGCAGCCTGAATATCGTCGAGTCGCTTTCCGAAGAGCCGACTGACTACGATATCCTCTGGATCGCCTTGGCACCGGATCAACGCGCTGCGGCGCAGACGTGTGTCCGCCACGTTGCCAATCATCAGCAGTCGCCCCTGATCGTGGTCAATAATTCAACCTTCCCTGTCGGCGACACCGAAAATCTCGAACAGGCATTGGGACATGAAGGGCAGGTGGCTGTCAGTCTGCCTGACATGATCGAGGAAGGTCGTGCCTGGCATATTTTTACCCGTCCTGAGCGTTGGTTGCTCGGCTGCGAGGATGCGAAAGCCGAAAACCAGATTCGCGAACTCTTGCGCGCCTTCAATCGACGCGCCGATGTCTTCCAGTGCATGTCGCGTCGTGCTGCCGAACTGACCAAGCTTGCCGTCAACGGTATGCTGGCTACCCGTATCAGTTACATGAACGAAGTCGCTGGATTGGCGGACTCCCTGGGTGTCGATGTCGAGCAGGTGCGCCAGGGAATGGGAGCTGATTCGCGCATCGGATATGAATATCTCTATCCGGGATGCGGATTCGGTGGACCCAACTTCTCCCGGGATTTGATGCGCCTGGCCGATGTGCAGTCGGCCAGTGGCCGTGATTCGGTATTGCTCGAGCGGGTGTTGGATATAAACGAGCACAAGAAGGAAACACTATTTCGCAAATTGTGGGCACATTTCCATGGCCAATTGAAGGGACGTACGGTCGCTATCTGGGGGGCAGCGTTCAAGCCGGGCACGGCACGCATCGACCATGCCCCCGTTTTGACACTGTTGAAGGCCTTATGGGCACAGGATGTCCATGTGCGGGTTCACGACCCGGCCGCTCTGCCGGCATTGCTTGAGCAGGTGGGGGAGCACCCGCTGTTGACCGGATTCAATGGTGATCCCTTGGAGGCTTGTAAAGGCGCTGATGCGCTACTGCTGGTCACCGAATGGAAACAGTACTGGAACCCCGATTGGCGCCAGCTGCGGGATGCCTTGAAAGAGTGTTTGGTCCTGGATGGACGCAATATTTACGACCCGACGTATGTCGCGGCTCGCGGACTGACCTATCGAGGCATTGGACGACGAGCGGACCCTTGATGACTCGCCACCGACGGTGCCTTGGCATTCATGGCGACGAAGTCCCAGTTGATGATGTTCCGTAATGCTGCAAGGTACCGTAGGCCAGCTTTAGCTGGATCGCCATTGTGAGCATAATCTTGGTAATACGCGTGCTTGCAGAGGTCAATACTGAGCAAGGGCGTTTGCCCATGAGCGATGGGGGTATCCGTATCGGGCAATGTGATCACCCGCAGTTCCCCCGTGTCCTCTCTAACGAGCCAGATCCATCCGTCGCCAAGGCAGTTAAGCGCTCGATATGAAAGTGCATCATGAAACGCATCGACACTACCGAATACCGATACCAGTTCACGCGACAATTCTCCTGATGGACCGCCGCCACCAAATGGTGAAAGACAGTGCCAGTAGAAGGTATGATTCCAAGCTTTGACTGCTTGGTCGGATAGCGGAGCCGACTCCTGGAAGATGAGAATTTCCAATGACCTATCGGCTTGAGAGGTAGTGCTCATCAGACGATTGAGATCAGCGATGATTTCCCCGTGATGGTGACGGTAATGATCATCTACCATTCCGGCGGATAAATACGGCTCCAACGACTGCTTATCATAAGGGAGTGCGGGGAGTTCAAACGGCATATCGAGATCACCCGAAGCATTGTGTAAAGATATATTTCGACGGAAAACCCGCGACCCGCTACCGAATCCACTGCAAAAAACCGTACAATACAACTATCTGCAAACGGCGGATCGTCACATCGTAGCAGTATGGGGTATGCTCGCCAATGTCGGGCGACATCGTCTTCCCATGAGCAAGATCGTGAACGCCGCTACCTAGAGAAGTCGTCATCCGGACAGGAGTCCCTTTTTATGGCCGAGCGCCCGGAGGAAGAACGCGTCCCCCCCCGTATCGTGCCTGATGCTGATACCAGTCTGGGGTCTCATCATCCGCCCCGTCAGCGGTATGCTCCAGCCCCTAGGCTCTGGCCGCTTTGGTGCCTGATGTTTCTCATGGTGTTGGCCATGGGGGGTATGGGCTATGTCGGCTGGCAGATCCATCAGGCGCTGCAACGTGATGTCGACAGTCTGGAAGGGCAATTGTCAAACATCCATGCGCGTTTCGACAGTATCGATGAAACCCGGACCACAGGGCTCGATGACATCGAAGAGCAACTTGCCGCGATGGATGAAACCCAGCAGTCACTGGCGAACCGGCTGGATGAGCAGCAAGAGCGAATCGATGGAATGGAAGGCAACGATGAGCTCGAAACCACACTGGCCGATATCGAGGAACGGCTCGATGATACCGACGACAACTACAACAGCCTGAGTGATATCGTCGATGCCACGCGTGAGTCCCTCGACGCGCTGGAGCGTGCCGGCGAGGACAGCCGAGCGACTCTCGCAAGTCGCCAGGAAGACAATAGGGAACGACTCGACAACTGGCAGGAGCGCCTGGATCAGTGGGAAAACCGTCAATCCGCGCAGGATGTCATGGTGTCGTCTCTCATGACCTCGGTTCGCTCACTGGAAGACCAGTTCGAAGCCCTGGAGGGTGCCAGGGACTCCGATCAGGAGACGCTGGGCGAACTTGAGCAGCGTCTTGAAGACACTCGGGACCAGCTCACCGAACTCAGACAATCTCAAGTCGCCATCAACGCCCAGCTCGAAGCGTTGCAAGGACAATGAGGATGTCGTTGCATGGGTGAACGTTTTCTCCGGCAAGTCTGGCGTTTTCTCGCCATGGCCTGCTTGTCGCCTTCCGTTTTGGCACTGGAGGCCCATGTTGACGGTCTTGATCACGAACCAGCGAAAGGTAACGTCATCACCTACCTGGAAGCGATCGAGGGAGAACGCTATAGCCGTAATCGTCTCGCAGCTGTCGTCAGACGCCGGAGCGCCGAAGCCTTGCGAGTCTATGGCTATTACGAACCTCAGTTTGCTGTGGAGCTGGAGGGCGACCCGGTCGACCGGGTCAATGTCACGATCGATCCAGGTCCCCGGGTGACGGTCACAGAGCTCGATATAGGCGTCAGTGGCGATGCCGAAAACGATGACACCTTTCAGGAGGCCCTTGCCGGGTTCCCGCTCCAGGAAGGCGACCCCTTGGAGCACGCCCCCTATGACCGATTGCGCAATCGGTTGTCGGCACTGGCTCTCGAGCGAGGTTATTTCGATTCGCAGTACCGTCAGCGCCGCATGGAGATTCGCCCCTGGGAAGCGAGCGCCCGCTTGTACCTCTTGCTCGATAGTGGCCCTCGGTACCGCTTCGGCGAGGTCAATTATCAAGGCAGTCACATCGACGAGGATCGCCTGCGTCGTATGCAGCCGTTCGATACAGAGACGCCTTATCTCGCCGGTGATCTGGCCACGTTCAACCAACGGCTGGGACAGAGCGAATGGTTTTCCTCGATCAGTGTACGACCCCGCATTCGTCAAGGGGAGCAATTGGCCATCGAGGAACCTTCATCAAGATGGTGGGAGGAAGCGGTACTGGACGATGACCCGGCGGCAGCCCAGCCCCGTCGACACAGATTGTCGGCTCAGGCCCTGATATCGGCCAATGACATCAGTCCACGGCAGTCACATGACGTTCCGATCGATGTCCGCCTGGCCCCCGCCGACCGGCATCAGTTCGAGACCGCAATCGGCTACGCCACCGATGTCGGTCCCAGGGTGCGCTTCTCCTGGGATCAACCGTGGATCAATAGCGATGGCGACAGTCTTGATCACGACTTGTTTCTATCGGCCCCGGAACAGCGTCTGACCGGCGAATATGTCATGCCTCTGGAAGACCCGTTGCGGGATAGTTACCGGCTGCAGTACGGCTTTCGGCAGCGCGATAGCGAGGATACGAACAGCCTTGAAGCTGCCGTGGAACTTGCCAGACGCTGGGAGTTCGACAACGGTTGGACCCAGAGCCTTTACTTCCGTACGCTTTATGAAGATTTCACTCAAGCCGATCAGGAAGATCAGGTGCTGCTGTATTACCCCGGCATCAGTTGGTCAAGGACACGAACTCGAAATCCGACCTTCCCGTCGTGGGGAGACCGCCAGCGATTGGCTATCGAGTACTCCGATAGCACTTGGGGATCGGATGCCACCTTTCTGAGAGCGACGCTGGATTCGCAGTGGATCCGCATGGTCGGCGATGATCTTCGCCTAGTCGGCCGAACCGGTGTCGGGGCGATCGATACCGATGACTTCGACAAGATACCCCCATCATTGCGCTTCTTTACCGGTGGTGATCGCAGTATCCGCGGCTATTCATACGAAAGCCTGGCTCCTCGTAACGACGAGGGTGAATTACGCGGTGGGCAGCATATGTTTACTGCCAGCGCCGAAGTACAAAGACGCATTACCGGCGATTGGTGGGGTGCCGCTTTCACCGATACCGGCAATGCGTTCGACAGCTGGTGGCCCGACACGCTGAATACGGGGGCAGGGCTGGGAGTTCGCTGGATATCACCAGTCGGTCCGATTCGACTCGACATCGCACACCCTTTCGACGACGAGGATGATTCGTGGCGCATCCATTTCGCCATCGGCCCCGAGTTCTAAACGTCCTGGCAGCCCTCTGGGCACTGTCGCGTACACTGATCTGGATCCCTCTATGGTTGATCGGCCTGGTCCTCTTCTCATTGGGCCTGGCGTTATCACCATGGGGGACCGACATGCTCCTCGAACAAGGAGAGTCCAGGGGGTGGCTGAGCTATGATGCCGTCGAAGGCGCTCCCTTGGATACATTCCACATCCAGGGACTGCAGTTTGCGGCGGGACCTGCGAATGTTCAGGTAGCGGATCTACGGCTCGCCTGGGCCGAGGATTGCGTGCTTTCCGGCAGCCTTTGCCTCGACGATCTTTCCATTGACGGTGCCCGCTTAGTCCTGGAAGAAGGCACACCTGCAGAAGCAAACGATACACCTGCCGACGAGAATGGGGGAGGCACTCCTGCCATCAAACTCCCGTTTCCCGTCGATCTTCGGCGTCTCTCGTTAACGGATGTCGACATCGAATTGAGTGATGGCACCCATCTGGGTTGGGAGAATTTCCAGACGGGAGCCTTTGCCCGGGATGAGCGAGTAGAGCTGGCACCAACCCGTTTGACCTCGCCCTACGTCTCCTCACCCCCGACGCCGGGTGAGGCCCTGGCACCATCCAATGAATCGAGAAGCGATACGACGCATCGCATCACGGCTTCAGCCATCGATGCGTCGATTTCTGCTCAATCCCCTTTGCGGACTTCTGCAGACACTACGCGGGCAGAAGCGGAGGAGACCCCACTTGATGCTCGTGACCGTCTGACCTTGCCTGAGATACGCCTGCCTATCGGCTTCGACATCCCGGAACTGACGATCGAGGATTTCCGGTTGAACGGCCCTACCGATTATCAGGTGGAACGATTGGCCCTGACGGCGTCTGGAGAAGGGCATCGCGTGGCTATCGATCCGCTGACCATCGAGTCACAGGATGCCGAGATATCTCTTGGTGCTGACATCGAGTTACGTGATGACTACCCCTTGAAGGCTCGATTGCAGGGTGAACTGTTCCTGCCGGATATCATGCCGGAACTCGCAGGGGAGACAGTGACGTTGGATCTTAACGGCAGCCTGGCTGAACTGGACATGGCTCTGGCGACACAAGGCCCGGTTGCTCTTCAGCTTGATGGAGAACTGGACGCCCTGGATCCTGGCGTTCCATTCGCACTGGAGCTTCGATCCGAACAACTGCAATGGCCTCTCGATACTGGAGAAAGGGAAGACGAAAGCGCTACCGACTCCGTCTACCTTCTCCAGGGAGTCAACCTTCAGGCGAAAGGAGATCTCCAGGGTTACAGCACGTCAGTCTCGATGCAGGCCAGTGGCCCGCAATTCCCCGAGACACAACTGGCCATGACCGGGACCGGAGATCTGGAACAGTTCCAATGGCTGTCCTTGATTCTGGATACCGAACGCGGTTCCCTGGAAAGCCAAGGCCAGGCCGGCTGGTCCGAAGGACTGGATATCGGCGCCCAGCTACGTGTTGAAGACCTTGACCCCAGCCAATTTACCGAGGCAATTGCAGGTCGGATCAATGGAGAGTCACATCTTCGTTTCGCACAAACCGATGGCGGGGGATGGCAACTCGACATCCCTGAACTGGGATTGGATGGTGAACTGCAGTCGTTACCTTTTACTCTGGATGCCGCACTGTCCGGCAACAGCGATATGCAGTGGCAAGTCGATCACCTGGACTTTCGCCAGGGCGATAATCGTCTGACCGCACAAGGGGAAGTCGCCAATCGGCTCGACCTTCAGGGCGAGCTGGATATCGCTCGGCTTGATACGCTGTCGAATGGCCTGGGAGGAAGCATACGGGGGGACATCGTCCTCGGCGGTACATTCGATACGCCTCAACTCGATCTTGATGTTCAAGGAGATTCCCTGCGTTTTGCCGAAAACCGGATCGAAAGCCTTTCTCTCAACGCCGATATCAGGGGAATCGACGACCCGCAGTTGAATGCCGACCTCAATGCCTCGGATATCGTATCCGGCAGCCAGCGTCTCGACTCCGTCACCCTGGGCCTTTCAGGGCGGCTATCCGACCATCGCCTGACCCTTGATGCCAACGCTGACGACACCATGCAGCTTTCCCGTGCGGAAATGGTACTTTCCGGGGGAGTGAATGCCGATCGAACGCGTTACCAGGGACGTATCGATCCTCTCTCGTTGGCAACACGCCAGGGCGACATTCAACTGGATGAAAGCATCGACTTTGCCGTCAACCTGGATGCCGGCCGATTGCAAGCACAGCCATTCTGTCTTCGTCGTGAGACGGGCGGGCATTTGTGTCTCACCGAACCATTGGAAGCCTCCGCGGAATCCGGACGTGTCGTCATTGCCCTTGATGAATTACCGATGGACTTGCTGACGGACTCACTTCCGGAGGGGTGGTCGGTAAGCGGTGACACGCAAGGCGACGTGACGGCGACCTGGCGCCAGGGAGGTGCCAGATGGTCACTGGACACCGAGGTCGATAGTCATCTGTCGCTAAGTGGTGTCGATGCCTATGGGCAACCCTGGGAACTACCGGAATCCAGGTTGGCACTGCGCAGTGAGGCCACTCAGGATCAAGCGGATTTGGCCTTGGATTTGAGCCTGGCCGAAGCCGGCGATATGGGACTGGATCTGACGATCGATCAGCCAATGGAGGTAGGCGATCTGAGCGGCACGCTGTCACTGAACGATATTCGCCTCACGCCATACCAGGCTTTCGTGACAGGCATGGATGAGCTCGAGGGGGAAATCAGCGGTAACGTCGATATCACCGGTAATCTGGAAACCCCTGATATGGACGGTATGGTCCAGTTGTCGGGATTACGGGCCAGTGGCGGCGAGTTGCCACTCGATGTCAGCAATGGAGAGTTGAATATCGAGCTGGCAGGTGACCGCGGTACGATCGGCGGCTTTATCGACGCCGAGGAAGGTCGTCTCGAACTCGACGGCAATGCCGAATGGCCAAGTCGCGACGACTGGCAGGCGGCCATCGACATCGATGGACGTGATTCGCCCCTGCTGATTGACATGCCGGAGTTCGGGCGCCTTCGTGTTGCCCCTGACCTGGCGATTGCTGCCAATCCGTCCCGCCTGCAGATCCGCGGCAATGTCGACGTGCCCTGGGCGCGTCTGGAGATCGGTCAACGACCGGCTTCAGCCGTATCTCCCAGTAGCGATGAAGTGATCATTAGCGAGCGCGACGATCAGGAAGCACGACAAGCAGCCAATGAAACAGATGATGAAGGCGCTGACACCGCGACGTCGGAAACCATGGCTGATGCCGGGATGCAAATGGACATGCAGATCGACCTTTCGCTGGGACCGGATATGTTACTCGAAGCGTATGGACTGGAATCCGGGTTGCGGGGGAATCTTGAGGTGCGGCAGAGCAGTGGACCTCTGCAATTGTTCGGGGATGTCAGTCTCGTTGACGGTCGTTTCAGCGCCTATGGGCAGGAACTATTGATCCGCCGCGGTAAAGTGTTGTTCAGTGGCCCGCCAGATCAACCCTTGCTTGATTTCGAGGCTATCCGCGACCCGGATGTCACGGAAGATGGTGTCATCGCCGGGCTTCGGGTCAGCGGTCCAGCTGAATCCCCGCAGTTACGGGTATTTTCGGAACCCGCGATGGATGAAACGCGCGCCTTGTCATATCTGCTGAGGGGGAGAGCGCCGGAGGATGGTGATGCCGATGGCGCACTTACCTCAGCATTGATCGGGCTATCGTTATCCCGCACAGGCAGTACGGTCGGTCAGCTCGGACAAGTCTTCGGGGTCGATGACCTCGCGCTTGACACCACCGGTACGGGTGACGACAGCCAGGTCGTGGTCAGTGGCTATGTCTTCGATGACCTCAAGGTCAGCTACGGTGTCGGGATATTCTCCCCAATTGCAGAACTCACGCTGCGTTACACTCTCTGGAGAAACCTGTACTTGGAGGCGGTTTCCGGTGCAGCGCAAGCCGTCGATCTCGTCTATCGTTTCAGTCTTGGCAAAGCGCCGAATGCGCCCTGACAATACAGAGACGATCGTTATGGAGGAACCGTCATCATGTTCAAGCATCAACGTGAAGCATCCATGGTCTCGGCCGACCAGGCCCTTCCCGGAAGGGATACACCGTTGAAGATCAGCGGGGTACATGTGATCAATGGTCAAACCATGCTGCCTCCCTACCCGCAAGGGATGGAGGAGGTCGTATTCGGTATGGGGTGTTTCTGGGGTGCCGAACGCTGTTTCTGGGAATTGCCGGGCGTACATGTCACTGCCGTTGGCTATGCGGGCGGCCATACCCCCAACCCAACCTACGAAGAGACGTGTACCGGACTGACAGGGCACGCTGAAGTGGTCAGGGTAGTATTCGACCCATCCCGGATCACTTTTGACACGTTGCTGCAAGTCTTTTGGGAAGCCCACGACCCCACACAAGGCATGCGTCAGGGCAACGACAAAGGAACCCAATACCGTTCAGCGATCTACACCACGAATGATCGCCAGCTGGCAGCCGCCAAAGCGAGCCGTGACCGCTATCAACAGGCCCTTGATGCTGCAGGCAGGGACGCCATTACGACCGAGATCGAACCACTCGAGACATTCTATGTCGCCGAAGAGTATCACCAGCAATATCTAGCCAAGAATCCCGGCGGATATTGCGGACTGAAAGGCACGGGCGTCAGCTGTCCGATCGGCTAGCCGACTGCAACGACCATCCCATCGTGGAAGGGGAGAGAGCCGCCCAATCGTTGAGTTGTGCGGTGATGCGGCGCGCCAACCAGGAACTCAATCGCCACCCGCGCCGCTCCATGAAACCGACGTGCCCACCGTGCCTGGCAATCTCCACACGAACGGCATCCGATGGTGTCGGTAATCGCGAGAACAGTTCGCCCGGCATGAACGGGTCGTCGGCAGCATGAAGAATGAGTGTCGGTATCTCGATATCTCCGAGCAACCGGCCGGCCGAGGCTCGGCGATAATAGTCGCTGGCTGAAGCAAACCCATGCAGGGGGGCGGTCACTTCATTGTCGTAAGCCCAGAAGCTGTCGAGCTCCTTCAACTGGTGCGGCGTCAACGAAATCGGCAAGGGGCCTTGCGACATCTTGGTCGCAATCTTGCGTTTCAATGATTTGAGCAAATGCCGCTGATACACTCTGGCGAACCCCGTATTCAACGCATCCGCGCTGGCAGCCAGGTCCAGGGGCGCACTTACCGCTATCGCACCCGCCAGGTCCAGGCCATCGCCACCCTGCTCGGCAACGAGTTTCACCAGCATATTGGCACCGAGGGAGACACCGGCCGCCACCTTGATGGCATGCGGATAGCGCTGTGCCAATTGCGCGATGATCCAGTAAGCATCGGCCGTGTCACCACTGTGATACGCCCTGGGAAGCCGGTTCGAGGCCTGACCGCACCCACGGAAATGCATCAACACGGCGCGCCAGCCGCATCGTGCTGCGGCGGCCAGCATGTCCCTCGCATAGGGCGAGTCAAACGATCCTTCCAGGCCGTGAAACAGGATGAAAAGCGGAGCGTCATGGCGTACGGGGGCATTCCGCAACCATGCCAATTCGACGAAATCACCATCCGGAAGGTTGATGATTTCGGTGTCTCTGGCCAATCGTCGGCGTGGCAGCAAACGAGGCAATAGCGTTTGAAGGTGCCGGTTAGCCAGTCCCTTGGGGGGACGAAAGTCGGCGGAAACGATGGTGCGTGACATGCCGCCCTCAACGCAGTGGAGCGATACTTGTTAGCTTATCGCGGCTTGACTCCCAAGCAAATGGCTTTACGACCTCATTCCCCGGGACATGTCAGATTCTCATGGCCCTCGTTCGTTATCAGCAGGTTATCCTCAATGCGGATACCACCGTGGGAGATCAGAGGGTCCACGATATTCCATTCGACAGTACGCCCGGCCGGTTGTGCCCGCAAGTTGTCGAGCAGCATCGGAATAAAATACAGTCCGGGCTCGATCGTAACGACCATGCCACTCTCGAGGTAGCGAGTCAGTCGTAGTGCCGGGTCCGATGGAGGTGCTGGCAATGGCGTTCCATCGCTGCTTACGCGGCCGCCGACATCATGGACCTGAATCCCCAATGAGTGGCCCAGACCGTGAGGACAGAATACCCGGGTAATCCCTTGTTCGACAGCTGCCTCGGCAGATCCCCGGACAATGCCGTGCTCACTCAACAGATTACCGAGCCCTTCATGCATCGTTTGGTGCAGCTCGGAGAATGGGAGTCCCGGCCGCAATGCGTCGATTAAACGTTGCTGCAGCACCGACACAGCGTTCAGCAGGGCCGAGAATCGCTCATCGGCTCCCGGCCCGGGCGTGGTACGCGAAATATCGGCACAATATCCCTGATGACGATAGCCGGCATCCACCAGCAAGCTATGTCGCATTGTCGGGGAATCGACAGCGTAGTGTTGGTAATGGAGAACGCCGGCATGTCGGTTGAGAGCGATGATGCTGGGATAGGGCAGAGCGCTTTCGCGTTGTTGGCTCGCGGTAAGATAGGCGAGATGGCATGCCAGCTCGCTTTTTCCAGCGAGGAATGCCTCAGCCGCAGCCTGGTGACCGACGAGTGCTTGTCGATTGGCTTCGCGCAGACACCAGATTTCGAAATCGTCCTTGTACATGCGTAGTTCATCCAATGCCAGCAACAGTGGCGCTGGATTGAGATCGCCCCCCAGTGATAACGCGGTATCACCATCGATATCGCCGAGCAACGCAAAATGCCCCTTTGGCAATGAGGGAGGTGCCGTATTATCACTCCAGTCGATATCGAACGCCGTCACCCACGCTGCATTCGGCAGGGTTTGGGGCAAGTGCCAGAAATCGCTCGGGGCATGAAAACGTAACAGCGGACGATGGCCAGGCCGAATCAGTATCCAGCTGTACTCGATTTCGGGCATGGGAATCCAATGCATGAAATGACCATACGTCACGAAACCGACCGGCTGATCGTCACCGTATTGCGTATATGCCTGTCCGCTGTAAATCAGGACACCATCATACCCCTGGTCAGCCAACACACGTTCATAGCCATCCTGCAACCGCTCGAGATGCTGGTACTGAGCCGTTTCCAGATCATTTGTCATTCCGAAGCTCCCGGAGTAACCTCGCTTGAAGAGGCGATTTGCGACCATAGCTTGTCGAGCTCGTATCGTTGCGTGCCAGCGAGTCGATAGAGCCGTAACTGCAACGGTATGTCCCAGCGTTCATCGCCAGCACGTACGAGTTGACCTTGATCGAGCGCGGGTTTAGCAACCCGTGCCGGCAGCCATCCAAGCCCATAACCCAGGGAGACGAGCTCTTTCACATTGTTTGTCTGTATGGTCTCGTTGAGTACGGTCAAATGCGTTGCCTCGGGCATCCTGGCCAGATGACTCGCGATGGCTGCACTGAGCAACCCTCGGGGATGGTAGGCAATCCATGCTTGGGAATGACGCTTGGTACCGGGAAGTCTGAAGCGAGGCGCCCCATGCTCCCCGGGTGCAGAGCAGGGAATCAGATGCTCGCGCCCCACGATCAGGTATTGATACTCACTGACATCAATATCGATGTCACAACGCCCCACCGGCCAATAACACAGCGCCAGATCACACTCACCACACGCCAGTCCCTGAAAATAATCGGCAATGAGCCACCCCGTTGCGCGCAGATAGGGCTGCAACCGAGCCAATTGGGGTTGGTTGGTCATCCAGTGCGGCAGAAAGTGAGTCAGCAAACTCTGCGGTGCTGCAATTAGTAGTCGACTGGCTTGCTCTGACGTCATGCGATTCAGACGCTCGCGGGTCAGTCGAACACGCTCCGTCACTTGCTCACACAGCTTGAGGAATTCCGCACCGGCTGGAGTCAGCGTAAGCGGCAATGTTTGACGATTGATGAGTGTTGTCCCCATCTCTTCCTCAAGCAGCTTGATCCGTCGCGAGAACGTCGGCTGAGTGACATTCTGCTCCTCGGCAGCCCGCGAGAAGTGCTGGGTACGAGCCAAGGCGATGAAGTCTTCCATCCATCGTAGTTCCATGTCATCCCCTTCATCGGGATCGAGACTGACATCTCATCCCGTCATTGACTCCCGCCTAGCTGATCCTGTCTTCCTCGATCGCATGGCATGCCACCTGGGCACCATTGTCGGTCGTTATCAGGGATGGGATTTCTCGACGGCAACGCTCGTTGGCATGCGGGCACCGCCCATGAAAGACACAACCGGAAGGCAGGTGAACCGGTGTGGGAACTTCGCCTTCGAGGCGGATATGTTGCGGTCGATCGTCTTCGAGACGGGGAATGGCCGACATCAATGCCTTGGTATACGGATGCCTGGGATGGGCGAAGAGGGTTGCCGTATCGGCAATTTCGCAAACACGTCCCAGGTACATGACAGCCACCCGGGTACCGAAGTGCTCGACCACGGCCAGATCGTGCGTGATGAACAGATAGGTCAGGTGGCGCTCCTGACGCGCTTCCATCAGCAGGTTCAGAACCTGAGCCTGAATCGAGACATCCAGTGCCGATATCGGCTCATCAGCGACGATGAACTCCGGATCGACTGCCAGCGCCCGGGCAATGGCGATTCGCTGACGTTGCCCGCCGGAAAATTCATGGCCATAGCGATTACCCCAATCCGGTGCCACTCCGACGGATATCATCACTTCATGGACTTTGTCCCTGATCGCTTGCCGGGACCACTGGGGATGGTGCAGACGGATCGGTTCTTCCAGCGTTTCCTGAATCGTCATGCGGGGATTCAACGACGCATAAGGGTTCTGGAATATCATCTGCATGCGGCGTCGATAAGGAAGCAGAGATCGGGTGGAGAGGTCATCGATACGCTCTCCATCATAACGAACCTCCCCGGCCGAGGGTTTCAGCAGACCCATGACGGTGCGGGCAACAGTGGACTTTCCGCATCCGGACTCACCCACGACACATAGAGCTTCGCCACGCTGAATAGTCAAATCGACGCCATTGATGGCATGAACGTACTCCTGTCGACGCACCAGCCGTCCTTTGTCGAACCGTAGCTGTTCCAGAAAGTCACCGGATAGCGAAAAATGTTTCTCCAGCCCACGGACTTCCAGCAATGGTGAGTGAGCATCCGAATGACGAAGAGATTCAGTGGCATTCATGAGGTCGTCTCCTCGGCCGGTATGCGCTCATATCCAAGCATCTCGGACACCATGTGACAGGCCACCCGACAATTGCCGGACGTGACAAAACCGGGCACGTGTTCGTAACAGGCCTGCCGACGCTGACCATCGGAACGCATGGCGAAATGACAACGCGGATGGAAAGCACACCCGTCGGGCAGATTATCCAGAGACGGCATGCTACCGGGTATCTGATTGAGTCGACTGCCGGGCGTCGCCATCTGTGGCAGGGCATTCATCAGCCCCTGGGTATAGGGGTGCTGCGGGTCGTTGATGATCTCTCGGGTGGGACCCTCTTCAATCACACGACCGGCATACATGACGAGCATGCGTTGTGTCACCTGACTGACGACCCCCAGGTCGTGGGTGATCAGGATCAGGCCGACATTGTGTTTTTCACACAAGGAAAGCAGCAATGCCATGATTTCGGCCTGGATGGTGACATCAAGAGCCGTTGTCGGTTCATCGGCGATGATGATATCGGGGTCGAGCAGCAAAGCGATGGCGATAATGACACGTTGTCGCATGCCACCGGACAGTTCATGCGGATACTGGTCAAGACGAGCCTCCGGAGAGGGTATCTGCACCTGAACCAGCTTGTGCAAAGCAATCCCGCGGGCTTCATGCGTCGATATGCGACGATGCGCCTTGAGACATTCAACCATTTGGTCACCGATGCTCAAGACCGGATTGAGCGTCATCATGGGGTCTTGAAAGATCATCGAAATGCGATGGCCACGAATATGGCGTAGCGCCCGCTCGCTCTGACCAATGAGTTCCTGTCCGTCGAAGCGGATACTGCCCCCGGCGATATAGCCGGGTTTAGAGATCAGATTCAACAAGGAGAAAGCGGCTACCGACTTGCCGGCACCTGACTCACCGACGATGCCCAGTCGCTCACCTCGATCGAGGCTGAAGCTGACGTCACGTAGTGCCTGGATATCGCCATTGCGCAGGGCAAAACGCACGTCGAGATGATTTACGTCGAGAAGGGACATGATATCTCCTGAAACGTGGTCAGCCCTTGTAGAGGCGTGGATTGAGCACATCGCGAAGCCAGTCACCAAGCAGGTTGATCACCAGTACCAACATCACCAGCACGGCCCCGGGAATCAGCGTGATCCACCAGGAACCCGACTGGAGATAATCGAAACCGGACTTGATCAATGACCCCAGGGATGGCTGAGTCTCCGGCATTCCCAACCCCAGGAAGGAAAGCGCCGCTTCCGAAATGATCGCATTCGCCACCTGCACCGTGGAGATGACGAAAATCGGCGATAGTGTGTTCGGCAAGATATGGCGGAACATGATGCGTCGGCTGGACAGCCCCATGACACGTGCGGCGTCGACGTACTCCTTGGCTTTTTCAGCCAATACCGATGCCCTTACCGTTCGTGCATATTGAGGCCATTCCGCCAGGCCGATGATGACGACCAGCAAGGGAACGGCATAAGCGCCAAAGGTATCACCACCGAAAATCGCCTTGACCAGTGCTCCGACCACGATGGCCACCATGAGGGTGGAAAAAGAGAGCTGAATATCGGCCAGGCGCATCAGGAACGCATCAACGCGACCTCCCAGATAGCCGGCCAGGAGTCCGAAGCAGACTCCCAGTGTTGCCTGTAGCGCGACGGCACCAAAGCCGATGATCAACGAGACACGGGCTCCGTAGAGTATCGTCGACAGCAGGTCACGTCCCTGGGCATCCGTGCCCAGCACATAGGCTTCGTCACTCCCGGCGATCCAGAATGGTGGCAACTCCGAGGCCATGATATCGATCGTGGTCAGGTCGTATGGATCAGTGGGCGACAACCACGGCGCCAGCACCGCCACGCCGAGCAGCAGAATGAATGCCACAAGACTCAATTGCGCGATGACATCACGCTTGAAACTGTAAAGCAGATAGGAGTCGCGGAACCGTGTCCAGCGACCCGCTGGAGCAGATGTCGGGTTCATGCGGGTTTTCCTGTCAGTTTGACGGTGGGATTGACCAGTCCGTAGATAAGGTCGACCACGGTATTGGTAATAACGAAAATCAAGCCCACGATCATGAGATAGGTCACGATCAACGGAATATCCGAACGTTCAATGGCATCCAGAAACATCAGACCCATACCCGGCCATTGGAATACCGTTTCCGTCAGAATGGTATAAGCGACAAGGGTACCGATCTGCACCCCACCGACAGTGATGACCGGTAACATGGTGTTCTTCAGCGCATGAAGAAAGTAGATACGGGAGAGGGGCAGCCCCTTGGCTCGAGCGAACTTGATGTAGTCGGATTGCAATACCTCGAGCATTTCGGCACGAATCAAGCGGATGAAAAGCGGCAACATGATCGAGGCTAGCGAGATCGCCGGCAACACGAGATACAGCAACCCCCGGGGTGACGCAAAGTTGGTATACCAGGTGCCAATGACATGCACAGGATCGCCACGACCGTATGCAGGCATCCCCCCCTCGGTGGTTACCAGATCATTGAGCCATGCCCCCCAGGCGGTATCGGCGGGGAAGGGGGTCCAGCTGACACCGATAGCAAAGATTTGAATCAACACGATGGCCGTCAGAAATACAGGGATCGAGATGCCGACAATCGATACCCCCATGAAAAACCGAGACAACCAGGCACGAGGCTTGATCGCACTATAAACGCCAATCGGCACCGACAGCAGGATGATCAGAAATGTTGCTGAAGCGACGAGTTCTAGAGTGGCAGGGAGATGACGCGCAATGACCTCAGTCGTCGGCTGATTGAAGATATAGGAATAACCGAAATCCAGTTGTGCCGCATTGATGGCAAAGCGCAGATACTGGACCAGGAAAGGGTCGTTCAATCCCAGTTCCTCTCGTAACTGGGCACGTTCACTCTCAGGAACCGATTGTCCCACCATCTGCTGGATCGGATCCCCCAGGTTGTCCTGGATGGCAAACGCGATCACGCTGATGACGAACATCACCAACAGCGCATGGAAAAGGCGCTTGATCAGAAAGGCGATCATGAAAGACGTCCCGTACTGGAAAGGGACGCGCCCCACCGGAGCGCGTCATCAATGATTACTCGTCGTTGATGACCAGGTCCCCCAGATAGGGGAAGTTCATCACGTTGAGTATGGGCTCGATCTCGATATGCGATGCCGATGCCCAGGCCAGGTCTTGCCAATGCAGAGGAACGAAAGCGGCTTCGTCGTAGAGTGTCTGCTCGACCTCCTGGAGCATCTCGGCGCGCTTCTCCTGATCGATTTCGAGATTGGCCTCTCTGACCAGCTCATCGAGTTCGGGATTGCAATAATTGCCGGCGTTGTACTGCCCGCCACCAGTCTCGGTATCCGGGCATTCAGTCAGATACTGATGGAAGTTGGCCGAGTCCTCGGTATCGGAGTGCCAGCCGATCATCATCATGTCAGCAGCACGATCATCGTACTCTCCCCAATATTGCGCTTTGGGAAGGGTCTTGAGATCGACATCGACATTGATACGAGCCAGCATTGCCGAAACGGCCTGAGCTATCTTGGCATCGTTCACGTAGCGGTTGTTGGGAGCCATCATGGTGATTTCGAAGCCATCTTCATAACCGGCTTCCGCCATGAGCTCCTGGGCTTTTTCCATGTCATGTCGGATCTCCAGATCCGGTACGTGACCTGCATAGCCCTCCGGCGAGAACTGGGCGGCCGGTGTGGCAAACCCTTTCATCAGCCGGTCGGCAATACCTTCCTGATTGATGGCGTAGGTGAATGCCTTGCGCACTTTCGGATCCTGGAATGCCTCGACGCGCTCCTGGTTCATGTGAAAGAGGATGATCCGTGTACCCGACATCGTTACGAGATTGGCGTCTTCATCCTCGCGTACACGCTCAAGGTCATTGGGCGGTACCGGCGCGATGAAATCGACATCTCCTGAAAGCAGAGCAGCGACACGGGTTGCATTCTCGCTGATGGGGGTGAGCACGATACGATCGACATTGCCGGGGGAGTCGTCGTCCCAATAATTGGGATTCCGTTCGAATTCCATACGATTGCCCGGCTGGTGTTCAGTCACCGTGAACGGGCCGGTTCCGGAAAGGTGTTTCGAGGCATAGGAGTTGCCGTTCTTGACGATCTCATCCTTCGGGTCACCGTCGTCGTCGGTACCGGTATAGAATTCACTATCCATCGGGAAAATGTAGGTGGCGAGATTCAGCAACAACGGATAGGGTTTTTCGGTCTGGAATTCGACGGTCTGTTCGTCGACGGCTGTCACTTTGTCGATCGGCTCGAAGATTGCCTTGAAATCCGAACTGCGTTTGAGGCGATCGACAGTCCAGACGACATCTTCTGCCGTCAGTGTATTGCCGCTATGGAAGCTCACTCCCTCACGGAGCGTCATGCGAAGCGTCGTATCATCGACCTGTTCCCAATCGCTGGCCAGACGTGGCTCGAACTCCAGATCCTGAGTCCAGCGAACCAGAGGATCGAAAGTCATATGGGAGAGCTGCAGTATCCCCCCGGATAACTGTTCGTGAATATCCAATGACACCGGATCGGCATCATAGGCCATTCGCAGGGTATTGATATCGTCGTCCTGGGCAGCGGCAGGCAGCGCAGCGGTACCTGCCATGAGCGCGCCGATAGTGGCGGCCATCAGGGTTTTGTTGAACATTTCAGGGTCCCCAGATTCAAATGGCTGTCTATTGTTGATTGTTGTCAGGCGGCATCGAGCTTGCGCCAACGGTCGCCAAAGACGGCTTAAAGCGTAGACAGACGTTTGATCCGGAGACAATCGAAATTATGACAAACCCCATTCACTGACTGAATATCGCGCGGGGAGTCAGTCGTCCGCCGCCCCCTCGGCCGATCCCTGACGATCGACACGATACAGCTGGGGAACCTGATCGAGCCCCGTTACGCTGCAATCGAGGTCCTGGACGCGTCCATCCGACAGGCCGTACACCCAGCCATGTACCGCCAGATGCTGACCACGCTGCCAGGCTCGCTGGATGATCTTGGTACGGCAGAGATTATCGACCTGTGCCTGGACATTGAGTTCGCATAGACGATCGACCTGCTCATCCTCTGTCAGCGATGCCAGGGCCTCGCGATGGCGACTGTAAAGATCCCGTACCGAATGCAACCAATAATCGACGATGCCGCATTCCCCTCCGGTCACGACGGAACGTACTCCGCCACAGCCGTAGTGCCCTACGATCATGATGTGCTTGACCTTCAGCACATCCACCGCGAACTGAACCACTGACAGGGCATTCATGTCGTTATGGTGCAGCAGGTTGGCGACATTACGATGGACGAAGACTTCGCCGGGGGGAAGATCGATGATTTGATTGGCGGGGACCCGGCTATCGGAACAACCGATCCAGAGATACTCCGGATTCTGTTGTTGTGCCAGACGGGGGAAGAAGTCGGGATCCTGCTTACTGACGGTTTCCGCCCACTGCTGGTTGCGTTCGAGCAGGCGTCGCATCTCTTCTTTCATTGATTTATCCCCTTTTCAGAACTTGGTGGTCAACTTTGCTCGGTTTTTACCTCGTGGCATCAGTCAGGTCAATGCAATCTCTCTGCCGCAAACCTCTATCGGCTGGTATCATCGTTGGCGATGCTTCACCACTTTGCATGCAGGAGAAAATTAAGTGTCCGAGTTTGATTATGATCTCTTTGTCATCGGTGCGGGTTCCGGTGGCGTCCGTGCGGCTCGTACGGCAGCAGCTACCGGCGCCCGGGTGGCTGTCGCGGAAGACCGCTATCTGGGAGGCACCTGCGTCAATGTCGGTTGCGTTCCCAAGAAACTCTATTCGTATGCCGCGCATTTCCATGAATCGTTCAAGGACAGTGCCGGTTTCGGCTGGACATTGCCTGAAGCGCCGCGTTTTGACTGGCCCACGCTACGGGATAACAAGATCGCGGAAATCAAGCGTCTCAATGGTATCTACGGACGCTTGCTCGACGGTGCCGATGTCCGCCTGATCAATGGACGCGCTCGCGTCGTCGATGCCCACCATGTCGAAGTGGCGGGGGAGACGATCAGCTCCGACAAGATCCTCGTGGCCACTGGCGGCTGGCCTTGGGTTCCGGACTTCCCGGGTAACGAACACGTTGTCAACTCCAACCAGGTCTTTGATCTCGATACTTTCCCCAAGCGCTTCCTGGTATTGGGCGGCGGCTATATTGCCATCGAATTTGCAAGCATATTCAATGGATTGGGAAGTGACACGCATTTGGTATATCGCGGCGAGCTATTCCTTCGGGGATTCGATCGAGAAGTGCGGGAGTTCACGCGAGACGAGATGACCAAAAAGGGCGTCAACCTTCATTTCGGGACCAATATCGAGCGTATAGACCGCATCGAAGGTGGTTTGCATGTCACGCTGACCAGCGGCGACGTGATGGAAGTCGATGCCGTGCTGGCAGCGACAGGGCGTAAACCGCACCTGCAGAGTCTCGGCCTGGACAAGCTCGATGTGGAACTCAACGATGATGGTACTCTCAAGGTCAACGAGCGGTACGAGACCTCGGTACCGTCGATTCTGGCCCTGGGCGATGTGACCGGAGGCCCCGAGCTGACTCCCGTGGCGTTGGAAGAAGCGATGCATATGGTTCAGCATCACTTTACTGACGCACCGCCCCGACCGCTGGACTATAAAAACATCGCGACAGCCGTGTTCTGTCATCCGAATATCGGCACCGTCGGTCTCTCAGAAGAGGAGGCCCGTTCCACCTGTGGTGATATTCGTGTCTACAGCGCCGATTTCAGGCCCATGAAACACACACTGTCGGGAAGTGATGAGCGTTGTCTGATGAAGCTCATCGTCGATGATGCATCCGACCGCGTCGTCGGCGCCCATATGGTCGGCGAAGAGGCGGGGGAGGTCATCCAGGGCATCGCGATCGCCGTGCGTTCCGGTCTTACCAAGGATGATTTCGATGCCACGGTTGGCATCCATCCGACAGGAGCCGAGGAATTCGTGACAATGCGAACTGTCACTCGCCGTTGAGACGAGCAAGTAACGCCGATGACCGGTTGTAGCGGAATGGTCAGCTCCTGATCGGGGCTGCTCATTCCGGCCACCCTCACCATAACCTCGATTTATCGATTTTGCGCTGTGAGATAAGAGCCTTTTTGATCTCCTCAAAAGGACTGTTTATAATTAGCGGTGAATTCGCAACAGCGAAATGGAAACATGAACGTATCGACACAGCCTTTCACGCCATCTGCCGACCTGGCACGCCCGAGTGTGGCAGATGCAGTGGTCGGCAATGAGAACACGCCGCTTTTCATACGCAAGCCCAATCCCGACGATGGCTGGGGTATCTACGAGCTGGTCAAATCGTGCCCCCCCCTTGATGTCAATTCCGCCTACGCCTATTTGCTTCTGGCCACCCAGTTCCGCGATAGCTGCGCGGTTGCCACCAATGAAGAGGGGGAAATCGTCGGCTTCGTTTCTGGTTACGTGAAGAGCAATGCGCCGGATACCTATTTCCTGTGGCAAGTCGCTGTCGGTGAAAAGGCGCGTGGTACAGGACTGGCACGCCGTTTGGTCGAGGCCGTGATGAGACGTCCGGAACTGGCTGAAGTGCGTCATCTGGAAACGACGATCACTCCGGACAACGAAGCGTCCTGGGGGTTGTTCACCCGTCTTGCCGATCGTTGGCAAGCGCCTCTTAACAGTCGTGAATATTTTTCCACCGATCAGCTCGGTGGTGAGCACGACCCCGAAAATCTGGTACGTATCGGACCCTTTCAACCCGAGCGTATCTGATGCTTTCCCGAATCCCAGTACTACAGCGGCTTGCTGGTGAACTCCAGGCCGCTGTACTCCCCGTTCATTGCCTGTCGGAGCAGGGCACGTAAGTGCCACCTCAGGCACATTCCATTTTTCCTATACCACACAGGAGATCACGATGCAGACCGAGATTCTCGAACGCATGGAGTCCGACGTTCGGACGTACTCACGCTCATTTCCCGTCGTTTTCACGAAAGCGAAAGGGGCACGCTTGACCGCCGAAGACGGTCGTGAATACATCGATTTTCTGGCCGGTGCAGGCACCCTCAATTACGGTCACAATCATCCGGACCTGAAACAGGCGCTGGTCGACTACCTGATGGATGATGGGGTCGTCCACGGGCTGGATATGTGGACAGATGCCAAGCGCGACTATCTCGAGACGCTCGAAGAAGTGATCTTCAAGCCGCGTGGCCTGAACTACAAGGTACACCTGCCGGGGCCCACAGGCACCAATGCTGTCGAAGCGGCCATCCGTCTGGCACGAGTGGCCACCGGACGTCACAATATCGTGTCATTCACCAACGGTTTCCATGGGGTCACCATGGGCGCATTGGCAACCACCGGAAATCGCAAGTTTCGTGAAGCCACGGGCGGCATTCCCACCCAAGGTGGGGCATTCATGCCGTTTGACGGTTACATGGGCGATGGCATCGATACACTGGCCTATTTCGAGAAGCTGCTCGGCGACAATTCAAGCGGCCTTGATCTGCCCGCTGCCGTGATCATTGAAACGGTGCAAGGTGAGGGCGGTATCAATCCTGCCGGCCTTGACTGGCTCAAGCGCCTCGAAACGATCTGCCGTCGTCACGATATTCTGCTCATCATCGATGATATTCAGGCCGGCTGCGGCCGAACCGGCAAGTTCTTCAGCTTCGAGCATGCTGACATCACCCCGGATATCGTGACCAATTCCAAATCATTGTCCGGTTTCGGGTTGCCATTTGCCCATGTATTGATGCGCCCAGAACTCGACAAGTGGAAGCCAGGCCAGTATAACGGCACGTTCCGCGGCTTTGGGATGGCGATGGTGACGGGCGCGGCGGCACTCAAACGCTTCTGGAGCGACGATACGCTCGAGCGCGATGTACAACGCAAGGGCAGAGTCGTTGCCGATCGCTTCCAGCAACTGGCCGCGTGGTTAACCGACCAGGGGATCGAAAGCTCTGAACGTGGCCGTGGCCTGATGCGCGGACTCGATGTCGGAACCGGTGACAACGCCGACAAGATTAGTGAAGAGGCGTTCAAGCGCGGCCTGATCATCGAAACCAGTGGACACGATGGTCATGTCGTCAAGTGCTTGTGCCCGTTGACCATCAGTGATGAAGATCTGCTGGAAGGCCTGGACATTCTGGATGCCAGCACCAAGGCGGCCTTTTCCTGATCTTGCCGGCGCACTAGACTCAATAACAACGACGGCCCGTTGCGACGGGCCGTCGTCCGTGTATCTACCTGGAGGAAATGCACGATGATCGTTCGTAATCTCGAAGAAGCCCGTCAAACCGATCGCCTGGTCAAGGCCGAGAATGGCAACTGGGATAGCACACGCCTGAGTCTCGCCGATGACGGAGGTAACTGCTCCTTTCACATCACACGGATCTATGCAGGCACCGAGACTCATATCCACTACAAGCATCATTTCGAGGCGGTCTACTGCATTGAAGGTGAAGGCGAGGTAGAAACCCTGGCTGACGGAAAAATCTGGCCGATCAAGCCGGGCGATATCTATATTCTCGACCAGCATGACGAGCATCTGCTTCGTGCCCAGAAGACCATGCATCTGGCCTGCGTCTTCACGCCAGGACTGACTGGCAACGAGGTACACCGAGAAGACGGGTCATATGCGCCATCCGGCGAAGCCGGTGACAATCAGCCGCTCTGACGCTGACACCGAACCCATGACGCCCCGAGATCAATGCCGCCAGGGGCGTCATATGTCACAGAGAGATAATCCTTAGACGATGAACACAGCACGGATTGCAGTGGCAAGATATGATTCATGGCCAATATTTCGCATAATGTATATTATGTTAAATTAAACCTGGAAAATTGGAAGTCTAGCTTTCAAGTCTTTATGATTCCTTAACCTTCAATCATTTTCCTGTTCGCGTTTCCGCAAAGGACCTCCGCCCTCATGCAACGGACTTCCCCTCGTGCAACATTTCGATTACCGGCATGTCTTCTCCTCTGGATCATACCGGCAGCGCTATTGACGGGATGTACGACCCTGCCATGGGATCAGGAAGAGCCTGAACCGACAGTGACGCCTGAAATGTTCGACTCACGCATGGCGGAACTGGAACAAACCATGTCCAGCCAATGTGAAGTCAGCCGTGATGCCAGCGAAGCCTTACGTAACGACACCCTGACACTCACCTCGGATGTTCGTGAAATCGGCAGTCTGCTACGTCGTCTCCGGAGCGATATCAATTTTCTCGGCGGTAATCCCGAAGTGCCTCCCTCGCTTTGTGATATCGACGATGACAGTGATAGCTATCGCAACAAACAGGTTCTGGGACGCAGCGAATGGGTCGGTTTCCCCGATGTCGGCACTTATCTCAAGGCAAGAGTCGATTCCGGCGCCGATACGGCCTCGCTTTCCGCTCGGGATATCACTTCCTTTGAGCGCGACGGTGAAGATTGGGTGCGTTTCAAGCTGGCTCTTGATGATGATGCCGCTGTCGTCGAAAGCGTTCGCGATGAATGGATCGAGGCCCCGGTGGAGAGACAAGTCCGTATATTGCAGGCGTCAGGAACAGAAACCCGGCCGGTTATCAGCCTCTTGATGACACTGGGGCCTATTCGCGAACATGTCGAATTCTCTCTGAGCGACCGTGAGGACATGAGTTTCCCGGTCCTGTTGGGAAGGCGCTTCCTGATGGATATCGCAATTGTCGATGTAGCCGAGAAGTATCGTTATGAACGTCCCGAGTTTCCCGGTGGGGAATCCGCTGACCAAGCGGAAGAGGATGAGGCTCGAGATGACGATGTCGCAGAAAACGAATAACCAACCGGATTAACGACAAGGATCCTCCATGTCACGTCTGCCCTTCTATTTTCTTATCGGGATCCTTCTGGTTGCGGGCATTGCCATGACCATCCATCGGCATGTGCAATTCGATGTTCCCTGGACACCTGACGAAACGCGACAGGTCTGGGAGGTCGAAGCCCAGGTGAGTTTCGATGCCGACGATGGCCCCGCAGTTGTTAATATGGCGTTACCTTCCAATCAGCAAGGCTATCGTGTCTTGACGGAGAACACGGCATCGTCAGGCTATGGTCTCTCGTTCCTTGAAGAGAACAACGGCAGGCGAGCCGAATGGTCGGTTCGGGAAGCCAGCGATACCCAGCGGCTATATTACTCCGTACAGTTGCTGGAGGCACCCGACTCTCGGTCTTCCGAGGCTACAGCGCCCGAGCTGCCCGAGAATATCGTCTGGGAGCGCCCTTTCGATACGGCTGCCGAGGAGATCATCGATCGCGCATACCAGCGATCCGCCGATCCCTACACATTCACCCGGGAGTTGATACGTGAGTTTACCGGTGACCGACAGGGTGAAAACGCGCGCCTGCTCTTGAATGAATTCGATCGTGGTCCGCTACTGGTGCGTCTCTTGAACGAGGCAGGTGTCCATGCACGAACAGTCAGCGGTCTACTGCTCGAGGATGGCCGACGGCGGCAGAAGTTGACCACCTGGCTTCAGGTCTTCGATGATGACCAATGGGCCCTATTCAATCCTAGAACCGGAGAACAGGGCTGGCCGAAAAATCTGCTCTTGTGGGAGACCAGCGGAGAAGCCGTTCTCGAGGTTGAAGGTGGAACCAACTCCGATATCAACTTCTCGATGATCCGGCAAAATCAGCCGGCTGCAGCGGCTGTCCGTAATCAGCTGTCTACCGATACGCTGCTCAATTTCTCCATTCATAGCTTGCCACTGGAAGAACAGGCGCTTTTCCAGACAATACTCCTGATCCCTATCGGCGCATTGGTCGTCGTCTTCTTGCGCGTTCTCGTCGGCATCAAGACATCGGGCACCTTCATGCCAGTGCTTATCGCCCTCGCCTTCATACAGACGTCGTTGTTGACGGGGCTCATCGGTTTTCTGCTGGTGGTTGCAGTAGGCCTGGTCATTCGCAACTATCTGTCCTACCTCAACCTGTTACTCGTGGCGCGCGTCTCCGCCGTTATCATCACCGTCATCGCCATCATTTCAGTGTTTTCGGTACTCTCATACCGATTCGGGCTCAATGCGGGGCTCACCATCACTTTCTTCCCAATGATCATTCTGGCCTGGACCATCGAAAGAATGTCGATCCTGTGGGAAGAAGAAGGCCCCAAAGAGGTGCTCATTCAAGGGGGAGGCAGTCTTGTGACCGCAATTCTCGCCTATCTGGCGATGAACAATCCCTGGGTGCGTCACATCACCTTCAACTTCCTCGGTGTGCAACTGATACTGATGGCATTGATCTTGCTGCTGGGCAACTACACAGGCTATCGATTGCTGGAATTGCGTCGTTTCAAGCCGGTAACGGAGGACTGACGGCATGGTCAACTGGACCACACCCGGGAAGCTGTCAGGAAAAGGCATCATCGGTATGAACCGGCGGAATATCCGTTATATCGGCCGCTACAATAACCGCCGTCTGTACCCTTTGGTCGACGATAAACTCAAGACCAAGCTACTGGCCCGCGAACATGGGATCACGACACCAGCGTTGATCGGCACCATCGAAACGCAGTTTGACGTCAAGCACATCAGTCGTATCGTTCAAGGACATGCCGGTTTTGCCATCAAACCGGCCAAAGGAAGTGGTGGCAAAGGCATTCTGGTCATCGAGCACGTCAACAACGAGGCTTACATCAAGCCCAGTGGTACACGTCTCGGTCGAGAGGCGCTGGAAAGGCATGTCTCCAATATCCTGTCCGGGCTTTATTCATTGGGTGGGTCCCCGGATGTCGCTGTCGTCGAAGCCTTGATAAATTTCGACGAATCCTTATCGGAATACACATACGAAGGTGTCCCCGATATCCGTGTCATTATCTTCCAGGGGTACCCGGTCATGGCGATGATGCGCCTCTCGACCGCTGCCTCGGATGGCAAGGCCAACCTTCATCAGGGAGCTGTCGGCGTCGGTTTGGATATTGCAACCGGCACGGCGCTTCGCGGAGTACAGTTCGATCGTACACGAAACGATCACCCCGACACCGGCCATGAACTTGCCAGCCTAAGAATTCCTGGCTGGGACACATTGCTTCGTCTCGCCGCTCGCTGCTATGAAATGACCGGCCTTGGTTATCTGGGGACAGATATGGTGCTGGATCGCCACCATGGCCCCATGCTGCTTGAGCTCAATGCCCGCCCAGGTCTGGCCATTCAAATGGCCAATGGTGAAGGACTGCGCCCTCGCCTCGATTTAATCGAACAACAGTCTGCAGGGGCGGATGTCGAAACGCGTGTCGCCTTTTCTCAACATCACTTTGCACGCCAGGGAGAACTCCCCCCGGTCCAGAGCGATATCTCTCATCAGGCATCGGTATCGGCTGGCTGATAACGTGTTGGCCACGTAGAATAGGGCCGGTACATTCGATGAATCCAGGCACTCCATGGCCGATACGACCCTTTTAATACAGCAAGCTGAACGCCAATGCCATAATCGAGGCGTCCGTTTCACACCGATACGGCGACGGGTGCTGGAAATGATTGCAACGGCGAGTGGTGGGCTCAAGGCATATGAGTTGCTGGACAAGCTAGCCACCGAGCATGAAGCGGCGAGACCGCCTACCGTTTACCGTGCACTGGACTTCCTGATCGAACAGGGGCTCGTACACCGCATCGAGTCCCTGAATGCCTATGTTGCCTGCCCTTGCCCGGAACATGTGCATGGCTTTCAATTGTTGATTTGCCGTTCGTGCGGTCGTGTCGAGGAGTTGCATCTTGATGACGTCAATACCTTACTTGGAGAACGAGCACGTACGCTTGGATTTGCCATCGAACGCCAGACCATCGAACTTTTAGGGCTTTGTGGCCATTGCTGCGCTTCTTGATGTCTTTTCCGAACCCATAGGGTGTGCCCATGAGTCAGCTATTCCAACATCTCGAGCCGTCGGACAGTCACTTCGAGCCTGACAAGGACGAGGTTCTGAATGCCATTCGCTGGAATGCCGATGGTCTGATTCCGGCCATCGCGCAACAGTACGACAGTGGTGAAGTCCTGATGATGGCCTGGATGAACCGCGAGGCCCTGGAAAAAACATTGCAAAGCCATCGGGTTTGCTACTGGTCCCGTTCGCGATCAACGCTCTGGCGCAAGGGAGAGTCTTCCGGACAGGTTCAGAAACTCAAGGCCATGAACCTCGATTGTGATGGTGACACCCTGCTGCTCCAGGTCGACCAGGAAGGACCGGCTTGCCACACGGGGAGGCGAAGTTGTTTCTATGTGCGACTGGAACAGAACAAAGCCTGGGTGGATCAGGCACCGCTTATTGATCCCAAGACGCTATACACGAACAAGCCATGACATGCCATTGGCCAAAAAAACTGCTTGCCTGGCCGTTGATCGCATTGATCAGAGGATACCAATATCTGATCAGCCCCCTTCTCGGCCCACGTTGTCGCTTCTGGCCAAGCTGTTCTCAATATGCCGTCGAAGCAATACAGTCGTTCGGGCCTGTCAAAGGAGGCTGGTTGGCTCTGAAGCGCGTCGGGAAATGCCATCCCTGGCATCCTGGGGGTATTGATCCCGTCCCCGAACATCACCATGCATCGTCGACAGACCGATCGGGAACACAGCATCGAGAATCGAGATAGGTGGCACGGAATTCGTGTGTTATCCCACCCTCTTAAGCTGCCGCTTCTTCTTCGGCAATATCGTAGATTCGGCCGAGCATGGCATGAAGGCCGTTGCTGCGTGTTGGCGAGAGATGCTTATCGAGCCCTAGGTCCTCGAGAAAGCGGGGAGCGGTTGCTGTGATTTCCGTGGGTTGGCGGCCGTCATAGATACGCATCAATACCGCGATCAAGCCGGATACGATGGCGGCATCCGAAATCGCACTGAAATGCAAGCGTTCCCCATCGAAGTGATGATGCATCCAGACATTGGATTGGCATCCCTTGATCTTCAACTCATCGACTTTCCACTCTTCGGGGAACTCCGGTAGCTGCCGCCCCATATCGATGATGTACTGGTAGCGATCCATCCAGTTATCGAACATGGCGAATTCATCCGCCAACTCTTCCTGGGCTGCCTGCGGGCTCGGGCTCGATGTCATAAGCAATCGATATAACGTGCTTTAACGGTAGTAAGCTTGACTGGTATCGGTATGATCGGTCACATCACGAATACCAGCCAGTTCGGGAATACGCTCCAGCAAGGTACGCTCCACCCCATCCTTGAGCGTCAGATCGACGGCGGCGCAGCCCTGGCATCCGCCACCGAATTGCAGTACGGCCAGGTTATCCTCTGTGAGCTGCACCAGGCGCACTTCCCCACCGTGGGAAGCCAGCCCCGGGTTGATCTCGCTGAACAGGACGTAGTTGACGCGATCTTCCATGGGACTATCGGCGTTGACCTTGGGCATCTTGGCATTCGGTGCCTTGATCGTCAGTTGGCCACCCATGCGATCGGCGTTGAAATCGACCACCGCTTCTTCCAGAAACGGGATGCTGTGCTGATCGATAAAGACGTTGATCTTCTCTAGCTCGAGTTTTTCGTCAGTCGGCTCTTCCTCGCCCGGTCGGCAATAGGCCAGACAGGTCTCGGCATAGGGAGTTCCCGGCTGCGTGATGAAGATACGCACCGCAATACCCTCAACATTCTGCTTCTCGAGCAGTTCGGCCAGGTAATCCTGGGCACTATCGGTAATCTGGATGCTCTCGCTCATGATGACACGGTCCTGAATGCTGAGAACGAATTTGCCTTTAATGGTAAGGAAAATTCGAACTTGACACAATCCCGAGTGAAATACTCAGGCATGGCGAATGTGAATAGGCTTGGTGGTTTCTGATATAGTGGCCTGGCTATCTCATTTTCGACACCACAACGAAAACGCACTTGGATGCGGGAGATTCATTATATATGGCTATTGCCTTTACCCCTGTAACTGACCAACTGAACGCAAGCCTGGCGGAGCGCATTCTGATTCTGGATGGCGGCATGGGCACCATGCTCCAGAACGCCGACCTCAGTGAAGACGAATTTCGAGGTGAGCGCTTCAAGGACTGGCCTGGACAGCTCAAGGGCAATAACGACCTCCTCTCACTGACACAGCCGGATCTGGTCAAGCGCATTCATCGGGATTATCTCGAAGCAGGCGCTGATATCATCGAAAGCAACACGTTCAACAGCACCCGCTTGTCCCAATCCGACTATGAAATGGAGTCTTTGGTTCCCGAGCTCAATCGCGAAGCAGCTCGTCTGGCCCGAGAAGTGTGTGATGAAGTAGCCGCAGAAACCGGCATTCCCCGTTACGTGACCGGGGTCCTCGGTCCCACCAGTCGCACGGCGTCGATTTCCCCGGATGTGAACGATCCATCGAAGCGCAACGTCACGTTCGACGAGCTACGTGACAATTACCGTGAAGCCGCCGAAGCACTCGTCGAGGGCGGGACCGATCTATTCCTGATAGAGACCATCTTCGATACCCTCAATGCCAAAGCGGCAATCTACGCTCTCGAGGAAATGTTCGAAGCGCACGGTCAACGCGTGCCTGTGATGATTTCGGGTACCATCACCGATGCCTCGGGCCGGACACTGTCGGGACAAACCACGGAAGCCTTCTGGAATTCCGTACGTCACGCTCAACCCTTCTCTATCGGCTTGAACTGCGCGCTGGGCGCTGAAGAATTGCGCCCCTATATCGAGGAGCTCTCGAACAAGGCCGACACGCATGTCTCTGCCCATCCCAACGCTGGTCTACCCAACGAGTTCGGTGAATACGACCAGACACCTGATGAAATGGCGGGTATCGTGTCCGAGTTCGCCGCCAGTGGGCTCGTCAACATCATGGGTGGATGTTGCGGCAGTACCCCGGAACACATCCGGGCGGTTGCCGAATCCATCCGTGACATGGAGCCACGCAAGGTTCCCGAACGTCCCAAGGCCTGTCGCCTATCGGGCCTGGAGCCGTTCAATATCGACAGGGACTCGTTATTCGTCAACGTCGGGGAACGGACCAATGTGACAGGTTCGGCACGCTTCAAGCGCCTGATCCAGGAAGAAGACTACACCACGGCACTCGAGGTGGCCCTGGAACAGGTCGAGAACGGCGCCCAGATCATCGACATCAACATGGACGAGGGGATGCTAGAGTCCCAGGAAGCCATGGAGCGCTTTCTCAAGCTGATCGCCGGTGAACCTGACATTTCGCGGGTGCCGATCATGGTCGACTCTTCCAAGTGGGAGATCGTTCAGGCAGGCCTCAAATGTGTTCAGGGCAAGGCCGTGGTCAACTCCATCTCGCTCAAGGAAGGCGAAGACGCCTTTCGTGAGCAGGCAACGGCTTGTCGACGTTTCGGTGCCGCTATCGTCGTCATGGCCTTCGACGAGGAAGGTCAGGCCGATACCTTCGAACGCAAGACCGAAATCAGTGAACGCGCCTACCGGATCCTCGTCGATGAACTCGACTATCCTGCCGAGGATATCATCTTCGATCCCAATATCTTCGCCATTGCGACCGGGATCGAAGAGCACAATAACTACGCTGTGGACTTCATCCAGGCAACCCGGTGGATTCGCGACAACCTTCCCCATGCCATGGTGTCCGGTGGCGTATCCAACGTCTCCTTTTCGTTCCGGGGCAACAACCCGGTGCGCGAAGCCATTCACTCCGTCTTTCTCTATCATGCTGTCCATGCCGGCATGACCATGGGGATCGTCAATGCGGGGCAGCTGGCCGTCTACGATGACCTCCCTGACGAACTGCGCGAGGCTGTCGAGGATGTCGTACTCAATCGCCGCGACGATTCGACGGAACGGTTGTTGGAGATTGCGGATAACTACAAAGGCGATGGCAGCAGTGCCAACAAGCAGGAAGACCTCGAATGGCGCAGTTGGGAAGTGGAAAAGCGCATTGAACATGCGCTGGTCAAAGGCATTACTGCCTACATCGAGGATGACACCGAGGAGGCCAGACAGCGTGCCGAGCGCCCTATCGAAGTCATCGAGGGGCCCTTGATGGACGGCATGAACGTGGTCGGCGATCTATTCGGTGAAGGCAAGATGTTTCTGCCGCAGGTCGTGAAATCCGCCCGCGTCATGAAGCAGGCCGTTGCCCTCTTGATCCCGTATATCGAAGCCGAGAAGACAGCCGATACCAAGCCCAAGGGCAAGATCGTCATGGCGACCGTCAAGGGCGACGTCCATGACATCGGCAAGAATATCGTCGGCGTCGTACTTCAGTGTAACAATTACGATGTCGTCGACCTGGGTGTCATGGTGCCCTGTGAAAAGATCCTGCAGACAGCCAAGGAAGAAAAGGCGGACATTATCGGTCTGTCAGGCCTGATCACTCCCTCGCTCGACGAAATGGTGCATGTCGCCAAGGAGATGAAGCGTCAGGACTTCGAGTTGCCCTTGTTGATCGGTGGTGCGACAACATCGAAAGCTCACACCGCCGTCAAGATCGAGCCGCAATACGATCATCCCGTCATCTATGTCACTGACGCATCCCGAGCTGTCGGTGTGGCGGGACGGCTGCTGTCTGACGAGCTCAAGGACACTTACGTCTCCGAGATTCGTGACGAATACGAGAAGGTGCGTGAACGCAATGCGAAGCGTCGCCCGAAAGCGGCTGACGTCAGCTATGAAGATGCTCGCAAGAACAAGTTCCAGCCCGACTGGGATGATTTCACCCCCACTGAGCCGGGATTCATTGGCGTTAAAAGCTTTGATGACTATGACCTCTCGACACTGATCGAGCGAATCGACTGGACACCGTTCTTCATGAGTTGGCAACTGGCCGGCAAATATCCAAAGATTCTCGATGACGAGAAAGTTGGTGAAGCGGCCCGCAGTCTCTTCGACGATGCCCAGACCATGTTGCGCAAGCTGATCGATGAAAAACTGGTCGAAGCACGAGGTGTCATTGGTTTCTGGCCGGCGAACAGCGTGGATGACGACGTCATCGAGGTCTATGCGGACGATTCTCGCTCCGATGTGATCGAACGGTTGTGTCATATTCGCCAGCAGACCTCCAAGAACCGCGATGGCATCTGTTATAGCCTTGCCGACTTCATAGCGCCCAAGGAAACCGGCAAGCCCGATTGGATCGGTGGGTTCGCCGTCACGACTGGACACGGTGTTCATGAATTGGCTAAACGCTACGAAGCCGATGGTGATGATTACAATGCCATCATGGTCCAGGCGTTGACCGACCGCCTCGCGGAGGCCTTTGCCGAACACATGCATGAACGCGTGCGTAAGGAATTCTGGGGCTATGTACCCGATGAAGAGCTCCCCAACGAGGCGTTGATCGCCGAAAAATATCAAGGCATCCGCCCGGCACCCGGTTATCCGGCCTGCCCGGATCATACGGAGAAAACCAAGCTGTTCGAGTTGCTCGATGCCGAGAAACACACTGGTTTGTCGCTGACGGAAAGCTATGCCATGTGGCCTGCCGCCGCCGTATCGGGTTGGTACTTCGCCCATCCGGAATCGAAGTATTTCTCCACCGGCAAGATCAGTCGCGATCAGGTCGAAGTCCTGGCGGAGCGAAAACAGATGTCGCTTTCCGAACTCGAACGCTGGCTTTCCCCAGTGCTGTCGTATGATCCCTCGTGACGTGAGTCGATGCTGCCGGAACGATCTCGCCGCCATGTCATTTTAAAACTGGCACTGCCGATCATCGGCGGGATGCTGTCTCAAAGCCTGCTCAACCTGATCGATGCCGCATTGGTTGGCAAGCTCGGCGAAACAGCACTGGCGGGAGTCGGTATCGGCGGCTATGCCATGTTCATGGTCACGGCCATCATGTTCGGCCTGTCGTCGGGGGTGCAGGCACAAACCGCCCGACGGCACGGTGAACAGGCATGGAGTCACCGAGCGGGCGCCCTCAACGCAGGTCTGATCATCGCCTTTCTCGTGGCGTTGCCATTGACGTTGTTCTGTCTCTGGCAGGCCCCCTGGCTGTTATCGCTCATCGGCCAGGACGCCGAGGTCAATGACATCGCCATCGACTACTTTCGATGGCGTGTTCTCGGTTTGGTCGCGATAGCCATGATCTTCTGCTTCCGGGGCTTCTGGAATGGCATCCAGCGCACGGGGCTATATCTCGGCATCATCATGGTGACACACCTGGTCAATGTCCTGGCCAGTGTCGGACTGATTTTCGGTCATATGGGGTTGCCCACAATGGGGGCGGCCGGTGCCGGTGCCGGAACGACGATCTCCATCGTCATCGGCCTGTGCCTATGGTTCGGATATAGCCTGCGTTTTGCCATACCCAGTGGTTTCCTGGCGCACCGCCCTACTCTTCGGGTGTTCACCACCACCATACGGCTTGCCGCTCCCCACTCCTTTCAGCAACTGTGGTTCGCAGGAGGGTATGCGGTTCTCTTCTGGATCCTTGGACACCTCAGCACGTCGAGCGTCGCTGTCGGACATGTGCTGGTCAACCTGTCGCTGTTCCTGATTCTGCCCGGCGTTGGCCTGGGACTGGCCGCGATGAGTCTGGTAGGACAGGCCATGGGGCGTGACGAACAGGTGGATGCGCATCGCTGGGGATGGGATGTCGTACGAATCGCTTGGGTCAGCCTGGCATTACTGGCCTTGCCGATGCTCATCTTTCCTGATCAGGTCTTGAGCCTGTTCCTGGCAGAAGAGGAACTGATCGCGATGGGACGCCTCCCCCTTCAGTTGACGGCGCTGATGATCGTACTGGATGCCGCTGCGCTGGTTCTGGGCCAAGCCTTGCTCGGAGCAGGTGCCAATCGAACCGTCATGACAACGACTCTGGCGACCCAGTGGCTTCTCTTTCTCCCATTGGCCTGGTGGGTGGGTGTTACCCTCGGATACGGACTTCTCGGTATCTGGTGGATTCAACTGGCTTACCGATGCCTGAATTCGCTATGGTTTGCGCTGATATGGCAGCGCCGCCGCTGGCAGGAACTCATCTTGTGATTTCCATGCTACCATCAGAAAATAGGACGACCCCTTATAATGCTTCAATAAAATTCTATGACCATTTATTCTTTCATAGAATAAACAGAGAGGAGTATGGTACGAACGTACGGCATATTCCTTCATTCGCCCTGACTAGCAGGACAGTCTGAATGTATCGGTACGACACCTACGATCAGACGCTCGTCGACGAGCGTGTTACCCAGTTCCGTGACCAAATGGAACGTTACCTGGCGGGACGCCTGGGGGAAGATGAATTCCGCCCATTGCGCCTGCAAAATGGTCTGTATATCCAGAAGCATGCGCCCATGCTGCGTATCGCCATTCCTTACGGAATGTTGTCAAGCCGTCAGCTACGTGCGCTCGGAGCCATAACACGCCGTTATGACCGTGGTTACGGGCATTTCTCCACACGGCAGAATCTACAGCTGAACTGGCCGAAACTGGAAGATGTCCCCGATATTCTGGCCGAGCTGGCACAGGTTCAGATGCATGCGATCCAGACCAGCGGCAACTGCATTCGCAATACGACCAGCGATCAGTTTGCCGGTATTGCCAGTGACGAGATCGAAGATCCGCGCCCTTGGTGCGAGTTGATTCGTCAATGGTCAACGCTGCATCCGGAATTCGCTTATCTGCCCCGTAAATTCAAGATCGCCGTGACAGGCGCAGATGCTGACAGGGCGGCGATCCAAGTACACGACATCGGGCTGCGGCTATGGCGCAACGAGCGGAACGAACTGCGCGTCAAAGTCCTGGCAGGTGGCGGTATGGGCCGTACGCCCATGATTGGCGATGTCGTGCGTGAAGACCTCCCCTGGCAGCATTTGTTGACCTACCTGGAAGCGTGTGTCCGCGTTTACAACCAGTTCGGTCGCCGTGACAACAAGTTCAAGGCGCGCATCAAGATTCTGGTCAAAGCTCTCGGCATCGAAGAGTATCGCCGTCGTGTCGAAGAAGAGTGGGCCCACCTCAAGGACGGTCCGCAAACACTGACAGAAGAGGCCGTTGAAGCCGCTCGCTCTCACTTTCCCGAACCAGACCGGCGCCCGGTCGACGAGCAAGCCATTATTGAGCATGAGCGCCTGCGTCAGGAGAACCGCAACTTCGCTCGTTTCGTTACCAACAATGTCACGGATCATAGAGTGCCAGGCTACAAGGCGGTCACGTTATCCCTGAAACGCCGTGAACATGCACCGGGTAATGTGACGGCGGATCAGATGGATGCCATCGCCGACCTGGCCGACACCTACAGTTTTGGGGAAGTCAGGGTGACCCACGAACAGAACGTGGTGTTGTCGGATGTCCCTGTCGATCAACTCGAGGCCCTTTGGCAGGAACTCGAAACGCTCGGCATGGCGAATCCCACGGTCGGCACACTCAACGACATCATCTGTTGTCCCGGCGGTGATTATTGCAGCCTGGCCAATGCAGTGGCGATTCCTGTTGCCCAGGCCATTCAGGAGCGTTTCGAGGACCTGGATTTCCTATACGACCTCGGCCCCCTGGATCTCAACATCTCCGGGTGCATGAATGCCTGTGGCCATCACCATGTCGGCCACATCGGGATTCTCGGCGTCGACAAGAAAGGCGAGGAATATTATCAGGTCTCGTTAGGGGGAAACGCCACCGATGACGCTTCTCTCGGCAAGATTCTGGGCCCCTCGTTCTACCGAGAGGATGTACCTGAAGTGATCGATAAAGTCCTTCAGGTCTATGTCGAACAGCGCCAGGATGAAGAAATCTTCCTGGATACCTACCGCCGTATCGGTATCAAGCCATTCAAGGAGCGGGTCTATGCCTGACAGCCAACTGACCAAAGCCCGATCCTTGATCAAGCTGGGACAACCGGAACAGGACACATGGTCGTTATCAAGGGTTGAAGATGGCATGCCTACATCCAGGCCGGTCATCGTACCTTTAAAACTGTGGTTTGATCACGCTAGCGAAGCGGATGTCGCGCCCTGGTTGCCCAGTAACACCGAACTGACATCCGAGCTGGCGGAACAGTTGGCCACAGCCCCGTTGGTCGCCATCGACTTCCCTGCCTTTACCGATGGCCGAGGCTATACGTTGGCGCGCTTGCTTCGGGAACGCTATCAGTACCGGGGGGAAATCCGGGCGATCGGAGACGTGCTCGTCGATCAACTCTTCTATATGAGCCGTTGTGGATTCGATGCGTTGGCACTTCGGGAGGATCAGCACCTGGACGATGCCCTACGTGCGCTCGGGGCCTTCAGCGTCAGCTATCAACCGGCCGTCGATATCAACGAACCCTTGTTTGCCAGGCGTTTACGCGAAGCCTGATTGCGGTTTCTGCCCGGTATCACCGGGCAGCCCCTACCCTCGACGTTTCTGCTGTCGTTCGCGGTTGCGCTCACGCGCCCGTTCGGATTTTTTCAGCATGACATAGGTTGCTCCCAGACCACCGCGCGATGCTGGCGCCGAAGCATATGCTTGCACTTCATCGAACTGGCATAACCATTTAGCGAGATAGGAGCGCAATATGTTCGCGGGGCTATCGTCGTACTTGCCTCTGCCATGTACCAGCAGCACACAGCGTAGACCATGGGCATGTGCGTCACGCAGAAAGCCGAACAGTTCTCGCCGGCACTCCCTCAGCGGGCGCCTGATGAGATGAAGTTGAGCATCTGGCGTATAGTCTCCGTGGCGTAGCCGATCAAAGACGCCAAGCTGAATACCATCGCGCCGAAAACCGAGTGGATCATGAGCGCCAACAAGCTCCACGAAATCGTCGGAAAGGAAATTGTCATCCTCAATCGCTTTTTCCGCACTCTCACGACGTGCTAACTGTGCCGGACTGGGAGCACCGCCCTGGCGCATCGACACATCCGCCTTGTCCTGTCCTCGAGAGAGGGGCTGTACGTCACTCATCTCACGCCGGAAGTCGAGATCATCTTGCTTCATGCCAACCTCCCCTCGGTCAACGCTTTGCAAAAGTCTATCAAAGCGTGAAATGGTAGTGACAGTGAATCCGACACAGACTACCCAGTTATCCGGAGTACATCACATGCGCCGATGGCGTTATCTCTTGGCGGCGATTGCAGGTGTTCCGGTCTGTATCGCGCTCTATCTTTGGCTTACCTTGTTGAGCCCATTCTTGTATGAGCGTCCTGACAGTCTCGATGCCATTGAACCCGGTACGCATCAGGTCTTCGTCTATGGCACGCTCCAGTATGCGCCGGTCCGCTGGTTGGTCTACGGACGCAGCGGGAATCCGGAAACGGTCTACCTGGAGAACTTTCGACGCGATGGACTGGATTTGGAACCAGTCTCCGGATCACGGGTAGAAGGACTGCTGTTAACGGTCGATGAAAAGGAACTGGCCAAGCTGGATCGGTATGAACGGCTCGGCATTCGCTATGAACGCCAACGACTCACATTATCCGACGGAAGCCGAGCATGGGTGTACATACGGCGGTAACCTCTCATGTTTCGTGGACTCCGGATAGCAGTGTATAGTTGATGGCGCTTCGCCTCCCATGAACGCCCCGGGAGACTCACTAGATCAGGAAGCCTGAAAATGAGCCCATCATTGCCCTATGTACTGATTCTCTATTATTCACGGTATGGTGCCACACGGGCACTGGCAGAGCACATGGTGGCCGGCGTCGAGTCACTGACGGGCATTTCGGCCCGTTTAAGAACCGTTCCCAGTGTTTCCCCTACTTGCGAAGCTGTTGAGCCGGAAATTCCCGAGGAAGGGGCGGTATATGCCAGCCTCGATGATCTCCGTGACTGCGCCGGACTCGCTCTGGGAAGTCCGACCCGGTTCGGTAATATGGCATCCTCGCTCAAGCATTTTCTCGATGGAACCGCTGAACTCTGGATGAACGGGACGTTGATCGATAAACCGGCCACCGCCTTTACGTCCACCTCCAGTCTTCATGGTGGACAGGAAACCACCCTTATTACGATGCTGATGCCTCTACTCCACCAGGGCATGGTTTACGCAGGGCTGCCTTATAGTGAAACAGCGTTGTTCAGGACTGCCAGCGGGGGCACGCCTTACGGTACCAGCCACCTGGCCGGCTCGCGCAGTGACAACCCCATTGACGAGAATGAACGGCAACTCGCCTACGCACAGGGACGGCGCCTGGCACGCCTGGCCAAAGCGTTGTACAGCATGCGGGAGTCGAGTTGATGAGGCGACGTATCGACGCGATGGAAGAGCGCTACGGCCTGGCTCCCCTGACTTACCGAGCCCGACAGCTGGTCGTCGCCAGTTATCTCCTACTATTATTATTACTAGCCGTCGGTGGCTGGATGGTCCAGCAGACTACGGAGGGGGGCATCATGCCTCTACTCATCAGACTCTTGCCATTGGTGCTTTTTCTTCCCTCTATCGTCATGCAACGGCCACGTGGTCATGCCTGGCTCGCTTTTGTCAGCCTCCTGTATTTCATGCAAGGCGTCATGATCGCCACACTGCCAGGATTTGGCATTCTGGGGATACTCGAATGCCTGGCATCACTAGCCCTGTTTCTGGGATGCACTGGTTATGCGCGCTTTAGAAGCAAACAGCTAAGACAACAGGATATCCATGGGCGATGAGCCAGTCAGGCACAAGAGATATTGAGCCGGTGCCAGCCAACAGCCAAGATGAACGTATATTTTTCTGGAGACAGCATGATGCGTGATATCGCCGATATACGACGCGACTATGAAGGAGGCTTTCTGGACGAGTCCAATACGCCGGACACTCCTTTACCCTTGTTTCAGGAATGGCTGTCACTGGCACTCGAAAAGGAAGGCGAAGACAGTAACGCCATGACGCTGGCAACGGTCGACAGTCTTGGTCTGCCCCATGCCCGCATCGTGCTTCTCAAGGGCGTAGATGAACGAGGCATGGTGTTCTATACCAACTATCACAGCCATAAAGGCAGTGAGCTCGCCAATGTTCCTTATACCGCCCTGGTCTTTTGGTGGCCATCGCTTGGCCGACAAGTCCGTGTCGAAGGAGGCGTGGAACAGATACCAGCCGAAGAATCGGATGCCTATTTTGCCTCTCGACCTCGAGGCAGCCAACTCGGCGCCTGGGTCGCGACCCAAAGCGTCGAGATACCGGATCGAAAATGGCTGGAAGAACGTCGACAGCGTTTTGAACAAGCTTACGACAATCAAACGGTCGAACGTCCGGCTAACTGGGGAGGATATCGAGTCTCACTCGATATGGTGGAGTTCTGGCAGGGTCAGCCCAGTCGCTTGCATGACCGTATCCGTTATCAACTCCGCGACAATCAATGGATTAAAGTACGCCTGGCTCCTTGATAGGCAGGACCATCATGCAAGCAATGACAAAGCCGGCCATGTAGGCCGGCTTTGTCGTGGTCGAGAGAATCCCTGAAGCAGGATTCAGTCAGCCAACCACTCTTCAACAACGTCCTGATTATCTTCGACCCATTTCTGGGCATTCTCGTAGGGATCAGCATCCTCTTCCTGGTTCATGAGCATGACTTCACCCATCTGCTCGGGCGTCCAATGGAAGTTGTCCAGAATCGCATAGGCTTCCGGCATATCCTCTTCCAAGCCCGTGCGAACCACGGTGTGGATACGCTCGGCATCGCCGTAGACATTTTTCGGGTCGTCGAGATATTTCAGATCCCAACGGGAGAACTTCCAGTGAGGTGTCCAGCCTGTCACGACGATAGGTTCGTCGTTCTCGATCGCCGTACCAAGCGCAGAGGTCATGGTCGCTCCACTACCACTACGCAAATCGACATCGAGTCCATATTCTTCAATCACCGTTTCCGTCTGAGACATCAGGCCGGCACCCGGGTCGATACCAATGATCTCGCCGTTAAGCTCGTCAGCATGATCATTGATATCTTCAATGGACTCGAGTTCCGAATCCGCTGAGACAACCAGGCCCAGTTTGGTACCTTCAAAATTGGGGCCGAGATCTTCGACGCTGTCTTGCGTCTGTTCCATGTAATCTTCATGGGTCGTCGGCAACCAGGCAGCTACCATGGCATCGGCATCTCCATGGGCAATGGCCTGCCACATGGCTGATGCCGAAAGAGAGTTGATTTCGACATCATAGCCTTGCTGTTCCAGCACTGCGCGGACAACATTGGTGGAGGCAACCTCAGACGACCACTCTACATAGGCCAATTCCACCGTTCCCTTGTCTTCCTGCGCCTGAGCGGAACCCGCTGCCAGACCAAGCCCTGCTGCCAGGGCGAGTACGCTATAGCGCATCGCTGTAGACTTCGGGGTATGTGTCAACATTGCGTACCTCTCCTAATTTTGCTCCATGCTTCATTTAAGCGGCTCGCCACTCGAACCGCTTCCCTACTTCGGTTGGTCAATCTTTCTGTGGGCAGAGACAGCACTGCAGGGTAACCCTGCAACGCTATCCAACGTGACCCGATTAATTGCGCTGCTTTCGCAGCGCCTGTGTCAGTCGATCCAGTATCATGGCCAGAATAACCACTGCAATACCCGCTTCAAAGCCATCACCCGGACGAAGTCGCTGGATCGCGCGCCATACTTCATTGCCCAGTCCATCGGCACCGATCATGGCAGCGATCACGACCATTGACAGTGCCAGCATGATGGTCTGGTTGATACCTGCCATTACTGTAGGCAAGGATAACGGTAATTGCACCTTGAGCAACTTCTGACGACGTGTCGAACCGAAGGCATCAGCCGCCTCGATCAGCTCTATCGGCACCTGACGGATACCCAATGTCGTAAAGCGGATAGCCGGCGGCATCGAAAAGATGACCGTTGCAAAAATGGCTGAAACCGAGCCGATACCGAAGAACGGAATGGCAGGAATCAAATAGACGAAGGCGGGCATCGTCTGCATGAAGTCAAGCACCGGCATGAGCATTCGGTAGAGCCTCTCCGACAGCGCAGCGGCAATGCCGACGGGAATCGCGATGGTCACTGCCACCAATGTCGCTATGACAACCAGTGTCAGTGACTCGATCATCGGATCCCACAATCCCAGGTTCCAGATGAACGCGAGTCCAATGGCCGAGCCGATAGCCAGCCGGGTTCCGGCCAGCTTCCAACTAATCAGCGCAATGATGGCCATCAATGCCCATTCGGGTAACCACATCAGGCCGTCGTTCAATCCGCTGATCCCGGTCTGGGTCACGCGCGAGATACCACGCGTGATCAACGAATACTCTGATGTCAAGTAGCCGAGTCCGCCTTCAATCCACTGACCCAGCGGAATACGTGGAAATTCCATCAGTTCTCTCCTGATTCTGCCAGTTCAGCCAGTACGGCCCCCTTGACTACGACCCCCAGAAGGCGACGCTCCTCATCCACGACTGCGATGGGAAACCCCTTGTCACTGAACATGGCAAAAAGGTTATGCAGCGGCTCATCCGGGCCGACGCAAGCGAAATCCTGATGCCACACGCTGGTGAGGTCCTGCTTCCCTTCCTTGGACGCTTGATCAGCGGCATCGGCTTCGACAAGGCCCAACAATTTGCGGTCACGGCTGGTCACGTAGATGGAATCCAGACCATTCTCGCTCATCTTGCGAAGCGCGGTTCGTGGGCCGTCATCTTCTCTTGCAGTCGCCCTGACCGGACGCATGGCATTGCGTGCCGTCAGGATGCGTGACATGTCCACCCCTTCGATGAAGCGTTCGACATATTCGTCAGCCGGCTGAGTGAGAATCTGCTCGGGTGTGCCGATCTGCACGATCTCTCCATCCTTGAGCAGGATGATACGATCGCCGATATTCAGGGCTTCATCGAGGTCGTGGGTGATAAAGACCGTCGTCTTCTTCATGCGGTGCTGGAGTTCCAGCAATTCTTGCTGCATATCCTTGCGAATCAGCGGATCCAACGCAGAAAACGCCTCGTCCATAAGCAGAACACTGGAGTCATTCGCAAGCGCCCTGGCAAGGCCGACACGTTGCTGCATGCCACCCGACAACTGATTGGGATAGGCATTCTCCCAGCCATCGAGGCCGACCTGCTTGAGCGAGTTTCTCGCCTTTTCGCTGCGCTCTGCCTTATCGACGCCGCGAATTTCGAGTCCATACTCGGCATTCTGCTGCACGGTGCGGTGGGGAAAGAGAGCGAAATTCTGAAAGACCATGGAGAAGTGTCGACGGCGGCACTCCAGCAACTCTTTGTCATTGAGCTTGGGAATGTCCTCGTCATCAATGACGATTTCCCCTTCAGTTGGCTCGATCAGGCGGTTGAGACACCGGATCAGGGTCGACTTGCCTGAGCCGGAGAGCCCCATGATCACCAGTAATTCACCCTCGTGGACATCGAAATTGATATCTGACAGGCCCAATGTCAGGCCCGTTTTTTCGAATATCTCGGGACGCTTCAAGCCCTGGTCACGAAGTTCGAGCCCTTTCTTCGGATTGCTCCCGAAGACCTTGCTCAAGCTCCGGACCTTGATCTTCACAGGTTGTGTGTCGTCGGTCATCTGATTTGCCTGTTATGCCTATTTTTTGGCACACAAGAGAAGGCATGACAGGCCCCTGCTCCTGCGTACCTCGACTGCCCTACCGCAGTGTTTCAGACAGCGCGCGTTTATCGATCGGTTCGTTATACTGGCGCGTATCATAATTTTTTATTGAAGAGTCATCAAATCAGAACACTTGATGATCAACCCCAATGCAATACCTACCGTACCATAGTCCGACGGAACCAACCCGTCGTACGCATGAACGACCCGGCTAGTCGGATTGACTCTCGAGGCGGTGACGTTGCCAATCCGTTTCAGGCTCATTCAGGCGGAGACTGACATCGACGACCTGTTCTTCCATGTTGTAATGCATCCGAAAGCCCAGGTGTTTCATCAGCGCGCGCATGGGGTGATTGTCCAGCATGACCTTCCCGACCATTTCCAGCGTCCCGATATTGGTGCAATAGCGGATCATCTTGTTCATCAACAAGGAACCCAGCCCTACCCCATGCAGGTCATCACGAATGATGATAGAGAATTCGGTACGAATATTGTCGGGGTCGTTCCAGACACGCACGACGCCAAGCATTTCCGGGTTGCCATCATCTTTCTGATGTTCGGCAATGAAGGCCATTTGACGGTCGTAATTGATATGGGCGAGAAGCGAGAGTTCCCGCTTGCTTAGATCACTCTTGTGCTGGAAATAACGAAAGCGGATGCTCTGCTCGGACAGTTGGGTATGAAAATTCGTTATGAGAGGCGCATCCTCTGCTCGTATAGGACGAATCTCGACCTCCATACCATTGTCAAGCGTGACCCACTCTCGCAATTCCTCCGGATACGGCATGATCGCGTATCGGGCCGGCGGCCCCAAGTCCATGGCAAAATCGACGGCCACCACCTCTTCTCGGTTGAGCAATAGCGGGTTGATTTCCAGCCCGCGTAATTCAGGCAGGTCGGAGGCCATCTGAGATAATTTGACCAACAATTCACTGAGTTGCTCGACATCCCTTTCCGGATCACGCGAGTGTTCGTGAACCAGCTTGGCAGCATGAGTGCGTTCAATCAGGTCGTTGGCCAGCGTCATATTCAGTGGCGGTAATGCAACATGCCTGTCGGCCATGACATTGACCTTGTAGCCGCCGATTCCGAAAACGATCACCGGCCCGAATATCGGGTCGCGTGTAATCCCGGCACACAACTGTAATGAATGCCGGCCTCTCAGCATTGGCTGGAGACAGAATTCATGGATGTCGGTATCCGGAAACTTTTCATGCACCTTGTCTTCAAGACGCTGAATACCCTCGGCAACTTGCTGTGGCGTTTCCAGATCCTGTAGCAAGCCAGATGACAACTTGTGCGGATGACGTCGATAACGGTAAGGAACACAATTGTGGGCGTGAACGACTTTCAAGGCCATGCGTCCCGAGAAGGACTCCGCCATGGCAGCCCCCTCCTCAGCTGTGGCTACATACCGGCTGGTTGCTGTGGGTATGCCATAAGCGGCCAGAACAACCGACGTCTGCGAGTGTGTCAAACTTGAGCGCTCAAGGGCTTTTGCTTCAGCAATCAGCTCATGGCAACGGTGGCGAATCTCTGTCGTCGTAGTGAACGGTAAACTCGGCGGTGTTTCCTGCAGTAACGCCTGTACCCGCTGGTAGTTCACCATGTGCATGAAGGCCTTGACCGCCTTCTCGGGAGACATGTAAGTCGGAATACCGGCCAGATGACTCTCATGACGAGCCGACAGCGCCTCTTCCAGGCCCATCCAACTCGTCAGCAGATTGCGGTGAAATGATTTGCGGTGGGCAACCAACGCTTGTGCCGTGGCTTTGGATGGAGCCAGTCGGGTCGGGGCGTGGACGACCAGCACTGCATCGACATTGGGATCATGAGTGACCACTTTCAGCGCATCGACAAAGCTATCCGGTGTCGCATTCCCTCCCAGATCGACCGGATTGCTGCCTGGAAGGCTCATATCGACGTTGCCCTTGAGCAAGTCATCATGCGTTCCATCACTGAAAGCGGCCAGTTTGCCACCGGCACTGATCAACTTGTCGATCGCCAGCAGGGCCGGCCCCAGCCCATTGGAAACGATGGCCAAACGGTCTCCGCGCAGCGGTTTCATTCGAGAAAGCGTTTCCAGCGCGTCGAACAACTCGTCCGAATCATCGACCCTGACGACACCGGCCCTGGCTAGCGCGGCATCGACGATAATGTCTCGGTTGTCGATACCCGGTGTAGAGGGAAGTCCGGACAATTCCGACTGCTTCGTACGTCCACTCTTGATCGCCAACACCAGTCGATTGCGGGACGCTTCCCTCAGCGCCGTCATGAAATGCATCGCATCATGGATGCGTTCCAGGTGCAAGAGAATGGCCTGGCTTGGCGCATACTGGGTGATATAGTCGATCAAGTCCGGCAACAGGACATCGACGCTGTCTCCCAGGGTCAATAAATGCGAAAAACCGATACCACGGCCTGCCGCCCAGTCGATCATGGCATTGCCTAGCATGCCCGACTGCCCCAGATAGGCAACTCGCCCGGGCTTGACCGGCTGACTGGCGTAGGTGGCATTGAGTTTGCGCCCTGGCACGATGACACCCAGACACTCAGGTCCCAACACGCGGATACCCGAGCGACGAGCGGCTTTCAACATGCGCTCGCGGATGGACCCACCATCTTCGCTGCGATCATCCAGAAACGCACCGCCGGAAAGCACCATGGCAGCACGGACCCCGATGCGCCCCAACGCTTCGATCAATGGCGGTACAGTGGCAACGGGAGAACAGATTACCGCCATGTCAGGAACAAATGGCAGCTCAGATACCCGAGAGACGCACGGTACCCCGTGGACTTGCTCATACCCGCTGGGATTGACAACGTGAATCGCGCCCGGAAACCCACCCTCCTGCAGGTTACAGACGACCAGTCCACCCATCGAATAGGGTTCCTCGGACGCACCGATGACGACCAGGCTTTGCGGCTCCAGGAAATGCCGCAGAAAACGAGTTCCCAACGCTTGACCTCCTGATCCGGCGTATCCTTCCTATGTACGATGTATTGACAGCGTCATGCAAGAGGCTTCCTATGAATATCATCATAGCCCGATGGAGCACGCCATGATCACCGCCTATGTAACCCATCGAGATTACCATCTCCATCACATGGGACCTGGCCACCCAGAGTGCCCTGCACGTCTGGAAGCCATTCAGAAACGGCTGGCTCTGGCTGGCGTACTACAGCAAACCATGCAATTCGACGCCAAAGCGGCGACCGATGAGCAACTCGCCAGCGTTCATTCCCCCAGCTACCTGAACTATCTAGCGCAACGTCAGCCAACACGTGAATGGGCGGTTCTCGATGGCGACACCCGACTTAACTCGCACAGTCTCGCCGCGGGCCGATTGGCCGCCGGAGCCGTCGTGAGCGGCGTCGACAAGGTCTATCGGGGGCAGGCGGATAATGTGTTCTGTGCCGTAAGACCACCGGGACATCATGCGGAAACCGCTGCAGCGATGGGATTCTGCTTTTATAACAACGTTGCCGTCGGTGCCACCTATGCCAAACAACGCTACGGCGCTCAGCGTATTGCCATCGCCGATTTTGATGTTCACCAGTGCAATGGCACGATCGATATCTTCAAGAACGATCCCGATGTCTTGATTTGTACCAGTTTTCAACGCTCCTTTTATCCCTGGCGTTATCTTGACGAGGAGTATCCAAACGTCATCAATACCCCTTTACCGGCCGGTGCCGGCAGCGACGCATTCCGTCGGGCCGTAGAACAGCAATGGCTCCCTGCCTTGCACGACTTCCGTCCCGAGCTGGTACTGATATCAGCCGGGTTCGATGCCCATCGAAACGACCCAATGGCCGGGCTATGTCTCGACAACGCCGATTTTTACTGGGTGACCCGCCAACTGATCGATGTGGCATCTCAATATGCCGACAACCGACTGGTATCGACTCTGGAAGGAGGGTATGACCTGGTTACGCTCGGCTACTGTGTTGAGGCCCATCTCAAGGCGTTGCTGGGACAACCCTGGGCGCCGTGACCTCGACTTGTTTCCCATGCTGAGGAAACCCGGCAAATAAATACAGGATGTCTCATATCATGTAAAAAGGTCGGATACCAGCATGATGCAAGCGTATCGAGAACGATAAATCCCCGGAACCTATGGTAGACTATGATGAAAATATGTTTCTTATAGTGAACGTATCATGACCGCCAGCAACGATCAGAATGCCGCCTTGCGAATCGCATCAGGCCGCAAGCCCTTTGTCGAACCACTTCGTTTGGGGGAGCGTCTGAAGGAAATCCGTCTTGCTCAGCACTGGACGCTGGATGACGTCAGCCAACGCACAGGCTTGGCCCGTTCGACACTGTCCAAGATCGAGAATGACCAGATCTCCCCGACATTCAGCGCCGTACAGAAGCTGATTACTGGATTGGGAATCGATCTTCCTCAACTGCTGGCTCCGCCCAAGCCGCAGAGTGCCACCTCAGGACGTCGTGACCTGACCCGCGCCGGTGATGGTCAACGCCATCCAACCCCAACCTATGAGCATGAACTGCTGTCCTGGCAGTTGGCACAAAAACGCATGATCCCATTCAAGACCATCGTTCGTGCCCGTCAATTCGAGGAGTTTACGGAATGGGTTCGCCATGATGGTGAAGAGTTTCTCATCGTCCTGGACGGTGACATCATGCTATATACCGAATTTTATGAACCCCTGACCTTGCACCATGGGGACAGTATCTATTTCGACAGTGAGATGGGGCATGCCCTGGTTTCCGTCAGCGAAGAGGATGCCGTCGTGCTATCGGTCTGCACACGAGGCGATAGTCCCTGACCTGAGATGTACGTCCGTCCCTTTCCTCAACGTCGGTCTCCTGGGCGCTTGGAGGGAATCGCATCATGCACCAGGCGACCGGCGCTACCGATCGCCTGGAAACGTCGCCCTTTGGCCCGGGCTATCAACATCACGCCGAAACGTTGGGCCAGTTCCACGCCCTTTTGAGTCACGCCTGACCGGGACACCAACACACTGATCCCCATTTGCGCGACTTTCAGCACCATTTCGGATGTTAGCCGGCCGGTGGTATAGAAGATATCTGCGGGCTCATCCACGACCGTTCCCTGCAACCATTGGCGACCTGCCAGCGTATCCACGGCATTATGTCGCCCGACGTCTTCGATAAAGTCGATCACCTGGTCTTGATGACAGAGCGCACACCCATGAACGGCCCCGGCACTTCGATACGTTTCGTTATAGGCCCCCAAGTTCTCCAATAAGTGATAGAGCACCGACTGTTTCACGATGGTTTCCGGCAGTGTCGTCATATCCGTCGTCTCCAACAACCGGCCGAAGACCGTTCCCTGGCCACACCCTGTCGTCACTGTCCGCTGTCCCAGACGTTCAGCGAGATCCTCCGGCTCCTGGCGCGTTATGACGGCAGCTGCCTCGACATCCCAGTCGACATGTACGGCGATGAGATCCTCATAACTGTTGATCAGTCCCTGGTTACGCAGATATCCGATAACCAATGCTTCCGGTTCGGCGCCAAGCGTCATCAGTGTCACGATTTCTCGACGGTTGAGATACAGAGTCAACGCCCGTTCAGCGGCAATGGCCTGATCGCGGGAGGCTCCGAACTCATCGATGACCTCGATTTCAAGCGTGGTAGGCATCCGGGCGTGGCTTAACTGGAGATCACTCATCACATCGTTACTCTTATGAAGTACTGCATCATCAGCTAGTGCCAGACAGAAATCGGCTTGACCATCATTGCATGCCTGACGCTTACTGTCGTCATTGTCGCTGCAAAACTCCAGGAGCTATCGATGTCCAGGACGCAACCGGTCATCAACAGCAGACGCACCTTGAGCCTGTCGTTTTCCCAACAGCCCAGTACCGTCAAAGGGTTCACCATCAATCAATGGTATATCGCCTCACTGGCACCAGGGTCGCAGGGACCTCATGTACTGGAATTGCAACTTTACATGACCGAGCGTGCCGCCTATCGGTTCAATTTGAACAGCGATTCTCCCCGACTTTTTGTGTGTGGCGGCATGGCGGGCGAACCTCCCGTTCCCACAGCCATTACCGCAAGTCAGGAAGTCGCTGCAGCCTGGATGGATGGTGAACGTCAAGTCCTTGAAACTGCCATGCCTCTGGCCATTCAGGTATGGATAGAAGCCTACCTCGCTCATCACGGCGAGGCCCCGGTCGAAGGCAGAAAGAAAAAGGGAAAACCCAATCCTCAACCCGAAGAGAAACAGTAATGAACCGGTTATCTCGTTGGTCCCAACGCAAACGTCAACACTCCGATGACGCCAGGACCGCGCCTGGGGTGCCAGAAAACGACGCGATGCCATCAGCCGAGGCATTGTCAGGCGAGGAGCAGGATCCACCCTCGGCATCGTCATCCCCTGAACCCGGCAGTCTGGATGACACACTGCCAGATCCCGAGGACTTGCCGCCCGGTAGCGATATCAAGGCGTTTCTGGTTCCCGGTGTCAGTGCCGGCTTGAGAAAGCGAGCCTTGCGACGCCTATACCAAGCACCACATTACCAGATGCGGGATGGGCTCGATGATTACGATGATGACTATCGACAGCGTCTCAAACCACTTGCCCAGGAAGTTGCCAACCGCTTGCGACGCTGGTCTGACAAGTTGGAAGAGTCCGCTCAGTCAACGGAAGACGAGCTTGCAAACCAGCAACCGACCAATGCAGAACATGGTGATACCACATCACTCAATCCGCGCCATGACGGGGATCCAGGCCGGGAGACTGGCATGTCGGAGAGGCCACCAGACCAGCCGCCACAGACGGATGATGACCATGATGTCGATTCCGACAGCGCTCTCTCGTCCCAAGGTCGTGTTGGCAAAGCATCACAAAATGGCTAACACTTATGATAAGAAACTGATGAAATAGATAAGACGAACGCAATACATAACGACGCAGACGTTCGCTACTAGCTTGATTTGAGGAAACATGAACCAACGCCTTATCGGTGCGGCCACACTGGATGCCGGTGCCAATGAGCAGGCGCGCGACGCTGCAACGCAGCAGGTATCCTGGCCGGTCAACCTGACACCTGCCAGCGTCGAGTATCAAAGCCAGGGAAACTTGCTCATCATCGGCGCTCATGACGACTGTGTTGCGGCGTCACGACGTCTGCATTCCTGCGGGCTGGCATCCGTGACGCTTCTTGCTTATGGGAAACGAAGCGATACCGCGTGGGGGAACGTCCCATGCTGGCATATCGCCCGACAGCAACAATCCATTGACATTCAAGGCTATCTGGGATCGTTCGACGTTTGGCTAGACCATGATGAAGGTCCGATCAACCTGGCCAAGGCCTCGATTGATCGCCCTCATTTCGATCTGATACTGGATCTAGGCGAGCCCCCCCAACTCGCTCTGGAACTCAACCCGCCCGGTTATTTTGCATGCCAATGGCATACGCAGGCATGCGAAGACGTGCTTCAAGCCATTCCCGAGCATATCGGAGCATTCGAAAAACCGCGCTATTTTCAAATCGATCATGATCGCTGTGCACATGACAGCAGCGGCCATACCGGTTGTACACGGTGTTTGTCGGTGTGCCCTGCCGATGCCATCAGTGAGCGACAGCAACGTATCGAGTCATGGATCGAGATCGACCCTTATCGCTGCCAAGGCGCCGGTAGTTGCACCTCGGTCTGTCCGACGGGGGCCATTCAGTACCGACTCCCTCAACCACAGCAGCAACACGATTATATCGGTCGCCTGCTTACGCGATATCGGCAGGCCGGTGGAGGACAACCTGTCGTACGATTCATCGAAGCAGTACACCGTCAAAGCGAGGTAATCCCGACACCAGGCCACTTGCTTGATGTCCCCCTCGATGAGCTGGGTGCGGGAGGGATGGAGCACTGGCTAGGGGCACTGGTTTCTGGCGCCTGTGAAGTTCGTATTCATTGTCATGACACGCTGCCTGCCAGCATCGTGACGATGCTGGAGAACCAGTGGGAACAGACGCGTTCTCTCCTGGTCGCCCTGGGCCATTCTCAGGATCGTGTACAGATTCTCGGAGAGCATGATCAGGACGCTCGGGACGCCCTGCCATGTCATGACAACGCCATTGGCACCAGCAAGGACATCCCGGATGAGATGCTTCACCAAATCAGCCGAAGTGGAGACAAGCGTGAACGACTCAACATGATCCTGGAGTGGCTGGAAGCTCAAGGGACAGTAGATGAACAACGGCATGCACTGCCTGACGATGCCCCTTTCGGCGGCCTGACGGTCGACACCCAAGCATGCACCTTATGCATGAGCTGTGTCGCAGCGTGTCCGACACCGGCATTAGCTGCCGGCGAGTCGACACCACAACTTCGCTTCCGTGAAGCGGACTGTGTGCAGTGTGGTCTGTGTGCCAGCGCCTGTCCGGAGGACGCCATTCGCCTGGTACCGGGCTTCCTCTCCTCTCCAACACGATACCAGCGGCACATCAAACACGAAGAACCGCCTTTCGAATGTATCAGTTGCGGCAAACCATTTGCCACGGTCAGCACGATAGAGGCCATCAAGTCCAAGCTCGCCGATCATCCATACTTTGCCGGCGACGCCATGGCGAGACTGGAAATGTGTGAAGACTGTCGCGTCAAGGATGTGTGGCGGGACATGGCAAAAAATCCTGAATCACAGTTGAAAGTATGACCGATATGCATGATCTCGCTTCAACTGAACCAATGCATGAGCTGTCGGAGATCGACGCGCTCCGGGCCGATATCTATAGACTGCTCGCCACGTATCTGCTTGCGTCACCGGACAGAGAGTCGCTGGTCTGGCTGGCGGAGCTCCAGCCGGTGGATGATGGTTCGCCATTGTTTCCCTGCTGGAGCGCCTTGATCGATGCAGCTGGCAAGGCATCGCCGGAACAACTCGAACGCGCCCACTTCCAGCATTTGGTTGGCGTTATCCAAGGCGATGTCATTCCTTACGCTTCCTGGTATCGAAACGGCACGTTGATGGATGAAGCGTTGGTGACTCTCCGTCAGGATTTGCGTTATCTGGGATTCCAGAGACAAGAGAATCACAACGATCCCGAGGATCACCTGGCGGCATTGTGCGAAGTCATGGCGATGTTGATCGAATCGAATTCCGTGCCACAAGCCGATTTTTTCATGCGCCATCTCGCGCCATGGGCCACGATGTGTTTCAGCGATCTGGCCAACGTCGAAACACCATTTTATGCCCGTCTGGGAGAGCTTGGCCGAACCTTCATGGAACTGGAAACGGATAGATTGTCTGCCCAGGCTGGACACGAACCCGTGCGTCTGACGATGACCTCAGCAGACATGCAGCAAACGAAATGTTAGGACGAAACCGCGACGGCTCCTCATGCCACGGTAGGCTAAACTCAGGAGCCCTCTATTGATGAGGAAATATTCATGAAAACGAAAAAAGCGCCCAACCCTCAACGGCGACATTTCCTTAAGACCCTCGGATGGGGAACGGCTGCCGCGGGTGCAGCCGCGACGGTGGGTCACGTCACTCTGGCCCAGGCGGAGAGTGACGAGAACGATGCCGGCTCTTCCGATACATCGACCCAGTATCGGGAAACCGATCACATCCGCGCGTTTTACGCGACATTGCGCGACTGACAGGCTGCCCCAAACCGAAGGCCAGGAGAACGTTCCATGCGCTTAACTCGTAAATCCGACACGCCCCGCGCCAGTGGACTCGGTATCAGCCGACGCCAGTTTCTCAAACGCAGCGGAGCCGCTACCGGTGGTGTCGCCGCCGTCGGTTTCGTGGGTAATTCGATGATGCAGCGAGCCGACGCTGCCGATGACAAGACCCCGGTCTCCGATGCCCCCGTCGAGACTAAACGTACGGTCTGCTCACACTGTTCCGTGGGTTGTGGTGTCTATGCCGATGTCCAGGAAGGGGTCTGGACTCGACAGGAGCCCGCCTTCGATCATCCGTTCAATCGTGGGGCGCATTGCGCCAAAGGTGCCTCGCTACGTTATCACGGTCACTCCCATCGTCGTCTCAAGTATCCAATGAAACTGGTCGACGGCGAATGGCAGCGCCTTTCCTGGGATGAAGCGATCGAGGAAATCGGTGACAAGGTACTGGAACTGACCGAGCAGCATGGGCCAGACAGTATCTACTGGCTTGGCTCTGCCAAGTTCAACAATGAGCAAGCATACCTGATGCGAAAATTCGCGGCGCTCGCGGGTACCAACAACACCGACCATCAGGCACGCATCTGCCATTCGACCACTGTTGCCGGTGTCGCCAATACCTGGGGCTATGGCGCCATGACCAACTCACTGAACGACCTGCAGAATAGTCGGTCGATCATGTTCATTGGTTCCAATCCCAGCGAAGCACACCCCGTTGCCATGCAGCATATCCTGCTCGCCAAGGAGAAAAGCGAGTGCAACATCATTGTTGTCGATCCGCGATTTACGCGAACCGCGGCCAAAGCCGACAGCTACGTCCGTATTCGGCCCGGCTCGGATGTCGCCTTCATCTGGGGTCTACTGTGGCATATTTTCGAAAATGGCTGGGAAGATCAGGAATATATCAACCAGCGTGTCTATGCCATGGATGAAGTGCGTGATGAAGTCGCGAACTTCTCTCCTGATGTGGTCGAGGATATTACCGGGGTCCCGGAAGAACAGATGTACGATACGGCCAAACGCCTGGCTGACAATCGTCCCGGATGCGTCGTCTGGTGCATGGGGGGCACGCAACACACTACCGGCAACAACAACACCCGAGCCTACTGCATCCTGGAACTGGCACTAGGCAATATCGGCAAATCCGGTGGTGGTGCCAATATCTTCCGTGGTCATGACAACGTCCAGGGTGCCACGGACCTTGGCCTCATGTCGCACTCACTGCCTGGTTATTATGGCCTGGCCGAGGGTGCCTGGCGTCACTGGGCCACTGTCTGGGATCTCGATTATGAATGGCTCGAAAGCCGTTTTGACCAGACGGAATATACCGACGGCAAACCCATGAACAGCAATGGCATCACTGTATCGCGATGGGTTGATGGTGTCCTTGAGCAGGAAGAGGATATTTCTCAGCGGACCCAACTCAAGGCCATGTTCTATTGGGGCCATGCAGTGAATTCCCAGACCCGGGGTCCCGAGATGCAGAAGGCCATGCAGCAACTCGACATGATGGTGGTCGTTGACCCCTACCCCACGGTGGCGAGTGTCATGCACGGCCGATCCGACGGCGTGTACCTGCTGCCTGCTGCGACTCAATTCGAGACGTACGGCAGCGTCACGGCTACCAACCGTGCGCTTCAATGGCGAGACCGCGTCATCGAGCCGATGTTCGAGTCCAAGCCCGACCACGAGATCATGTATCTCCTGGCACAGAAACTTGGCTTCGCCGACGAGTTATGCAAGAACATCGAGGTCAATGGCACGGAACCGCTCATCGAAGATATCACGCGCGAATTCAATCGTGGCATGTGGACCGTAGGGTACACTGGCCAGAGTCCTGAACGACTCAAGACCCACCAGCAGAACTGGCATACGTTCAGCTTCGAAACGACGCAAGCCCAGGGAGGCCCAGCCGACGGTGACTACTACGGCATGCCTTGGCCCTGCTGGGGTAACGCCGAGATGGGGCATCCCGGAACGCCGATCCTCTACGACACCAGCAAGCCCGTCTCTGAAGGCGGTTTGACATTCCGTGCTCGCTTCGGGGTCGAGCATGATGGCAACGACATCCTTGCTGACGGTTCTTATAGCAAGAACTCGGAGCTGGATGACGGCTACCCGGAATTCACGGCGGACATGCTCAAGGACCTCGGCTGGTGGGACGACCTCACCGATGACGAAAAAGAAGCGGCCGACGGCAAAAACTGGAAGACGGACCTGTCCGGCGGCATTCAACGTGTCGTGATCGATCATGAGTGTGCGCCCTTCGGCAATGCCAAAGCGCGCTGCAACGTCTGGACGTTCCCGGATCCGATACCGAAACACCGGGAACCGCTATACACCAGTCGACGCGATCTTGTCGAGAACTACCCTACCTGGGATGACGTATCCTCTCATTACCGTCTCCCGACACTCTATCGTTCGATACAGGAAAAGGACGTCACGGATGAGTATCCCATCATCCTGACATCAGGGCGACTGGTAGAATATGAAGGGGGTGGTGAAGAGACACGTTCCATGTCCTGGCTCGCTGAATTGCAGCAGGAAATGTTCGTCGAGATCAATCCAGCGCTGGCCAATGACCTGGTTATTCAGGATGGCGACATGGTCTGGGTTGAAGGTCCCGAGGGTGGCAGAGTTCGGGTAAAGGCCATGGTAACGCCGCGGGTGGCCAGAGAGGTCGTATTCATGCCATTCCACTTCGGTGGCATGTTCCAGGGCGAGAACCTGGAAAGCCTCTATCCGGAGGGTTCCGCCCCTTATGTCGTGGGTGAAGCGGCCAATACGGCGACAACGTATGGTTACGATTCGGTGACACAGATGCAGGAAACCAAATGCACCCTGTGCCGTATCGAAAAAGCCAGCTGAGAACGATAACGATGAATGATTTTGCCGGGAACATGTGACACCCCGGCAATGAGGAGACTCTCATGGCTCAGATGAAGTTCATGTGTGATGCGGAACGCTGCATTGAGTGCAATGGCTGCGTTACGGCGTGCAAGAATGCCAACGAAGTGGAGTGGGGAGTACAGCGTCGTCGGGTGGTTACACTCAATGACGGCGAATCCGATGAGGTATCCATCTCGGTGGCTTGCATGCACTGCGACGATGCACCCTGCATGGCAGTCTGCCCGACTGACTGCTTCTACAAGACCGACGACGGTATCGTGCTGCATGATAAGGATCTGTGCATCGGCTGCGGTTATTGCCTCTACGCCTGCCCGTTCGGTGCGCCGCAGTTTCCCAAGGAAAACGCGTTCGGTGAACGTGGCAAGATGGACAAATGCACCTTCTGCGCCGGCGGACCTGCTGACAGCAAGGAAGAGGAGTACGAGAAATACGGCGCCAATCGCATCGCTGAAGGCAAGCTCCCGTTGTGCGCCGAGATGTGCTCGACCAAGGCGCTACTTGCCGGTGACGCCCAAACCGTCGCTGACATCTTCCGTCAACGTGTCGTGCAACGTGGTCACAAGGATGGCGGCTGGTCGGGCAATTCACGTGCCGACGCTGACAACCTTGCCTATGATGCCGCCCAAGAGGGGTAAGGAGGCCATACCATGACCGTGTCCGCCCCTCATGCGCTACTGTGGCGAATCTCATTACTTGCCATGCTGTTAATCGGCTTGGCACTAAGCCAACCGACGATTGCCCAGTCCGACCCCGACAAGGAAGCCGGCTTCGCCGTGCCGGCTGTCGATGCCGATATCTGGCGGCAGGTCCGGAGCGGGGAAACTGATGCCAATTATCGCGACACTCGGGCAGAGTCCACCTATAACCTGGTCAATGCCAGCGGTGAGACCTGGCGACAGTGGCGTAATCGTTGGGTTTCTCCCTACGGCTTGATCGTCCTTGGCGGAATGCTGGCCATGATCGCCCTCTTCTACTTCATCTTCGGACGCAAGGAACTGGAAGAGCCCAGAACAGGACGCAAATTGCTTCGATGGTCGGTGCTAGACCGCTCTCTTCACTGGTCCGTGGCGACATTGTTCATCATCCTGGCCTTGACCGGCTTGAATCTGCTGTATGGCAAGTTCGTCTTCAAACCATTGCTCGGAGATGCCTTTTGGGCATCGATGATCTCTGGCTCCAAATTGCTTCATAACTATTTGGGACCGGTATTCGGTATCCTCCTGATCATCATCCTGGCTAAATTCCTGAAGCACAACCTGCCCAAGAAACACGATTGGGTCTGGTTCAAGAAAGGCGGCGGCCTGATCGGCAAAGGGCATGCAGACGCCGGCTTCGCGAATGGCGGGGAGAAGGTCTGGTACTGGCTTTTGGCGACCGCCGGCCTCTTGGTTATTGCCAGTGGCCTTGTTCTCGACTTTCCCAACTACGGTCAGACGCGGGATACCATGCAATGGGCCAATATTATCCATGCGGTTCTGGCTCTGGGTCTGACTGCCGTGGCCTTTGGCCATATCTATATCGGTACGCTAGGTACCGAAGGCTCTATCGAAGGCATGGCGACAGGGTATGTCGATGAAACCTGGGCCAAAGAGCATCACAATCTCTGGTACGAAGAGGTCAAGGATCAGGCCCGAGATGAAACGGAACTGGCCTCCGACGATGCCCAGCGACATCCGCCGGACAATCCTGCACCAGATAGACCAAGTTAGACCGAAAACCCACTCATGGACACCGCCAACGGGCGGTGTCTTTTGTTATGCTTGTCACAGACAACTCAAAGTTATCACCCACTCACGATCCCGTGAGGAGTCCTGTATGAAACACCTGGATGAAAATACTCGCGTTGAACTGGAAGCTGCCGCTTTCCGTCGACTTCTCGAGCACCTGGACGAGAACAAGGATGTCCAGAACATCGACCTGATGAATCTGGCCGGGTTCTGTCGTAACTGCCTCTCCAAGTGGCTGGTAGCAGCAGCTGAAACACGCGAATTGGATCTCGATTACGAAACAGCGCGGGAATATGTCTACGGTATGCCCTATCCCGACTGGAAAGCCAAGTACCAGCAGCCCGCGACACAGGAACAACTCGACGCCATGCAAGCCCGTGAGCAGCGGAACGAGGAGCAGGCATGAGCCAAGCAGGCTTCGTAGCGTTGCGGTGCGCCATTCTGACGATTTCCGATACACGAACGGAAGACACTGATCGCAGCGGGCATCTATTACAGAAGCGACTCACTGAGGCCGGACATGAATTGATGGACAAGCAGATCGTCATCGATGACGTCTACCGTATTAGAGCCAAGGTCGCTGCCTGGATTGCTGATCCAGCCATTCAGATCATACTCACGACCGGCGGTACCGGTTTTACCGGCAGGGATTCCACCCCGGAAGCCGTAAGCGTGCTGTTCGACAAGCCGATTGACGGTTTCGGGGAGCTATTCAGGCAATTGTCGTATCAGGATGTCGGTAGCTCTACGGTTCAAAGCCGCTGTCTTGGCGGCTTGGCCAATGCAACGGCCATCTTCTGTCTACCTGGCTCGAGTGGCGCCTGCCGTACCGCCTGGGACGGGATATTGCATGAGCAGCTGGATGGGAGCCATCAGCCCTGCAATTTCGCCAACCTGGTCATTCCTGAGCGAGGTACCCATGGCGGTTAATCCTCTAACGTCGGTTGAGGATGCTCTTGATGCCCTTCTCAGAGGCATTGAGACACTGGACGGTGAACATATCGATTGTGTAGATGCCGCAGGACGCGTCCTGGCAGAAGACATTTCGGCCCGTCTGGACGTTCCTGGCTTCGATAATAGCGCCATGGATGGCTATGCTTTGCGCCATGCGGAGATAACTCGCCCGCTGCCGATCTCCCAGCGAATTGCGGCAGGACAACCGGCAACAGCGCTGACACCAGGAACCTGTGCTCGAATTTTCACCGGTGGTGAAATTCCTCCTGGTGCCGATACGGTCATCATGCAGGAAAAGGTCTCCTCCAATGACAATGGCCACATTACTGTCGCTGACTCTCTCGGTATCGATATCGAACCGGGCGACAATATTCGCCGGCAGGGTCGGGATGTCAGGGTCGGTGATCGCCTATTGTCAAAAGGCACGAAACTCGAGGCTGCGGCGCTTGGACAGTTGGCCGGTCAGGGCATCACGTCCGTTACTGTCACCAAGGCGCCTCGAGTGGCACTGCTTTCCACCGGCGATGAAATCGTTTCACCGGGAAAGCCGTTGGCCCCAGGGCAGATTTACAACTCCAATCGTCCCATGCTGAAACGCCTTCTTGAGCGCTTCGGAGCACACATTACGATGACGGCGGATGTTCCCGATGCGTTCAAGGAAACGTCCCGACTATTGCGACAAGCGGCGGAAACGGCCGATGTCGTGGTCACGACCGGCGGCGTTAGCGTCGGAGAGGAGGATCACGTCAAGCAAGCGCTCGAACAATTAGGCCAGCTCGATCTCTGGCAACTCGCCATGAAGCCAGGTAAACCGCTCGCCCTCGGACGTCTTCCAACGCATAATGGTGAATCCCGATTCGTCGGGTTGCCAGGCAATCCGGTATCCGGTTATGTGGGAGCCTGGATTTACCTTCGTCCATTGATCGGGGCGCTACTCGGTTGTCCGACTCTATCAAGATTGCCATCGATCCCGGCACGGGCAGCCTTTACCGAACAGACGCAAATTCGTCGACACTATATGCGCGTTACCCTCTCATTTACCGCGCAAGGGCCAGTCGCTCACGCCGCAGCGGATCAGAATTCCGCTGTACTCTCTTCCTGCGTGCAGGCCAATGCCCTTGCCGTGATCCCCGAACACAGCCGAATCAATGAAGGGGATAGTGTCGAATGTTTATGGCTGGTCGAAGGCTGATATGGTTCCCAAGCAAGACACGAGGTCAGGCCACATGATATTGAAGTCTTTCTCAAGCCCAAAATAATCATCGTCCAACCAGGTTGTCAGACGAGCAAGATGGTTGGGCCCCGACAGACGTTGGCCGAGTCCAGCAATAGCACGACAAGTGAAGTCGAAATCGGCATAGGCGGTTAACCAATCCTGATCGACCATGAGCGGAACCATCCGAGCCAAACGCATGGGGGCGGAGCGAGATTCCAGCAATTGATAACAGCGAGCCGTCAGTTCCTGGTGTCTTCGAGAACCGACTTCCTGTCGGGCCAGGAAATGATCCCATAACAGGTCCAAGGCAATGCCTGCATAGCGACGTTGTCCTGAGGGAGCGCGTTGGCGTGCAGTTCTGACTTGTGAATGGGCATCGACATGGGCATCGACATGTCGGTGATGCTTTATCCCACGAGCAATATCATCGGGCCACGCACTTAGATCGGCCCCTTTGACGCCATCAGCGATCAGGTTGCCATACAGAAAGTCGTCGTTGCCTGCCTGGGACAACCAAGCATGGGCTAGGAAATTCATTGGTCATCCATGAAAATCGAGGCCCCCTAGAGACAATTCGCCGGCTTGGGTAGCCCTGCTATCCGAGCGCCCACCTTGGCCGGACTATCCGGAAATAATCGCATTAGATAAATCGACTTTCCCTTTTCAGGGCCATAGGTTTGTGTCATGGCTTTGACCAGCGGTCGCATTGATGGAGCCATTTCGAAACGGTGATAGAAATCGCGCAACACCTCGATGACTTCCCAATGTAAGTCAGTCAACTCACGCCCCTCCTCAGCAGCCATGGCTTGTGCAACTGCGGGGGTCCAGTCGTTGAGGTGAATGAGATAGCTTTCGGTATCTAGTGGCACTTTGTTTCTGCCCACATCAAGATAACGGTATATTTCTGAAGACGGCATCAGAACCAACTCACTATCTTATCCGCTTCTTCAGTAAGAAGCACAAAACCATCGACATTCACCACATGGATACTTGGGTCACACCGTTCTTCCAACCCACGCGATATCACATCTTCCTGGAGGACATACAGCCTGCCTGACAATTCACCAAAAAGCGGACTCAGTGATGGCAATGCCCCTTGAACACCATCTTCAATCAAGAGAAGGCGATCTTCGCTAGCCATCGCGTCCAGTGTTTGCTGATAAACACGACTGGTCGCTGGAGACCGATTGAGTGTGTGCAAGATCATGAAAAGTACGTCACCCAATACTAGAAATTGAGTACCAACCGATGCCGCTGAAAGAGGTCCGATACCTCATGGCGCCCCACTTCCTTGGCCGGGACCACCAATTCATCGAGTGTCAGATCATATGTCGCCAGTGCCTCGGCATCTACCCATAACGACTCGATATCATACATGGGGAGCATTTCCAGCATCGGCTGGGTACCCTTTTGCGCCAGCGGCCCAACCTGCTGTTCCTTCAGCAGTGCCGTGACCCCTTCACCATAGAACAACAACGATACATCCTGCCCCAAAGCAGCGCCCACCAGCGCGACTTCCAGACCTTCACGTAGCCAACTACTGCCGTGCGGCCCATGACGCAAGACGACAAGCAGGCGATTGAAAGCGATATCATTCATGAAGAGAACCTGCCGAAGATACTGTAAGGCAACATCTCACGGGGCAAAAGTCACCAACCGGTCATGCGTCAATCCCGCATCGATCAATTGGCCTAAACCGGTCAATTCGAACGGTGCCTCCAGGCTATGTCCCGTCTTTCCATGGCGTGATGCTTCTTGCTCGTCGACAATGCCGCGACGCAGTCCAGAGGCGATGCATACAAGTAACTCCGTACTCTGACGGACATGCAGTTCACGCCACTCATCGACCAGATGAGGTTCATCCTGAGGAGGTAATGCCAAGCGAGCCGCATTATATACACCATCGTGATAGAAGAAGACAGTCGCCAACTGATGGCCTCTTGCTATCAGCCCATGAGAGAAACGCAGTGCCGAGTGGGAGGCTTGATTACTATAAGGACTCCCCTGCACCAAAAGCGCATAACGCATTCATCATCCTCCAGGTCCTACCCTCTGCTCTGCGTACAGGACGATCGCTGCTGTCACAAACTGGCCCCGCCATGTCGACGGGGCCAGAGGGAGATTCACGAACGAGCCGCTCGGTTCACTCGCTGTTCATGATCCCCAACAGGGACAGCAAGCTTACGAACAGATTATAGATCGACACATAGAGTGTGATCGTTGCCAGGATGTAGTTGGTTTCACCAGCGCGGTGAACAATCTCACTGGTCTGATACAGAATCGCCGCCGAAGAGAACAGGACGAATCCGGCGGATACGGCCAGCGACAGAGTCGGAATATTGAAAATCAACGCTGCCACCATGGCCAGAATCAACACGATCGCGCCAGCCACCAGGAAATTAGCCAGAAAGCTGAAATCCTTCTTGGTGATCAATGCGACAGCCGACAAGCCAATGAAAGTGGCGCCCGTCATGGCCAAGGCGTTCATGATCAACGCCGGCCCGTTGGGTAGTGTCAAATAAGCGCTGAGAATCGGCCCCAGGGTGAAGCCCATGAAACCGGTAAAGGCAAACGTGGCCAACAGGCCGGTTGCCGAGTTAGCCGTCTTATGCACCAGAAACATCAACCCGTAGGCACCGACGAAGAACACCAGTATGTTCATTCGTTCGATTCCCATTGCCATAGCGGCACCAGCCGTGACAGCGGAAAACAGCAATGTCATTGCCAATAACGCATAGGTGTTGCGCAACACCTTATTGGCACTGACTGCGCCTGTCTGATGTTGTGTCACCTGCGTATTATCGTAGGCCATCGATCGATGCTCCTATATAGTTCACATGCCTATGAGCCAAGAATGCCGTCAACTGTCTGACAAGGCAAGCCCCCTGGCCATTTACGCCCATCGTCTGATCAGCGCTCACCCTACACGCCGATGGATCACGTCGTCGAGAGGCAGGAGTGTTAATCTTCCTGTCAGGAAAGCGCCTGTGTCGATATATAGCACATTTCCCAGCCAGACGGGACTCTTGACAATAGTGTGGCCAACGATCACCACATCAATTCCTTGGACAGGGGTTTGATCCTGCCGTTCGATCCGTGATCGCCCCCATACCATCATCCGTTGCTGAGCCTCATCCTCGCTTTCAACGTCACTCCAGTCTGCTGGGGGCTCGGCATGAACGATCCCGACCCGGCTGTTACCGACAGGCACTTCACATGCATAGGGTAGGCACTGCAAGGCCTGAGCGAGCACTTGCCTGAGATGTTGCTTGTCCTGCTTGAAAACCCATGTTCCCCCGTTTTCGAGCCACAAGAAATAATCCGCCCCCTTCTCTTCGACAAGAGCGCGGTAAGCAAGCATCTCGTGGTTCCCACGTACCGCATGAAACCAGGGTTCGAATGCTAACGACAGGCAGTGATAGCTTTCATCCCCCCTATCGATCAAATCCCCCACACAGAAAAGCCGATCCCGGGATTTGTCAAAGGCCACACGGTCCAGTGCTTCCATCAGCAAGCCATACTGTCCGTGGAGATCGCCCACGACGAAATCCCGACCCATCGTATTGTTTTCCGCTACTCGATGCGTCATTCCATCAGTCATAGATTGCTGGTTTCCGTGGAAAGCGTCTGCTGGATCAGTATGCCTCCATCACGGCCAAGACGTCCAAACCCTCTTCAAGGCATACCCCATTTGCGACGCACCTGTATTCCACGATATTAGGAACCAGGCCGTACCCACGCCGCTGTATCGAAGCTCCACTCACATTCTCGTGACATTGGAACACCGGAAAGGGTTGTAGAATCGCTGGAGGACCACCTGAAAAGAAAAAAGGCATCAGCCAAGTAGCTGATGCCTCTCGATATTCTGGTAGTGAGTGGCGGAGGGACAGGGATTCGAACCCTGGGAGGGCGCTAACCCTCGCCGGTTTTCAAGACCGGTGCATTCAACCGCTCTGCCATCCCTCCGGCTCACGGCGAGCAATCATACCAGCTTCTCTGCTATCGTCAATGGTCGGTTTGCTATCAAGATGTTATCGCTCGTGGTCTATTGATACAGGCGCAAGCCAACACGGGTGATTTTGTTGCCTTCCATCTCGCTGACGACCCAGTGGATACCATGCCAGCCAATATCGTCCCCGACGACGGGATGCCCTCCAACTCGCAGCGAAATGAATTCTCCCAACGTCATTTCCTGCTCCCCGGGACTCAGTGTCAGACCGTAGGCATCGGCCACGTCTCGCATCAGCGCATCGCCGGCGAGTGAAAAGGTGCCAAAGAAGGCACGTTCACGCTTGAGCCTGGCTTCGCCATTGAATAGTCGATTCAATGCAGGCAAATCATCGGTCCGACCAATGACGCATACGACATCCCCCAGGCGCAAGCGCGTGCTCCCCTTTGGGTGAAGCATGGCATGCTGGCGAAACAGCGCGGAAATCAATGCACCGGATGGGAAACGCAACAAACGAATCGGCACGTCGTCGAGATGATCGTTTTCAACATGATAAACAAACATTTCGTAGTCATTCTCCGGCAGCACACCCAGTGCACCCCGGCGTTCAGGCGTCGTGCCGGTGGGCACTTCGACTTTCATCCAGCGCGCCATCGGTGACAATGTGCCGCCCTGGATGACTAACGAAAGCAACACGACCGCGAACGCGACATTGAAATACAATGCCGCATTCTCGACCCCACCAATAACCGGGAAAATGGCCAGTACGATAGGAACGGCACCACGCAGACCTACCCAGGCAATGAAACCGGTCTCCCGCCACCGGAACTTGAAGAACGGCTTGATGGCTAACACCACTGCCAATGGTCTGGCCACGAAAATCAGTACCAGGCCGACGACCAATGCCGGCCCCAGATATTCGACCATCTGGCTAGGACTGACAAGCAACCCGAGGACCAGGAACAGTCCGATCTGACTCAACCATGCCAGACCATCATGCACCGGCAGAATAAAATTGAGGTGGCGTCCCGGCTGGTTACCAATCATCAAACCAGTGAGGTAGATCGCCAGAAAGCCGCTACCGCCAAGTACACTGGTTACACCAAACACACAAAAGCCCAGCGCCAACGCCAAAAGTGAGTAAAGCCCCGGGGCCAGATCCAAGAACCGCAGTAACCGCGCAATCAACCATCCAGCGCCAAGCCCGACCACGATACCCAGCCCGAACTGGGTCACCAGAAAAGTCATGGTCTCGACAATCCCGCCGATGTCACCGACCAGGATTTCCACCAGAGTGATCGTCAGGAAGATCGCCATGGGATCGTTCGTACCGGATTCAATCTCCAGAGTCGCCCCGACCCGCTCATTCAGGTTGACCCCGCGGCCACTGAGCATCGAAAACACCGCCGCAGCGTCGGTAGAGCCAACGATGGCGCCAACCAGCATGCCTTGAGTCAATGACAAGTTGAACACCCACATCGCCACGAGGCCGACAATGCCACTGGTAATAAATACACCGAACGTCGCCAGTACCAGAGCCGGCTTGAACCCCACGCGAAATGTCTTGAGGCGGGTGCGCAAACCACCATCCAAGAGGATCATGGCTAGCGCCAGGTGGCCGATCAGAAACGCGAGAGGGTAATCATCGAACTGAATCCCTAATACACCGTCTTCACCGGTCAACATTCCCAACAAGAGGAAGATGACCAGCAAAGGCACCCCGACCAGCGAAGACAGGCGGCTGGCAAGAATGCTGAGCGCAATAAGGGCGCCACTAAGAAGGAAAATACTGTTGATGCTGTCCATTGCTATCCAGTAACCACCCAAATCATCAGTATCTCATGTCACGATTCATGCGGCGATGCCAAGTCCCGGCCGTTTAAAGATCGGCTGGTCACCACCTTGAGCCAAAGGATAAACTGCTCCACTGCCGTATGCTGATGAGGATCTCCATGACCTTACTGACACGTCGCTCGGGATTGCCATGCCTGAAGCGATTTTTCATGCTTTTCGTGTTTTTGATACTGATACAACCGGCTATTGCCCAGGATACCTCTTCGCAGGAAGAAGACACCGCAGAGAACACAACCAATTCACTGCCACTGCTCGTGCCATTGGTCGACGTCGATGCCGCCCTTTCCATCCTGTCCGAATCTGCTCAGAACACTGAGGAAGATACCCCTTCCGTGACGCTGCGCGACCCGGAACCGATTGCGCCCCCACCCTTGCAGCAGATACGCATCATGCTCGACTGGTATCCAAGTCCACAGCATGCTGCATTACTGGTAGCCGAGGAGCGTGGATATTTCGATCGGGAGGGGCTCGACGTCAAGCTGATCTCACCAGCTGACGCATCGGTACCGGCCAAACTACTCGCCGCATCACGCGTCGATCTTGCGCTGAGCCGCCAGCCCGAATTGCATCGATTGGTTGATGATGGCGCCCCTGTCGTTCGGATCGGTACGCTCATCGCAACACCACTTGCCAGTGTATTGGTGCGAAGTGACAGCGAGATTGAATCAATCTCTGAGCTGGCGGGAAAAACGGTCGGATACAGTATGGAGGATAATCTCGATCCCATTCTCGATACCATGTTGGGCCATCACGGTCTCCACCTCAACGATATCGATCCCGAAAACGTCAATTTTTCGCTCCAACAATCACTGGCCACTGAAGAGGTCGATGCCATTGTCGGCAATGCTCGTCATACCGTCCCTTATCAATTGAACCAGGAAGGCATTCCCACACGACAGTTCCTGGCCGAGGAATATGGAGTACCACGCCACGATGGCCTGATCCTCATGGCCAACAGAGACCGACTGGAGTCACAGCGGGGCAATTTCCAACGACTCCTCGTCGCTATCGAGGAGGCAACACTCTGGATGGTCAATCATCCCGACGAGGCCTGGGAGCTCATGGTAGCCAAAGAGCCTGGACTGGACAGCGAAGCCAACCAGAATGCGTGGCCCGAAACGTTGAGACGAATGGCCTTGAGGCCTTCCGCACTCAATGCAAGGCGATACCGACATTTCGAACAATTTCTACACGAACGCAACAACTCTCGGGAGAAGCATCCCGTCGGACGACTCGCTGTAGACCTCAATTCATGAGAGGGATCATGCTTCGATAGCAGCCAGAAAATCATTGACCGCGGCCTGGAAGGCTTCAGGCTGCTCAGCATGCAGCCAATGACCCGCGTCCAGAGTGACAACCTGGACGTGAGGCATCACTTCCCTGACCTGGGGCAGCATCTCATCGCTGGCGTAGTCTGATTGGACCCCCCTCAGTAACAAGCTGGGCCCCAGATAGTGCCCGTCACCGCCTGGCCCAATGCGGATGTTGTCATAATCCGTTTCAATCTCATCCAGGCCGATGCGCCAACGCATGACACCTTCGTCATCACGGACCAGATTGGTGGCCAGAAACAGTCGCGTCGCTTTTTCAGTGATGAAATCGGCCATCAAACGATCCACTCCACGTCGATCAGTCGGCGCATGGTTTTCCACGTGTCGCATCGCTGCAAAAACCGTATCGTGTCCGTGCTGATAGGTGACCGGAGCGATATCCGCCACCATCAGTGACGCAACGCGTTCAGGATGACGCCTGGCCAGCGTCATCGCCACCTTGCCACCCATGGAATGTCCAAGAACATGACAACGACCGATCTCCAAACGATCCAGAACCGCCAACACGTCATGCGCCATATCATCGTAGTGCATACCACTGACATGAGGTGAGCGCCCGTGATTCCGAAGATCAACTGCCACGACACGACGCTCGACTTGCCATTGTTTGATGTGTGACCGCCAGTTATCGACACTTCCCATCAACCCATGAACAATCAATAACGGTAACCGTGTCGATTCACCATCACTTGTGGGTGCCCCGCTATCAACGGCATGTAACTCCAATGGCATATGATCTCATTCCTTGCAGACAGTGGTACGATAAACCCATCACCAAACTGGACATATTGCCTAAACACCTAGTTGGTTTGCTCGACAACGGGAGCTTGATCCTGCTGTCCAGTCCAACGAACCAGCCAACGACTCAGACCGCCAAGCAACAATCCATAAAGTGGCAGAAAGAATACCATGCTGATCAATAGCTTGATGACATAATCAATCGTGGCAATTTCCGGCCAGTGGGCTGCCATGAAAGCATCCGGGCTTTGATGGAAGGCGATGGCAAAAAAGGCGACGGTATCAGCCAGATTTCCAAAAATCGTGGAAACGGCAGGCGCCACCCACCAGGCCCGCTGCCGTCTCAGGCGATCGAACACATGGATATCCAGCAATTGCCCCAATACATAGGCCATGAAACTGGCTAGAGCAATGCGCGCCACGAAAAGATTCCAGTCTCCCAATGCCTGCCAACCAGCGAAACCACCTTGCGGGAACACGACAGACACGACATAAGAAATGACAAGCGCCGGCAACATGACACGAGCGATGATCGTGCGTGCCGGCCCCTTTCCGAACAAACGTACCGTCAGATCCGTGGCGAGAAAGATGAAAGGGAAACTGAACGCTCCCCAGGTCGTATGCCAGCCAAACAGAGTAAACGGCAACTGTACCAGATAGTTGCTAGCCGCAATGACAAGAATATGGAAAGCGACCAACAGCGCCACCAGGCGGCGGGTTTGCAACGGAGTGAGTGAAAACATTGAACACCTTTTTGCACCGAGGGGTGAGGGAACCCTCATTTCATTCGTCAAACCACCATCATGCTGGCGACGACCCGGAAGGGAACATTATACCCATCTTGGCGAGACGGCACGAGCCACGAGTGCGTGACGGATTTCTCGAGACCCAAGGATCTTGCTTCACTGAGCGATGCAAACCAGCAACAACGCTTCATTGATTCACCGTTAACTCATTGGTTAATCAGGGCTGGCAAGGCGCTTAAAGATTTACTAAATCAGTATAGTAGGAGAATGATAACAAACGGTGTGAAACATGCCGGTAAATGACATTCACAGACGGACCGCATGGCTTGATGTTCCAGGAGAATATCCATGAATACACACCAACCAGCCGTACAGCTGCTTGATGCCGGGGAGCCCGCCTTCCATGACGCCACCAACCTGCTTAAAGCCATGGCCAATGAAAATAGGCTCCGCATCCTCTGTCTTCTCGCCGGACAGGAACTCTCAGTCTCGGAGCTCAATGCCAAGCTCAGCCTTAGCCAATCGGCACTTTCACAACATCTCGCCATTCTCCGCCGGGAGAGCATCGTCACGACACGACGTGCATCGCAGACGATCTACTACTCCCTCCATGGCGAACAGGCGCATCACATCATCTCGGCGTTGTCGGATCTTTATGCAGCACAGTAAGGGGCCTCAACGCTTCAACCAGCGGGTCGCATCCACTGCTTCAATAGCACGCTGAACCCCTCGTTCCACACCTTGCTCCAGAGCGAGACCCATTCGAGCAGCAACACCCTTCCGCGTTTCCAACTGCAGTGTCATGACTTTGGCCTGCTGCATCCGTTCCAATAAATACGCTTCACTGGTCTTTACAGCATCAGCCAAGCCGTTTTCCACCGCATCGGTGCCATACCAGACTTCCCCGGTCGCCACTGAATCAATATCGAGTCCAGGGCGGCGCTGACCGACATACTGTTTGAACAGATCATGGATGTGTTGGAGGTCGCCACGGAACTTCTCACGTCCCTCATCAGTATTTTCGCCCAACACTGTCAACGTCCGTTTATATCGGCCGGCAGTCATGACCTCGACATCGATATCATGGCGCTTGAGCAGGCGATGCACGTTCGGAAGCTGGGCAACCACGCCGATCGAGCCGAGAACGGCAAACGGTGCCACGATCAACCTTTCGGCACAGCAAGCCATGAGGTAACCACCGCTAGCCGCCACTTTATCGACGCACACTGTGGTATGGATGCCCGACTCCCTTAGACGATCAAATTCTGCCGCTGCCTGGCCATAGGCATGGACCAGGCCACCGGCAGATTCCAACCTCAACACGACCTCGTCCCCCTCACCAGCGATTCCCAGCAGCGTCGATACCTCCTGGGACAATCGGGATGTTGCCGATGCTTTCAAATCGCCATGAAAATCCAACACCCAGACACGGCTATCGGCCGACTCCTCGGAGCGCCTGCGGACCGACAGCTTGTCCTCTTTGCGGAAGGCCTTGATCATCGACTTACGAGCTTTCGACGTCAGACCGGACAAACGGAGTTGACGGTAGCGCTTACGATAACGCTGGTTCAAATCCTCGACTCGCAAGCGCGATTTCTCTCCTCCCTGCATCGACCGGGAGCGCGTCACCAGCGCGATCGCCACCACCAGCGCCACTAACAGCGTAAGTATCTGGGCGAGAAACATCGCAAAATCATTCAACCATTCATTCACTCTCGACTCCTTGCCAGCTCAACACAAATAACCGCATTATGCGCCTGCATGCTGCTTATGATACAGATGCGACTTGATTTAAACGAACGTTTTAAATACGCTGAAATCACGTAAGGAACATCACAAGGCCATCCCCATGAATCAACCTATCATCGATAAACTCCAGCAACGCTTCGATGCCGGTGCAGCACAAGGCATGAATAATATCTTTCAGTTCTGTTTCAGTGATGCAGATGATTACTACCTGGTTATTCGTGACGGCACCTTGGATGTACTGCAAGGGGAGCACGAGGATCCCTCAGTGACACTATCCATGAGTACCGATACCTTGAAAGGCATCATGAGTGGTGACATCAATGGCATGAACGCTTTCATGACGGGCAAACTCAAAGCCAGCGGCAATGTCATGCTAGCGACTCGCCTGACAAGCCTGTTTCCCAAGCATGAGTAATCAGCGCCTTGCCACTCCCTTGAGGTGAGTTTCGATGAGGGCCCGCGAGATGGAATAAGGCGGGGGTAACTGTGGCAAGTGTCCTGGAGAAAACCAGGCAGCATCAATGATCTCCTCGTGGTCGATCATGATCCGACGACTCGCCGCCTCCGCATAAAACCCCAGCATCAATGAGTGAGGAAACGGCCACGCCTGACTGCGGAAATAGCGAATCCGGCCGAGGCTGAGCCCCACTTCTTCATGCACTTCTCGGCGAACGGCACCCTCGGCATCTTCCCCCGGCTCGATGAAACCCGCCAGCGTGGAATATCGTCCAGGAGGAAAACGTGGGCTGCGAGCCAGTAATAATTCATCCCCGTGCGTTACCAGTGTAATGATACACGGGGAAATCCGTGGATAATTGCGGTGACCGCACGACGAACAGTGCATCGCGAACTCGCCGGGCACTTGAGTCGTGATTGAACCGCAACGGCCACAATACCGATGATTTCGCCGCCAGCTGGCCACCTGTAGCGCCGTCGATAACAGGGCAAACCGAGACGCTGGCAAACGGGCGAGCCAAGTGCGCCCTTCCGGCCAGTTCGCTCCCGCCGCCGCCTCCTCAACGACCACGGCTACCGGTTCATCGTGCCAGAAGCCGAGAGGCACGGCATGATCCGGCCACGGACCAGCGGGCTGCAAGAATCCGTCATCATCTGCCGGTTTGACGTTGCCGGCAGCCACATGAATCGTTCGTCCAGCCGAGACCCCCAGCGACGGCATATCGCGGCGAAACATCAATGCCTCGTTACCGTATCGTCATCGACGTATTGTTCCAGGCTATCCCAAAGACATTGCCCGGCAGACTCACGAATCCCCTGCAGCTTGGCTTCATGCGCCTGACGCTCCGTTTCATCCGGAAGACGAACCGAGAGCCGCGGTCGTTGTTCGTCAAGGCGGCGGATTCCCTGAGTCATCGATTGCTGCTGCCCTGATGCATTCACTGTCGCCGTCGCTTCGGCATCCAGTGAAAGAGCGGTCTGCCCCCCTGTCATTGCCAGATAGACATCCGCCAGGATTTCCGCATCGAGCAAGGCACCATGCAGAACGCGATGGCCATTATCGATGTCATAACGCTTGCAGAGAGCGTCGAGACTGTTTCTTTGCCCTGGGTGCTTTTCACGAGCCATCGTCAAGGTATCAAGCACGCCGCAGTGTTTGGCAACAGGACCGAGAAGAGGCTCGCCCCTCACCGCGTTCAGTTTTTCAAATTCATGATCGATAAAGCCGACATCGAAGGGAGCGTTGTGAATGACCAACTCCGCGCCCTTGATGAATTCCCAGAACGCGTCGGCGACCTCGGCAAAAACCGGCTCGTCGGCAACACGTTCGTTGGTGATGCCATGCACTTCAATGGCTTCGGCCTCGATCTCACGCTCAGGGTTGATGAATTGATGATAGGTTCGCCCGGTGAAGCGTCGATTGATCATTTCGACGCCCCCGATTTCGATCAACCGGTGTCCTTCACGCGGATCGATACCCGTCGTTTCCGTATCCAGAATGACCTGACGCATAGCGTCCTCTTATATCGCAGTGTCTGATGTTTCCCGCGCCGCCCCTCAAGCCAGCGCATCATCGATAGCCTGGTTAGCCAGTGCATCGGCCTGTTCGTTACCTGGATGCCCGTTGTGGCCCTTGACCCAATGCCAGTCGATCCGATGACGGCGGGTTTCATCCAGAAGTTCGCGCCATAGTTCGGCATTCTTGACCGGCTGGCGCGATGCTGTCTTCCAGTTACGTCGCTGCCAGTTGGGAAGCCATTGGGTCATCCCTTTTCGCAAGTATTCGGAATCGGTCCACAACTCGACATGGCAAGGTCGCTTGAGTGCCCTGAGCGCCATGATGGCGGCTTTCAGCTCCATGCGATTATTGGTCGTATCCGGCTCGTAACCATTGAGGGCCTTGTCATGATCTCCGCTTTGCAGCCAAGCCCCCCAACCTCCGGGACCAGGATTTCCACGGCATGCGCCATCGGTATAGATAATCACGTGCGGTAGTCGGGTGTCGGGCTCAGGCGACTCGTTCACTTTCCACCTTGAGGTCTGATTGTCGAATCATTCGGGTCGCATGACCCAATGTCGGTTGGTTCAGAGGGACTGCCAACGGCATACGCGACGGTTGCGCCTGGATCGATTGAGAACGTCGTTTGGCGCGAATCATGAACGTATCGCCCAAAGGCAGATTGTGACGTCGCCCCAGTGACTCCAACCAGGCGTTGCGGGGCACGCTACCCGGCCAATGAAAACCGCAGTAGTCTACGCGCTCGATTTCGAAATCGACAAATGCCAGCCAGTCGCGCAGACGTCCGGGAGTGCGCCAGTGACCATTCCATGGCATATGCCGCCGCCGACGCGGCAGCGCACGAGACAATCCACTCAACCCCATGGGCCCCCATCCGAATATGACCAGGCGGCCACTGTCTGCAGTCACACGAGCCGCCTCCTGAAGCACATGGTGAGGGTTGGGAACGATCTCGAATAGATGATGGACCACGACCAACTGTATGCTTTCATCCGGTAGCGGAAGTTGGTCAGGGGGACATACCAGGGTCGAGGGTCCTTTGGCGAGCTCAACGGTCGGTGACCACTCCATGGCATGGCGTATCGGACACATGTCCGACAGCGGCGGTGCCATGCTCAATTCCAGACGATGAAGGCCATGCAGGCTTTCACATACCGGCCCAAGACAGGCACGTTCTGCTTGCCAGTGGGCCTGACCATCGGTTGAAGCCCAGTAACGACGGCCGTCACGAACCATTTGCGCCAGAGATATCGTCATATCCGAATTTGACACACTAGGCCAGAGCCTCCAAAGTCTCACAGTTTATGATTCGATCAAGTTACAGTCATTATGGCAGCAGTTCGAGCGTCATGTCTCTCATGGCAGCGGCTGTTGCATGACTATAACGGGAGCTGCCTGATTGGTTAAGTCATTAATCTCGATCAAACCGAGGACAGTATCGCCATGCTCAGTGTGACACCGATTCCAGCCCTCAATGATAACTATATCTGGGTGTTACGCCAGGATACCACCTCACGAGTTGCCGTCGTCGACCCGGGAGACGCCTCGCCGGTGATCGACTATCTCGAGCGTGAAGCGCTGCAGCTCGACAGCATTCTCATCACGCACCATCACCATGATCATACAGGCGGATTGGCCGATCTCGTGCAACGTTATCGCCCTCGTGTCTATGGCCCGGCCAATCCTGATATCAAGGGGATCGACGAGCATCTCGGTGAGGGTGACGAATGCCTGGTCATGGGACGTCAGTTTCAGGTGATCGACGTTCCAGGCCATACACTGGATCATATTGCCTATTTTGCAGCCGGTGTCCCTCCTCTGCTGTTCGCTGGTGACAGCCTCTTTTCTGCTGGATGTGGACGGCTATTCGAAGGCAGTCCTGAACAGATGTTCGCATCCCTGAATAAATTAGCCGACTTGCCCGACGACACTCTGATTTTCGCCGGGCATGAATACACACTGGCCAATCTGCGCTTTGCCAAGGCCGTTGAACCGGATAATCCGAACATCGATGACTACGCCAGTGAGTGCCAACGCTTACGCGACCTCGATCGACCGACACTGCCATCGACCATGGGACGCGAAGCATTGATCAACCCATTCTTGCGTACCCAGCAGGACACCGTGCGCCAACAAGCCGCCACCCAAGGTGACGCGGATAGTACACTGGCCACCTTCACCACGCTTCGCGCCTGGAAAGACCGCTTCTGACCTGATCCAAGACAGACTTATTGATGGACGCCATAAAGCGCCCGGAGACACTCATGACTTACCGAACGACGCGTCGTTTCACACTTGGTTTGGCAGGCAGCGCGTTACTGTGCAGCATCCTCATTTCTGCCGCCGGAGCCCACGCCGAGAATCGTGCTCGGACCGATGACTCTGCCTATCGCAGTTCATCGGCCATGGTGCAGGACACCCATTTCTGGGATGCCCTGGAGCTGGAGCCCGCCGTTCACGAAGATGCCTGGGCTCGCTTGCGTGACAACTTTCAATGGCAACGCGATGTCGACCATCAACGTGTTCAAGAATGGATCGACCACTATCGCGCCAGCCCGGAGAACATTGCCGAGATCACTGAGCGGGCCCGTCCCTGGCTATCGTGGATCATTCAGCAACTGGAAGAGCGTGACATGCCGGGCGAGCTTGCTCTCGTTCCCTTTGTCGAGAGTTCATTTGATCCGACGGCACGCAATCCCGGTGGGGCTACCGGCCTGTGGCAGTTCATGCCCGGAACCAGCGACGCCCTCGGATTGTCGCGTACCAATGGTTATGACGGCAGGCTCGACGTCGTCGCCTCCACCGATGCCGCCCTGGATTATCTGGAGGAACAGGCCGATCGCTGGTACGACGGTGATATCGAATTGTCGTTGGCTGCCTACAATGCTGGATCGGGAACCGTCAACCAGGCACGAGAGGCGGCCCGCCATCGTGGGGAGTCGGGGGATTACTGGGACCTCCAGCTACCGCGTGAGACCATGAACTATGTGCCGAAGCTGTTGGCACTCGCCGCCATCATCGACGATCCCGAGCATTACGATGTCGCGCTACCGGAGATCGATGACTCCGCAGCGTTCGCCGAGGTCGAGGTCGATCGCCCGATCAGTCTTGACAAGGCGGCCGAACTCGCCGGCACCACCCGTACTCGGTTGGAAGAGTTGAACCCGGCGCTGGTGCATGGACGGCTCGATCCGAATGTAACGACAGCTCTGCTAGTGCCCGCCGGCAAGCAGGAAGAACTGCAGGCATCGCTGAACAACGGCGACACCATGACAGCATCCAATAGTAGCGGCGGCGACACCTATCACGTCCAGCAGGGTGACAGCCTATCGGCCATTGCCAATCAGCATGGTACAACCGTCAACGAGCTTCGCGCGGCTAATTCATTAAACGACAACACTCTCCAGGTCGGACAGACACTGCAGATTCCCGACTCGACAACGACACTGGCCCAGTCTTCAGACGACCAAGCAGAGCGTCCTCACACCGACAGTTGATAAAACGCTAACCACCGCCGTTTACAAGTGCCGCTCTCGCTGACACCTTAGCCAGAGCGGTAAGGCGCGTGACCAGGAGACACGTCATCGGCGTCCGACATCGCTGCAACATGGAACGACTCCGTCTCTTCGGAATCACAGTCAGGATCCACTCATGTCGGTCAACTCACCATCAAGATACGCCTTGCTATTCATCGTCATTCCGTGGTTGCTACCCGCATCGCTTCTTGCGGACCCTGCGGAAGACGTTGAAACGGTTCACGGTCTCTCGCTTTATGACGAACCGGCCCTGTCCGAGGATTTCGATCACTTTCCGCATGTCAACCCTGACGCACCGAAAGGCGGCACTCTCCGTCGTGCCGCGACAGGCAGTTTCGACTCGACCAACCCATTTATCACTAGCGGCACCTCTGCCTCCGGGCTTACCCAGACCTATGACACCCTGCTGGTCGCCAACCCTGACGAACCCTTCTCCATGTATGGCCTGGTGGCAGAAGGTATCCGCCTGGATCCTGATCGTCGCTGGATGGAGTTCGATTTACGTTCCGAAGCGCATTTCCATGATGGCGAACCCCTGACAGCGGACGATGTCGTTTTCAGCCTTGAAACGCTCGTTGAAAAAGGTCAACCATTCTATGCCTCTTACTATGCTGATGTGACCGATGCCAAAGCCATGGACGATCACACGGTTCGTTTCGAATTCGCCGAGGAAAACTCTCGCGAATTGCCTCTGATACTCGGGCAGATGCCTATTCTTCCCGAGCATTTCTGGAAAGACAGGGAGTTCAACCGCTCAACGCTTGATCCCCTCCTGGGCTCGGGTCCTTACCGTATCGACGAAATCGATCCCGGTCGTCGAATCACTTACCGTCGGGTCGAGGATTATTGGGGGCGAGATCTGGCCGTCAATCAGGGACGCTATAATATCGACCGCCTGATCTATGATTATTACCGGGACCAGACCGTTGCACTGGAAGCATTCAAGGCCGGCAATCTCGATATGCGCCAGGAAACCAGTGCCCGGCTTTGGGCGACCGCTTACGATTTTCCTGCTGCCGAAGACGGTTACATAGAACGCCTGATCATCCCTGACGGGCAACCGGCCGGAATGCAGGCGTACGTCATGAACCTTCGTCGCGAGACATTTCAGGATCGTCGCGTTCGCGAGGCCCTGAATCTGGCATTCAATTTTCCCTGGCTCAATGACAATCTCTTCTACGGGGCCTATGAACAGACACACAGCTTCTTCGAAAACTCGGAAATGGCTGCCGAAGGCATGCCGTCCGAGGAAGAACTGGCACTTCTGGAGCCTCATCGCGATGAGTTGCCGGACGAGGTCTTTGACGAACCATTACCCATCGATCATCCGGAGGATCGTCGAGAACGACTGAAAAAGGCTTACGAGTTACTCCTTGATGCCGGCTACGAAGTCCGCGATGGCGTGCTTGTCGATACCGAAAACGGCAGGCCATTGCGACTGGAAGTCCTGCTCTACGACAGTCAGTTCGAGCGCGTGACCCAACCGCTGTTGCATAATCTCGAGCGCTTGGGCATACAGGGCAATATCCGCCTGGTCGACGTCAACCAATACCTGAACCGCTTGAGCAATTTCGATTTCGACATGATCGTCGGCAGCTTCCCGCAATCAGCCAATCCCGGCAATGAACAGCGCGAGTTCTGGACGACACCCTATGCAGACAGGCCGCGAAGCCGCAATCTGATAGGACTTCGCGACCCGGTGATCGATACGCTGGTCGAACAATTGATCCGTGCCGATTCCCGCGAGGCGCTCGATACGGCGGCCCGCGCGCTTGATCGCGTGCTGCGCTGGGGGTTCTATGTCATCCCCCAGTGGCATATGTCAGGGACCCGAATCGCCATGTGGGACAAGTTCGAGTGGCCCGAACCCTTTCCGGAGTACCAGCGAGACATGGATGCTTGGTGGATCGATCCCGAGCGGGAACGCGCCGTGCGAGAACGCCAGCGTAATGAATAACGATCAGGCTCAGGAGTCACCGTGGGCACTTATGTAGTTCGTCGTCTATTGCTGATGATCCCCACCCTGTTGGGCATTCTGCTGCTCAATTTCATTATCGTGCAAGCAGCACCGGGCGGGCCTATCGATCAGATGCTCGCACGCTTCGAAGGCATGCAGGGAGCGTCGAGCACGCGTCTGGAGGGTGGCGGTGGCGATACAATCGCCACCAGTGAATCTCGGGGAGCCAGAGGTGTCGAAGAACGCTTCGTTCAACAGCTTGAACAGCAGTTCGGCTTCGACCAGCCTGCCCATGAGCGTTTCATCACGATGGTGGGCAATTACGCCCGCTTCGATTTCGGTGAGAGTTTCTTTCGCAATCGCGATGTGCTCGACCTCATGATCGACCGGTTACCCGTCTCGATCTCCCTGGGACTGTGGACCACCCTTCTCGTCTATTTCGTTTCGATCCCTCTGGGGATTCGCAAGGCATTACACCATGGCTCACGATTCGATGTGTGGTCTTCCGGACTCGTCATCGTCGGTTACGCGATCCCAGGGTTTCTGTTCGCGATCCTGCTGATCGTCTTGTTCGCCGGCGGTAGCTACTGGGAACTGTTCCCGCTTCGTGGCCTGACATCCCCGAACTTCGATGAACTCTCCCTATTTGGCAAGATCAAGGATTATTTCTGGCATATCACGCTCCCGGTACTCGCCTCTGCCATCGGTAGTTTCGCCACCCTGACCATGCTGACGAAGAACAGCTTCCTCGACGAGATTCACAAACAATACGTTCTTACTGCTCGGGCCAAGGGAGCCGGCGACCGTCGGGTACTGTACGGGCACGTCTTCCGAAACGCCATGCTGATCATCATCGCCGGGTTGCCTTCCGCGCTGATCGGCATATTCTTCACCGGCGCCTTGCTCATAGAGGTCATCTTTTCACTCGATGGTTTGGGACTGCTCGGTTTTGAAGCCGTAATGCAGCGGGATTATCCCGTCATTTTCGGAACCTTGTTTATCTACACACTGATTGGCCTGATACTCAAATTGATCTCCGATCTGACCTATGTCTGGGTCGACCCACGCATTGATTTCGAGACCCGGGAGTCCTGATGGCAATGTTACGGTCTCTTACCACACGACTTTCTCCCATCACGCAACGGCGACTGTCGGTATTCCGACACAACCGGCGCGCCTACCTCTCTCTATGGATTTTCGGGCTCCTGTTCCTAGTCAGCTTATGTGCGGAACTGATCGCCAATGACAAGCCGCTGATCATGAAGTATCAGGATCAATGGTACGTCCCCGTCCTGGTCGACTATCCCGAGACCGAATTCGGCGGTTTCCTACCGACACCCGCCGACTACCATGACCCTTTCGTACGCGACCAGATCGAATCGGATGGCTGGGCCGTGTGGCCTATCATCCCCTATTCCTACCAAACGCTCGATATGGATCTGGGGCGTCCGGCACCTTCACCGCCCGAAAGTGAACACTGGCTCGGTACCGATGACCAGGGCCGTGACGTCCTTGCCCGCGTCATCTACGGCTTTCGCCTGTCGGTGATCTTTGCTCTGGTGTTGACGGCAGGCTCATTGATCATGGGCGTGGTCTTTGGCGGTATTCAGGGCTATTTCGGTGGAAAAATCGACCTGATCGGACAACGATTGACCGAAATATGGTCCGGCCTACCAGTGCTCTTCCTGCTGATCATTCTTTCCAGCCTCGTCGAACCCAATCTATGGTGGTTACTGGGTATCATGCTGTTGTTTTCCTGGCTGGGACTGGTCGATATCGTAAGAGCGGAATTTCTCAGGGCACGCAATCTGGAGTACGTTCGAGCGGCTAAAGCCCTGGGATTGCCATCACGGTTGATCATGTGGCGTCACGTGCTACCCAATGCCATGGTTGCCACCATGACATTCATTCCCTTCATTTTCACTGGTGCCATCACCACACTGACAGCACTCGATTTCCTCGGCTTCGGGCTGCCACCCGGTTCTCCCTCACTCGGCGAACTGGTCGCACAGGGCAAGAGCAACCTGCAGGCTCCCTGGTTGGGAATCACTGCCTTTTTGAGCCTTTCCATCATGCTTTCACTACTCGTTTTCATCGGTGAAGGGCTGCGTGATGCATTCGATCCACGTCATATCCAAGCAGCGGCTCCTTCACCAGCAGCCACTGCCCCCAGGGAGACTACCGATGGCGCGTCCTGACATCTTGCTGCGAATGGATGATCTATCGATCGAATTCGATGGCAGCCGTGTCGTCGACCGGCTGACACTGGAGATCGGCCGTGGAGAGACATTGGCTCTGGTCGGCGAATCCGGATCGGGAAAATCCGTCAGTGCCCTGGGAGCCATGAACCTGCTGCCACCCAACGCCAAGATTACCGGTGAACGCTGGTTAGGCGATACCGATCTGGCCCGTCTTTCCATGCAAGGCTGGCAACATGTGCTGGGGTCACGGGTTGGATTCATCTTTCAGGAACCCATGACATCCCTCAATCCTCTGCATACCGTCGCCAAACAGATCGGGGAATCATTGAGACTCCACCAGGGACTGCGCGGCAAGGCGGCTAGACAACGCGCTCGAGAACTTCTGGAGCGTGTACAGCTACCACGCCCCGACGAGCTACTCGATGCCTGGCCGCATCAACTCTCAGGCGGCCAGCGCCAGCGAGTCATGATCGCCATGGCCATCGCCAATCAACCTGACCTGCTGATCGCCGATGAGCCGACCACGGCGCTGGATGTCACAGTACAACAGGAGATACTGACGCTGTTGGCGGAGCTGCGCGATCAACAGGGAATGGGGATGCTGTTCATCACTCATGATCTCAATCTGGTACGAAGCCATGCCGAGCGAGTATGCGTCATGCACCACGGCAAGGTTCAGGAAACCGGCTCCGTATCACAGGTCTTTACCTCACCAGCGAGCGATTACACGCGCACCTTGCTTGACGCCGAACCTGTCGGCAAACCTGCACGCCTCACGCATGCCACGACTCTGCTGCGCGCCAGCCAATTCAGCGTAAGCTTTTCACGTCCACGGCGCCTGTTTTCTCGACGCCCGCCCCCCTTCGTGGCCGTTCAACCCTTGTCGCTGAATGTCGCCAAAGGGGAAACATTAGGCATTGTCGGTGAATCCGGCTCGGGGAAGACAACGCTGGCGCAGGCCTTGCTGCGCCTGGTCCCCAGCCAAGGGGAAATCGATTTCGATGGCCAGCGGCTCGACACCCTCACCGGTAATGCATTGAGACGTCACCGCAACCGCTTCCAGATCGTTTTTCAAGACCCCTATGGCTCCCTTTCGCCACGCCTGCCTGTATCAGCCATCATCAGTGAAGGGTTGCGCTTCCACCATCCGGAACTTGATGACCGGGAGGTCGAACGTCGTGTCAGAACCACACTGAGTGAAGTCGGCTTACCTACGGACTGTGCGGCACGCTATCCCCACGAGTTTTCGGGAGGTCAACGCCAACGAATCGCGATTGCCAGGGCTATCATTCTCGAGCCGGAGCTGATAGTGCTCGATGAACCGACGTCAGCCCTGGACAGAACGGTTCAAAAACATCTGGTGGAACTGCTTCGTGACCTGCAGGTGCGTCGCGGTCTGAGCTATTTGTTCATCAGTCACGACCTGAGTGTTGTCCGGGCCATGGCACACCGTGTCGTCGTGCTCAAAGATGGCGAAATCGTCGAGAAAGGCGACTGCGAGCAAGTGCTCAATACCCCTTCACATCCCTATACTCGAACGCTCATCGAAGCTGCTCGACCAGCCAACACTTGATGACGTGGTCCGCTTAACTTTCAATCAAATGAGCAGGCCTTGGGTAGATAACGGTATAAATCGACGCATGACGACGCTTTTCAAAAGGATAGAATTTCAGCTTGTCGAAGCATTCGACTCTCGCCGGGGGCAAGGTCGGGATCCAGGCTCACCGGCCCGACCGACTCCCGGTGCAGTGCTTCGACATGGTTACCGAAAGCAGCAAACATCCGCCGTACCTGATGATACTTGCCCTCTTGAATCGTTATCCGCGCGTCCACGGGAGACAATAGCTCCAGACTGGCAGGACGGGTGACCCTGTTCTCCCCCTTCAACTGTACACCTTCAGCAAAGGCCTTTTTCACCTTTTCAGCCACTTCCCCTTCCAGGGGATCGGCCAGCGTGGCGAGATACACTTTCTTGCAGGCATGACGTGGAGAGGTCACCCGATGCGACCACTGCCCGTCATCGGTCAGAAAAACCAGGCCGGTCGTATCGACATCCAGACGTCCCGCGGAATGCAAACGCTGCACGTTCGGCAGATCTATCAATTCGAACACGGTCTGATAATGGGACGAATGCGACGTACACTCGATCCCCGACGGCTTGTTCATCATCAGGTACCGTGGACCGGAAAGTACCAGGCGCTGCCCCAGCCATTCGACGTCATTCTCTTCGGTCACTTGCATCGCCGCATCCCGGGTGACATGGCCATCGACCCGCACTTCTTCACGTCGGATCGCCCGTTTGGCGAGATTACGCGTCAGCGACGCCGTGTCACAAAGATACTTGTCCAATCGCATCAGACCTCCAGGGTAAAGCGGTCGGCATCCATCCAGGCCGGAAACTTGTCACGAAAACGATCCAGCCCATCACGATCTAGACTCCCCGTCTTGATGAACGGTGAATCGCAGGGTTCGTCGATCAATGGGTCGCCCTTGTAATCGATCAGCATCGAATCGCCCGCATAATTGAGCCCCTTGGCATCTGCCCCCACACGATTCACACCGATGACATAACAGAGATTTTCAATGGCTCGCGCCTGCAGCAATGTCCGCCAGGGATGCCTTCTGGGAGCCGGCCAATTGGCAACACACAGCAACGCATCATATTCGAAATGGTCATCACCGCGAGGTTGCTGACGCAACCACACCGGAAAGCGCAGGTCATAGCAGACCGTCAGCAACAATCGAACCCCCTTGAGCTCGACAATGACACGATCATTCCCCATCCCATAGCGCTCATGTTCACCGGCCATACGGAAGAGATGGCGTTTATCGTAATGCGCGAGGCTTCCGTCCGGCCGGGCCCAGATCAGTCGATTGAAATATGTCTCTCCCTCCTTGATCGCCAGGCTACCAGTAACGACACACCCCCGTTGGCGGGCCTGGCTCTGCATCCAGGCCAGTGGTTCGCTATCGTCCACCGATTGCGCCATCTCGCGTGAGTTCATGGTGAAACCGGTAGCAAACATTTCAGGTAGAACGATAAGATCGGTTTCACTTGCGTCGATATCTTCCAGCTGTCCAGCCAGGCGCTGACAATTGGTGGCGGGATCCTCCCAACGCAAGTCACACTGCACCAGTGTCGTTCTCAGTTCGCTCATCAGCCACCCCCTCACACGGTCATGGATGCTCTCAAGCAGCAACGGACCCTCATCGTGACGTTCGACGACATCTCCATGCCGGCGCGCATGCCATATGGTACATTAGGCGTTTTCGATCATGAGGATACCATGGCTGCCTCGACACCCCCTACTCCGGATCGCCACGCAATCAAAGGGGTCGGATACGGGCTGACCGCATATTTGATGTGGGGCTGTTTTCCTCTTTTCTTTGCCCTTTTCGAGGGGATTCCCTCCTGGGAAGTCCTTATCCACCGCGTTCTGTGGTCCTGCGTTTTTCTGGCTGGCCTGATCACCTTGCTGCAACGCTGGAGGCCGGTCATTACGGCCCTTTCACAACCGCAACGGCTGGGTCGTGTCCTGGCCTGTGCCTTGCTCATCGGCTTGAACTGGGGGATTTACATCTATGCCGTCGAGAGTCGGCAGGTCTTTCAGGCCAGCCTCGGCTACTTTCTCACACCGCTGGTCAACGTTGCGCTCGGTATGCTGGTATTGCGAGAGCGTATGACATGGTTACAGGGCGTCGCCGTAGGGCTTGCCACACTGGCGATTGCCATCCAGTTGATTGGACTGGATCAGCTTCCCTGGATAACCCTGACCCTGGCATTGTCATTCGGGACATACGGGCTCCTGCGCAAACAGGTGCCACTGGATGGATTGTCGGGGTTATTCGTGGAAACGCTGCTGATATTCCCTCTGGCGCTGTTGGCCATCGGATGGCTGACCTCGTCGGCCGACTCGCACTTTCTCGAGGCCCCCCGTACGACGCTGTTGCTGATCGCCAGCGGTATCATCACAGCACTTCCATTGATGGCCTTTGCCGGCGCCGCGCGTCGCTTGCGACTGGCCACATTGGGCTTTTTGATGTACCTCAACCCTACCATCCAGTTCATGATTGCCCTGCTGGTTTTTCATGAACCGTTATCAAACGCCCAGCTCGGTACCTTCGTGCTCATCTGGATCGGCTTGGGCCTGTATTCATGGTCGGCTTGGCAAGGGCGCCCCCGGGACACCGTACGGAAAGCACAGGACAAGACCACCTAGGCTCCCCGTTTCGTCATCACGGATACCAGATAATCCAACAAGGCATCAAGCACCTTCATGGTGGGTACTGTGCCTTGCCACAACGTGACGCCCTCCTTCAGCGCAAGACTCTCCCGGTACAAACGCGCCTGGGTATCACTGGAACGATCCATCAAACCGGTCATTCCCAATGATGACAGGATATCGCCATCGAGCCCTGGCAGCATGATCTGGCACTGATGTACGCCTTGTGAATTCAGTACGAAACGGTAAGCGTCATCCTGCAGCCTCCATTCGCTCAAGCGAAGCCGGCTGATATGCCTGATCCATTCGGCACGAGGATCCTTTCGCAACACCTCGTGGGCGATCCGGCCATTGATACGGCGACTCTGGTACCTGACATTGATCATCGGATAGAGAAAACCACGACGTTGGATCATCCAGTCCAGCGCCTGCTCCAGAGCAACGCTCTTGCCTGCAGTCAGTGCCAATTCACGTCGAGATAGCGCATTTTTTACCGTGCTTTCGCGCAACTGGCATGCCGCGGCGATCTCTCGAGACACGACGAAACCGGGGTTATTTAGTTGCAGGTTCAAATGCCGGGCCTGTACCAGGCCCGGCTCAGGCTCCAGTTTCAAACGCAAGGCGCCCAGGGCCAGCATATGCTCCAGACGTTGAACCGACTCGACCTGATCACGACGATGTTCCAGCCCTCGCAATAAGGCAACGAAGGCTACGAAGTCCTGGCAATCGAGGGCTCTGTCAGCAACCAGAGGACTCTCCCCCAGAATGAGCGATCGCCAACGTTCTGCCTGCTTGTTCAGACGCGCCCACCATGTCGCTTCATTGGAGCTCTCGGATTCCGAATGCTTCAACAAGGACTGCAAGGATCCAACGATCGAGCGGCTCGCTACCTCGAGATCCTCGGCCACGACCGATGCTGTCAATACTCTCTCGAGTCGCTGCCCCAACAATCCAGGATGCAACCCCTGCACCGACGCCCCAATGCCATTTGACATGCACGCTCCATGAAAGCCCGACTTCCCGAGAGGAAGGTGATTATCGATAAGTATTTAATAATACTTAACGGCAAAACAAGCGTCTTCTTGAGGAAAACGTATCGAAAAGAGGTCAATTGACCGAAAATGCAAAGCTGTTCTCACGTCCTCGCTCGTGTCATGACATCGCTTCCGGGTGATAGCCGATGCGAAATCCTCCCCAATGCCTACCTGCGACAAAGACCGGTACCGACAAATCATGCATGACCTCGCCGGTATCCCGCTTGTATGTCTGCACCAACAAAGGCGATTGATGGGCACCACAACGACTCCCCGTAGGATCATCGAAGAGTCGTTTACTACGACTGTATTTCAGATCCGTTTCGTAATCACCGGTCGGTTCCTGGCTGACGTGCTGGTTATGGGTCGGTACATACCCACGTTGGTCACAAGTGATGGCATAGGTCGCGCCCAACGATGTCAGCAGCGGCTCCTGAATGTTCGGTAGATGGCGATCCGTGAAGTCATCATAGCCAGTTCGATACTTTTGGGGATGCGTGTTGTCGATGGGATGGTAATCCCCAGAGAAAAGTTGTTGTTCGCTTAGCGAACCCTCGGACAATGCCTTTTCGAACAGTCGACCGATAGTATCCGCGGCAGCACGTGCTGCTGCATAAACCTGCTGATGCCGGCCCGGTAGCCGTTGTTGCGCCAATTCACCATCCACCCCTTCCGCTGCCTCCATCAGGGCATGCGCCTGAGACGCAAGGTCATGCATATCGCGATTCCCTTCATCGACCTCGTCCTCCAGGATCGATAGCGTGCTGGCCACCTGTTGGCTATGTTCGTTCGTATTGCTGATGGCCTCGGCGATGCCCGTTACTTGCTGTTCGACATTCTCGAAGTCGTGCGACACGATCTCGAGTTGAGCCCCCACATCCTCCACGGCCTTGGCTCGGTTCCCGACCCGGTGCATGAGATGCCCGATCGTATCCACCACTCGGTGGCTGCTATCGCCAATTTCACTGACCAATGACTCGACCTGAGACGTCGCCTTGGCGGTCCGGTGCGCCAACTCGCGGACTTCCCCCGCTACCACCGCGAAACCACGGCCATGCTCACCGGCTCGAGCGGCCTCAATAGACGCATTGAGCGACAACAGATTGGTCTGTTCTGCGATATCTTCAATCAAACTGGTCACATGGCGAACACTATCGCTCTTGGTATTCAGGGCCTCCAGCAATTCCAGCGACTCGTCTGAGCGTTCCGCCAACGCACGCATTTCCTCGATCACACGACCCAAGGCGTCGCGGCTGGAGAGATTCGAGTCACGAGAGCGGCTCGCCAGATCTGCCACCGCCTCGGCGCTGCGCGAAACCTGTTCAATCGATGCCGAAATCGCCTCCATGCTGGATACTGCCTCTTTGACGACTCGGCCTTGTCGCTCCAGACGCTGATCCATCCTGTCGGCATGAAAGGAAACCTCGGCTGACGCAATCGCCGTACTGCTTGCGCGTTGCATCAAACGATGCGCCATCCCCCTGAGGGATCGATAGTCTCTTTGTGGTGAAATCCATCCCAGGCGCTTATCCGCCGCCAAGGCTTTCGAATCGGAAGCGTAAATGGACCAGAAGCTGCCGACCGTCAATCCTGCCCCTGCTAACGCTGCCATCCCCAATGACAGGTAGACGACTTCATTTGCCCCGCGCATGACCGTTAAGCCGACCGCTACCAACAACAACGTAGCGGACACCACCACACAGAGTTTATGCATATCCACTCCCAAGCATGTGCATTGGAATATCTATCTTTTTTATCGGTCATGCTTGAAAAATCTGCGTAGGACTTTGGCAGTATCGACCAACGTTGACTTATCCTTTCAGACAGGCCTGTTCATGGATAAGGACAAGAAAGGGGCGCCAAAAGGGCGCCCCAGCGTTAACACATGGAATGAGCATGCAGAAGACCGGAGGCGATTACTGCCCCCCGGAGGGGAAATGGAATTCCGCTTGGGTCGTTTCGTAGGGGGAAGGCCAGCGTTGCGACACCGCCTTGCGACGCGTGTAGAAACGCACGGCATCCGGCCCGTAAGCATGCAAATCGCCGAACAGTGAGCGTTTCCAGCCACCGAAGCTGTGATAGGCGACAGGCACTGGCAGCGGGACATTGATACCCACCATGCCGACTTCGATGCTGTCGGCGAATCGGCGGGCCGCTTCTCCGTCACGAGTGAAAAGGCAAGTACCATTGCCATACTCGTGCGCATTGATCAAGTCTATCGCGGCATCCAGGCTGCTGACCCGCACCACGCAGAGAACCGGGCCAAAAATTTCTTCTCGGTAAATGCGCATATCGGGTGTCACCCGATCGAAGAGACAACCTCCCACGAAGAAACCATCCTCGTACCCACGAACCTTATGGCCGCGACCATCAGACACCAAATCGGCGCCGGCAGCCACGCCGTCGTCGATGTAACCCAACACCTTGTCACGGTGCTCTGAGGTAACCAGCGGTCCCATATCGAGCCCCTTGTCGGTGCCGGGGCCGATTTTCAATTCAGCTATCTTGGGTTTGAGGGATTCAATCAGACGATCCGCGGTTTCATCCCCCACACATACCGCGACGGAAATCGCCATACAGCGTTCACCACAACTGCCATATGCGGCCCCCATCAACGTGTTGGCAGCGTTATCGATATCGGCATCGGGCAATACCACTGCATGATTCTTGGCCCCACCCAATGCCTGGACACGCTTGCCGTTGGTGCAACCCCGTGAATAAATCGTCTCTGCGATCGGCGTGGAGCCGACAAAAGACAATGCCTTGACATCGGGCGCATCAAGCAACGTTTCCACCGCCTCACGACCCCCATGGACCACATTGATCACCCCACTGGGCGCGCCCGCTTCTTCCAGCAGTTCAGCAATGGCCAACGATGACGTCGGGTCCTTTTCCGACGGCTTGAGAATGAAGGTATTGCCGCAGGCAATCGCCATCGGATACATCCACAGCGGCACCATGGCCGGAAAATTGAATGGCGTAATGCCGGCCACGACGCCCAATGGCTGGAAATTGGACCATGCATCGATAGCCGGGCCGACATTATGGGAATACTCCCCTTTCAACAGTTCGGGCACCCCACAGGCATACTCGACATTTTCGATGCCGCGCTTGAGTTCGCCCAAGGCATCCTCGACCGTTTTACCGTGCTCCTCGCTGATCAGCTGTACCAAGCGGTCGGCATGTTGTTCCAACAATTGCTTGAAACGATACATCACCTGCGCGCGCTTGGCGGGAGGCGTGTCGCGCCATGCCGGATAGGCCGCCTTGGCCGCGGCAATGGCCTTCTCTACAGTAGTGGCATCGGCATCCGCCACTTCACGAACCACCTGCCCCGTGGATGGATTGGTCACCTCCAGGCGACGGTCACCGGCGATATGTTCTCCGCCAATGAAATGTGAAATGAATTCCATCGAGTGCTCCTGACAAATGTCTCGTTTAATAGAATGGCTGATCAGCTCAATCGAGCCGGTTCAGGGTCGAGGCCACGGCATCGAAAAGCCGTTCCAGTTCGACCGCTGTAGTAGAGAACGGCGGGCCGAACTGCAGCGTGTCACCACCATAGCGGACGTAGAAACCAGCCTCCCAGAGAGTCACGGCGGCATCACGCGGCCTGACGGTCGGATCACCATCGCGGGGTGCCAGCTGTAGCGCGCCGGCCAAGCCATAATTGCGTATATCCACGATATGCGCCCCGCCTTTGAGCGCATGCAACCCATCCTCGAAAACGGGTGACAACGCACGCACCTGAGCGGGAAAATCCTCACGTTCGAACAGATCCAAAGCCGCCAGCGCAGCAGCACAGGCCACAGGATGCGCACTGTAAGTGTAGCCGTGGGAAAATTCGATGGCATGCTGGGGACTATCGACCGCCATGAAGGCATCGAAGATCGCATTGGATGCAATGACGGCACCCATCGGCACGGCACCATTGGTCAACTGTTTGGCGACGTTCATGATATCGGGCGTGACACCGAATGCATCAGCACCCGTATTGGCTCCGCAACGTCCGAATCCGGTGATCACTTCATCGAAGATCAGCAGGATGTCGTGTTGATCACAGATCTCCCGTAAACGTTGCAGATAGCCGATCGGCGGGACGATGACGCCGGCGGAACCCGACATCGGTTCGACGATGACCGCGGCAATGTTGGACGCATCATGCAAGGCGATCTGGTCGAGCAGTGCGTCGGCCAGTTCCGCGCCACTTGTCGCCTGCCCTCTTGTGAAGGTCTGGTCGGTCTGCAAGGTATGCGGCAGATGCGTCACATCCATCAACTGGCCGTACTGCTTGCGATTGGGACCAATGCCGCCCAGACTGGTACCGCCGACATTCACCCCGTGGTAGCCTTTGGCACGACCAATCAACCGGGTCTTTTCCGGCTTGCCCTTCAGCCGCCAATAAGCCTTGGCCATTTTGATCGATGTATCCGCCGCCTCGGAACCCGAGTTGGTAAAAAAGACATGATCCAAGCCGGCCGGCATCAGACTCGCCACTTTCTCGGCCAATTCGAAAGCCAGGGGATGGCCTACCTGAAACCCCGGGGCAAAGTCGAGCCGACCCAGCTGTTTGGCAACCGCCTGCTGAATTTCCTGCCGGTTGTGACCTGCACCGCACGTCCAGAGACCTGACAGAGAATCGAACAATCTACGCCCTTGCCGATCGATGAGATAGCGTCCATCTGCCTCGGCCACCATTCGTGGATGAGCACGAAAATCGCGATTGGCCGTGAATGGCATCCAATAGGCGGTACTCGAAGCGATCGAGTCATCACTGACAGCCTCGAAGGCGGACGTCGGCGACACATCCCAAGGGCCCATGAGCAAACTCCTGTGATCATTGATACGGTGTATTGTGCAGGCACTCATAGCTTGGCTGGCCTTATGTGTTTATAAAAGGCATAACTACCAACATTCACGTCAGTAAATCGTTACGTGATTCCCCCATTACACCGTGTCCCTCAAAATCAAACGCGCATTCAGGTAGCCTTGCACCCTGACGATACTCACGCTCAAGGGCCCATCATGCTGAAGCGCTATTTGCCGATACTGCAGTGGCTTCCTCACTACAACCGACATGCGATGGTCGACGATACACTTGCTGCCTTTGTCGTTACCTTGATGGTGATCCCCCAGGCCCTGGCTTATGCCCTCCTGGCCGGTCTGCCTGCTGTCGTCGGCCTGTATGCGAGCATTCTGCCTCTCGTGGTCTATACGCTGTTCGGCACCAGCCGCACCCTGGCCATCGGCCCGATGGCGTTGATTTCCCTGATGACCGCCGCCGCGTTATCCAAGGTGGCACCACAAGGCAGTGACGCCTATATCGAAGCGGCTATCACCTTGACCTTGATGGTCGGCATTCTGCTGACGCTGATGGGCGCATTGCGTCTGGGTTTTTTTGCCAACTTCCTGAGTCACCCCGTCATTTCAGGCCTCTTGAGTGCCTCAGGAGTCCTGATCGCCGCCAGTCAGCTTGCCAATATTGCCGGACTCCCCGGTTCAGGCTTCACGCTGACCACACAGTTGGCCAATATCTGGCACCATCTCGATCAACTCCACCCGTTGACCCTCGCCATCGGCGTGGTCTCCTTGATCCTGTTATTGGCGATTCGCCGCTCACGCCCACTGCTTGAACGTATCGGGCTATCAGCCATCTGGGCGCAATTCTCGGTCAAGATGGGGCCGATCCTGGTGGTAGGCATATCGACCTGGCTCTGCTGGGTGTGTGATTTTGCCGCGCAAGGCCTGGATGTCGTGGGTGATATTCCCAGCCGTCTCCCGCCACTCGGCATTCCCTCGACGGATGGAGAGGTATGGCAGTCATTATTGGTGCCGGCCCTGATGATCAGCGTCGTCGGGTTCATCGAGTCGGTGGCCCTGGCCCAGATGCTTGCTGCGAAGCGCCGTGAGAGCATTTCTCCCAATCAGGAGCTCATCGGTCTGGGCACCGCCAACATTGCCTCCGCGCTCTCTTCGGGCATGCCGGTCATCGGCAGTTTGTCGCGCACGATGGTGAATTTCGATGCCGGAGCACGTACACCGGCCGCGGGAGCGCTGGCAGGACTCGGCGTTGCATTGGTAACGCTTTTTCTGACACCGCTCATCAAATATCTGCCAATAGCCACCCTGGCCGCAATCATCATCGCCTCTTCGATCCCTCTGATCGATATCGCTACCATTCGTCGTACCTGGCGCTATTCGCGCAGTGACTCTTCCGCCATGGGCGCCACTATCGTTCTGACGCTTCTGGAAGGCGTGGAATTGGGCATCATGGCCGGTGTCACCTTGTCCATCGCCTTGTTCCTTTACAGAACCAGCCGGCCGCACAGCGCTCTGGTAGGTCGATTACCCGGCACGGAACATTTTCGCAACATCGATCGCCACGAGGTGGAAAGCGCCAGGCACTTGGCCCTGCTACGAATCGATGAAAGTCTCTATTTTGCCAATGCGCGTTATCTGGAAGATACCGTCTATGACCTGGTTGCCAAACATCCGGATATCGAGCATGTAGTGCTGATTTGCTCGGCAGTCAATCTTATCGATGCCTCGGCCCTGGAGAGTCTGGAGGCCATCAACAATCGTCTCGACGACTCTCGGGTCACCCTGCATCTGGCCGAGGTCAAGGGGCCGGTAATGGACAAGCTCAAATCCAGCGATCTGCTTGATCACTTGACCGGTCGGGTGTTCCTCAGCACTTATGATGCCTGGCGAACGCTCCATTGACGACGCCCTGCCATCGTTTACCCTTCTTCCACCTGAGACTTGACCTTGTCGACGATATAACGACCGATGGGAATCGCCGATGTGGCCGCCGGCGACGGGGCATTGCACACATTGACCGTGCGTCGGGTGTTGACGAAGAGAAAGTCATCAATGAGTTTGCCCTGGCGTGACACGGCTTGTGCACGAACCCCCGCCGGGTAAGGCTCCAGGTCGTCCAATGACAGGCTGGGGCAGTATCGACGCACGTCGTTGAGATAGCCTTTCTTGAACCAGGAGTTCTTCAGCTCCGTCAGTCCCGGGCGCCAGTATGCCGACAGCACCTTGCGAATCCCGCGGTCGGCCAGCAAGCCAACCGTATCCGGTAATGACACATCACGCTTGCGATAACCTTCACGCTTCAACGCCATGACGGCATTGGGCCCGACGGTGACCGTTCCATCGATCATACGTGTCAGGTGAACCCCCAGAAACGGCATGCTGGGGTCCGGAATCGGATATATCAGATGGCGAACGATCGAATCGTGCTGACGAGACAGTCGGTAGTACTCGCCCCGAAAAGGACAGATAGTGAATTTCGGATCCTTGCCCAGAAGCTTGACGACACGATCGGCCATCAACCCAGCGCAAGCGATCATGTATCGTCCGACAAACTCGCCGCGGTTGGTTTTGACCACGACTTCACCGATTCGCTCTTCCAGCCCGGTGACGCGTGTCGAAAGCCGAATCTCGCCACCCAGTGACTCGAATTCTTCGGCCATGGCCTGGGCGACACGACGATAATCGACGATGCCACTGGACGGCACGAAGATCGCCCCGCGGCCGGTGATGGCCGGCTCGCGCTCATGGAGTTCATCGCCGCTCAGCCACTGGCGCTCGAGACCATTGGCGGCCGTGCGTTCCCATAACGCTTTCATACGCTCCATTTCAATATCATTGGTCGCGACCAGGAGTTTGCCGCATTCTTCGTAGGGAATGTCATGCTGCTCACAGAACGCCTTGGTCTGGCGATTACCTTCACGGCAGAAGCGAGCCTTGAGACTCCCTGGCGTGTAATAGACACCGGCATGAATGACACCGCTGTTGTGACCGCTTTGATGGCTCGCCAACGTCTCTTCCTTGTCGATCACGACGATCCGGTGGCCCGGATATTCCTCAGCGAGTTGTTTGGCGGTCGACAGGCCAAGAATACCGCCGCCGATGATGATGAAATCGTACACAAGCACCTCAGAATCGATGTCCTGCCCTGTGCTATACAGCGTCAAGGCTTCCCGCTCGCCACTTGATGGCTATGCTCGATATAATCCCATGATTGTAGAATATCGACATTCGAGAACAATGTCCTTCGTCGCAAGGAAATGCTGCATCAATGGATAATCCCCCTCGACAGAACCTTGGCATCAGCGCTTATCAGCATCTCAAGCGCGATATCATTCGTGGTGTCTTCGCTCCCGACGAGAAATTGCTGATGAGTCGGCTCAAATCACGTTACGACCTGGGTGTCGGGCCGTTGAGAGAAGCGCTCTCGCAATTGGTCGCAGAACGATTGGTCGTGGCCATCAGCCAGCGCGGTTATCGCGTCGCCCCCGTCTCGCTGGCGGAACTGGAAGACATCTATGATGCACGCGCCGAACTCGAGGCGATGATGCTGCGCCTGTCCATCGAACGCGGTGACGATAGCTGGGAAGCGGACATCCTGGCGACTTCACATACGTTGAACAAGGTCATGGAAGTCCACAGCCCCGATGATGTTCTGGATATCTGGGACAACCGCCATAAAGCCTTTCACGCCGCTCTCGTCGCCGGTTGCGGTTCGAATCACTTGCTTCGGGCGCGAGCCGGACTCTTCGATCAGGCGGAACGTTACCGCCATCTTTGGCTTCAGGAAACCGTATTCTCGGATCAGGCGCTAGAAGAGAAACGGCGCCAGCACAATGCGCTGGTCGATGTCGCCTTGAGCCGGGATGCCGAGCGTGCCAGCCGTATGATGCGCGACCACTTGCTGACGCCAGTACCGGTCATTACCGATGTATTGAAGCGACGAGAATTGGTGTAACCGCTCCCCGCCTCAGGCAAGAAAGCGGCTCAAAAAATCATGATGTTCGCGCTGTGCCTGACCCAATGCCACGGGCTGCAAGCGAACCACCTGACCTGGCTGGCACTGGGCCAGGCGCGAACAAGCCAATGGGGTCAATGTTCCCATCCGCGGATACCCTCCAATCGTCTGCCGATCGTTGAGCAACACGATGGGCTGCCCGTCCGACGGCACTTGCACTGCGCCAAGCGCGATACCTTCGGATATCATCGAGGTCACACGGCTTCGTAGCGATGGACCGGCCAGGCGTACGCCCATGCGATCGGCCCGGTCGTCGATATGCCAGTCGGCGTGAAACGCGGTGAATAGACTACGCCCCGTGAACTCGGCCACCTGGGCACCGGGCACCATCGACAATGAGCTCTCCTCCTGATAGTTGATTGTCGGGACCTCTGCCGGCGATGGCAAGCGCCGGTCGGCCGACAATGCATCGTCTGCCGCGAATGCCACTCTGTCACCGCTTGCCAGTGCATGCCCCTGTCCATCGTGCCCTCCCAGGCCGTCACGAATGACGCAAGCCACACTGCCCAGTACCGGATCAGCGACAAAGCCGCCTACCACAGCCAGATAAGCGCGAATCCCGTTGACCGGCACTTGGAAGGTCAGGTATTGCCCCTCTCGAACAGCGAAGGTCTCTCCCGGTTTCACTGGACGCCCATCCAGGCATGCCTGTAAGTCCGCTCCCATCAGCGCCAGCGTGGCATCGCGTTCGACAACAAGCGAAAGGTTGCCAAGCACGATTTCCAACGCCGGAGTATTCCAGGGATTGCCAAGCAGATAGTTGCTCCAGGCCCAGCCATGCAAATCCGCTGGACCCCCTTGCGTGGCACCCAACCGTCGGACACCGAAACGGCCGGCATCCTGCAGCGTTGTCAATGGTCCCGCACGTTCGACTCGCAAGCCGCTCATTCGCGATCTCCCTGATCCTCTGTGGCCGACTGGCTAGAACGTTCCTCGACAGGCGTTACATCGCCCCCCATCTCCACGAACGTGTCGCGATCGATGGCCACGAAGCGTACCCGATCACCGACCTGAAGCAGACTGAACCCTTCTGTCTGGCGGTCGAACAGTCTCACAGGCGTCCGTCCGATCAGATTCCATCCCCCGGGCGACAGACTCGGATAAGCCGCCGTCTGGCGTTCCGCCACAGCGACACTCCCGGCAGGCACCCGCTTGCGAGGCGTTGCCAGCCTCGGGACGACCAGGGGATCGTCGAGCCGCCCCATGAAGGCATAACCGGGCGCGAATCCCAACGCAAATACGCGATAGTCACGACCGCGATGCATATCGATGACACCATCGAGATCGAGGCCACTGGCGGCCTGCAACCGCGCGAGTTCCGGCCCCACCGATTCGTCATACCAGACAGGGAGCTCCTTCAATGGGGCATCGGCACTCACATCATCCGGTGCAAGCCCTTCAAGGATACGAACAAGCCGCTGCCGGGCGTCACCGGCATCAAGCTTCATGACATCGTAATGGACCAGTACCGTGGTATAGGAGGGAACGAGGTCGACCAGAGCATCGTCGAATACACTTTCGCATTGCCGACAAAACGACGTCAGCCACGGCATATTCGCCTCATCGATAGTATCGAACAGCCGCACGACCCACGCATCGATACCGGCATTTTCCAGACGCGGTAAACTCAATATCTGTCTCCCATGCAGGGCTTGCGAAGTCGCGGATCATCCGCACAGCATCACCGTATATCCATGATCTTATGCCCCGGGCATGAGGCAAGACCACTATCACACAGCGCGCGGATTGCGTGGGTAGAAGCGCTCGGGCTGGCATTCGATGTGAGGAAAGAATTTGGTGTCCTTGTAGGGCATTTTCATATACCCCGATACCCCCAACCCTTCGATGCGATCCACCGCTTTCAGAATATCGTCGAGGCAGCTACGAAACTCGGCTTCTCTCGAGGGATCGAGCAAACGATAATAGCTGTGAATCTTGAGATGCCTTGGCAACGCTTCGAAGATGATCATGCCGGTATGGTGAATACGGTTCAGTGCTTCCAGGCATGTCATGATACGTTCCGGCAGCACCAGGAACTCTTCAGGATCGGGCCCATCCTCGAAGTATGAGTGCTCGCGAGACCTGTCTTCCAGTTCAGGGACATCACTGACTTCATAAGACAGTGTCATTCCCTCGGGCAGAATAAAAGGCGCCTCAGACGAGTCGCGGTCGATATGCAAGGTGTTTCTGGCGTTGAAGAGACAACTCTTGAAGATACCGCGCCGATGGATCGCCCTGGCCAACGTTACCAGATTGTTGACTGCCACGATAAAGGCCGGCTTGAGCGATCGATCATGCAGGTTCAGTGAGGTATCGAAATACACGCCTTCCGCTTCCCAGCGGATTGCCAACCCCCCGACCACTGGATAACGGCCAAGACGGCTGACGGCGGCGAGAAAGGCTTTCTCCGTATCCCCCATGCCCTGCATGAAGTTCTTGTAATAACGATCGAGCTGAACGTCATTGACATCATTCAATGACGTTATCGAACTCTCCTCACGCAGGAACGCCTTGCGGGAGCTATAAACCACGGTATCGATATCCCGATCCAGTGAGCGCCCCCAGATCGGCACCAGCGGCGTTTCAGGTGGTCGCGGGAGATCGAGCATGACCGTACGTGCCATGCGCGGCATGGCATCGAGAAAATAGTCGCCGGCCTGCCGGCGAACCGAGCCATCCGTCGACAGCATGGCATCCAGCACGCGGGCGAATTCTCTCGGTAGACCCAGCGAAACCGCAGGCATCACCCGGCAACCAAAACGGCAGGACTGCCCTGATGCCAGCGCGTAGAGCGTTGCTGCCGCCCCCTGTTCATCGAAGCGAGGCGATGACAGCGCTCCATCCAGTTGCTCTTCACCGATGAAATACACATCACCCAAGCGCGCATTGCTCTGCTGCAGATTGTCGGGCATCAACTCCATGGCATGAGTGGATACGAACTGCAAGTCGGCATCGAGCTGAGCGAATACCGACGACCCCCAATCGATCAACGCCACGGATTCCCGATCAGGATCAAACACCAGATTCGATGGTTTGATATCACCATGCACGACGGGCTGGCCTGCCGGACCGATATCACGCCGCAGGTAGCGAAGGATATCTGCCAGCTGCGCGGCAATACGAATGATCAGCCTCGGTGACAAGCGCCCATGTCGCAGTGAGACGTCTTCGAGATTGGTCCCGGGAGCCCGCTCCATGACCAGCATCGACTGTTGCCGCACTCGTTGGAATGCGATCAGCCGGGGAACATGGGAGTGAGCAACATGACCGAGCATGAAGGCTTCTTCCTCCAGTCGATCCTGAACATGACGGGGCAAGGTGATACGGGTGAATTTGAAAACGTGCTCGCTACCATCCCCCACTCGCCCGGCGAAGACAAACGCATACGCTCCCTTGCCGACGAGCTCGATATCCCGATAACCGAGCTGCTCGAGCTGCTGCTGACAAAGCCCGATCCAATCCTTGAGTTTCTTGGCATCCTGATGGCTGAGCAGATAGATCGACTGCTCTTCGGGAATGTAGAACTGTTGCAAGGCCGGCGTGGTCATATATACGCCTCACCCCATGTGCAGCAGCATTGTCTCCGGCGATTCCAGGTAGCTTTTCCAGTCATTGCAGAAACGCGCCATGGTTCCCCCATCAAGCACTCGGTGATCGCCGGCCCAGCTTACCGTCATGATCGCCCGTGACACGACGTTGTTCTGCACGTCAAAGCGTGGCAACCATTGAATCCGGCCCAATGCGACAATAGCCACTTCAGGCGCGTTGATGATCGGCGCCGCATAGGTCCCTCCCAGCACGCCGATATTGGACATACTTATCGTCCCTCCCTGTAAATCCGCTCTGGCGAGTCGTCCTTGACGAGCGTCTTCCGTGAGCCGGGCGATTTCCGCCGCGATTTCCAGCAATGTCAAACGTTCGGCATGCTTGACATTGGGTACGACCAGTCCGTTTTCACTGTCCACGGCCATGCCGATATGGCAGGCAGGCTGATAATGAATTTCACTGGCATCCTCATTGAGCCGAGCATTGATCAACGGGTGTTCCCGTATGGCCAGTGCCAACGATTTCATGAACAGCGCCATCAAGGTCAAGCGTATCCCGGCTCGCTCGGCACCGGATTTTAGCCGCTCATACACTGTCAGCAGCTCGGTAACATCGACTTCATCGCCATAGACGAAATGGGGAATGGTCCTTGCCGCTGCCTCCATGTGTCTGGCCATGACCGACCGAATCCCCGTCATGGGCTCGACCTGCGCCGTCACCTGCTCATCCGTTTCGAGACAGGCCAGCACATCCTCCTTGAGCACTCGCCCATCCTTACCGGATCCCGCAATCGTGTCGAGATTCAATCCATGCTCGCGTACCAGACGTCGTACTGCCGGACTGGCAGGCGTGCGTTGACGATGCGGTGATGATGAGATCGACTCGTTCGCCGGTATGGTATCAGCCCTCGATTCCCTGGCCGCCGATACCGGTTCGTCAGCATCGTTCTCCGACGTCGGTTCGACGCCAGACGCGTCGCTTTCCTCCCAGGCAAACAATGGCGAATCGACCTTGGCCACGTCCCCTTCCCGATAATACAAACGGGCAATACGTCCCGTCGCAGGCGCGGGAATTTCCACCAGTGCCTTGTCCGTCATGACCTCCACCACCGGCTGGTCTTCTTCGACTCTGTCGCCCTCGGCAACCAGCCATTTGACCAGCTCACACTCCACGATGCCCTCACCGATATCGGGTAGAATGAAATCGCTCATCATGGACCTCCGTCCGGATCAGAATTCGATGCTGGCCTTGATCGCGTCATGCAGTTTCCACTGATCCGGCATGTACTCCTTTTCCAGTGTGAGCGGAAACGGCGTATCCAGACCGGCGACGCGGGCGATCGGTGATTCGAGATAAAGGAAACAGCGCTCTTGTATCGTCGCGGCAATTTCACCGGCAAATCCACCGGTCAAAGGCGCTTCATGCGTGATGACCAAGCGCCCGGTCTTGAAAACCGACTCGGCTACGGTGTCCACGTCCCATGGCAATAGTGTTCGCAGATCGATCACTTCACAGGAGACTCCCTCGTTTTCTACCATCTCCACCGCGGCCTCGATCATCGTCATCTGTGCTCCCCAGCCAAGCACGGTGACATCGTTACCCTCCTTGAGGATTTCAGCGTTACCCAAGGGCAACTGGTAATCCGCATCGGGCACCTCACCGGTTGCGGCTCGATACAGCCGTTTCGGCTCGAAAAACAACACAGGATTGGCATCACGGATCGAGGCCAGGAGCAACCCTTTAGCCTGGTATGGATTACGCGGTACAACGATCTTCAGGCCTGGAGTATGCGTGAAATACGCCTCCGGGGACTGGGAGTGGTAAAGTCCCCCGGAAATGCCACCGCCATATGGGGCACGAATCGTCAGTCCCGCCACATTGAAGAGATTGCCCGAACGGTAGCGGAACTTGGCGGTTTCATTAACGAGTTGATCGAATGCCGGAAAGATGTAATCGGCAAACTGGATCTCGGCAATGGGAACGGCCCCCTGAGCAGCCAGCCCGTTGGCGAAACCGACGATACCCTGCTCGACTAGGGGCGTGTTGAAACAACGCGCCTTGCCGTAACGCTCCTGGAGATGACTGGTGGCCCGGAACACTCCGCCGAAGGTGCCGACATCCTCTCCGAAGCAGATCACACGCTCATCTGATGCCATGGCCATATCGAGCGCATTATTGATGGCCTGCAACATATTCATGGTAGGCATCGTTACGTCCTTCCCTGCGGCTCATCGGTATTATCGATCCCGAGAGATCGGGCGCCACGCGGATACTGCTCCGGATAGCGACGAATATGAGCTTCCAGTGCATCGAACTGCTCCTGGAGCCGCAGGGGCACTTCATCGTAGACATCGCTGACCAGGCTCTCGAGTGGTGGGGGCGGTCGTTTTTCGGCTCGTTTCATGCTTTCGAGCACATCGCGTCGATAGCGTTCGAGCAATTCGTTCTCCTCGTCCTCACTCCACCATGATCGGTCGATCAACCACCGTTTCATGCGACGGATGGGGTCCTTGACACGCCAGGCTTCCTCCTCCTTGCGCGAGCGATAACCTGACGGGTCATCGGAGGATGAGTGTGCTGCCAACCGATAGGTCATCGCTTCGATCAGGACAGGATGATGATGTTCCACAGCCAGACGACGCGCCTCGCGTGTCGCCTCATGAACGGCAAGTACATCGTTGCCATCGACACGCACCACATGCATCCGATAGCCGAATGCTCGTGGCGCTACCCCATCGGCCGCGTACTGTTCAATAGCCGGCGTGGAGATCGCGTAGCCATTGTTACGACAGAAAAAGATCACCGGTACGCGATGCACCGTCGCCATGTTCAAGGCCGCATGAAAGTCCCCTTCCGAGGCCGCGCCTTCGCCGAAGAAGGTGATGGTGCAATGCCCTTCACCCGCCAGCTTCTGCCCGTACGCATAACCGGTCGCCTGAGGAATCTGGGTAGCCAATGGGGAGGAAATCGTCATGTAATGCAGCTCGGCCGACCCATAATGAATAGGCATCTGGCGCCCCCGACCATAGTCGAGGTCATTGCCGAACAGTTGGTTCATGAACTCATCGATACTGAACCCTCGATAAGCCAGTGCCCCCTGCTCACGATACTGCGCCATGATCATGTCACTATCGTCCAGTGCCGCGGTAGCACCGATGACAGCCGCCTCCTCTCCCGTGCATTGCAGATAGAAGCTCAAACGGCCCTGACGCTGGGCTGCCATCATGCGTTCATCCAGCACCCGGGTGAACACCATCGCCCGATAGATGTGCAGCGCCTTGTCACGCTCCAGGGACGGCGCGTCTATGCCGGGGTACAGCACGCCTTCCTGATCGAGTAACGCAAAGGTGGGCAAGCGATATTCGTCGCCATCGAGGAATTCGAGAACGTTGACAACGTTCGATTTAGCGGTGGAACTCATGACCTCATCCTCGGGTATCGGCGGAGGTACACCGCTCCCTTGTGGGGAACGGAGGGCCACGATCGTCCCGGTCAGGATGTGCCGAGGACGATACTCTATTTAACGTTAACGTAAAATGAATGAAAGCACACACTCCTGACAAGCAGGGAGGCGTCAACCTTGGTCGTATGCTGCCAGACCGCAACCGACGCGTTCGAAAATGCTATCGACACAAAGCGCCAACAGGGCTATCACGATCGCTCCCTGGACGATATAGGCACCGTTGCCATTGACGATACCTGCTATCAAGGGGTCTCCCAATGTCTTGGCGCCGATGGTCGAACCAATCGCCGCCGTCGCGATATTGATGGTGACGGACGTCCGGATACCGGCCAGAAGAATCGTGCTGGCCAATGGCAGCTCGACCTGCCACAACCGCTGCATCGACGACAGGCCCATCCCTTTGGCAGCTTCCATCACATCCGCATCGATACCCTGCAAACCCGCCAGCGTATTGCGAACGATAGGTAGCAAGCCATAGAGCACCAGGGCGATGATGGTCGGCACAGTCCCGAACCCCAGGGCAGGTACCGACAGCGCCAGCACGGCGACAGGAGGAAAGGTCTGGCCGATGGAGGCCAGTTGGCTGACCAATGGCAGAAAATCCCGTCCCCAATCACGGGTGACGGCAATACCGGCACCGACCCCGATTGCTGTCGCGATCACGCCGGCAATGGCGACAATGGCAATGTGATTGCCCAATAGCGCAAGGAATGAGTCACGCCGATAGATGACATCCCCCATAGCCGGTAACCACAAACGCATTAGCGTGTCGAGATGCGGCAACGCCACGACGACCACCAACAGCAGGAGACTCCATAACAGTAACCGCCAATTGGCGCGACGCACCTGCCTCATTCGTGCGACTCCCGGATCACGTCCTGCCAATGCAGTGTACCGATACGCCCCCCCCCCGCCATCCAGCACCGGCAGCTGAGCCGTTTTGCGCCATAGCATGACCGATAACGCATCGCGCAATGAATCCGTATTACGGACCCCTTCGACATCGGATGCCCCTACCGCACTGTCATGACGCATCCGAGCCGATACTGTCATCAGGGAAGCGTGCTTCAAGCCACGATCCCGGCCTCCCAGTAACGATTCCACGTAGGCGTCGGCTGGCCGACCGAGCAAATCCATCGGCGTCCCCTGCTGTACGATACGACCGGCTTGCATGACGACAATGCGATCCGCCAGCTTGAGCGCCTCATCCATATCATGGGTGACGAAAACAATGGTCTTCTTGAGCCGCCCCTGCAAAGCGAGCAGTTCTTCCTGAAGCGTTTCCCGGGTGATGGGATCAAGCGCACCAAAAGGTTCGTCCATCAAGAGCACGTCCGGGTCAGCCGCCAACGCGCGAGCGACTCCCACCCGCTGCGCCTGACCACCGGAAAGCTGTGCGGGATACTTTCCGGCGAATGCCTCGAAATCGAGATCCAGCATGGACATCAACTCTTCCACTCGCGCTTCGATGCGTGTGGATGGCCACTTGAGCAATCGCGGTACCAGACCAATATTGCGAGCCACCGACCAGTGCGGAAACAGACCGGTATTCTGGATCGCATAACCGATACGGCGGCGCAACTGGTCAGGGTTGAACGAACGAATCTGCTGACCTTCGATACGGATTTCACCGGCACTGTGTTCGATCAGGCGATTGATCATGCGTAACGTGGTCGATTTACCGCACCCCGACGTTCCCACGAGCACGCACAGCTCGCCATGACCTACAGACAAGTGGATATCGTCAACCGCAACTTCCTGACCGAAGCGTTTCGTCACGCCATCAAGGGCGATCATGGATGCATGATCGTCACGCATTGACATCTCCTCGTCGGCACCACGCGGCCAGTGCACTCAGCGCCGTATCCACGAGCACGGCCATGATGATGATTGGCAGCGCCCCCAGCAGCACCATATCCATGGCAGCCTGCCCCAGTCCCTGGAAGACGAAGGTTCCGAAACCACCGGCACCGATCAACGCTGCCACGGCCGCCAATCCGATCGCCTGGACACTGGTTATGCGGACGCCTTCGATGATGACGGGCAACGCCAGTGGCAACCTCACCTGAAAGAACACTTGCCAACGGCTCATCCCCATGCCGCGGGCGGCATCGATCACCTGAGGATCGATACTCTCGAGAGCGACATAAGTGTTACGTGTCATGGGCAGAAGACTATACCCGACCAACGCCAATAAAGCCGGTGCCCAACCGATACCCTGAACGCCCAGATCGGCCAGTATCGAAAATCGCGACGACAACCAGGCCAGAGGTGCGAGCAACAAACCGAATAACGCCAGGCTCGGTATCGTCTGGATGACGCTGAGTACCGCAAAGACACCCCGCTGCAAGCGTTCATGACTGCGCATCAATAGCGCCAGCAATACGGCCAACATCAGGCTGACAGCGACCACAGCACTGACGAGGGCAACGTGATAGTGCATCGCGTCCATGAATTGTTCGGTATTCCCCTGATATTCACGCACCAGTGCCAGGTCGCTCAAGGCACCCAGCCAGAAGGGAAGCGATATCAATGCGATCAGTGACAGCCACAGTGACCAGCGTCCGAATCGAGGGACATGCAACCTGGCCTGTAATTCGAGCAGGATCAGCAGGGAGAAGAATAGCCACGCCCACAGACCGGGACCGATACTGGCTCGTGCCGCCTGTTGAGAAGAGTCGACCACCATTTGGCAGAACAGACTCAACGCCCAGGGCCATGATACCAGGTAGACAAGCGTGATCGTCAGCATCGCATAGTCTCCCCAGCGCGGAGGAGACCACCACGACAGGCAAACCACACCGACCAGAGGCAAGAGAACCGGAATCAGCCATTCGAAGCCGACAATGGCGACCAGTGAATAGTCTTCGCCGGGTGCAATACGATTCGGCTGGACGCTGACCACACTGAGCAGGGCCAACGTCAGCAATGCAGCCATCGATAAAACGACGAGCACTCGGTTATGCGGCGGCCGGAGCACGGCAGAGCATCCACTCAGGCAATGAAGTGATCAAATGCACGATCACTCTTCCATGGAGGCCAGAAAGTCCTCGGCCACACTGGCAGCATCGACACCTTGCACAGCCACTTCGCCATTGAGTCGCTGCAGGGTTTCGAGATCCAGCGCCTCGAACACCGGCGTCAAGAGCGATTCGATTTCCGGATGCGCCTCGAGGACGTCACGACGCACCAATGGCGCTGGTTGATAGACAGGCTGTACGCCAAGGGAGTCTTCCAGCACGACCAAATCGAGGGCACCGAGACCGCCATCTGTCCCATACGCCATGGCGGCATTCACCCCATCGGTTTGTCGTGCTGCAGCACGCAGGGTAGCAGCCGTATTGCCGCCGGACAGAACGACCAACTGATCGGAGGAAAGCTCGAACCCATACGCCTCTTCAAAGGCGGGTAAAGCGGAAGGCGACTCGACGAACTCGGAACTGGCAGCGAACTTGAATTCACCACCGTTCTGGAGATAGTCCGCCAGATCTTCGAGCGTTTGGAGATCATGCTCGCGCGCAAGGTCGCCGCGAACACTCATGGCCCAGGTATTATTGGCATCGGCCGGAGTCAGCCAGACGAGATCGTTTTCCGCCTCATCGAGCTGCTTGACTTCCTCGTAGGCGGCCTCTGCATCCTGCCAGACCTCGCTGTCTTCTCGGTCGAAGAAAAACGCACCATTCCCGGTATATTCAGGATAGATATCGATTTCACCCGCAATGATGGCTTCACGTACGATGCTGGTCCCACCCAGCTGCAAACGGTCCTCGACCTCGAGGCCGCCCTCTTCCAGTGTCTGGATGATCAATTCGCCCAATACCGAGCCTTCGGTATCGATTTTCGACGAGACGACAACAGGATTGTCAGCATGAGCATGGCCCACCAGCATGCCGCCACCCACTACCAGCGCGACGATACCCTTCAACGTCCTGTCCATGGGGACGCTCCCTTATCAGCAAACCAATGTGTTTCCAGTATAAGGAAGCTCTTCCCCGCTGTCAGGGATCATCGGCCAGGAGACAATCAACGCTCGGTGTCTCCGTGACTCACATCGTTAACGCTGGGGTTGTCGATCAAGAACCCAGGTTGTCCCCTCTCGCGAATCCTTGAGGATGATGCCCATAGCCGCCAATTCATCACGAATGCGATCGGCCGTCGCGAAATCCTTCGCGTTCTTGGCCTCTTGCCGTTCGGCAATACGTGCCTCGATGTCGGCTTCGCTGAGAGGTAATGCACTGTTTACACCGCGCAGGAAATCAGCAGGGCGTTGATAGAACAGCCCCAGTACCTCGCCCAACCTGAGGAGTTCGGCCGCCAGGGCAGGTGCTCTCCCCTCGTCCTCCGACTTGGCCCGGTTGAGTTCTCGAGCCAGGTCGAACAGTGCCGCCAACGCTTCAGGCGTATTGAAATCATCCGCCATGGCGGACGAAAAGCGCTGAGCAAAACGATCGTCGACACGCCCGGCCTCCGGCGTCACGCCATCGAGAGCGTTGTAGAAACGTTCCAGTGACTTGCGCGATTCATCGAGTGCCTCAACGGAATAGTTGATCGGGCTACGATAGTGGCTGGCGACCAGCAGATAACGCACGACTTCCGGATCATGAACCTCGAGGATTTCCCGAATGGTGAAGAAGTTGCCCAATGACTTGGACATTTTCTCATCATCCACCCTGACAGCACCGGCGTGCATCCAGGTATTGACGTAACGCTTGCCGGTAGCGGCCTCACTCTGAGCGATTTCGTTTTCATGGTGAGGAAAGGTGAGATCAGGCCCGCCACCATGAATATCGAAGGTTTCACCGAGGCAGCATGTCGACATGGCCGAACATTCGATGTGCCAACCGGGGCGCCCCATTCCCCAAGGAGAGGGCCAGCTGACCTCGCCGGACTTTGCCGCTTTCCACAATACGAAATCGAGGGGGTCCTCTTTGTGTTCGTCGACGTCGACGCGCGCGCCGGCCCGCATATCATCGAGATCGCGGTTATTGAGCTTGCCATAGGCCTCGAAACGACGCACGCGGTAATAGACGTCGCCATTGTCGGCAGAGTAGGCATACCCCTTGTCGATCAGCGTACTGATCATCGCCACGATGGCATCGATATGAGCGGTGGCACGAGGCTCCTCATCGGGACGAAGCACGTTCAAGCGCGTTTCATCCTCATGCATCGCTTCTATCATGCGGTGCGTCAAACGATCGATCGGCTCACCATTCTCTTCCGCACGGCGAAGGATCTTGTCATCGATATCGGTGATATTGCGCACATAAGTGACATCATATCCCGCCTGGCGCAAATAACGGGTAATGACATCGAATGCCACCATGACGCGTGCATGGCCCAGGTGACAATAGTCATAGACGGTCATGCCGCACACATACATGCGGATCTTTCCGGCTTCCAACGGTACGAACGCTTCCTTACGACGAGTCAGGGTATTGTAGATCTGCATGCTCAGCTCTTCTTTTGCATTTTCGCCCAGGTATCCTTTAGCCCAACGATACGATTGAAGACCAGCGCTCCATCGCGACAGGCATAGCGATCCGCACAGAAGTAGCCGACACGTTCGAACTGGAAGCGTGATTCAGGCACCGTCTCCTTGAGACCAGGCTCAGCGATACCTTTCAGGGTGACCAATGACTCGGGGTTCAAGTGCTCGAGAAAATCAGCATCCCTGTCCTTATCGGGCATCTCCACCTGGAACAGGTTATCGTATAACCGCAGCTCCACCGGGACGCCATGTGTGGCACTGACCCAATGGATCACTCCCTTCACCTTGCGCCCTTCCGGATTCTTACCCAAGGTGTCGAAATCCACTGAACAATGAAGTGCCTCGATCTCCCCTGTGTCGTTCTTGATGACGTCGTCACAACGGATCACGTAACTGTTGCGCAGACGCACTTCCTTGCCGGGCGCCAACCGGAAGAACTTCTTGGGAGGCTCCTCCATGAAATCATCACGGTCGATCCATATCTCCCGATTGAGGGGAATACGGCGTGAAGGCATGTCGTCACGCGCCGGATGCCCCTTGACGTCGTACACCTCTTCAAAATCTTCAGGTACATTGGTGAGGATCACCTTCAGCGGCCTCAGTACACACATGGCCCGCGGCGCGTTATCCTCGAGGTCGGAACGGATGGCGTGATACAGCATCGCGATATCCACCAGGCCACCATCGGCACGAGTCACGCCGATCATCTCGCAGAACTTGCGGATCGACGCCGGTGTATAACCACGCCGACGCATGCCGGATAATGTCGGCATACGGGGATCATCCCAGCCATCGACGAAACCATTGTCCACGAGCAACTTGAGTTTGCGTTTGGATGTCAGCGTGTAATTCATGTTCAGGCGCGCAAACTCGATTTGCCTGGGGACACTGGGCACTGGCAGATTCTCGAGGAACCATTCGTACAGTGGGCGGTGATCTTCGAACTCCAGAGTGCAAATGGAGTGAGTGACCCCTTCGATCGCATCCGACTGACCATGCGTAAAATCGTACGATGGGTAGATTTTCCACTTGTCACCACTCTGATGGTGGCTGGCATGGCGAATCCGATACAGAATAGGATCACGAAGATTGATATTGGGTGATGACATATCGATCTTGGCACGCAGAACCTTTTCGCCTTCGGCAAACTCTCCGACCCGCATGCGTTCGAGAAGATCCAGATTTTCCTCCACCGAACGATCTCGATAGGGACTCGGCTGACCAGGCTCAGTCAGGGTGCCACGGTACTCCCGGATTTCATCGGGAGAGAGGTCGTCGACATAGGCCTTGCCTTCCCGCACCAGATGCTGTGCCCAGGCGTATAGTTGATCGAAATAGTCCGACGCATAACGCACATCACCCGCCCATTGAAAACCCAGCCACTGCACATCGTCCTTGATCGCATCGATATAGGCCTGCTCCTCCTTGGCGGGGTTGGTATCGTCAAAGCGCAGATGGCAGTCACCACCGAACTGTTCGGCCAGACCGAAATTCAGACAGATCGATTTTGCATGGCCGATATGCAGAAAACCATTCGGCTCCGGTGGAAAGCGAGTAACGACTTTTTCGACCTTGCCCGCTTCGACCTCTTCTCGAATCTGTGTACGAATGAAATTCGGGGCAGTGGTGCTGTCATGGCTCATGAGTAATCTGCAAACCTCTTGCTAGGTACCGGAAGGACAGAAGTCGACTTCGCGTATCGGTGCAAAACGGCTATTATAGCGTGACGCTACCGCGCAACGCCAAGGCACACCCGTTCATTTGTTGCTGGCTACCATGCCACGACGGGTATGATGCCAACACATCACGTAATCGAGAATCACGTCATGATCGTTCTAGAAACCAGTTTCGGCGACATCATCGTCGAATTGCATCACGACAAGGCACCACAAACCGCCGCCAATTTTGAACGCTACGTCGCCGACGGGCATTATGACGACACATTGTTTCACCGTGTCATTGATGGATTCATGATTCAGGGCGGCGGTTTCGATACTCGCTTCGAGCAAAAGCCGACCCGCGCCCCCATCGACAATGAGGCTGATAACGGACTATCCAACCATCGTGGTTCGCTGGCCATGGCCCGCACTCAAGATCCCCACTCCGCATCGGCGCAGTTCTTCATCAATGTCGCCGATAATGACTTCCTGGATCATCGTGACAAGTCGATCCAGGGTTGGGGGTATTGCGTGTTTGCCAACGTGGTTTCCGGCATGGACGTGGTCGACAAGATACGTGCCGTGCCAACGACCCGTCGGGGTATGCATGCCGATGTTCCCGCCGAAGACGTGCTCATTCGGCGTGCCTATCGCCAGGACTGATATCCTCTCAGCATCGACTTTTCACCTGCGATCTGGAACAACTCATGACGACGCTGTTGATAGCCGACCTGCACCTCCATCCCGGCGCTCCAGAAATTGCCGACGGTTTTTTCAACTACATCGAGCATCGCGCACAACATGCCGAGACACTTTACATTCTCGGTGATTTCTTCGATGCCTGGATCGGCGATGACATTCTCGATACACCGGGCATGCATCCACTCGCTGAACGTGTGGTTGCCAGCCTGTCGGCACTAAGTCGACAGGGAACCGCTGTCTATCTGATGCACGGCAATCGCGACTTTCTTCTTGGTCAGCGTTTCGCCGATCAGTGTGGGGCGACGTTGCTGGACGAGGCCACCGTATCGGAAATCGGAGGCCAACGTTACCTTATGATGCATGGTGATAGTCTATGTACGCGGGATGACGCCTATATGGCATTTCGTGCCCAGGCGCGAGACCCTGAGTGGCAAGCCTATATTCTGTCGTTACCCATAGAACAACGCCTGGAGCTGGCCAAGACCCTGAGAACCGAATCCGGTGATGCCATCTCCAACAAAGCCGAAGACATCATGGATGTCACACCGGTGGAAGTCGAAACGATAATGGCAAAACATGCAGTAACCACGTTGATCCACGGACATACGCATCGACCGGACGTTCATGACCTGACCGTCGATGGAAAGCCGGCAAAACGTTACGTACTTGGCGACTGGCGACCCGACCAAGGGTGGGACATACTCATCACTTCCGGTCAAGCACCTCAACTCCGCCGTTTCCCACTTAGAGAGCCGCTCTCCCGGGACTGACGACAAAGCGGCCGGTTGAGTTCCAACCGGCCGCCTGACCTGATCCCGCTTGCGTAGATAATACCGTTACCGGTCGATCGTCGCTTCACTCCTGAGGTTTTCCAGGAGCCCTTCAATCGCCGCTTGAGCGCGGAGACGCTCCGCCATGTCCGTCACAGAGTTCTCGGGTGACTCAGCCTCGCCTTCCTGGACGCTGTCCAACGCGATCAAGGCAACCGAATCGTTGGTTGTCGCCCGACCATACGTCGACTCATCACCTTCCGGTGCCTGCAAACGGAATGCACCACGCACAATCGCTGATTCAACCTCATCATACTCGCGAGTGACATCTTCAACCCGTTGCCAGTCGATATCCAGCGACTCGCCGTTACGCAGGCTTTCCAGATGTGACTGAGCCAACTCTTCGAGAGCGTCCTGCAGCTGATCTTCCTCAACAGCAGCTTCCACCTCCTCCCTGACTTCATCCAACGACAACGTCGTCTCAGAACGGTGATCCACCACCCTCACAACGAGATGACGATCGTCATCCAGCTCAATGACTTCGCTGTTGTAGCCATTCTCCAGTACATCCTCACTGAAAGCCGCTTCCATGACACCAGACTCGCCAAGGACACCATCGGCGCCATCACGAGACACCCAATCGCTCTCCTCGAGGGGCACACCAATATCTTCGGCAACACTGGCCAGGTCATCCGCCGCAAAACTTTCATCGATCAACTGCTGGACGCGATCGTTGAACTCTTCCTCGACTTTGTCCTGCGCAACGTCATCGCGAAGCGTATCGCGCATCTCGTCAAAAGATGGCATATCCATTTCGGTGACCTTGATCAAGTGGAGACCATTATCGGTCTCCACGATATCGGAAACCTCACCCTCGTCGAGAGAAAAAGCGGCCTCATCAAACGCCCCCCCAAAAATACCGGGGGTAATGACACCAAGATCGCCACCCTCTTCCGCCGACCCGGAATCATCAGAATACTCAGCAGCCAGCTCAGAAAAATCGTCACCCTCATTAATGCGATCACGTATCTCTGCTAATTGCTCTTCAGCGTCGTCACGATCACGCTCATCCAGCGACAGCATGATGTGGGAGACTCGGCGGTCCGCATCCTGTGATCGCTCGGCATATGCATCACGTAATGCCTCTTCATCGACCTCGATATTCTCAGACAACCGCTGACGATCTACGATCACATACTCCAGCTTTACTTGCTCCGGCCGCCGATAGTCATCCTGATGCTGTTCATAATACGTCTCGATGTCATCGTCACTGACGTCAGGCATCGCCTCGAGATCATCTTCGGTAAGATGATGATAACGAAAGCTGCGACGCTGATTCTCGAGAGTATTCAAGCGTTCCGCTTCATAAGGCAACGAAAATTCACTCATCGCCAGGCCTTGTTGCAGCTGACGTTGCTGCAAATCCTGTCTAAGCCTTTCACGAAACGTAGTAGGGGTATACCCGGCTCGGGACAAGCGCTGCTGGAAGAGTTCAGAAGAGAACTCCCCATCACTATTCTGGAATTCCGACAGCGAAACGATAACCTCATCAAGCTGTTGCTTGGACAAGGTCACACCGCCATCTTCAGCATATTGCGTAAGCAGCGTCGTAGTGATCAGCTCATCCAGAATTTCCTGCCGTGCCTCGTCTTCCTCTCCTGATGAGATCTGGCCACTCTGCATCGCTCGCTGGAAATTCATGTCCAGTTCTTGGCGGGAAATGCTTTCGCCATTAACTTCCGCGATTTCGTTCTCGTCATCGCCAAACAATCCAAGCAAGGATTCAGCTCCGAACAGAGCCATAGCCAGGACGACAACGCCAATAATGATCTTGACACCCCAACTGCTGGAGCCTTCCCGGATACGTTGCAGCATGTGCTGGCCTCACACTACGCACTTAACATCAATCTCAAGTGCAAAATTCAACAGACTAACAAAAAGGCGCACCGCTCACGCGATGCGCCTGGATACGAACAACAGTGTCGAACACTATCGGGTTCTCAGTTGACCGAATCCTTGAGCGCTTTACCTGCCTTGAAACTCGGCACTTTAGCAGCATTGATCTGGATGGTTTCACCCGTTTGCGGATTACGACCCGTGCGAGCCGCACGCTCCTTGACGGAGAAAGTGCCGAAACCTACCAAAGAGACTGAATCGCCTTTTTTCAAGCTGTCCGTCACACTATCAACCATGGCATCCAAGGCACGGCTGGCAGCAGCTTTAGGAATATCGGCAGACGCGGCGATCGCTTCGATCAGCTCGGATTTGTTCACACTTCACCCCTTGACTGTTACGGAATTTGACTCTTGATTGGCGCTTTCTCAGGCTACCTTGCATTATCTATTAAAGAGACATTTTATAGCAATGCCTTGAAACAACGTCAAGCAACCTTTCTCGCCAACCCCATCATGTCAGGCTTTGCTTTCTGGCACTTGGGAAAATTATCACTAATGCGTACTAATCACTGAATGGGAAGAGACAGGATCATTTCGATGTTTTTCATCGTTTTCAATCTCAGTATTCCCAGCCAAGGCCACGTCCAGAACATCGTCAATCCAGCGCACTGGCCTTATCTCCAACGCATCCTTGATATTGTCCGGGACCTCTTTGAGGTCGCGCCGGTTTTCCTCGGGTATTAGCACAACCTTTATACCACCCCGTCGGGCCGCCAGCAATTTCTCCTTTAGCCCACCGATCGGCATGACTTCGCCACGGAGGTTGACTTCACCTGTCATCGCCACATCGCAACGAACCGGGCGCTCAGTATAGGCCGAAACCATCGCTGTCACCATGGCAATCCCGGCACTCGGACCATCCTTGGGTGTCGCACCCTCAGGCACATGGATATGCAGGTCCTCTTTCTCGAAGCGTTCCGGATCGACGCCCAGCTGCAGAGCTCGAGCCCGCACCACCGTCAGGGCGGCACTCACGGACTCCTTCATGACATCTCCCAAGGAGCCTGTCTTATTCGTGCGTCCCTTACCTGGCGTGACCACGGACTCGATATTCAAGAGTTCGCCTCCGACGGAGGTCCAGGCCAGCCCGGTAACTCGTCCAACCTGATCTTGCTGATCCGCCAGCCCATAACTGTAGCGACGTACACCAGCATACGTTTCAATATCGTTCGCTGCCAAGGCATGGGGCGCTTGAGCACCTTCCTTCTTCTCCGCCTCGAGGCGTTGGCGCAGGACCTTCCGGCAAACTTTGGCCACTTGACGCTCCAACTCACGCACACCCGCTTCACGCGTATAATAGCGAATGAGCTCCAACAACGCGTCATCACCAAAGGTCAACTCATCCGACTTGAACCCATTGGCCTTCAATTGTTTGGGAACCAGGTAACGGCGCGCGATCGCCAGTTTTTCATCTTCCGTATACCCCGGCAATCGAATGATTTCCATACGATCCAGCAGAGGTTCAGGAATATTCATCGAGTTGGCAGTGCAGATGAACATGGTGTCGGACAGGTCGTAGTCCAACTCGAGGTAGTGATCGCTGAACTTGTCATTCTGTTCCGGGTCGAGAACTTCCAACAGCGCAGACGATGGATCACCTCGATGATCCATTCCCAGCTTGTCGACCTCATCCAGCAGGAACAGCGGGTTTCTAACGCCTGCCTTGCTCATCCGCTGTACGATCTTGCCCGGCAATGAACCAATGTACGTGCGGCGGTGGCCACGAATTTCCGACTCGTCGCGGACGCCACCCAATGCCAGACGAACGTACTTGCGGTTAGTCGCCCTGGCGATCGATTGTCCCAGTGACGTTTTACCAACCCCGGGCGGCCCCACCAGGCACAGCACCGGTCCTTTGAGCTTCTTGACACGTTTCTGGACAGCCAGATACTCAAGAATGCGCTCTTTGACTTCCTCGAGTCCGTGATGGTCTTCATCCAGAACGTTGGCTGCCCTGACCAGATCATGCTTGACGCGTGTACGCTTTTTCCAGGGAACGGAAATCAGCCAATCCAGGTAGGAACGTACTACCGTTGCCTCAGCCGAGGTCGGCGCCATCATCTTCAGCTTGCCAAGCTCCTGGTTGGCTTTTTCGGCAGCCTCCTTGGGCATACCGGAATCCTTGATGGCCTGTTCGTACTTATCGGCTTCGTTCGGTGCATTTTCGAGCTCACCCATCTCCTTCTGGATGGCTTTCATTTGCTCATTGAGATAATACTCGCGCTGGGACTTCTCCATCTGATCCTTGACCCGCGAGCGAATACGCTTCTCTACCTGCAGTAGATCAATCTCGGACTCAATGAGCGCCATCAGGTGTTCGATACGGTCACGAACACGGTCCATTTCCAGCAGTTCCTGCTTGTCGTCGATCTTTAATGACAAGTGAGCACAGATCGTATCGACTAGCCGACTCGGATCTTCAATGCCTGATAAGGAACTCAGTACCTCGTTAGGTACCTTTTTGGAGAGTTTGACGTACTGCTCGAACTGATTGAGCAACACACGTACCAGTGACTCTTGCTCACGGGAACTCAGCGGCTCACTTTCTCTCAGAACGATTTCAGCTTGCGTATAGCCACCTTCGGCCAGACTGATCTTGCCGACATCCGCACGGGAATCACCTTCGATCAGCACTTTGACCGTGCCATCAGGTAGCTTCAGAAGCTGCATGATTTCGGCAACGGTTCCTACCGAAAACAAATCGGCACTGTCAGGATCATCCTGGCCCGCTTCGCGTTGAGCTACGAGAAGAACGCGTTTATCGGCTTCCATTGCCGCTTCAAGTGCCTGAATGGACTTCTCGCGGCCAACAAACAATGGAATTACCATCTGCGGGTAGACGACCACATCGCGCAACGGTAACAGGGGGAGACTCATGGTCTGTGCGTCGTGCTGCTGCATCGCAGACGTACCTCAAAGATAAAGATATTTAATCAGGTGATGGGGATGAATAGAGGCAATTCCAAGGTGTGACAACGCAAACATCACTGTTTATCCGCCGCCCATCATGTAAAAGGGGCCGCAAGGCGGCCCCTTAACTCATTAGCACGTCTTAACCGCCCTTGCCGGCCACCTTGTTCTCTTCGTGCTGAGAATAAATCAGCAACGGATCGCTTTCACCTGCTATCACCGATTCGTCGATAACCACCTTGGCCACACCCTCCAGGGAAGGCACCTTATACATCGTATCCAGCAAAACCCCTTCGAGAATGGAACGCAAACCACGAGCTCCCGTCTTGCGAGCCATGGCCTTGCCGGCAACGGCGCGAAGCGCATCCTCCCGGAAATCCAACTCCACTCCTTCCATCTCGAACAGTTTGACATACTGTTTGATCAGTGAGTTCTTGGGTTCCGTCAGAATCTGGACCAGCGCATCCTCGGACAACTCGGTGAGTGTCGCGATGACGGGTAGACGACCGACGAATTCCGGGATCAGTCCGAATTTGACCAGATCTTCGGGCTCGACATCCATGAGGACGTCTCCGACCCCTTTCTCGGTTTCCTTGCTTTTGACCGTTGCATTGAAACCGATACCACCTTTTTCGGCACGGTCTCTAATCACTTTGTCGAGCCCGGCAAATGCCCCGCCGACGATAAACAAGATATTTCCTGTGTCGACCTGAAGAAATTCCTGTTGTGGGTGTTTGCGACCGCCTTGAGGTGGAATCGACGCTGTCGTGCCCTCAATCAGCTTGAGCAGCGCTTGCTGAACCCCCTCACCCGACACATCGCGAGTAATCGACGGGTTATCGGACTTGCGGGATATCTTGTCGATCTCATCGATGTAGACGATACCCTTCTGGGCCTTCTCGACATCGTAATCACACTTCTGAAGCAACTTCTGAATGATGTTCTCGACATCCTCACCGACATAGCCCGCTTCGGTGAGAGTGGTAGCGTCGGCAATGGTGAAGGGCACATTAAGCAGACGAGCCAGCGTTTCCGCAAGCAACGTCTTGCCACTGCCTGTCGGTCCAATCAGAAGAATATTCGACTTGCCGAGTTCGACGTCGTCAGACTTCGTGTCAGCGCGAAGACGCTTGTAGTGATTGTAAACAGCAACCGACAGCACCATTTTGGCACGATCCTGCCCAATCACATAGTCATCGAGCGTATGACGCAGTTCACTTGGCGCCGGCAGCCGCTCTTCCTCGACCTCGGAATCGGCTTCAAGCACTTCCTCGCGAATGATGTCGTTGCAAAGATCGACACACTCATCGCAGATATAAACGGACGGGCCTGCAATCAGTTTACGAACTTCGTTCTGGTTCTTGCCGCAGAACGAGCAGTACAGTAGCTTGCCGCTCTCGTCCTTGCCCTTGCCGTCGGCCATTCGCGTACCTCTCGACTTGCAGCGGCCTCATGGGCTCACTGGAAAATACATGTAATTAATGCGTTGCAATCCACGCTATCAGGATGTCGGGCGCTTATCCAGCATGGCATCGATCAAGCCGTACTCGGCAGCCTGCTCACCGGTCATGAAATTATCACGATCCGTATCCGTGGCAATCGTTTCGATAGACTGGCCGGTATGGTGCGCCAGTATGGTATTGAGGCGATGCCGGATGCTCAGAATCTCCTTGGTATGGATCTCGATATCTGATGCCTGCCCCTGATAACCACCCAATGGCTGATGAATCATCATACGTGAATTGGGCAGGCAGTATCGCTTACCGGCAGCGCCGCCAGTCAGCAGAAGCGCCCCCATACTGGCCGCTTGCCCGATACAGACGGTCGATACGTCCGGCTGGATGAACTGCATGGTGTCATAGATGGACAAGCCTGCCGTCACCGCACCACCCGGCGAATTGATATAGAAATGAATATCCTTATCCGGGTTTTCGGACTCGAGATACAACATTTGCGCCACAATCAGATTGGCGGTGTAGTCCTCGACAGGTCCAACGAGGAAGACGACGCGCTCCTTCAGCAGGCGCGAATAAATATCATAGGCCCGCTCACCGCGTGCGTTCTGCTCGACCACCATCGGCACCAGGCCGCCCGCGTTTTGAATATCGAAATCGCTGCTCATCGCTGTGACGTCCTTCAACGTGCTTGGGTATTCGCATAACTGACGACGATAGGCCCCCGACCCGATCCTGGCAAGCCAGGTAAATGTCCGGGGCAGATCACCATCAGGCTTGAGTCTCGTCCTCGGACGCCTCGTTTTCATCAGCGTCATCGTCTTCAGACTGCTGCTGTGCCGCCTGAAGCGCTTCCTGATATGACATCTCGACATCCTTGACGCTGGCCTGTTCCAACAGCCTATCGACAGCCTTGTCTTCCAGGATCGACGATTTGATCTGATTCTTGAGCTGCTCGTTGTTCATATAATACTCAACGACCTGCTCAGGCTCCTGGTATTGCTGGGCAACTTCCTCGACCTTGGCCTGAATCTCGTCATCGCTGGCATCGATCTCGTTGACCTTGATGACTTCTGCCAGCAGCAAACCAACCTGTACCCGGCTTTTGGCCTGCTCGCTGAAAAGTTCATTCGGCAATTGGGAGACATCGAAATCTTCCCCCAAGCCGAATTGCTGAGCTGCCTGTCGCTTGAGCCCATCGGTTTCCTGATCGATGAGAGACTGAGGCACAGCAATATCATTGGCCTTTTTCAAGGCTTCCAGCACCTGCTGCTTGACACGATTGTCAATTGCCTTATCGGCCTCGCGCTGCATATTCTTCAGAACTTCAGCACGAAACGTCTCCTCACTGCCATCTTCCACGCCAAACTTCTCGAAAAACTCGGCGTCGATTTCAGGCAACTGCTGAGTGCTGACCTTATGAATCGTGACTTCGAAGGTTGCCTCTTTGCCAGCCAATTGCTCGGCTTGGTAATCCGTCGGGAAGGTTACATTGAGCGTCTTGTCTTCCCCGGGCTTGGCACCAACGAGCTGTTCTTCGAAACCGGGTATGAAGCTACCCGACCCCAGTACCAGTTCATGGTTGTCAGCTTTACCGCCGTCGAAGGGCTCACCATCGATATATCCCTGGAAGTCGATGGTGACCTGATCGCCCTCGGCAGCTTCACGATCGACCTCTTCCCATGTCGCGTGCTGCTTGCGAAGCGTCTCGATCATCTCATCGACATCAGCATCGGAGATATCGACAACCGGCCGCTCGACTTCGGCGCCCTCGACACCATTCAACTCAACTTGTGGGTAAATCTCCAGTGTCGCCACGAACTCGAGATCTTTACCTTCCTCGTCAACCGTCGGCTCGATTTGCGGGTACCCTGCTGGATTGAGGCTCTCCTGGGTAATCGCCTGGACATACCGCTCACGCATCATTTCACTGACGACTTCGTTGCGAACACCACGCCCGTAACGTTGACGGATCACCGACATGGGCACCTTGCCCTGACGAAAACCATTGAGACGAACGTTCTTCGCGGTGTCCTTGAGACGAGACGCGACGGCCTGATCCACCTCGCTCGCGGGCACTTGAACCTTGACGCGACGTTCGATCTGGGAGGTCGTTTCGACGGAAACTTGCATGAATAGTCCTCTACCGACTGGAGGCGTTCCAGTGAATGCGTTGAAAAGAAGATCAAAGGGGTAATTTTAAGAACCCTACACTGCGCTGGCAAGCGCCATGGTAACTATATGGGGGCGTGAATGGTGGCATTACAACCATCCAATACCGATTTTTACACCCGACATGGCGTAAAAGAGCCTCAAGCATGGCTCATGACGATGCCATGGTAACGCAGAAAAGGAATAGTCGGAAATCAGGCCAGGAAGGAGATGGGGTGGATGATGGGGATCGAACCCACGACCACCGGAGCCACAATCCGGGGCTCTACCACTGAGCTACATCCACCACGACAACAGCCGAAGATAGGGGGCACGCGTGCTGCTACGACTCGAAACGGCGGCCGGCCCGAACACGAGAAGCGAAATGGGGTGGATGATGGGGATCGAACCCACGACCACCGGAGCCACAATCCGGGGCTCTACCACTGAGCTACATCCACCACGACTGCATCACACTTCAGCAAAGACCATCAGTATCCATCCAACCAGGCAAGTGGCACGCCCAGCAGGACTTGAACCTGCAACCTACGGCTTAGAAGGCCGTTGCTCTATCCGGTTGAGCTATGGGCGCATACTACTGGTCATGTGTCCTGCAAGCAACTTACAACTGACCAACATGCCAACCGAATCAACACGTTATGGTCGGGGTGGAGGGATTTGAACCCCCGACATCCTGCTCCCAAAGCAGGCGCGCTACCAGACTGCGCTACACCCCGATGCCAGCCGCTGCACGACCTCAATGCCGCTACCACAGGCTCGCCAATGCGAGGCGTATTCTACGGATGTTTTCCCGTCGGTCAAGTCATTACGCTCACAAACGAACAGCGACTTTGCTACACACTCAGCACGTGCGAAAATCACGCCTCTTCATCCACGGACTTTGCGGGAGACATGCATGACCGCTCGACTGATCGATGGCAAGGCGATTTCCGCCCACATTCGCCAACAGGTAGCCCACCAAGTCGCTGCTCGCATCGAATCAGGTCACCGGCCACCGGGGCTGGCCGTCGTATTGGTTGGCGAGGATCCCGCTTCGGAAATCTACGTTCGCAACAAGCATCATGCGTGCGAAGAGGCTGGCCTGCTGTCGAGGCGGTATCAACTACCCTCCGATACTCGCCAGGAAGACCTTGAAGCTTTGATAGATGACTTGAATGCAGACTCTTGCATTGACGGCATTCTTCTCCAGTTGCCGTTGCCCGAACACCTCGATGCCCGCCCTCTGCTGGAACGCATTCATCCCGACAAGGATGTCGATGGCTTCCACCCTTACAATCTCGGTCGACTGGCGCAACGACTTCCCTTGTTACGCCCCTGCACCCCCAAGGGCATCATGACACTACTCCAGGAGAGCGGCCTGGCCGTGCGCAGTCTGGATGCCACGATCGTCGGTGCTTCAAATATCGTTGGCCGCCCCATGGCACTGGAACTCATGCTGGCCGGCTGCACCACAACCGTCTGCCATCGCTTTACCGAAAACCTGGCGTCTCACGTGCACCGCGCCGACCTGCTGGTCGTTGCGGTTGGCAAGCCCGGCATCGTCGATGCGAACTGGGTCAAAGACGGCGCCATTGTCATCGATGTCGGCATCAATCGGAACAGCGAGGGCCACCTGACAGGGGATATCGACTTCGAGGTGGCCTCAAAGCGAGCGAGCCATATCACCCCGGTACCGGGAGGCGTAGGCCCCATGACTGTCGCATCGCTTCTCGAGAACACCTTGTTTGCTGCCGAATTGCACGACGCCGAGTAGACGCGAAACCTCCATCAGACTCAGGCCGCCCTGGCCTCTAAAGCTTTCACTTCGCTTGTCGATAACCTTCAAGGGCCCATTCAGAAAAAAGACAAGGGAGTGAGAAAACGCATCATGAGCGATCCTATTCATGACCTGAGCCAGGGAACCCAAGGGCTGACTCCACAGCAGCGTCTGGACACGATGCTCGCCCATCTCGGCAGACAACCAGGACCGACGATGGCCGAAGAGGATGCCGCGCAGAGCGAAGACGCACCACCAACTCGCGGTGAATTGACGGCATCCCTGTCACGCATCAACGAAGCGATGCGCCCTTATCGCATATCGTTCGACATCAACAGCTATGAGAATCGCACGGTTGCCATGATCATCGACCGGAACACCGGCGAAGTGATACGCCAGATTCCGCGAGAGGAGGTGTTGCGTATCGCCGAATCATTGAGTGAAATGCAGGGACGACTCATCGACTTGAAGGCCTGATCATTTCATGCCCCCCATCTCCAGGGAAACACGTGACGACTCTCGAAGACACCTTCCTCTCCTGGTCATCTACACTGGAGGCACTATCGGCATGGTGCCAAGCAAGCGAGGCCTGGCCGCATCGCCGCATTTCGAGCCGAGGTTGAGAAACGCATTAGTGACACTGCCTCAAGAGCGTCGCGATGCCCTGCCCACATTCGATGTCATCGAGACCTCTCCTGCCATCGACTCCAGTGCCGCCTCGCCCCATGACTGGCAACGACTCGCTGACCTGGCAAAGGCTCGACAGTCAGGCTACAAGGGTATCGTCATTCTGCATGGCACCGACACACTGGCATGGACAGCCAGTAGCCTGGCATTTCAACTTCAAGGCATAGGCATACCGATCGTCGTCACAGGTGCCATGCGTCCACTTGGAAGTGACGGCAGCGATGCGCTGGATAATATCGAGGCCGCCTTGCGCTTTGCTTCTTGTCCCGAGCTTCAGGAAGTCGCGGTCTGTTTTGCAGGCAAGCTCACTCGTGCCACCAGGACACGCAAGCAGCATACGCACGCACTGGATGCATTCGACAGCCCTAACCTCGCGCCCATCGGGGAACTTGTCGATCACCACCCGGTCATCAAGCCCTCTCGGACATTAGCAGCGCAGGGGCGTCCGGCTCCACCGACTGCCGCCGATTATCAGACACTCCACCCCTCGGCAGTGGCCCGAATCGTTTTATGGCCGGGGATCGATGCGAAACTGGTCAGACAATGGCTTTCCAATGCCCATGTCCGAGGTGCGCTTCTGGAAGTCTGGGGCGGGGGGAATATTCCGGATGATAGCGCCTTGGCCAACACCCTGGCCGAAGCGTCAGCGTCAGGGCGCTTGCTGGCGGCCATCAGTCAGTGTCCCAAGGGAGAAATATCGATAGGGGCTTATGCTGCCAGCCATAGCCTGGAGAATGCCAACGTCCTGTCCGGTGGTGACATGACGCCAGAAGCGGCCATGACCAAACTGTTTCATCTTCTCGCCCTCCCCATCAGCCATGAAGCGCGTCGCCACCGGTTCATGGCATCACTCGCCGGAGAGCGATAGGCATCAAACCTGCATGTTCATGATATCCTTGTAGGCCGTCACCAGTCGGTTCCTGACCTGCACCCCCATTTCAAAGGCGACACTCGCCTTCTGCTTGTCGATCATCACATCATTAAGGGCCACGTCGGGGTCACCCGCCTGAAATGCGCGCTCCTGACTTTTCGACGCCTGCTTGAGCTCATTAATCCTCTCTATCGAAGACTGCAGCTCATCAGCAAAGCCCGTATCGCCCACTGCAGTTGAGACCTGCTGCCCTTTTTCAGGCGTCATCGATGCCTGGCTGGCCATGGACTGCATCTGCGCCAAGGCGTCTTGCATAGCGCTTGAACTCATATCCAACTCCTGCATATGAACCGAGTGACAGCAAGCCTAGCAAGTTCCAGGAATCACCAACCCCTCAATTGCCGCATAAAAAGTCGGCTTTTCTTCCCTTTAGCCTTGTCGCGTTCACGCATAATGTCGTCCATCACTCGTCCGCCCGTGGAATACCAGTCGCGATGAGCCACGTGGGATAGACGCAGACCACCGGGTCGTAGAGCAAATGAAGATTGCTGAATCGATGGATTGTGGAGCCGAAAGTCGCAATGAATCCCGTAATCACCCCCTCGACAACCGGAGGGGAGCATGAGTAACGCCGCCTCGGCCAACGAGACGACGAACAGGAATACGTCGAGTCAAGCTGCCAATGGCCGGCAAATGCTCACACGACTACAGGAACAGCTTCGCGGCAACCCTCTGGTGCCGCTGCTGATCGTTGTCGCTGCAGTCATTGCCATCATTGTCGCACTGATTCTCTGGGCGCAAAGCCCGGACTACCGCGTTCTATACAGCAATCTGGCAGAATCGGATGGTGGTCAGATCATTGATGAGCTCGATCAGCGGGAAATCCCCTATCAGCTCAGCAACGGCGGCAGCACCTTGCTGGTTCCCAGTGACCAGGTCCATACGCTGCGGTTACAGCTGGCCGAGCAGGGATTGCCTGAGGGCGGCAATGTCGGCTTCGAAATCATGGACAACCAGGCATTCGGGGTCAGCCAATTCACCGAGCATGTCAACTATCAACGCGGCCTCGAGGGTGAACTGGCCCAGTCGATGGAATCTCTCGGCCCCGTCTCCAGCGCCCGTGTCCATATCGCCATGGCGAAACCTTCTGTCTTCGTGCGTGAGGAAGAGCCCGCCAAGGCCTCCGTTGTCCTGACACTACATGGTGGACGTACATTGGGCGATGGGCAGGTCAATTCCATCGTCCACATGGTTTCAAGCAGTGTCCCCGAGCTGGCTGCCGAAGATGTCAGCGTCGTCGATCAACGAGGCAACCTGCTGTCCAAACCCGATGATGGCAACGGAGACCTCGATGGCACCCAGCTGAGTTATGTCGACGAAATCGAACGCTCCTATCAGCAGCGCGTTGAAAACATCTTGTCCCCGATCCTTGGTCGGGACAATGTTCGTGCCCAGGTCGCGGCCCAGATCGACTTTTCAAGCCGCGAAGAAACACGAGAGCAATACGGTCCCAATCAGGCGCCCAATGAAGCAGCGATTCGTAGCGCCCAGGAAAGCGCCTCATATGAAGGCGGTGATGAACTCGCGCTCGGCGTCCCCGGCGCCCTTTCCAATACGCCTCCCGGCACGGCTGCTTCCCCCATTCAGAATCCCGCTGATGGCGCAGGTGATGAAGAAGGGGATGCCGGCAATGACGACGAGGGCGCCGATGAGGAAGGAGACGAGGACAACGGTACGCCAGGACGTCAGCAGCATGATCGTGTCATCAACTATGAAGTCGACCGTAATGTCGAGCATATTCAGCATCGACGAGGCAAGGTCGATCGCCTGTCCGTCGCCGTTGTCGTCGATTACCAGGAGAGCACCAACGAAGACGGCGAGGTCGAAGCCACTCCCATCAGTGACGAGCGGATGAACCAGATTCAGGGACTGGTACGTCAGGCCATGGGCTTCTCCGAAGCGCGTGGCGATCAACTGGAGATCGTCAACAGTCCGTTCACCGACGAAGGAGAACAAGAAGCCGAGAGAGTCTGGTGGCAATCTTCCGAAATCCAGCATCTGGCATTCACTCTCGGACGTTACCTGCTTGTCGCCATCGCCGCCCTGTTGCTGTACTGGCTGATACTGCGCCCGTTCATCCGGCGTTATACCGAACAGCCGACCCTCGCACCCGCCGGCACTTATGCCATCAGCGACGACAGCGAGGATGAAGAAGATGATGACGAAGAACCACGCGAGGCAGAGTCCTATACACCACCGCGCCGTAAGGGCCCTCAACCGGCCGATTATGAGCAGAGCCTCAAGGACGTCCGTGAGATCGCCCAGGAAGATCCTCGCTTGATTGCCATGATCGTACGCAGCTGGATTAATCAAGATGACTAATTTTGCGACCCAGAAGATGTCCAGTGCCCGCCGAAGCGCCATTCTGCTTCTGGCCCTGGACGAGGACAGCGCTGCGGAAGTGTTCAAGTACCTCTCCCCCAAGGAGGTGCAGGATGTCAGCCAGGAAATGGCGACCCTGGATCAGGTGTCGCACAAGGAGATGCATCAGGTACTGACAGAGTTTCACGACGAAGCCCAGCAGTTCACGGCCGTCAACCTGCATTCCAGTGATCACATCCGCTCGGTCCTGACCAAGGCATTGGGGAACGAACGAGCCTCCAGCCTGATCGAGGATATCCTCGAAACCACCGGTACCGGCTCAGGGATCGATGCGCTAAATCTCATGGAAGCGTCCATTGTCGCCGAGATGATCCGTGACGAGCATCCACAGATCATCGCCACCATTCTGGTTCACCTCGAGCGGCATCAGGCAGCGGATATCATCGAACTGTTCGACCAGAGCCTGCGTGACGACGTCGTGCTCCGCATTGCCACTTTCAGCGGTGTGCAACCCGCAGCCCTGCAGGAATTGACGGAAGTTCTCGGCGGTATGCTGGACGGCCAGAACCTCAAGCGCAGCAAGATGGGCGGGGTCCGCACCGCAGCCGAAATTCTCAACCTGATGAATTCCAGTCAGGAGGAGGAAGTCATCGATACGGTAAGAGCCCACAGCGAGGACCTGGCGCAAAAGATCATCGACGAGATGTTCCTGTTCGAGAACCTGCTCGATCTGGACGACCGCAGTATTCAACTGGTCCTCAAGGAAGTCGACACCAACTCACTGGTGGTCGCGCTGAAAGGTGCTCCCGATGCCCTGATGGAAAAGTTCATGCGCAACATGTCGCAGCGTGCCGCACAACTGCTCCAGGAAGATATGGAATCACGCGGTCCGATACGTGTTTCCCAGGTCGAAAACGAGCAGAAAACCATTCTGCAAGTGGTCAGAAGGTTAGCAGATAGCGGCGAAATCGTCCTCAGCGGTGGAGACGACACCTATGTCTGATCCTCTCTTCTCCCATCCTCATACCAAAGGGGACCAGTGGCGCCGTTGGCAGATGGACGAACTGGGCAAGCGCGAACAAGATCAACATTCGCGTGATCGTCAGCGACGAGAGGCGATCCGGCAGCAGGCCTACAAGCGTAATGCCGAATATGAAGCGTTACGAGAAAAGGCCCGCGAAGAAGCTCGCAAGGAGGGATACCAAGCCGGATATGAAGCCGGTTACGCCGATGGGCATGCCAAAGGAGAGGAAGAAGGTCGTTCGGTGGGCCAACAAGCAATGCAAGCGCAGGCACGTGATCTTCTCGAGCCCATAACGCCATTGGCCCAGCGTTTCAGCCAGGCTCTCGAACGGCTTGACGAAGAGATAGCGAACGAACTTGTGGCGTTGGCCTTGTCGACAGGACGTCAGCTCGCCGGCGATGCGCTGCAAACCTCTCCGGAACAGATCCTCGAGCTGGTTCGGGAATTACTCCACGCCGAACCAGCGCTGACGGGCAAGCCCCGCCTGTGGCTGCATCCCGACGATCTCGATCTTGTCAAGCAGCATTTAGGCGTCGAATTCGAGGCTGCCGGCTGGCAACTTCAACCCGATGACCAGATATCACGAGGCGGCTGCCGGGCCACTAGCGCCAATGGTGAACTCGATGCCACTTGGGAAGAGCGCTGGCGAACCATCACCCGCCAAGTCAGGCATCGCTACCAGGCAACCGACTCTTCGACCGAGGACGATCAGGCATGACGCTCGTTGCGACCGCCAATCCGCACCACTCTCACTGGCAGCAGACACTGCAGCGAGTCGGTGCCCGGGTCGATCGGATTCCCCGTTACCGGGCCAGTGGTCGGATCATCCGTGCGACAGGGCTGGTGCTGGAAGCAGTCGGACTACAGGTTGCATTGGGCAGTGCCTGCCATATCGAACTGCATGCCCATGAAGGCGAACGCGGCAGACAGTTCGCGGAAGCGGAAGTCGTCGGTTTTGCCGGAGAAAAAGTGTTCCTGATGCCACTGGCCGAGTTGAGCGGTCTGGTGCCCGGTGCTCGCGTATACCCTCTTGGTGATGGAGATGCCAGCAGTGCCCGCCGCTTCCCGCTGGGAGATACGCTGCTCGGCCGTATCGTGGACGGCAACGGACGCCCGCTGGACAGCGGCCCGCCGCTTGGTGAAGCGCCGCACGCTCCGCTTGCCACACCGCCACTGAACCCGTTGAATCGTGCGCCGATCGAGACGCAGATCGATGTCGGTATCCGTGCCATCAATGCCCTTCTCTGTGTCGGCCGCGGTCAACGCATGGGGCTTTTCGCCGGTTCCGGGGTCGGCAAATCCGTGCTACTGGGCATGATGGCCCGTTACACGCAGGCGGATGTCATCGTCGTGGGATTGATCGGTGAGCGAGGACGAGAAGTCCAGGATTTCATCGACAACATCCTTGGAGAGGAAGGTCGACAACGTGCCGTGGTCGTCGCGGCGCCAGCGGACACCTCTCCGCTGCAGCGGCTTCAAGGCGCGTCCTACGCCACACGTCTGGCGGAAGATTACCGTGACGCAGGATGTAATGTCCTACTGATCATGGATTCTCTGACGCGCTATGCCATGGCGCAGCGGGAAATCGCTCTGGCCATTGGAGAACCACCGGCTACCAAAGGTTATCCCCCATCGGTTTTCGCCAAACTCCCTAATCTCGTGGAACGAGCTGGCAACGGCAAACGCGGAGGTGGCTCGATCACGGCGTTCTATACGGTTCTCACCGAGGGGGATGACCCCCAGGATCCAATCGCCGATTCGGCACGCGCCATCCTCGATGGACACATCGTACTGTCGCGAGAACTCGCTGAAGCCGGACACTATCCGGCTATCGACATCGAAGCGTCCATAAGCCGCGCCATGGGGGCCATCACTGACGGGCGGCATCAGCATCAGGCCCAGCAGTTCAAACAACTCGTTTCACGCTATCAGCGCAACCGGGACCTGATCAGTGTGGGGGCCTACAGTCCGGGACACGACCCCGACCTGGATCAAGCCGTACAGATGTACCCGCAACTCGAACGCTTCCTGCAACAAGGCATGCAAGAACGCGCCGATATTGATGCATCACAGCAAGCCATGGCGGCACTGATGGGAGGTAAGCGATGACAGACCGGACACCGCTGGACACACTGGTCGACCTGGCACGCGAAGCACGGAATAGTGCTGCGAAGGCCCTTGCCGATGAACGTCAGACCCAGCAACAGGCGCATGCCCAGATCAAGACTCTCGAAAACTATCGGCTGGAGTATGCCCGACGGCTCCAGAGCGCCATGAACAGTGGTATCGATCCGGCCAGCATGCAGAACTACCAACAATTTCTGCATTCCCTTGATGCCGCCATCGATCGCGCCCATCAAACACTGGCCCAGCAGCGGCAGCGGGTCAGCAAGAGCCAGGAACAATGGCAGCAGAAGCAACGAACGCTCTCATCGTACGATACCTTGATCTCACGACGGGAGGCGCGGGAACAATGGATACAGCACCGTAGGGAAATGCGCTTCAACGACGAAATGAGTGCCAATATGCAGCGCCGGCAACAGGGCGGCCATCAGGAAGATTCCGGGTATGGCTACTAGCCTGGTGCGGCGAGTTTCCCCCGGGTGGTGAGTGATATACGCGATAACGACAGCCAGGAAACGGCGTGTGCCGTTACCTGAATGAGGAGGCCACATGGATATTACGACATTATTGGCCGCAACCGGCAAACCCTCTGCATCGGCATCAGGGCAATCACGGGATGCCGGAGGCGACATGGATGCATTCGCCCGTCAACTGGAACACGTCAGCCGTCAGCGAGAAGGCAAGGCTGGCGATGAGGTCGATATGCCTCTGGCAACACAAGTCGATGGTGACAAGGGAGCATCCCTTTCTCTGACGCAGATCATGCAGCAGCTGGCCGACCCAGATGGGCTATCTGACGACACGATAGACAGCTTGGCTGACAAGCTGGCCACCCTGCTCGACGCGGATCAACTGGGTCCTGATGCCTTCGTCAAGAAACTGAACGATGACGCATTATTGGATGAAGGCATGCCACTCGGCGATCTCATGATCGAACAAGGGATCGACCTGGACAAACTGTCCAACGATGAAGCGTTCGCCGCCATCCAGCAGCAGTTATCCCAAATCGATGATGCCGGTCAGCTCAACCAGATTGCCGCCAGCATTGCGGATACCGGAGTTTTCGGTCGTAATGCCCAAGCTACCGTCGAGGGCCAGCCATCCCCAAGCCCCACCAGGCTGACCGGTGACGGTTTGGCTAATGCCTCTTCGCAGAATGGCAACGGTAACCAGAGCCAACTGTTGTCCCAGGAACTGCTGACCAGTCGCCATGCCCTGGCTCAGGCTCAACTGTCTCAGCAGCCCAATACGCAAGCATCGGCCATGACCGTGATGACCCAATCCGGCCAGGGGGAAGCCGAGGCTCTATGGAAGGATGTCGGTCTCCGGGACAACCCACTATTATCCAAAGGAGACGACTCTCCTCGCCATGCTGATCTTCAAGCCGGCTTGACCTCTCTCTCTTCACCGGCCCAGGGCATGACATCCGGAGCGACGTCCACGTCGGCTACCGCCATGCCCACTCCCACATTGACGCAACCTATCTCCAGCCAGGCCTGGCAGCAGCAATTGGGACAGCAGATGATCAACATGTCACGTCAGGGGGATCAGCAGGTCGACCTGAAGCTCAACCCACCTGAGTTGGGGCCGCTTTCGGTCAGCCTGAAGGTGGGTGATCAGGGCGCCCAGGCGCAATTCCTCTCCTCCCATGCACAGGTGCGACAGGCAGTAGAACAGGCCATACCACAGTTGCGTGAGGCTCTGGAAGAGCAAGGAATATCACTCGGTGAAGCCATGGTCGGGGAACATCCCCAAGGTCAGCAGCAACAAGCCGGGTTTAGCGACGAGGGTTCAGGGAACCGGGTTGCCATACCGGGAGGGAGCAGCGGATCGGTCCTCGATGAGCAGCAGACCGGTCTCATACCCGCTTCGACCGACATCAACACAAGCTTGAATGGTCGAGTCGATCTGTATGCGTGAATTCAACCATGGGCCGGTGGCACTAGCCTACATTCTTGCCAATATCCGCCGATAACCCTAGCAGAGCCGGTTACAATCATCGCAAAGCGTGAAGATAAGCGTGATAGTCCGGCTTTTTCAAACCATGGCGATGGCTTGGCTATCGCCATAATTTTCACTGCCTCCAGATCGACACCGCAAGGGCCGATTGGAGGCCGACCGAAAGCAAAATGGCGAAGGTAATGGCAAAGCAACGTAGCAGCGGAACACGCAAACCCTGGTGGATACTGGGCCTGCTGATCATTTTTCTATCCATGGGAAGCTCGGCAGCCGTCTACTATCTTCTGGATGACGGTGGTGGCGATACGGGTGAGCAGCAGACGCAGCAAGAGACGGAGCAGCCCACACCCAAGCCCAGCTATGTGAAGATCGAACCGTTTACGGTCAATCTGCAAAGCGATGAATACGACCAGCGTCTGTTGTATGTCGGGCTGTCACTGCAGGTGACTGACGAATCGACGAAAGAGACACTTGAAGAAAACATGCCGCAAGTCCGCAGTCGGCTTCTGCTACTGATGTCCAGCCAGAATGCTGAAGAACTGACATCTTCAGAAGGCAAAGATGCGCTGACTGACCAGATCATCAGTCTCTTTGACCGTCCCATCGCGGGAAGTGATGAGCCACTGACCATCGACGACGTGTTGTATACCGAATTCATCGTCCAGTAAACGTCATACGACGACTGGCGGGCCAAGACTACGGAAGTGCTCTAGCGCTATGTCCCAAGACGATCTGCTATCGCAGGATGAAATCGACGCCCTCCTCAAGGGAGTGAGTGGCGAAGAAGAATCGGCCCCTGCCGCCGACCAGGGTGATGATTCTCGGATCAAGCCTTATGATCCTGCCACGCAACACCGGGTGATCCGCGAGCGACTCCATGCGTTGGATATCATTAACGAGCGCTTCGCTCGCCACTTCCGCATGAGCCTCTTCAACCTGTTGCGGCGCAGTGCCGATATCACGGTGGATACCGTGCGATACCAGAGCTATAGCGATTTCGCACGTAATGTTCCCGTGCCGACCAACATTAACCTGATTGCGATGAAACCGCTACGAGGCTCCGCGGTTGTGCTGTTTCCGCCCAATCTGGTTTTCATGGTGGTCGATAACCTCTTTGGCGGCGATGGACGCTTCCTGACCAAATCGGAAGGACGGGAATTCACCCATACCGAACAGCGCATTATCCAGCGCATGCTCAAGCTTGCCATCGACGGCTATCAGGAAGCCTGGACGTCCGTCTATCCGCTCGAAATCGAGTATGTGCGTTCGGAAATGCAGATCAAATTCGCCAATATTACCAATTCACCGAACGAGATCGTCGTCAACAGCACGTTCCACCTGGAAGTAGGCAATCTCAGCAGCTACTTCCAGGTCTGCATGCCGTATTCGATGATCGAGCCACTGCGCGACCAGTTGACCGGCCCACTTACCGACAGTCATCCCGAGGAGGACCGTCAGTGGGGACAGCGCATGGCCGGTGAAATCAAGCAATCCAATGTCGAGTTGATTGCGAATTTCGTCGACATCCCCTCGACCCTCGGTGAGGTCATGTCGCTCAAGGTCGGGGACGTACTTCCCATCGATCTGCCGGAAAACGTGACAGCCAACGTCGATGGCGTACCTGTCATGCACTGCGACTACGGCAGCCAGAATGAGCAACGTGCTCTGCGAGTCAAGCAGCTGATCGACCACGCACCGGGTCATCATGCCAAGCAGGACACCTTCGTCAAACAGTCGACGCCGCAAGCCAAGGAATCTGACAATGACTGATCCCAAAAACCCCGAAAACCAAGACGAACCCAACCTGGACGATGATTGGGCAGACGCCATGGCGGAACAAGGGGCCGATAGTGGCGAGGAGGATCCCTGGGCAGCGGCGCTTGCCGAACAAGAGGCCGCTGAACAGGCATCTGAGCAGGACGCGCCTCAGGAAGAAACTCCACAACCATCTCAAGCCGCCGGCGACCAGGTTTTCAAACCACTGGACAAGGATTCCGGCAACAGCGGCATGCGTGATCTGGAAATGATCATGGATATCCCGGTCAAGCTGACTGTCGAGCTCGGCCGGACACGCATCACGATCAAGCAATTGCTGGAACTGGCCCAGGGGTCCGTCATTGAACTCGATGGGCTGGCCGGTGAGCCCATGGATATATTGATCAATGGTTACCTGATCGCCCAGGGCGAGGTCGTCGTCGTCGATGACAAATACGGCATTCGTATCACCGAGATCATCACCCCATCCGAGCGTGTCCAGAAACTCAACCGATGAGCGAACCGTCCACCGCATCACAAGGGAGCCAACCCAGCGTCGATACCAGTGGGGTCGACGCACTTTCTGCCAACGACTGGGAATCGGTCGCATCGGGTAGCGATGCATTGCTGAGCATGGCGGCACTGGGCAAGACGGCTGCCGTCCTGGCACTGGTCATCGCCTTGATTCTGTTATGCAGCTATTTGCTCAAGCGGTTCGGCGGCCACCGTCATATCGGTGGGCGTCACTTGCAGGTCGTGGGTAGCGTCGGTGTCGGTCAAAAAGAGCGGGTCGTCATTGTTGCTGTCGAGGATACCTGGCTGGTCTTGGGTGTTGGCAATGGGCAGGTCAACAAGCTTCACGACCTACCGGCCCCCACTGCAGACCTCCACGACGCCCCCGACGCCTCCGGGGGAGAACACGGCAATGACGGTTTTGCCTCCCGTTTCGCACGAGCGATGCGCGACACGACTCGCGAGCGACTGTCATCACGGAATTCACGAGGTCAACGGTGAAGCCGCTATTCTCGATCCTGATGCCGGCACTGCTCATGCTATTGCCGGCACATGGCATGGCTCAGGAAATTCCCGGGATCGTCAGCCAACCCACGGAAGACGGCGGTCAACAGTGGTCCATCCAGCTTCAGACCCTGTTGCTTCTCAGTGCCATGGCATTCTTGCCGGCAATGCTGTTGATGATGACGAGTTTCACACGGATCATCATCGTCCTGAGCTTGCTGCGAACCGCCATGGGCACGCAATCCACGCCCCCCAATCAGGTCATTCTGGGATTGGCGCTCTTCATGACGCTGTTCATCATGTCGCCGGTGTTCGCTGAAGTCTATGAGGTCGCCTGGCAGCCACTCTCCAATGACGAGATCAACTTTGACACCTTCCTGGAGCGCGGAGTGCAGCCATTCCGGGAGTTCATGCTGGCTCAGACACGGGAGCCGGATCTCGCGCTTTTCGCACGTCTGTCCGATACCGGCGAGATGCAAGGCCCCGAGGATGTCCCCTTGCAAGTGCTTCTCCCCTCGTTCGTTACCAGCGAACTGAAAACCGCCTTTCAGATCGGCTTCACCATCTTCATTCCTTTTTTGATCATCGACCTGGTCGTCGCCAGTGTCTTGATGTCCCTGGGCATGATGATGGTACCGCCGGCGACAATTTCACTGCCATTCAAGTTGATGCTGTTCGTTCTGGTCGATGGCTGGCAGTTGCTGGTGGGCTCATTGGCGGAAAGCTTTTATTTATGACCCCGTTAACGACAATATATGATCCGCTATCGCTACGCGCGGATACCAGGTAGGCGCAACGCGCCGAGGAGGTCCGACAATGTCACCGGAAATGGTTATGGGCATGGCGTATCAAGGCATGCGTGTCACGCTATTTCTCGCGGCTCCACTGCTTCTCACAGCCCTCGCCATCGGTTTGTTGGTCAGCCTGTTCCAGGCCGCGACTCAGATCAACGAGATGACGCTGTCCTTCATACCCAAGATGATCGGTGTGTTCGCCGCTCTCACCGTGGCGGGTCCGTGGCTACTGAAAGTGATCACGGATTTCACGCGGGAACTGTTCACCAATATTCCCACGATGATCAGCTAGTGCCATGGTCGAGGTGACCTTCGCACAATTGCAGGCATGGCTGGTCGCCTTCTTGTGGCCATTTACGCGCATTACGGCATTCTTCATGGCCTCACCGCTATGGGGGCACAGCAGCGTCCCGAATCAGGCCAAAATTGGGCTCGGTGCGTTGCTTGCCATCGTCATCGCTCCGACCCTGCCCTCCATGCCGGAGATACCGATCATGTCCTGGGCAGGGCTGGGCATCATGGTCGAACAGGTCGTCATCGGTGTATCGATCGGTATCGTGATGCGTGTCATGTTCGCCGCCGTTCAAGCGGCCGGCGAGTTCATCGGGCTGCAGATGGGCCTAGCCTTTGCCACCTTCTTTTCGCCTGATACCGGGGCCAACTCCATGGTCCTGTCCCGTATCTTCTACATGATCGCCCTGCTGATGTTCCTGGCGCTGAACGGCCACCTCATCGTCATCGAAATTCTAGCCACCTCGTTCGATACCTTACCGATCGGCATGGGACGCTTCGATGCCGGTGCCTTCGAGATGATCGCCCGATTCGGATCGACCATTTTCCTGTCAGGCATGCTGCTTGCCATCCCTCTGGTCGGCGCCCTGCTGATCATCAATCTGTCTCTGGGAATTCTCAATCGCGCCGCACCACAGCTGACGGTATTCAACATCGGCTTTCCCATGTCACTGACGGTAGGCGTCATTCTGTTGATGGTCTTGATGACCGACTATCAACGCTTTCTCGAAGGGCTTTTCAGTGAGACGCTCTTCTTCCTGAGAGACATGCTGGACACCATGGCACCCCTGAACGGTCAAGGGCCCCGATAAACGGAGCCCTTCCCTGCCATGTCCCGCGTTATCCTGTACTACTCAGATCTGATCGAACAACGACAGACTATTGATGTCGGCAAACGCTTTCTGTGATGCCTGAAGTCCGACTTGCGCCAGGCTGTACTCGGATATCGCTTCGGCGTAGTCGAGATCCACGAGCTCGGACATGTTGTTCTCGTAGCTCAATGTCCGATTGTCACCGACAGCATCGACGACATCGAGCTCATTGATGCGCGCCCCGACGGAAGCACGAACCGTCAACACATTGTCGAGGCTGTTATCCAACTCGCGGCTGACGCTCGACAAGGTATTACGCAAGGCGGCATCATCGGCCGGCGTCTGATTCTCGTTTTCCAATGCCGCGATGGCGTCTTCCATGCTCCTGAACAAGTTGGTATTACCCTCTTCCGCCGGTGCGACATGGAAGCTGTCACCGTCTCCGGGAGCGTCTCCCTTGAATGTCATTTCCAGGCCTGCGAACGACAGCGGCACATCACCATTTTCGAGGCTCGAATACGCGAGGCTCGTATCCCCGGTTTCGTTGAGCTCCATGGGATCGCCAGCTTCATCGAGAACCTCGACACGCATCTCCCCACCATCCTCGTAGAACTCAACGTCGTAGGCTTCACCGTAGCCGTCGGCCGTCGCATCCACGCGGTTGGGACCCTTGAAGGTCACATCACCGATGTTGCCGTCATCGGCACGCGCCACGTATCCCGCGCCGTTCGGCACACTATTGAATACCGCGTCGCCACTGTCTCCGGACGGCATCTTGCGCGAAGCATCGATCTGCTGTTCCTTGACCTGGTCGTCACCGACGTAGCGCACTTCACCATCACTGCTGACATAGGGCGGATCCGATTCCTGGTAGCCGCCGAACAGGTAGCGTCCGTTGCCGTCGGTGCTGTTGGCTTGACCGATCAGGGTTTCATAAATGCCTTTCAATTCGCTGGAAACGGATTCTCGGTCGGCATCACTGAGCGTGTCATTGCCGGCCTGCACGATCAGTGTCTTGGCACTGCTGATGGCATCGCTGACACTGTCAAGGACGCTCTCTTCCTGGCTGAGGCTGTTGCGTGCCGACACCCGTGCATCGGCATACTGCTCGGTCACGGCCAGGGACTGCGATACCCCAACCGCTCGCGATGCCGCCTGGGGATCATCGGATGGATTGACGACCTTGCGTCCACTGGCGATCTGCTGACCGACCTGCATGAATTCGCTCTGCTGGCGATTCATGGATGACATGCCCTGTTCGAACATGGTCACGCTACTGATACGCATCATGCCCTTCGTCTCCTTGACTTATTCGGCTCAGCGCAATCCGAGAATAGTATCCATCAGGGTCGTGCCGGTTTCGATGACCTTGGCATTGGCCTGGTAGAACTGCTGGTAACGCACCAGATTGGCAGCTTCCTCATCGAGGTTGACTCCGGATTCGGATTGCTGCACCTCCCGGAGTTGTTCGGTCAGCCCTTCCTGGGCATCCAGGTTGACCTGGGCGATATTGGTGTCATTGCCAACGTCGCTGACCATCGACGCGTAGGCTTCACTGAAACTGGCCTGGTTGCCAACGACATCTTCATCCTGAAGGTTCTGCATCGCCAGTGCATTGCGGTTATCGCCACTGCCGGATGCGGCCTGTCCCATGACGAGCGAGTCATCGACCTCCGGCATGCCATCCAGCGTCATGCTGACACCGTCAATGGTCAGGGTATCGCCGGATTCAAGCTCGACACTCGTCGTGTCTGCTACGGCTTCACCATTGACAAGGACATCGGTCCCCAAGGCGTCATTACCCGGATCGGACGCATTCTCCAGGGTAAAGGAATCGCCATCCGTATCAGACACCGTCATCTCAAGAGGGTCGTCAGGCAGGTTATACCCCGCTTCCGTACGAATCTCATCGACGGCAAGCTCGCCCTGATTTCCCGCTCCGGGTTCGACGGCCAACAACTGGCCGGCGGCGATATCCGCGCCTTCGTTGATCAGGTTCTCGATACCGCCGGCGGCATCACGAGTCGGTTGCACCTGAAAACGATCCCCCGCGTCCGGCTCCTGATCGAGCGACACTTGAACGCCATCAAAGGTGAGGTCATTACCATCCTCCTCGAAAGCGACATCTTTTCCGGTATCCAGGCGCGTGACGCTATAGTCATCACCGTCATACTGAATTTCATAATCGCCGGTCGTCAGCTGGCGCGTATCGGTAAACGATGCCTCAATACCGGCATCGCTGGTGTTGTTGTCGTTAGCGATCGCCTTGGGAGCCGCCATGGAGAACATGTCTGCTCCCCGTTCCCCGTTGAGGTCGACGCCCTGACGCTGTTGATCGTTGAATTCAGCGGCAATGTTGATGGCCAACTGCCCTATCTGATTCTGTACCTTGTCGAGCGACTCATTGCGAAAGCGCAGCAAGCCACCCAGTTCCCCCTCTTCGAAGGTCTCCGAATCGAGTTCCTGAAGATTGCCCCCGGAGTCGCGATATCCCACTACCGTACGCTCGGGGTCGGCGCTGGAACTCATGGTTTCGAGCTTGTTGACCCGATCGCCTGAGACCAGAGACTTCCCATTGCCGATCGTGAGGTTGTAGGTGTCGCCGTCCTGCTTGACCACGTCCACGTCGGCAATCTCGCTGATATCGGAGATCAACTGATCGCGCTGGTTGAGCAGACCGTTGGGTGCCTCACCGTTCTTGGCCCTGGCCAGAGTGATTTCCTTGTTAAGACTGGCCAGCTCTTCGGCGGAGTTGTTCAACTCCGTGACCGCATCCTCGATACGTCCATTGATACCTGACTGCATATCGTTGAGATAGCTATCGAACGACCGGAACTGCGCCGCCAGCGTATCGGCATTCCCCATGACTCCCTGACGCGCCGCCGGGTCGGAAGGCGATCCCGCCAGATCTTCCATCGATGAGAAGAAGTCCTGGATCAATGGCGACAAACCGGCTTCACGATCCGCCAACAAGTCATCCACTTGACTGATCTGGCCTTCATAAGCTTCCAATGCGCTGGACGCACTCTTGGCCTCATTGAGCTGGCCGGCCACGAATTCATCGAATTGCCGCTGAACATCGTTGACCTGGACACCACCGCCGGTGACATTCTCTCCCAGCAGCGTCAACTGACGATTGTAACCTTCGGTATTGACGTTACTGATGTTGCTACTGGTGGTCGACAGTGCTTGCTGTGCCGTATTCAGACCACTCAACCCAATCGAAAAGATACTCATGATTCCCTTCCCCAGGCGATACTACTCAGGTTATCGACCCATCACCGAAAAACTTGAGGGGGGCGATACAAAATGGCGGCCACTGAATCAGAAAATTCGTGAAGGCACCTGCTCGGTGGAGAAAGACGCCCGGCTGGCCGTCGTGGTGGTCTCGTCATTGCCTTCCGCACCGCTGTCGAAGCCATTCATGACGGCAATCAGCTTGTCCGCATAGGCGGGATCCGTCGCATATCCCGCCTGCTGTAGCTCACGGGCGGCCGCTTCAGGTGACGATGCCGTCAATACACCGGCATAGCGCGGATTGTCACCTATCAAGCGCGCATAATCCGTAAAGGCGGATTCGAAGTCATCGTAGACACGGAAGCGATCTCGCACGCTGCGGGACTGACCGTCGATATACTCTGTGGTCGCGATATCGGTGGTTTTCCCCTCCCATTGGCTGCCGGCCTTGATACCAAACAGGTTGTGACTGTTGCCGCCGTCAGCCGTGGGGATCTCACGACGCCCCCAACCAGTTTCCAGTGCGGCCTGTGCCAGAATCACGTCGGCCGGCACCCCGGTTTCGTCACTCGCGGCCTGGGCCGGCGCTTTCAGATCATTGAGGAAGGCCTGTTTGTGTGACTCGGTTTCCGTTGCCACAGACTCATTGCGACTCTCTGCTTGCGATGCAGCCGGCCGAACATCCAGTTCGTCAGCAAGTCGTGACTCACTGCTCACCGTCGCGGATGGCTCTTGATCCGACGTCTCGTCGATTCCCAGAACTCGGGGGGTACCACGAGGAATACCGGCAATCAGATCATCACCGTCGCCACCATTTTCGGCATCACCGTCTGCCGAGTCGGCCGGAGGCACCATGCCCCGTTGCTCGAGTTGTTCGACCAACTGATCCGCCACGCCGAGTCCTTTGCCGGACAGATGCTGCGACCATTGCTGGTCGAGCATCTGCGTATAGAATTCCGTCTGCTTGCTGCTTAAAAGGCCGGATTCAGGCACCGTGTCACGCATGCTTTTCATGACCATCTGCAGCAGAATCGATTCGAACTGCTTGGCGGCCTGCTCCATCTCCTGTCGCGGTGCATCCCGAGCACTCTGCTTCATGCGCTCCAGACCTTGCATATCCAGCGAAAACTGTGAGCTCAGATCATTGCCGATAGTCATCAGATGATCTCCAGCTCAGCCCGCAGCGACCCTGCCGCTTTCAGCGCTTGTAGAATGGAGATGAGATCCTGCGGTGTCGCACCCAATGTATTGAGCGCGTTGACGACATCGACCAGATCGGCACTATCATCCATGTATTGCAGGGGCGCTTCCTGTTGCTCGATATTGATATCGGCCTCGGGCGTGACGACAGTCTCCCCCTCCCCGAAGGGATTCGGCTGCGATGCATTGAAACGCTGACTGATCGTGACCGAGAGATTGCCATGAGCCACAGCGGCACGATGCAATGACACCGCACTGGATAACACCACCGAGCCCGTCCGTGAGTTGACCACGACCTTGGCCGGCCCTTCCCCGGGATCGACATCCAGATTCTCGACACGCGCCAGGAAGTTGACCCGTTCGTTCTCGGTCATCGGCGCCCGCAAGCGAATGACCCGGCTATTGACGGCACTGGCAACCGTTGAATCGAATTCGCCATTGATCGCTTCAACGACATCGCGCGCTGTCCCGAAGTCGGCCTCATTCAGCTCCAACTCCATGGTCCCGTCCTCGGCAGCCATTTGAAGCGGGACTTCCCGCTCCACCGTCGCGCCGCCATTGATCCGTCCACCCGCCTGCTGGTTGATCTCGACACTACTGCCGGCCGCTTCGGCACTGGCCCCCCCGACATGCAGGTTGCCTTGCGCCATGGCATAGATTTCACCATCCGCCCCCTTGAGCGGAGTCATCAACAACGTGCCACCACGCAAGCTGCGGGCATTACCGACCGAAGAAACCACCACATCCAGTTCCTGCCCCTGCTGCGAGAACGGCGGTAATTCCGCCGTCACCATGACCGACGCGACATTTCGGACCTGCATATTGGTGCCTTCCGGCACATCGGTACCCAGTTGCGACAGCATGTTCTCCAGGCTCTGCCCCGTGAAGGGGGTCTGCATGGTCTGGTCACCGGTCCCGTCAAGACCAACGACCAGGCCATACCCCACGAGCGCGTTGTTGCGGACACCCGCAAAACTGGCCAGGTCACGCAAACGTTCGCTGTAGGCAGGCGCACTGAACGACAGCAGCGTCGTCAGGGTCAACAGCAGGGCCAAAGGTCGAGAAGCACGGCGATACGAGATCATCTGAATCATACTCTTGAGGTGATACGGGCCAGGGTCAAGGACATCGACATCGGGTCAGAACGGCGACACATTGAGGAAGAAGCGTTGCAACCAGCCCATATGCTGTGCTTCATCAATGTAGCCATCTCCCACATATTCGATACGCGCATCCGCCACTTCGGTGGATGGAACCCGGTTGCTGCCATCGATGGAACGTGGGTTGACCACACCTGAAAAACGAATGAACTCAACGCCCTGATTGATGGCGATCTGTTTTTCGCCACGAACACGTAGATTGCCGTTGTTCATCACTTCCAGCACGGTCACGGTCATGGTCCCAGTAAAGGAGTTGCTCGCTTCGGAGCCACCGCCCCCTTCGAAGTCGTTCTGGCCCTCCAGCTCATAGCCGTATTCCGCCAGGGCATCCAGGGCATCCGGCAACTGTTCCAGTCCCAGCGAACTCGACCCATTGCGGTTGGCGGAGGAAGACGAATCCTTGCTGGCGCTGACTTCCTCATCGACGACGATCGTCAGCACATCCCCGGGGGCCCGTGGGCGCCGATCCTCGAAGAGAGGCCGGTAACCGCCATTGGACTGATAGATGGCGCCATTAGCCTGGCCTTCCTGGGGTTCCGGTATATCAATCTGCTCTTGTTCCCCCACCACGGACGGGCGCGGCAGCTGGGCACAGCCGACCAGCGCTACCATCAGCAAGAGAGCGAATGACAGACGAAGATAACGGTATAAAACCAGTCTATGCATCATGACCGCTCCGCCAGAATCACAACTGGCTCAACCGGCCGAGCATCTCATCGGATGTCTGAACCGCCTTGCTATTGATCTCGTAGGCACGCTGGTTCTGGATCATGCTGACCATTTCCTCGACGACATTGACATTGGATGTCTCGACATAGCCCTGCTCAATGGTTCCCACCCCATTCATGCCGGGGATGTTGTCATTACGCGGCCCGGAGGCTTCGGTTTCCCGGTACAAGTTTTCACCGATACTTTCCAGTCCCGTCGGATTCACGAATGAGGAAAGCGTCAACTGCCCGACTTCATTCTCCTGTGGCGTACCGGGCTCGGTCACGGAAACGATGCCATCCTTGCTGACATTCACCGAAAGCGCATTTTCCGGGATCGTGATAGCCGGCTCGACCGGATAGCCATTGGCCGTGACGAGCTGGCCGTTCTGATCCAGCTGGAAGCTGCCATCCCGCGTAAACGCGGTCGTTCCATCCGGCATCATGACCTGGAAGAATCCGTCACCCTCGATGGCAAGATCACGCGAATTGCCGGTATTTTCCAGGTTGCCCTGGGTATGGAGACGTTCGGTCGCCACGGGACGAACCCCGGTCCCCACTTGCATGCCGGACGGCAACGTATCCTGGGCATTGGATTGGGCCCCGGGCTGACGCATGTTCTGGTACAGAAGGTCCTCGAAAACCGCCCGGGAACTTTTGAAGCCATTGGTCGACACGTTGGCCAGGTTGTTGGACGTTACGTCCATCTGAACCTGCTGGGATTCCAGACCGGTCTTGGCGGTCCATAATGATTTGATCATGATTGCATCTTCCCTGCGTACACGGCGTCAGCCGCTGATTGAGAGCAAGTTATTGGCGCGCTGAGCATTTTCATCAGCGGTTTCGATGCCCTTCATCTGCATGTCATACCGACGTGCACTGTCGATCATTGCTACCATCGTCTCGATCGGGCTGACATTACTGCCCTCGAGCGTACCGGTCGCAATGCGCACGTCTTCATTCTGCGGCAAGGCATTGATATTGCCTTCATCATCAGGAAGCGGACGGAACAAGCCATCATCGCCACGTTCCAGCGATTGATCCTCGGGGTCGACCAGTTTCAGTCGACCGACATTGGCAATCGCATCCGGAGGCTGGCCCTCTTCGAGCGCACTGATGGTGCCATCTTCACCAATGCTGACATCCGCACCGAGGGGGATGACGATAGGACCGTTTTCACCGATGACGGGGCGCCCGCCACTGGTCAGGAGGCCATCTGCATCGACCTGAAGATCACCACGACGCGTATAGGCTTCACCGCCGTCGTCGGATTGCACGGCCAGCCAGCCGTCATCCTGAATCGCCACGTCCAGTGCCCGGCCAGTGGCATTCATCGGACCCGACGACATATCGGCCACCGGCGTGGATGCCGCCACGGAAACCCGCGTCGGCATGCCTTCCCCCTCGACGGGAACCGCACGCATGGCGGACATCTGGGCGCGAAATCCGGTGGTAGAAGCATTGGCCAGGTTATTGCTGACCACGGCTTGTTGATCCATGGTCTGCTTGGCACCGCTCATCGCGGTATAGAGAACGCGATCCATCTCAGCCCCCGATTAACGTAGGTTGACGGTGCCCTGCAGCACTTCGTCCTGCACCTTCACGGTTTGCGAGTTGGCCTGATAGTTGCGCTGGGCAATGATCAGGTCGACCAGTTCGCCGTTCAGGTCCACGTTGGAGGTTTCGATGGTGCCGGACTCGATCGAACCGAACACCCCTTCACCGGCCTGGCCCAGCAATGCCTGACCGGACTCACTGGTTTCGGCCCAGGCGTTATCGCCTACCGGGTCGAGCCCTTCCGGATTGCGGAAATTGGCCATGGCGATGGTGCCCAGTACCTGGGACTCTTCATTGGAGTAATTGCCGATGATATTACCGGACTCATCGATGGTGGTGCCGACCAGGCTGCCGGAGCTGTAACCATCCTGGTTGAGGGAGCTCAGCTCGAAATCGTTGCCGAACTGGGTGGAGCCGGCAAAGTCGAAATCGAAGTCCATTTCTTCGGCACCATTGCCCGGATCGTAGGTGTAGTTACCAATGGCGTTGCCATCCAAGGTGCCATCGTCATTGAAGCTCAATGAGGTATCTCCACCTGTATCAGCTGATTCGCCATCGATAGTGGGTTGCATCTCCCACTCATTCTCGGCGACCTTGGCAAAATACATGGTCACGTCATGGGAGTTACCTAACGAATCATAGACCGTGGCACTGTTTGAGTAGGAATAAGTATCAGAGTCATTAGGATCAATACCTCCCGCAGTGAGCTCCTCAGATCCCGAATCCAGATTCAAGCTGGCCTCGACGCCAGTAGTCGCTGTCGCTTCCAGCGCATCGGAGGGAACCTGCAACTCTTCCGGCTGTCCACCCGCGCCGACGCCTGCCGGGTATCCCGTCAAGCGTGCGCCCTGGGCGTTTTGCAGATAGCCGTCGGAGGTCATGGAGAGCTGGCCGTTACGGGAATAGACGACCTGATCGTTCTGTGTCATGCGGAAAAAACCGTCGCCGCTGATCGCCAGATCGAGGTCACGGCCACTGCTTTCCAGGGTGCCATCGGAAAAGTCCTGCATAACGCCGGAAACCCGAGTACCCAGACCGACTTCGGCGCCGGCATAGACATCGGCGAACTGTGTGTTCGAGCTTTTGAACCCGACAGTCTGCGAGTTGGAGATATTGTTACCGACCACATCCAGGTTATCGGCGGCGGCATTGATACCGCTGAGCGCTTGTGAAAAACCCATGTTCAGCTCCCTGTGCTTTTGCTTGTGCTACCGGCTTGCGTACCGGTATGCGCCTTGATAATTACCGCGATGCGTATGTACCGTTACGATCCGATCAATTCAGAATCTGTCGGATATCGGCCATGCCGACCTGCCCCAGATCCAGGGCCCCGCCAAGATCCAGCAACGGACCGTTTTCACCTTCCGCCACACCAGACACACGGGCATAGCCGAGCGTCTCATGCGCTACCGACTCTCCGTCCTGCGTGGCCTCTATCGACACGTTATAGGTACCATCAGGTGCCGTTTCACCATTTTCCAGGGTGCCATCCCAGGTAAAGGACTCGACCCCTTCGTCAAGTGACCCGACATCGAAGCTCCGAACGGCTTCGCCGTTGCCGTTAGTGATGGTGGCGGTGACTTCCTCAGCCGGTGAATCCAGCTCGATGCCGAACGGTGTCGTCGACCCTTCGCTGACCAGCACGTGATCCGCAGGTACCAGTACGCCTTGATCGATCAGTGAAGCTGCCTGGAGAGTATGCCCCTCGTCGATCTGGCTATTGATATCCTCCAGAGAAGAGTTGAGGTCATTGATCCCCTGGACCGTATTGATCTGCGCCATTTGCGAGGTCATCTCGGCGTTTTCCATCGGGTTCATGGGATCCTGGTTCTCGAGTTGTGCCACCAGCAATGTCATGAAACTGTCACTGATGTCCTCGATTCCGCCACCCGTCGTGCCGCCAAGACCACCAGAAGCGCTACTCCCTGCATTGACGCTATCGAGCACCGAGCTATCGATCGTGTTACTCATCGTGCTGACTCCGATTAGTTCTCGCCGATGGTCAAGGTTTTGGTCATCAGCTGTTTACTGGTATTCATCACCTCGACGTTGGCCTGATAGGAACGCGACGCCGAGATCATGTTGACCATTTCATGGGCCGGCTCGACGTTGGGCATCGTGACGTAGCCCTCTTCATCGGCGAGCGGATGATCCGGCTGGTACTCTTGTCGCATGGGGGATTGATCTTCAATCACCTCATCGACACCCACACCGCCAATGCCATTGCGACGATCGGCCCGTGTCTCGAACAAGACCTGCTTGGCACGATAAGCTTCGCCATCCGGACCCGCCACACTATCCGCATTGGCCAGGTTGCTGGCGGTGACATTCATACGCTGTGACTGCGCACTCATGGCCGAACCGGAAATGTCAAAAACGGAAAACATCGACATATGATGTCACTCCTGTTGAATCGTTACTCGGGCTGCATAGCGCTCTTGAGCCCCTGGATACGGCTATTCGCGAACGTCAGGCTGGCCTGATAACGCATGGCATTGTCGGCGAATTGAGTGCGCTCACGATCCATATCCACGGTATTTCCATCCAGACTGGGCTGGTCGGGCACGCGATACTTCATATCCACACCGGCGGAGGCAGGAGCCTGACCGGCAATATGACGTGAAGAGGTCACCGCCAATTCGGTTCCACGACTTTCGGCCCGCCCCTGTTGCATGACTCGCGACAACTCACTGGAGAAATCGAAATCGCGCGCCTTGTAATTCGGCGTGTCGGCATTGGCGATATTGCTGCTCAACACCTCATGGCGTTGTGAACGCAGGTTGAGCGCTTCCTTGTCAAAGCCCAAGGCGGCACTTAATTGGTCGATCATCCTTCTGGCCTCGTTACTGTCACCGAAATGTCTCGGCAATCACCAAAGGAAATTGGTCACGATGAAGAATAGTGGCGTTCCTGTCAGGACAAAGGGATGAATAGACCCGTTTTCGATAGCCATTTTCCGAGATGCCTTGCTCCGGCACGCTCTAGAATTGGCAGTCAGGATAGACTCAATCTGTTCAACCGCGATCGATCGGATATCGCCATGTCTCTAGCCAGTCCTTCATCACAGTGCCGATGGTTTCTGTGGGGCATTCTGCTCTCGGTCCTGCTCGCTCCCAATGTCATGGCGAGTGAGGAAGTGGTCCAGCGCGTTCAGCAATTTCTCTACGAGCGTGCCAGTGAAATGGGGGATGAAGTCCAGATCGATGTTCGGCCTCCCTCAGCCCAACTCAACGAGTGCGTTGCACCGGAGCCATTCCTGACCAATGAAAACACCGAGCTTGCCGGACGCGTCTCGGTCGGGGTCAAATGCGGAGACAATGGTCAGCAAGTTCGTTACATGAGAGCCAATGTCGAAATCATTGGAGATCATGTCGTACCCAGACAGGACATCGCTCCGAATACCGTCATCAAGGCTGACATGCTGGAAACAAAGGAGGCCGAACTTGGCAGCCTCCCCCGTGATGCCATCGTGACCCCCGAACAGGCGATCGGACAGGAAGCCGCACGCATGCTCTCTTCTGGCGAACCGTTCACCGAACGCCAACTGCGTGAAGTCGCGCTGGTCGAACGCGGGGCTCGGGTCAAGGTCGAGGCGCGCGGCGAAGGCTTCTCCGTCTCGCGTAAAGGCGAGGCCATCGACAGTGGCGGCATGGGTTCCAAAGTTCGAGTACGGATGGACAATCGCGATACCTTGACGGCACGCGTTACCGGCGAGGATCATCTGGAAGTCGATCTGCAATAATCAGGGTTCAAGTTCTTTCCCGAGTTGCCGATACTGAGGGAAAGACATGCTCGAGAGATATGCCCGTGAAAATCGATAGCACTCAGCCGCTGACTCGCCCGGATCAACAGCAAGGCAGCGACAAGGCGCAGAAATCGCATGGCAAAGGCGAGACCGCCGACGTCTCGTCGCCCGCTGCCGTAACGCATCTTGGCCAGCATAGCGGCGATACCAGTCAGGATATCGACAGTGCTCGGGTCGAGGAAATTCGCCAGGCCATCAGTGAAGGGCGGCTCGAAATTCGCGCCGACAAGATTGCCGACGGCCTCATCGAAAGTGTGCGTGACATCCTCGACCCGTCACCCCGCGAATAACGAGCAACGTTCACCGCATCTATCACAGGATCCGACATGAGCTTGAGCAACCATCTCAAACGACAGCGGCAATGCCTGTCAGGCCTGCTTGACCTGCTCGAGGAAGAGCGCCGCAACCTGGCCGTCGGTCGGGTCGATGGTGAGCGGCTCAATGACCTGTCGGAACGCAAGCGACAATGGTTCGAGCAGCTTGAGCAACTGGAATCACAACGTCGCCATGCACTCCAACGGCTCGGCTATGCAGACACGCGTCAGGGCAGTGACCAGGCGGCACGTGATGCCGGTTGTCAGGATGAATGGCAGTCATTTCGCGACATGGCCGAGCGCGTTCGCCGACTCAACCATCTCAACGGCGAGATCATTCAGAATCGCTTGAGCCACAACCAGCGTCTGCTGAATTTCCTCCATGAAGCAGCCGACAATGGCCTCTATGGCGCAGATGGCCAGGCCCGCAGACAGGGCCTTGGTCGCGTTGCCTCCCGGGCCTGATGGGTGTTGTACACCATCCTGCCCTAAAGACGCGCTTCGACGCGCTCCAGGATCTGTCGGCTTACCTGATTGACCAATGGCTTGGCCGCTTTGTTGACGGCCTTCTCGATCAATCGATTACGAATCTGATATTCCAAGGTCAACGTCACTTTCGTACCCTCCTCAACCGGCGCCAGACGATAACGCCCTTGGTTATGGACGCCATGTAGCGATTCCCAGGCGAGTACGTCAGGGGCACGCGATTCGGTGATCTTGACATCGAACATCCAGTCCATTCCGACAGCGTGGACATGCCAGCGGTAACAACGATCGCCCAGCGGCTCGATCGCCTGTATCAGATCGGAATAGTCGACGAAATCCTCGACACGCTCCAGCAACGCAAAAACGCGTTCCGGTGGAGCATGGAGAATTTCGCTGTGTTCGATGATTGCCATATCGCTCCCTGGCGGTGGTTCTGCAACACACGAGAGTAACGGTCGCGGGTGAAGATCGCTACCCCGATTCTGGCTACTGTCAGCCATGGTGGTTACAATAGCGCATCATGTTCGGACCGGACCCCGGACACCCTTTCTGCTGCTCGGGCAGTGGGGACCAACAAATTCTCCGATACAGGCCATTCCCATCATGTCTACTTCTCCATCGGACGCGTCCCAGGACGATGATGCCGTTGTCATCTATTCAGGCGGCATGGACTCCTTCACCGTCCTGCATCATGCGATTCACCTCGGCTACCGCATACACGCCCTATCTTTCCACTATGGGCAGCGTCATGCCCGAGAACTCGATGTCGCCGCACAGGTATGTCGACAATTGAAAGTGCCACACCAAGTCGTTGATATCCGCTCTATCCATGGCTTGATCGATCGCTCCGCCTTGACGGATAGCGACCGCGACATGCCTGGCGGAGAATACGATCACGACACCATGGCCGCCACGGTCGTTCCCAATCGCAACATGATCCTACTGTCCCTGGCCATTGCCAAAGCCGTCAATATCGGTGCCAGACGAGTTTTTTATGGCGCGCATGGTGGCGATCACGTCCTTTATCCAGACTGTCGCCCCGCCTTCGTGCAGCGAATGAACGATGTGGCCGCTATCGCCAACTTTGACGCCGTCGATATCGTGGCGCCCTACCTGGAATATGACAAGGCCGACATCCTTGCTGATGGATTGGCGATGGGGCTCGATTACCGCGATACCTGGACATGCTATCTTGGCGAGGAGAAAGCGTGCGGTGATTGCGGCAGCTGCCGGGAACGCCTAGCGGCCTTCAATGCCAACGGCGTGGTCGATCCCCTTCCCTACCGACAAGGGGGACGCTGATGTATCACGTCAAGGAAGCCTTTTACACACTGCAGGGAGAAGGTGCGCAAACCGGTCGCGCCAGCGTATTCTGTCGTTTCAGTGGCTGCAACCTGTGGTCGGGACGTGAGTCGGACCGCACGAAAAGCCTATGCCGGTTCTGCGATACCGACTTCGTCGGAACCGATGGCCAGAATGGCGGCCGTTTCGCGAACGCCGAATCCCTTGCCGATCACCTGCATGCACTCTGGCCCACCCGAGCCATGAGAAGCTCCCCCTATGTCGTCTTCACCGGCGGAGAACCCCTGCTGCAGCTCGATGATGCTCTCATCACCGCCATGCAGGCACGGGGTTTCGAGGTCGCCGTGGAAACCAACGGCACGCTACCCGTGCCGCCCGGTATCGACTGGTTATGCGTCAGTCCGAAGGGCAAGAGTCCACTCGTCATCGAGTCCGGCGATGAACTGAAGCTGGTCTATCCGCAGGTTGATGCGCCTCCGGAACGTTTCGATACCCTGCGCTTCACGTATTTCTTCCTCCAGCCGATGGATACATCGCCACGGGAGCAAAACAGTCACACAGTGCCCGACACCGTTGCCTACTGCCTGCGATACCCCCAATGGCGACTGTCTCTGCAAACCCACAAGATCATAGGGATCGACTGATGACGCTTTTCGTCAACGATTTGACGCATATGGATGTGTCACTGTATTGCCCAGAACGAGGTCTGGTGGGCGCCTCATGGCATGTCGATGTGGTTCTCGACGGTGAATTGGGCCATGACGGCATGCTGTTCGATTTCGGAGAGGTCAAGCCCTGGATCAAGGCTCGACTCGACGGCGGCATGGATCACACATTACTGGTACCGACCGAGGCTCCCGGCATCACTGTGATCGAATGCAGTGAAGGACTCTGCCTGCGAGCCTCGCAACCCTATCCCCTGGAAATCCGCGGCCCCAGGCAGGCGTTCACATTGCTCCCATGGAAGGAAATCACTCATGGACGTCTGGCCGAGCGACTTTCCGCCGATTTGATGCGCCGCCCTCCTCCCCGGGTCAATGACATTCGCCTCGAGTTGCGTCCGGAATCCATTGACGGTGCCGGTTACCAGTACAGCCATGGACTCAGACACCATGAGGGCAACTGTCAGCGCATTGCCCATGGCCATCGCTCAAGACTCCACCTTTGGGTGCAGGGTCAGCGAGCCCCCGATCTGGAGAGGCAATGGGCGGAATGGTTAGACGGTCGCTATCTGGTGGATGAACACGATATTGTCCCCGCCAGTGATGACGACATCCGTGGGTTCTTGACACTCCGGTATCAGGCATCACAAGGCCGTTTCTACCTTCGACTGCCCAGCGCGCGGTGTGTCATCATGCCGACGCCGACCACGATCGAACACATAGCCGCCTGGTTGGCACAACGGGTTGCAGAAAGTAGTGGACAGTCGATACGCATAGCAGCCTTCGAAGGTATCGACAAAGGTGCAATGGCCGAGGCTCACCCGTGATGTCGATTGTTATCGCGTCCGATACCCACACCCACGACGGTGAATGCCGCCCAGGCTGCGGTGCTTGTTGCATCGCCCCGTCCATCACATCACCGATCCCCGGTATGCCGGACGGCAAGCCACCCGGCGTGCCCTGCGTCAATCTGGATGATGATTACTTGTGCCAGCTCTTCGGTGATCCGAGACGTCCTCAAGTATGTCAACGCTTCGATTACGACCCTGAGCTGTGCGGCGACAACAGGCAACAGGCATTAGCCACGTTAGCCGCATGGGAAGAAGCGACCTGACCTTATTATCGTCTCCTTCAGGATTCGACATCGACCGGATGCGCCTGACGCTGATCCAACAAGGTTCGCCAACGTACCAGCACCGGGGCATCGGTATGCGAGACTTGGGCAAACAGTCGTCTGAAGCGTACCCGAGCTTCATCATCACCCGGCTCGATCAGCGTCAACCAGAGTTCCAGCGCCCCCAGTTGTTGATGCAGATTTTCATGTTCTCTCGCCTGATCCAACGCTTGCTGGACAAGCACGCGTAACGTGGACACCGGCTGTCCCAGACGATGACGTACCCGTGCCAGCTGACAGGCGAGCTCCGGAACGTACAAAGACTGACGCTCCTGGGCAAACAGCAGGCATTGGTCCAGATAATCCTCCGCTCTGCTATATTCCCCCAAGGCAATACAGGCATCGACATACCAGAGGATAGGACGTTGATAGCGATCACGTCCTGTCACTTCATCGAACTCTTCCATCGCACTTTCAAGCTGCTCGAGCCCGGCCGGGTCGCCAGACAACGCCCGTTTCCAGCCGAGCGTACACTGCGATGACAACTGCCACAGATGCAGGTCCGGAGAGCCGGTGAGGTCGAAAGCTCGTTGGGCACGATCGTCAGCAAGATGGACATGCCCGAGCTGTCGATACAGCGCCGCAGCGAACAACAAGGCCATGGCCAGAGAGCCGGGGTGGTTGTAGGCTTCCGCCATCCGCACGGCCGCTTCGGTCTGACGCTCGGCACGCCGATAGTCGCCGCGCAGGCACAGCGCCCAGCCCTGGAAACAGGCGGCCGCTACCTGTGGATGATCCGAGAACGGCAGCCATTCGATCAGCATCGGTTGATTGAGCGGATCAATCTCCTCCAGATGACCGTAGGCCTGGCGAATACGACCGGCCCAGTATTCACAGTTGGCGCGCGCATAGTCGGCCAGACGACGATAACGTGGATCGTCCATTCCGGCCGCCAGATCGGCCAGCTTGGAGGCCAGCGTGAAGGCGTCGGCATGCGCATGACGCTGACTGCATCCGACCCACAGTCCCCAGGTCACGAGGAAGCGCGGTTCCAGATCCTCTTCATCCTCCAAGGCCTGATCGCTCCCCTGCGCTTCAAGCAGTTGCCGGGCCTTGACGAAACTGTCATGGGCTGTCGGCGAACCATGCCCTTCCAAGGCAAACGCCGCTTGCCCCCGCACCGTCAACAGGCTGATCTCACGCTCATCCTGGTCATCGACATGCCTCAGACTCGCCAGGCCGAAATCCGCCATTTTCAGCGCCGTACGGTTGGCACTCACCTTGAGTGCTTCACGGGCGGCCAACTCGAAATAACGTGCCCCACGTGCGTAGTGACCACTGCGGCGAAGATGCATCGCGAAATCTCCCGGATGGCGACTGATCCATACCGGGAAGCGTTCTTCGATCAGGCTGACGATCTGGCGATGAATGCCTACCCGCACATCACGCGGGCAAGACAGGTAGGCCGCTTCCTGAAGCAATTGGTGGCTGAACTGGTAATCACACTCATCATCACGACCGCAGGGCTCGACGATCTCCAATCGGCACATCTGCTCAAGAGCTCGTTTCAATCGTGCATCCTGCCACCCACTGCAGGCGGCCAGGAAATCAAGTCGGAACTGACGACCCAGAACGGCAGCCATATAGGCGATATCACGGTCAGTATCGAGTTGATCGATACGACTTGCCAGTAAGCCGAGCAGGCCACGCGGCAATTCGTCGACATCGATGCTACGCCCCTCACGACGATCCATATCCAGGCGTCGACAGATCTCTTGCAGGTACAGGGGAACCCCATCGCAGCGCTCGATCAACTGGCTGCGTAGACGTGGACTGAGGTGTAAACGATAACGACGAGCCAATTGCGACAACAGGCGTGATGATTGCTCTTTATCGAGCCGATCCAGGACGATCTGTTGATCCCAGCGTAACTTGACCGGCAGCGACTCACGGCCGTGGTGGCTTGCCACCAGCAGCAATGGGCAGTTGATAGGCAAGCGCGCCTGCAATCCGGCCAACACCTTGACGGAAGGTTCATCCAGCCACTGCAGATCATCGATCATCAAGACCAGTGGGCGACTGGCAGTCGTTTCCTCAATGAGTCGATGCAGGAGTTGCACCACCAGTTCGACAGCCTCGCCACTTTGGGTCAATGCCGATGTCCGAGCCGGTTCGCGTAACCCCAGGGCCTCTTCGAGCCATTCACGCTGCCCCGGCTCGAGATCCCATTGCATCGCCCCGAGCAAGGTATCGATATGTGTGGTCTGCAGCTCTTCCCCCAGATGCCAACGCAACACATATCGCGCCACACCATACGGTACCTGCACCGACAGTCGAGTATTGGGTTGCCAGCAGACCGCAGCTTCACGGCGACGCTCGAGTTGACGAAACCCCACCAACAACGCCGATTTTCCCATTCCCGAGGCACCCCGCACCAACACGCTCTGGCGAAGACCGATACCGGCCCGAGCGAGGGCGTCACGCAACATACGCAATGCCGACTCTCGGCCCACCAGCGTCGGGGGCAAGGCATCCCGCCCCCCCTCGTTGGTTCCCAGTACCAGAGCACGTAGATGTACCTTGCCATCGCTAGCCAGTAGTCTCGACGACAGGCGGGGCTGCAGATCCAGCGCCGGCGGCATGTGCTGGCTCGCCTCCTGCGAAATCACCAGCTCACTGCCCTCGGCTGCACTCATCAGTTCCAGAGCACGCTGGGTGACCTGCCCAAGCGGGTCGACCAGTTGGCGCTCGGGGAGATAGACCGCCCGCCCGCTATTGAGGCCAGCCGCGAGTTCGAATCGGGGTGCCTCGCCCTCTCCGGACCAGTGGCGTGCGCTCTCATCCGGTAACGCGCGACGGCAATGCTCATATAGTGCCACCAATTCAGCCAACTGGTGCGCCTGGCCATGGGTTCCGAAACAAGCCAGCCCTAACCCTCCGGTCGCCCCGGGCAACCAGAATCCGCCGAGATGATGACATTGCTGCTCCAGCCAGCGCATCAACTCGAACTGCAACGAGAGACAAGCCCGGGTTTCAGCACGATCCTGACACGCCTCCACAAGGCGCAGTCGAATGGCCATCACTGATAGCTGGCGATGATCGACCTCATCTTCATGGATAGGTGCCGTATCCAGAGACAGTGCGCGAGAAAACGCCCCCTGCGGAGAAAGCCCCTGCATATCGGGCTGACCTTCGGACCAATAGCGGGCCAGCTGCAGGAAACTCGGCTCGGGTTGCTGACCGGACAGTGCCAGCAACTGCAAATACGCGTTATACTGTTCATGAGCTGCTGCCGACTGCCCCTGTTCGGCCAACTGGCGTACCAATCGCTCATGAAAGGGACCGTAGCCGGAAAAACGGCTTACCAGGGTCCTCAATACCTGATCGGGGACATGATCATGCTGATCAAGCACCGTTTCGGCAAAGGCAATGACGCGCTGCCGCCATTCGCTACGCACGCGAACCAACCAGCGCTGGAACTCGGCGCATGAGGTCAACTGCAACTCTTCGACCAGATCACCGCGATAAGCCTCCAGTATCCGTTCCAGCGTGGCGACCTCGGCTGTCGATTCGAGCAACTCCTGCAGCTCGTGGAGGTCGAAATGCCAGTGTTCCGGTATCCGGAACGCAATGGTCTGACGTGACACGCTCAATACCTGATCAGCGTCCTGCCCCAGTGATTGACGCAAGCAGTGCAGCGCATGACGTAGGTTCGTACGCCCCGATGACAGCCCTTGATCAGGCCACAAAAGCTCAGCAAGCGTGGCTCGGTTGACCGGCTGTTCGTGCAACAGCAGATAGACAAGTAATGCCTTGACCTTGTCGTAACTGAATTGAGTCAGGACATCCTCACCGAGCGTGAGGGAGAAATGACCGAACAACGATAACTGCTCGTTGACAGAGACGTCCCGCATGGTTCTGGTTCCTGCGTTGTTCTGGTTTAGCAATCGTCGTCCACCCGATGCCGATGCCCTTCTTGCGTGGCCTTTCAGGCAGCAGACGGCATGCCACTATGGAAGCGGAAGCTCGCGTCCGGCGAACTGATCAACTGCTCTTCCACGGCCAGGAATGCATCGATTCTCGCATCGACATCCTCATCCTTGATACCGGCAGCCACATCCCTTGCCAACATCAGATAGTCCTCGTAATGACGCCCCTCTGACTTAACCAGACTGCGATAGAACTTGGCAAGCTCCGCATCGAGGTGAGGGATCAATTGAGCGAACCTTTCACAGCTACGCGCTTCGATAATGGCGCCCACAATCAGAATATCGACCAACCGGCGAGGCTCTTCACTGCGAACGTGTGCATGCAACTCCTTGGCGTAACGGGAGGCGCTCAACTGTCGGTACGTGATCCCCCGCTCCTGCATCAATTTGACGACCTGCTCGAAATGCAGGAGTTCTTCACGTGCGAGCTGCGACATCTTGGTCAACAATACCGGCCGGTCCACATACCGATACATCAAACTCATCGCCGTCGACGCGGCTTTCTTCTCGCACTGGGCATGATCGATCAGGAGCAATTCCTGATGCTCGAGCGCTGTCTGAATCCACGCCTGGGGTGTCACGCAGGGCAGAAACTGCAACAGTTCCTGAGGTAATAGCGATTCAATACTGTCATTCATTGCATGTCCTCATGGCTACCTAGCTTACTCCAACGGGTCTCGGAACACAGTATCATCCTGCCACTGCATCCTCATCGACCAAAGTCCGAGGATTGTCGACAACGTTTCGCTTAACATTGTCGACATTTTCACGTAGAATCCGCCCCACTTGACGGACGCTGTTTCCGGAACACATAACGATCTTTTCGCCGACGTTCGCCGCCGTAGACAGAACATACCCAGACATGACTCTGGAGATCGGGTGCACACACCATGTCGCGACGCTGCATTCCTTGACCGGGATGCCGTCTGATTGGTGACAAAGGTCGTTTCAGCAACGCAACTTGATGAGGGCTTTATCGTGCTTGAATCCTATCGCCAACATGTCGAGGAACGCGCCCAGCAGGGAGTACCGCCCAAACCACTGGATGCCGAGCAGGTCGCCGGGTTGATCGAACTCCTCAAGAATCCGCCCGCCGGGGAAGAAACGTTTCTTCTGGAACTGCTGACGGACCGCGTGCCTCCCGGCGTCGATGAAGCGGCCTATGTCAAAGCCGGCTTTTTGACGGCCATCGCCAAGGGAGAAACACACTCTCCGCTGATCGACAAGGCACAAGCCGTCAAGCTACTGGGGACCATGCAAGGCGGTTATAATATCGCCACGCTGGTCGAATTGCTCGACGACCCCGTCCTGGCCGAGGAAGCAGGCGAACAGCTCAAGCATACCTTGCTGATGTTCGACGCCTTTCACGATGTTGCCGATCGCGCCAAGGCTGGCAACCCTGTCGCCCAGTCCGTCCTGAAATCCTGGGCTGAAGCGGAGTGGTTCCTTTCCAAGCCCAAGCTCGATGAGAAGATCACTTTGACGGTCTTCAAGGTTCCGGGTGAAACCAATACGGATGATCTCTCCCCTGCCCCGGATGCCTGGTCACGGCCCGATATTCCACTGCACGCCAACGCCATGCTCAAGAATCCCCGGGATGGCATCGACCCCGATGCACCTGGAGAAAAAGGCCCGCTGTCTCAGATCGAAGCGGTTCGCGCCAAGGGGCATCCCGTCGTTTACGTCGGGGACGTGGTCGGCACGGGTTCTTCGCGCAAGTCCGCCACTAACTCCGTCCTGTGGTTCTTCGGTGATGACATTCCTAATGTCCCGAACAAGCGTTCCGGTAGCTTCGTGTTTGGCGGCAAGATTGCCCCGATCTTTTTCAATACCATGGAAGATGCCGGCGCACTGCCCATCGAAATGGACGTCTCCGGAATGGACATGGGTGACGTCATCGACGTCTATCCATACCAAGGCAAGGTTTGCAGGCACGGCACCGATGACGTTCTGACCACGTTTGAACTCAAGACTCGCGTCATCCTCGATGAAGTTCGTGCCGGGGGGCGTATTCCCTTGATCATCGGGCGCGGCTTGACTGACAAGGCCCGCAATGAGCTCGGCCTTGGGCCATCCGATGTCTTCAAAAAGCCTGAGCAACCGGCTGACAGCGACAAAGGGTATACACTGGCGCAAAAAATGGTTGGCAAGGCATGTGGCATGGAAGGTGTGCGTCCTGGCATGTACTGCGAACCGAAGATGACTACTGTCGGCTCACAGGATACGACTGGCCCGATGACACGAGACGAGCTCAAGGATCTGGCCTGTCTCGGCTTCCAATCCGACCTCGTCATGCAGTCCTTCTGCCACACCAGTGCCTACCCCAAGCCGGTCGATGTGGAAACCCATCACACCCTTCCTGACTTCATCATGAACCGTGGCGGCGTCTCTCTGCGTCCAGGGGATGGCATCATTCACTCCTGGCTCAATCGCATGCTGCTACCTGATACGGTCGGTACCGGCGGTGACTCGCATACGCGCTTCCCGATGGGTATCTCGTTCCCGGCCGGCTCCGGCCTGGTCGCCTTTGCCGCAGCGACAGGCGTGATGCCGTTAGATATGCCGGAGTCGGTACTGGTTCGATTCAAAGGCAAGCGACAGCCTGGCGTTACCCTGCGCGATCTGGTTCACGCGATACCCTATTACGCCATCAAACAGGGGCTGCTGACCGTCGAGAAATCCGGCAAGCAGAATGCCTTTTCCGGACGTGTCCTTGAAATCGAGGGACTCGAAGACCTTACTGTCGAGCAGGCATTCGAGCTCTCGGACGCATCAGCCGAACGCAGTGCCGCCGGCTGCACCATCACGCTTTCCGAAGAGAGCGTCAGCGAGTATCTGAAATCCAACATCACGCTGTTGAAGTGGATGATCAGCAACGGATATGGCGATGAGCGTACGATTGGTCGGCGCATCCAGGCAATGGAAGAATGGCTGGAGAATCCCAGCTTGATGCGTGCCGATAGCGATGCCGAGTATGCCGAAGTGATCGAGATCGATCTTGACGAGATCAGCGAGCCGATTCTGTGCGCTCCCAACGACCCGGACGATGCACGTACGCTCTCCGATGTGGCTGGTCAGCAGATCGATGAAGTCTTCATTGGCTCGTGCATGACCAATATCGGCCACTTCCGCGCTGCCGGCAAGCTGCTCGAGAAACAACCCGCCGGCAGTCTGAAGACGCGCCTGTGGCTGGCCCCGCCGACCAAGATGGATCAGCACCAATTGACCGAGGAAGGCTACTACGGTATCTATGGTCGTGCCGGTGCGCGAATGGAGATGCCCGGTTGTTCACTGTGTATGGGCAACCAGGCACGGGTCACGCCGAACTCCACGGTCGTATCCACCTCGACTCGCAACTTTCCCAATCGTCTGGGAGACGGAGCCAATGTCTTCCTGGCCTCGGCAGAGCTCGCCGCAGTCGCTGCCGTCGAAGGACGATTGCCGACCGCAGATGAGTACCGGGGATACATGCGTGAATTCGACGCGATGGCTGGAGAGATCTATCGTTACATGAACTTCCATGAAATCGAGGAATTTCAGAAAGCCGCCTCGAACGTGATCCCCATCGCCCAGGAGGCCTGACTGCCACCTCAGGATTCAGGAAGTCTGGGAATTTCGACTCCGATGCTCGCAACATCGCAGGCGATACGTCGCCGGAGCCGATGACCGAAACACCCCGCCGAATTGTGCGGGGTGTTTTTTTTGTCGGCACATGGCAACAGCCTCCGTACGTTTTTTCACAGGGCAAACATTGTCTACATCATCAGACCACACCTACAGTAAATGAGTCATACGTGTGTTTGCCGACACGGAAGGCGGCAAGGTATGTGGCCAGTGTCATCGCAACCTGAGCGTTCTCTGTTTTCAAGGAGAGAGACTATGCAAATCAAGACGATTGTTGCCGCCTCACTAGCATCCTCCACCCTCCTGGGAGCCACCAGCCTCATGGCTGCACCCAGCGATGTCGAGGGGCTCTATTTCGGTCTCGGCACCGGATTCAGTTCACTGGAAAATGACCGAGACGACGTCGACGATTTTGTTGAAGCCGGCGCCGAGGACTATGAGCTGGACGATGACGACAATGTCTGGAAAGGGTTTGTCGGCTATGAATTCTCGCCCTACTTCGCGACGGAACTCTTTTATGCAGACCTCGGACGTACTCGCCTGAAGGGTAATGATGGTGCCAACACCGACCTGGAGTCGGATGCCTACGGAGTCAACCTGATAGGCCAATTGCCCGTTACATCCTGGTTCACGGCATTCGCCAAGGTTGGGATGGCCGATTGGAAAACCGATGTCGATGGTAATCTGGGTAATGCCAATGTCGACCTCAAGGACAATGATGGCACGGATCCGGTGTACGGTGTCGGCGCACAATTCAACTTCGATCCATTCATGGTACGTACCGAATACGAACGTTACGATTTCGACAGCGACTACCAGATCGACACCTTTACCGCCTCAGCCGGCTGGCGTTTCTGAAGGCCCCGTCGTCACCGTGTTCTTATAATGCCGGACAACCTGTCCGGCATTTTATTGTCCAGCGGCAAGGCCAGTAAGGCCATGGAAGGATTTACCTGCGCGATGACTATGGCATGATTCCAGGCACATCAATTCGCAACATCATGGAGCCTTTATCATGAGCCACATCATCACGCCGGACATTTGCGATGCGCACCCTCAGGTTGAGGTGCTTGATCCGATTTTCGTCAACTGCGGAGGACCTGATGCGTTTTACGGTCCAATCCGTACAGTAAAGTGCTTCGAAGACAATTCCCGTATCAAGGAAGCCGTTGCCGAACCCGGTGAGGGCGCCGTGCTGGTCGTGGACGCCGGTGGATCGACGCGATGTGCAGTACTGGGCGACATGCTCGCCGAACAAGCCGCCGGTAACGGCTGGGCGGGCATTGTCATATATGGATGTGTCCGGGACATCGATGTGCTGGCGGAAACAGACCTCGGTATTCAGGCATTGGGAACGCATCCCCGCAAGAGCGAGAAGCATGGTGAAGGGCAACGCGATGTCGATGTGACATTCGCCGGTGTCACCATCACTCCAGGACAGTGGCTCTATGCCGACAACAATGGCATTCTCATCGCCGATGACCGGCTCCCTCTTGAAAACTGAGGTGGCTGGACTCATGGCGTTTGATGGCTGGCATTGCCAAGCGATGCGCGCAATGCGAGAGTAACCGGCATGCCTGATCATGCCGATGCCAACCTGACATTCGTCAGGCTGACCAAGGATGTCGTCCGCTCACTGCGTGAGCATTTACGGCCATTGGCCATTTTCCATCTATTTTTCACCGTCTTGGCCGTGACCGTCCTGTTGCCGGCCACGGCCTGGTCACTCGCCAATCTGCTCCGCCAGATCAACCGCCCGATCATTACCAACCATCAACTATGGGAATTGATACTCTCTCCCTTGGGCGTGTTCTGGGCGCTGGCGACACTGTCCCTGACATTCCTGATTCTCTACCTGCAACAAGCCGGCATGATTCTGGTAGCTATTCGACCGCGCGGCAATCGCTACCGCGTTGCCATCGAGGCACTCTGGTCCGTCGCTTGGCGCTTGCCGGGGGTGGCCGCACTCACCGTGATACAAGTCGGCGCCCATCTCCTGCTCGCTCTGCCTGGACTGCTCGCCCTCGGCTGGCTCTATGAGCTGCTGCTGGGGCATCTGGACAGCTACTACATTCAACGTATACGCCCCCCCGCCTTCTGGTATTTCATCACGGCCTGCATCCCCATCGTGTTGTTATGGTTTTATCTGGCATCACGACTGTTCCTTCGTTGGCACCTGTCGTTACCGGCTCTGATTCTCGAAGGCGTCTCTCCGCACGTTGCACTGACCCGTAGCCATCAGCTCACCCGCGGACATAAATCGCGACTGTTCACTCCCGTCGCCGTGGTCGTACTGGCTATCGTGGCATTACCAATCACCACCAGTTGGTTATTCAACAGTGCTGCCATACCGCTTCTGGACCTTATCAACGAAGATACCCGCATCGTCATTCCGACGATGCTGGCCTATCTGGTCATTTACTTGATCTTGACCCTGGCCGTGACCTTTGTCGGTATCGCCGCCAACAGTTTGCTGATGAGTTGTCTGTATCTTCGACTGGCACATCGACAGCCGCGACCGGCTCCACCGCCACCGGGTAACCACCCCTGGGGATTGGCCTGGGCAGCGGAGGCTCTCGTGATGTTTATTGCGATTTTCCAGGCCTGGAGCATTCTCAACAGTTTCGAGCTACGTGATGATGTCACGGTCACGGCCCATCGCGGCAGTTCGATGGCGGCTCCCGAAAACACGATTGCCGCCATCGAACAGGCGATCGTCGATGGCGCGGACTATATCGAGATCGATGTCCGCTTGACCAGCGACAACGAAGTGGTGCTATTTCACGATAGCAACCTGCAACGCTTGAGCGGCAGTTCAATGGTCATTGCCGATACCCCGCTGGAGACGTTGAAAACCGCGGATGTCGGCAGCTGGTTCGGCGACCCCTATCAGGGAGAACGCATTCCGACACTGGAAGAAGCACTCGACCACACCCGTGGACGCGGCAAACTCTACATCGAGCTGAAGCCCAGCGCCGGTACGGCCGGTCGTCTGATCGATGCTGTCATCGAGGCGTTGGAAGAAGAACAGGAAGTTCGAGAGACCTGCCATGAGCAACAAGCGATACGACACCGTTGCGGCAACCCGAATATATTCGATGAAATCATCATCGCTTCCATGTCGCCGACTCTGGTCCGCGAGGTACAAGCCAGGGCGCCACGAATACATACCACCCTGTTCGCCCAATTCGTCCTGCCCGGTGCGCTGGACCGGAGCAGCTTCGATATCCTCGGACTACGGTACAACCGAATCAGCGAGGACGATATCGAAACCGCATCTCGTTATGGCCATGAACTCCACGCCTGGACGGTCAACGATCCCGCCGACATGTCACGCCTGATCGACATGGGTGTCGACAACATCATTACTGACCGTCCGGCCACCTTGACCGAGCTACTCGATATCCGGCGAGACCTCAGCGACGGCGAACTCATGCTGGTCAAGCTGCGCAACTGGTTGCGCTCGTAATCGAGCCGCTTTGCCGTCGTCTGGAGGATACGTCCTCAGGCCAACGTCTCGCCCGCCAGCATGAACCAGGTCTCCAGCACGGCATCGGGATTGAGAGAGACCGAATCGATCTGCTGTTCCATCAGCCACTTGGCCAGATCCGGGTGGTCCGAGGGCCCCTGACCGCATATCCCCACATACTTACCTTGCGCCTTGCAGGCGGCAATGGCCATGGACAGCAATTTCTTCACGGCCGGATTGCGTTCATCAAACAGGTGCGCAATGACCCCTGAATCCCTGTCCAGCCCCAGGGTGAGCTGCGTCAGGTCGTTGGAACCGATCGAAAAACCATCGAAATACTCGAGAAACTCATCCGCGAGCAACGCATTGGCAGGCAACTCACACATCATGATGATGCGAAGTCCATTCTGACCGCGTTCCAGGCCACAGGCTGCAAGTAGTTCATTAACCTCTCTCGCCTCATCGAGAGTGCGAACGAAAGGCACCATGATCTCGACATTATCGAGCCCCATGACATCGCGCACCCGTCGAATGGCTCGACACTCCAGTTCAAAGCAATCACGGAAGGATTCCGCGATATAGCGTGATGCGCCGCGGAAACCGAGCATCGGGTTTTCCTCCCCCGGCTCGTAGAGTTTACCGCCGATGAGGTTCTCGTATTCGTTCGATTTGAAGTCGGAGAGTCGCACGATGACGCGTTGCGGATAGAACGCTGCGGCCAGCGTCGAGATACCTTCCACCAATTTGTCGACATAGAAGCTGACCGGGTCATCATAACCGGCAGTACGCACGTCAATGATCTGCTGTAGATCGATCGGTAGCGTGTCGTAATCCTTCAGTGCCTTGGGGTGAACCCCGATCATGCGGTTGATGATGAACTCCAGCCGCGCCAGACCGACTCCCGCATTGGGCAGGCTGGAGAAAGCAAAGGCGCGATCGGGGTTGCCGACGTTCATCATGATCTTGAACGGCAGCTCCGGCATCGCATCGACACTGGTGGTCTTGCATTCGTAATCGAGCAAACCGTCATAGACATGACCGGTATCCCCTTCCGCGCAGGATACCGTCACATCACGCCCTTCTGTAAGGCATTCGGTCGCCTCACCACAACCGACCACCGCAGGTATTCCCAGCTCGCGAGCGATGATCGCTGCGTGACATGTGCGCCCGCCACGATCCGTGACGATAGCCGAGGCCCGTTTCATGACCGGCTCCCAATCAGGATCCGTCATATCGGTAACCAGGACATCGCCATCATGTACCTTATCCATATCGTCCGGCGTCATGACGACTTTCACGGTACCTCGGCCGATACGCTGCCCGATGGCGCGCCCTGTAACCAATGTGCGGCCCTTTTCGTGCAGATGGAATCGCTCGAGCTTTCCCCCTTCCTGCTGAGAGACCACGGTTTCTGGACGGGCTTGAACGATATAGAGGTGCCCGTCATCACCGTCCAGCGCCCACTCGATATCCATGGGACGACCATAATGAGATTCAATGGTGACCGCTTGACGGGCCAGTTCCATGATCTGGTCGTCGTTGATACAAAAACGTGCTCGATCCTCGAGCGGTACATCCACCGTAGCTACCGATTTACCGGCACTGGCATCATCGGTATAAACCATCTTGATCAGTTTGGAACCAAGGTTGCGGCGCAGGACGGCAGGACGTCCCGCTTTCAGGGTCGGTTTGTGAACATAGAATTCGTCCGGATTGACAGCACCCTGTACGACCGTTTCCCCCAACCCCCAGGAGGCAGTCACGAATACGGCATCGCGAAAACCCGATTCGGTGTCCAGCGTGAACATCACACCACTCGCACCGGTCTCGGAACGCACCATTTTCTGGATACCCGCCGATAACGCGACGTTTTCGTGGGGATACCCTCGATGGACACGGTAGGCGATGGCACGATCATTGAACAGCGAGGCGAATACTTCATGGACGGCCCGCTTGATATTGTCGAACCCATCGATATTCAGAAAGGTTTCCTGCTGGCCGGCAAACGATGCATCGGGGAGATCCTCCGCCGTCGCTGAGCTACGCACGGCGGCCTTGAGGTTGGGATAACGCGAAACGAGTTCCTGATAGGCTTCTCGCAATACCTGTTCGAACGTAGGTGGCAACGGGGTATCGATAACCCATTGCCGAATCTCGGCGCCGGTTCTGGCCAGTGCCGCGACATCGTCGACATCCAGTCGCGCCAGGGCGTCGTTGATCCGCTCGTTGAGACCGTCATGGGCCAGGAATTCCCGATACGCATGCGCTGTTGTCGCAAAACCTCCGGGAACGCTGACACCAGCCTCGGCCAGGTGCGAAATCATTTCGCCCAGCGAGGCGTTCTTGCCACCCACCCGGCTGACGTCATCCATGCCCAGTTGGTCGAACCACAGAATGTACTCGTTCACGCAACCCCCTTCATTCTCACAGATGAGGCAATACCGGTGCTGTTGCCACTGATCGCAAAGTGACTCGCACCCTATCAGGCGGGAACCGTATTCGCCATTCGTCTAACAGCGAAGTCACTGGAGAATTTTTACAACAATCGAGCTATCGTAGGGCATTGTGTAGTCGATCATTCATCAATAGCGGACCCTTTCATGTCACGCACGGCCTTTTTCATCTCCGATGGTACCGGTATTACCGCAGAAACGCTGGGACGAAGCCTGTTGGCTCAGTTCGAAACCGTCGACATGAACAAGATAACAAAGCCTTATATCGACACGACAGACAAAGCATATGCCCTTGTTCAGGTCATTGAAGCCACCGCCATACGCGATGGCTCCACCCCCATCATCATCGATACCATCGTCGATGCCGCGATACGCAACATCATCAACCAGGCACCAGGCTTCAAGGTCGATATCTTCTCGACTTTTCTTGCACCGCTGGAACAGGAGTTGGCGACTCACTCGACGTATACGGTCGGCCGAACCCACTCCATCGGTCAGGATGAGGTCTATATGGATCGCATTCACTCGGTCCACTTCGCGCTCGATAACGACGATGGCGCCCGCACGCACCAATACGACAAGGCGGACGTGATCCTGATCGGGGTCTCCCGCTGTGGCAAGACGCCGACCTCGCTATATCTGGCACTCCAGTTCGGTATTCGCGCGGCTAATTACCCGCTCACCGAAGACGACCAGGATGAAGACGGGATATTGAAATTGCCGGAGGTGCTCGCACCTTATCGTCACAAGTTGTTCGGCCTGACGATCGATGCCCGGCGGCTGGCAGCGATACGCAGCGAACGACGTCCCAACAGCCGTTACTGCTCAATGGACCAGTGTCTTCAGGAAGTTCAGCAGGCCGAGACGCTCTACCGTCGCCTGCATATTCCGCACATCGACACGACCCGGTTCTCCATCGAGGAGATATCCACGCGCATGATTGCCGAAACCGGTCTCAGCCGACGCTTTTCTCCCCACTAGGAGGCAGGCAACCGATATTCGTTCCGGAGAACGTCAGGATACGATTCCCTGTTTACGCAGTTCGGCGATCTGGGCCGATGTCAGTCCCATCCCAGCCAGCACGTCGTCACTATCCTGACCCAATGATGGCGGTGGGCGCTGGCTGGTACGTGTCGCTCCATCAAAACGTAAGGGATTGGCAACTTGCGGGATGGGTACCTCGCCTCGCATCAGCTGCGTCACCATCCCTCGGTGCTGTACCTGGGGATCCTGTAACGCTTCGGTGATGGAGTTGATAGGCCCGGCGGGAATACCGCAGCGCTCGAACTCGGACAGCCAGTCGTCGCGATCCCGTGCCAGTAGACATTCTGCAATCATCGGTACCAGCATTTCACGATGCGTGACGCGCGCCGCATTGGTCGCATACGCCGGATCATTACGCCACTCCGGCTTGCCCAGCAAATCGGCCAGACGAGCGAATTGCTCATCATTGCCCACCGTTAACACCAGGTAGCCATCTCGGCAGGCAAAGGCCTGATACGGTACGATATTGGGATGTGCATTACCATGACGGTCGGGATCCTTTCCGCCAACCAGCGCATTGAGTGCCTGATTGGCAAGGGTGGCGATCTGAACATCCAGTAACGCCACGTCGATATATCGGCCCCGCCCTGTGCGGCTGCGCTCATCGAGTGCCGCCAACACGCCGATGGCAGCGTACAGGCCGGTCATGACATCCGTGATGGCGACCCCGGTTTTCATCGGCATGCCATCGGGATTTCCTGTCACGCTCATCAAACCGCCCATGGCCTGGATCATGAAATCGTATCCGGCTCGCTTGGCGTAAGGCCCGTCCTGACCGAAACCGGTGATGGAACAACCGATCAAACCGGGGTTGGTTCTAGCCAAGGTGGCATAATCCAGCCCATAACGTTCCAGCCCACCGACCTTGAAGTTTTCGATCAGAATATCGGCGTCTTCAGCCAGGCGGCGTACCAACGCCTGTCCCTGCGGGTGAGCGATATCGATGGCCAACGATTGCTTGCCCCGATTGGCACAAAGATAATAAGCCGCCTCATGGACATCATTGGCACGGTCTTCCAACCAAGGCGGGCCCCAGCTACGCGTGTCATCACCTCGCTGTGGCCGTTCGATCTTGATGACCCGAGCCCCGAGATCCGCCAGCATCTGACCTGCCCAAGGTCCCGCCAGCACGCGCGACATATCGAGCACCAGGCGCCCTTCGAGCGGTTGTGTCATGTCATTCTCCGAACACTGTCATGAGGCAAAGGCTGGTATACCGGTCTGGGCACGTCCCAGAATCAGAGCATGTATGTCGTGCGTGCCTTCATACGTGTTCACGGCCTCAAGATTCATGACATGACGGATGACATGATATTCGTCGGCGATGCCGTTACCGCCGTGCATATCACGGGCCACACGGGCAATATCGAGTGCCTTCCCGCAATTGTTACGCTTGATCAGCGAGATCGTCTCTGGAACCAGCTGCCCCTCATCGATCATCCGGCCGACACGCAGTGCGGCCTGAAGCCCCAGCGTAATCTCGGTCTGCATATCGGCCAGTTTCTTCTGTATCAATTGATTGGCGGCCAGCGGTCGGCCGAATTGTTTGCGCTCCAGCGTATACTCGAGAGCGCCATGCCAGCATGCTTCGGCCGCGCCCATGCTGCCCCAGGCAATCCCGTAACGGGCTCGGTTCAGACACGAAAAAGGCCCCTTGAACCCTTCGACGTTCGGGAGCCGTTGTGCATCGTCGACCTCGACATCTTCCATAGCGATCTGGCCGGTGATGGAAGCACGCAGACTGAACTTGCCATCGATCTTGGGCGCACTGAGTCCTTTCATCCCCTTTTCGAGAATGAAACCACGCAAGCAATCGTCCTCGTCACGCGCCCAGATGACGAAAACATCGGCGATCGGTGAGTTCGTGATCCAGGTCTTGGTGCCATTGAGACGCCACCCGTTATCGGTTCGCCTTGCTCGCGTTGCCATGCCACCAGGGTCGGAGCCGTGATCCGGTTCCGTCAGACCAAAACACCCGACCCACTCGCCACTCGCCAGTTTGGGAAGATACTTCTCGCGTTGAGCGTCGCTGCCAAATGCATGTATGGGAAACATCACCAGACTCGACTGCACGCTCATCGCACTGCGATAACCGGAATCGACTCGCTCGACCTCACGGGCTATCAATCCATAGCTGACATAGTTGAGTCCGGCACAGCCATATCCATCGATAGTCGCCCCCAACAGACCCAACTCACCCATTTCGGTGAGGATGGCTCGATCGAAATGCTCATGGCGGTTGGCTTCGATGACCCGGGGTAACAGCTTGTCCTGGCAATAATCCCGGGCCGTCTGCTGAACCATACGCTCCTCTTCATCGAGCTGATCGATCAGGCGAAACGGATCATCCCAGGTCATGGGGGCAATCTGACTCATGGCGAACTCCAAAATATCTACATTTTTGATTAATGTAGACTAAACGGGAATGAATGCCAAGCGTCGCTTCACAAATGCCGTAACGGATGTGTCGGTTCACTCCACAATGGAGTCAGCATCGCCTCGACATCGGACTCCAATACATCGGCGACATCTGCATGTCGCCAACGAGGTCGTTTATCTTTGTCGATCAGCAGAGCACGCACACCTTCACCCAGATCGCCCTGAAGACAGCATTGCACGGAGAGATTCAATTCATCACGAAAAACATCGGACAGGCTCGAGTGACGATGTCTCTCCAGCATGCGCCAGGCGATGTGCGCCGTCAGGGGACAGCCGGACGCCAACCGTGTCCGGTTATCGGTCAGCCAGGAATTATCCTCCCGGGAATCATCGAGAATACGTGACACGGCGTCGTTAACATCCGCTACCCCTGTCAAGGCATGCACATGATCCCGCTCGCACCAGACACGCCCAGGTGGTGCCAGGGAACGCGCCTCGAACGCATCGAGCACGGACATGATCGCTGCCTCCTCGAGTCCTGCGGAATAATCGGCGTCCAACAGGGCTTCCAACAGCTCGTTACGCCGCTCTCGGGGGATGAAACGATCGGCCAATCCCAGGTCAAGCGCATCCCTGGCGTTCAACTGGGCTCCCGTAAGCGCCAGATAGGCGCCTATCCCAGAGGGCATGTGATTGAGAAACCAACTGGCGGCAACGTCGGGATACAAACCGATGGTGATCTCAGGCATGGCCAGCAGTGACGTTTCTGTAACCAGACGCTGCCTCGCGCCGGCCATCAGCCCTAAACCACCTCCCATCACGATGCCATCTCCCCATACCAGCAATGGTTTGGGATAGACATGAATCCGGTGATCCAGAGCATACTCAGCCGTGAAATAACGTGTCGCAAACGCTTGCACCTCAGCCTCGCCATGCTGCATGGCACGGTAGAGTGCAACGATATCGCCTCCGGCACAGAAGGCCTTGTCACCCTCACCTTCAAGCCATACCGCCACGATAGCATCGTCTTGCGCCCAGTCATCCAAGCGTGACGTCAAGGCATCGATCATCGCCAGTGACAGTGCATTGAGCGAGCGGGGCGCATTCAGGATCGCAATACCAATTCGGCCACCGTTACGCACCGACTTTTCTTCAAATCGTACAGGAGTCTCCGTCATGCAATGCTCTCCTTCTTATTGTCGGGTTGAACCCATCAACGAGATTCCACACAATGCACTTCTTCACTTGACGTCAACGTCAACTTGACCGAATCAACTGCGGGGGAAAACGTGTATGGCCACGCCTCATCGTACAAGCAAATCCTCATCATCTTCCACGACATCAGGGGCCGCACGCACCTATACGATCGGCGAACTGGCGCGCCACTTCGGCATCACTTCCCGCACTATCCGCTTCTATGAGCAAGAAGGTCTCCTGGAGCCGGAGCGACGCGGCCAGACCCGGATCTATCGCGATCGCGAACGCGTCAGACTCAAGTTGACCTTACGCGGCAAACGGCTGGGGTTCTCTCTGGCCGAAATACGCGAGGTGGTGACCCTGTACGATGCCATGCCTGATGGCGATATCCAGCAATTACGTCGATTGATGGAATTGCTGGCCGAAAAGCGCACCGAGATGCAACGGCGACTCGAGGACATCAAGCTGATGCAGCGCGAACTCGACGACGTCGAAAATCAGTGCCGCGAGGCACTCGACACGTTGCTCGAACGACACTAAACCGACAGTGGCGGGAGGTTATTGCCCCCTCGGTGCAAAGATTCCCGGTGCATTGCGCCAATATCCCTTGTAATCCATACCGAAACCGAACACGTAGCGATCCGCCACTTCAAGGCCGCAATAGTCGGCTTTCAGGCCAGCAACCGCCTTACGGTCATGACGTTTATCGACCAATACCGCAGTGGAAATACTGGCAGCGCCGGCTTGGTGGCAATAATCGAGGATTGCCGCCAGGGTGGTCCCCTCGTCGAGAATGTCATCGACAATGACGACATGCCGACCGGCCATGGGGATCTCGGGCGAGACACGCCAGAACAGCTCACCACCACGCGTATCGCCGCGGTAGCGCGTCGCATGCAGGTAGTCGACCTCCAACGGGAACCCCAGGCGCGTCAACAAATGGCCGGTGGTAATCAACCCACCATTCATGACGCAGTAGAATACCGGCAGCTTATCACCCAACGAGGCGGTGATATCAGCTGCCATACGGTCCAATGCCTGTTCAACCTGCGACTGATCGATCAGACAATCGGCATTGTTCATGAGGTCACGCATGCTGCTCAAGGAGTCCTGTTCATCGGGCAAAAGCTTAGGCATCGGCATCCTGATCACTGACTTGAGAATTGGCTGAAGGCTCGTCGCCTCGCAATGGGCGCGAACCGGTCGAACGGTATTGACCCGGAGTTCCCGGATGGTCGCTGGCAGCACGCTGCTCATCCCTATCGTGACTAACGGGCCTTGTCTCGTCATAGAGATGGATTTCACGTGCCGGCGTGGCCAGAGCGGCATCATGAGAGGTGATGATGTCGGCGATACGCAATAATATGTCCTGTTGAATATCCTGGTGCTCGGCCCAATCAGTGGTACGAGTGTAGGCATGCAGAAAGAGTTCCAGATTGTCATCACCGAAGCGCTGGAAGTTCACCAGTGTCGCTTGTTGATGATCTATGTGTTCATGCTCTTCCAGCATACGGTGCACATCATTGACGATATCGCGAACCTGAACGATGTCGCAGTAACGCAGGGCAAGTTGTTGAAAGATGCGTCGATTGAACATCCGAGAAGGATTTTCCACGCTGATATTGCTGAATGTGGCATTCGGAACGTAAAGAGGCCGGGAATCGAACGTTCGAATGCGCGTCAAACGCCAACCGATATCTTCCACGATGCCTTCGATATCTCGATCCGGCGAGCGTATCCAGTCACCCACCTTGAATGGGTCATCCAAATGAATTGCCAGACCACTGAAGAAATTCGCCAGCACATCCCGAGCGGCGAAACCGATCATGATTCCACCGATACCACCAAAGGCCAACAAGCCCGACAGATTCATTCCCAACAGCTGAAACCCGAGCAGACACACGACCACCATGATAGCGGCACCCACCACTTTGCTGATGGCCGATGCCGTCGTGGGATCCAGTGATTTCGCTTTGTGTTTCGCAGGCGGAAATATGAGCCGCTGCTCGATCAGGCCGACCAGACGCACACCAACCCAGGCAAGCATCAACAAACTGAATAGCCCGGCGACACGGCCATCATTGTCGTTGATCCAGTTCAGCTCCAGTCGCAAGCCAGTGAACCGTAGCAGGCCAATGAATGCCATGCTCCAGATCCAGACCCGCAAGGGCTTGCGTAACGCCATGATGATCGTGTCATCCCAGCGGTTGCGGGTGCGCTCCAACAATGGGCCCAGGCGCCAGATGATCAGCCAGGCCAGCAGATCGATGACGATCGTGACCAGGACGATCAACACAGGAATCACCAACCATGTCGGCACGCCTAGACGTGCCTCGATGAGCGTCTCCAGAGGCGTTATCCATTCCTGCATGTCAACGTCCGTCTTGACGAGTGCCACCGGTTGTAGGCGTGCTGGCCAGGGCTTCAAGGCGCGCATGAGTGCGACGCCAGCGGGACAAGGCGGATAGCGAATCGAGGTTGGGCCTGGCCCGGCCATAGCGCAGCCGTGCGTGACGTTTGCCTTGTCGCTCCTGACAGATCGGGAGCGCAGACAGGACCGCTTCACGGTCATTACATACCAATGCCATGTCACAGCCGGCATCCAACGCAGCGGTGACACGATGGGCGGTGCCTCCGGCCACACCGGCGGCTGTCATGGACAGGTCATCGGAGAAGATCGCTCCCTTGAATCCGACATCCTCACGCAACATGCCCAACCAATAGGGCGAGAATCCGGCCGGCCGATGATCGAAAGCGGAGTAGATGACATGAGCGGGCATCACCCCCTGGAGTCGTGACGCCAACGCGGCAAAAGGAACGAGATCACGTGCACGCAGCGTCTCCATAGGACGTGGATCGACGGGAACCTCGTGGTGCGAATCGGCTTCCACGCCGCCGTGCCCGGGGAAATGCTTGCCAATGGCCACCATCCCCGCTTCATGCAACCCGTCGATGAATGCGCCACCCAGCGCTGTGACCACTTCAGGGCTGTGCGAAAAGCTGCGGTCACCGATAACCGACGAGATACCACTGTCCACATCCAGAACCGGCGCAAAAACGATATCCAACCCACATGCCGCCATTTCCAGACCAAGCAGCCAACCGGCATCCTGGCAACGTTGAATCACGGTTTCCGGCTGTTCATCGTATCCCGAGGCCAACACCGCCATGGACGGTAAACGGGTCACGCCTTCGCGCAAACGCTGGACACGTCCCCCCTCCTGATCGATGGCCAGGAGTAAATCAGGACGCACACGACGAACCTCTTCACACAGCGCCTGCACCTGGCCGGCATCCTCGATGTTGCGGGAGAACAGAATGACACCGCCCACTTCGGGGCGCATGAGCAGATCGCTCTCCTCAGACGTCAGCCATGTGCCTTCGAGATCCAGCATCAAAGGGCCGAGGGGTTGAGTCATGAGCAAGTTCCTTGGCGTTGAAGGCGACGATTCTAGAGCAATGCATTATCAGACAACAGAGATCGACATGGCATCATCCCGATCGTCGGCTTGATAAGCCGTCAATCGTGTAGCCAGACCGGCGTGCCGGGAGTGACACGATCGAAGACATCGAGCAGGTCCGGATCACGTAACCTGACACAACCATGCGAAGCAGGTATGCCCATTGGCTCGTCAGGTGGCGTACCATGAAGATAGATATAGCGGCGTTGAGAATCGACCTGACCACCGCGATTCCAACCGGGTTCCAGACCGCACAGCCAGAGGATGCGTGTCAATATCCAGTCACGTCCCGGATACTTCGCCGACAACCCCGGCACATAAACTTCTCCGGTAGGACGTCGCCCTCGGAATACCGTACCCACCGGCATCCCCGCGCCGATCATGGCACGTATGTAATGCCACCCGGCCGGTGTCTGACCACTCCCCTCGTATTGCCCAGTACCGGCAGCCCCGGTCGAGACAACATAGGTCGTGTCGCGGACCTGGCCCTCGCACAAATACAGGCGCTGCTCGGTCAGGTCGATTTCCAGCCAGGTCCCTACTGAAGGCGGTAATTGATCGAGACACGGGGTGTGCATGAACGACACTCAACTGGCGGTAGACAGATTATCGGTTTCTAGCGGGGGCAAGGGGGCCTGCATGGCAGCCACCACCACAGGACGCAACCGATCGATTAACCCACGCACGCTGACATGTTCACCATAGTCCTTTTCTGCAATATCGCGTAATGCATCCAATCCCGACAAGGTGAAGATCACGGTGCCCAGAACGAAGTGCAACCGCCAGAAGCGCTCAGCATCCGGCAGTTCCGGTGTTGCCTGTCGCACCAATGACGAGAATCGTGAGAATACGCTACCGTAGTGCTCCTGGATGTAGCGGCGCAAATGCCCCTGGGCCTGACTGTAAGCCAAGCCCAATAAGCGCATGAACACCTTGAGGCTATTACGCTCGGCAGGCACCTCCAATACCGTTCTGGCCATATTGTCGAGCAACACTTCGAGGGGAATCACCTCGCCCGCATAACGCTGCTCCAAGTCATCGAGCACGGTATGGAAGCGCTCCGTGAATGGATCCAGATATCGCGCGAACACTGCCTGAATCAGTGACTTCTTGGAACCGAAGTGGTAATTGACAGCTGCCAGGTTGACTCTGGCCTTACTCGTGATATGCCGCAGTGACGTCTCGGCAAATCCGCGCTCGGCGAACAACACTTCAGCGGTATCGAGAATTCGCGTCACTGTATCATTCTGAGCCATGAGTTCGTCTCTTGTTAAATTATAAACATTTGTTTTAAACGTACTATAATAGTACGCGTCTTGGGCACACCTCACAATCCAACGCGTTTCAAACGCTGACACGACAATGTGGCCACAATCCCGATGGATGGCTGACACTGACCGATGACTGGATACAATTCCATGCTGTATACTTAATCACGTAGCCATCGATAATGGAGAGAGGTACATGGCCCGCTCGCTTACACCGCGCCAACAGAATGTCTATGACTTCATCGTCAAGACCATGAACGAGTTGGGCTATCCGCCGACTCGTGCCGAAATAGCTAGAGCGCTGGGGTTCCGCTCACCCAATGCCGCCGAGGAGCATTTGCGCGCCCTCAACAAGAAAGGCGTGATTCGCATGATCGCCGGCACATCGCGAGGTATCCGCCTCATCGCATCGGACGATGGCAACCCTAGCCTCGTCGAGGACGATAGTGACAACCACCCCGTCAGTACAGGACTTCCCATCATCGGCGAGGTTGCTGCCGGCAGCCCGATCCTGGCCGAGGAGCACGTGGATCGCTATTGCCCTCTGGCCCCCGATTTCTTCAGTCCCAAAGCCGACTATCTGCTACGTGTCAGGGGGCTATCAATGAAAGATATCGGCATTTACGACGGTGACCTGCTGGCCGTGCATCGTACCGATCAAGTCCGTGACGGCCAGATCGTGGTTGCCAGGCTCGAAGACGATGTCACCGTTAAACGATTCCAACGCCATGGACGACATGTCCGCTTGGTTGCGGAAAATACGGACTACCCCTCCATCGAGATCGACCTGGCTACCGACCATCTGGAGATCGAAGGCGTCGGTGTCGGTGTCATTCGGGGTGGCAATGGGCAAGCGCTACACTAGATAGGCATGACTACACCGACTCGCAAGATTCTCCACGCCGATTGCGACTGCTTCTATGCCGCCGTTGAAATGCGCGACCGCCCGGAGTTGGCCGACGTGCCGCTGGCAGTTGGCGGAAGTGCTGAAAAGCGTGGTGTGATCGCGACGTGCAATTATCCTGCACGCGCTTATGGCGTGCGGTCGGCGATGCCCACGGCAAAAGCGCTTCGGTTGTGTCCCGATCTCATGGTGCTTCCCCCCGATTTCGAACGTTACCGGGTCGTGTCACGGCAGATTCAAGCGATATTTCATGATCTCACGGCGTTGGTGGAACCATTGTCGCTGGATGAGGCCTATCTAGACGTCAGCACGGTGACACGCTTTCGAGGAAGCGCCACCTGGATGGCGCAATGGCTCAAGCAGGAGACCTACCAGCACACGGGGATCACGCTATCGGTCGGCGCGGCCCCCTCGAAATTTCTCGCCAAGGTGGCCAGCGACTGGAACAAGCCGGATGGTCTATGCGTCATCGAACCCGAACGGGTCGACGCATTTCTACAGGAGTTATCCGTCAAGCGACTGCACGGCGTCGGCCCAGCGACCGCCGCCAAGCTCGAAGAAATGGCCATTCATACCTGTGGGGAGCTGCGCGAATGGCCTCTCGACATCCTTATCGACCGCTTCGGTAAATTCGGCTATCGCCTGTATGAGTTGTCACGCGGGATCGACGAACGGGAAGTTGCCGTGACACGCGAACGCAAGTCGGTAAGTGTCGAAACGACATTTGACCGTGACCTTCCTGACTTCGAGGCATGCTCGCAGGCCCTTGACCCACTTAATCACAAGTTGAGACAACGACTCGAGCGCCAGGGAAATCCGCCCCTGGACAAGGTATTCATCAAGGTACGCTTCGACGACTTCAGCATAACGACCCAGGAAACCGCTGGACAGGAGCCCAGTTCAACGCATTATCGCTCACTACTGGAACAAATCTGGTATCGCAACCCGCGCCCCGTCAGATTATTGGGTGTCGGGGTCCGTCTGACACCACCCGAGGGCCAGCGCCAGCTGAGTTTATCCCTGGGTACTGTCTGATTGGCCCGAGCCAGCTCGCCTCACGCAAACACGATCGTCTTGTTGCCGTGAATCAACACCCGATCCTGCAAGTGCCAGCGTAAACCACGCGCCAACACGAGCTTCTCGATATCCCGACCGAACCGGACCAGATCGGATGTCGTATGACAATGTGTCACCCGGTGGACATCCTGCTCGATAATCGGTCCGGCATCCAATTCGGCAGTGACGTAGTGGCATGTCGCACCAATCAGCTTGACCCCTCTTTCATAGGCTTGGTGATAAGGCCTGGCACCGGCAAATGATGGCAGGAAGCTGTGGTGAATATTGATGATCCTGCCCTGGTAACGCTCACACAATGCGGCCGGGAGAATCTGCATATAACGCGCCAGTACGATGGTATCGGCCTCGACCTCTTCGATGAGCCGTTCGACCTCGGCAAAAGCCGTCGTTTTGTCATGCCGATCAACCGGTACATGGTGGTAATCGATACCATGCCATTCAACCAGTGATCTCAAATCATCATGATTGGAAATCACGCACGCCAACTCACAATCCAGTTCTGCGGCGGTCCATCGATACAGTAAATCGACCAGGCAATGGGAGTCCTGCGAGACCATCAACACCACACGGGGACGATGCGAAGTATCCGATAACCCCCATTCCATATCGAATTCTGCAGCAATAGGTGAGAAGGATTCCTTGAGTGTCTCCGCATCCATCGCAATGGAATCCGCCAGAATTTCATAACGCATGAAGAACTGGCCGGTCATCAGATCGGAGTGCTGATTCGCTTCAGTGATCGACCCGCCCTGCTCCGCTATGAAGCCGGAGACTCGGGATACGATACCGACACGATCAGGGCAGGAAACCACCAAACGATAGTAGTGTGACATGCGTAAAACCATCGGCGGGAGTGGAAAGTTGTGGCGAGTCGCCTTCTGCAGCCGCTTAGTCTAGCGGATAGAGGCATGTTCGGTCACATACATTGTGGGCCGACTCGGCCATCCCGTATGATGGCGTTTTGTTTCTTGACGGCCTATCAGCATGACCCAACACCGCGTTCAGATTCATCGTCGACGTCGCCCCGCTCTACGATTTCTCACTCTGGGAGGATGCGGTGAAATAGGAATGAATTTCAGCCTTTATGGCTATGGGGGACACTGGATCGCCGTCGATTGCGGGATGATGATCCGGCAGGACCTCCCCGATACCCCACTACAGGTCCCCAATATGGCGACCTTGACCGAGCGGGCAATTACTCCGGACGCCTTATTGGTGACTCATGGCCATGAAGATCACATCGGTGCCATCGCCTGGCTATGGCCTTATTGGGGCTGTCCTATTTATGCCACTCCTCTCACTGCCGCGCTATTGCGTGCCAAATTTCATGATCATGGACTGGCCGGTGATGCCATTCGAATCATCGACCCCGGTGATGCCTGCGAATGCGGTCCGTTCAATGTGCGTTTCCTGCCCGTGACACATTCGATTCCGGAAAGCTGTGCGATACTGATAGTTACGCCATCACAGCGCGTACTCCATACGGGTGACTGGAAGCTGGATAACGAGCCTCTCATCGGCTTCCCCACCGATCCCGAGCGCTTTCGTTCGATCGCTCCCATCGATTTGATCGTTGGTGATTCCACCAATGCTCCCGAGCGTGAAGGGACGGCAAACGAAGGCGACGTGGCGCGAGCCCTTGAGCAGACGATACCGGAGTGCAAGGGGCGAGTCGTGGTGACCTGCTTTGCCAGCAATCTTGCCCGCGTGTTGGCTATCGGACGGGCTGCGGAACGTTGTGGCAGACGTGTCAGCCTGATGGGTCGGTCCATGGAACGCATGGTCACTATTGCACGAGGACTGGGCTACCTCGATGATTTTCCGCCAATCGTCCCCGTTCAAGACCTTGGCTATCTTCCCCCGGAGGAGGTACTTGTCATTGCCACTGGAAGCCAGGGAGAACCACGCTCGGCATTGTCCCGCCTGGCGCGAAGTCAGCACCCGAACTTTGAGTTGGTCGCCGGTGATACCGTCATTTTTTCAGCCAAGGCCATTCCGGGGAACGAACCGCTGATCGAGCGCCTGCAACAAGGGCTCAGGCAACTTGGCGTCATCATCTACGATGGCGAAAGCCACCCTGCGCTGCACGCCTCAGGCCACCCGGGACAGGAAGAAATTCGACAGCTCTATGCTTGGGTGAACCCCCGCCATCTATTGCCGATCCACGGTGAGCAAGCCCATCAAACGACTCACCGCGACCTAGCATTGCAACTGGGTATCGACTGCCCCTTGATTCCCGTAAACGGCGACATGATCCGTTTCGATGAGCAAGGACTGACACGGGAAGCACGTTATCCTCAACCCCCCTGCATGATCGATCGAAACCGCGTCATGCCCATGCCTGAGTTATTTCACGAAACGATGGGCAACGGCAATCGGCACGGCACACTGTTCCTGGCTATTCCCGTTACTCCACAGGGAGAGGGGTGGTCCCGTATCGGGCTACCCGTGATCGATTCCCACACGACGTCCCCTCTGGACGAGACGGCACTGATGGAATGGCTAGATGAACATTTGCCGACACTGGCCAACGAGCATCTTGCCCAACTTCGTCAGGCACTACGTCCTTTACTCTTGGACTATTTATCGAACCACATGCGCCATTTACCTTCCGTGCATCTACAACTGATTGCCAATTAAGCCCTCGGGGCAGTCACGGAAGTCATTATGCTAAAGCCCGACCGAACCTGCTGGCCGGACGGGGCAATAGAGCAATCAGGACTTCTTGTTGGCATTTTTGGGGGGACGACCACGGCGCCGCTTGGGCTGTTCCGGAACGAGATCGTTTACTGACAACCCGGCATCATTGATCGCTTCTCGAATTTCAGCCAGCTTGCGTTCCTTCATGGCTTCCTCTTCCCGGCGCTTTTTCTCCTCTTCCTGTTTTTGCTCTATGACCTCCCCGATCACCTCAGACAGCTTGTTTAGCTGCTCCATACTCAATTGGCGTGCCGCAGCACGAGCGACATTCTTGTTCCGAGCGATGCGCTCCAGGGATTCGGAAGACATTGGCCTCCTCCATGCTGAGGGTCAACAAATAAGGTATCTGACGATACTGTGGTAAAAAGTATATGCAGATATGGCACTTTGGCAAGAAAAGTCAATCAACAAATTTTCTGCCAAGGCGCCATAAAAAGGAGGCAAGTCGTAAGCAAAGCGCGGAAAATAGTCGTGGGTTAAGTTATCAACCGCCCGTCATGTTCATGAATCGAACGATCTGCACATCGCCATCAGTGGTGAAATGGTGACGTTCCGGCTTGAGTGGCATCGCATCGATAATACGCTGTTTCAGTACATCCATATCACCGGGATGACGTCGCAGGACCTCTCGTAAATCAACCGAATGCTCATTGCCAAGGCATAACAGCAAACGCCCTTCCACCGTCACACGCACACGGTTACAGGTAGAACAAAAATTATGGCTATGCGGAGAAATAAATCCGATTCGGGTATCGCTGTCCGACATTCGGAAATAGCGCGAAGGCCCTAACGTGGTTTCCGTCGTAGGCACCAGAGGATGGTGCTGTTCGATCATGGCTTGCACTTCATCACTGGAGCAGAACGTTTCGGCACGTGAATGATCAGATACATCGCCTAGAGGCATCTCCTCGATGAAACTGATATCCACGTTTTCCTGCCGAGCAAACTCTACCAGGTCGAGCACTTCATCATCATTGCGCCCTTTGAGGATGACCGCGTTGAGCTTGATACGCTCGAACCCCGCTTCTTTCGCCGCATGTATTCCATCAATCACTTTCGATAATTGCCCGGTTCTCGTCACACGACGAAAACGCTCGGCATCGAGTGAGTCGAGGCTGATATTGAGGCGCTGCATACCGCCTTTACGCAAGGTTTCGGCATGCTTTCGCAAACTGGCCCCGTTGGTGGTCATGGTGAAATCCTTGAGTCCAGGCAATGCCCCGATATCCGATACAAGTTGATCAATACCACGACGTACCAGCGGTTCACCGCCGGTCAAGCGGATTTTTTCCACCCCCAACTCGACGAATGCCCTGGCAACCATGGTCAACTCTTCCAGAGTCAGGACCTGGGCACGCGGCAGAAAAGTCATGTCTTCACTCATGCAATAGACACAACGGAAATCGCAACGGTCGGTTACCGAAATGCGAACATAGCGTACCTGGCGATCGAAATTATCGACCAATGTTGTCATTGTCATTCCTCCCAGCGATTCGCATCGCGCTGATCGGTTTCGCGCTCCGCTACCCAATAGTGGCCGCTATGGGTATGCTCTTTTTTCCAGAACGGTGCGCGCGTCTTCAGATAATCCATAATGAAATCACAAGCCATGAAGGCCTCACGTCGATGCGCACTGGCTACGACGACAAGAACGATAGGATCGCCGGGGGACAGACGTCCGACTCGATGAATGATTCGCACCCCCTGCAGCGACCAGCGACGACGCGCTTGGTCCTCGATGTCGGCCAACGCCGTTTCCGTCATCCCCGGATAATGTTCCAGAGTCAACCCGGTGACATCCGGCCGCTCGTTGAAATCACGAACCAGCCCGGTAAAACTGACAATGGCACCAATATCGGTTCGCCCATCCGTCAATGCACGCTGCTCTTCGCCCGGATCGAATGGTGTCTGCTGGACACGATTCATGTCACCCTCCCGTCACGGGCGGAAAGAAAGCCACCTCGTCGCCGTCACTCAAAGGGGTTTCATCGCTCCCCATTACCTGGTTGACGGCACACAGTATTCGCTGCTCGCTCAAGTGTGAAAATCGCGAATCCCGATTTCGCAACGCCTTTTTCAGGCCGGCAATATTGGCCACCTCAAGCTCATCGAATTCAATGTCCAATTCATGGACGCCAAGCCGCTCCCGCAACTCCGCCAGACATTTGACCCGTAGTCCCGATCGCCGGCTCGGCATCCCGATCTCGCCATCCCCACACGACGCCGTGACGATCTGTTCATCATCAGCGACACGTCGATAGTCACCCGATTTACCCCCCGTCTTGGTATCGAGCTGGATACTGCCTATGATCATGCCCTTATCGACCGCCTTGCACATGTCATAGAGCGTCAGACACGTCACGGAAACCGCGGTCAAGGCTTCCATTTCCACCCCCGTTCGCCCCTTGAGTCGACATGTGGCCGATACACGGACCCGCGAATGGGTTTCGTCAATCTGAAAATCGACCTCTACGTTCGATAAGGGCAATGCATGGCAAAGGGGGATCAACTCATGTGTTCGCTTGGCCGCCTGAATACCGGCAATGCGTGCGGTTGCCAGCACGTCACCTTTGGGCAACTCCCCATCGACCAGTAACGCCAAGGTAGCGGGAAGCATCTGTATATAACCACTGGCAACCGCTTCCCGGCGACTCTCCTCTTTATCGGCGACATCGACCATATGGGCCTCGCCGCGAGCGTTGATATGACTCAGATTCTTCATGGTAGTCCCACTCATAACAAGTCGTGAAAGGGAAGCACAAGTACGGATTCACCAGGATCGACGGCATCACTCTCCTCGCCGATTTCAATCAGGCAATTGGCTGCCACTACCGACGACAGGATGCCAGATCCCTGCTGACCGGTAGTGGTCACCCACAGCTGTCCCCGATCATCACAACGATAGAAGCCGCGGAGATAATCGACACGCCCGCGACGGCTGCGCAAAGGACTCTCGGCCAATGCCGTCAGGTGCCAAGGGGTCCACTTGAACTCTCCCTCCAGACGCCGCAAGGCCGGTTGCACGAACTGCAGAAATGTCACCACCACTGCTACCGGATTGCCAGGCAGACCGAAGAACGGGACTCGACGCTCACCAAGCAACCCGAACGCCAAGGGACGACCCGGGCGCAAGGCGATACGCCAGAACCCCAACTCGCCGAAATCATCCAGTGCCGCCTTGATCCAATCCGCCTCTCCTACCGACACGCCGCCACTGGTCACCACGGCATCCGACTGTCCGGCCGCCGTTTGCAAGGCGGCTCGAATGGCCTCGCGCCGATCGGGAAGAATGCCGGCATCGATGATTTCACATCCCAGGCGTTGCAATAACCCCAGCAAGGCGAAACGGTTGGTATCGTAGATACCGGCCTCCGGTAACGGCTCTCCCGGTGCATTGACCTCGTCGCCGGTGGAAAAGATTGTCACTCGCGGACGACGATACACACTGACTTGTGCAATACCGAGCGATGCCAGGAGTCCGAGGTGCTGAGGCTTCAATCGGGTTCCCGCAGACAATGCCAGGTCACCGCGAGCCACATCTTCCCCGGCCTGACGCACATTCTGTCCCTGCTTGACGGTTTCCGGACGTGCCACCTCGACCCATGATACGCCGTCACTGTCCTGATATTGCGTCAGTTGCTCGTTCATGATCACCGTATCGGTCCCGTCCGGCATCGGTGCTCCGGTGGTAATGGCCACGGCTTCGCCGTGGGCAATGGCGGTATCGTATCGCTGCCCGGCCAGAACACGACCTACCAGTTTCCACCGAAGATGCCCGGCGTCATTCCCTGGCCACGCCAATGCGATGCCATCCATGGCCGCATTCGTCTGCTGAGGCACATTGATTGACGATGCCACCTCTTCCGCCGCTACCCGCCCCAATAGAGACGATAACGGTATATATTCGCTGTTCAGAGGGCCGGGAACGAATTCGCGCAGCGCCGACAGCGCTTCATCCACTGAAAGCATCCGCTCGCCGAGATCGAAACAGGACAAGGTCATGACCCGGCCTCCCCACTGCGCACGTCGGACTGCTCATCGGTCTCTGGTCGGGACATCCGCATGGCAGACCAGCGCGCCGGCCAGGCGGCGATCCAGTCCGTGATGCCATCGAGATCATCAAGCTCCAGTGACGCCACACCCCGAGGCAGCGACAATGGCCCGTCACTGGCCACCGCTCGCACCCAAGGATCCTCAGGTGCCAGTAGCGTCTTTCCCAACGATGCCCGATATAATTCCAGCTTGGGCAACGGCCAACTCTTGAACCCTTCGATCAGCACCATATCGGGCCGGAGTGGACGAACCTGCTCGATCAACATCGGCAGGTCGGCCTCCTCTTGGTCCGGGGTCTCCATCATCAAGGCAAAGCGGGCTCGTGACGCGACCACCATGGGACTGGCCCCGACCTGGCGCAGACGGTGACTATCCTTGCCCGGCTGGTCGATATCGAACTGGTGGTGAGCGTGCTTGATGACGGCCACATGCAATCCACGGGCACGTAAGCCGGGTAACAAGCGTTCGAGCAATGTCGTCTTGCCGGTGCCGCTCCAGGCGGCAATACCCAGTAACGGAAGCGGTTCCTGATCGAGTGATAGCGTCATGTCATACATTTCCACTCATTGGTCACCCGGTACGCGATGCAAGACGCTCTTCCAGCATCGTCTTGTCATCCTCGCTGTTGAGATTGACGAAAGCCGCCGGACAATCACTGAAATCCACATAACACCATGCGTGGCGGTCATACCAGCGATCGATCTTTCGCTCCCCCGCCTGCAAGGCGGACTCAAGATCGCCGGCCAGCGAGGTTCGCATGAGGGCCACTACCGGATGCGCTCTTTCACCATCATGGGCCACGGCAATGTCGTGCTCTCCCTTGCCCTGCCATAATCTCTCGACCAGACATTCAGGCAACATGGGGCTATCACAAGGAACGATGACCAGCCACTGGGTATGTGCCGCACACAGACCGCTCCATATCCCCATGAGCGGTCCCTGGTATCCACCTTGTCTATCCACAATGACCTGCCCGCCATATTGACGGTATGTCTCCAGATGGCGGTTGGCATTGATCAACAACTCATTGACATGTCGGCGCAAGGGGCGACAGGCATAATCGATCAGTGTGCCGTCGGCAAACGGCTCGAGCCCCTTGTCACGGCCTCCCATGCGGCGGCCTTGACCGCCGGCAAGCACCAGGCCAGATAACGATTCGGTATGCATTTGGCGAGTTTCCGATAACTACGGCATCCATGGGCTTCATTGATTGAAAGGGTACCGCAAATGCCAGAGTGGGCATACAGCCGGCCTGACGCTTACACGACGAAAGTCGCTGATCGACGATGTGTTTCGATGACTGCCGGTCGAGCGGTATCATGTGTCCAGGATCTTGAACAAGGACCCATCATGAGTGGATTCGATGTCGGAGGCCGCCTTAGAGCACTCCGTATTGAGCGTGACCTGTCGCAACGCGAACTTGCCAAGCGGGCCAATGTTACCAATAGCACCATTTCGCTGATCGAGCAGAACAGCGTCAGCCCTTCCGTCAGCTCGCTGAAGAAGATTCTGGATGCCTTGCCGGTATCCATCAGCGAATTCTTCGCCGGTGAGCCGAGTCAGGAAGAGCCCAAGGTTTTCTATCGTGCCGAGGAGTTGACCGATATCGGTGACGGGCAGTTGTCATGGCGACTTATCGGCGCCAGGCGCCCCGGTCGAAGCATGTCGATCCTGCACGAACGCTACCCTCCCGGCGCCGATACCGGCGAGACAATGCTCGAGCACGATGGCGAGGAAGGCGGCGTCATCGTTTCAGGGACCATCGAACTCACGGTGGGCAACGAAGTTCAGCAACTCGGTACAGGCGATGCCTATTATTTCGACTCCCGGTTGCCACACCGCTTTCGTAATGTCGGCGACCGTGAATGCGTGATCGTCAGTGCCAACACGCCGCCTTCGTTTTCAGACGGTGGCGATGCCTGCCACCATGTGTGAGTTCCCTGTCACTCCTTGGCCGGCGGCAACAGTAGATTGAGTATGATACCTACCAATGCCGCCAGGCTGACACCCTGCAGGGTGAACTGACCACTGCCGATCTGCATGCCGCCGATTCCGAATACCAGTATCAATGAAACCACGACCAGGTTGCGAGGTGCAGTCAGTGGCTTGCCGGCTCTCACCAGTGTGTTCATGCCAACCACGGCGATCGAGCCAAACAGCAAGGTCATGATGCCGCCCATCACGGGGCCGGGGATGGACTGGAGCATGGCCCCCAATTTGCCGACGAATGCCAGAACGATCGCCAGACAGGCAGCCACCAGCATGATGTGGGGATTGAATGCCCGCGTCAGTGTGACCGCGCCGGTCACTTCCGAATACGTCGTGTTGGGCGGGCCACCAAACAAGGCCGCCGTTGACGTCGCCAGCCCATCCCCCAGCAGGGTCCGATGCAGCCCCGGTGAATCGAGATAATTGCGTCGTGTCACTGAACCGATCGCCACCATGTCGCCGATGTGTTCGACAGCGGGAGCAATCGCTACGGGTATCATGAAAAGGATCGCCGCCCAATGAAACGAAGGCGGCGTAAAGCTCGGCAGTGCCAGCCACTTAGCCTCGTAGACCGGGGCCAATTCGACCACACCCATGGCCAGTGCCAGGAGATAACCTACGACGATACCGCCAAGAATAGGGACCAGACGCAACAAGCCGCGTCCGAAAACGGCCAGGATCAGAGTCACGAGCAAACTGATCATGGACAAGATGAGAGCCTGGTCGTAATCGATGTGATCGCTGGTGTCACCGATGGCCATATCCACGGCCACCGGTGCCAGTGCCAAGCCAATCACCATGATGACCGGACCGACCACAACCGGTGGCAACAAGCGATGGAGCCAAGCGGTCCCCTTTAACCGCACGAACTGCGAAATGGCCACATAAACCAGCCCGGATACCAGCAATCCCCCTAATGTAGCGGAAATACCGAAACTGTCGACCGAGCCCTGGATCGGTGCAATGAACGCAAACGAAGAGGCAAGAAATACCGGGATACAACGCCCAGTCACCCAATGAAACACCAAGGTGCCAAGGCCGGCCGTAAACATGGCGACATTCGTATCCAGACCGGTCAACAAAGGCACCAGGACCAGTGCGCCAAAGGCCACGAACAACATCTGCGCCCCGGTCAGCAGCGTACGGGGCAGGGAGTCGACTGGGGTTTCCGCGGCAGTAGCGGCATCACTCATGAGGGAAATCTCCTTGACGGCAGGATGAGACGAAGCCGGAGTGCCAGCCGTAGGCCACCGGCGCCGCGCAGTTTACCCCACATCACCGCCTTCGAGATATTCCTGGAGCCGTTGATCTGCCGTATCCCCAAAGAGAATGTCACACGCCTCACGAAGGCCGGGCGATTGACGGATTGCCTCCTCCGGGACGACCAGCGATATTTTCGAACGCCGTCGCAAGAAGTCTTCCAGACGGGTCACCATTTCCCGTCGAGCGGCTTGGCGGACTTCGCAACGCAAGTACTCGGTTCCCTCGATCAGTACTTCGCCCTGGCGTGGATCCTGGCGAATATCTTCCAGCATCTCGAGGGCCGTGGCACCATAACGACGCCAGAGTCGCTCACTCAACGACTCCGCAGCGGAGGTATCGTTACGTAACGCATCGAGTCTCATCAACCGCGCCTGATGCATGAAGGCCGCTCTGACTGAGTCAGAGGGTTCCCCATACCAACGATACGCCGGGAACGGAATGTCCACTCCCAGTTGACTGACTGACTCGACCACCTCTTCGCCGACATTCAAGCAATCCGTCAACTTGCCGCCGAAAATACTCAGATGCCTGCGCCGCATGTCGACATCGATCACATGCTTGCGTGACAGCTGCAGAAAATCCCGATCATCACTGATATCAGCTTTGACCGCCAACGGCCGCACACCGCAACGAGTGGCAATGATGTCTTGCTCTCGCAGTGGACTGCCAAGCTGCAATCGTTTGTTGATGTTATCGAGCACGAATTGAATGTCCTCGTGCGTCACCTCGACTTCCGGCGTATCGACCCGGGTATCGGTCGTTCCCACACAGGTTCGAGGTCCCATCGGAATCACGAAGAACAGGCGTCCATCGTCGGCAAAAAACGCCAATACACGCTGACTGTCCGTTAAACGCGGCACGATCAGATGAATTCCCTTGGAGAAAACGTGTCGATGTTCGGTAGGCTGCGAGGACAGACGATTCAGCGTATCGACCCAGGGCCCGGTGGCATTGATCAACACCCGGGACCGGATCGAAAAGACCTCCCCGTTCTCACGATCGCGTACCTGAGTCGTCCAGCCATTCTCATCGCATTCCGCCCCCAGCGACTCGACATAATTCGCTGCAACCGCACCGTAATCCAGAGCCCTGCGAATGAGATTGAAGACGAATCTGGCATCATTGTCATGCAGGTAAGCATCAGAGTATTCGATCCCGCCAAGAGCCCGCGATGTATCGATGACCGGTTCGCGAGAAGCGATATCACCGACACGCAGGTAATGCGGGATACGGGTGAAGGCGCTACCTATCAGCCAGTATAACCAGGTGCCCAACCACAAGTAGCGGGGATGGTAACGGAAACCACGATAAATCGTGGTCAAAAAACGAATTTCCCTGACGGTCGAAGGATAGTGCTTGATCAAGTGGTTGCGGCTTTTGCACAACTTACGCACCAAGGCAAAATCATGGCTCTCCATGTACTTGATGCCACCCCAGACCAGATTCGAGGAATGCATGCTGGTACTACTGGCAAAATCGCCTCGTTCGATGAGTGCCACCCGAACGCCCTTGCCACTCAAGGCCGAAGCCGCCGACGCACCATTGATCCCTCCGCCGATCACCAGGACATCGAAATCACGCGCTTTCAGTTGACGAATATTATTCTGCCTAAGCTGCATAACAGGGCCCCATGAAGACAAAAGCCCCACTCGGCCTGCGCCGAGCGGGGCTACACCCGTTCGGGCAACCGGTCACTGTAAATGTCGGGCTCGACTGCTGCCGAGCCATCGGGCGGACACCTGCCCGCCCTCATCGATCAGCGGGTACCGGCAGCCATCCAATCTTCCATCATTTCGTCATAGGGGATGGTCTCTCCCTGGGGCATCTCATTATCGAGCTTGGGCTTGGGCGCCCCCTCTTCATCGAGCCACTCCTGAGGATCACGCTCCTCATTGAGCTGCGGCGAGTAAACCTCGAACACTTCGGCGCGAGCCAGACGCTGCATGATGTTATCGAGATCTGCCGCCAGGTCATCCAATGCCTCCTGGGGAGTGACATCACCATTGACCGCCGGCGCCAGGTTCTGCCACCACAGCGGTGCCATACGCGGATAGTCAGGCACATTGGTGCTCGAAGGCGTCCAGTTGGCTTCGTTGGGGCTACGATAGAACTCCACCAGCCCGCCGAGCTTGGGCGCCATCTCGGTCATCTGGTCGGAGAAGATATCCGACTCACGAATCGGCGTGAGACCGGTCATCAATTTTTCCAGCGATACCGTCTTCGACACGGTGAACTGGGCAAACAGCCAGGCCGCGGTACGGCGATCCTCAGGCGTGGAATCGAAGAAGGTCCAGGACCCCACATCCTGATACCCCACCTTCATGCCCTCTTCCCAGTATGGGCCGGTGGGCGAAGGTGCCATGCGCCATTTCGGCGTACCATCGTCATTGTTGATCGGCAGTTCCGGATCGGTCATGTCGGCCGTGAAGGTCGTGTACCAGAACATTTGCTGGGCAATGTTACCCTGCGCCGGCACCGGCCCTGCCTCTCCGAATGTCATGCCACTCGCTTCAGGTGGCGCATAGTTTTCCAGCCACTCGACCATCTTGGTCACGGCAAAGACTGATGCCGGGGAGTTGGTGGCGCCACCTCGACTGACACTGGCCCCTACCGGCTGACTCTCTTCATTGACCCGGATACCCCAGTCATCGACGGGATTGCCGAAGGGGACGCCAGGGCTGCCCATTCCGGCCATGGAGAGCCAGGAGTCGTGAAAACGCCACCCCAGCGAGGGATCACGTCGACCGTAGTCCATATGGCCGTAGACGGTTTCCCCATCGATCTCGCCAACATGTTCCGTGAAGAATTCGGCGATATCTTCATAGGCAGTCCAGTTGGTGGGAACGCCCAGGTCGTAACCATAGATGTCCCTGAACTGTTCCTGAAAATCCTCGCGCTCGAACCAGTCATAGCGGAACCAATAAAGGTTCGCGAACTGTTGGTCCGGTAACTGATAGATGCTGCCATCCGGTCCAGTGGTGTATTGCAGACCGATGAAATCGTCGAGATCCAATGTCGGCAGCGTGTAGTCGGCCCACTCGTTTTCCATGGCATCCGAAAGATTGATGGTCGTACCATAGCGAATGTGAGTACCGATGGCATCGGAGTCGTTTACATAGCCGTCATAGATATTTCGACCCGATTGCATCTGGGTCTGCATGTTATCGACGACATCGCCTTCACCGATGATATCGTGCGTGACTTCGATCCCCGTCAGTTCCTCGAAGGCTTCGGCCAGCACATCGCGCTCATAGGTGTGGGTGGTCAATCCCTCGGCGACGGTGTTGATCTCCATGTCACGAAACGGCTCGGCCGCTTCTGCGAACCACAGGAGCTCCTCGATTTGCTCCTCACGGCTCAATGTCGAGTTCTGGAAATGTTCATCGACCAGCCGCTCGGCAACGGCACGGGCATCTTGTTCTTCGGCGTGCAAGGCGCCACTTGCCGACATGACGCAAGCAGCTATGAGAGAGAGTCGCATTGTTATCGGTTTCATAATGACCTCTTTTTGGTGTGGTCCATCCTTGAACGATGGGGTCCGCGGGTAATGGTCAGCCCCAGCGCAGCAATACGAGCATCAGAAGTATCGAGGCGCCAAGGGCCGACCAGAGACTGAACGGAGTGAACCCAACGACGGCCAGATGGATATAGGCCGCAGCAAGTAGGCCGATAAAGAATCGGTCACCCCGTGTCGTCGAGATGGGCAGAAAGCCCTTTCGTTCAACGGTGGGAGAAATGACTTCCCACACCGTCATACCGGTCAGCAGTACGGCAATGGTGATGAAAAACAGCGTGGTAGGCAGTGTCCAGACCATCCATGCCATGACGATTCCTCCGTCAGGTACGCCCCAGGGCGAAGCCTTTGGCGATATGATTGCGAACGAAATAGACCACGAAGATCCCCGGCAAGATGGTTAGCACCCCTGCGGCTGCCAAGGTTCCCCAATCGACCCCCGACGCCGTCGATGTCCGGGTCATGACCGATGCAATCGGCTGTGCTCCGGTAGAGGTCAGGGTTCGGGCAAGCAGCAGTTCAACCCAGGAGAACATGAACAGGAAAAACAGTGTCACCCCGATGCCTGAGCGGATCATTGGAATGAAAATCTTGACGAAAAACCGCGGAAAGCTGTAACCATCGATGAAGGCCGTTTCGTCGATCTCCTTGGGTACACTGCTCATGAATCCCTCCAGTATCCATACGGCCAAGGGGATATTGAACAGACAATGTGCCAGCGCAACAGCCACATGCGTATCGAAGAGTCCCACTGTGTAATAGAGCTGGAAATACGGCAGCAGGAAGACGGCAGGCGGTGCCATCAAATTGGTCAACAACCAGAAGAAGAGATGCTTATCGCCGATGAATTGGAAACGACTGAAAGCGTAAGCGGCAGGCAGTGCGACCAGAATGCTGATCAGCATGTTGATGAGTACGTAGATCAGCGAGTTGACGTACCCCATGTACCAACTCGAATCGGTGAATATTTTCATATAGTGCTCCAGGGTGATGTCCTGGGGCACAAAACTGAATTGACCGAGAATTTCACTATTCGACTGAAAGGACATATTGAGGAGCCAGTAGATCGGCAACAGCACGAACAATAGGTAGGCTCCCAACAACAGCTTCGGTCGCCAGCGGCGCAGCGCTGTCCGTGACCGCCGCCGACGACGGGCGGCCTCTTTTGCCGCTTGCTGGTTTACGGCCTCAGGAGTCGTCGGCTTCGCATTCGTCATCTCAAGACTCTCCATGGTATTTCTCTTTCTGCATATTCATGATCGCCGTATAGAAAACCCAGCAGACCAGCAGAATGATCAGGAAATAGATCAATGAGAACGCTGCCGATGGCCCTAGATCCTGTTGTGCAATAGCCATGGTGGTCAGCGATTGACTAAGGAACGTGGTAGAACTACCGGGCCCTCCACCGGTCAGGACGAAAGGCTCGGCATAAATCATGAACGAGTGCATGAAGCGCAGGAGAATGCCGATGACAAGGACATTGGTAAGCTTAGGCAACTGGATGTACCGGAACACCGACCATTTCGATGCCCGATCGATCCTGGCTGCTTGATAATATGCCTCGGGGATAGCCCGCAGACCGCTGTAACAAAGCAATGCAATCAACGGGGTCCAGTGCCAGACATCCATCAGAACAATGGTCGCCCAGGCATCAACGGCACTACTGGTAATGCTGTACCCGTAGCCCATCCCACGCAGGCCGACCCCCATCAAACCAATATCCCCGCGGGTGAATATCTGCCAGATACTGCCAACGACATTCCAGGGAATGAGCAACGGCAATGTCACCAGAACCAATACGGCGGATGCCTGCCATCCTCGTTTAGGCATCAGTAAAGCGATTCCGATACCCAGTGGTACCTCGATGGCCAGCACGGTAAAGGAGAATGCAAACTGACGTAACAAGGCCGCCTGCAGATCCCGGTCATTGAGCGTGGCTTCGAACCATTCCGTGCCCGTGAAAAACCGGGTATGCGCATCAAATACATCCTGAACCGAGTAGTTCACGACCGTCATCAAGGGAATGATGGCCGAAAAGGCAACCAGCAGGAGCATCGGCAATATCAGCAGCCATGCTCTATTGTTGCGAATTTTATTCATCGCCTGACTCCACTCGGTATTCATCGACATACAGCCCCGTCCAAGCTTCAGGGAAGTGAATGTATGCTTTGTCAGCAGGTAAGGGTTCGCCTTCTTCAACACGGGCCTTTAAAGCGACATTCCCCAGGCGAAGGGAGAGAATCGAATAGGTACCCAAGTCTTGTACCTGTATCACCTCTGATTCCAGGGCCCGCTCGACGGGCGTGTCATGGACCTCGATGAACTCGGGACGGATTCCCAATTGGATATTGTCGGACGTACAACGAGTCACGTTCTCATAAAGGGAGGAACTGGTGATCGGCAGCAATACGTCGCCGCTGTAAAGATGGCCATCACTGGCACGAACCCGCATGAAGTTCATTCCGGGGCTACCGATGAAATAACCGACGAATGTGTGTCCCGGCCGTTCGAAAAGCTCGCGCGGGGAACCGAATTGCACGACCTGCCCTTCATACATCACCGCAATCTTGTCGGCGAACGTCGACGCCTCCAATTGATCGTGCGTCACGTAAATCATGGTGATGTTGAAGCGCTGATGAATCTCCTTGAGCTTGCGGCGCAGCTTCCACTTCAAATGAGGATCGATGACCGTCAGAGGCTCATCGAAAAGAATGGCAGAGACGTCGTCACGGACCAGACCCCGTCCCATGGAAACTTTCTGTTTCTCATCCGCTGTCAGGTTCTTGGCCTTGCGTTTGAGTAGAGAGGTCAAATCCAGGACGTCGGCAACTTCCTCGACACGTTCCGACACCTTGGTCTCGGAAGTCTCCACATTACGTAATGGAAACGCCAGATTGTCATATACCGTCATGGTGTCGTAGACCACCGGAAACTGGAAAACCTGGGCGATGTTGCGCTCTTCCGGAGGCAGGGGGTTGACGACATTGCCATCGAAATGTACCTCACCACTGGTCGGCACCAATAAGCCAGAAATGATGTTCAACAATGTCGACTTACCGCACCCTGATGGACCCAGCAAGGCATAAGCACCGCCTTGTTGCCAGACATGGGTCATCTCACGAATCGCAAAGTCCTCGGCATGACGAGGGGATTCCAGATAGGAATGTGCCAGCGACTTGAGCATGATTTCCGCCATCAGCTCTCTCCCAGATAGGCAGGAACATGAGCCACGCTCCCCTGAGCATCGAAGGCGTAAACCTTGTGCACGGGAAAATAGAGAGTGACCTCGTCATCTACCTCGAATTCGTGGATCCCGGCCAGGTGCACCGTCATGTCGGACTGCTGGTCATGAACGTGCAGGAAGGTTTCCGAACCACTGATTTCCGCCAGATCCACGCGCACATCCATCGCAATGTCACGATCATCATTCGGGATCAATGAAATGTGCGATGCCCTGATTCCGAAACGGTACGAACCCGGCGGCAAGTGGAGAAAACCGGCATTGTCAGGCAGGCGATAGCGCTCACCGATGATGACACTGGAATCGGTGATTTCTCCATCGAGAAAGTTCATGGGAGGTTCGGAAAACATCTCCGCCGCGCGTGTACTATTCGGCCAGCGATACACCTCTTCTGTCGGGCCGTATTGCAAAACCTGACCTTGGTGCAATACTGCCGTGTGGCCGCCCAGGGAGAGAGCCTCAGATGGCTCTGTCGTTGCATAGACAGCAATGCAATGACGCTCGGCAAATAGCGTTCTCAGTTCTTCCCGCAACTCTTCGCGAAGTTTGTAGTCCAGGTTGACCAGCGGCTCATCGAACAGGATGACATCCGCATCCTTGACCAACGCCCGTCCCATGGCAGTGCGCTGCTGTTGACCACCGGAAAGCTCCAGAGGATACCGCTCCAGCAAATGTTCGATATGCAACATTTCTGCCGTCTCATGGACGCGACGGTCAATCTCTTCCTGATCCACCTTGGCCAGACGGAGTGGCGAAGCGATGTTCTCGTAGAGCGTCATCCCCGGGTAGTTGATAAACTGCTGATAGACCATGGAAACATTACGTTGCCGTACCGACAGGCGAGTGACATCATGACCATTCATGACGATACGGCCACGGGTCGGCATCTCTAACCCCGCCATCAGCCGCATCAGTGTCGTTTTACCGGCCAACGTACGACCCAAAAGCACATTGAAGGAGCCTGGAGCCAACTCGAGACTCGCCCTATCGATGTGCATTTCCCGGCCTACCTGCAGATCGACATCTTCAAGAATCAGCGACATTCGTATCCCGACATTGTTGTTGTGAACTGGCGTATGACCTAACGTGTGTTCACAGTAGTCGAGATTCACTTTCAGACACAAATGTAATCTAACGAAAGCCAAGGTCAGATGTTGTGGAACGGCCGAAAATCATGATTAACATCATGATAATAAATGACTTTAAAGAAGGTTATACTTTAGACGGAGAGAGCGGAGGTGAGCAGACAAGTAGAGAGTACCCAGTGATTTTTTCGAATCCGAAATCAAAGGAGGCACAACGGCCGTTATCAAGGGTATCGAGTACCGTCCCTGAACAGGAACGGTTTGACAACAGGATGAGCGTTACCGGGTTCCAAAAATCTTGTCGCCGGCATCTCCCAGGCCAGGCACGATATAGCCGTTTTCATCGAGTCGTTCGTCGATCGCCGCCGTGTAAATCTCGATATCGGGATAGGCTTCCTGAACACGCCGGAGTCCCTCCGGTGCCGCCACCAGCACGATCACTTTCATCAAAGGACAGCCACGGGCTTTCAACATGTCCAGCGTAGCCACCATCGATCCACCAGTGGCGAGCATCGGGTCAATCACGATGGCGAGACGCTCGTGAAGATCATTAGTGAATTTCTCGAAATAGGGAACCGGCTCCAGGGTCTCTTCATTACGGTACAACCCTACGACACTGACTCGAGCGCTAGGGATCAAATCCGTCACGCCGTCGAGCATTCCCAGTCCGGCACGCAGGATCGGCACGACGGTTACCTTCTTACCCTTCAAATGTTCGATTTCGATGGGCGTCCCATTCCATCCGTTGATCGTTGCCGGCTCCACCTCGAGGTCCTGGGTCGCTTCATAGGTCAGCAACTTGGCCACCTCGCCTGCCAGCTCACGAAAGCTTTTCGTGCTGATACCAGCAGCGCGCATCAGTCCCAGCTTGTGTTTGACCAGAGGATGTTGGATCGCATGGACACTCATGAGGGCTCCCGGGACATGACTGTTGTGGACTGAATGAATCGGGCGGCATTCTAGCTCGATCGAGAGCGCAGGTTAAAGTGCAGCTTCAAGACGGTGACTCCGGTAACTGCCAGTCGATTGCCCCATGGCCCCGTGATTCCAGAAAGGCGTTGGCTTGTGAAAAATGCCGGGTACCGAAAAACCCTCGATGCGCGGACAGCGGGGAGGGATGTGGCGCATGCAGCACCAAATGACGCTGACGATCGACAAAACTGGCTTTCTTCTGCGCGTAACTTCCCCACAAGAGGAACACCACCCCCTCGCACTGTTCATTGACCGTCGCAATAGCGCGATCAGTAAACGTTTCCCACCCCTGACCGCGGTGTGAACCGGCATTGCCTCGTTCCACAGTCAATACACTGTTGAGCAACAGCACACCCTGACGGGCCCATGGCTCCAGAAAGCCGTGATTGACGGAGGTCGTGCCGACATCCTGGGCCAATTCCTTATAGATATTGACGAGCGATGGCGGTGTCGGCACGCCAGGACGCACCGAGAAACAGAGACCGTGTGCCTGATTGGGGCCATGATAGGGATCCTGCCCCAATACGACGACCCGCACACGATCGAGTGGTGTCAGCTCAAATGCTCGAAACCAATTGGAGGAATGCGGATAGATGACTTTTCGTGCGGCTTTTTCACGCGCCAGAAAATGCTTCAGTTGCTTCATGTAGGGAGCATCGAACTCCTCTCCCAAGTAACGGTTCCAGCTTTCCGGCAGTGGCGATGATGACATCGTCCTCAATCCTTGCGCTTGACCTGATCGACAAGTGGCTCGACATACGCGACCCCGAGATCCCAGGGAAACTGAATCCAGCAATCCTGAGCGACTTCGGTCAAATATTGATCGACCAGGGGACGGCCTTCTGGCTTGGCGTAAACGGTCACGAAGTGGGCTTTCGGCAACATTTCTCTGACCTGTCGAGCCGTCCTTCCCGTATCCACCAGATCGTCCACCAGCAGCCAGTGTTCACCATCATGGTCGATACCCTTCAGAACCTGAAGACCGCCTTGATCCATGTGCTCGTAGCTTTTGATACACACGGTATCGATCAATCGGACATTGAGTTCGCGTGCAATCAAGGCTGCTGGAATCAAGCCCCCACGAGTAATGGCGGCAATGCCGACGAAATCACGCTCGATGAGGTTGTGGCACAGGGCACGAACGTCCCGGTGCAGTTGATCCCAGGAAACCGTGAAGTGTTGATGATAACGATGGCTAGTCATGGCACGGCTCACTCATCTTCGGTAAAAGAGCAGACCGAGAACACGCCAAAACCGGCATCACGGATCTTCTGGGCCCCACCCAGATCAGGTAGATCAATGATCGTTGCCGTTTCCACGACCCGCCCACCGCTGCGGGAAATCAGCTTGGCTGCCGCCAGCATGGTACCTCCAGTCGCGATCAGATCATCCATGATCAGAATCCGATCATTCTCGCGAAAGGCATCGGAATGCAACTCGACTTCCGCTTGGCCGTATTCGAGTGTATACGTTTCGCTGATGGTCCTGAATGGCAACTTGCCCTTCTTTCGCACCGGTACGAAACTGCAGTTCAGTTCATATGCCAGCGGCGCTCCAATGATGAATCCACGAGCGTCGATGGCGGCTATCGCATCAAGATTCATTTCCTGGTAACGATGCACGAAGCTGTCTATCAGTTTACGAAACGCCGCACTGTTCTGCAGTAGCGGCGTGATATCACGGAAATTGACCCCCGGCTGCGGCCAGTCGGGGACAGTGCGAATGACGGACTTGATATAGTCGCCGTAGATGCTCATTGCCACTCTCAGTCAAGGAAAAGAAATTTAAGAATGAATACGATCGCCAGTATTATCACGGCCGGATTGAGATCGCGGAAACGCCCTGACAACGTCTTGATGCCTGCATAGCTGATAAAACCCAGCGCGATCCCTTCAGCGATCGAGAACGTCAACGGCATCGCCAACGCCGCTATCAGCACCGGAGCTGCCTCGGTCGCATCTTCCCAGTCGGCATGGGCCAGGCTGCCTGCCATCAACACGGCCACATAGAGCAACGCGCCAGCGGTCGCATAGGCCGGAATCGAGCCTGCCAGAGGCGCAAAAAACAGGCTGATGAGGAACAGGATCGCCACGACTACCGCAGTCAGTCCTGTGCGTCCACCGGAGGCGATACCCGCTGCACTCTCTATATAACTCGTTGTCGTGGACGTCCCTAATGCCGCCCCGGCCATCGACGCTGTGGAATCAGCCATCAGCGCACGCCCCAACCGCGGCAACTTTCCTTGCTTATCGAGCAGACCGCCACGATGCGCGACCCCGATCAACGTCCCGGACGTATCAAACAGGTCGACGAACAGAAACGCGAAGATCACGCTCAACATGGCCACATCGAGAGCACCCGCCACATCCATTGCCAGAAAAGTGGGAGCAATCGACGGTGGAGCGGACACCAGGCCATCGTATTCATTATGGCCCAACAACATGGCCAGCACGGTGACACCGAGAATGCCGATCATCACTGCACCGGTCACCCGCAGATGGGCCAATGCCGTAATGACAAAGAACCCCAACAATGCATATAACGCTTCCGGAGACGACAAATCCCCCAACGCCAGCAGGGTGGCATCATTATCGACAACGATACCGGCATTCTGCAGGGCGATCATCGCCAGAAAGAGGCCGATACCGGCCGCGATACCAAGCCGCAGCGACATCGGTATCGAATTGATGATCCACTCTCGAATCTTGAAGATGCTCAGCAGGAAAAAAGTCACACCGGACAGGAAAACGGCACCCAATGCCGCTTCCCAACTATAGCCCATGCCTAGAACCACACCATAGGTAAAGAAGGCATTCAGCCCCATACCGGGCGCCAGCGCTATGGGATAATTAGCCCACAGCCCCATGATCAGACACCCTATCGCAGCGGCCAGGCAGGTCGCGACGAATACGGCACCGTAATCGACACCCGCCTCGGAGAGAATGCTCGGGTTGACGAAAATGATGTAGGCCATGGTGAGAAAGGTCGTGATCCCGGCAATGACCTCGGTACGTACACTGGTTCCGTGTTCATCCAGCTTGAAGTGATTATTCAACAGATGTTTCATCATTGTTCATCCAGTCCTACGCACGGACAGCGGAGTCCCTGCTCCATGAAAGCCGCACATGGTAACCAAAGCCAATCGCCGTTGCGAGGCGCGGCTGAGTCACCGTGTCGACACCAAGCCTCAGCATACAAGCAAGTACCGCACCGGATGCCAACCCATCGACCAACGAAGACTTGACGGAACGGTCAAATCCTATTTCCTCTCCATCCCTCGCTGACTGGCCAAGACTCGCTCGACCGTCTCGACAACGGCTTGTGTCTGGGGATCAATCTCGATATTGACATGGTCATTGACACGTCGGTCGCCCAATGTGGTGCGCTGCAAGGTTTCCGGTATCAAGTTGACACAGAAACGAATTCGCCCTTGCTTGGAGGCAACGACTTCGCCGACGGTCAAACTGATGCCATCGACACCGATATATCCCTTGTCGAACACGAAACGTCCCTGTTCATCGGGTACCTCGAACCATAATCTCAGGTTATTGGGCGTCTTGTTCACTTCTACCAGTGTCGCCATACAGGACACATGTCCTGACATGGCGTGCCCCCCTATCTCGTCACCGAAACGAGCTGCCCGCTCGATGTTGACACGATCACCGACGCCCAATGCCCCCAGGTTGCTGACGCGGAGCGTTTCACGCATCAGATCGAAGCTGACATCATTACCGTCGACCGAGGTGACCGTCAGGCAGACGCCATTGTGAGATACAGATGCCCCGGGTTTCAGACCCTCCAGCAGTGAGTCATCCAATCTAACCACATGCGTTCTGAACGCCTCATCGTCGATGACCGAGACAATCTCGGCTGTGCCCTGCACGATTCCCGTGAACATGCTGTCGCCTCGCAAGTGATTTGTGCGGTTCCGGACCTGTCCGGATGCGCTGTCAAAGAGGCCTTTAGTCTAGGGAAACGAGCCTGGCAGCGTCCACGTATATTCAAACAGCACACACCGATACGAAAACCACCCTACATTTTTCGGCTTAGAGGACGGTTGTCAGCAATATCAACTAATCAGCCGGCCAATCCACAAAACATGCACCAAAATGATTGACATATCCCTTAACCATCACCAGAATATTGCGTCTATTTTCTGGCGCCGATTTGTTCCCGGATTGCGGGCGCCCCCACGGAATGGCACGCTTCACGCTGTCAACGTGGGAAGTGCAGCTAAAAGGGTGTGTCCAGCGTTGATGGCCACCCGCCAGGGTGGCTTTTTTTATGCCGGGTCACCCAGTCGTCCACATCGCTCAAAGGCATTCCAATGGCCGACAGGATCATGATCGCCCTCGACAACGTCTCCAAGATCTACGGCAGTGGCCAGCACGCCATCACTGCCTTGAAAGATGTCAATCTGCATGTCCCGCAAGGCGACATCCATGGTGTCATCGGTCTTTCCGGTGCCGGCAAGTCGACGCTGATCCGCTGCGTCAATCTACTGGAACGCCCGACTACCGGGCATGTCTCCGTCGATGATCAGGAGCTGACCGCCCTCGACCGGGCGACGCTCAATCGTGCCCGTCATGGCATCGGCATGATCTTTCAGCACTTCAATCTCCTGACGTCGCGCACCGTCTTCGATAATGTCGCCCTGCCCTTGGAGCTCATGCGAATGGACAAAAACACCATTCGCGAACGCGTCCAGCCACTGTTGGATCTCACCGGGCTGGCCGATAAGGCGGACAGTTACCCTGCTGAGCTATCGGGAGGCCAGAAGCAGCGGGTCGCGATTGCCCGGGCTCTTGCCAGTCGCCCTAAAGTACTGCTGTGTGACGAGGCCACCTCGGCACTCGACCCGCAAACCACCAGCTCGATTCTCGGTTTGCTGGAAGACATCAACCGCCGGCTTGGCTTGACCATCCTGCTCATCACGCATGAAATGGAAGTGGTCAAAAGCATCTGCCATCGCGTCAGCCTGATTTCAGACGGCGAACTGGTCGAAGAAGCGGAAGTCGGCGATTTCTTCACCTCGCCGCGCACTCATCTGGCTCGACGTTTCATCAACGACTTCCTGGAGATCGAGCCACCTCAGTCCTTACTCGACCACCTGCAGAACGACCCGACCCCCGGTTCACACCCGGTGCTGCGTCTCGCCTATTCGGGCGATGAGATTTCCACACCGTTAATCTCACGACTGGCTCGCGCCTGCGATATCGATATCAGCATCCTCGAAGCCAAGGTCGAGTCGATTCGACACCGTACCCTGGGCTTGATGATCGCCGAACTGGTCGGCCCGCCTGAAAAGACGCGTGAAGCGCTGGCCTATCTCGAAGACCATGACCTGACTGTGGAGGTTCTCGGCCATGTCCGACGCCATGATTGAGTTGATTCTCTCTTCGACACTCGACACCCTTTACATGGTAGGGATTTCCGGACTGATCTCCGCGCTGGCAGGCATTCCCTTGGGCGTGTTGCTATATGTCACCCGCCCGCGTCAATTTCTCGCGTTGCCGATCCTCAATCATCTGCTCGGCGTCATCACCAACATCGGCCGCTCGATTCCTTTCATCATATTGATGGTGGCAATCATTCCCTTTACGCGCATGATCGTGGGGAGCTCCATCGGCCTCAATGCCGCCGTCGTCCCATTGACCATTGCCGCCATTCCTTTTGTGGCGCGACTCGTCGAAGGTGCGCTCAACGAGATATCCCCCGGCCTGATCGAGGCAGCTCAATCAATGGGGGCGACGCCTTGGCAAATCATCATGAAGGTTCTCCTTCCGGAAGCTCGAGGCGGTATCATCACCGGCTTGACCATCACTGTCGTGACACTGGTGAGCTACTCTGCCATGGCAGGCGCCGTAGGCGGCGGAGGCCTTGGCGACCTCGGCATTCGTTACGGTTACAACCGGTTCGAGCCCACGATCATGTTGATCACGGTCGCGATCCTGGTGGTCATGGTTCAAGGCTTTCAAAGCTTGGGAGATTATCTCGTGCGCAGGAGCGATCACAAATGAATGCATCACCGTAATAACTAAAAAGCATTTGGATTCTCTTGTTTATACCTATAAATTCATTTTCTGAATCAATGACGGAAGACCCAGTCAAGGAGATCATCAATGAAGTCGACTATTAGCACACTGTTCGGTAGCGCCTTGTTGAGCATCGGCCTTCTCGGTGGAACGGCCTTGGCCGCTGATGACGACGATCACATCAAGGTCGGTACTGTCGCTGGCCCTGAAACCGATATCATGCGGCTTGCTGCGGAGATCGCCGAAGAGGAATACGACCTGGACGTCGAAATCGTCGAATTCACCGATTACGTGACCCCCAATGCTGCCCTGGCCGACGGCAGCCTCGATGCCAACGCCTATCAGCATGAGCCCTATATGCAAGGAATGGTCGAGGATCGCGGCTATGATTTTGCCATTGCCGGCTACACCTTTGTGTATCCTATCGGCGCCTATTCGGAAAAGTACGAGACTATCGACGAACTACCGGACGGAGCGACCATCGCGCTGCCCAATGATCCGTCCAATGAAGGTCGGGCCTTGATTCTGATGCACAAGGAAGGATTGATCGAGCTCGATGATCCGGAAAACCTGGAAGCTACGCCGATCGACATCGTCGATAATCCCCATGACTTCGAGTTCCGGGAGATCGAAGCCGCGCAATTACCTCGCGTCCTGCCCGACGTCGACATGGCATTCATCAACAACACCTTCGCACAGCCCGCTGGGCTTCATCTCGACGACGCGCTGATCAGCGAAGGCGCCGACTCACCCTATGTCAATCTGATCGTGGTGCGCCAGGGCGACGAGGATCGTGAAGCCATTCAACAACTGGTCGACGCTTACCAAACCGACGCCGTTGCCGAGAAAGCCGAAGAGCTATTCAAGGGAGGAGCCGTTCCCGGCTGGGAATGACACATGATTGACGCCACAGACGGGCCGGCCACCATGTCGGTCCGTGTTCTTCGGGGAGATGAACGGATGCCCGACTACAGCCTGCTGGTTCGGCAGCTCACGTCGTTGCTGGATACACGCGACCCCTTGGTCAACACCTCACAGACTTGCGCCTTAATCATGCAAGAGGTCCCTGAACTCAATTGGGTCGGCTTCTACATTCACCGTGAGCCGAACATGCTGGCCCTGGGCCCCTTTCAGGGCAAACCGGCTTGCCACCCGATCCCCTTCGACAAGGGGGTCTGCGGTGCTGCTGCACGAACCCGCCAGTCCCAGCGCATCGATGATGTTGATGCCATTGCCGATCACATTGCCTGCGACGCTGCCTCGAAGGCTGAGCTCGTCATACCCATAATTACTGGTGACCGTTTGTGGGGCGTACTGGACCTCGACAGCCCGACATCAGGACGCTTCTCGGAAGCGGACCAGGCCGGTATCGAATCCCTGGTAGCCACCTTCGTTCACCGAACGGACCTGCACGATCTCGCCAGGACGGAATGAACCGTCGTCGCGGCTGCTTCGAGAACGGACGTGATGTCAAAAAAACGCCCCGTAGTGCGGCACACTGCGGGGCGTTTTCGATGTTGGTAGGACCAAGCGGATTTGAACCGCTGACCTCCACGATGTCAACGTGGCGCTCTAACCAACTGAGCTATGGTCCTGTAGGATCGGCTATCAACATCTGGCGCAAATGCGGGGATTGCTGGTAGGACCAAGCGGATTTGAACCGCTGACCTCCACGATGTCAACGTGGCGCTCTAACCAACTGAGCTATGGTCCTTCCCCAACATCGCCATTAGCGATGACAACGGCTGCGTATTCTACGGATTCATCCCATGAATGCAAGACTTGGCATCAGCATTTAACGCGCTCGACCGCATCCAACCAGCCTCGATACAGCTTGTCACGCTCGGTGTCCGACATTTGCGGGATGAACGTCCTTTCACATTGCCACAGACTGGCGACTTCACCGAGATTTTGATACCAGCCGACCTGCAACCCCGCCAGGTAAGCGGCTCCCAATGCCGTCGTTTCGAGAACGGTCGGCCGGTCGACAGGGACCCCCAACATATCGGCCAGAAACTGCATGACCCAGTTGTTTCTCACCATTCCACCGTCGACACGCAAGGTCCCTGTACTCGCTGAAATATCATCATTCATGCAAGCCTGCAGATCCCGCGTCTGATAGCAGACAGCCTGCAGGCCCGCAGCAACGATTTCGGCAATTCCCGTATCCCGGGTAAGACCAAAAATGGCTCCACGAGCCTGAGGGTCCCAGTGCGGCGCGCCCAGGCCAGTAAACGCGGGAACCAGATAGACGCTATGTCCACTCCGCGTCTGTTCGGCAAGGGTTTCCGTATCAGCAGCGTCCGCGAACAGTTTCAGCCCATCCCGCATCCACTGCACAGTGGCGCCCGCCACGAAGATACTGCCTTCCATGGCATACGTCGTCTTGCCATCCAGTCGATAGCCAACTGTCGTCAGCAGACGGTTGCGAGAGAGTTCGGCACGCTCACCGGTATTGAGAATCATGAAACACCCCGTGCCGTAAGTGCTCTTTCCCATTCCCGGCTCGAAACAGGCCTGCCCGATCAATGCCGCCTGCTGATCCCCTGCCACGCCGGCAATGGGAATTTCATCGCCAAGCCACTGCGCCTCGACTCGACCGAAATCATCACTGCAATCCTTGACTTCGGGTAACAGAGCGGCCGGAATACCAAACAACGCCAGCAACTCATCATCCCATTGCTGAGCGTGAATATTGAACATTGCGGTACGCGAGGCATTGGTTGCATCGGTGGCATGGACCCGCCCTCCCGTCAGCCGCCACATCAAGAAGGTATCCACGGTACCGAAGGCGAGTTCGCCACGTTCAGCCCGCTGCCGTGCCCCCTCGACGTTATCCAGCATCCAGGCCAGCTTGGTCGCTGAAAAATACGGGTCGATAAGCAAACCTGTACGCGACTGTACCCATTCGGTGTGCCCATCGCCTCGTAATGACTGGCACGTTTCCGCTGTACGACGATCCTGCCAAACGATAGCAGGATGTAACACCTCACCGGTTTTTCGATCCCACAGCAATGTGGTTTCGCGCTGGTTGGTAATCCCGATGCCGGCAACGTCCCGAGCATCAACTCCCTGATCGGCCATGACCTGCCGACATGTACTTATGACAGAGTCCCATATCTGCTCCCCGTCGTGCTCTACCCAGCCATCCTGGGGAAAATACTGCGGAAACTCCTGTTGAGCGACACCAACGACGTTCGCGTCACGGTCGAACAGGATGGCCCGAGAGCTGGTCGTGCCTTGATCGATGGCAAGCAGATAGGAAGCCATGGTCTAATTCCTCGGTGGTCATGTGAGCAGCGCGTGTGGGAGGTTTTCGTTTTTCGCGCTCCGCATGTTCGTTTTTGCTATCATGATGTTCGTTTTCGATAATTACGAGACTAAACCAGCGCCTACCGCGCCTCAATCGCTCAATGCCACTGGCAACTAGCACCTTAGTTGTAGATTCACTCAAGATCCGGCTGAACAGACTATCAGGATGGCTGACAAGGAGACGATATGACACAGCAGGAACGCCAGGAATCCATCGTCGATCTGGTCAGGCGACAAGGATACGCTTCCATCGAACAGCTGACCGCGCATTTCATCGTCACCCCCCAGACAATCCGCCGTGACTTGAATGCGTTGGCCAACGAAGGGCTGATCCGTCGCGTGCATGGAGGTGCTGGTCTGGAGTCGAGTACTGTCAATACGTCTTACCATACTCGCAAGACATTGAATCTCGAGGCCAAACAGCGCATCGCTGCCTTGCTCGCCTCGAAGATCCCCAACGATTCCTCACTCTTTATCAATATCGGCACCAGCAATGAAGTCGTGGCCGAAGCATTACGGCATCATCGTGGCCTGGAAGTCATCACCAACAACCTCAACGTGGCGGCAATCCTGCAACACAATGAGGACTTCAATGTCATCATCGCGGGGGGACAGGTGCGCTCACGAGATGGCGGCATCATCGGCGAAGCGACCATCGATTTCATCAACCAGTTCAAGGTCGACTATGGGATTATCGGTATCAGTGGCATCGATGAAGATGGTTCGCTATTGGAATTCGATTATCAGGAAGTGCGTGTAGCACAGGCAATCATCGAAAATTCACGTCAGGTTTTTCTGGCAGCGGACCATTCCAAGTTCCATCGCAATCCAGTGGTACGCCAGGGCAATGTAGCTCAACTCAATGCCCTATTCACCGACCGACAACCACCGGACAGCCTGATTCGGCTCCTGGAAACGCATGACGTCGCCTTGCATATTGCCTGACGTCAATCAAGAGAAACAAGGAGGTATCGGCATGTTGGGCGCACTTCTCGCGTTGGTAGCTTGTAGCCTGCTGTTTGCCACCCTGCTTGGTAAACTGCCGCTACACGCCTGGTGGATTCGGGCCTGCGAGTTTCCCCGACTGCAAATTGCCGGCCTGGCACTTCTGACTCTGATCGGCTCACTGTTCATCGAGTCCGATTGGCAGTTGCCCACGATTATTGCTTGTCTGATTGTCTTGGCATTCCAGGGCTACCGAATCCTGCCATGGACCCGCTGTTGGCCAACGCAGGTACAACGCGCCGAAGCTGGCCAAGAAGACCGCCATGTCACCCTACTCATCGCCAATGTATTGACATCGAACCGCCGCAGCCAGCGCCTCATCGACCATATTCGCCTGCATCAACCGGATATCGTGCTGACATTGGAAAGCGATATCTGGTGGCAACATCAACTCGACTCTGTGCTCGATCGCGATTACCCCTACACACTCAAGATGCCCCTGGATAATTTATACGGCATGCACCTTTATTCGCGTCTGCCATTGGAGGAACCGGCGATCGAGTGGCTGATCCAGGACGATATTCCCTCGATGCATGCCTGGGTAGTGTTGCGCAGTGGCCACCGAATCAAACTGCATGCACTCCACCCCAGACCCCCTGCCCCGAATGAAAGTGAAGAATCCTTGTGGCGGGATGCCGAACTGCTGCTCGTCGGGAAAACCATCCATCAGACAGGGGAGCCGGCACTGGTCGCCGGCGATCTCAACGACGTCGCCTGGTCACGAACGACACGGCTGTTCTGTCGAGTGAGCGGTATGCTGGATCCGCGCCGCGGACGAGGCATGTACAGCACGTTTCACGCCGGTTATCCACTGATACGCTGGCCATTGGACCATATCTTCGTTAGTGAACAGTTCACTCTCGTCTCCCTGCACCGCCTGTCGTACATCGGTTCGGACCACTTTCCCATGCTGGCAACGCTCTGCTTTCGGCCATCGAGAGCCGACGAACACGATCCCCCCGAAGCGGATGGGACAGAGCGCCAGGATGCCGTCGACACTATCGAGGAAGCGCAATCGCGCGAACAGTCATCCTGACACGATGCTCTCCTGACCCTGACAAGAAGGGAGAATCATTCCGGAATGCCTCCCTGGGTCAATTTGGTTGGGTCCAGAATGCGCTCGAGTTCATCGCGACCGAGATCCGTCTCTTCATCGGCAACGTCGAGAATCGGGCGTCCGGCTTGGTAGGCCTTCTTGGCGATGGCCGCTGCCGCATCGTAGCCTATGACCGAATTCAATGCGGTCACCAGAATGGGATTACGTGACAAGGGAGAGGCCAGGTTGTCTTCACGCACGGTGAAGGTCGCGATAGCCCGATCGGCGAGCAACCGACTCGTCTGGGTCATCAGTGTCAACGATGACAACAGGTTATGAGCTACCAACGGCAGCATCACATTGAGTTGAAAATTGCCACTCTGCCCGGCAACGGTCACGGCGGAATCCAGACCCATGACTTGTGCGGCCGCTTGTGCTGCGGACTCCGGAATCACAGGATTGACCTTGCCCGGCATGATCGAACTCCCCGGTTGAAGTGCCTCCAATTCGATCTCGCCCAGTCCAGCCAGCGGCCCGGAATTCATCCAACGCAGGTCATTGGCGATCTTCATGATGGTACAGGCGTAACCACGGAGATGGCCTGACAATTCCACCGCGGTATCTTGAGAGGAGAGACTGGCAAAGAAGCTGTCGTTACTTACGAGTTCCAAGCCCGTCTGTTGACTCAATGCATTGGCCACCCGTGAAGCGAATTCCGGATGGGCATTGATCCCGGTACCGACGGCAGTCCCCCCTTGTGCGAGGCGATTCAGCCGAGTTTGGCATGCTTCGAAACGCTCTATCGCTTGGCCGACCTGACTGGCCCAACCCATGAGCTCCTGGCTCATCCGCACCGGCATCGCATCCATCAGATGCGTGCGTCCGGTCTTGACGACAGAATCCAGTGCGGCGGCACGCGTTTCAATCACGTCACGCAAATGGTGCAAGGCCGGCATCAGTTCGTCCCGGAGCGCCAACGATGACGACAGGTGTATTGCCGTCGGGATGACATCATTGCTCGACTGTCCCATATTGACGTGATCGTTGGGTCCTACAGTCAGGCCGTCTCCAGAGGCCAGATGCGAGATGACCTCATTGACATTCATGTTGCTCGAGGTCCCTGATCCCGTCTGGAACACATCGATCGGGAACTGGTCATCATGGTGACCCGCGATGATCTCCTGGGCGGCCTGAATGATGGCATCAGCACGCGCGTTGTCCAACAGACCCAGGTCGGTGTTGACCTCCGCAGCGGCGAGTTTGATGCGAGCAATGGCATGAATGAATCGTTTGGGCATGGTCTGTCCGCTGACCGGAAAGTTGTTCACGGCGCGCTGTGTCTGAGCGCCATACAAAGCCCCCTCGGGAACCGCCAGCTCCCCCATGCTATCGCGCTCGATCCGGGTATCACTCATGACTCCACTCCTTTTGCTGTATCTCATCGGGCGCTTGCGCTTGCGGCAGTGTCCGCGATGTCCTGCTCAATTTTCGAAGGTTGGGCCCGTTTCCTTGACGTTCAAGGTATTTGTCGCTGATGAGGAAAATCATACTGCAACCTGAGATTGATCCTCTTATGGTAATACCGCAGTGCAGCGTAATTCATCAGTGGACTTGGGGCGTTGACAACGCAATACCTCGAATCCGGGGATGCCTGCAATACTTGAAGTCAGCAAGGTGTCATTCAGAGGGAGTCACCGATGGATACCACGCCCGAGCTACGTACGGACATCCTCCGGTTGCTCGACAGCAGTGCCGGCATCCTGTTCGTCAAGCATCTGTGGGAACATTTTCCTGAGCACATGTTCATTATACGTGTCGAAGGGCCAGAGGACTTCATTATCGAAGCGGTCAATCCAGCCCAACAGGCTACACTGGGCCATGAGACTGCTTGTGTCGGCAAACGCATCGATGAGTTGCTCTCCTCTCCTACAGCCGACGATGTGATCGCCAACTATTCCCGCTGCGTTGAAGAAGGCAAGCCCATTCGCTATGAAGAAAAGGGAATCTATATCGGACCTGATGGTGCCCACCGCAGTGGTCACTGGCTGACATTACTGGTCCCTATTCATGATCGCAGCGGTAAGATTTCGCATCTTTTTGGGGTTGCCCAGAACCTGACCGAATTGAGACTGGCCAGACAGGCCCTGGAACGGCACAACCTGGAACTGGAGCGTCGCGTCGCCGAAAGGACCGCTGAATTGATGGAAGTCAATCAACAGTTGACTCATCTGGCGACTCACGACTATCTCACCAACACATACAACCGGCGTCATCTGGTTCACTTGGCCGAGATAGAACTACGGCGATCACACCGCTATGACTTGCCATTGTGCTTGATGATGCTGGATATCGATGACTTCAAGACCATCAATGACCATAATGGTCATGCGGCCGGCGATGCGGCATTACGCGAAATTGCCGATATCGTCATTCAAACGGTGCGCGATTGCGATCTGGTCGGACGCTACGGCGGTGATGAATTCCTGATCATGATGCCGGAAACGACGTTATCCGGTGCCAAAGAGACGGCGGAGCGTCTTTGTCGTGCCCTGCAGAGGACACGAGAGGTCCGTTTGACCCTCAGTATCGGCATCACTGCCAGAGAGCCGGGGGAAGAGCTTCTCGATCCACTGGTCCAGCGTGCCGATGAGTTATTGCTCAGAGCCAAGCGTCAGGGACGTAACCGTATAGAAACAGAAGTGAGCGGGCCGGAGGCTAAACGGCAATGAGTCGAGACGTGGACACGAAGACATGGCGTGGTGTCTTACGGGTGTCGATAGTATGTCTGATACTGACAGGTTGTCAGGCGATTGACCCATGGCAGGATCGATCGACAAGACGTGTCGAAGTCATCGAAGCTGGTGAGGATGCCAAAGACGCCGAACGGAAGGAGCCTGAACCGGAAGCGGCTCCCCGGCCGAGTGAACAGCAACGCGCCAAGCGCCAGGTCGCATTTCCCGAAGAAGAGTACGCCGCTCTTGAAAAAAGCGGTAATGCGTCCATTGCAGGGCGCATCTCTCTCAATACGGCATCGGGCGTCAAGTACGGTGCCGACACCACCATTTCCGTCGCCCCCGTCACGACGTATTCGGCTGAAGCTGCAGAGATGGCGCTAGCCGGTAAGGCAGTCGAACCTGCTGACCCTCGGGCTCAGGCCTATACTCACCGAACTCGGACGGATTCACGAGGCTATTTCGAACTCAATGGCCTGCCGGCGGGGGATTTCTACGTATCGGGCAGTATCCAGCCATCGCCGGGGGCCCGGCCACGGATCATCATCAATCAAGTCAGTGTCGGTCATGGGCAGACCGTTCGTGTCGACCTGACACGGTAACGTCTGCCGCCCTTACCACCCCAACGCTTGCTTGACGAAGGGAATGGTCAGCTTGCGCTGAGCCGACAGGGACGCGTTATCCAGTTTCTCCAGGGTGTCGAACAAGGAGCTAAGCCGTCTTGGCCCCCGGTGCAGGATGTATCTTGCCACCTCATCGGGTAACTGCATGCCACGCACACCGGCACGTAATTGCAGGGCCCGAGCTCGCCCCTCGTCATCCAGCCGCTGGACATGGAACGTCACCCCCCAGCTCATTCGGGAAGCGAGATCGGGCAAGCGGATCTCGAGCTGACGGGGCGATGCATCGGCCGATATCACCAAGCGCGACCCGGCATCCCGCAACCGATTGAAGCAATGAAACAGCGACTCCTCCCAGCGCTGACGTCCGAGAACGCGTTCTAAATCATCTATCGCCACCAGATCGAGCTGCTCCAGCCCTTCGAGAATGTGCGGAGGGAAGTGCCAGAGTTCGGACAGCGGTAAATACAAGGCGCGTTTACCGCGCGCGCTGGCCTCATGACACGCCGCCTGGAGCAAGTGACTGCGACCGACATCCTCGCCTCCCCACAGAAACAGCAACGGCTCACCATCCGTGTCGAGTTGGCGACGCAATCTGTCGACCAGCGACGCATTACCACACGGAAGGTAATTGTCAAAGGTGGCATCATCCCGGATGCCGACCTCCAGCGGTAACTGTGCCGGCCCCCGGCTCATGAAGACTCCTCGTCTTGGCGGCGTTGAGTGGAATCGTAGAGACTACTGTGCTTGTAGCGTTCATAAAGATAACGCAACACTACCATGATGACGGCGGCAACAGGCAGAGCCAACAGTACGCCGGTGAAGCCGAACAGCTGACCGCCGGCGAGTACGGCAAAAATCACTGCCACCGGATGTAAACCGATGCGATCCCCCAGGAGCTTGGGCTGCAACACCATACTTTCGATCAATTGGCCAACTGCAAACACGACCCCGACTCCCAGCAGCGGCAGGATATCGCCAAACTGAAAGAATGCCACGGTCGCCGCCACCGAAATACCGACGATTACACCAAGATAGGGAACGATACTGGCCAAGCCAGAGAGCAGCCCGATCAGCACACCAAAGCGGACCCCCAGCAGAGTCAAGCCGATGGCATAGAGGATCCCCAACGAGACCATGACCACTAACTGACCGCGCAGGAACGCCGCGAGTACCTCATCGCACTCCTTTGCCAGTCTGGAGATATCCGGCTCCCAATGGCGCGGCAAGAGTTCCCGAATATTGGCAATCAAGCGATCCCAGTCGAGTAGTAAGTAGAACGTCACGACCGGAATCAATGCCAAGTTGCCGATCCAGGCCAAAAAGGCTAGTCCCGACCGCGAGGCCTGAGCCAGTAGATTGGCAGCGAATGTCCCCGTTTCACGCCAGTTATCGATGACGGTTTCACGCATCTGGTTGATATCTGGAGTAAAATCGATCCCCGTCAACGACTGGACACGTGGCACGACCGTCGATTCCACCCAACCCAGAATCGCGGGAATCAACTCAACCAATTGCCCCAGTTGGCGTCCCAGGATCGGTATCAGGATCAACAATCCCAGCACCGCGATCACGGTCAATAACAGAAAGACCACCGATACCGACAAGCGACGGGATAGCCCCCGGGCTTCCAGCATATCGGCGAGAGGATCTCCCAGATAAGCGAATACCATGCTGACGAAAAATGGCATCAATATGGGTTCGATGCTGACCAGCGCCCATAGGAGTGCCGCAGCGCCAAGCACCAACCACCATGATCTACGCATACTGACTCTCCCTGATCATCTTCTGGTGCACTCCACGTCGTCACACACACGGCTTGGCCGATGCGTCATAGACCACTCGATGCTACAATCCATGGCGATTTATGTCCCCTGGCCCATCATATGCTGTTGCAACAGGAAGCCTCATGACTTCGAGTTCATCGGATACTCCCTCCAACGCAGCGTCGGATCGCGCTTCGCTGAGCTACAAGGATGCCGGCGTAGATATCACCGCCGGCAATGCCCTGGTCGAACGCATCAAGGGCGTCGCCAAGCGTACCACGCGTCCCGAGGTCCTGGGGGGACTGGGTGGTTTCGGTGCCTTGTGCGAGTTGCCCGCCGGCTATCGTGAACCCGTATTGGTTTCCGGTACCGATGGCGTCGGTACCAAGCTTCGTCTGGCCATGGATCTCGACAAGCATGACACTATCGGCATCGACCTGGTCGCCATGTGCGTCAATGACCTGATTGTTGCTGGCGCAGAACCGTTGCTGTTTCTTGATTACTATGCCACAGGCAAGCTGGATGTGGACATTGCTGCCGATGTCGTGACAGGGATCGGTGAAGGTTGCTCTCGGGCCGGCTGTGCCCTGGTCGGCGGTGAAACCGCCGAGATGCCCGGCATGTACGAGGGGAATGATTATGACCTGGCGGGCTTCTGTGTCGGAGTGGTCGAAAAATCGCGGATCCTTGATGGCCAACGTGTCGCCGAAGGCGATGTCATCCTCGGTCTGGCGTCGTCGGGACCGCACTCCAATGGCTACTCGCTGATCCGCAAGATCCTCGAAACAGGCGACTCGCCACTGGATGAGGACGTGGATGGCCAACCGTTGCGGACCGCGTTGCTCGAACCGACCCGAGTCTATGTCAAACCGTTGCTCTCTCTGTTGCGTGAGAGTGATGTCGATGTCCACGCCCTGTCACACATTACCGGTGGTGGCTTGCTGGAAAACCTGCCCCGAGTTCTCCCGGAATCCTTGTCTGCCAGCATTGATATTCAGTCATGGCAACGTCCGGCCGTCTTCGATTGGCTTCAACGCCAGGGCAATGTCGACACGCAGGAGATGTACCGCGTTTTCAATTGCGGGATTGGCATGGTCGTCGTCGTACCGGGTGAGCAAGCCGACCAGGCACAGGCCCATCTTGAGGCCCAGGGTGAAAGCGTTCATCGGATCGGCACAATCATCGCGCGGCAGAATGACGACGAACAAGTCCGACTGGAGAATTTCAACTCATGAGTGATGCAAGTAACACTGGCGATGATAATACCTTTCAAGCGGAACCCGCAGAACCTCCGCGTGTTGTCGTGCTGATCTCCGGTAATGGAAGCAACCTGCAAGCCCTTATCGACGCCCAGTCCTACGATGAACTGGGAGGGGAAATCGTCGCTGTGGTTTCCAATAAAGCCGATGCCTATGGACTCAAGCGAGCCCGAGACGCGGGGATCGAAGCCGTGGCGTTGCCTCATCAAGAATACGAAAGCCGAGAAGCCTACGATGGTGCGCTGATCAAGGTCATCGAACGACACGAGCCCGACTTGATCGCCCTGGCCGGGTTCATGCGTATCCTCACCCCGATTTTCGTGCAACGCTTCTTCGGTCGTCTATTGAATATCCATCCCTCGTTGTTGCCGGCGTATCAGGGGCTGAATACCCATGCCAGGGCCCTGGCTGACGGCGCCCGGGAGCACGGTGCCAGCGTACATTTCGTCACGGAAGAACTGGATGGCGGCCCCGTCGCTCTACAAGCCGTGGTCAACATCGCCGCCGACGATACCGAGGCCACCCTCAAGGAAAAAGTGCAAGCCCGCGAACACCTGATCTACCCGATCGCCGTTCGATGGTTCCTTGAAGGACGTCTGCAGCTTGTCGGCGATGACGTGACGTTCGATGACACGCCTTTGCCGCCGACCGGGTTGCGACTCTCCCATGCCGACGCTGCCGAAGAACTCGACGAGAACGACGCGACCTGAATCCCGCTTACTGGCCCGATGACGGGCTGGGCCTGGCTCGATCGAACTGCTCCCTGACGGCAGCCAAACGTTCAGCGGCATGTTCCGACAATGGGCCGCTGGCAGCGAGCACATGCTCGATATGGGCCAGATCGGCGTCGATTTCCGCATTACTGGCGTCCGTCAACATTGCAGGTAATGCATCCAGGGCCGCCTTGCGATCCATTCTCAGGATAAAGAATTGATCACGCACCAAGGCCTTGAAGGCAGCAAGATCGAGCTCACCCTTGAACTCCTCACGCGAGGCCTTGAGCCGTTGGAAATTGCGTTCATCGGTTGCCGGCGCGCCCCCCAGTATGTAAATCAACGCGCGCAATACCGCTTCCAAACTGCCGCCCTCCTCGATGCGCTCGGTCAGCTCTGACTTACGCGCGGCAATAAAGCGTCGATGTTCTGGTTCGATACCGGGACGACGACTCAACGGCTCGGCGGTTGCTCCCAACCCCACCATGGTCTGCAACCAGGGCTGTCCGTAAAGTTGCATGAAGAGGGTTTCGGTCATTTGGTCTCGCTGACGTCGATATGCATCGAGTGACGCAGCGATCTGATCCGAAACCATCCCTTCCAGGATCCGCCAGGTATTATCTGACGCGATGACATGACGTTCCCGCTTGACGATCTCGGCCATGACCGGCACCGGCACCATCAAGGGATTACGGTCGGAGAACAGCTTGTAACCCAGTCTGATGGGATGCATGCGCCGAATCCAACGCGCCGCCGACGGTGTCATGATGGCTTGCATCCACGGCTGCACCATCATCTGATAGATACCCAGATTAATCTGCGATACCCGTTCCACAGTCGCGAAACGGCGCTCATCCTCGTCGATGGGCATGACGATTTCCTCAACGTCTTCCAGCGTACGTGGAGAAAATTCGAGCAGATAATCACCATCGATGTGCGCCGACTCTCTGGCCCCCTGTGCCGCTTTCTCGGTCACCTGGGTCTCATACAACCCGGGCGGCAATACATCGATATAATCCATGTTAGCCGTGAATTCAGCATGCTCCTTGCGGGACACATTGCCCGATACGAAAATGCCCAGGTGACCGGTACTGTCATGCACACAGTAAACGATGGTCTGCTCGTGCGCCTGGATATCATCGACATCGGCATACAGGTCACGAATCCATCCCAATGCCTGAGGCGGCGGCGTAATGTCATCACCTTGGGAACAGAACACCACGATCGGTGAGCGCACATTACGCAGATCTATCCGCCGCCCGTCCCGTGTCGTCAACTTGGCGCAACTCAGACGATTCCCGACGAACAGGTTATCAACGATATACTGGATCTCTTCACCGCCCAGGACGACGTGGCCGCCCCACCAACGTTCGAAATTCAGGTAACGCTCTGCCTCCTCGTCGACATTGGCATACAACCGATACTGTTTTGTCCAGAGTGTATTGGCCGGATTGAGCTTCTCGAAGTTCTGAACCAACCACGCGCCATCGAATAAACCGGCCCCCAGATCACTGGCGAACGCCGTCAACCAGCTACCACCGGTCATGCCGGCACTGTAGCGCATGGGGGCCTTGCCGCGCTCTCCCGCCCAGTATGACAGGGGCGCACCGGCAATCAGGATGGGGCCGAAACACTCCGGCTCCAGAGCCGCCGCCATCATCAACTGCCAGCCCGCCTGACAATTACCGACCACCATGGGTTTCTCGGAAATATGGGAGTGGCGAGTATTGATCTCGCGCAGGAAGGCAATCTCGGCATCAGCGACGTCTTCCACCGTTTGCCCCTGTACCGGGAATGGCAGAAACCCGATGAAATAGCACGGATGGCCAGCCCGCAACGCGACCCCGATCTCGCTATCGGGCTTGAATCCACCAATGCCCGGACCGTGTCCCGCCCGGGGATCGACAACGACAAACGGCCGCATATCGGGATCGATTTCGACACCCTCAGGCGGCTGAATACGCAGCAGTTCGTAGTTCACGGGACGTGGCAATTCCCGTCCATCCATCAGAATCTCGGCGTCAAAACCCAGCACATTGGGCTTGGTCTGCTCCATATGCTCGAGATACTGATTGCCGCGCTGGCGCATGACATCCAGGAAAAGTACCTGTCGCTCGATACTGTCGCGCCAGTAGTCCAACGCAGCGCGCCCCAAGCCCAGCGGATCGTAGAAACTCAATGCCGTGTTCGCCAGGGAATGATAAGCCGATAGCATGATGTCATCTCCAGTACATCGATAACGATTTCTCAGTTGATGAGAAACGACCGATTGCTGCATCGCAAAATACAGCCTAGCGCGAAACCCTGGAAACTGTCATGCACAATAAAGGCTTCAATGGTGAGTATATCGATCAATCGATCTCGATCAGAACCTCTCCCGGCGTCACACGATCGCCGCGGACGACATGAATGGCTCGGACGACACCGCTCTGTCGAGCATGCACCTCCGTTTCCATTTTCATCGCTTCGGTGATCAATACGGGTTGGCCTGCTTCCACCAAGTCCCCCTCGACCACCAGCACATCGACAATATTTCCCGGCATGGCCGTCGTGACATGGCCCGGTGACGAGGCCTGTGCACGACCGCTCGCTTGCGGGTCGGGGCGATAGCTGTCCCGGGGTTCGAACACCACGGATTCAGGCATCCCATCCAGTGTCAGGTAGACCTGACGCTTGCCACTGGTATTGCTACCCACCCCCGTGATCTGCACCTCATAGGATTCTCCGTGAACGTCAATAACGAACTCGGTGGGCGTTCCTTCGGTCATGGGGCGCTGGCTTTGCTGTGGCGGCGACAAGAGTTCCGGCATCAAGGTGCCATCACGTCGTCCGACGAGGAAATCCCGCCCGATATCGGGAAACATGGCGTACGTCAGGACGTCATCCTCGTTTTTCGCCAGATCCCCGATATCTTCGGTAAGACGTGGCATCTCGGAGTCCATATGATCTGCGGGACGTCCCTCCTCGACCAACTGATTGCCGATGGCACGATGCCGGATCGCCTCATCGACAGGTGCCGGAGGCTGTCCGTATCCGCCTGACAAGTAGCGTTTGACTTCATTGGTGATCGACTTGTAACGACTGCCCATCAGCACATTGATGACGGCTTGCGAGCCGACGATCTGGGACGTTGGTGTCACCAGCGGCGGGTAACCCAACTCTGCACGTACACGAGGAATCTCTTCGAAGACATCCTGGATCCGAGACAGCGCATTCTGTTCCTTCAGTTGATGGGCCAGGTTGGACATCATGCCCCCGGGGATCTGATTGAGCTGCACCGAGATATTTTCCTGCGTGTACTCGCTTTCGAACGCCGCATATTTTCGACGCACGTCGCGCAGCTTATCACCCACCTTCTGGATCGATTCCAGATCCAATCCAGTGTCGTACTGCGTTCCCTGGAAGGCGGCTACCATGGTTTCCGTAGCGGGATGGCTGGTACCGCCGGCGAAGGCTGCACTGCAGGTATCGATGTACCGACAACCGGCTTCAACCGCCTTGAGATGACACTGTGATGCCAGCCCCGATGTAGCATGAGCGTGCAAGTGAACCGGAACATCCACTGCCTCGATCAGAGCCCCCATCAGGTCATAGGTCGCATAAGGTGTCAGTAACCCCGCCATATCCTTGATGGCGATGGAATCGGCCCCCATCTCGACGAGTCGCTTGGCATCGGCGACATACATGTCGAGGTCATGTACCGGACTCACGGTGTAACAGAGCGTACCCTGGGCATGTTTTCCCACCGACTTGACCGCCCCTATTGCCGTCTCCAGGTTCCGCAGATCATTGAGGGCGTCGAATATCCGGAAGATGTCGATCCCCCCCTCCGCCGCTCGGGCAACGAAACGGGTCACCACATCATCGGCATAGTGTCGATATCCCACGAGATTCTGCCCGCGCAACAGCATCTGCAACGGTGTATGCGGTAACGCTGCCTTGAGTCGATGCAAACGCTCCCAGGGGTCTTCTTTGAGAAAACGAACACAGGCATCGAAAGTGGCTCCCCCCCAGACTTCCAGGGAGTGGAACCCGATGGCATCCAGGTCACTGCATACCGGTAGCATGTCATCAGTACGCAGCCGCGTGGCAATCAGTGATTGATGGCCATCACGAAGTACCACATCGGTCACATGAACACGGGAGGCCGATGTCTCGCTCATGATGCTCTCCTTATAACCCGGCATGCGCTGCGATGGCCGCAGCGATCGCCAATGCCGCTTCCTCGGGGTTGCGTTTGACCGAGTAATTCAACAGTTCAGGGTGCGCAGCGACAAAGCCTGTATCGAAGCTGCCACGCCGAAACTGAGGATGACGAAGAATCTCTTCGTAAAAGGGTGCCGTGGTCTTGATCCCTTGTAACCGCATGTCATTTAGCGCACGGATGCCTCGGTCGAGCGTCTCTTCCCAACTCATACCCCACACGATCAGTTTCAAGCACAAGGCATCGAAATAGGGAGGAATCTGATAGCCGGTATAGATCGCCGTATCGGTGCGTACTCCCGGACCACCAGGTGCATAGTACCGTGTAACGCGTCCGAAAGAAGGCAGAAAATCATTACGTGGATCTTCCGCATTGATCCGAAACTGAATCGCATGCCCATGATGGCGGACATCTTCCTGACGAAACGAAAGCTTCAGGCCTGCGGCAATACGAATCTGTTCGCGCACGATATCCATGCCGGTGATGGCTTCCGTGATCGTGTGCTCGACCTGAATCCGCGTATTCATCTCCATGAAATAGATCTCGTTGCCCTTGACCAGGAACTCGACCGTACCGGCATTTTCGTATCCCACGGTTTTTGCGGCCCTGACCGCCAATTCACCGACATAAGCACGTTGCTCCGGCGTCAGATGTGGGCTCGGTGCCACTTCCATCAATTTCTGATTGCGGCGCTGGATCGAACAATCACGTTCGAACAGATGAATGACGCCACCATGCCGGTCCGCCATGACCTGCACTTCAATGTGGTGGGAATCATCAATGCATTTCTCGAGAAACACCTCGGCCGATCCGAACGCCTTGCTGGCCTCGGATAGCACACGATGCCAGGCCTGCTCCAACTGTTCCGGATCATTGCAACGGCGGATCCCGAGCCCACCGCCCCCCGACGTCGCCTTGAACATGACGGGATAGCCAATCTTGCCGGCAAGCCGACGCGCCTCATCAAGATCCGGCACCTTGCCATCAGAGCCTGGCGTTACGGGCACGCCGGCCTGTCGCATCGCCTGACGCGCCGAGGTCTTGTCACTCATGCGTGCCATGACGTCAGCATTGGGGCCAATGAAGACGATGCCGGTTTCAGTACATACACGGGCCAGTTCGGCATTCTCCGCCAACAGGCCATAGCCGGGATGAATGGCATCGCACCCCGTCTCACGGGCCAGATCGACCAGGCGACGTACGTCAAGGTAACCGGCCAAAGGGTCGTCACCGACATAATACGCTTCGTCAGCACGTTTGACGTGCAATCCGAATCGATCGGGTTCAGTGTAAACCGCTACCGATCGAATCCCCATTTCCGCACAGGCACGGCCGATACGTACAGCAATTTCACCACGATTGGCAATCAGGAGTTTACGGAACACGATAGTCTCTCCGGGGTTGCGTCCAGCGCGGGCATACGAAACACTCGGGGGTAATGGCGTGCCAGCGGACGCACTAGATGTATTACGCTACCCGCCCAGGCACGAATAGAAAAATTGATATTTTTTTGCCAACCTATAAGTATCAACTTATAACTAGCGGATGCATTGATGACACGCCCCAGTCTGCTCAACCGCTTGACCTTTCGCCAGCTTCAGGTCTTTCAGGCCGTCCATCGTCAGCAATCGTATTCGCGTGCTGCGGAGCAGCTCGGTCTTACACAGCCCGCCGTCAGTGCGCAGATTCGCCAGCTGGAGCAAGCTCTCGAGCAACCGTTGTTCAAGTACGCCGGCAAGACACTGCATGTCCTCCCGGCCGCCGATGCGCTGGCCGCTTCCGTGCAATCCATCTTTGGTCAAGTCTCCAGCCTGCAGATGGAACTCTCCGAACTGGCCGGCACCATTCGTGGTGAATTGAACCTGGCGGCCGTCTCGACGGCTCAGTACGTCGTACCCCATATTCTGGCACGCTTTCGAGCCCGCTATCCGGAAGTCCAGATTCGCCTCAGAGTCTGCAATCGGGGACAGGCGCTGGAGCGACTAGCCGAGCGCCGTGACGACCTTGTGATCATGGGCATGGTACCCGAAGATCCCAATCTTTCCTTCATGCCGATCCTCGATAACGAAATGATCCCGGTGGTCTGGCCGGGCCACCCGCTATTGAACGAGGAGCGGCCGACGCTTGATGACTTTGCCCGACATTATGTACTGATGCGGGAACCCGGCTCGGGAACGCGTACGGCCTTCGAGGAATTTGCTGCACGTGAACGGGTTTCCCTGTCCCACACGATTGAACTGGGTACCAATGAAGCCATCAAACAAGGCGTCATGGCACATCTCGGCGTCGCGGTTCTGCCACGACTTTCCGTACAGCTGGAACTGGCTTCGGGCCTGCTGGCATCACCCTCGCTGCCCGGATTTCCCTTACGCCGCTCCTGGTGCACGGTGTATCCCAAGGATCGCCATCCTTCACCGGTCACCGAGCTCTTTTTACGTTTCGTGAGGGAGTTGCTTCCGGAACTCAACCGGCACTTCCAGTCTCCCCTGGAGCCGATGCCGGGTCACGGCGTCGTGTGCCTACCGGTGGCGGAGAATACCAAACTATAGACCGGATCCGGACAGACAGTTTTCAGCGTCCGGATCCAGTAGTGGTGGGGGTGGGTCGTTAACGGACCGCTTATTTCACTTCGACGCCGTGCGCCTGCTTGTCGGCATGATACGAGGATCGTACCAACGGTCCGGACGCAACATGGGTAAAGCCCATGGCCTTGCCCTGTTCGGCAAACCAGTCGAAGGTATCGGGATGCACCCAACGGTCGACCGGTAAGTGATCACGAGATGGCTGCATGTACTGTCCCAGTGTCAACATATCGACATCGTGCTCACGCAAATCTCGCATCACCTCGATGACCTGCTCGTCGGTTTCTCCGACCCCCAGCATCAGACCGGACTTGGTCAGGATATCGGGGCGACGCTCCTTGTAAAGCTTCAGCAGATCCAGGGACCACTGGTAATCCGCCCCCGGACGCACCTTGCGATACAGCGCTGGAACGGTCTCCAGGTTATGGTTGAAAACATCCGGCGGTGTCTGCTCGAATGCATCCAACGCTACATTCATGCGTCCCCGGAAATCAGGTACCAGCACTTCAACCTCGATATCGGGGCTGTCATTGCGGATTTCACGAATGCAGTCAGCGAAATGCTGGGCTCCTCCGTCACGCAAGTCGTCACGATCAACCGAAGTGACAACGACATAGTTCAGGCGCATTTCGGCAATCGCTTCCGCCAGCTCTCGAGGCTCCTTTTCATTGAGGGCGTTGGGACGACCATGGGCCACGTCGCAGAAGGGGCACCGTCGCGTACAGATGTCTCCCATGATCATGAAGGTAGCGGTGCCACCATTGAAGCACTCTCCCAGATTGGGACAGGATGCCTCCTCGCATACCGTATACAGACCATGCTTACGCAGCGTCTGCTTGATGCGAGTGACCTCCTGAGAAACCGGCATCCTGACCTTGAGCCACTCGGGTTTTTTGGGAATGGTCTCGGTGGGTATCACCTTGACCGGGATACGCGCTACCTTTTCAGCGCCGCGCAACTTCACGCCACGCTCGACACGGCCTTTCTTGGCAGCAGCGGCCTTGCTCTGTGAAGCGGCGATAGTGTCGGTCATGATCGTTATCCTGCTGTTCGAATACGTGAGAGAAACTAGGCAGTCGCCGACTCATTGGCTATGAGTGCAGGCGGCATACCTGACTGATTCAGTGCATTACAGCCCAAACGAGATGCCAGACAACGCACCAGGCGTGCCGTCTCGACATGACGATCAAGCGTCTTTGTTGTCAGCTCGGCCATTTGGGTCATGGCCTGGCCAGCATAGCCACATGGGTTGATTCGCGAAAATGGCGATAAATCCATATCCAGATTGATGGCAATGCCATGGAAACTACAGCCGCGGCGTATACGCAACCCCAGCGACGCGATCTTGGCCTCATCAACGTATACGCCCGGGGCATCCGGCCTGGCTCGGGCGGCAATCCCATGCTCGGCCAGTGCATCGACAACGGCATTTTCCAATGCATCCACCAGCACTCGTACCCCAAGCCCGGCCCGCCTGACATCCAGCAGCGGATACATCACCAATTGACCTGGACCGTGATATGTCACCTGGCCACCACGATCCGTTTCGACAACGGGAATCTCGCCAGGTAGAAGCAAATGCTCCGCTTTTCCTGTCTGGCCCTGAGTAAAGACCGGCTCGTGCTCCACGACCCATAATTGATCACGCTCTCGAACCCCACGAGAATCCGTATATTCACGCATGGCCCGCCAGACCGGGCCATAAGGTTGTCGCCCTAGATGATAGACGTCGAGTTCCGTGTCACTTGTCATCTACAGTACCATGTGGACACGACCGGTTGCCTTGAGATCGGCGAAAAGCGCCTGTAGTTGCTCATTGCCGGTCGCCGTGATGGTAACCCGCAACGACTGGAATCGGCCATTGCGGCTATCGACAATCTGGACCTGACGTCGATCGAACTCGGGCGCATGGTATTCGACAATGGCGATCATCTCATCATGAAAGCCATCGTCGGCATCCCCTACGATCTTCAATGGATAGCGGCAAGGAAACTCGATCTTGGGGCGCTCTCCCGCATCGCCTGATGGTTTACGGAGATCACGCAATGACGAATCACTCATGAGTGTCTACTCGATAATCTCTATTTCCGAGTATTCTACTCAACCTAACGGCAACTACCAAACTAACGTCGAATGGCAGGAGGATAGGTAAACGCCACACCTTCTGCCACGCTTCTGCTCATCCCCATGGAAGCAAACCGAGCCATCAATCGAAGAACCCGGTGACGAAACGCTTGATGATATCCATCATCCGTTTGAAGAAGCTCCCTTCATCAAGGTCCTCAAGGGCGACCAAGGGCACCTCCTTGACCACTTCATCGGCAAGGGTGATTTCCAGCGTACCGATACGATCCCCTTGAGCGACCGGAACATCGATCGATTCCGGCATATTCAGGCTGGCTGACAACTCATCATTACTCCCGCGCGGCAGCGTCAAACGCACTTCCTCATCAACGCCAACGCTCAAGTGATCCGCTTCACCTCCCCAGACACGAGGGGAATCCAGCTCTTCACCGGCATCATAGAGGGTCGTCGTCTCGAAGAAACGGAAGCCATAGCTCATCAGGCGCTGAGTCTCTTCAGCACGAGCGTTCTCGGATTCCGTCCCCATGACGACAGAGATCAAACGCATGTCATCACGTTCCGCCGATGCCACCAGGCAGTATCCTGCGGCTTCGGTATGCCCGGTTTTCAAGCCATCGTAACTGGAATCACGCCACAGGAGACGGTTACGGTTCGACTGGCGGATATCGTTGTAAGTGAATTCGCGTTCGGCATAGATAGCGTAATGCTCCGGATAGTCCTCGATGATGTGTCGGGAAAGCTTGGCCAAATCACGGGCCGAGGAGTAGTGATCCGGATCCGGCAGGCCTGTCGAATTAACGAAATGGGTATTGTCCATATCAAGACGCTCGGCCTGCTGATTCATCAGGTCGGCAAATGAGGACTCACTACCGGCAATATGTTCAGCCACCGCAACGCTGGCGTCATTCCCCGAGGCGATGATGATGCCTCTCAACAACTCTTCCAGCGCTACATTGCTTCCTTCCTGGATGAACATCCGTGAGCCCCCTGTACGCCAGGCGTTTTCACTGACACTGACCTGATCGTCCAGGCTGAGGTTGCCTTGATTGAGTTCATGCTCGACCAGATAGGCCGTCATCAACTTCGTCAAGCTCGCCGGCGGCAAGGCCTCATCCGCATTGTGCTCAACCAGCACTTCACCGGTATCCGCATCCATCAGCAACCAGGATGTCGCATTCAACTCAGGAGGCGCCGGAATCAGCGCCTGCGCCCCGGGGACTTCCTGAGAGGACGCTGTTACCGGAGACAGCACAAGGCAGATCAACGACAGGAAAAGGACTAGACGACGCAGGCCCATGGATGGCAATGACTCTCTCATGACAGCATTTCTCGTGATGACGAAGGAATGAGTGGTTATTGGATGCACGCGTGCAGACAATTTTTATATCCCGGCTTCAGTGCCGTGACGGTTGATACGAGACAGCATGAAATCATATCAGTGCTGAGTACGTACCACCACGGTCTGCTCAATGCCCGTTTGGCGAAGTCGTTCGCGAATCGGTTCAATGTCCTCTTCGTTGCCGAGAGGTCCGACTTGAACGCGATGAATCCCGCTGTCGCTGGCGACCCGTACAGGCTGCTCCAGCGCCTCCTGCAGGCGGGATTGCATGGACCGGGCATTGCTGGAGGAGCCCAACGCCGCGACCTGCAGAAAGACGTGCTGGCTGTTGACATCATTGTCATTGCGAGCAGGTTCATCACTTTCCTGCTTGTCCTCGACCGCCATGATCCGGGCGGCACGCCGAGCACTCTCGCCAACCTCTCCCGAAGGTTCCATATCGACGGCCTCGGAGAAGGTCGAGTCTCTTCCTTGACTGGAGTCGGCCGAAGCTACTCGCTGCTCACGGTCATCGACACGTTCAGCAAGTTGTCCGGACGAACCATGCTCTCGTTGCCACTGTCTCGGATCGATCACCTCGACACGAACACGTCCCGTTCCCTCACCGAGAATTTCCAGCCGTGCCGCCGCCGCATAGGAAAGATCGATTTCTCGATCATCATGAAAAGGACCACGGTCATTGACCTTGACGATCACCGAGCGACCATTGTCCACATTCGTCACCCTGGCATAGGAAGGCAATGGCAATGACTTGTGAGCGGCGGTCATCTTGTACATATCATAGATTTCGCCATTGGACGTGGTGTACCCATGGAATTTTTCACCATACCAGGAGGCCGTCCCCCGGTTCTCGTATCCCTGCGCATCATCGAGCACGTAATACTGCTTCCCCAGTACCTCATAAGGCGTCGTATTACCCCGTCGGGAACGCGGCTCCACCCGGGGCTCGGCATTCGGCACATCCGACACGTCCGGGGGCAGATCGGGGTAGGCATCCTCGCTTCTGGAATAGCGTCCTGTCGCCGTATCGGGAGCATCTGTCGACGTCTGCCCACGCGAGTCACTCCGAGGAGAGTCCGTATCACTACCGGAACTCGCACACCCTGCCAACAACGATATCAGGGCAAGGCAGCTCGCGATCGAGCGAGCGTAACGGCTCATCGTCATTCCATTCATCAGGACTCCTTCCCTTTCTCACGAATGGCGTCGGCCAACTCGGTAACGGCCATGGCGTAAAGATGACTGTGGTTGTAACGGGTGATCACATAAAAATTACGGTGTCCCAACCGATAGGTGTACCGAACGCCGTCTTCAGTGCCATGATCGAGAGCAACAGGAATCACACGGGTTGCCCCATCTAGCATGCCTTCCGGTTCGATGCCCTGAGATGCGAGGTCCTCTAGCGATGCATAGGGTGGCTGAGTCGCGTTGAACTCGATACCACGGGGACGGGAGGACGGTCCCGTCGCCCGGGTCGTCACGGGTTCACCCTGGCGCCACCCATGTTCGGCGAAATAATTTCCGACACTGCCAATGGCATCGACCGGGTTTCGCCAGAGATCTCTTTCACCGTCACTATCGAAATCGACAGCATAGGCACGGTAGCTGGTCGGGATGAACTGTGGGTACCCCATAGCGCCGGCATAGGAACCTTTCGGCTGTCGCGGATCAACGGATTCACGATGGGTGATCTGTAAAAAAGCCGCCAGCTCACTTCGGAAAAAGTCGCCACGTGTGGGATGCGCGAAAGCTAGTGTGGCAAGCGAATCCAGAACGCGATGCTCCCCCTTGTGTCGGCCATAAGCGGTTTCCACACCGATAATGGCCGACACGATTTCGCGCGCCACGCCATATTCGGCCTCCACCCGTTCGAAGGCCTCTTGATGAGCTTCGATGAATGCCACACCACGGTCAATCCGCTGATCGGTCAGAAAGATATCCCGGTATTCATCCCAGCGCAGGCGCTTTTCAGCAGCAGAATCCATGGCATCAAGCACCCGTTGTTCGAACCTGGCATCACGCATGGCTGACTCGAGCCAGGCCCGATCCCCTCCTTTTTCCGTCAGTTCGTCGACAAATGCCGCTGTTTCGGTATTCTCACTCGGATCGAACTGCGTGGCGCCGACAGACAGGGAAAATGTCATGGCAAGGCCGACTATCAGGCACGCACCTCCATGGATGACATGTCGGGTCACTCCCTGATCGCTACACACTGTCATCGGGTTGGTTTCTCCATTGGCTGACCGACGTCTACTATCGAGGCAATAAGCGACGATGGGAATGAACGGACATGAGAATACCGAAACCGGCCAGCAAGGTCACGCTTGAGGTCCCTCCAAAACTGACCAACGGCAGCGGAACACCGACCACTGGCAACAAGCCGCTCACCATTCCCACGTTGACGAACACATAAATGAAGAATGTCAGGACAATACTGCCGCCCAGCAACCGTCCGAAGCTGTCCTGTGCATCATTGGCTAACCAAAGTCCTCGCAAGACGATCAGCAGATACAATGTCAGAACAGCGATCATTCCAGTGAGCCCGAACTCCTCACCCAGAACGGCGACGATGAAGTCGGTATGCCGCTCGGGCAGGAACTCAAGCTGTGATTGTGTACCTTCAAGCCACCCTTTACCCAGCACGCCGCCACTGCCGATAGCCGTCGTGGATTGGATGATATTCCAACCGGCTCCCAAGGGGTCGGTATCCGGGTTGAGAAACGTCAATACGCGCTGACGTTGGTAATTATGCATGTTGAGCCACAGGACCGGCAGTATTGCCGCTACCAATAGCGCAAACACACCGATGAAACGCCAGGTCAATCCCGCCAACAGAATAATGAAGACAGCCGAGCAGGCAACGAGCAGCGACGTACCCAAGTCCGGCTGACGCGCAATCATCACGATCGGTATTACCACCAACACTAACGAGACCAACAAATCCCGCCACCTGGGAGGCAGTTCCCGACGACTCAGGTAAGCCGCCAATACCAGAGGCATGGCGAGTTTCATCAACTCGGAAGGCTGAAAACGAACAACACCGGGAATCACCAGCCACCGCTGCGCCCCCATGCCCATATCCCCCATGATTTCTACGGCCAGCAGCATCAGCACCGTTGCGCCATAGACCAGGGGGGCCCATCGAAGCATCGTCGCCGGAGAGAATTGTGCAATGATGAACATGATGGCCAACGCAATCAGAAAGCGCGTCAGTTGTGCAATGACCGTATTCATGTTCTGCCCACTGGCACTGTAGAGCACGACCAGTCCCGCCCCCATAAGAATGAACAGCAACAGCAGCAACCAGGGATCGAGATGGAGTCGGCTCCACAGACTACTCTTGCGCGTCATTCTTTCCCGTCTGGCTGTCAGTTCCATCCTGTTCCTCACCCCTGAGTGTCGGGCATGGCATCTTCGTCACTGTCGGCTTCATCCAGCACCTCCTCCGGATCAAGCCCACTCTCTTCGGGATCCAATAGCCAGGCGTCAGTCATGGCGCGGGCCAGGTGAGCCGCATGTGTGCTGCCCCCGCCGGCATTCTCGACGATGACGGCTACCGCGATCTCAGGGTCCTCTACTGGGGCGAAGGCAATGAACAACGCATGATCCCGAAGCCGTTCTTCAAGCTCATCCGCTTCGTATTTTTCATCCTGGCCCAGCGAGAACACCTGAGAGGTCCCCGATTTTCCAGCCAGTCGGTACTCGAGGTCCTTGCCGATACGCCGGGCGGTTCCTTCACTTCCGGACACGACCTGCTCCATGCCGGTATATACCGTCTCCCACCAATCCTCGTTCTCCAGAACCAAGTCATCCTTGGTCCCCGGCTGTTCTACTTCGACCGTTTCATCCCCGATCTTTTGCGCGAGCCGAGGGCGAACCCACTCACCATGATTGGCCAATACCGCCGTGGCTGTCGCCAGTTGCAAGGGCGTCACCTGCCAATACCCCTGTCCGATACCCACCGATAACGTTTCTCCCGGATACCAGGCATCACCAAAGCGTTCACGCTTCCACTCACGTGACGGCATGATCCCGCTACTGCCTCCTTGAATATCCAGGCCCACTCGCTCACCAAACCCGAAGCGATGCATATAGTCGGAAATCGTGTCGATTCCCATTTCATTGGCCAGGTTATAAAAATAGGTGTTATTGGAAACGGTGATGGCACGCTTCATGTCGACCTTGCCGTGTCCCCACCGCAACCAGTTGCGATAGCGGCGGGAATCATTGGGCAGTTGGAAATAGCCCGGGTCATTGATGGTCTTGTCGGGAGTGATCTCGCCACTGGCCAGCCCCGCCATTGCCAGGAATGGCTTGACGGTCGACCCAGGCGGATAGGTGCCACGAATCGCACGATTGAAAAGCGGCAGGTCAATGTCTTCCTGTAATTCCTGGTAGGCCTTCTGGTCGATGCCGGTGACGAACAGATTGCTGTCGAATCCCGGTGCCGACGCCATCGCCAGAATGCCTCCCGTATCGGGCTCAATGGCGACGATCGCACCACGGCGCCCATCGAGCAGGTCATAAGCCAGAGCCTGCATGTCTTTGTCGAGGGTCAAGGTCAAATCAAGCCCCGGTTCAGGATCCGTGCGCCCCAGTTCACGTAATACCCGGCCACTGGCATTGGTTTCTACCTGGCGAACCCCCGCCTTGCCGTGCAACTCATCCTCGTAGAAACGCTCAACCCCGGTTTTACCGATGAAGTGCGTCCCTGCATAGTCATTACTATCCAGGGTTTCCAGCTCTTGTTTGTTGATGCGCCCGACGAACCCCAGGGCGTGTGACATGATTCTGGCATCGGGATAATGCCGTTGTAGCTGCCCTTCCACCTCGACGCCGGGCAGTCGATGACGGTTGATAGCCAGTTCGGCGATTTCTTCATCATCGAGACCGCTCATCAATAGCGCAGGTTGGTAAGGGCGTTGAGGCCGACGTGCACGCTCACGAAAGGCATCAGCCTCCTCCTCGGAAAGGTCCAGAATATCGACCAATAACGACAGCGTTTCATCAAGGTCATCGACACGCTCACGAACCAGCGTAAGGTTATACGTGGGTCGATTCTCGGCCAGCAATTCGCCATTACGATCATAGATCAACCCCCTGTTCGGCGTCAGAGGCTCGACCCGGACCCGATTTTTTTCAGACCGAGTGATAAACACATCATGCTGTACGACTTGTAGATAGAAAAGTCGCCCCATCAATAGCCCGGTAAGGAGAATGACAACCACGACGGCCAGCAGCGAACGGACACGAAAAATGTGAGCTTCATGCCGAGTATTCTTCAGGGTATGGGGTGGTTGTACCGCCGAACGGCGCTGATTACGCATGAAGCCTACCCGACGCCTTCATTGGCATCCCACACATTACAACTCTCTCTTGATCACGTTGGCATGACATCAGCGATGATATGGATGGCCCACCAGTAGCGTCCATGCCCGATAGATTTGCTCGGCAACCACCAAACGCACCAACGGATGCGGCAGTGTCAACGGCGATAGCGACCAATGCTGTTCGGATGCGGAGGAAAGCCCAGGGTCCAAGCCGTCAGGGCCACCGACGAGAAGCGCCACATCGCGACCATCAAGCCGCCATGCCTCGGCTTCGCGCGCCAAACGCTCGGTACTCCAGGTGTCACCGGTCACTTCCAGTGCGACGCACTTGTCATTGCCCCGCAATCGTTCACGTATACGCTCGGCTTCCAACGCCATGGCCCGCTTGGTGTCAGCATTCTTGCCACGGGCACCAGGCGGGATTTCATGAATTTCCAAAGCAAAATCACGTGGCAATCGCTTACGGTACTCCGCCACGCCTTGTTCAACCCATCCTGGCATGCGCGTCCCAACAGCAAGCAACTTAACCTTCACGCCTGTTCCCCGCGACGTACCTCATTGATATCACTAGGAAAGTCTGACCACAGGCGTTCCAGATCATACATTTCTCGCGTCTCGGCCTGCATCAAATGAACCACCAGATCGCCCAAGTCGACCAGCACCCATTCGGCACCAGCACGCCCTTCGACACCCAAGGGCTGGACGCCTTGCTGCTTGGCTCTTTCGACGACATTATCGGCCAGGGCCACCACATGCCTCGACGACGTACCACTGGCGACCAGCATCAAATCCGTCACACTGGTCAAACGTGAAACGTCCATAGAGACAATATCCTGCCCCTTGAGTTCTTCGACGGCCTCTGTCACCAGGGACTTGAGTGCATTGATATGCATAGCTCCTCGTGGTTGTGGGGATTCCTCAATCACCATTCTACTCCAGATTTATTCCCGATAGGCCCCCGACACCTCCAGATAGGAGGCAACGGCATCGGGTACCAGGTAACGAATGCTTTCACCTCGACGACACCGGGCACGAATATCGGTGGCGGAAATCGGCAACGCCGTGGATAGCGCCATACGCAGCACCCGCCCGGCCGGTGACGCCATTAATGCTTCAGGTGTCTCCACCATCCGCTCCCTTATCAAGTCAACCAGTTCGTGAGGCAATGCCCCCGTATGCCCCGGACGGTCGATGACAACCAGATTGGCCAATTCGAAAAGGCGCTCGGGACGGTGCCACTGTGCCAGCTTGAGAAAGGCATCGTGACCGACTGCCATGATGAGACAGGCACCGTCGCCATACGCTTCGCGCAAGCAGGCAAGCGTATCGACCGAATAGGAAGGCCCGTTACGGCTGAGTTCACGATCATCGGCTATGAGGCCCGGGGTATCACCGATCCCCAGACGCAGCATCTCCAATCGGGACTGCCCCGAGATCGCTGGATCGTTCCGATGAGGGGGGACATGCGCAGGAACCATATGCACATGATCAAGCATCAACGCTTCCCGCAACTCGACGGCACTACGCAAGTGTCCTATATGCACGGGATCATACGTTCCCCCGAACATGGCAACGCGAGTCGAGGCCGGTTTCGTCACTTGTCGGGATGCACCATCAAACACGGATATGGCCATCCCCCAATACGATATATTTGCGGGTCGTCAGACCTTCAAGGCCGACAGGGCCACGAGCATGCAGCTTGTCCGTGGAAATTCCAATTTCCGCTCCGAGCCCATATTCATTGCCATCCGCAAAACGGGTCGATGCATTGACCATGACGGAACTGGAATCGACCTCGGCCATGAAGCGGCGGGCCCGACCATAATTCTCGGTCACGATCGCATCGGTATGATGCGATCCATAGCGATCGATATGCGCCATTGCTTCTTCCATACCGTCGACGACACGTATCGACAGCACGGGCGCCAGATATTCGGCATACCAGTCACTGTCATTGGCGGCGACCAGTTCCGGCAGGATCTCGCGGGCACGCTCGCATCCGCGCAACTCGACACCGTACTCCGCATACGCGGCCACGAGCCGTGGTAACAACGCCTCGGCAACTGCCGCATCCAGCAGCAACGTCTCCATGGTATTGCAGGTGCCATAGCGATGCGTCTTGGCATTGACGGCAATCGCCAGTGCCTTGTCGAGATCTGCATCCGTATCGACATAGACATGGCAAACCCCATCCAGGTGTTTGATGACCGGGACCCGAGCCTCCTTGGAAATCCGCTCGATCAACGATTTACCGCCTCTGGGAATGATGACATCGACATAGGATGTCATCGCAATCAAGTGGCCAACGGCGGCACGATCCGTTGTCGCCACGATCTGTACCGCTGCCTCTGGCACCATTGCCTCACGCAAGCCGGCTCTGATACAGGCCGCGATCGCCGCATTACTCTCCCTGGCTTCCGAACCACCACGCAGAATGCAGGCATTGCCGGCCTTGAGACAGAGGCTGGCCGCTTCGACTGTCACATTCGGGCGAGATTCATAGATGATGCCGACAACACCGAGAGGAACACGCATCTGCCCTACCTGAATGCCACTGGGACGGGATCGTAATCCATCGATCTCGCCTACCGGATCGGGCAAGGCCGCCACTTGGTGTAACCCTTCGATCATGGCATCGATTCGCGCCTCATCGAGCGCCAACCGATCGAGTAGCGCTGCATCCAGACCGTTCTCGCGCCCCCGCTCGAGGTCGATACGGTTGGCCTCGAGCAGTTCAGTACGTGCCGAAGCCAGGTTGGCTGCCATGGCTTGAAGAGCGGTATTCTTGGTGCCACTGTCAAGACTGCGCATCACAGTGGCTGCCATGCGCGCCTGTTGACCCAACTGGTCCATATAAGCGCCAATATCGGTGATCGGCTCGACCACCTCGTCAACAGTGGAGCGGGAAGCGTGCGACAACATGCAGATTAACGTCTCCTCGATGAAATATGATATTCAGTATAATCGATGTGCGCAGGCGCATGACTCACCATAAGAACTGAAAGCTGTCGGATCCATAAAACGACAGACTCGCGCAAGGACCATGATAAGTCACGATGCAAAACGTGTACAAAGCCGAACTCTATCGTTTTAGCCTGATTGCCAGTACGTCGCTTTGCGTCATGCTGTCAACGCTTACCGACGCCCCTCCAGCAAAAGCGGCCTTGCTGCTGGGCGCTTTGTGGCTGTTCCTGACAGCTTGCTTGCTCAAGTCTACACCACGCTGGCCTCTACCGATTCCTTGGCATTGTATTCCCAGTTTGCTGCTGGCGATACTGATAAGCATCGATCCCGGCCGTTACGCTATCTGGTCATGGTGTTGGGCGCTACTGCTGATACTCCCCCAACCACGCTGGACCGGCATCTTTCATCTGGGGCTGGCACTATTCGGCTGGTGGCAATTTCGCGATATGGTCGACACGCCATCCTGGTTTTTTTATGGGCTGTTGTTGGCACTTCTCATGTTGACCGGCCAATCACGCGCCATCCAGCTACGCTCACTATGGGAAAATGCGACCCAATGCGACCAGCTCGCCACCGGCCAGCGGCTCTGGTCGCCTGACAGCCTCGCGGATGATATCGCCCGGGAACACGCGCGCAGCGACAGGGAGGGAACTCACGCCGAACTCCTTCTGCTTCGTACCGCACGACGCCAACAGAACCAAGCCGCTGCAGCGCTATGGCATTGTCTAGCGGCTTTCGAACAAGGCTACAAAATTGATCAACAAACACTCGCGGCCCTGCTGATAAGCAGGGATCTCTCCCATGCACGACAACGCCGCGAGGCATTACTGACGGCCTTGCCGGATACCGCCCGCATCCGTGTCATCTACTTGAGCCAGGCATTACCTCTTGAGGCGGAAATCCAAGCACTGGAGACACAACAGGCCCCCCAGTACTGCACCGAGGAAGCCACCCGACATGGATAACCCGACCAGAGGCAGTACCACCACACACTTGCCCCTTTCATGTTACGTCGGTGGCTCGCTGATCGTTACCGTCTACACCGTGTGGCAGTACTTGATGGGCCACTATGGGAACCTGCCACTTCCCGCGACCCTTGTCTTCTTCCTGGTGGTCGCGACACTGCTACGTTCCCTGGGACCTCCTCCATTCCACCGTATCGCCACGATGCTTGCTCTGGCTGGCGCCTACCTCTTGACGGCTGTGACGATATACCGAATGGGCGAATGGTCGACCCTATGGCTCGGTTTCAGTGTCATCCTCACGTTTCTCGCGTTGCCCTTGGCGGCCGCCTGGACGGTCAATCTACTACTCGCGCCCTTATGGCTGGTCCTGATGGGGGACTCCTCCATTCCTCCCGTAACACTGCTGACCTATCTATCGCTACTGTTATTCGGCACCTTGGTTCCCTGGGAGCAGAATCGTTTACGTGCGCGCTTGTATACGAGCAATCAATACGACCCCTCATGCGATGCGCTGCATTCAGGAAGGATACGCGAACGCCTCGCTGCTGAAGTTGCCCGCACCCAAATGCTGGAACGTCCGTTGAGTGTTCTCGTCATTCACCTGACACAATACGACATGGCTCATGAACAATTCGGGTCCCGCCTCAGTCATGTCTTGATACAACGCTTCTGTCATACGGCGCAGCACACGTGTCGGGGCCAGGATAGCCTCGGACGTGCGGACGACTCCGTATTCTGGCTCCTGCTCCCCAATACCGGCGAAAATGGCGCCTTGATGGTCAAGAACCGCCTCATTAGTGCACTTGACACGACCGTACTCCCCGAAACCGGTCCAATCCGGGCCGACATCCTCGTCAGCCGACCGCGCCCGGAAGAAGACCCAACTGAGTACTGTCATCGACTGGATACCCAGGGCATTGCATTGAAGGAACACATGCATTGATCAACGATGAGTGGTTATACCAGCTAACCCCCTCTCCCGAATTATTGCTTCTGCTCATTGCCACCATTGCCTTGCTGGAGTCATTGGCACTGGTAGGTCTGCTCATCCCCGGCATTGCCCTGTTGACGGCGGCAGCGAGCCTCGCCGGACATCAACAGCTCAGCTTGACTCTCCTGCTGTCGGCCGCCGCCTTCGGCGCCATTATCGGTGATGGCCTGAGCTTCATCCTGGGCTATACGCAACGCGAAAGCATTCCCCATCGCTGGCCATTTCGTCACCACCCGCAGTGGCTGGCCCAAGGAGCCCGTTTTTTCCAGCGTTATGGGTTGCTATCGGTTTTCATTGGCCGTTTTGTCGGCCCGGTCAGGCCAATCGTTCCGATGATCGCAGGCATGCTGCATATGTCTCCCTGGGCATTCGTCAGTGCCAACATAGGGTCAGCCCTGCTATGGGCGCCTGCCTACCTCCTCCCCGGCTACCTGCTAGGCAGGTCCTGGCATCACTGGCTGGATCTACCAGAGGGCAGCTTCCGCTGGCTCACGCTGTTCGCCACTGCCATTGTCATACTCGCGTTTATCTTTTCCTGGCTACGTCACCAATTGGGGCGCGAAGGGCGGCTATACCGAGGTGTCGCGAGCTTGGCGCGGTATCGGAAATGGTCCCGACGCTGGTGGCTACGATTGCAAAGACGGCGGCCGCACAGCGAGCTCCCCTTGGCCTCACTCTCGTTGTTGCTGATCTCCTTGACCATGTTGAGCGCCTGGACACTCCGGGTTCTAGAGGCCGACGCGCCACTCGCCATGGACGAGCAGATTCGAGCCCTCATCGCTTATTGGCAGACACCGGTCACTCTCAAGGTCAGTGACATTCTGGCAAAAATGGGTGATACCTACGGGGTCCTTGCACTCTGTTTGCCCTGGATGATCTGGCTACTGTGGTCACGGCACATCGCAACACTAGGGCATGTGGTAGTCGCTCTCGGCGCAACGGCACTCACCAACACGGTCTTCAAGGCAATAGCAAGCCGAGCCCGACCCGAGACGCCGCTCTACCTCGCCGACTCCTATGCCTACCCAAGCGCGCACACGTCCATCACCGTGGTGCTATTCGGCCTGGCTGCAGCGTACGTTGCCCAAGAGCTTCCTCGGCACCGCCGCTTCCTTGCCTATTGGGCGGCGATATTGCTCTGTATACCGATGGGATTGTCACGCTTGACTCTCGATGTGCACTGGGCAAGTGATGTCGTGGGGGGCACCCTGCTGGGCCTTGTCATCTGCGCCTTGACCCGCATCAGCTATCAACGGCTTCCCCATCCGTCACTGGCCCACGCCCCGTGGCCAGCAATACTGTTGTCATCGGCCGTCCTATTGAGCATTCGGCTACTCTGGCTGCCCCACGCCTGACCCCCAGGAAGGCATAAGCCGGTGCTCGATACCCAGTTGATTGAGGATACGTGCCACGATGAAATCGATTAGATCATCAATCCGTTCGGGGTTGTGATAAAAACCCGGAGCCGCAGGCAATATCACGGCGCCCATACGAGTCAATGACAGCATATGCTCCAGATGGATCGCCGATAACGGGGTTTCCCGCGGCACCATGACCAGTCGGCGACGCTCCTTGAGCGCGACATCGGCCGCCCTCTCGATCAAATTATTACTGGCGCCGGTGGCAACCGCCGACAAGGTGCCGGTGGAACAAGGGCAAATCACCATTGAGGCCGATGCACCCGAACCGGAAGCGACCGGCGCCATCCAATCCTCCCGACCGAAGCAACGAATCTGACCTTCGACAGCGCCATTACGCTCACTCAGCGCAGCAGCCAGGCGGGCCGGCTGGGCAGGTAACTGAACCTCGGTTTCGGTGGTGATGACCAGGTGCGCCGCCTTGGAGATCATGACCCAGACTTCATGGCCTGCCGCAACCAGGCAATCAATCAACCGCAGACCATAGGGAGCCCCTGACGCACCGGTTAACGCGACTGTCACCGGCGGGTACAGCCCTTTGCCGTCATGCTGACTCATGTCTCGCCTCCAGTGCTGACAGGAGCTTCTCATGGATACCGCCGAAGCCCCCATTGGACATCACGACGATGCGATCACCCGATCTGGCGTGTGTCACGACGGCAGAAACTATCTCATCAATGGATGACACCAGGCGTGCCGGCACGGGACTCTGCTGGACTACCGCCTCCAGTGACCAGTCCAACCCCTCGGGCTGATACCAGAAGACCTGGTCGGCACAAGCCACACTGGCAGCCAGACGCTCCTTCAAGCTGCCCAACCGCATGGTGTTCGAACGCGGCTCGATGACCGCCAACACGCGTCCATCCGATGTCGAGGCACGCAGCCCTTCCAGTGTGGCGGCAATGGCCGTGGGATGATGGGCGAAATCATCGATGACCTGAACGCCACCGACCTGCCCCCGCAATTCCTGACGTCGACGTGGACTCTCGAACGACGTCAATGCATCGACGCCGAAAGCCAATCCCACGCCACATTCGGCGGCCGCGGCCAATGCAGCAATAGCATTACGCGCGTTATGGCTGCCTGTGAGAGGCCAATCGACAATGGCCTCCTCGCGCCCCACAGCTGCCTGGCGAATGATCCGAAAGCGACAGGCGTCTTCCTGATCCAGTACGAGACGCCATGTACTGTTCGAGTCATCGCCGAATCGTGTGACAGGCGTCCAGACACCTTGGGCCAGCACACGCTCGAGTGCCGGCTGTCGATCGGCGACCAACAAGGCACCATCGCCCGGTATGACACGTACCAAGTGGTGAAACTGGCGCTCTATGGCTGCCAGATCGTCGAAAATATCGGCATGATCGAACTCGAGATTGCCGAGTATCGCGACATCCGGCCGATAGTGAACGAATTTGGAGCGTTTATCGAAGAACGCGGTATCATATTCGTCGGCCTCGACGACGAAAGGGCCTGCTCCATCGCCCAACCGTGCCGACACGCCAAAGTTACGTGGTACGCCACCGATCAGGAACCCGGGGGATTGCCCTGCCTTTTCCAGCAACCAGGCCAGTATGCTGGCTGTCGTCGTCTTACCGTGAGTCCCCGCAACCGCGAGCACTCGACGACCGGGCAGCACCTCTTCGGCCAACCACTGAGGACCGGAGACATAGGGCAACCGCGACTTCAATACAGCCTCCACCTCGGGATTCCCCCGAGACAACGCATTGCCGATGATCACCTTGTCCGGTCTCGGCATCAGGTTGTCGGCATGATAGCCCTCCATGAGAATGATCCCCGCCTCGCTCAACTGGGTACTCATGGGGGGATAGACATTAGCATCCGAACCGCTGACACGATGCCCCAACTCTCTGGCAAGTAATGCCAGGCTGCCCATGAAGGTACCGCAAATGCCTACGATATGAAGGTGCATACCGGTGTCGAACTCCCTGAAAGCCAGACCATCTGCCATAATGGCAGGGAGCCTAGCATGAGGCCCACTCGTGCTCCACAGGCATGTGTACCACGACACCGTTTTCTACATGGTCTCGGGTTGGTTTCGACAATTCACGATTTCGACGACCGGTGGACTTTCAACTAAGATAACGCCCTCGTTTACAACGCTCAGGTTGATTCGCTCACGATATAGCGCAGGAGCAAAATAGCCCCATGGCTCAGCACAACGCTTTCTATGCCCAGTCTGGTGGAGTTACCGCCGTCATCAACGCCAGCGCCTGCGGCGTCATAGAAGCCTGCCGGCGTCACGACGACCGCATCGGCAAAGTCTATGCCGGGCGCAATGGCATCATTGGCGCCTTAACCGAAGATCTGATCGATGTCTCTCAAGAAAGCGACGAGACGATCGCCGCACTTCGACATACGCCAGGTGGCGCATTCGGCTCCTGCCGTTACAAGCTCAAGGACATCGAGACGCATCGCGTCCAGTACGAGCGGTTAATCGACGTTTTCAGGGCCCATGACATTCGATACTTCTTCTACAATGGCGGCGGCGATAGTGCCGATACCTGCCTGAAGGTCTCGCAACTTTCGGAGCACATGGGCTATCCTCTGACGGCTATCCACGTCCCCAAGACCATCGATAACGACCTGCCGATCACTGACAATTCCCCCGGTTTCGGCAGCGTGGCCAAGTATATTGCCACGTCGACCCTCGAAACATCACAAGATATCGCTTCGATGTGTGCCACCTCCACCAAGGTTTTCGTGCTCGAGGTGATGGGCCGTCATGCTGGCTGGATCGCGGCGGCCGGTGCGTTGGCTGGCAACGGGGAAGGCGAACCGCCCCACATGGTCATTTTTCCCGAAATCGCGTTCTCCCGTGAAGCAGTGATGAACCGCGTTCAGGAAGCCGTGAAACGTTATGGTTACTGTGTCATTGTGGTATCCGAAGGGGCCCGATACCCCGACGGTACCTTCCTTGCCGATTCAGGCAACACGGATGTGTTCGGACATCGCCAACTTGGCGGGGTGGCCCCCACGCTTGCCGGAATGATCAAGCAGGATCTCGGTTACAAGTACCACTGGGCCGTTGCCGACTATCTGCAACGTGCCGCACGCCACCTCGCCTCCCGAACCGATGTCGAACAATCTTACGCGGTCGGAACTCATGCCGTTGAACTGGCTCTGGCAGGCAAGAACGCCATGATGCCGACGATAGAGCGTGTTTCCGACACCCCCTATGAATGGCGTATCGGAGCCGCTCCCTTGGCTGAAGTCGCCAACCGTGAGAAATTCATGCCCCGCGACTTCATTCGCGAGGACGGCTTTGGCATTACCGAAACGTGCCGACGTTACCTGGAGCCGTTGATTCAGGGCGAGGATTACCCGCCATATGACAATGGACTACCACGCATCGCAACCCCTAAACTCGCCAGAGTGGCGCGGAAATTGCCCGATTTCGAGTTGTAACGTTTCCCGAATCATCGTGAACATTCGTCGCACAATTGACTGCCGAGGCCATCGGCAGTCACCTGAGCAACCACGAAAGCACCAGTAACACCAGCAGAATGCCGGCGATACCCTGCCAGAAGTTGGCGGGTTCGCGGAAAACGCGTGGGCTGGTTCGGCGGCGGGCTTCCTCCTTGGGTTCGCGCAGCGTCACCAGGAATTCCGACAGTCGGCGGAATCGTAAAGCGCGCTGGGGATCCAGAGCACGACGTAACGCCTTGTCCAGGTCAGGGTTGACCTCCGGATTGGCGATGCGTGCACTGCGATAGCTCAACCGCTCGAGATCGGTATGTCCACGCAACTGATGAGGCGGCAACTCATAGGGCAGTTGGCCGGTCAGTAGCCAATAGATGGTGGATGCCAGGGCATACTGATCACTACGACGACCCACATCATCATCAAGGGCATATTCCGGCGCGCTATGCTCTGTCAGCCCCAACTGCCGCGCCAGTTCCCGAGAGCGTTTGTGACCGTCGCCCTCACGTAACCGACAAGCACTGAAATCCGCCAGCACGACCTGTCCATGACTATCGATGAGCACATTGTCAGGGTGGATCTGCTGGTGCAGCAGGTCGCGGCGATGCAATGCCTGTACCGCCTTGCCTAGTTGACGGGCAATATCCAGCCGCTGCGACAGGCTCGCCTGTGGGTGGCGCCGCGCCCAATCACTCAACCGCTCCCCATCGATATATCGCATCAAATAATACAGATACCGTCGGGGACGAGACGCTTCCATCACCTTGGCCACGAACGGCGAGTTGACCCGCTCCACGACCCACTGCTGCAGCAGGAAGTGTTCCAGATAGGCATTGCGACTGGACAGTTCTGGGCTGGGGGCCTTCATGACCATCTCGCGACCGCCGTGGACATCGTGTACCCGGTAGACACGAGACTGGGCCGTGCGCGATAGCACTTCCTGCACTTCCAGTCCATCGAGCCGGTCCCCTGCTTCCAACTCCGGCGGCACTGGCAAATCACCGTAGACTTTACCGGGTTCGTCACTCTCTTCTTCCGGCAATTGATCGACACGCAGCAACTGGAAGCAGAAAGCACTCCCCGCATAACCACGCTCTTGAGCACGTGCCTGGGCCTCATCGCACAGACGCTCACAGGCTGCATCCAGGTTACTGGCATCCTGTCGGATCAACTGTACGTAGTCCGAGGGCATCAGAGTGCCCCCTACGGCCCGAGTGGTGAAGAGAAAGAGATCCCCTTGCTTGAGCGGTGTCTTTATATAGTCAATGTCGATACTGGCGTCCATGCCTAACGCACGGGATGGATAGCGGTACCCTCCCAGATCCGTCACGTGATCGCGCGAGAGCTGCTCAAATTCTGCCCCTCGAAGGCGAAATACCAGCGTATCACCCATATGAAACAGATGCGCTTCGCTGCCACGAAACACCATGGCCGAGAGAGAAGCAATATAACTGCCACCGGCGACATGACGGCTCTGACTGAAACACCAACTATTGAGGGCGTACAGCACGCGGGTCGCCGAGGTCTTGATATCCCAATGTTCAGGAGTGGAGTAATAATCCGCCAGAAATCCTCTGACACTGAGGTCGCCGGCCTGCTTGGCGATGGAATTGCGTGATGTGGAGTCGCTGATGACAGCGCTGACTCCTTTGCAACCCAGGAGCGGCTGCTCGGGAATTCGAACCGACATCGAACTGCGATGGTAGCGCCGATCCGGGGCGACATACGCTTGCCCAACACTCAGTGACAACGTCGCATCCTGCTGAACAGACTCCTTCATGATGGGAAAACCTCTCGGCCGAACACGTAGCGCTCCTTTCCTGGCAATGAGCGTCCTATCATACACGTCATACCCCATCCCCTTGTCCAGACAATCGTCGAACCGGACTGGGGAGCCGCATTCGTTGAATTGGTAATCGGGCGACGCAATTCGTATAATTCAGCCGATTTTTCATCGGTAGCTCCGGCTACTGGTCATTGATGCCCACATCGACCGGTCCCGGTGCCGCTACGACTGAGCCTGTAAATCCCCAGGCCTTTTCCAATAGCCATTGCAAGGATTCAACGATGAGTTTCGACAAGATTCCCGCTGGCAAGGACCTTCCGAACGATGTCTTTGTTGCCATCGAGATTCCCGCTAACCATGAACCGATCAAGTACGAGATCGACAAGGATCTCGACGCCTTGTTGGTTGACCGTTTCATGGCGACTCCCATGTTCTACCCGGCCAACTACGGTTTCATTCCCAACACCCTGGCCGATGACGGCGATCCACTCGATGCTCTGGTGGTAACGCCTTATCCGGTTCAGCCCGGCAGTGTCATTCGCGCACGCCCCGTCGGCATCCTGAACATGACGGACGAGGCCGGTGAAGACGCCAAACTGGTCTGTGTCCCTCACCAGAAACTGACCGAACTGTACGATCATGTGCAGGAAGTCACCGACCTGCCTGAGCTGCTGCGTCAGCAGATCGCTCATTTCTTCGAGAATTACAAGGACCTGGAAAAAGGCAAATGGGTCAAGGTGGAATCCTGGGAAGGCGCTGAGGCTGCACGCAAGGCCATTGAGAAAGCGGTCGACGCTTATACCAAAGCCTGACCTTCACTCGGCAAGCACGCATTGCGACGGACGTTGACACGACGTCCGTCGCGTATCGTGGCCCCACACGCCAGATCACTCCTGATTCGACTCATCGGATGCCTCTTCGCCGTCTGAGTCCTCGACACTTTCGTTGGAGGATTCATCAGAGCCTTCCTCTTCCGCCCCTTCATCCTGACGTTGCGTATCGGTATCAGATGGTGATGAAGCGTCCCCTTCGCCGACCTCGACACTTTCCAATTGCTGTGACAGGTCGGTGATCAGCTCGCCAGCCCGTTGGGTATAGTTGGCCATCATCAATGAATGGTTGGCGAATACACCAAACCCTGAACCATTGAGGACCACGGGACTCCAGAGCCTGCGCTGGGTCCGCTCCAGCTCAGCGACGATACCATCCACCAGGGCGGTGGCATCCGCCGCCTCCAGTAATGAGGCCTGATCGCGCTGCAATGCCTGGAACAAATGCATCAACGCCCATGCACTGCCACGCGCTTCATAAAAGTAGTCATCGACTTTGTACCATGGCGTCTTGGCAGGCCCGTCTTCACTATCGACATCCACCCCCTGCAAGACATCAGGATCATCAACGCTGGCGGACAACCGGGATGTCAGTGAATCCAACCGATCATCGACACGTTCCAACCAGGCCACCATGGCGTCACCTTCACCATGAAAGCCCTCGGCCTCACCAGCGCCGAGCGCGACCAGATAGTTTCCAAGTGCATCCCTGCCCTGCTCCAGGCGACGCTCCGTCGATGGATACAACCAGTCACGGCTATTGGCCTGAAACCGTTGCGTTGCGGCTTCGACTGACTCAGGTTCACCAGCATCGAACGACGACAGAGCCGATGACATGTCCCGGACCTGTCTGAGTACCCCATATTCCCAATTCGGCTGATTATCGAGCCAGAGCCCTGGCGGCATCATGTCATTGCGTAGATAGCCACCAGGCTTGTCCAGCAACGTGTCCACCATCGTCATCAAGGTTGCTGCGGTGACGGCACCGGAGCGCGCCTCGGCAGAAGCCGCATCGGCTGTATCATCGGCGGCATTACCGCGCTGTACATCCACAACCCGGCTGACATCGAATGGCTCGGGTTCCCGGCTCCACCAGAACCCCAATGCGATAGTCACCAGCAGGTAGAGAACCAGCAATGCCAGCAATGGCTTCCAGATCCATCCGTAGTCCGGGCGCTCAAGTACATCGGATGTTCTGTCGGGTGTCGCAGTCTTGCGTTTACCGAATACGGCCATGATCACGCCATCCTTGAACCAAGTGAAAACGGAAAGTACCGGTGAAAAGCTCGCCGATACCATGACATGAGAGTTATCCTAGCATGCCAAATCGCGGTCGCCTTCCAACGATCGGAACTTGCCCCCGCTCCACGAGTCGTAGATGCGCGCCCGGATACAGCTATCGTCGTTTTTCAGGCTTTGAGGATCTCACGTTGCTACACCGATTGATTCGACTGGCGGGTATCGCTTTATTGGCACTGTCCAGTGCTGCATCCGCGCAATGGTTTGCATCGGACGACGAGGAGGATTTCCTCCCGGTAAATGAAGCGTTTCAAGCCAGCGCCTGGCACGACGACGAGACTCTCTATATCGGTTTCGAGACCGCCGAAGACTACTATCTCTATCGACATCGTTTTCAGGTCGATAGCCGTGATGACACCCGCCTGGGAGAATTGGAACTACCGCCCGGCGAACCCAAGACCGATGAGTTCCTGGGTGATGTCAATGTCTATTATGATCGTGTCGTCATCGAAGCCCCGCTCGAGAGCGAGCCTGCCGATCCCCTGCCGCTCGAAGTCACCTTTCAAGGATGTGCCGACGCCGGTCTCTGTTACCCACCTGAAACCATTGAGCTCGACGCCGGGGCGAGTTCTCCCCCGGCCCGTTTCGCCGATTGGCAATCGGCAGACGCCAATGGTAATGGTGAAGCTTCCACGACGAGTGAGTCGACCCAACCAGCCAGTGAGGCAACACGCCCTGCTCCGCCATCGAGCGATGATGAACGTTTTCACCAGTTACTGGGAAATGCCAGCCCGCTGATGATGTCGGGCCTATTTTTTCTGGCTGGACTGGGACTGACGTTCACCCCCTGTGTACTCCCGATGATACCGATCCTGTCATCGATCATCGTCGGCCAGAACCCCTCTCGCCCCCGCGCCTTCCTGCTCTCCACGAGTTATGTCACAGGCATGGCGCTGACTTATGCCGCAGCAGGTGTACTGATGGGCCTGTTCGGTGCAGGACTCAACCTGCAGGCACGTTTACAATCGCCCCCTGTTCTCATTGCTTTCGCCACGCTTTTTTCACTCTTTGCGCTGGCTATGTTCGGCGTGTTCAATCTGCGGCTCGCCCCCCGACTCGCCGGTCGAGTCGAAACATGGCAACAGCATGTCCAGGGCTGGGGCGTCCCGGGTCTGGCATTGGCAGGCGCCTTGTCTGTCCTCATCGTTTCCCCCTGCGTCTCGGCCCCACTAGCCGGAGCCCTCGTCTTCATCTCGACGACAGGTGATGCCCTGATGGGTGGGATAGCCTTGTTGATGCTGGCCTTGGGAATGGGAGTGCCGCTGCTGCTTGTCGGCACCTTCGGCTCCACCTTGCTGCCACGTAGTGGAAACTGGATGAATGGGATCAAGGCGGCTTTCGGCGTCTTGCTTCTTGGTATTGCCATATGGTTGGTCGAAAGGCTGCTTCCCGCCTCCCTGACGCTGATTCTCTGGGCGGCATTGGCCACGGGAAGCGCTCTAGCGATGGGAGCTCTACGTTTCGACACACCACAGGGATGGCCTCGACTACGACAGGCGGTCGGCATTTTGTTGCTGGTCTGGGGGATCGCCTTGGTGCTGGGTGCAGCGCGAGGTGGTCACGATCCCCTGCAACCACTGGCCACAGCAACCCCACCTCAGGCATCCTCGGAGCAACCCGAACCCCGCCGGGACACCGGAAATGATCAAGAGATCAAAACGGTGACACGCCTGGATGAATTGCGGGATGCCCTGGCATCGACAGGTACCAGCCAGCAACCCGCCTTCGTGGACGTTACCGCGGATTGGTGCATTTCCTGCCAACGTATGGAGCGGCAGGTTTATACCGACCCTGACGTCTCCGGCCCCCTCTCTTCTTTCCGCCGTATTCAGGTTGACGTGACCGACAGTACTCCTGAAACACGACGGATTCTGGAACATTTCAACCTGTTCGGCCCTCCAAGCCTACTGTTCTTTGAAGGAAACGAGGAAATCCGTGATGCACGAATCCAGGGCGAAGTCGATAGCGACAGTTTTGCAACCCATTTGAACCAGTTGCTTGATTGGCTCGAGGATCGTCAGCGTTCCTGACGACAGGGGTATGTTCGGCAATACCTACCTCCGCTGGACACGTTGATCTTTTTTCGGCAAACTCCGCCGCTAATGCCTATCAGGGCTTCTTGAGACGGCAACGTGCAGGATCGTGCCGTGATCTCAACAAATTTTGAGCAGGTTGACAGCGCTTCGAGGAGAGAGTCCCTGCGCCACGACAACCGAGCATGAACGATCGAGAACCGATCACCGATACACATCACCAAGACACTACCGGTCGAGATAGACAACATGGATATCCGCAAGGTCAAAAAGCTGATCGAGTTGTTGGAAGAGTCCAATATCAGCGAAATCGAAATCCAGGAAGGTGAAGAGTCGGTACGCATCAGCCGCCATCCCAATGGTGTACCGCAACCCGCCGCAACAGCGGCTGCACCGCAACCACTGGCCCCTGCCGCCGTACCCGCTCAGGAAACGCCTCAAGCGCCATCGCCTGCCCAGGACAGTGTACCGGCACAGCCAGAAGGTCATTCGGTGGGCTCCCCGATGGTCGGCACCTTCTATCGTGCTCCCGCCCCGGGGTCAAAGCCGTTCGTGGAAGTCGGCCAAAGTGTCAAGAAAGGCGAACCGGTGTGCATCGTCGAGGCAATGAAGATGATGAACCAGATCGAAGCCGATCGCGATGGCGTGGTGGAAGCCATCCTGGTAGAGGACGGCGAGCCGGTCGAGTTCGACCAGCCACTGGTCATGTTGGGATAACCCCAAGGCACTGTTCACCATGCCACTGAACGGCATGATCTTTTTACCCCTTATGACAACCTGGGCGTATAAATGATGTTGGACAAGGTACTCATCGCCAATCGTGGCGAGATCGCCCTGCGCATACTGCGTGCGTGCAAGGAACTGGGCATCAGGACAGTAGCGGTGCACTCCAAGGCCGACCGCGAACTCATGCATGTACGCTTGGCCGATGAAGCGGTATGCATCGGACCGGCCGCCTCAGCACAGTCCTATCTCAATATCCCCGCACTTATCAGTGCTGCCGAAGTCACCGATGCCAGCGCCATCCATCCGGGATACGGCTTTCTGTCCGAGAATGCCAACTTTGCCGAACAGGTCGAACGCTCCGGATTCACCTTCGTCGGGCCTCGTGCAGAAACCATTCGCCTGATGGGCGACAAGGTCAGCGCCATTGAAGCCATGAAGAAAGCCGGCGTACCTACGGTTCCCGGCTCCAACGGTCCGCTACCCGACGATGAAGCCAAGGTGCTGGCCATGGGGCGGCACATAGGTTATCCGGTCATCATCAAAGCGGCCGCAGGCGGCGGCGGACGCGGCATGCGTGTCGTCCATACCGAAGCCAACCTGCTATCGGCTATCAGTGTCACACAGAACGAAGCAAACGCCTCTTTCGGTGATGGCACGGTCTACATGGAAAAGTTTCTCGAACAGCCGCGCCATGTCGAAGTACAGGTACTTGCCGACGGACAGGGCAATGTCATTCACCTCTTCGATCGTGACTGTTCACTGCAGCGTCGGCACCAGAAAGTTCTGGAAGAAGCACCAGCTCCGCAAATCGATGAGACTGCCCGCCAGCAGGTGCTCAAAGCGTGTACCGATGCCTGTCTGGAAATTGGCTACCGCGGTGCCGGCACATTCGAATTCCTGTATGAAAATGGGGAATTCTTCTTCATTGAAATGAATACTCGAGTACAGGTCGAACATCCAGTGACCGAAATGGTGACCGGGGTGGATATCGTCAAGGAGCAATTGCGTATTGCTTCCGGTGAGCCTCTGTCAATCAGACAGGAAGACATCAAGCTCAACGGCCACGCGTTCGAGTGTCGCATCAATGCCGAGGACTCCCGAACCTTCACGCCATCGCCTGGCCGGATCACCCTGTATCATCCGCCCGGTGGGCTGGGAGTACGTATGGATTCCCACATTTACACCGGGTATTCGGTCCCACCCTATTACGACTCACTGATCGGTAAACTGATCACATGGGGGGAAACCCGGGAGTACGCACTGACCCGTATGCGAAATGCATTGGATGAGTTGCTCGTTGAAGGCATCAAGACAAATATCGACCTGCATAAGGATCTTGTGCGCGATGCCCACTTCCAGCAGGGCGGCATCAACATCCACTACCTGGAAAAGAAACTCGGGTCGTAATGCTGACCTTCTCGAACACACCTGAGGTAACACCATGGCCTGGCTGCAACTGAAAGCACGGGTTGCCCCGGAGCAGGCAGAACAGCTCGAAGAGCTGCTGATCGCTGAAGGAGCCAGCGCAATCAGCCTGCAGGACGCACATGATGATCCCGTGCTGGAGCCGGAGCTCGGCACGACGCCGCTGTGGGACGACACCGTGTTGACAGGGCTGTACGATGACCTGGACGACATCCAGGCCATGATCGAGCGGGTCAGACAAGCGTGGTCGACGCATATTCCGGATGAACCCTGCCCCGAGATTCACTTTGAACTGCTCGCCGACCGTGACTGGGAGCGCGAGTGGATGGACAGCTTCGAACCGCTAAAAATGGGGCAGCGACTCTGGATCGTACCCAGTTGGCATGACAGCCCCGACCCTCAAGGCGTCAATCTGATTCTGGACCCGGGACTCGCATTCGGCACCGGGACGCATCCCACGACCGCTCTGTGTCTCGAATGGCTCGACGAGCAGGCGCTCGCCGGACAGCTCGATCGGCGCAACGTCCTGGATATAGGCTGTGGCTCGGGCATTCTCGCCATCGCCGCCCTCAAACTCGGCGCCAACCGGGCTGCAGGCACCGATATCGACCCACAAGCACTGACCGCTAGTCGGGAAAATGCAGAACGCAATGGTATCGACATGGCACGCCTGTCCCTTAGCGTTCCCGATACGTTTGAAGGTGGCGAATTCCCGATCGTGCTCGCCAACATCCTTGCCGGACCGCTGATCGAACAGGCCCCGATGATCACCAGCCACCTTGCTCCCGGCGGCCGTCTGGTGCTATCGGGGATACTGTCGCACCAAGCGGATGAGGTCCTTGATGTGTATCGGGACCGAGGGATTACCATGGATGCACCGGTCGAACGCGATGGATGGGTCCGACTGAGCGGCCACCGCCCCGGCAAGTGAAACTCGACTAATTTCAGCTTTTCGTGGCGGGTGCCGATCAGTATGATAGACGCCCCTCTTGGAATGGCACTTGGTGGCGCATGCTTGTTGATAGCCAAACGGCGATGCCTGCTATCGGTCAACATCGACTGACCAATCGTGTAATCCTGGCTCCCATGGCAGGAGTCACCGATCGCCCTTTTCGTCAGCTATGCCGACGGTTGGGCGCCGGTCTGGTCGTCTCGGAAATGGTGACATCCGATCCCAGTCTGTGGCATACGCGTAAGTCACGATTGCGACTCGACCATCATGGCGAACCGGGACCTCGCTCAGTCCAGATTGCCGGTGGTGACGCCGACATGCTCGCCAGGGCGGCTCAACTGAATGTCGAACATGGCGCCGAAATCGTCGACATCAACATGGGCTGCCCGGCCAAGAAGGTTTGCAACAAGGCTGCCGGCTCCGCTCTGTTGCGAGACGAGCGACTGGTTGCCCAAATTCTTGAGCGAGTGGTCGCAGCCGTCGATGTCCCCGTGACACTCAAGATCCGTACGGGGTGGTGTGCCAACAGTCGTAATGGTGAACGGATTGCAAAAATGGCCGAGTCCAGTGGCATTCAGGCCTTGGCGGTGCATGGCAGAACGCGAGAACAGCGTTATCAGGGAGACGCCGAATACGACACTATCGCGGCGATCAAAAGTCAGGTAAATATTCCGGTTTTCGCCAATGGCGATATCGATTCACCTGCCAAGGCCCGTGATGTTCTCGACTATACTGGTGCGGATGCGGTGATGATCGGTCGTGGCGCTCAAGGCAATCCTTGGATCTTTGCCCAGATCAATTACTTTCTGCGCCATGGTCATTCAGCAGTACCGCCGTCTGCTGCCGAATGCCGGCAGGTCATGCATCACCATCTTGCCGGCCTGCATGAGTTTTACGGCGACACCATGGGGATGCGGATTGCACGGAAACACTTGGGTTGGTATCTGGACAAGCATTATCCGGCCACAGACCGGTCAAAGAGCGACGTTGACGCCAAGGCGCTGAAAAAAGCCTTCAATGCGCTTGAGAGCACCGCACAGCAATACCGATTCGTGGATGAACTGTTTCACCATGACGTCGTCCATTCAGGACAGCGCATGGCACTGGATGGAATCAGCGCAGCATGAACAGCAGGCAAGCGACGACCTCTGAACAGAGCGTGAATGGTAGCCAGGACGCATTGGATCCGGGCACGACCATGGATGCACCGACAGTATCGGCTGACTCTCAAGAACAACCTCTAAGAGAGGCTGTCGATACCGCCATGCGTCGCTATTTCGAACATCTCGACGGCGAGACGGTGACGGATCTTTATGCCATGGTACTGGCCGAAGTGGAGTCACCGCTACTGGCTCGGGTGTTGGAGTATGCTGACGGCAACCAGACGCGTGCCGCCGAAATCCTCGGCCTGAATCGCGGTACACTGCGCAAGAAGCTCAAGTACTATGAGCTGATCTGATCTTCTCATGTTTCACAGGAGTCATACGGTACCTTCATGACCACCTCAGCGCCTTCCGAGTCATCTTCTCAGCCTGTCCGGCGCGCCCTCATCAGCGTGTCCGACAAGAACGGCATCGTCGACTTTGCCCGCGAGTTGTCCAACCGCGGAGTGGAACTATTATCCACCGGGGGCACCTTCAGGCTCCTGACCGAACACGACATCGCCGTGACTGAAGTTTCCGAATACACCGGTTTTCCTGAAATCATGGATGGCCGCGTCAAAACATTGCACCCGCGCATACATGGCGGCCTTCTGGGAAGACGCGGCCAGGATGATGAGGTCATGGAAGCACATGACATCCCCCCGATCGACATGGTGGTGGTCAACCTCTACCCCTTTGCGCAAACCATCGCCAAACCGGACTGCACGCTTGATGATGCCATCGAGAACATCGATATCGGTGGGCCGACCATGGTACGGGCGTGTGCCAAGAATCATGCTTACACGACCATCGTCGTCGACAATGCCGATTATTCACGCCTCATCGAGGAGATGGATCAGAACGGAAGCATCATTGGTGACGCAACGCGTTTCGATCTGGCGGTAAAAGCCTTCGAACACACTGCAGGCTATGATGCCGCTATCGCCAACTACCTGGGGCAGCGTGTGGACAGCAACGATGACGGTTTTCCTCGAACCTACAATCGCCAGTTCCGCAAGCGTCAATCGATGCGCTACGGCGAGAACCCGCACCAGCGCGCCGCCTTTTACGTCGATGAAGAGGCTAGCGAAGCCAGCGTCGCAACCGCTGTCTCACTTCAGGGAAAGGCGCTTTCTTTCAACAATGTCGCCGACACCGACGCCGCACTGGAGTGCGTCAAGTCCTTCACGGAAACCGCGTGCGTGATCGTCAAGCACGCCAACCCTTGCGGAGTCGCCCTCGCAACGACGACCAAAGATGCTTACGACAAGGCATTCGCCACCGATCCCACCAGCGCTTTCGGTGGAATCATCGCCTTCAATCGCGCGCTGAATGCCGATACCGCACGCGCCATCATCGACCGACAGTTCGTCGAGGTCATCATTGCTCCAGGGGTCAGTGACCAGGCAGCAGCAATCATTGCCGAGAAGAAGAATGTACGCCTCCTTGACGTTGGCGATACCTGGTCAAACGAACGACGCCCCGACCATGACTTGAAACGGGTCACTGGCGGTCTTCTGATTCAGGATCGTGATCTGGGGATGGTGAAGCAGAGCGACTTGCAGGTCGTCAGTGAGCGGGCACCGAGCGAAACCGAACTTCGTGATCTCGCCTTCGCATGGCGTGTCGCCAAATATGTGAAATCCAATGCCATCGTCTATGCCAAAGAAGGACGAACGATCGGTGTCGGCGCAGGCCAGATGAGTCGTGTGTATTCCGCCAAGATAGCAGGCATTAAAGCTGCTGATGAAAACCTCGCGGTGTCCGGCTCGGTCATGGCATCAGATGCTTTCTTCCCTTTTCGTGACGGTATCGACGCCGCCGCCACCGCCGGTATTACTGCCGTGATCCAGCCCGGTGGCTCCATGCGCGACCAGGAGGTCATCGACGCCGCCAATGAAGCCGGCATCGCCATGGTGTTCACCGGCATGCGACATTTCAGGCACTAGAGGTTCCGGCCAAACCGTCCCCCACCTGACGGTGCAGGCGGGGGACGATTCATGGCTTATAGCAATCACCTATCAGTCACTCGCCGAGGTCGATACACAGATACTTGGTCTCGACGAACTCCTCAAGCCCCTGATGTCCCCCTTCACGACCCAGACCAGAGGCCTTGACGCCACCGAACGGTGTCGCGGCATTGGATATCAATCCTGTATTGATCCCGACCATGCCGTATTCCAGCGCCTCGGCAATTCGCCATACCCGACTTAGATCACGCGAGTAGAAATAGGCGGCCAAGCCGTATTGCGTATCATTGGACATGGCAACGGCATCTTCCTCATCCTCGAACGGGAAAACCGCCGCGAGCGGGCCAAAGGTTTCTTCTTGAGCCACTTTCATTTCGCCGTTGGCATCGGTCACGAGGGTTGGCGTAAAGAAATTGCCACCCAACGGATGCGGATTTCCTCCGAGGAGCACATGTGCACCATGTTCCACCGCATCCTGTACGTGTTCGGAGACTTTGGTTACCGCGTTACCGTCGATCAATGGACCGATATTGATCCCCGGTTGCGTCCCGTCACCGACATGCAGCTCGCTGTTCATGGCCGCCGCCAGTTTTTCGCAGAACGCATTGACCACACTGGACTGGACCAGGAAACGGTTGGTGCAGACACAGGTTTGCCCGCCATTGCGGAACTTCGCGGCCATGGCCCCATCCACGGCAGCATCCAGATCAGCGTCTTCAAACACCAGAAACGGCGCGTTCCCCCCAAGCTCCAACGAAATTTTCTGGATATGCCGGGACGCCTTGGCCATGAGATCCCGGCCGACCTCTGTCGAACCGGTAAAGGTAATCTTGCGTACCAGCGATGACTCGGTCAGGGCTGCGGCGATCTCGCTCGCCTTGCCTGGTACGACATTGAAGACGCCACGGGGTACTCCAGCCCATTCCGCCAAAAGCGCCAGTGCTGTCGCCGAAAACGGTGTCTGACTGGCCGGTTTGATAACGATCGGACAGCCGGCAGCCAGGGCAGCGCCTGCCTTTCGAGTTATCATGGCCGCCGGGAAATTCCAGGGAGTAATGGCACCGACGACACCAACAGGCTGCTTGATCACCAGTACTCGCTGGTTGGATTTGGCAGCGGGAATGGTCTCGCCATAGACACGGCGAGCCTGCTCGGCGAACCAGCGGAGGAAGCTTGCGGCATACGCTATTTCACCAGCGGCTTCCTTGAGTGGCTTACCCTGTTCCAGTGTCATGATTCGTGCCAATTCGTCCTGATGTTCATGCATCAGGTCATGCCACTTCATCAAGACATCGGCGCGTTCCAGGGCGGTCAGCCCTTTCCAGTTGGCAAACGAAGCCTCTGCAGCGGTAATGGCACGATCGGTTTCATCACGTCCCAATCGGGGAACCCGACCAATGACCTCGCCAGTGGCAGGATTGACCACATCGATCTGTTCGCCGCTGTCTGCCGCGACCCAACTCCCATCGATATAGGCAAAGGGGCGGAACAGCGGGCTGTCTTGCAGGGATTCCATGATTTTCTCCTTGCGGGATCCAGCGGCTGCCACGCCGCCGTTCAACGCGATCATTCTTACAAGGTAACGATGCTGATACCGGTAGAAAACTCAAGACCGACCGTCGTCACGCGAATCCGATAGCGTGATCGATACGGAATCGGCAAAACGCAGTGCATGGGGTTTGTCGATTTCCACTTGAGCGGTCAGCACCTGCTCATAGGACATGATGACATCAAGGACTTCCCGCGTCATGCGTTCCAACAGCAGGAAGCGATTGTCCTCCACATGCGCAATCACATGCTTGGTGATGGTGCGATAGTTCAGGGCCTGATCAATATGATTGAACATCACCGCTCGATCAGCACGATAGCGGATCACGGCGTTAATGACGACGTCCTGACGATTCTGGATCTCTTCGTCCTTGATACCGACATAGGTACGCAGTCTAAGATTCTTGATACGAATCGTCGCCAGGTCATGATCAAAATGCTGATCGGTCAGGGCATGAATGGTCATGAGCACGACACTCCCTTGATCCTGGTGGCAATCAGCGACCGCTGACCAACGTCAGAAACTCCTGTCGGGTCGGCTGATTCTCCCGGAAAGCTCCGAGCATCACCGAGCTGGTCATGCTGGAATTCTGCTTCTCAACGCCGCGCATCATCATGCACATATGTTTGGCTTCAATGACCACGGCGACACCCCTGGCTTCCGTGACCTCTTGAATCGCCTCGGCAATCTGGCGCGTCAGGTCTTCCTGGATCTGTAGCCGTCGTGCGTACATATCCACGATACGCGCGAACTTGGATAGCCCTAGTACCCGACCATTGGGCAGATAGGCAATATGGCATTTGCCGATGAAAGGCAACATATGGTGCTCACACATCGAATAGAGCTCGATGTCCTTGATCAGCACCATTTCATCGGTCTCTGATTCGAATACCGCACCATTGACCAACGTCGCAAGCGATTGCCCATACCCTCGGGTCAAGAATCTCATGGCATCAGCCGCACGCCGAGGCGTATCCCGCAATCCTTCGCGTTCCGGATCTTCTCCCACTCCCTGGAGAATCTGGTAGTAATGGTCGGTAAGTTGTTCACTCATGGCATGGTCCGCTGAAGGCATCGACGCTAACGGTGGATTATGCAAAAACTTTACTGATCAAGTCATTCTGTACAACTTTTGCTCCCTAGTAAAACGATTTTAACGCAACTGCACACGCAACGCAGTCTAATGCCCTGATAAATCGGCTTGATCGATTTCCTTCATGCCAACCAGAACGGGGACGATTGCAACGCCAACCGCTGCTGTTCTAGATCGCGCAAATGCTGTTCCCAGAAGCTCTCTTCGATCACCCAAGGGAAGGCCCGGGGAAAGGCGGGATCCTCCCAGCGCGCAACGAGCCAGGCGCTATGCCGAAGCAGCCGCAATGTGCGTAGCGGTTCAATCAACGACAATTCACGGCGGTCAAACGCCCGCCATTGCTCATAGCCTTCCAGAATTTCCGCAAGTTGCATGCGCATGTCGACGTCATGCTGGGCAGTCAACAGCATCCATATATCCTGCACGGCGGGCGCCATGACGGCATCGTCGAAGTCAACGAGCGTGAATGCCTCATCACGCCCCAACATATTCCCCAAATGACAATCGCCATGAACACGAATCATCGATGCCGGTGACCAGGCAAAAGGTGTCAAATCACGCCAGAGTGACTCGGTCAACCGTTCGTAGGTACCCCGCTGCCGCCGAGTCAGCCAGGGACACGCCAATACGCGCTCACGACTTTCCGCCACCATGGCATCCAGATCGAGTCGCCGGCGGACCGAGAACCGTCCACGTTCAGCTACCGAATGCAAATGCCCGAGTAGTTCCCCTAGCGCAAACAGGTGAGCGGGATTTTCCAATTCGGGAGCCTGACCGACGACATGAGGAAACATGGCCAGTCGATATCCTTCATAGTGATGCAAGCTACGATCATCGGCATCACGCCATGGTGCACTCACCGGGACGCGAGCAACATCGAGCTCCTTCAGAAAGTCATGCTCTTCCTGGATCTGATCATCGCTCCATCGTCCAGGCCTGTAGCACTTCACGACCCAGCGCTGTCCCGCTTCATCACGTAGCGAAAATACCCGGTTCTCGTAGCTGTTGAGAGCAAACGGTTCATTGGCGACCCAAAAGCCGAGTGACTCCACGGCCGCCACCACTCGCGCCGGATCGAGCTGTGCGAATGGATGCGGCGATGCAGCGACCATGATGATTCTCCCGATGACAGATATAACGGGCATCCTAACAGACTTCGCCTGGCCTCATCAGGCAGGTACGCTCATGTCATCGGGGTTCTCGCCACGGCCCAGACCTCGACATGAGTTGCGCCGGCTGACTGACAGGCTTTACCGAGAGCATCGAGCGTGGCACCAGTGGTCATGACGTCATCCAGAATGGCCACACGGTAAGGTAACGGCGTATCAATGGCGAAGGCGCCATCAAGATTGGTACGGCGCCGTTTACGAGACAGCCCGCGTTGTGTCGGTGTCGATCTGACGCGCCGGGCTCGCAGGTACCGCATCCCCAAGCGTCTGGCCAACCGGGATGCCAGCCAGTCGGCCTGATCGAAGCCCCGTTGTTTGGCACGTTCCTCATGCAGCGGTACGGCAATGAGCACCTCCGGCAACCGCTCTCCCGTACCTGGCAGCGAGCGCTCCAGGAGCGCCAGCAAGATCGCCCCTGCACGTGGTGATCCGGAAAACTTGAAAGCCTGAACTTGTGCAGCAACTTCCCCACTGTAGCGCAGCGGCACATGGGCACGAATAAACGACGGTGGATCACTCAGGCATCTCCCGCAATACCTTCCCGACGGCGCCACACGGTTCGGCAATGGTTCTGCACAACGAGAACAGGCATGCTCATTCCAAGGCAACTCAATCAGGCAGTGCTGGCACCAGGGAGCCCCCCGCACCGCTGTTCCGAGACAGAAGGCACAGCGCCCCGGCAAAAGGTGGCGCAACCATCTGTCAACCTTCTCCAAAACCAAGGTTGACAGAAGACTCGAAGTCCCTATCATTTGCCGAATCACGCTCATGCTGACCCCCTGTCCGCTTTTTCCATTCACCATCCTTGGACTTACGGTATGACCTTACCCCGCACTCATGACGCTGGCCACGACATTCGCCATGACTGGTGCCTAGACGAGATCGAAGCGTTGTTCGCGCTGCCTTTCAACGATTTGCTATGGCAGGCGCAGCAGGTGCACCGGCGATATTTCGATCCGAATGCAGTCCAGGTCTCGACGTTGCTCTCGATCAAGACCGGCGCTTGCCCGGAGGATTGCAAATATTGTCCTCAGTCGGGTCATTACAATACCGGCCTGGGCAAGGAAAAATTGCTCGAGATCGATACCGTCGTGGCCCAGGCGGAAGCCGCCAAAAACGCGGGTGCCAGTCGCTTCTGCATGGGAGCCGCCTGGCGGCGGCCTCGTGAACGCGATCTGGACGTGGTTCTGGAAATGGTCCGACGGGTGAAGGCATTAGGTCTGGAAACCTGCATGACACTGGGCATGCTTGATGTCGAGCAGTCACAACGCCTCGCCGATGCAGGCCTGGACTACTACAACCACAACCTGGATACATCACCGGACTACTATGGCGAAGTCATCACCACTCGCACCTATACCGACAGGCTCGAGACCTTGGCCAATGTCCGTGACGCTGGCATGAAAGTCTGCTGCGGCGGGATCCTGGGCATGGGAGAGCAGCCCAGCGACAGAGCCGGCCTGCTTCAGCAACTGGCGTGTCTCGACCCGCATCCCGAGTCCGTCCCGATCAACATGCTGGTAAAGGTACCCGGCACCCCACTGGAAAATGTCGAGGATCTCGATCCCATCGACTTTATCCGTGCCATCGCCGTGGCGCGCATACTGATGCCGCGCAGCCATGTCAGACTATCCGCCGGCCGTGAACAGATGGCAGAATCGACGCAGAGCCTGGCTTTTCTGGCGGGCGCCAATTCGATTTTTTACGGCGACACACTACTGACCACTGACAACCCGGAAGTGGCACGCGACCACGCCCTCTTCGAAAAACTGGGACTCCACGCCGAATCGGGGCATACTGAGAATGATAACGGTACGCAGGCTGCCGAACTCGAGACTGCTCTATGGCAGCGCAATAACACTGAGCATCCCCAGTTTTACGATGCAATGCTATGAAAGAACGACTGCTGGACACCCAAGCCGGTTCAACCGAACGGTGGCGACAATGGCTGGAAACACGACTCGCTAGACGACGAGACGATGGATTATGGCGCGAACGGTTGACCATGTCCCCGTCCCCCTCGGCCACCCTTCGTGATTTCGCCAGCAATGACTATCTTGGTCTGGCTCGCGATCCGCGTCTAGCCGAAGCCCAGGCCGCGGCCTCACGCCACTACGGTACCGGTAGCCGGGCCTCTCATCTGGTCAATGGCCATTTCGAAATTCATGACCAGCTCGAATCACGCCTGGCCGAACTGACCGGACGCCCACGTGCACTGTTATTTTCCACTGGCTACATGGCTAACCTGGGAGTTCTGCAGGCACTGTGCGATACCAAGACCCATATTTTCCAGGACCGTTACAACCACGCATCGCTACTCGATGGGGCAGCGCTCTCCGGCGCCCGCTCACGACGTTTCCATCATAATGCCCTAGAAGATCTTGCATTACTGCTGGCACGCTCTCCTGAAGACAGCCTGAAACTGGTAGCCAGTGACGGCGTTTTCAGCATGGATGGGGATTGTGCCAACATCGAGGGACTGTCGACGCTTTGTCAGCGCTACGGTGCGGCCTTGATGATCGATGATGCCCACGGGCTAGGCGTGCTGGGAGCACACGGTGATGGGTGCGTCGGCAGGGCCTACTCCACGCGGGAAGTGCCCATCCTGGTCGGCACACTGGGCAAGGCCCTGGGAACAGCCGGTGCGTTCGTCGCTGGCGACGATATCCTGATCGATGCCCTGATCCAGTTCTCGCGTCCTTATCTGTATACGACGGCCCAGCCGCCTGGAGTTACCGCAGCCACACTGGCAGCACTCGATATCCTGCGCGATGAGCCAGAACGCCGGGAACGCTTGCATAATCACATCACCTATTTCCGACATCATGGTCATGCACTGGGGCTGCCCTTGATGGGGTCCCAGACGCCTATCCAACCGCTCATGCTCGGTGATGTCGAGCGGGTCAGGCGCTGGAGCGACACGCTACGCAGCCATGGCTTCATGATCGGCGCCATTCGCGAGCCTACGGTGCCCAGCGGCATGGCCCGATTGCGCATTGCATTGTCCTCCGATCATGAGCGAAGCGATATCGATGCCCTGCTGGACATCCTGGAGACGCTGATCCAGCGGGAGCGATCATGACCCCAGTGGTGCTACTCTCCGGATGGGGCATTGATGCACGCATCTGGCACCCGCTCGCCCCATATTGGCCGGGTGACTGGCGTGTCCTGACACCCGACTGGCCCGGTTATCGAGACCATCCCCCATTGACAGACCCCGGTAATCTCGACGAGCTCGCTGGACGTATGGCTGACTCGCTACCGGCAGACAGTCTCTGGGTCGGCTGGTCCCTGGGCGGATTGCTGGCGGCCTGTCTACTGAACCGGTTGCCCCGCCCCCGGGCCCTGGTCATGCTTGGCATGGGCGATCGTTTCATCAACGACCAGCAGCTCGGGCAGAGCATGACTCATCAAGCCCTGAATGACTTCATCGAGGCGTTCGAACGTAACTCATCGGCTGCATGGCACCATTTTATCCGTTGGCAACTACGGGGTGAGCCTCAGTCACGTCAAGCGCTGAGCCAATTACGCAGTTGGTCGGGGGACACACCGCCCGCCGACTCGCTGACGCTGCGTCATGGCCTACGACACTTACAGTCACTGAATGTCGGCCCTGCCCTGCACACCGCTCGCTGCCCTGTCTATCGGCTACGCGGTATCCATGATCCCCTGGTGCCACCACACGAGGATGAGCATACGCTAAAAGGGTGTGGTCATTGCCCCCAGCTTTCTCAACCCAAGGTCCTCGTTGAACGGCTGCTCCAAGTGGCGACGTCCGCACAGGTGACCGAACGATGACACTGGCTGAAGCCCGCGTTTCCTACACTGATCATGATGCCCACATAGCATGGCGACAACGAGTGGCGCGCGCCTTTGATCGTGCGGCTCCCCATTATGATCGACGCGCTTCGGCGCAACACGATATGGGGCAGCATCTCTGGGAATCACTCCCCGCTCACGCCACTCGCATTCTCGACCTGGGTTGCGGTCCCGGCCAATGGACGGACACACTGGCCTGTCACTATCCGGATGCGCAAATCGTCGGGGTCGACCTGTCATCAGCCATGCTCGATAAAGCCAAGCAAGCGCATTGCCATGTCGCTAACTGGGTCTGTGCCGATGCAGCGCACCTCCCGTTTCCCCACAACCAATTCGACCTGATCTTCTCCAACCTGGCCATTCAGTGGTGCGACGACCTTGTCAGCTTATTCGCCGCTCTATATCGAATTTTAGCGCCCGGAGGCATCGCTCTGATCAATACCCTGGTGCCAGGCACACTCGCCGAAATCGACCATGCCTGGTCACGACCCGGACAGCCCGCCGCCCTGTTGACCTTTCACTCAATTCGTGACTATCAACGGTTGGCACGCGTCAATGGATTCACGTCTCCCCGCCTCAATCAACGCAGGTGCCGTTTTCATTACCCCGACCTGGGCGCCGTGATGGCCTCGATCAAAGGCGTCGGTGCTCAGGTAAGTCGCCCAGGAGGACAATTGACCCGAGGCGATGTGGCCCGTGCTGCAAAACGCTATGAATTGTTGCGCGAGCCTCCAGGTCTCCCGGTGACTTACGAGCTCCTGACATTGTCACTCACAAAACCATCGTGACTTATCTGAGGTACGGATGAACGTCCCACCCAAGCCTTCCACTTACTTCGTGACCGGCACTGACACGGATGCTGGTAAAACCCTTGTCACCAGTGGGCTACTCGCTCTGGCCTCAGGCCAGGGTTTGACGACTCTGGGGTTGAAACCGATCGCCTCAGGCTGTCAGCGAACATCTGATGGTTTACGCAACCGCGATGCGCAAGTCCTACAAGCATACTCAAGGCCTTATCCGGCCTACCACACAGTCAACCCTTATGCCTTCGAGCCGGCTATCGCCCCGCATTTGGCGGCACGTCAAGCCGGGGAGACGGTTTCTCTGGACGACCTGCTGACTACGCTCGAGCAGAGGCCGATGGCATCTCATGAATTGACATTAATCGAAGGTGCCGGCGGCTGGCGTGTTCCCCTGAACGAGGAGGACGATCTGGCCGATATCGCCAGAAGTCTCCAACTCCCGGTCATCCTTGTCGTAGGCATGCGTCTGGGAGCCATCAACCACGCCCGCTTGACGGCGGAAGCGATACGCGCCGATGGATTGACACTTGCCGGCTGGGTTGCCAATTCGATGGCACTCGATTTCACCGAGCGTGATGCCAATGTCGACACGCTTGAACGTCACCTGGCCACGCCCTGTCTCGGACGGATCCCCTATCTCGGCGACGATGCAGATGACATCGAACTTGCCCGCCGTGCCGCCAATTATCTGGTTCTACCAGGTAGCGATTGACTTGCTTTCGGGGTTCCGTAGAATATGGGCGGCCTCAATGGCATGCGGAAGTGGTGGAATTGGTAGACACGCCAGATTTAGGTTCTGGTGCCGAAAGGTGTGGGGGTTCGAGTCCCCCCTTCCGCACCAGACTGAGACTTCTCAACACCCGAGCGCGCTCCTCGTCCCTGAGGATGGCAATGTTTCCTCCTGTCACGTCATTTGCCAGAAAACCCATGACAGCAATCCCCACCTGCCTCAATGCTATAACATAGGGCGAGCACATCAATCGGATCGACTGGCAGCAGAAGGCGCTGAAACGCCTTTGCCAGCTTCTCGATCCGGAACACTTATAACATTGCTGCCCTCAGCAGATGGCAGACAAGCTGCAATTTGACGTGTAAGCGCGCGAGTTGACATCAAGAGTGATGCTTCCACTCGATGTATTATAGAAGAATGGCGCATACCCCTCTTCCGACCCAGCCAGTCTGTATAATCCGCAGATGCCGTAGCCGTAACGGACTTCCTGCAGCTTTTCGAGTTCTATCTCGCTTGACGTATCGTGTACTGTAGCGAGTGCATGCTGAATCTCACTATCTACGCTATTATCGGACAAGGCTTGGCCTCCGAAAATAAGACCACCAACGACCACAGCCATGAGCAAAGGAACAATAATGAGCATGATGAAAGGACGATAGCCTGGCATGGTCACTTCATTCCTCGGCAACCAACTGATCCAGGTCCGACACGATATCCTGCATGGAATCGGTATCACGTATCATGAACTGTGCTTCGCCGTTTTGGTCGAAAGCGAATACGGCACTTGAATGCGTGACATCGTAATTGCCATCCGAGTCTTCTTCACCATAGGAATACGTCACCCGATAACGCTTGGTCACTGCATCAAGTGCAGAATTATCACCACTGAGACCGATAAACTGTGGTCCGAATGCGTCCGTATAACGACTCAATACCTCAGGCGTATCGCGACCTGGATCAACCGAGACGAACAGCACTCGAATGTCATCACGGACCTCAGCGTCAAGTTGTCCGATAGCCGTCGCAAGCCGGGACAAGGTATTCGGACAGACGTCAGGACAGTAGGTAAACCCAAAATACAATAGCGTAGGGTTTCCAAGGTATTCATCATCCGTCACAGCCTCGCCATTCTCGTCGACGAGTTCAAAATCAAGGTCAGGCATGATGTCGGAGATACTGGTGGTACGCCAACTTTGGTCACTACACCCCGCAAGCCAGAGAATGCTGAATGTGATGAGACACCACTTATATATAGCCACGTTTGCTATCATCGTACGATCTACATCGACGCTGGAGAGACAACTTCAAAGTTTACGGGAAGGCGTCGTTCATTATCGAACAACAGGGTGACTTCAACCTCATCGCCCACGGAAAGGGATGTTTTCCGTTTCATGAACATCAGATGATAGCCTTTTGGAGCGAATTCGATCTGCTCATCTGCAGCCACCTCGAGCTCAGAGACGGATTGCATACTGGCCATGCCATCCTCATCCGAGCTGACATGCATTTCAACGTTTTCAAAATCAGAGCTTTCAGCCCGTACCAACGTGACTGACTCATCGCTTGCGTTATGAAGTTGAAAGTAGCCAGCGCCCGGACGGTCGCCAGGCAATATACTCAGACGAGCATCCGTCACCTTTAAATCATCCGCATAGACACTGCCGGCAGATAACATCAATGCCAGCAGACCTCCAGCGATCCAGCGAAAAGGCCGATGCTGCATATCGATTCTCCGTTTATCCAGACCATTCTTCACCCGCACGAGCCTCAGCATAGTGTCTTCCCAGGCACCTGCGAACCCTCTGCGTCAATGTGTCTCATGGATTATTGTCAGCGTCCGACTTCGTGGACGTACCAGGTCATGAATAGGGAAGCAATGTATTGATCCATCGACATCATGCATTCTCGGCGCCCGCCCCAATCAGTCTCGAATCATTATTGTCCGGGCACTCCATCGAACCGGTCTCAGGAAAGGCTTGACCAACCAACGGCTCAATGACAGCAATGGCAAGAGAATCAGCGTCCACCCCAGCCACTGCACCAACCAGCTGGGCCACCCCAAAACCCGCGCCGCCCCGGCGAGCAGATCATTGATCAAGCCGGGATGACGGACAGCCATATATCCCATGCCCACCACGACGGGCCATTTAGCATAGCGCGTGCCTTGCAGCCCGAAACGGATGGCATTCCCCACTCGTGAGGTGTACAGACTCCCACGTGTCGAGAGACTTGCCGAGCGCCCGCCAACAATCCCTGACTGCCCCGCACGCACAAGCTTGACGGCACTCGCCATGATCGCCACATCGACACTGGCCCAGGCCAGATCCACTGCACTGACATCTTCGCCGAGTCGGTACTGTGTTTCCAGCTCGCGAATGCCACCGGCAAAGAAAGCGTTGATAGTTTCCAACCAACGCTCGCTCTGAATCCACGCTATATTGCCGTCGTCATCGATCCGAAACTGACCCAGAAAGTCATGTCCACCCGCGTCGATGAACGCAAGGGCATACTCGCCCCGGCGACGTGAATTCAACTCTTCATTGACGCCACCTGCATCGTCATCCTTCTGATGCCACCAACGGGACAGCGAATCCACCGCCTCGTCAGCCGCATGTCGGACCTTAAGCGTTGGCAGTTCATGCTGCATGAAATAATGGATCGGGATCACTACCACCGCCCCATAGCGCCGCAGGACGTCGCGGAACACAGGGTATGTCCCATACATCGCCAGGATGTCACGAGCCAATCCGGGATATTGTTGCAGCGCCGCACGCGCCTTGAGCACCAACACGTCGTCACCCGACACGGCATAGTCAACGAGAGCAGCCTGTACCCCCAATGGTTCGTGGCGCAAGTGCTCGGCTGCCTCAGGCAACTGCTCCTGCATCTGTAGACGAATCACCCGGGCTTCTACCTTCATGGGCTCACTGATGATTGCAATCAAAGCCGACATCAGACTCGCCGCCACAAGCATCCAGACGAAACGTCTCACATGCTTTCTCCCCTGACGACGGAAGTACCGGTTTTTAGAATAGCCGGTTCAAACCATTCTGTGCGGCTACACGGTAAGCTTCTGCCATGGTCGGATAGTTGAAGGTCGTGTTGATGAAGTACTCAAGCGTATTCGCCGCCCCTTCCTGCTGCATGATCGCCTGGCCAATGTGAACGATTTCAGACGCCTGATCGCCGAAACAGTGGATACCGAGAATCTGCAGCGTATCACGATGGAACAAGATCTTGAGCATCCCCACCGTGTCGCCGGTAATTTGCGCCCGAGCCGTATCCTTGAAAAAGGCTTGAGCCACTTCGTACGGTACTTTGGCTTCGGTCAGTTCACGCTCATTCTGACCGACCGAACTGATTTCCGGAATGGTATATATCCCGGTAGGCACATCATCGACAAAACGAAAATCTTCATCGAGAAGATCGTCACTCGCGTTCTTTCCCTGGTCGTATGCCGCACTCGCTAGACTCGGCCAGCCGATGACATCGCCCACGGCATAAATATGGGGAATCGTGGTTCGGTAGTGCTCATCAACCTGCAGCTGTCCACGTCCGTTGGGCTCCAACCCAATATTCTCCAGTCCTAGGTTATCCGTATTTCCAGTGCGGCCATTGGCCCAAAGGAAGGCATCGGCCCGGACCCGCTTACCCGACTTCAGGTAGACGACCACACCGGAGTCATCCGGCTCGATGCGCTCATAATCCTCCTGGTGACGAATCAACACGCCGTTCTGACGTAGATGATAGGAGAGTGCATCGCTGATTTCGTCATCCAGAAACGACAAGAGCCGATCACGCGAATCAATCAGATCGACCTTTACGCCTAACCCGGAGAAGATGGAAGCGTACTCGCTACCGATCACCCCCGCCCCGAAAATAGCCAGTGTACGAGGGGTGTGAGAGAGTCCGAGGATGGTATCGGAACAATAGATTCGCGGATGGCGAAAATCGATATCAGGGGGTCGATAAGGGCGCGACCCGGTAGCAATCACGATTTTCTGGGCATTGATTTCTTCGACACCTTCATGGTTATCGCGCACCACGACGGTATGTTCATCCTTGAAGCGTGCGGTACCGAAAAACACCTCAATACGATTTCGCGCGTAGAAGCGAGTCCGCATCTCGACCTGCTGATCGATCGTGACCCGTGACCGTTCCAACACCCGCGGAAAAGAGAACCAGCGTGGCTCGCCGATATCACGGAACATGCGGTTGGTATTGAACTGCATGATCTGTTTGACCTGGTGACGAAGCGCTTTGGAAGGAATCGTCCCCCAGTGAGTGCAATTACCGCCAACTGCCTGCTGCTTCTCGATAATTGCAACCCGCTTGCCATGCTTGGCGGCGTTGATAGCCGAACTCTCGCCGGCCGGCCCCGTACCGATCACCACCACATCGTAATTATGAACTGCCATCTGTTACCGTTTCCCCTTCTGATCCCTTAAGTATCCATTGCAGATCGTTCAACCCGATAACTCCGCTTCCAGCGGAAACCTCGCTGGCAGTGGCCCTCCCGTTCGCAAAACGGGCTGTCGAACCGGTCAACGACGCGTGGCATCATATCCTAGATCGGTACCACGATTTTCATCACTCATTCGGCGAGCGCTGGCACTACGTCTACGGCCCTCTTCTTCGCAGGCCTTGTCGTTACCGCCGCACACTTCACACCCCTCTTTCATGCCGATCTGATTGAGCCCCCCACACGAGCCAGCGATAGGCTTGCGCCCCATGATCACGCCGATGGCCATGGCCGCCATCAATAACAGCATGAAACCGAGCACCAATAGCCAAGTCGTCATACAATCTCCTTTCAGCCCTGTTGGATTGTCCGTGACAGCTCCCTTCCTCTACGTTAGGACAATCATCAGGCGGCAATGTTTTATGCGACTCACCAACGATCGGGGCCGACCCAGTGGGTCGGCCCCGAAGCCAGTGGTCGTTAGCCACCGAAGTCATCCAGAGCGATATTCTCTGGCTCGACCCCCATGTCGATGAGCATCTTGATTACGGAGGCATTCATCATCGGCGGACCGCACATATAGTATTCGCAATCTTCAGGGGCCGGATGGTCCTTGAGATACATATCGTAAAGGACATTGTGGATGAACCCGGTAGGTCCTTCCCAATTATCTTCCGGCAGCGGATCAGAAAGTGCCAGATGCCACTCGAAATTATCGTTCTCTTCCTGGAGTTGGTCGAACTCTTCATTATAGAAGGTCTCACGCCAACTGCGGGCACCGTACCAGAACGAAATCTTGCGGTTGGTCTTGATACGCTTGAGCTGATCGAAGATATGGCTGCGCATGGGCGCCATGCCTGCCCCACCGCCGATGAAGACCATCTCGGCGTCGGTGTCCTTGGCAAAGAACTCGCCGAACGGCCCCATTACCGTCACCTTGTCGCCCGGCTTAAGACTGAAGCAATAGGTGGACATCACGCCTGGCGGGTGGCTGGTACCGGGAGGCGGTGTCGCGATACGGATATTGAACTTGAGGATGCCTTTCTCTTCAGGATAATTGGCCATCGAGTACGCGCGGATGACCTCTTCATCGCTCTTGTGGGAAATATCGAAAAGGTTGAATTTTTCCCAGTCTCCACGATACTCCTCCTCGATATCGAAGTCGGAGAACTTGACCTCGTAAGGTGGCGCCACCAGCTGGACATAACCGCCGGCGCGGAAATCCACATCCTCGCCTTCCGGCAAACGCAGATTGAGCTCCTTGATGAAGGTGGCGACGTTCGGGTTGCTGATGACTTCGCACTCCCACTTCTTGACGCCGAATACTTCTTCGGGCACCTCGATTCTCATGTCCTGCTTGACAGGGACCTGGCAGGAAAGGCGCCAGCCCTCCTTCTTCTCACGTAATGTGAAGGCCGACTCCTCTGTCGGCAGAATCGCGCCTCCCCCTTCTTCCACGCGGCATTTGCACTGAGCGCACGAGCCGCCGCCCCCGCAGGCGGAAGAGAGGAAGATGCCGTTGGCGGCCAATGTTTGCAGCAGTTTTCCACCGGCCTGCGTGGTGATGGTGTTGTCGGGATCGCCATTGATCTCTATGGACACATCACCACTACTAACCAAGCGGCTTCGTGCGGCGAGAATGATCATCACCAGCGCGATAACCACCAGTGTGAACATCCCGACGCCGAGCAAGATGACAGTCGTATCAACCATGTCAGTTCCTATTCTTGAAGCCTACGCACTGTGAAGCTTTATAGCTGCACGCCGGAGAAGGACATGAAGCCCAGCGACATGAGCCCTACGGTGATGAATGTCACGCCCAGACCCTGCAGGCCCGCCGGTACATCACTGTACTTGAGTTTCTCGCGGATACCCGCCAAGGCGGCAATGGCCAGTGCCCAACCGAATCCGGCACCGAAGCCATATATCACGGATTCACCGAACTCATAATTGCGCTCGACCATGAACAGGGTGCCACCAAGAATCGCGCAATTCACGGTAATCAATGGCAGGAATACACCCAAGGCGTTATAAAGCGCTGGAACGTATTTATCGAGAAACATCTCGAGAATCTGTACCAGGGCCGCAATGACGCCGATGTAACTCAATAAGCCGAGAAACGAGAGGTCGATGTTCTCGGCCCCTTCGAGCCCAGTCCATGTCAGGGCGCCCTCTTCAAGCAAATACGTCAGAATCAGATTATTGACCGGCACTGTGATGGTCAGCACCACGATGACAGCGATCCCCAGACCAATGGCGGAGGAGACTTTCTTTGACACGGCAAGAAACGTACACATACCGAGGAAGAACGCCAACGCCATGTTTTCGACGAAGACCGCCGCAATGAACAAGCTGAGATAATGCTCAAACATTTACACGGCCTCCTTCGGCTGAGTGTTTTCTTTCATCACGAACTGATTCTCTTCCACCTGCTCCGGATGGAATGAGCGAATCACCCAGATCATCAGGCCGATCACAAAGAAGGCCGACGGCGGCAGCAGCATCAGCCCATTGGGTACATACCAACCGCCATCCTGTACCGGTGCCAGTACCGTGAAACCGAACACACTGCCGGAACCCAGAAGCTCGCGGAAAAAGCCGACGACCATGAGAATCATGCCGTAACCGAGACCGTTGCCGATACCATCAAGGAACGACATGACCGGGCCGTTCTGCATGGCAAACCCTTCGGCACGACCCATGACGATACAATTCGTGATGATAAGACCAACGAATACCGAGAGTTGCTTGGACATCTCGTAGGCGAAGGCTTTCAATACCTGATCGACCACGATGACCAATGACGCAATGATCGTCATTTGTACGATGATCCGAATAGACGAAGGAATATTTTTGCGGATCAAGGAGACAAACAGGTTGGAAAAGGCCGTCACCGCAATGACTGCCAAAGCCATGACCAGCGATACACTCATACTGCTGGTCACCGCCAATGCCGAACAGATACCTAGGATCTGTAAAGCAATGGGATTGTTCTTGAAGATCGGCGTGAGCAGCACGCCTTTGGGAGTTGCAGCTGACATGATTACGCTCCTTCAGACGACTCACGGAACCTGTCGAGGTAAGGGCCGAAGCCATTCTCACCAAGCCAGAATTGAACAAGGTCAGTCACCCCATTGCTGGTCAACGTCGCACCTGACAAGGCATCGATCTCGGTCTCGCTACTGGCACCGCCCTTGACCAATTCGATATCGGGCATGCCATCTTCCCCAAGATCATCGTAAACCTTCTTGCCTTCCCATTTGGCCTTCCAACGGGGGTTGTCGACTTCGCCACCCAATCCGGGCGTTTCGCTATGCGAGTAGAAAGTGATCCCTACAATGGTATTGCCATCACCCTCGAGTGCCAAGAAGCCCCGCATCAATCCCCAGAGGCCCTGGCCGCGAACGGGGATGATGATCTGCTCTGGCTCGTCTTCATCGCCGACGAGGTAGACGACCGAATATTCCTCCTGGCGTGACAATCCGGCAATATCGTCTTCTCCTGACAAGGTCCGGGACTGCGCGGGATCACGAGCGGCCTCGAAGGGGCTGTATGTCTCGGGATCAAGTTCATCCGAGTATTCGCCGGTACGCAACTCCACGACCCGTGGCGTAATCTGCTCGAACTGCTCGTCGATGGACTGCCCCGGCTCAAGCATGTCGGCAACTTCGAGAATATTGCTGCGACGGTCGTTCTCCTCGTTGGCCTGCTGTAGTGGCCGCAGTGCCACAGCCGCAGTGGAGACGATCACCGAGCAGACGATGCAGAGCGCGAAGGCGACGATCAATATCTGTTTGATCGAGTTGTTACTGGCCATCAGGCTGTCTCCTCGGCCACGGCGCCGGTACGCTTTTCACGACGCTTGATATTGGCCTGCACGAAATAGTGATCAATCAGCGGGGCAAACAGGTTGGCAAACAGGATTGCCAGCATGATTCCTTCCGGAAACGCCGGGTTGGCCACGCGAATCATGACGGTCATGGCACCAATCAGAATACCGAAAATCAAGCGGCCGGGATTGGTCATCGATGCCGACACCGGATCAGTGGCCATGAAAACCATCCCGAACGCGAAACCACCGACCACCAGATGCCAATACCACGGCATGGCAAACATCGGGTTCGAGTCGGATCCAACCAGGTTGAACAACAAGCTGGTAGCCACCATGCCGACGAACACGCCCAGGATGATTCGCCACGACGCAATCTTGGTCCATAACAGCACGACCATGCCGATCAGGATGGCCAATGTCGAGGTTTCTCCCAGGGAACCCGGGATGAATCCAAGAAACGCATCCCACCAGCTGTATTCGCTGCTCAAATCAGCCATGCCATTCTGGAAGGCGATCGATAGCGGCGTGGCGCCAGTATAGCCATCCGCCGCCACCCAGATCGAATCCCCGGACAACTGGGCAGGATAAGCAAAGTAGAGAAACGCACGTCCTGTCAATGCCGGATTCAGGAAGTTCTTCCCCGTACCGCCGAAGATTTCCTTGCCGATGACCACGCCGAAAGTGATACCCAACGCGACCTGCCATAACGGTGTCGTGGCAGGGAGAATCAGCGCATAGAGCACCGAAGTGACAAAGAAGCCTTCATTGACCTCATGGCCTCGCTTGACAGCAAACAGTACTTCCCAGAAACCGCCAACGACAAAGGTCACCAGGTAAATCGGAAGAAAATAGGTAGCACCCAGCACGAAGTTAGACCAGACATTCCCGGCGTCATGACCGCCGGCCAGCAGCATCAGGATGGCTTCGCGCCAGCCATCCATCGACTCGTACCCGTTGGCGATGGCCGTATTGGCCAACCAGCCCGCATTCCACATACCGAAGAACATGGCGGGAAAGGTGCAGAGCCATACCGTGATCATGATGCGCTTCAAATCGACACCGTCACGGATATGTGCTGTGGTCTTGGTGACATCGGGTGGTGAGTAGAAGATCGTATCGACCGCTTCATAAAGCGGATAGAACTTCTCGTACTTGCCCCCTTTATGAAAATGGGGTTCTAGATTATCGAGTGTCTGTCGGATCCCCATCATCAGGCCTCTTTCTCAATCGTGGTGAGGTTGTCGCGCAAGATGGGACCGTATTCGTATTTCCCCGGGCACACATAGGTGCACAGAGCCAGGTCCTCTTCATCCAGCTCTAAACAGCCCAGCTGCATCGACGTTTCGATATCGCCGACAATCAATGAGCGCAGCAGTTGAGTCGGCAGGATATCCAGCGGCATCACGGCTTCGTAATTACCCACTGGCACCATGGCCCGTTCGGAACCGTTGGTCGATGTATCCGGCGCGTAATCGGATAACCCCAGAAATTTGGAGACATAAATACCCATGACCGAATGGCGCTTGATACCAGGCGACAACCATCCCATGAATTCACGCTTGTTACCTTCCTCGAGAAGGCTGATCTGGTTATGAAACCGCCCGAGATAACGTAAGCTCCCTTCCGCCGTTACGCCGGAGAATACCGATCCGGAGATGACACGGGTATCGTCGGGCGAGACGATCTCGCCCTGCAGGATTTCATCGGTGTGGGCCCCCATGCGGGTGCGCAGAAGCCGCGGTTTCTCGGCTCGCGGCCCTCCGACAGCGATGACACGATTGACATCAAGACGGCCTTCGACGAACAACTTGCCGAACGCAATCACGTCCTGATAACCGATATGCCAGACCCGTTTATGCAGGGCAACGGGTGACAGGAAGTGGATATGTGTTCCCACCAATCCCGCAGGATGCGGACCACTGAAGGTCTGCACATCGACACTCGGCACATCCGTTCCGGGCAAGGAGGCATCCGGTGACTGACAAAGGAATACCTTGCCTTGAGTCAAACGTGACAACACCCTGAGTCCGTGCTCGAAGGCCTTGGGCTGTTCGTTGATGATCAGCGCCGGGTCAGCGCTCAGCGGATGGGTATCGATGGCCGTGACGAAGATATTCTCCGGTTCACCATCCAGTGCCGGCGTGCGCGAGTAAGGCCGGGTCCGCAATGCGGTCCAGAGACCTGACTCGACAAGCTGGTCTACCACTGTCTGGCGTTCCAGATTGTCGATATTGTCGGCGCCATGAGCCGTAAAGGTCTCGGCCTCCTCCTTCTCATCAACTTCAATGACCACCGACAACAGGCGTCGCTTTTCTCCCCTATTGATCGCCACGACCTTACCGGCCGCAGGGGCGGTAAAACGCACTCCCTGAATCTTCTTGTCGGTGAAGAGCAATTGGCCCAGCTTGACGGTATCTCCCTCCCGGACCTCCATGGTCGGCTTCATGCCGACATAGTCGGTCCCCAGGACAGCCACGTGGCGAACCGGCCGCGCATCCTCGATACGCTGGTCGGGCGCCCCCGCGATGGGGAGATCCAGGCCTCTTTTGACTTCGATCATAGTCTCGCCCAGTTGTGGATCTGATATACCAGGAAAGGGTTTCGATGGACGCACGGACTAGCAGGCACCAAGACAGCCGGCCCAGTCGGACGTCACGGTGTTCGAATTCTTTTCTTATCAGAAGGTTGCTTCTATGGCCCGTGGATTCACGCGCCACGACCTAAAATCCTGAGCATTATAAATAGATACAGCCCGAAAGGCCACACGGAAAGGAGGGATAAACGCGGTTGGCTACGGGAATCACCTCCCCGTAGCCGGTCATCGAGAGTTAATCGCGATCCTTGGGAAAAGCCAGAAAGCTGACGTTGGACATATGCTGCAAGGCGCGGACGACCTGGCAACTGTAGCCAAATTCATTGTCATACCAGACGTAAAGCACCACGCTCTTGCCATCCGCGATGGTTGCCTTGGCATCAACAATACCGGCATGGCGGTTGCCGACGAAATCCGATGACACCACTTCCGGCGAGTCGACGTAGTCGATCTGCTTCTGCATGGGGGAATGAATCGCGACCCGACGCAGGTAATCGTTCAGCGCTTCCCTGTCGACCTCGGAATGAAGGCGCAGGTTGAGAATGGCCATCGACACATTCGGAGTCGGAACGCGGATGGCATTCCCGGTCAGTTTCCCTTCCAGTTCAGGCAATGCTTTAGCCACCGCCTTGGCAGCGCCCGTTTCTGTCAGCACCATGTTGAGAGGCGCACTGCGACCACGCCGCTCAGCCTTGTGGTAATTGTCGATCAGGTTCTGGTCATTGGTATAGGCATGCACGGTTTCAACATGACCATGCTCGATGCCGAAGTGATCATTGACGGCCTTGAGCACCGGCACGATCGCATTGGTGGTACACGATGCCGCGGAGACGATGCGATCAGCACCGGTAATATCGTCGTGATTGATCCCATAGACGACATTGGGGATGTTGCCTTTGCCCGGTGCCGTCAAGAACGCCTTGGATGCACCACTACAGGCCAGGTGCTGACCCAGGCCTTCCTCATCACGCCATAAACCGGTGTTGTCGACGACGATGGCATCGTGAATGTCATATTCCGTGTAATTCACGTCACGCGGCGAATCGGCATAAATGACCTTGATGTAATTGCCGTTGGCAATCAACGCGCTGTTCTCGTGATCCACGGCGATCGAACCGGCAAACGGGCCATGGACAGAATCGCGTCGCAGCAGACTAGCGCGCTTTTCCAGATCCTGGACGAGGTCACCATGCCCTCGCACGACAATGGCCCGCAAGCGCAGCATATTGCCACCGCCGGCCTTCTCGATCAGAATCCGCGCCAGAATACGCCCAATACGGCCGAAGCCATAAAGCACGACATCCTTGGGCTTGCCGTTGCCCATCTGAGCATCATGCTTGCCGACGATCTCATCCAGCTCACTTTCCAGGAACGCCTTGGCGTCACCATTCCCCTTATGCTTGAAGGCGACAGCCAACTTGCCGACATCCACATGGGCCGGCCCCAGATCCATCTCGGTCATGGCCTTGACCAGCGGATAGGTGTCTCGAACACTGAGCTCGGTGCCTTCGACCTTCTTGACGAACCGATGATCCTTCAGAATACGAATCACCGACTGGTTGATAAGAGAGCGGCCAAACAGTGAGGTCACAATGTTATATTGGCGATAAAGCCGTCCCAACAAAGGAATCATCTCTTCGGCCAGAGTTTCATTGCTCTGCCATTCTTCAAAAACGCTCTCGAGCTTTTGCTGACTCACGTGGGCCTCTCTTTCGTCAATAAACGATCGGCGTGGTTGATCAGGTACCCTTGTGCACCCATGTAATATCGAGAGGTCATTATCTTGATGACGTTGCAGCGCCGCAATCGAAGGATAGTCGCACTCGCTGTAAGGTAATTACAGAAATCGGGGGTTGACTACAAGATTCCTGTGAGGCTGCTATCATCACCGCTCTCAACAATAGGCTACCGACACGATTCTAGACATGCCGCAGTTTTCGCCGCTTACCCCGCCACACCCCGAAGGGGTCCGCGACACACGTTACTGGCACGCACCGCATGGCAGCGCCACGGCGCTGGCGTTATCGCGTCTTGCCGACGACGCGCCCCTGATGATCATCACTCCCGATACCGCCAGCGCCCAACGCCTGGAAAGCGAGCTGAGATTCTTTGCCAGAGAGCCGGTAATGCCGTTTCCCGACTGGGAGACATTGCCTTATGACAGTTTCTCCCCACACCAGGATATCGTCTCGGCGCGTCTCAGGACGCTCCGCCAGCTTCAGGACGCACGCAATGGCATCGTACTCGTCCCCGTCAACACCCTGATGCAGCGTCTGGCGCCGGTTGAGTACATTGCCGGACGCGTCATGACACTGGCGACGGGAACCAGACTGGACCGCGAGGCCTTCCGGGAAACGCTGTCACGAGCCGGCTATCGCGCGGTGGAAACCGTCTACGAGCCGGGAGAATATGCACTACGAGGCGCGCTGATCGATCTCTACCCGATGGGGACCGAATACCCCTTGCGTATCGATCTTTTCGATGACGAAATCGACACGTTGCGCCATTTCGATCCGGATACACAACGCAGCCACGACAAGGTCGAGTCGGTGGAATTGCTGCCGGCCCACGAATATTCGCTATCGCGCTCCGCTATTGCCTGCTTTCGCGAAGGATTCGAAACCCTGTTCGATGTCGATCCTCGTCAATGTCCGCTTTATGTGGATGCACTCAAGGGCATCCCCTCACCGGGACTGGAACAGTACCTGCCTCTTTTCTTCGAAGAGACGTCAACGCTGTTCGATCATCTTATTGATACGGCCAGGGTCGCCCTGTTGCCAGGCGTACACGAGGCTGCCGAACATCATTGGTCATCCATTCAGAGCCGCTATGAGAACCTGGGGGTCGACCCGACGCGACCGCTGCTTCCTCCACACAAGGCCTTCGTCCCGGTACCGGAAGTCTTTGCCGCCATCAAACGGTATCCTCGAGTCGAATTAGTCGATGAGGAACAACATCCTCACGCCCATACGCCGCTGACGGACACGCCTCCCTCAGTGGCCATCAACAGCCGGGCCCAGCGCCCCCTCGCAGCCCTTGAGCACTTTCTCGATACCCATGCATCCCAGCGGATACTGTTCGTAGCAGAGTCCCGGGGACGACGCGAAGCTCTGGAGGAAATGCTGTCCCCGCTTCATCTGGAACTTCCCCATGTCGAAGGCTGGGACGACTATCTGGATCAGACACATTCGCTTGCGATCACTGAAGGAGAGCTGAGTACAGGACTGACACTGACGGATCCCGAGCTTTCTGTCATCACCGAAACCGAATTGTTCGGCGAGGTCGTACGGCAATCCAGGCGCCGGGCAAAAGCCACCGATGACAACGAACTCGCCATCCGGCACCTCTCGGAGCTCAAACCCGGCGCCCCGGTCGTTCACCAGAACCATGGCGTTGGCCGTTATCGCGGACTGGAAACACTCGATGCCGGAGGTCAGGCAGCCGAATTCGTGACTCTGGAATATGCCGACGGTGCTCGTCTCTACGTCCCGGTGGATAGCCTGCACCTGATCTCACGTTATGCCGGCGCTTCCGATGAACTCGCTCCGCTGCACAAACTCGGTTCGGATACCTGGGACAAAGCCAAGAAGAAAGCGGCCGAGAAAATTCGTGACACCGCTGCCGAACTGCTCGATGTCTACGCCCGTCGCGAAGCACGTGAAGGCTTCAGTTGCGATCCTCCTGGCGAGGAATACGCTCGTTTCGCGGCCAGCTTCCCCTTTGAAGAAACGCCTGATCAACACGCGGCCATTGAGGCCGTCATCAATGACATGACGGCGTCCCAGCCGATGGATCGCGTGGTTTGTGGCGACGTCGGCTTCGGGAAAACGGAAGTCGCCATGCGAGCTGCGTTCCTGGCCGTTCATTCCGGACGTCAGGTCGTGGTACTCGTGCCCACCACACTTCTTGCACAGCAACATTACGATAACTTCCGCGACCGCTTCGCCGACACCGCTGTCCAGATCGAGTTGATTTCACGTTTCACTGGCGGCAAGAACCAGGAAGCGGCACTCGAAAGAATACGCAACGGCCGCGCCGATATCGTCATAGGGACCCATAAACTGCTGTCCAGGAACATGCAGTTTCCCAATATGGGCTTGCTGGTGATCGATGAAGAGCATCGCTTCGGGGTTTCTCAAAAAGAGCGACTCAAGAGTCTGCGTGCCGAGGTCGATATACTCACACTGACGGCAACGCCGATCCCCCGTACCCTCAACATGGCCATGAATGGTATTCGCGACCTATCGATCATCGCGACACCGCCGGCCCGGCGCCTGTCGGTCAAGACCTTTGTCCAGCAACGTAACGAGCCAGTCATCAAGGAGGCCATTCTTCGCGAAATCCTGCGTGGCGGTCAGGTCTACTTCCTGCACAATGAAGTCAAGACCATCGAGACGACTGCCGAGAAAGTGCGAGAACTGGTACCGGACGCGCGTATCGGCGTGGCCCATGGCCAGCTCCCTGAGCGCTCACTGGAGCGCGTGATGTCGGACTTCTACCACAAGCGTTTCAATGTGCTGGTGTGCTCGACGATCATCGAAACAGGCATCGACGTGCCGACCGCCAACACCATCGTTATCGAGCGGGCTGACAAGTTCGGTCTCGCCCAACTTCACCAGCTGCGCGGTCGTGTCGGCCGTAGCCACCATCAGGCTTATGCCTACCTGTTGACGCCCCCACCCAAAGCCATGACCAAGGATGCCGCCAAACGGCTCGAGGCGATCAGTCAATCCGATGATCTGGGGGCCGGTTTCACGCTGGCCAGCCACGACATGGAAATTCGCGGTGCCGGTGAGCTGCTGGGCGATGAGCAGAGTGGTCAGATGGAAACCATCGGCTACAGCCTCTACATGCAGATGCTCGACCGCGCTGTCAAAGCCATCCGTGACGGCAAGACCCCCAACATCGAGGCCCCTCTCGATGAGGGTGTCGAAATCAGCCTCAATGTACCGGCGCTGATCCCTGATGATTATCTGCACGACGTTCAGCAACGGTTGATCATGTACAAGCGAATCGCCAATGCTACCACTGACGCCGAACTCAAGGAGCTTCAGGTCGAAATGGTCGATCGCTATGGACTGCTCCCGGAACCGGTCAAGAATTTGATGCGACTGACACGACTTCGCCAGCGAGCGGAACGTCTGGGCATATCACGCCTGGAAGCCGGACCGGAACAAGGCAGAGTGATGTTTTCCGGCAGCACGAGCGTCGACCCCATGACACTGGTCAACATGATACAGAAGGACCCGGTACATTACCGCCTGGATGGTGCCGACACACTGCGTTTCGAGATCGACATGGAAAGCACCGATGCACGTTTTCAAGCCATCGAGAATCTACTGGAACGCCTGAACGTCAAGACGGAAGCGGCTTGAAGCTTCCTTATACCGATTCAAGCACTGACACGGCAAATTCGATATACTCGTATCCACATACACCGAGAAAGGGATAGTTCATGGCACGACTCAGGCAACGACTGCCAGGCCGGTTCACCGTTCCCGGCCTTTCGTGTGCTTTACTCACTGCAATGCTAGTGATCTCGGCTCCCACGACTGCCTGGGCACAGGATGATGAGAAAGCCAGCCGACCCGATGATGTTCCCGAGCAGGACGAACAGGAACAGCAAGGCACTCGTCTGGTCTATCCGATCCCGGAAGATGGCGATGTCGTTGGTGAAGTCCAGACAGTCATCGCCGATGAAGACGACACCTTGATCGATATCGGTCGTGCGCATGGACTCGGCTACGAAGAGATGCGTCGTGCCAATCCGGGACTAAGCATGTGGTATCCCGGCGAGGGTGCTGAAGTGGTTCTACCGAAACGGTTCATACTGCCCCCGGGCCCCCGCGAAGGTATCGTAATCAACCTGTCCGAACTACGACTGTATTATTATCCGGAGGTCGAGGAAGGAGAAACACCTGTTGTCGAGACCTATCCCATCAGTGTGGGTCGTGAGGGATTCTCCACCCCATTGGGAGAGACCCGAACAACCATGAAAGTCAAGGATCCTTCCTGGTCTCCTCCGGAATCCATGCGCCGTGAAGCCGCTGAACGAGGAGATCCACCGCCCGAGATCGTTCCCCCGGGGCCAGATAACCCCCTTGGACGTCATGCCGTTCTGCTGGATATTCCAGGCTATCTGATCCATGGGACCAACCGCCCCGACGGAGTCGGCATGCGTGTCAGCCGTGGCTGTGTCAGGTTGTATCCGGAAAATATCGAGTACTTATACGAAAACCTGCCCAACAACACTCAAGTTCGCATCATTAACGAACCCTTCAAGGTGGGCTGGTCAGATGACATGCTCTATGTACAGTCTTATCCCCTGCTCAAGGATGACGATATTGCCTTTGAGCCCATCATCAACGCTGTCGATGCGGTCGATGACGTCATGAAGGAAGCAGACGGAGACTCGCCGCCTGTCGATTACGCGCGGGTTCGCTACGCCATAGATGCTTCTCGGGGCCAGCCAGAGCCCGTATTGAGTTCTGCACCCTTGCTGGTCGACACCGCCCCCGTTGAGGCACTTGACTTGCGTACGGACTTTTTCCGTGAAATCGATACGGACGCTACCTGGTCGGATCGATCGACACTCTATGATGCTCTCGAATTGAGTGAACGATAGATTCAACGCCGTTTACGGAAGATAAGTCTGCGAAAGGCGACCCTATTGGTCGCCTTTTTTGTTTTCTCACCACGACGCTTGCCACGTCCTCCATCTCCAAAATGTGCTAAAACGCTCATTGCGATCACCCAAACTTGCCTTAGCTCTCGTCAACCCGTAATTAAGGGGATGGCAGGGAGCACTACTACAATGAACACAAGCCCTGAGAGTTCGAAGGTGTAACCGGTTAACACCTTGATGAGATGTGACCTAGGGGCCCGATAATGCTTAACGATATGATACGTGCCGAGATATGGCTCCAGGAGCGACTGGAATCTCGGGAAGGAATCGATGACCTGGCTGAACGCCTGGGCTATTCGGTCTCACAAGTCAGACGTAACTTCAAACGTTACTTTGGTGCGTCGCCAAGTGTTTACCGAGAACAACTGCGACTGGCTCAGGCAGCCATGTTCCTGGCGTTCAGTCAACGCAATATTAATCGAATCGCGCAACAATGCGGTTATCGCAACCACTCGGCGTTTTCGCGCACCTTCTTCAAACGTTTTCGAATATCACCGAGAAAATACCGTCAAGAGCAACATAGGACGCTGAAAGCTCACTATCGGGCAATCATGCAAGATTATCCGGTTGCTATACAGCGCACTCAAGGATTGCAAGCCATTGTGACGCGACTTTATGAGGATAAGGACGTGTTCAAGTCCTTACCGCAGTGGCCCATGGCAGATTGTCTTGACAAACTGCCGGAGCGACTGAGGCAGAATGCACCTGTGGCACTCATCCACGGCCACCCTATGACAGCGCAATTACAACGCACCGATCTGGGAGTCACCATTGACCCTCGTACAGCAGAGGATATGGCCCCTCCTCTCCCTTTCCGCAAGCTATCCTTGCCACTTTGTCGCTATGCGTCGGTCAGCATAGACCATCCTGATCAATGCAAAGATGCTTTGACACATCTATTGGTAACCAACCTGCTGGATAACAAGGAAAGCATCAGCGGATTGCCGATTCATCTACAGTGGGTATATAAGAACGCAAAAGCTGGCTGTGAAAGACAGAACGGGACCATGATCGAACTACGCTTACCACTTGTCGATCATGACCGCTGATACCGACCGCTCCCTAGATGGAGCGGTCGAGCGTTCTAAAACGCGATGGTGCAAGTGGTTTACTGCTCTACACGGACCAACCAGGATTCGACGGTATCGTTACCATATTCATCCTTCCAGGCCTTCAAGGTCTTCTGGTTACCGCCGCGGGTTTCCACGACCTCACCAGTATGAGGGTTCTTGTAAATCTTCAACTTGCGCTTACGGCGAGTACCGCCGGCCCCACCGGATGCTGACTTGGCAGTTGATTTGGCGGCCGATTGCGGATCCAGCAGTTCGATGACATCCGCTGCACTCTTGTTGAATTCGGACATCAAGGATTCAAGCTTTTCCTTGAATTCAAGTTCTGCCTTGAGTCGCGGATCGTTCTGAAGCTTTTCAAGCTGTTCACTCAGCTCCTTTAGCTTCTGTTCCTGCTGCAGATAGGTACTAAGTAATGACATTTAACTTTTCCTTTTAGATTCAGTACGGGATGCGTCATTATTATCAACCTTATAAAGGCTTCCTGCCAAGAGGTCAATAATTATAGCGATCCTATCAAGTTTATATCTATTTCGCCATATCATGAATTTAATAAAACTATAACATAGAGCCGCTCTGTTACGGCTGCCGTTATCTGTTAAGCCGATTATACACTGACTGTATCATTACCCGTCTCTGTTCCCATTTCTCCACAGATGTTAACCTTAAATAACCACAAGGGTTAACAAAGAGACGCCGCTATGTCTTCACTATGGCACCCCTATTCACAAATGCAGACACAACCCCCAGCGCCGGAGGTGATCGGGGGAGAGGGCCCTTATTTCACCCTTGCCAACGAAGAGCATTTACTGGATGCAACTTGCTCCTGGTGGTGCATGATTCATGGCTACCGCCACCCCAGGCTCGTAAAGGCCATCCAATCGCAAGCCGACGAGCTCTGCCACGTCATGCTTGGTGGTTTGACACATGACCCCGCCTCTCGGCTGGCTGATGAACTGGTTCGTGTCACGCCGGCAGGACTCAATCACGTATTCTTTTCCGATAGTGGCTCTGTTGGCATGGAAGTCGCCATGAAAATGGCTGTGCAGTACCAGGTCCAACGAGGCAGGCCTGATAAATATCGCATGTTGTCATTGATGCGTGCCTATCATGGAGATACAACGGGCTGTATGGCTGTCTGTGACCCAGAAGAAGGCATGCATTCCCTATTTGCAGGCTTTCTCCCTCAACACCATTTTGCGCCAGCCCCGACCGCCCCATTCAATGCCTCAGCGAGCGAGGCATCATCGGACATACAGGCACTTCGAGAGGTACTGGAAGCGCATCACCACGAGATCGCGGCACTGTTGATGGAACCCCTGCTGCAGGCGGCAGGCGGACTCAATATGACATCTCCCTATTATGTACAAGCTGCCAGGGAGCTTTGCGATGAGTTCAACGTATTACTCGTTTTCGATGAAGTGGCCACGGGCTTCGGCCGAACCGGTCAATGGTTCGCCGCCGATCACGCCAATGTGACTCCCGATATCATGGTTCTGTCCAAAGGGTTGACTGGAGGATACCTGGGGCACGCCGCCACACTTGCCACAAGTCACGTGTATGACGCTTTTCTGAGCGCTGACGACGAGCATGCATTCATGCATGGCCCAACCTTCATGGGCAATCCCTTGGCGTGCCGTGTTGCCCTGGAAAGTCTCGCCATATTCGAGGAGGAAGATTATCTCGGCAAGATCGCCACCCTGAACGGTATTCTTCGTCAGGAACTCCTGGATGATACTGGCAACTGGTCCGCTCATCCGAATATCGAAGATATTCGCGTGCTGGGCGCGACGGCAGTCATCGAGGTCGATGATCCGGCGGTGCTGCAAGGGGTTAAGGAGTATGCCCGTCAACAAGGCGTATGGATCCGTCCGTTCGGACGATGGCTCTACACTATGCCCGCCTATATCACGACTCCAGACGAGTTGCGTCGTATCACAGACGTCATGAAAGGGTGGTTCGGTGCATGACAGAAAAAGCGCCGCCTCGTTGGGGGGCGGCGCTTTTTAACAGTCAGGTGACTTGTCGAATAATGACGATCAGTCCTGATCCATTTGCTGCTTGATCAGGTCGCCAATGGTGGTCGGACCATCGCTTTCTGTCTCGGATTGCTCGCGTAACTTGCTCATGTTGCGGCGAGTCTCATCCTGGTCCTTGGCCTTGATGGACAGGCTGATCTGGCGATTCTTGCGATCCACGCTGATGATGCGTGCCTCGACGGTATCACCTTCGCTCAGCACATTGCGTGCGTCTTCGACACGATCAGCGCTGATCTCGGACGCTTTCAATGTCGCAATGACATCGGTCGCCAATTCGACACTCGCTTCCTTGGCATCAACTTCAACGACACGGCCTGTGACGATAGAGCCCTTGTCATTGACAGCCAGGAATTCGGATACCGGATCGGTTTCAAGCTGCTTGATACCGAGCGAAATACGCTCACGCTCCGGATCGATGGAGAGAATGACCGCTTCGGCTTCATCACCCTTCTTGAACTCGCGTACGGCCTCCTCGCCGGTCTCGGTCCAGGAGATATCGGACAGATGGACCAAGCCGTCGATGCCACCTTCCAGACCGATAAAGATACCGAAATCGGTAATCGACTTAATGGTGCCCGTAACGCGGTCACCCTTGTTGTAGCGAGCGCTGAAGTCTTCCCAGGGATTGGTAGTGCACTGCTTGATACCCAGAGAGATACGACGACGCTCTTCGTCGATATCCAGCACCATGACTTCGACGTCATCACCGATCTGAACGACCTTGGAGGGGTGGATGTTCTTGTTGGTCCAATCCATTTCGGAGACGTGGACCAGCCCTTCGACCCCTTCCTCGATCTCGGCAAAGCAGCCGTAATCGGTCAGATTGGTGACCTGAGCCATGACCCGAGTACCTTCCGGATACCGGTTCTTGATATTGACCCATGGGTCCTCGCCGAGCTGCTTGAGTCCCAGCGAGACACGGTTGCGTTCACGATCGAACTTCAACACCTTGACGTTGATTTCGTCGCCTACCGAAACGATCTCGGACGGGTGCTTGATACGCTTCCAGGCCATATCGGTGATATGGAGCAAGCCATCGACCCCACCCAAATCGACAAAGGCACCGTAATCGGTGAGGTTCTTGACGATACCCTTGATCTGCTGACCTTCCTGGAGTGTCGCCAACAGCGCGTCACGCTCGGCACTGTTCTCGGCTTCCAGAACCGCGCGACGTGAAACGACCACGTTGTTGCGCTTGGGATCCAGTTTGATGACCTTGAAGTCCAGTTCCTTGTTTTCAAGGTGCGCGGTATCGCGAACCGGGCGCACATCGACCAGGGAGCCCGGCAGGAAAGCGCGGATGGAGTCGACATCGACGGTAAAGCCGCCCTTGACCTTGCCGTTGATCACGCCCTTGACAATCTCTTCTTTCTCGAAGGCCGCTTCCAGACCTTTCCAAGCCTCGGCGCGCTTGGCTTTCTCGCGCGACAGGCGCGTTTCACCGAAGCCGTCTTCCACCGCTTCGAGAGCGACCTTGACTTCATCGCCGACGCCAATGGTCAATTCACCATTCTCGTCGCGGAATTGGGCCGCGGGAATCTGACCTTCAGACTTCAATCCAGCATTGACAGTGATCCAGTCACCCTCAATGTCGACGACCGTCGCCATGACGATGGCGCCCGGCTCCATGTTGATGTCCTGAAGCGACTGTTCAAACAACTCAGCAAAGCTTTCGCTCATGATGTTCCTACGTGATCAACGTTAATAGCGGGTTACCGCTGTTCTCCGCACCACCAGCAAGCACGGGCCTACTCCACACTCTTCGGGGACGTTGTCGCTGGTTCGACCTGATCGGGCTCTCGGCTTCCAAAGCTAGGGGTGCCCAATCACGTCATGACGTCTGACCGAAGCCTCCGCAAGTGATCATCGAGTATCCGGCATCATGCCCCGTTGGACAAGATAAGCCGTCAACTGATCCACGACTTCCGGTATCGTCAGGTCCGTGGTGTCCAACTCGACCGCATCGTCAGCGGGCTCGAGAGGCGCAACACTGCGCTGAGTATCTCGCGCGTCACGTTCCTGAATTTCTCTTAAAAGACTCGGAAGACTAGCATTTTCACCAGATTCCTGCAACTGGAGGTAGCGCCGTCGCGCACGTTCTTCAGCACTTGCCGTCAGGAAAACCTTTAGAGGCGCGTCGGGAAAGACCACCGTTCCCATATCACGGCCATCAGCCACCAGCCCAGGCATTACCCGAAAATCGCGCTGCCTCTGCAGCAATGCGCGTCGCACCTCGGGCAAGGCGGCAACTTGTGACGCCAGATTCCCGACATCCTCGGTTCGAATGGTCGTCGTGACATCATCGCCTTCAAGCAATATCCGCGGCTCTCCCTGATCGACCAAGAAAGCCACATCAAGCTCGACCGCAAGCCGGGTCAGAGAATCCATATCATCAACGGCGATACCATGCCGTAATGCGGCCAATGCCGTGAGACGATAAAGCGCTCCGGAATCCAGCAAATGCCACCCCAGACGCTCGGCGACCAGGCGACTGATGGTGCCTTTTCCTGCACCTCCAGGACCATCGACAGTCACGACCGGAACAGTGTCAGCGAAAGAGACATCGTTCATGAGGCCTCCTCGGTAACTTGCATTCCGATACGATTGACCAGCTCGACGAAACCGGGGAACGAAGTCGCGACGTTGGTGCAATCATCGATGAGAATCTCGTCGGCGGCCCGCAATCCGGCAATCGTGAATGCCATCGCGATCCGGTGGTCTCCCAGGCTGTCGACATGACCGCCCCCATAGGCAGGTCCCTGGTTCGTGCAGCCAATGATATCGATGCCATCGTCATGGACACGGTTTTCGACACCCAGAACGCTCAAACCATCCGCCATTGCTTTGATCCGGTCGGATTCCTTGACTCGCAACTCCTCAGCGCCACGAAGCCGGGTGGTCCCTTCGGCATTGGCAGCGGCAATGAATAACGCCGGAAACTCATCGATCGCCAGCGGCACTTGGTCAACCGGGATATCGATGCCCTTGAGAGGCGCATAACGAACGCGAATGTCGGCGACCGGCTCACCACCGACTTCATGCGGATTGAGCAACGCCAGGTCAGCTCCCATCGCCTGCAGTATATTGATGACGCCGATACGGGTGGGATTGACGCCGACATGCTCGAGCGTCAAATCCGCTCCAGGCGTTATCACTGCCGCAACCAGGAAAAAAGCTGCCGACGAAATATCGGAGGGAACATCAATCGGCCCCGCCGTGAGCCTTCCGCCCCCACGCAACCAGCATGTATCACCGTCTCGCTGTACCGGGTAGCCAAAGCCATTGAGCATACGTTCCGTGTGGTCACGAGTCGGCGCGGGTTCTCGAACCCGGGTTTCCCCCTGTGCATACATCCCTGCCAACAGGAGGCAGGACTTGACCTGCGCACTGGCCATAGGCATATCGTAGTCAATGCCCTGGAGAGATTGGCCGCCACGAATCGTCAACGGGGGACGACCTCCTTCTGCGGTCTCGATCACCGCGCCCATCTGACGTAGCGGATCGGCCACCCGGTCCATGGGTCGTTTGGTCAATGACGCATCACCGGTCAACTCGGTATCGAAGGCCTGCCCCGCCAGCAGCCCAGCAAACAACCGCATGGCCGTTCCGGAATTGCCGACATAAATCGCTCCGGCAGGCGCCTTCAGACCGTGCATGCCGACACCATGAATCGTCACGCGCCCCTGATGAGGTCCCTCGATCGCCACCCCCATTTCGCGAAAGGCCTGCAACGTAGCCAGGCTATCCTCCCCTTCGAGGAATCCCGTCACTTCGGAAACTCCCTCGGCCAAAGCGCCCAGCATGATTGAACGGTGCGAGACCGACTTATCACCGGGCACGCGGATATGTCCAGTGGCATGGCCTCCGGGAGCGACTCGATAATGACGTTTCTTATGTTCCATGGTCTGATAACCCACTTGATAACTGGTCTGCTTCATGAGCGTATCGAAATAACGCCGGGCATGACTGGCTCTATCGAAGGTGGCCAGCATCGCATCGCCATCGCCCATCGCGATGGCGTCACGAAGTCTGCCCAACCCCTCCTCGAAATCGTCCAGGGCGGCAAGCACGGCATCACGATTGGCGGTAAAGATATCCCGCCACATGACGGGATCACTGCCGGCGATACGGGTGAAATCCCGAAACCCGCCGGCGGCATACCGAAAAATTTCCAGCCGCTCATCGCCTCGTGCCAGCGTGTCCACCAACGAGAACGCCAACAAGTGGGGCAGATGGCTGGTTCGGGCCAGGACCTCATCATGATGATCGATCCCCATTGCCACCACCTCAGCACCGCAACAGGTCCACAGGGCCTGCACGCGACCGATTGCTTCGGCCTCCGTCGCATCGTCAGGGGTAAGAATGACCTTGTGATGTCGAAACAAGCCCGCATCAGCGGCCGTCACCCCGGTTTTCTCCGAACCGGCAATCGGGTGACCCGGAACGAAGCGCGTGGGCAAACCACCAAATGTCCGCTCGGCTGCATCACGGATCGCCTTCTTGGTACTCCCCACATCAGTAATCACGGCCTTGCCATCACCCGCGCGGGCAAGTCGCTCAAGTACCGCCTCCATGGCCATGACAGGAACGGCCAGTACGATCATCGTGCAACCAGGCAATAGGGCTTCGAGATCAGTATCACCTTGATCGATGATGCCCATCGAGATCCCGCGTTCAATTTCGCAGCTATCGCGGTCACACGCCAGTATCTCACCGGGAAATCCGTACTGCTTGAGCGCTGCCGCCAACGACCCACCAATCAAACCGAGCCCAACGATGAGAATACGTGATTCGCGCAGAGGCATTATCCCCTGCTCACGCTCCCCACCAGTTTCCGATGGCGCCGATGTCCCCATTGTCACAACACACCCATGGGATACGAACCCAGGACCTTGAGCTCGGCCGAACGCAGTCGTACCTCTTCCAGCACGGCGGCCACCTCAGGCTCATCCCGATGCCCCTTGAAATCGATGAAGAAGACGTAATTCCACACACCGGTACGCGATGGGCGTGTCTCCAGCCGGGTCAAGTCGATCTGATGGCGGTGAAACGGCTCCAGCAGCTCATGCAAGGCGCCCGGCTGATTGCGCATGGCAACCACGATAGAGGTCTTGTCTTCCCCGGACATGGGAACATTATGGTTACCGATGATCAGGAAACGCGTCGAATTATCGGGACTATCCTCGATCTTCTCTGCTATCTTCTCCAGACCATACAGTCTGGCCGCCATATCACCGGCAATGGCGGCACTATGCCATTCGGTCTTGACCAGCTTCGCTGCCTCGGCATTGGAGGCTACCGCCACACGTTCCGCGTGGGGATAATGGGCATCGAGCCATTTGCGGCATTGCGCAAAGGATTGCGGATGTGAATAGATCCGCGACACCTTGTCCTTGAGCGTATTACTGGACACCAACAGATGATGGTGGATTCGCAGCACGACTTCCCCATCGATTTGCATGGCGGAATCCATGAACGAGTCCAGGGTGTGGTTGACGACCCCTTCGGTGGAGTTTTCGACAGGAACGACACCGTAATTGGCGGCACCGGCTTCGACCTCGCGAAACACATCATCAATAGCGGCCATCGGCATACTGACGGCACTATGGCCGAAATGCTTGAGCGCGGCCTGTTGCGTAAACGTGCCCTCGGGGCCGAGATAAGCCACTTTGACCGGTTGTTCCAAAGCCAGACAGGCGGACATGATTTCCCGGAACAAGCGGGCCATTTCCTCATCGTCCAACGGCCCGTCGTTGAGCGCCATGATCCGTCGCAAGACCTGGGCTTCCCGCTCCGGCCGATAGAAGACCGTACCGGGATCATCCTTGGTCTTGATATCGGCCACCTGTTTGGCACAGCGGGCACGATCACTGATCAGGCGCAGGATATTGTCATCCAGCTGATCGATACGCTGGCGCAACTCATCAAGATTATTGGGGGTGTCGCTCATTCGTTTTCCCCTGATGCAAGATGCTTGAAAGCCGTCATGCTGCTCTTAATCCAACCCGAGGCGGGGTTTGACTGACAGTTTATCGCTGCCGGCTCGCCGAGAGAATCAGCCTCTTCGTCTTTCAAAATCCGTCATGAAATCTATCAGTGTATCGACCGCCTTCTCAGGAACGGCATTATAGAGGCTGGCACGCATGCCACCGACACTGCGGTGCCCCTTGAGATTGAGAAGGCCGACTGCCTCGGCCTCATCGAGAAAGGATTGATTCAATCCGTCATCGGCCAGCACAAAGGGAATGTTCATGAGCGACCGGTTCAACGGGGCGATGGGGTTGGTATAAAAATCGCTGCCATCGATAGCGGCATAAAGCTTATCGGCTTTGCGGCGATTGATGGTCTCCATTGCTGCCAGGCCGCCCACATCCTCCTTCAACCACTGGAAGACAAGCCCAGCCAGATACCAGGCGTAGGTAGGCGGCGTATTGATCATCGATCCTGCCTCGGCCAGCGCGCGATAACTGAACAGGCCTGGCATATCGCTTCGCCCCCGTCCCAACAGGTCTTCATGCACGATCACCACCGTCAGGCCGGCAGGCCCGATATTCTTTTGCGCACCTGCGTAGATCACACCATAATCGCTGACATCAATCGGTCCGGAGAGAATCGAAGACGACATGTCGCAGACGATCGGCAAACCGCCCCCCTGCGGGGACGCCATCTTCGGCACATAATCGAATGCCAGTCCGCCGATCGTTTCATTGGCCGTATAGTGCAGATACGCCGCATCATCAGAGAGGTCGATATCATCCGGACGCGGCACAGCGGTCAAGCGGTTGGCTTCACTGGACGCGGCAATATGGGCCCCGCCCAGATGCTCGGCCTCAGCAATCGCTTTCTTGGCCCAGATACCGGTGTGCAGATAATTGGGTGTTCCGCCTTGTCCCAGCAAATTGTAGGGCACCATGGCAAACTGCATGGTAGCGCCCCCCTGCAGGAACAGTACCCGATAGTCATCCGGCACGGATAGCAGGTCACGCAAATCCTGTTCGGCACGCTCGGCAATGGCCACGAACTCGGGGCTGCGATGACTCATTTCCATGACCGACAGGCCGCGTCCCTGGTAATCAAGCAATTCGTCTTGAGCGCGTTCGAGCACGGCTTCCGGCAATGCCGCCGGGCCGGCACAGAAATTATAGTGACGTGTCATGAGTGTGAATCCCGATCCTCTTGTCGTTGCGTTATGATCCGCTCCTGATCCTGCCCTGGCGACTGCCGCCGGGCGCCTGAAGGCGCTCCTACTCCTTCGATGCGTCGTCGCTTTCGTCATCGCGACTCTCGGAGAGATCTGCGTCCGCGGTATCCGCGTTCTCTTCATCCTCTTCGGGTTCATCGATGCGCACGGTCTTGACCAATCGCTCCTCATTGCCGAGGCGGATCAACATGACGCCCTGGGTATTCCGTGACGTGACCGACACTTCATCGACCCGCGTACGGACCAAGGTGCCTCGATCGGTGATGAGCATCATTTCATCGCTTGCATACACCTGCATGGCAGCGACCAGAGCCCCATTGCGTTCACTGGTCTGCATCGCGATCACGCCCTGACCACCTCGGCCTCGTAGCGGAAACTCTTCCAGTCGCGTGCGTTTGCCATAGCCATTCTCCGAGGCGGTGAGGATGTAGACCTGTTCGCCATTCCCGCCCTCGGAGACAACATTGCCATCCACATCCTCGTCGACGTCGGCTTCGGCATCGATGTTGCGCGATTTCGGGATGATCAGACTGATGACTTCGGCATTGCCCTGCAGGCGCATTCCTCGCACGCCACGCGCCGTCCTGCCCATCGCTCGAACCTTCGATTCATCGAAGCGGATCGCCTTGCCATTGGATGAGAGCAGCATGGCATGATCGGTACCGGAGGTGATCGCGGCCCCCACCAGACGATCGTCGTCTTCGAGATCGATCGCAATCAATCCGACGCTGCGGGGACGCGAGAACTGATCAAGCGAGGTCCGCTTGACGGTTCCCCGCGCCGTCGCAAAGAAGATGTAGCTATCCTGATGGTACTCACGAACCGGTAGCATCGCCGAGATCGACTCGTCCTCATCCAGCGGCAGCAAGTTGACCATCGGCTTGCCACGCGACCCTCGACTGGCAGTCGGCATTTCGTAGACCTTGAGCCAGTAGACCTTACCGCGATTGGAGAACAGCAGCACGGTGTCATGTGTCGATGCCACCAGCAGATGCTCGATGACATCTTCGTCCTTCATGCTGGTCGCCGACTTGCCGCGACCGCCGCGGCGTTGCGCCTGATAATCGGACAAGGGCTGCGTCTTGGCATAACCACTGCGCGAGATGGTAACGACCATGTCTTCTTCAGCGATCAGATCTTCGATACTGAGGTCCAGATGGCTAGCCTGAATCTCGGTCCGACGCGTATCGCCGTACTGGTCACGGACGGCTTCCAGTTCTTCACGGATGACCTGCAGCAAGCGATCAGCCGAGGCCAGGATATCGGTCAACTCGGCAATTTTTTCGAGAATACCGAGATACTCATTGAGAAGTTTCTCGGTCTCCAGACCCGTCAAACGATGCAGCCGAAGTTCAAGAATGGCCTGTGCCTGGGCAGGTGACAACCAGTATTCCCGAGTCGAATCATCGAGACCGTAGCCCTCATCCAGGTCTTCCGGCTTGCATGAGTAGGCACCGGCACGTTCAAGCATGTCAGTGACCTGTCCGGGCTGCCAGCTTCTGGCGAGCAATTTTTCCTTGGCCTCGGATGCCGATGGCGACGCCTTGATCAGATCGATCACTTCATCGATGTTGGAAATCGCGACCGCCAACCCTTCAAGAATGTGTCCTCGCTCACGTGCTTTCCGCAATTCATGGAGAGTGCGTCGCGTAACGACCTCGCGACGGTGGCGAATGAACGCCTCGAGCATGTCCTTGAGGTTGAGCGTCTTCGGCTGCCCCTCGTCGAGCGCCACCATATTGATACCGAAGACGTTCTGGAGCTGGGTCTGAGCGAACAGGTTGTTCACGACGACATCGCCCGATTCGCCGCGCTTGACCTCGATCACCACGCGCAAGCCTTCCTTGTCGGATTCATCACGCAACTCGGCAATACCGTCAATGCGTTTGTCCTTGACGAGTTCGGCGATCTTCTCGATCAAGCGCGCTTTGTTCACCTGATACGGCAACTCGTCGATGATGATATGGTCACGGCCGGTTTTCTCATCATGCTCGATGGTGTGCCGAGCTCGCACATAGATTCGCCCGCGACCGGTACGGTAAGCATCCAGTATACCGGCACGGCCATTGATGATGCCGCCCGTGGGAAAATCCGGCCCCGGCACGTACTCCATCAGGTCATCGACTGACAACGTGGAATCGTTGATCAGTGCCAGACAGGCTTCGATGATCTCGCGCATGTTATGCGGCGGAATGTTGGTCGCCATACCGACTGCGATACCGGACGACCCATTGATCAGCAGGTTGGGAATCCGGGTCGGCAAGACTTCCGGGATGCGCTCGGTGCCATCGTAGTTATCGACCCAGTCAACCGTGTCCTTTTCCAGATCGGAAAGCAGCTCATGGGCGAGCTTGGCCATCCGCACCTCGGTGTAACGCATCGCTGCGGCGTTGTCGCCGTCGATGGAACCGAAGTTCCCCTGTCCATCGACCAGCACATGGCGCATCGAGAAATCCTGCGCCATCCGCACGATGGTGTCATATACCGCGCTATCACCATGTGGGTGGTATTTACCGATAACGTCACCGACCACGCGCGCGGATTTCTTGTAAGGCTTGTTCCAGTCATTGCCCAGTTCATGCATGGCGAACAATACGCGCCGATGCACCGGCTTCAGGCCATCGCGTACATCGGGCAGTGCCCGGCCGATGATCACGCTCATCGCGTAATCGAGGTACGATTGCTTGAGTTCGTCCTCGATATTGACTGGCAGAATCTCTCTGGCGATGTCACCCATGGGTCGTCAAATCCTTTGCACTGCAACAGGTCGGCGCTACGACGATGCGTTGATGCATCTCGCAACGGAAAACACCGATTGTATCACTCACTGACTGGCAAAGGCAGCCGCGACCAGGGTCGAAAATGCGCAGCCCTAGCACCTGACGCTGCCTTTCGCCATAATATGCGTTCATTTTTTCGACCGAGACAGTCCATGTGGTTCAAGCACTTGCATTTGTATCGCCTGCATGACGCCCCGGTGGTCCCGCTGACCACGCTCGAGGATGTGCTGGCCGAGCAGGCCGCGCGCCCTCTTGGCGACAACGATGCTCGCCGTCTCGGTTGGGGGACGCCGGGCGGACGCAACAGCACACGATTCTGCCACGAAGTGCAGGGCCATCGCCTTTTGTCGGCCCAGCGACAGGAGCGACTGCTGCCCGCCAGTATTGTTCGGGAAGCCGTCGAAGAGCGCGTTGATGAACGCGAACGCGCCGAAGGCGGCCCTTTGCCCCGCAAGGAAAAACAAGCCATCAAGGAACAGGTCTATGAGGATCTGTTACCGCAGGCCTTCGTCCGTAGCCAACGCATCGACTTGTGGTGGGATACCCAGCGCGACCTGATCGGCATCAATGCCAGTAGCGCCAAACGTGCCGAAGAGGTGTTGGATCTACTACGACAGACATTGGGAAGCCTCAAGGTCACGCCATTGGCAACGAAGACCCTGCCCATTCGTGCCATGACGGAATGGCTGCATGACCCGACCAGTCGCCCTGATGACCTTGCTCTGGGGGATCAGGTCGAACTGCAGACACCCAGCGATGAAGGCGTGCTCCGTGCTCGGCGTGTCGATCTCGACAGCGAGGAGATAACGACCTTATTGTCTGGGGATCGTCAGGCGACACGACTGGCCATCGAAGTCGATGAGCGGGTATCACTGATGCTTCACGACGATCTGGCACTCAAGTCACTCCGATTCGCGGATTCAGTGATCGAGGAGGCTTCACAAAGCGACGATGGCGATGATGCTATCCAACGACTGGAAACCGACTTCATCCTGATGGCACAGACGCTGGCCGATACTACCGAACGATTGCTCGATTGGCTCGGAGGAGAGGCCACCCCGGAATCCCAACAAGACACCGCTAGCGTGACTTCATAACGTGACTTCAACATCACCGTCCATGACGCCAACCAACAGTTTCGACGACATTCGACCGTACCGCGACGACGAAGTGGCAGATGTCCTGTCACGACTTGCCCATGATACCGAGCTGCTCGATGCCCTGACGCAGTACAAGCTCCCCAGATTGGCCCGATACGCACCTCGCTTGGCCAGAGCCGTCGGTAGCATGGCAGTTCGTCGAGAAATGCGCGGTGTCGATAGCATACGGGCCTTCCAGTTGCGGATCGCCGATTACATGGCGCGCATGATTCGCACCAGTACCGATGCCTTTGACGTCAGGGGTGTCGAAAACTTGTCCGCCGACAGTGCGTATCTGTTCATCAGCAACCACCGCGATATCGCTCTCGATCCGGCATTCGTCAACTATGCGCTGTACCTTTCAGGGCGTAATACCGTGCGCATTGCCATCGGTGACAACTTGCTGCAAAAGCCTTATGTCACCGACCTGATGCGCCTTAACAAAAGCTTCATCGTACCACGCTCGGCCAAGGGCAAGCGTGAGATGCTGGTCGCCTACCAGACGCTGTCACGCTATATCCGGCACTCGATCGTCGAGGACAATCACTCGATATGGATGGCCCAGCGTGAAGGCCGCGCCAAGGACGGTATCGATCGCACCGACCCGGCTATCGTCAAGATGCTGACCATGGCCCGACGCCAGTCCGACCGCCATGCCGGTCTGAATGATGCCATTGCCGAATTGCGTATCGTCCCGGTTTCCATCAGCTACGAATATGATCCCTGCGCTCTCCAGAAAGCGCGGGAGCTATACGCCATGCATGCGGAAGGCCGCTACCAAAAGGTGGAGTTCGAGGATATCCTCTCCATCGTCGCCGGCATCACCGGTGACAAGGGCCGCATCCAGTTGACCTTCGGCACGCCCCTGGAAACCGATGCGGATACGCCCGATGCCGTGGCCGCCGCCATCGACCGACAGATATTGGAGGGTTACAAGCTCTTCCCTAGCCATCAACTGGCACTCGAGGCCAGTGGCCTGGCACCGGATCTGGTCGACCTCAGTGAGGTCAGCGAAGCCGACAGGGCGCGCTTTTCCAAACACCTGGCCGACGTGCCGACGCATTTGCGGGAGTGGTGGCTGGCACAATATGCCAATCCAGCTCTCCATCGAGCCGGGCGACTGGAACGTTGAGGAGCAAATACCTTTGCAATACACTCAAGTATTTCGATGGATGGTTTCTTGAATTAGACTATCCAGGTTTTCAACCACTTCAGTGTCACGGTCGAGGAACCCCCTAGATGGGAAGTTTCAGTGCACATCGGCTCAGCCCCGCCCACACACGTGAAGCGCATCGCGTCACGCTGGTGGGCGCTATCATCGATGCAGCACTGGGCATAGCCAAGGTCATCACCGGCATCATCGTCGGTTCCGCCGCCCTCATTGCCGACGGCATTCACTCGTTCTCCGACCTGATCACCGACGCCATGGTTCTCGTGGCCACCCATTTCGGTCGCCAGGCGCCGGACCACAACCACCCCTACGGCCATGGACGTATCGAAACACTGGCGACACTGTGGCTGGGTAGCGTATTGATCTTCGTGGCAGGGGGTATCGCCTGGGCCAGTCTGTCACGACTCATGGCCGGTACACCGATTCCCGCCCCCGGACAGTGGGCCATCCTGCTGTCCTTGATTGCATTAGTCCTCAAGGAGTGGATATTCCACTATACCTTGCGAGTGGCGAAGCGTGTGCGCTCCCGGCTGCTCGAAGCCAACGCCTGGCACTCCCGCTCCGATGCCCTTTCCAGCATCGTCGTGCTGATCGGCTTGGTGGGCGCGCAATTCGGTATCGGTTGGCTGGATGGTGTCGCCGCCATCATCGTCGGACTGCTGGTCGGCAAGATCGGTTGGGATCTGCTCTGGGATGCGGGGCATGAACTCGTCGATACCGCCCTCCCGGTTGAACAGCAACACCGCATGCAGGAAACCGTCACCAGCGTCCCGGGAGTCGAAAGCGTACATGAAATGCGGACACGCACGATCGGTGGTCGCGTCCTGCTCGATATGCACCTCGTGGTGTCACCTCGCATTTCCGTTTCCGAAGCACATGAAGTCGGCAACCAGGCACACAGGGATCTGCATGACGCCTTCCCGCGGCTGACCGACGTCACCTTCCACATCGATCCTGAAGACGATTCGGATGTCCCGGACATCGAGCAGCGCCCCGGCCTGCCGCTTCGTGATGATGTCGAAGTGGCGCTGGAAGCCCGCTGGGGGCACCTACCCGCCTGGCAGCAACGTATTGATCTGGGACTGCACTATCTGGACGATCGGATCGAACTCTCGCTGTACATACCGGACTCCCTTTCCACCAATGGTCAATCGCTGGACGGCATGGCTGACGAACTGCAGGAAGCCGCCAGGGATCTGGGTTGGCTCGGCCAACTTCGGCTATGGCAAGGGAATAGCACCTACTGATACATTACCCGTAATACGATAATCACCACCAGTATCAGGGAACTCATGCGCTACCGGCGCAAATCCATGCATGGCCAATTCCCGACTCGTCAGTTCCTTTCGCCCTGACCGACGCCGTTTCCTTGCGACGTTGGGCGGAACCGTCCTCGCCTGTGCCGTTGGCGTTCACGCCATACCGGCAACGGGCAGCATGGATCCGTCACGGCTACGTGAGTCCATGCGAGCCCAGTATGGCTCGAGCGGCCTCGATGTCATCGAGGAGTGGTTGGCGTTGCTCGATCGCTTGTCGAATAGCGATCTGGACACCCAGTTACGTGAAGTCAACGACTTCTTCAACCGGCGTGTCAAATGGGTCGACGACATCGATATCTGGGGCCAGAAGGACTATTGGGCGACACCACTGGAAACCTTGGGCGAAGGCCGGGGCGACTGTGAAGATTATTCCATCGCCAAGTACATTACGCTCGTTCAACTGGGAGTACCGGTCGCCAAGCTGCGCATGATCTATGTCAAGGCCCGCCCGGGACGCAGCGACGAAACCATTGCGCACATGGTGCTGGGGTATTATGAAACGCCCAGTGCCGAGCCCCGTATTCTGGATAATCTTCAGCCAAGCATCGTTCCCGCCAGCCAGCGCACCGACCTCGACCCTGTCTTCAGCTTCAACAGTGAAGGCCTGTGGACGGGTAGTTCGACGACATCGAAAGCCGATCCGGTAGCACGATTGTCGCGCTGGCGACGCGTGCTGGCACGCATGGAGGAGCAAGGGTTCTTATGATCATCGGTATACCGAACAATCATTCAATATTTCGACGGCCGACCGTCGGCTTGCAGGGAGAACGCTGACATGTCGCTTATCAAGCAGTTATGGCTGACCATACTGGTGCTCTTGCTGATCGCCTTTGGCGGAAGCCTGTTCATCGCGATCACCACGACCAAACAAGCGCTCGAACAAGAGGTCAGTATCAAGAATGCCGACAATGCCAATGCGCTTGCCCTGTCGATGAGCCAGCTCAGCAAGGATCCGACGGAAATGGAATTGCTGATTGCCGCCCAGTTCGACACAGGACACTATCGGCGTATCGAGCTACGCGATACGGATGGCGACATCATGGAAGCGCGAGAAGCCGATGAAACCATCGATGAAGTTCCCGGTTGGTTCGTCGACCTGACACGCTTCTCGATCCCTGCCGGCGAAGCCGTCATTCAGGATGGTTGGCAGCAATACGCCACTATCGAAGTCGAAACGCAACACAGCTATGCCTACCGCTCTCTCTGGCGTAGCACATTACAACTGCTTGGCTGGTTCGGACTCGCGGCCATCGTCAGCGGCCTGCTGGCCTGGTGGATCGTCCATACCATTCGACGCCCCCTGCAAGCCGTTATTGATCAGGCCCGGGAAATCGGTCGTCGGCGTTTCACGACATCCCGATTACCCAAGACGCGGGAGTTGCGCGACGTGGTGGAAGCCATGAACCAACTCTCCGCCAGTGTCAGCAGCATGCTCAGTCAAGAAGGCGACAAGCTTGAACAATTGAGGCGTCGCCTGCAGCACGACAGCATCACCGGCGCCGTCAATCGCGATCACTTCATGCGTCTGCTCGACACAGCGCTCAAGCGTGAAGACGACAATACGATGGGCTGTATCGCCATCATTCGTGTCGCTCAACTTGCCGAACTCAACGAACAACTAGGGCGGTCGGCCACCGACAAACTGTTGGCCGAACTCACCCGCGAACTCCAGCAAATCGCCAGAAGCGTCGACAATGGCCAGGTCGGCCGGCTTAACGGAAGCGATTTTGCCTTGCTACTTCCCGGTGAAGACGACCTCGAAGCGCTCTCAGCACGACTCACCGACAAACTGCATGCGCATCTGGACGGCCAGCCCTTGCGCATTGCACTGCCCATGGCGATACGCATATACCACCAGCACGAAACGCGTGCTCAAGTGCTCAGCGCCCTCGACGGCGAACTCGCTCGTGCTGAAAGTCAAGGTGACCGAGCGGTCATCCTCGACAGGGGCGAAGGCGAAGCCGTTCTGTTCCAAACCCATGACGAGTGGCGAGCAGCGCTCGTTCAGGCAATTCATGACGGCGTGTCCCTGGCCCGTTATCCGGTTCTGGACAACCAGGGCGGGCTCCTCCACTACGAAGCGCCCTCACGGCTGAGGCTGTGCGACAAATGGCAACCCGCCGGTGTCTTCATGCCGTGGATTTCACGCCTGGGAATGAACAGTGACATGGACCTGGCCGTAGTGGACACCGCCTTGCGGACCGTCGCCGAGAATACGACACCTGTCGCACTCAACATCTCACCACGTGCCGCCAATGATCCGGCATTCATCAGCGCATTAAAAGCCCGGTTACAGGCCGCCCCCGAAGCCGCCCCGCATCTCTGGTTCGAAGTGCCGGAAATCATGGCGGTCCATCATCTGGAGAGCTTCCGTTCGCTGTGCCGGGAATTGGAACGTTTCGGCTGCCGCATGGGACTGGAACACGTCGGGCCGGAGTTCTCCAAAATCGCTCAACTACATGATGTCGGGTTGAGCTATCTCAAGATCGATGCATCACTGGTGAACAACGTGGATGACAGCGTCGATCAACAATCCATACTGCGAGGCATGGCTACGCTCTGCCACTCCATCGGTATCAAGATCATCGCAGAAGGTGTCGAAACCGACGCTGAACATACGACCCTGCTCGAGCTCGGCTTCGACGGTATGACCGGCCCGGGTATCCGGCTATCAGACTAACCGGTCTCAGATGACACCGTCGTCGCCGTCATCCCCCAGGAGACCCACGCTATTGGCCCGCTGACGCATTGACTGGCGGGCCATCAGCTTCTCTCTGGCGGCGTCAGGCAGGTCGGTAAAGCTGATCACGCCCTTATCCATCAGGATCTCGATCACATCCTCCAGCACCCGCACGAACTCGAGATCCGATTGTCGCAGTTCATGCAGTTCTTCAGGCGCGGTCTCCCGACCAAGAAATGCCGACAACTCCGGTGAATCCGATTCCACAAATTCCCGACACTCGGGACTCGCCTCGCGACACACCATCACGATCGTCCCCTGTTCATCACGCTTGACGAACATTGCTCGCCTCCTGAGCCTTTTCCATTTCCGCATCCTACAAGAACGCCGTATCCGGCGCTAACCGGATACGGCGCACATGAGCCTCAAAAGGCTTGGCAGAACTTACTGATCGATCTTCAACTGTCCCTCATCGATCATGTTCTGTATGACATCCTCATTATAGGACACTCCATCCAGTGTGACCGTTTGATCGGCCCCTTCGCCATCCTGGCTCAGATTGCCACTGGTACTGACATGGAGCACGGTATCGCCGTCCTCGTTCTGCGAGGCCTGCAGGAAGTCGGAGAGCTCATCGCTCTCCTCCCGATCCTGCAGCAACTCGGAGAGATCCAGCTTGTCTCCCTCATCCTCACCGGAAGCATTGAAGTCCTTGACGGTATCCTCGGCCGGCTCATTCTCGGTTCCCTCATCGCCCAGTTCCCAGGCGAAGGTATCGGCGCCGAGCCCGCCATAGAGATCATCGTTACCGGCACCGCCGTAGAGGGTGTCGTTACCGGCACCGCCATACAGAATATCGTTACCGGCACCCGCATCCAGAGTATCGTCGCCACCTTGATCAGCCGGTACATGCAACGACTCATGGTTATCCTGAAGGAAGGTCAATACTTCATCATCCGTCGGCGCCTGACCATTCTGAGCCTCGAGCTCATCCAGAATGCCCTGGAAGCCCTCTCCCTCATGATCGGGATGCTCTACCGTGTCGCCGAAGAGGATGTCATCACCGTCTCCGCCAATTAACTCGTCATCACCGACATCGACGGGCACCTCTTCCGTACTGCCTCCCTCGAGGACATTGTCGAGTTCTTCGGCAGACATTATGACGGATGGCTGACCGATATCTCCGGTGACTCGATCAGGAATCGACAGCTCGATATCGTGGAGTTCCAGCTTGGCATCACTCCACCCCCAGCTATTATCTTCAACAGAAAATACCAGACGATAGTCCCCAGCTCCCAAATCTGAACCTATCGTTCGATAACTCTGCCAGCTATTAAGCTGACCATTTTCGACTTCGCTCCAAGAACCTTCGGATAACTTCTCAAGCGACCAGGAAAAGTCATCATCCTGATAATAATCATCTACTGCATATTGCAGGCCAATAGATCCTCCGTCCTCACTTATAGAAAAGGAATCGCTGCGAGCAGTGACGGAACTGCCGTCCGAATCTAACTCCAGATAGTTTCCCCATCCATTCCGATCAACAGAGCCACCTCCGTTAATGACAGTCCAGCTCTCCTCACCATCGATAGGATCATCACCACCGTGGAAATCGGCAAGAGTCGTTTCTGTCGTCGAGCCAAAGTCAACAGTCGCCTGTCCATTGGGGTCCGTATTGTCAAAATACCTCAAGTAGTCTTCGTTGACATTTCCGTTATCATAGATATCAAGCCCAATGCCATGGACGGTACTAATATCTGACAAGGGCCCAAAGGCATCAAGGGCATTCTGCAAGTTCGCCTGACTCGTCTGTGAACCATTCCCATCGTTGGTCGGATCACCCCATTCATTAAGATGATAAGTGGGATCACCATCCGTCAGGAAGTACGTCAGGTTCTCATAGCCGTTCTCTTGTCCATCGAACCATTCTTTGGCTTCTCGGAATGCCGCCTCGTAGTTGGTGCCGCCATCGGCGCCCAGATCAGCAATTGCCGATTCAATAGTGCTCAAGGCATTATCGACATTAGTGATGTCATCCAGGGTTAGCTCTGTATCAGCATTCTTCGCAAAACTGACCAACTGAAGATTGACAGAACCATCATGATTGACGAGCTGGCCGGCCAGTTTATTGAGGGAATCTTTCAAAAGCGAAAGTTGATTCTCAATGCTGCCGGACGAGTCGACTATCAACGACACATTATAGTCTTGTCCAGGAGTGATATTGGTTTTCTTGCCACCGATATCACCCACCAGCACGTCGTTACCACCAGCCGTTTCCAGGCCAGAACTACTGGAATTTCCATCCACAAGCAGTTCGTCCGGTACCGGCGGTTCGGGATCAGGAATATCCCCCTCGTTGTCAATACCAAAATTCAGTTCTGCATCATCTAAATCACCATCTTCATCTCTCATCGTATAGGTAAAGTTATCTTCCGCCGCCCCTTGGTAGGCAGAATAACTCAACCCATTAACGACATATCCCTGATTGGAGTTTGATCCCGTATCGAGTCCAAAGCTGAGATAGCTGAAGGGTTCATCGGTATCAATATCCACCGAGAACGGTTTACCATTATTGGTCTCACCTTCGAATGTTCCTGAACCGACAAGGTTTCCGTCACTATCAAATGCTTGCCATTGACCCGTTTCAGTTTGATTCGCATTGAACTGGCCGATGCTGACTACTGCACTAGAAGCAGGGCCATTAAGGGCCATGACGAGATTTTCACCGTCATCGATCACACCTGACTGGGAAATATCAACACCGAGCCCTTTCTTGGAGCCATTGTTAAACTTGACGTCATCTTCAGCTGCAGATGTCAACTGAGAGATATCAAGCTTTCCTTGTCCATCCAGTGGTGCTCCCATGAACCCATAAACACCTGACAAGGCGCCTTGCCAATCTTCCAATGAATTATTTGGCACCGTCACCGTTGACTCTATCGGATTAGCAGAATATTGGTAATCGCCATCCTGGTACAATGTCAGTGTGCCATGATCGGTTTCCAGCTCGATGTAATCGCCATTCCCATCATTTTTGACATCGTCGGGGTTGTCGAAGGAGACGGCACCAGCCGACTCATGCGAAACGCCGGTCACTGAAGTTGGTTGCTCAACGGCCGTATCATTGTTCAGCACATTGCCGCTAATAGACTCTCCCGCTACAACATCAGCGGAGTCATCAGTGGCATCAGGCAGCGCGTCACTCACGGTCATGTCGACCATGCCGGTGGCATCGTCGCCGTCTGCCTCGCTGGCGATCACTTCGAGACCGTCGATGGTCAGCTCGTCGACGTTCGCATCGTGCGGCAGCGCATCGAGCAGCTCGGCGGTGACCGTCACCGTGCCGCTGGTCTGCGCGCCGATCGGGCCGCCGTTCAGGCTCAGCTTGAGCACGTCGTCGCCGTCCAGGCTGCCGACCAGGTTGCCGTCGCCGTCGGCCGTCCAGTCCAGCTCACCGTCCAGGCCGTCGACCGTCAGGTTGGCGGGGTCGCCGAAGGCGAACTCGGTGATGTCGTCACTGCCGGCGGTAAAGGCAAGCTCGCCGTCGGTGCTGTCGGTGGCGCCATCTTCCGTGGCGGTATCGGCCAGGTTGAGGCTGAGCGTCTTGCCGTCGCCGTCGCTGTCGCCCGGCGTCGGACCGGCGCCGTCGTCTACCGCGACGGTGTGCGTGGCACGTGCCTCGTCACCGTCGTTGTCCAGCGTGACCAGCTCGAAGTCGAAGCCGGTATTCTCGGCGTTGGTGCCAGGCACGAAGCTCCAGGTGCCACCGCTGTTGACCGTCAACTCGCCGCTGCCGGTGTCGATGGCTTCATCCAGCGCGTAGCTCTCGCCGCCGAACTCGACCGTGGTGCTGCCCACGCCGTCGGCGCCGGCTTCCTCGCTCCAGGTGCCGTCGATCGCCACGCCGCCTTCGGTGGCTTCCTTATCACCGCCCAGAGTGTTCTCGGGCTGGGCGTCCGTGACGGTGACGTCCACCGTGCCGCTGGCACGGTCGCCGTCCGCTTCGCTGGCGATCACTTCGAGTCCGCCGATGGTCAGCTCGTCGACGTTCGCATCGTGCGGCAGCGCATCGAGCAACTCGGCGGTGACCGTCACCGTGCCGCTGGTCTGGGCGCCGATCGGGCCGCCGTTCAGGCTCAGCTTGAGCACGTCGTCGCCGTCCAGGCTGCCGACCAGGTTGCCGTCGCCATCGGTCGTCCAGTTCAGGTCACCGTCCAGGCCGTCAACCGTCAGATTGGCGGGGTCACCGAAGGCGAAGTCG
>NZ_FNNI01000018.1 GCF_900106955.1 Aidingimonas halophila | reverse complement strand
GTGCGGGTCTTGTGTTCGGGCAGCGCATAGGGCGGCGTGTTCACCGCATGGTAGGTGCGCCCGGTGATCAGCGGCTGGTCCGGGTCGCCCTCCAGGAAGGAGACGATCACTTCGTGGCCGATGCGCGGCAGGGCGATGCTGCCGTAGCCGCCGCCGGCCCAGCCCTGACTCACTCTTAGCCACGCACTCGCCGTGTCGTCGGGGGCGGCATAACGATCCCAGGGAAACTGGACCTTGACCCGCCCGTGGTCGTCGCAGTGGATGTCTTCGCCCTCGGGGCCGACCACGAAGGCCACCTGGGGACCATCGACGCGGGGTTTGGGATTGGGAGTCGCTCGCCAAGGGGCATCGCCGGGAATCAGCGTGACCTGGTTGTGGTAGCGGGTCATCCCGGCACTGTCTGATTGGGTGATACCGTCTTCTTCCAGCGCCTGGGGTTGCTCGCCGTAGTGCGTCACGCTAATGGCCTGCCAGTCGCGGTTGAGGGTATCGGTGTCGTGGTCGGTCAGGGTGAAGCGCCGGCCGGGGGCGAGTTCGGGCAGGTCGCTTTCTGCACTGGCGGTGATCGCCTCACGGCGCAGCTGCTCCAGACGAATGCGCGTAAACGGCTCGCCGGAGGCGTCCTGCTTGTAACGGCCGGGGTAGTCGTAGTGTTCGTACCCTTTATCAGCGACGCCTTGCTGGCCGTGCCCTGCAACATCATGGGCCTGGTACTCATGCAGTTGCGCATAGGCCGGATTCTTGAAGCTGTAATCCTTGAGCGTGGCGGACGAGCTCGCCACCCGGGCGGTGTGGCTGAGTCTGCGCACATGCCGCATGGGCGCCGTGCCACCCGCACGGCGGTGGTAAGTGCGTTCGCCGAGACTTGCCAGCACCTGCGGGTCGTCGGCAAACACCAGCCGGTGGGCGCCCTTGTCACTCGCCTCGAACTCATGAAAGTAAAACAGGCCCTCTTCGGCAGCCAGGCGTTCGATGAAGGCGAGGTCGGTCTCGCGGTACTGCACGCAGTATTCGCGCACGTCGGGCTCGCGGGTGACGGCGAAAGCGACATCGCGGAGACCGCGCTCCTCGCACAGGGTGCGGATGATGGTCAGCGGCGAGACGTGCTGGAAGATACGCGAGTTGTGGCGCAACGACAGTCGCCACAGGGCGGGTCGCAGGGTCAGGGTATAGAACGTATGGTGATGGCCGCGATCGCCGATGCCGAAGGCGCTGACGATGCCCGCGATCCGGCGCAACGGCTCGCCCTGTTGCCAGAGCGTCAGGGTCATCTCGCGGTCGAGGAAGGCCGCGGACGCGAGGCCGCCATCGCGGCTGGCGGCCGTGATCTCGAGCGTGAAGGGGTGCGAAAGCTGCTCGGTATGGGTGAAGTCGACGACGACCAGTTCCCCGGCCGGGGCGCCGGCCCCCTCGAGTGTAAACTGTAGACCGGTCTGGGCCATGAACAACGCCTCCCTGCGTTGACCGAATGGGACTCAAGGCCGTCCTTCCATGGACGAGCGGCAC